>JBGAHA010000002.1:0-511202 GCA_044226385.1 Phycisphaerales bacterium
GGGGGCGGGGGCGTGAGGATCGCGGCGGTCTGGGGGCGCTGGAGTACTTCGACGGGGAGTACCACGGCGGCGGGATAGGCGGGGCGAGGGGGGGCCGCGGGGATCAGGAGATCCTTGGGGAAGGGGAGGATGTGCCAGGATGGGAGGAGGGAGGCGACGGCGGAGACGAGCGCGTCGTCGAGGGCAACGTACACCAGGGTGTTGGGTGCGGGGATGTGCGGCATGGCGGCGAGATCAATGGCGGAGCGGTAGAGAATAGGGAGCGTGTCGACGGCTCAAGCGTCGATGGTTCGGTTCTTGAGGGGTGCGCCGCGATCGGTGGAGACGTGGGCGAGTGCGGCGACGGTGGCGATGAGCTCGGCAACGTCGACGGGCTTGGCGACGTGTGACTGAAAGCCGGCGAGCAGGGCGCGGGTGCGGTCCTCGGAGCGTGCGAAGGCGGTGAGGGCGATGGCGGGTACGCCGCCGAACTGTTCGTGGGGGCGCTTGCGGAGTGTCTGGATGAACTGGAAGCCGTCCTGCACGGGCATGCCCAGGTCGCTGACGATGATGTCGGGGCCGAAATCGTTGAGGGATGCGAGGGCGGCCTGTGCGGAATCGACGGTGAGGACGGCGGCGCCGCGTTCTTCGAGGACGCGTTTGACGAGCATGCGGGCGTCGTGCTCGTCGTCGACGACCAGGACGCGGATGTTTCGGAGGAGTGGGGATTCGGCGACGGGTGTGAAGGCGTGGTGGACGGATTCGGGATGAACCCGGGGGTCGGCGCCGGCGTGTTCGCGGACGGAGGCGATGGGGAGGGCGACGACGAAGCGGGCGCCCTTGCCCTTGCCGGGGCTTGAGGCGCGGACGGTTCCGCCGTGGAGCTCGACGAGCTGCTTGACGATGGAGAGCCCCAGGCCCAGGCCTCCGTGGGTGCGGGTGGTGGAGGAATCGGCCTGGCGGAAGCGGTCGAAGATCCAGGGAAGGAAGTCGGCGTCGATGCCTTCGCCGGTGTCGGCGACGACGATCTCGACGTGGGAATTGACTCGGCAGAGCTCGATGCGGACCTTGCCGCCGCGCGGGGTGAACTTGATGGCGTTGGTGAGCAGGTTCCAGATGATCTGCTGGAGGCGGGCGGGGTCCCCGGAGATGGGACCGGCGAGCGGGTCGATGACTTCGGTGAGCTCGACGCCGCGGGTTTCGGCGGTGGGGCGGACGGTCATGACGGCCTGCTTGACGACCAGGGGGAGGTCGGTGCTCTGGACGTCGAGTCGGACCTTGCCCGAGAGCATGCGGCTGGCGTCGAGCAGGTCGGAGATGAGGCGGGTCTGGAGGCGGGTGTTGCGTTCGATGATCTCCAGGCCCTGGGAGACGGTGTCGGCGTCGGCGGTGGAGCGGCGGAGGATCTGGGTCCAGCCCAGGATGCTGTTGAGGGGGGTGCGGAGCTCGTGGGAGAGGGTGGCGACGAATTCGTCCTTGGTGCGGGCGATGCGTTCGGCCTCGGCGCGGGCGGCGCGCTCGGCGGCGAGGATGGATTCACGCTCGCGTTCGGCGCTCATGCGGTGGAGAGCGTCGCGGAAGATGAGGACGCGGCCGAAGTACTCCCGGCGGGGTGAGTAGATGTTGGAGATGGTGTACTCGACGGGGCGCTCGCGGCCTTCGGGGCCGGCGAGGACAACCTCGGGGATGGTGCTGGAGAGGCTGGAGGGCTCGAAGCTGTCGGGAAGGCGGAGGGGCGTGGTGTGGCGGGTGGTGTTGTTGCGTGCGATGAAGACCTGGTCGAGGGTCTTGCTTGCGGCTTCTTCCACGCGGATGCCGGTGAGAACCTCGGCGACGGGGTTCATGAAATTGACGTTGCCGGCGGCGTCGGTGGTGATGAGGCCCTCGCCCATGCTGCTGAGGGTGGTGTGGAGCCTTGCCTGGCTGTCGCGGAGGTTTTCTTCGACGGCTTCGCGGCGGGCGAGCTGGGCGGCGATGGTGCCGTTGAGGAGAACGACGAAGGCGATGAGGGCGACGATGCCGCCGACGGTGAGGATGACGGAAGTTTGGCGGGCGAGGATGGCGCGGGTGCGGCGGTCGATGATGATGGCGCGGGATTCCTCGGTCATTTCCCCGACGATGCGGCGGACCTCGTCCATGGCGAGCTTGCCCTGGCCCTGGGCGATCATGGAGACGGCGCCTTGGGTGTCGCCGGCGGCGAATTTGTCGACGGTGGCGCGGAGGAGCTGGGTGCGGCGGTTGGCGGCGGCGACGAGGCGATCGAGGCGGGGCTCGGGCGGGTATGACCGGACGACCTTGGCGAGCTTGGCGTCGAGCTCGATCATGGCGGAGTCGTAGGGCTGGCGGTAGTTGGCATCGCCGGTGATGAGGTATCCGCGCTGGCCGGTCTCGGCGTCCTTGATGGCGTGGAAGAACTCGTTGAGGGCTTCGAGTGACTGTCGCTGCTCGAGGGTGGCGTCGAGGAGTCGCTGGGAGAGGTTGCTGGTGTAGATGCAGGCGCCGATGACGACGGCGCCTACGCAGAGTGCGGCGATGACGGTCGCCCAGAGGCGAGTAGGGAGCCGCTCAAACACTGGGAACTCCTGGGGCGGCGCGCGGGAGGGGGGGGCGAGGACGAGCTTTTCGAGCTCGTCGAGGTCGATGGGCTTGACGAGGTGGTGGTCGAAACCGGCGTCGGCGCTGCGGCGGCGGTCTTCCTCCTGACCCCAGCCGGTCAGGGCGATGATACGGACATTCTGGAGCCCGGGGATCTCCCGGATTCGGCGGGCGGCCTCGTAGCCGTTGAGGATGGGCATGCCGATGTCGAGGATGATGACGTCGGGCATGAAGGAGGCGGCCTGGGCGAGGGCCTCCATGCCGTCGTTGGCGGTGCGGACGGTGTTGCCGAGGATGAGGAGGAGGCCCTTGAGGGTCTCGGCGGCATCGACGTTGTCGTCGACGACGAGGACGCGGCGGGAGAGCGGGGAGGGCGGGGCGTCGGAGGGCTTGAGGCTTGGGGAAGGGGTGGTGGGACGGGCGGAGGTTGCGGGGGTGGGCGCCGTTTCCTGGGGGACGGCGGGGATGCGGACCTGGAAGGTGCTTCCCAAGCCGGGGCCGGGGCTGTGGGCGGAGACCTGTCCGCCGTGGAGCTCGACGATCTTCTTGACCAGGCAGAGGCCGATGCCCAAGCCACCGCGGCTCTTTTCGAGCATGGTTTCGCCCTGGGCGAAAAGGTCGAAGATGCGGGGGAGGTTGCTCTCGCTGATGCCGATGCCCTGGTCCTTGACGTTGATGGTGCACCATCCGTCGGCGGTGGTGACATCGACGGTGATCTGCTTGCCGGCGGGGCTGTACATCGCGGCGTTGTTGATGAGGTTGAAGACGACCTGGGTGAGGCGGGTGTCGTCGGCGTTGACGAAGACGGGGTGGTTGGGCATGGAGACGACCAGCTGGTGGCCGTCGGCGTCGATGCGGGGGCGGCAGGTCTCGATGGCGGCGTCGATGATCGCCGAGATGGGGTGCACGGAGGGGCGCAGGGACATCTTGCCGGTGGAGATGCGGGAGACGTCGAGCAGGTCGTCGACGAGGCGGACGAGCTGCTTGACCTGGCGATCGATGATGGTGCGGTGGCGGGAGGTGCTCTCTGAATCCTGGGGCGTGAGGTGCATGACGGCCAGGGAGCTGCAGATGGGGGCGAGGGGGTTGCGGAGCTCGTGGGCGAGCATGGCGAGGAACTCGTCCTTGCGGCGGTTGCTCTGCTCCATGGCGGAGCGGAAGCGGAGGTGGTCGAGGATGTCGGCGGCGTGGCGTCCGAGCATGTCGAGGGAGCGGAAGTCGGCGTCGGAGTGGCGGTAGGGCTGCTTGAAGTGTGTGGCGAGGACTCCCAGCGGTTCGCCGGCGCGGCTGAAGAGGGGGGTGGACTGGGCGCCGCGGAAGCCCAGGGCGCCGAGCATGCCGCGGTGGTTTTCGAAGATGGGGGCGACGTGGGCGTCTTCGATGATGACGCGGGAGCGGTTGGCGATGGCGCGGGCGCAGGGGCAGGCGGCGCCTGGGGGGACGGTGGAGAAGAGGTCGAGGAATTCGGCGGACATTCCGCGCTGGACGGCGGATTCGAGGTGCTGGTTGCTCGCGTTGTAGGTGTAGAGGACTCCGCAGTCGGCGCGGGTCTGGTCGATGGCGGCGGTGAGGATTTCGGAGAGCGCGCTGCCGAGGTCTCCGTCGGTGAGGGCCTGCGTGCTGATGCGGTGGAGGCGGGTGAGGGTGGCGACCTCGGATTCGAGGCGAGCCTCGCTGTCGCGGAGGGCCTGCTCCATCGCGCGGCGATCGGTGATGTCGCGGGAGAGGGCGAGGATGCGCTCGGGGCGTCCCTGGGAATCGAGGATGGGGGTGACCAGGACGTTCCACCACTTGGGGGTGCCGCTGGAGGTGGGACGGTAGCGGTCCATGGCGGAGGGCCTGCCGGCGCGGGCCTCGGCGAGGGCTTTTTCGGCGGCGCCGCGGTCCTGGTCGTGCCAGAAGTTGTTCCAGGGCTGGCCGCGGACGGAGTCGAGGTCGGGGAGCTCGAGGCTGCGGATGCCGGGCTGGTTGATCCAGTTGAGTCTGCCCTCAAGGTCGAAGAGCTTGATGCAGTCGGGGCTGTTCTCGAGCATGCGGCGGAGGAACTCTTCGCTGTCGCGGAGGCGGCGCTCGGCGCGGCGGATGCGGATCATGGACTTGATGGTGGCGATGAGGATCAGGGGGTCGGCGGGGGCGACGAGGTAGGCGTCGGCGCCGCCCTCGCTGGCGGCGAGCTCGGACTGGGGAGTCAGGGAGCTGGCGACCTGGACGACGGGGATGGGGCCGTGCGCGGGGGAGGACTTGATGCGGCGGCAGACTTCATATCCGCTGATGTCGGGGAGCTGGGCGTCGAGCAGGACGACATCGGGGGAGAGAGATTCGAGCAGTCCCAGGGCCTGGGCGCCGGAGGAGGCTTCGTGGACGACGACGCCGGCTTCGGTGAGGATGCGCGTGTAGGCCTGGCGCGATTCGCCGCGATCCACGACGTTCAGCACGACGGACGAATGGTCTTTGGGAGATGAATTGAAAGTCATGGCACTCCTGCGCTTCCGCGGGACAGTGGGGCGTGGTCCGCGGGGGCTGGACCGCTGTGGTGGGACAGGTCGCCCTGAGGGCTGGACGCCACGGGATGGGCGCGGGCTGGAGCGTTCCAGGGCCTTGGCGTCACGGGTTGAGAGAAATGCCCGCCGAGGAGCTGGTGGTCGCGTCCGACCGCCCGACGGACCGAGAGGTGCATGGAGAGATTCTACTTCGGTCGGAAGCGGTTCGTGGACGGGCGGGCCTCAAGTTTCAAGATGAGAGAAAATTCATATTGCCCGTGTTTTGTGGGCTGATATGAAGGATCCTTCATGGCCGGTCGCGGACGCTGCAAGGGCTTGGAGGCGGCGGACCGAGGGGGCGTTAGAGCACGTCGGCGAAGGCGCGGCGGCTCTTCATAAAGAAGGCGTAGCCGAAGAGGGCGATGACCATGGAGACGGCCAGTGCGCCGCCGAACCAGGGCCAGTCGGGCTGGGTGTGTTCGAGGAGGACCGAGCGGATGCCCTGCACGACGTGGGCGAGGGGGTTGTACATGAGGATCTTGCGCCACGGCTCGGGGACGCGGTCGATGCGATAGAAGATGGGGGTCATGTGGAAGAGCACGATGACCAGGAGCTCGATCATGCTGGAGAGATCGCGCAGGAACGTTCCCAGGGAGGAGAGGAGCCAGGAGACGCCCAGGCCGGCGAGGCACACGGGGATGAGGAGCACGGGGGTGAGCAGGGCGTGCCAGGTGGGAAGCTCACGAACGAAGACGATGTAGCCGACGGCCCAGACGAGCAGGCCGACGCCGAAATTGAAGAGGGCGGTGAAGAGCTCGCTGAGGGCGAGGGCTTCGAGGGGGAAGACCATCTTGGTGACGAAGTGCCGGTGTGCGACGATGACGGTGGGGGCGCGGGAGGCCATTTCCCGGAAGATGCCGAAGGTGAGAAGGCCGGTGAAGATGGCGAGTGAGTAGACGCCCAGGGGTTCATCGGCGCGGGTGAGGGTGGTTTTGAAGACGATGCCGAAGACGAAGGTGTAGACGCCGAGCATGACCAGGGGGTGCATGATGACCCAGAGGAGTCCGAGGCGGTGGGTGCGGTAGCGGGCTTCGATCTCGCGCTTGGAGATGGCGAGGGCGACGCGGCGGTTGTTCCAAAGCGCGGCGAGGAGCTTCACCGGGCTGAGGTGGGGGAGGAAACGCTCGGGGCGTGCGTCGAAGGTGACGGCGTGCTGCATGGTGGATGGCGGGGCGGGAGCGTGGGCCATGTTGGCTGGGTCGGGGAGCCGAGCGTGCATCGGTCGGGGCGGACTGTAGGTTTGCAGGGTTCGACTATAATCGGCATCGGGGGCGGCCGTGCCGCGGCGCGCGAGGCCGCTGGGCTGCGCGGGGTCGATTCGCGGGGGTGCGAACAGGGAATTTCGGGCGGGCGGCAAGGGACGCGGTTGCCGCGTCGGAGAATGCATGGATGGCTGAGGGAATGTCTCGTTCTCTGGAATTCTCCGCTCGCCCGGGCCGGCGCTACTGGTGGCACGCGGGGGAGGGAGCGCCGCGCTACGTGCCGCCGATCTATTCGTTCCTGTCGGACCAGGAGTGGGAGATCATCCGGGCGTGGTTCGACGAGACGGACCGGCGGGACATGATCGGAGAATGCCAGGTGCCGCTGCTGTCGCTGCTGCAGGGGCTGATCATGGGCAACCAGGTCGGCGCGATCGTGCAGGCGGGGCACTACGCGGGGTATTCGACGCTGATGCTGGGGTTCATGCTGCGGCGGATGGGGATGGGGCGCTCGCTGTTCACCATTGATGTGCACGGGCCGTCGTGCGAGTTCACGCGAGGGTGGGTGGAGCGGGCGGGGCTGGAGGAGCAGGTCTGTATTCACGAGGGAGACTCGGCGGATCCGGCGGCGGCGGGATTGGCGGAGAGGTACCTGGGAGAATCCCCGCGGCTGGTGTTCATTGATTCATCCCACGCGTATGCGCACACGTGCGAGGAGCTTGAGCTGTGGTATCCACGGCTGGCGGAGGGCGGGTTCCTGGTGTGTCATGATTCTTCGCCCAGGGCGACGGCGTTTGATTCGACGGGGCAGGGAGGAGTTCGCCGGGCGCTGACGGAGTGGCGGGCGCGGCATCCGGAGGTGTCGGCGATGGCGTTCGCCGGGGCACCGGGTGAGAACAGCCGCGCGGGGGTGTACCAGGATCTGTGCGGGGTGTTCGTCGCCCAGCGGCCGGTGGACGGGGCACAGGGCGCGGGAGTGCTGTAAGAGACGTGGGCGGAGCGTGGGGCGCGCGTGGATCGGGCTGGGCTGTGACTGGGCTTTGACGGGGCTTGGGTGGGGTGTTGCGTACTATTTCGGCCTTCATGAGCACGCTTGCCGCACCTTCCTCCCAGACACCGACCGCCGCCGATGAGGCTCGCGCTGGGGTGGATGCGCCCGCGGAGAGCCAGCTGGGTGGTGGGGGCGGGCCGGTGATCCGCGTGAGCGGGGTTGGCAAGTGCTACCACGTGTACGAGAAGCCGGCCGACCGCCTGAAGCAGGCGCTGCTGCGGTGGCGGAGGCAGTTTTACAAAGACTTCTGGGCCCTGCGCGACGTGACGTTCGACGTGATGCCAGGGCAGAGCGTGGGAATCATCGGGCGCAACGGGTCGGGCAAGAGCACGATCCTGCAGGTGATCGCCGGTGTGTTGATGCCTACGACGGGGCAGGCGACGGTGCGGGGGAAGGTCAACGCGCTGCTTGAGCTGGGGGCGGGGTTCAACCCGGAATTCACGGGCCGAGAGAACGTGCAGATGTCGGGGGCGATCCAGGGGTTCACGCCCGGGCAGATGGAATCGATCGTGGAGCGCATCGCGGCGTTCGCCGAGATCGGGGACTTTTTCGACCAGCCGATGAAGACGTACTCCAGCGGGATGTATGTGCGGGTGGCGTTCGCGGCGGCGGTGATGATGAAGCCCGACGTGCTGGTGGTGGACGAGGCGCTGGCGGTGGGGGACATCTTCTTTCAGCAGCGGTGCATGCGGTACATGCGGGACGAGCTGGCGGGGATCACCAAGCTGATCGTGACGCACGACATGGGGTCGATCGCCTCGCTGTGCGACCGGTGCATCGTGATGCACCGCGGGCGGAAGGTCTTCGATGGTTCGCCGGTGCAGGCGATCGAGTTCTACACCAAGATGGTGCATACGGAGGAGTTTCGGCGGGATGGCACGCCGGCGAGCTCTGCGGCGGCCGCGCCGCGTGACGCCGCGCCTGGTGAAGGCCAGATGCAGAGCGCGGGTGGCCGGCTGCTGGGCCAGGTTCGGCCCGAGTCGTGGATTGAGGTCGATGCGTCGTCGCAGGGCGGGGCGGGGGAAGTGGTGATCGAGCGGGTGGCGGTGACAGACCGCAAGGGTGAGCCGCTGGCGTCGGCGAGGCCGGGGGACCGGTTCATCGCGTGGATGGTGGTTTCGTGCAAGGCGCCGAAGAAGAACCTGATCTTCGGGGCGGCGTTGATCGACCGGACGGGGACGGCGGTGTGCGGTGACAACTCCTTGAGCACGGCGGGGCGTCCGGTGGCGTTTGATGCGCCGGGGCGGTCGGTCGTGCGGATGGAGTTTGAGTGGCCGCGGCTGCAGCCGGCGACGTACACGGTGACGTTCGGGTGCGGGGAGGGGGATGATCCGCTGCAGCACGTGATCCAGAGCTGGGCGCACAACGTGGTGGCGATCGCAGGGATCAGCCCGGACCTTCCGGTGCACGGCATTTTCACGAACCCGCTGCGGGAGTTCGATGTGGGGACGGTGGAGGAGCGGGCGTCATGAGTTCGAGGAAGCCTGGCAAGTCGGGGGGGAAGCAGGCGCGCGGGGAGCGCGCGGTGGAGACCGGCCAGACGCTGCTGGGGGCTGAACTGCGGGCGGATGAAGGCACAGGGGAATCGACGGTGCCGGTGAACGCGGAGACGACGCGCGAGAGTGGTTCGGGCCGGTGGATCATGCGCCAGCCGGTCTTTGAAGTTGATGCTGACAGCCCGCTGATGCCGGTGTGGCCTTGGGCGGGGCATCGGGGCTGGGCGTACGACCTGGTTCGATTCATGAAGCCGCGGGTGATCGCGGAGCTGGGCGTGCACTGGGGAACGTCGTTCTTTGCCTTTGCGCAGGCGGTGAAGGATGGCGGGCTTTCCACGCGGCTGGTCGGGGTGGATACGTGGCGAGGGGATAACCACACGGGCCCGTACGGCAACGAGGTGCTCGAGAGCGTGCGAGGGATCGGGCGCAGGAGGTTTCCGTCGGTGGAGTTCATGCTTCTGCCGATGACCTTTGACGAAGCGTTGCCCCAGGTCGCGGACGAGTCGATCGATCTGCTGCACGTCGACGGGTTTCACGAGTACGCCGCGGTTGAGCATGACTTTGAGTCGTGGCTGCCCAAGCTGGCGCCCGACGGGATTGTGCTGCTGCACGATGTGGCGGAGAGCACGGGGTACGGCTCGGCGACGTTCTGGAAGGACCTGCTGAAGAAGTACCCTGGGTTCGCGTTCGAGCACTCGTGGGGCCTGGGGGTTGTGTTTCCCAAGGGGGATCGGCGGCTGGTGGAGCTTGGGGAGCAGAACCTGGCGGACAAGATTCCGCTGTACACGTACCGGGCGCTCAACGAGCGGTACGTGATCGAGGTGAAGGACAACGCGGCGCTGGCGGTGAGCCGGATGGCGGCGATGGAGACGATGGAAGGGATCATCAAGGACCGGGACCACGAGATCGGGCTGCTGAAGGGGATCGTGTCGGACCGGGACGGGGAGATCGTGCTGCTGAAGGAGCTTGTGTCGCAGCGTGATGCGCAGGCGGCGAGCCTGTCGGCCGAATCGCTGCTGCTGAAGGCGACGGGGGAGCGGCTGGGGGTGGAGCTGGTAGGGGTGCGGGAGCGGCTGAGCGAGATTGAGGCGTCGCTGCGGGCGGCGCAGGCGCAGGCGGACAAGGTGAGCGGGCTTGAGGTTCGGATCACGATCGAATCGCGGCGAGCGGACGCGGCGGAATCGGTGAGCGCGGGTCTGCGGACGCAGGTGGCGGAGCTGGAGGCGGCCGGAGCGGAATTGCGGAGCGTCCAGGAGCGCACGGAGGCTTCGCTGGCGGAGACGCGGGGGAGGGCGACGGCGCTGGAGGCGGAGCTTGCGGGGCTGAAGGCGGTGGTGGAGGGGCTGGAAACGCAGCGGGCGCTGCATCTCTCGAGGATCGGGGACGTTGAGCACCGGCACGACATCATGGCGGCGAACATGCGGGCGATGATGGTGCGGATCGCGCAGCAGCAGTCCGACACGGAAGAGGTCCGCCGGCAGGTGCAGGAGAAGCACGAGATGAACGAACAGCTCAAGGCCGAGATGCAGCGGGTCGCGGCGGATGTGGAGATGCTCGCGCTGCGCGTGGAGCAGCTTGAGCGGCTGGAGATCGAGCGGGAGAAGGCGGGCGGGGGCTCACGGAATGGTCTCGCGTCGGGCCGCACGCCCACCGCCGGGACCACCTCCTCGCACCGGGCCGGGCGCGGCGCTCGCTGAATGATCCACCCTGCCGAGGATTCACCACGGATGCAACGCGTACCGCCGGTCTACAGCGAGGATGAGGCACGCCGCCGCACGGAGGCGTTTCACGAGCTGTTCTACTACCGCCGTCTGTGGGATACGACGACCTGGATGGGCGTCAAGGTCTACAAATGCCCGCTGGACCTGTGGATCTACCAGGAGATCCTTCACGCCGAGCGGCCGGACGTGGTGATCGAGACGGGGACCGCGGCGGGGGGCAGCGCCCTGTTCATGGCTCACATCATGGACGTGATGGGCGCGGGGCGGGTCGTGACGATCGACATCGCAGAGGATCCGGGGCGGCCGCGGCACCCGCGGATCGAGTACGTGTCCGGGTCGTCGATCGATCCGGGGGTGATGGAGGCGGTGAAGCAGAAGACCCGGGACGAGGAGCGGGTGCTGGTGATCCTGGATTCGCTGCACAACCGGGATCACGTGCTCGCGGAGCTGCGGCTGTGGTCGGGCATGGTGACGAGCGGGGGGCTGGTGATCGTGGAGGACACGAACATCAACGGGCATCCCGTGTACACCGATTACGCCCCCGACGCGGGGCCGGGGGCGTGGGAAGCGGTGCGTGAGTTTGTCGCGGAAAGCCCCCAGTTTACGGTGGAGCCGGGGCCCGAGCGGCTGCTGATGACGTTCAACCCCGGCGGGTACCTGCGGCGGAGATAAGTGCCGCGCGGGAGCCGAAAACGGGCCGGGCGGTGAGTACAATCCCAGTCCACGCCTGGCGCATGCCACGGAGCGTGACGACGAGAACATGATGCCCGATCATTCACCGATTCTGACATGCTCGGAGACCGTCGCGTGGCCGCCCGAGCGGACCCGACGTCCGGCGCGGATCGCGTGGCTCATGCCGTCCCTGATCGAGGGATCGGGGGGGCACCGGACGATCCTGCAGAACGCCAAGGCGCTGATCGACCGCGGGCACGAGTGCCACCTGTTCGTGGAGCACGCGGCGAGCGAAGGGCCCGAGTCGGATCATCCGGAGCTTGCCCGCGTGCGGCTCCAGCTTGCGGACCTGTTCGGGTACACCGATACGAATGTCCACCTGGGCTTCCAGGTGCCGGCGGGGTTTGACCTGATCTTCGCGACGGCGTGGTATACCGCGGCGTTTGCGACCTGGGCGCCGGTGCCTCGCAAGGCGTACTTCGTGCAGGACTTTGAGGCCCTGTTCATGCCGATGGGCGACGGGTACCTGATGGCGGAGAATTCCTACCGCCTGGGGCTGACGCCGATCACGATCGGGCGATGGCTGACGCACAAGCTGGGGGCGGAGTTCGGGGCGTTCGGCTCGTACTTTGATTTCTGCGCGGACCACGAGATCTACCGGCCGCTGGAAGGTGTGACGCGCGAGCGGGCGGTGTGCATGATCTGCCAGCCGGAGAAGCCCCGGCGGTGCTCGCGGATCGGGATCGAGGCGCTGGGGATCGTCAAGCACCACATGCCGGATGTGAAGATCCTGCTGTACGGCTCCAAGGAGCGGCCGCAGCTGTGGTACGACCATGAGTGGCACGGGCTGCTGGATGTGCGCAAGTGCAACGAGCTGTACAACCGCTCGAGCGTGGGGCTGTGCATCAGCTCGTCCAACCCGTCCCGGATCCCGTTTGAGATGATGGCCGCGGGGCTGCCCGTCGTGGACCTGCACCGGGAGAACAACCTGTACGACCAGCCCGACCAGGCGGTGCTGCTCGCCGGGGCGCGGCAGGAAGACATCGCGGCGGCGATCATGGAGCTGATCAACGACGCCGATCGGCGAGAGCGCATGGCCCGCAACGGGCTGGCGTTCATGTCGCGCCGGTCGCTGGAGTTTGGCTTCACGCAGTTCATCGACGCGGTGGAGGCGATCCTGGAGGGGCGTGAAGGGGAGTTTGTCGCCGGCTCGAGCGGGCTTCGGCCGCTGTACCGGCGGGCGCCGGTGCTGGGCGCTCCCAGCCCCGCGCAGCCGCACTCGATCGTCGAGGAAGGGCGCAAGGCCGCGGCGCTGGCGGCGCAGGATTCACGGCAGATCCTGGTGGCGCAGCGGGAGCTGGAGTCGATCCTCGCGTCGCGGACGTGGAGGCTGGTGGAGGGGCTCAAGGGGCTGCCGCCGTACTCGATCCTGGCGCGGATGCGCTGGGGACCGGGGTGGAGGATCGAAGATCCCGCGGAAGACCCGCGGATCCGGCTGCACCGTGTCAGAAGCAGCCGGACGTTCCGGTTCATCGAGGCGTCGAAGAGTTCGACCGTGTACCGCTGGTACGCGGCGATGAAGAACGGCGCGGCCGGCGGCCGCTAATGGATAGATGATGGCCCACGCCCTGTTCACCATCGACGTCTGGGACACCATCCTTCGGCGGAACTGCCATCCCGACGAGGTCAAGCTGTTCACGGCCCGCGCGCTGCTGCTGGTTCACGGCGGCAAGCTGCGGCCGGAGGTGCGTGATGCCACGCTTCTGCTGCACGCGAGGCAGCTTGCGGAGCATGAGCTGGGGCGTGAATCGCTGGCGCTGGGGATGGATGACGAGTATTCGATCGACGCGGTGATGGAGCGGTGGCTCTCGTCGGTGCTCGCGGACCGCGCACGCGGAGAGGGGACGCGACTGGCGGCGTGGGCGAGGATCGTGGAGCTGACGCAGGAGCACGCGGTCACCAGCGCCGACGAGCGGATTCACACGGTGCTGGGGGGAGCCAACGGGTCGCGGCGGATCGCGCTCTCTGACTTCTACATGCCCGGCAGCGACCTGGCGGCGCTGCTCAAGGCCAAGGCCCCGAGCGTGCGGCTGGACGGGGTGGTGGTGTCGTGCGACGTGGGGCTCAACAAGCGATCAGGGCGGCTGTACAGGTATATCCAGGACCGGGAGCGGCTGACGCCGGGGCAGCACACGCACATCGGGGACCATCCGGAGGTGGATGTCCACACCGCGGCGGCGATGGGGATCCACACGGTTCACTACCTGCCGGCCCATCACGAATCGCGGCGGGCGCTGCACCGGGCGCGGTGGGCGAGGCGCGGGGATCCATCGACGCTGGTGCATGCGGTGCGGCGAGACATCGCCGACAGCGTGCGGGCTCCGGAGCGGCTGACGGCCGACCAGCAGGAGATGTTTTACTTCGGGGCGAGGTGTGCCCCGCTGTACGTGGGGCTGGTGCTAAGGGCGATGGAGGAGGCGATCTCGCGCGGCGTGGGACGGGTGCACTACTTCACGCGGGAGGGCGTGTTCTTCCGGCAGGTGCACGACGCGCTTGCCGACGCGGCGCCTGGCGCAAGCCTGCTGGGGAGTCCGCTGCCGGTCTCGGAACTGCTGGAGGTCAGCAGGCTGGCGACGTTCTGTGCGTCACTTCGCGAAGTGACGCTGAACGAGTTGATGCGGATCTGGAATCTGTATTCGACGCAGTCGATCGGGAACCTGTTGGCGAGCCTGGACGTGCCGGAGATCTCGGTGCGTCCGCTGCTGCGGATCCACGGGATCGATCCGGTGGAGGCGATCCAGTATCCGTGGACGGACCCGCGTGTGCAGGCGCTGTTTGCGGATCTGCGCTTTACGGCGACGATCGAGCGGGCGAGGAACCAGAAGCGGGCGGTGCTGCGGCGGTACCTGGGGACGCGAGGATTTGCGGATGATGGCACGACCAAGGTGATCGTGGACATCGGGTGGCGGGGGACGATCCAGGACAACCTGGCGCACGTGTTCCCCGGGTGCCCGGTGGTGGGGGTGTACCTTGGGATGCACCGGGTGCTCAATGAGCAGCCGGGGAACGCGGTGAAGATCGCGTATGCGTGCGATGCGGGGGCGGATGAGGCGACCAGCGGGCCGCTGCTGGAGCATGTGCAGCCGCTGGAGGTGCTCTCCAACAGCCCCGACGGGAGCGTGCGCGGGTACACCGCGACCGATGCGTCGGTCGAGGCGGAGCGACTGGACGATCCGGGGGAGACGGCGATGTGGGAGAACGCCTCGGCGTACTTCCAGCGGGGCGTGCTCGCCGCCGTGCCGGCGCTGGTGAAATGGATCCGGGATTACGCGTTCACCGCCGCGGACCTGCGGCCGATGGCAAGGGAAGCGGTGCGTGACATCATCGCCTCACCGCCGAGGCCGCTGTGCCGGTCGTTCTTTGAGCTGCGGCACAACGAGACGTTCGGCCTGGGCGGGTTTGTGGAGATGAAGACGCAGGATCCGTCGGAGCTGGCGCGGCGAGCGGCGCACGATGCGGCCGCGCACACGGCGCTGTGGCAGGCGGTGGGCAACAGCAAGTGGCCGTGCGCGTTCCTGCGATTGCACGGGCTGGAGCGCGAGCGGATGTGGCTGGCCCGCACCCGATACGGGCATTATCCGCTGGTGGACACGATGTCGACGGACCCAAACCACGCGGCGTGGTCGATCACGCAGATCGAGGGGTCCAAGGGGTATCAGAAGTTGTCGGCGTGGAAGAGGTCGTGGCCGATGCGGGCGTTGAATCGCCTGCGGTACGGGCCGGAGTGGGATGCGCCGTCCACGATCAATCCTGTGCGCCGGCTGGCGATGCTGACGGGGACGCGGACGTTCAAGGTACTTCACTGGCTGCGGCACACCGGGTGGGCCCGGCGGCGAGCCCTGCGGGTCGAGCGGATGGACGCGCTGGACCGCTGGTGAAGCGCGGCGCCGGCGGGCGTGATTACTTGAGGGAGTTGCGGATGCGGGCCTTGAGGGGGATTTTCCATCCCCTGCTCTTGGCGGCGGCGACGAGCTTCTCCCACGATTCCTTGTCAACCTCGGCCTTGGCGGCGGCGTTGAGGAGCCAGCGCGTCGCCTCGGAGAGGTGGGCGAGGGCGATGGGGTCGGTGTAGCGATCGAGCATCACGAGGTGGTCGCGGATGCGGCGGTTGTAGTGGGCTGGTGAGCTGAGGTTGGTCGCGCCCGAGTGCATGGCGACGCGGAGGGCGGTGGCGCTGGAGACGACCAGGGAGCCCATGGCCGCGGCCTTGCAGAGGAAGTCCCGGTCTTCACCGAGGCGGAGGTTGGGGTCGAAGCGCAGGCCGGCGTCCAGGGCCCGGCGATGGACCATGCATCCCGAGGCGCCGAAGAGCCCGATGGGGCGAAGGACGTGGGATGGGTGGGGGAGGGCGATGCCGGCCCATTCCTGGGGGACGGGGCGTGATTCCTCCCGGCCGTCGGGCCAGTGGTGGATGCGTGCGGCGACGGCGGCGGTGGCGTTGAGCTTGGTGAGGAGGGTTGCCATCTCTGCGACGCCGGCGGGGATGAGCTCGTCGTCGTCGTCGAGGAAGAGTGCGAGGTCGGCGCCGACGAGGTTGATGCCGGCGTTGCGGGCGGCGGCGGGGCCGGCGTTGTCCTGGCGGATGACGATGACGCCGGGGGAGATGGTTGAGAGGGGTTTGGCCTGGGCGGGAGGGGTGGAGCCGTCGTCGACGACGATGACGCGGCGCACGGCGGGGCAGGCGAGGGCGGAACGGACGGAGGCTTCCAGGCGGGGGGCGGGGGCGTTATAGGTCGCGATGACCACGTCGATGCCTGGGATCTGGGCCCCTGGCGTCTTGTCGTCCGTTTGCGGGTTCGCGGGCATATCCGGAAGGCTATCCTTCTCAACACATGCCCAAGACGACTCTCCCCGGTGTTCAGGAAGAAAATCGACCACCCAAGCGCCAGACCAGCCCGCAGTCGGCCCAGGACTTTGCCGTGGACCTGGCGAGGCTGATGCACGACGACAAGTGCTCGGACGTGGTGCTGTTTGACGTCCGCAACATTTCCCAGCTCTCGGATTACGTGATCGTGGCCTCGGGCACGTCGGATCGCCAGATGCGTTCGGCGATGGACGATGCGGCGAAGCTGGGGGACCAGCGCGGGTTCACGGCGTTCCGCACGTCGGTGGACACGCGGACGACGTGGGGCGTGGTGGACTTTGTGGACGTGATCATCCACGTCTTTGAGCCCAGCACGCGACTGCACTACGACCTCGAAGTGCTGTGGGGGGATGCGCCCAAGCTGCCGTGGGAGCGCCCGGACCAGGTCGACCGCAACCGCGCGGGCCTGTAAGTCAGGTGGCCCGCCTCAGCGGGCGCGGCGGCGCTTGCCTCGAGGCAGGATTTTTTCGCTTGCGACTGGCCGGCAGGGTCCGGCACTCCGCGATGAACACGGTCCGCGTCACGACCGCCTCGGCTTCCTACGACGTGCTCGCCGCGCCGGGACTTCTCGCGCGGCTGGGTGAACTGTGCGCTGCGCGGCTTTCGAAGCCGATCCGCCGGGCATTTATTGCCCACGATGTGGGGCTTCCGGCCACGGTCATCCAGCGAGCAGTGGAATCGCTCCGCGCGGCGGGGATGGAAGTCTTTACCGCGGCGGTGACGGCGGAAGAGACGCACAAATCGCTCACCGACCTTGAGACTTTGCTCGCCAAGATTGCGGGGATGCGGCTGGAACGCTCGGAGCCGGTGATCGCGCTGGGGGGCGGGATCGTGGGGGATCTTGCCGGTTTCGCGGCGGCGAGCTATCGGCGGGGCGTGCCGGTGGTGCAGTGCCCGACGACGCTGCTGTCGATGGTGGATGCCTCGGTAGGCGGGAAGACGGGCGTGAACCTGGTTGTGCCGGCGCCGGGGAATGGTGCCAGGGCGTCGGTCAAGAAGAACTTTGTGGGCGCGTTCCACCAGCCGATCCTGGTGCTTGCGGATGTCGAGACGCTGCGGTCGCTGCCCGCGAGGCACCTGCGGTCGGGGCTGGCGGAGTGCATCAAGCACGGGATGATCAGCGAGGGCGTGCGAGAGAGTGCGGGGAGTGGTGGGGCTGCCGGCGAGGAGGCCCTCGCGGCGTTGCCCGCGGACCTGTTCACATGGACGCGAGGCACGATTCCTGCGGTGCTCGCGCAGGACCAGCTGGCGCTTGCAAAGCTCATCGCCGCGAACGTCGCTGTGAAGGCGGCCGTGGTCGGGACCGACGAGCGGGAAGAACTGCCCTCAGAGCAGGGTGGCCGGGCGCTTTTGAATCTGGGGCATACGTTCGGGCACGCGATCGAGCCGTTGCCGGAGCTTTCGCCTGACGGCACGCGGGCGATGGCGCCGCTGCATCACGGTGAAGCGGTCGCGGTGGGGCTGATTGCCGCCTCACGGTGCGCGGCGGCGGCGGGGCTGTGCACGGCGGGCGTCGCGGATGCGGTGGAAGAAGTCGTCGCCCGCGCGGGGCTTCCGACGCGGCTGGCGAATCTGCCCCCGAGTGAGCGGCTGATTGAGCTGATGGCCGACGACAAGAAGGTAGTGGGCGGGAAGATCCGGCTGGTGCTGCCGACGGGGAATCGGCCGGGGGTGTGCGCGGTGGTGGATTCGGCCCGCGCAGAGCACATTGCGGCGGGGTGGGATGCGGTGCGGGGGTAAGGACCGAAGCTTGCTCTGTGCTTTCTCGGCGATTTCCGCGGGCTCTGCGTTCGCTTTGTAGATCGAGGAGAAAAGCTAGCCGAGCTGGCGCTCGGGGTTCTCTTAGAGCTTCACGTAGCCGCGCAGGCCTTGCATGCCGCCTTCGCGGCCGAAGCCGGATTCCTTGAAGCCGCCGAAGGGGGAGGCGGGGTCGAAGCGGTTGTAGGTGTTGCACCACACCACGCCGGCCTTGAGCTTGCGGGCGATCTCGAAGATCTTGGAGCCCTTGTCGGTCCAGATGCCGGCGGCGAGTCCGTAGGGCGTGTTGTTCGCCCGCGTCACCGCCTCGTCGGGCGTGCGGAAACTCATGACGCTCAGGACCGGTCCGAAGATCTCCTCGCGGGCGATGGTGTGCGCGGGCTGCACGCCGGTGAAGAAGCAGGGGCGGCAATAAAAGCCCTTGGCCGGGAGGCCGCGGCGGGTGACCTGCTCGACGACGGACTCCGCGTGTGAAGATGAGGAAGCGCCGCCCTGGCCCCCGATGTGAAGCTCGGCGCCTTCCTCGGGACCGACCCGCAGGTAGTGGCGGATGCGATCCAGCTGCGCGAGGCTGTTGATCGCCCCGACGTCGGAGTTCTTGTCCATCGGGTTGCCGACGCGCAGGGAGCCGAGGCGCACGGTGAGCTTGCGGATGACTTCGGGAAGGATGGATTCCTGCACAAACAGGCGGGAGCCGGCGCAGCAGACCTCGCCCTGGTTGAAGTAGATGCCGCCGATGATCCCTTCGATGGCCTGGTCGAGGCTGGCATCTTCGAAGATGATGTGCGGGCTCTTGCCGCCGAGTTCGAGGGTGAGCTTGGTGCCGCGGGCCGCAGCGGCGAGGGCGATCTTCTTGCCGACCGAGGTAGAGCCTGTGAAGGCGATCTTGTCGAGGCCGGGGTGAGCGACCAGGGCCGCGCCGGTGGCGCCGTCGCCGGTGACGACGTTGAAGACACCCGGGGGGAGGCCGACTTCCTCGATGATTTCGGCGAGGCGCAGGGCGGTGAGGGGCGTGGTTTCGGCGGGCTTGAGGACGACGGTGTTGCCGCAGGCGAGGGCGGGGGCGAGTTTCCACGCGGCCATGAGGAGCGGGAAGTTCCAGGGGATGATCTGTCCGCAGACGCCGATGGGCTTGGGGCTGGCGCCGGGGAAGGCGTACTGGAGCTTGTCAGCCCAACCGGCGTGGTAGAAAAAGTGGGCGGCGGCGAGGGGGACATCGACGTCCCGGCTTTCCTTGATGGGCTTGCCGGAGTCGAGGGTTTCGAGGACGGCGAGTTCGCGGGCGCGTTCCTGGATGCGGCGAGCGATGCGGAAGAGGTACTTGGCTCGCTCGGTGCCGGGGAGGTTTGACCAGGCGGGGAGGGCCTTGCGGGCGGCGGCGACGGCGGCGTCAACTTCGGGCTGGCCGCCTTGGGCGATGAGGCTGAGGACTTCCTCGGTGGCGGGGTTGATGGTCTCGAAGTACGCGGCGGGGTTGGAGGCGGCGGTTGACTTGGCGGTACGCGAGCCCGGCTCGATCCAGACGCCACCTATGAAATGCCCGTAGCGGGGCTTGATTGCGACCTTCACGGTTTCGGGGGCGGGGGCGTAATCCCAGGAGCCGCCAGCGGGAACGCCGGGCGCGGGAGGAAGGCTGGCGCTGCGCTGCGGCGTAAGGAGCACGCCGGAAGCATCCTTCGCCGGGTGCTCGGAAACGCCGTTGGTGCCGGGGCCGTGGGCCATCGAATCCTCCGTGGTGACTGGCGGATGATAGCGAGCGGGAGCGCGGATTGGCCGGGTGGGCGCTGGTCGCGGGCACGGCCCTACGGGCTATTTGGGGGCGTTCAGCTCGGCCCGTCTCCGGGCGAGGAGCCAGTCGATGACGGAGGGGAGGGAGGCGTTGACGGTGAGCGTGTGGCCGTAGCCCTTGTACTCCTGGAACTCGACGGGGAGGCCTGCCTTGGCGGCCTTCTCAGCGCCGGCACGGAGGGAGGCGGTGCGCATGATGGGGTCGAGTTCTCCGGCGATAACCAGGACGGGACAGGGCGGGTTCTTGACGCGGAAGGCGCCTCCGCCGCAGATGCAGGCTGCGCCGGCGAAGGTGGAAGAGCGGGAAACGGCGAGCATGGATGCCGCGCCGGCGCCCATGGAATGGCCGAGGACGTAGATGCGAGTCGGGTCGATCGCGTAGTCGGCGGAGAGCTGGGCGAGCAGGGCGTCGAAGTTGCGGGGATCGCCCAGGAGGGGGTAGGTGAGGGGTGAGGCGACGATGAAGCCGTGGCGGTCGGCGAGGGCCTTGATCTGGCCGGCGCCGTAGGTTTCCATGAACATGGCTTCGTCACCGCCCGCGCCGTGGAGCACAACGACGAGCGGAAGTGGCTTGTCGCCGGCGACGAGGGGCGGGGCGTAGACGCGGCAAGGGATGTTGGCGCCCTCGAGCACGATGGGTCGCCAGAGTTCCCCGGTGAATCGGCAGTAGGGATTGCGGCCTTGGGCGAGGGCGGAGACCTCCGCGGAGACGGCGGGGAGGAGTTCGGCGGGGTTGGAAAGGAAGATCGCCGAATCGCTGGCCGATCCTTCGGGGAGGAGGAGATCGACGCGGGCGTTGGCGATGGAGAGGGCGGTGCGAAGCTCCGCGGGTGGATCGGTGATGGCGGTGATCGCGGCGTGGAGCGAGTCCCGGGCCCGGTTGAGTTCCGTGGGGTCGATCGCAGGGGTGATGGGAGTGGCGACAGGCGTGGTCGCGGGGGGCGGCTCGGGGGCGTTGGCGGCGGGAATGAGCGCGGCGGTGAGATCGTCGACGGCGGAGATGACGGCGTTCATGTTGCCGGAGAAGAACTGGAGTGTGGCGGCGTCGAAACGGCGATTGATATCGGGGATGGCGTCACCCTCCGGGCGGTGGGCCATGAAGGCGCGGTCGAAGCGCATGAATGCCAGGGCGAGGTCGCGGCGCGTCGCGGCTTTTTCCGGCACGGGCGTGGGGGCGGAAGAAGGGCTCGCTGGCGGATCGGGGAGGGGAGAGGCCTGGTCGGGCGCGGGCTGGGAGGGCTGGGGCTGATGCGCGGCGGCGAGGCCCGCGAGTGCGCCGCACGCCGTGAGCACCGCAAGGCCGGTGAGCGTCTTCATCCGAGGGTCCTTTCACAGCTTCCGGGGGGCGCCAGAGAGGAAGCAGTGTGGGGGGGCAGAACCGGCACGGCTCTTCCCGGCATGGGAGGGGATTCGCCCGGGAGGGGGCGGCTGGATGCTGGGCGGGGACAGGACGGATTCAACGATCTCCGGGGCTTCCTGGACACGATACCGCCCGCGGACGCGGTGATGCTACACGACGAGATGCGGAGCTGCGGGAGAAAAAAGAAACGACCGCGCCTGGCGGCGCGGTCGTCTTGATGGGATCTCAGGATCGGGCGGGGCGGCTTACTTCTTGCCGTCCTTGCCCTTCTTCTCCTCGACGACCTGCTCGATCATGCCGCGGGGCATGGCGCGGTACTCGAGGAACTCCATGGTCGCGCTGGCGCGGCCCTGGGACATGCCGCGGATCGCGGTGGTGTAGCCGAAGAGCTCGGAGAGGGGGATTTCCGAGGTCACGAGCTTCACCACGCCGCGGTCATCGGTGTCGATGATCATGCCGCGGCGGGAGGAGATGTCGCCGGTGATGTTGCCCAGGTAGTCGTTGGGCACGGTCACCACGACCTTCATGATGGGCTCAAGAAGGACGGGGCCGGCCTTGGCGCAGGCTTCCTGGAGGGCGATGCGGCCGGCCTGCTCGAAGGCGATCTGGGACGAGTCGACGTCGTGGTACGAGCCGTCCACGAGGGTGATCTTGGCGTTGATGAGCTGGTAGCCGTAGGTGACGCCGGTGAGCGCGGTCTGGCGCACGCCGTACTCCACGGAGGGGATGAACTCCTTGGGGATCGTTCCGCCGACGATGTCGTTCTCGAAGGCGATGTTCTCGGTGAAGTCCAGTTCCGCGGCCTTGGCCTGCTCGGCCGTGAAGGGCTCGAGGTGGATCTGGCAATCGCCGAACTGGCCGCGGCCGCCCGACTGCTTCTTGAAGAGGCCGCGGACCCATTCCACCTTCTTGGTGATGGCTTCGCGGTAGCTGACGCGGGGCTTGCCCACGTCAACGTTGATCTTCATGTCGCGCTTGAGCTTGTTGGCGATGATTTCGAGGTGGAGTTCGCCCATGCCGTGGATGATGGTCTGGCCGGTCTCGTCGTCGAAGTTGGAGCGGAAGGAGGGGTCTTCGCGGCGGATGACGCCCAGGGCCTCGGAGAGCTTGCGCTTGTCGTCGGCGCTCTTGGGCTCGATCGACATGCTGATGACCGGGTCGGGGAAGAACATGCGCTCCAGGAGGATGGGCTGGTCGGCGTCGCAGAGCGTATCGCCGGTGTAGCTGTCCTTGATGCCGACGACGGCAACGATGTTGCCGGCGCTGGTTTCGTCAAGGGGGATGCGGTTCTGGGCGTGCATCTCGAAGATTCGGGAGGCGTTTTCCTTCTTGCCGTTGCCGGGGTTGAGCAGGCGGGTGCCCTTGGCGAGGGTGCCGGAGTAGATGCGGATGTAGGTGAGATCGCCGTGCTGGTCGCTGACGACCTTGAAGACCAGGGCGGAGAAGGGGGCGTCCTTGTCGTGGGGACGCTGCATCTTGAGCTCTTTGTCAAGCGGGTCGGAGCCCTCGACGGGGGGCTTCTCGTTGGGGCTGGGGAGGTATTCGACGACGCAGTCCAGGAGCATCTGCACGCCGATGTTGCGGAGGGCGGCGCCGCACAGCACCGGGTAGCAGGTGCGGGCGACGACGGCGCGCCGGAGGGCGGCCTTGATCTCGGGGATGGTGATCTCTTCGCCGCTGAGGAACTTCTCGGTCAGGGCGTCGTCGAGCTCGGAGACCTTCTCGACCATCTCGTGGCGCCACTTGACGGCGATGTCCTTCCAGTCTTCCCCGACTTCCTTCTCGATGACGGTCTCGCCCTTCTCGCCCTTGAAGTAGTACGCCTTCATGGTGATGAGGTCGATGATGCCCTCGAACTGGGGGCCGGTGCCGATGGGGTACTGGATGGCGATGGCGTTGGCGCCCAGGCGCGACTTGATGGTGCCGAAGCTGAAGTCGAAGCTGGCGCCGAGCTTGTCCATCTTGTTGACGAAGCACAGGCGCGGGACCTTGTAGCGGTCGGCCTGGCGCCAGACGGTCTCGGACTGGGCCTCGACGCCTTCCTTGCCGTCAAAGACGGCGCAGGCGCCGTCGAGGACGCGGAGGGAGCGTTCGACTTCGATGGTGAAGTCCACGTGGCCCGGGGTGTCGATCAGGTTGAGCTTGTATTCCTTGCCCTCGTAGGTCCAGGGGCAGGTGGTGGCGGCGGACTGGATGGTGATGCCGCGTTCCTGCTCTTCGGCGAGGAAGTCCATGGTGGCGGTGCCTTCGTGCACTTCGCCGATCTTGTAGTTCTTGCCGGTGTAGTAGAGGATGCGCTCGGAGACGGTGGTTTTACCCGCGTCGATGTGGGCGCAGATGCCGAAGTTACGGATATGAGAAAGGTCGGTGGCCATGACTGAAAAACCTCGATCTGGTCGTGCGTGACGTGATGCGTTGATGGATCAGGGCCGTCCGGGTGGGGCGGCACGCCTTGCGGCGTTCCCGGCCACAACGGGCGGAAACCGGTCCAAACGAGATGCGGGGGGACGCCGGACAAGTCGCTCACCCGTGACCCGCGGTTCCGGTCCGCCGCGGGCGTGATGATCATCGGGAGGGCGGGTGGCTGAACGGGTGGTTCAGAAGGAGCAGGACGAGAGCGCGGGACGCGCTGGGCGTGCCCGCTGATTGCCGTCGGAGATCTCTTCCTCTTCTTCCATAGCAAAACCCGAACCTGGAGTCATGCCGGTGACACCGGCATCGGGCGAACCAAACGTCGCCTCGTCCCACCGCAGTCCGCCACGCATGGACGGACCATCCTGCAACACTCGCGAGGGGCCGTAATTTTAGACACGGGCCTATCAGAATCAAGACATCCGGCAAGGCCCTCCCCGGGCCCTGACGGGGTCTGGGGGACGGCGGAAGGGCGGGGTGCAGGAGCGTTCTCGGACCGTGGCAGACCGCGCAGACGGGGAAAGCCTTGCACTTTGATTCGGTGTCTGTCATTCCCATCGGAACCGCTGGTCTCACGGGCCGTATCGGACACCGTTCCGATCGGCAGGTCCTGCCGCGCTCATTCGAGCCGGAGGGGGGTCTTCCTGCCGCCCACGCCCTCACAGGACGAAAGCAAAAAGGGAGAGAAACGTGCACAAGAACGTGTTGCTTGCCATGATCGCTGTTGCCGGCGCGGCCTCCGCGGCCTCCGCCCACGGCACCGCCCTGGACCTGCAGTTCTCCAAGACCGCCAGCGACGGCGGGCTGTGGCAGTCGAACATCACGGCCAACCCGGGGGAGACCGTGTTTGTGCGCGTGACGATGAGCATCGACGAGACCTTCTACGGGATCTCGGGCGCTCGGTACAACATCATCTCCAACAATGCCGGCGGCTGGGATGTCGGCGGGAACGATTCGGTCAGCCTCGCGCCCGGCAAGGGCAGCGCGACCGACGGCCGCTACGCCGGCTTTGATTTCGGCGGCCAGACGCAGCAGATCTTCGAGTCGGCGAACAGCCTGCGCATCGACGCCAAGGGTGACACCGGCAACAACCCCAACGCGGGCATCTCGACCTCCCAGAACACCCCCGGGGCGCTGGGCACGAACTTCAACACCAACGTCGAGCACACGCCCGTGTACAAGTTCTCGGTGACCCTCAGCGCCAACCCCCAGGTCGGCCGGCAGATCATCCTGAAGATCCTGGGCTCGGAGATCACCTCGTTCAAGGGCTACGAGAGCGCGAGCTCCTCCGCCGGCGTGCAGATCACCGGCGCCGAGGGTGACACGGGCACGATCACGGTCGTTCCCGCCCCCGGCGTGCTCGCCGCGGCCGGCTCGGTCGGCCTGGCGCTGGCCCGCCGCCGTCGCCGCTGAGAGTTCCGGACTGCGAAGATCTGTCGTTGAACCATCGCTTGCACGACCCCGCCCGGCAAGGGCGGGGTTTTTCGTTTAGCGGACATTCACGTCGGCAGTGGCTCTCGCAATACAAAGAGTATTTTGATGAATCGTGTTGTGCCAGCGCCCGGCCTGTGGCACAGTGGTTCTCGGAACACGCGCGTGCGGCGCGGTGTCCGGGGAGTCTTCACATGTTCACATTGCATCCGAGCACGGGGCGGCGTTCGGGGATTCGATATGCCCTGCTTTGGGCCCTGGTGGCGGGGGGCGCGGCGTCGATCGCGCAGGCGCAGGACCCGTGGCTGGACCTGCAGTTTTCGTACGCGCCCGAGGAAACGTCCTTCTGGTCCGACGATCTGGTGTACGGCGTGCCGGGAACCACCGTCTACGCCCGCGTGGTGATGCACATTCCCGAGACCTATTACGGGGTCGCCGGGGCACGGTTCAACATCACCAGCGCTCCCTTCCAGTGGCAGGACGGCCTGGATGTCGCGTCACTCGCGGCCGCGAAGGGGAATGCGAGCGACGGCAGGATGAGCGGGTTTGACTTCGGCAACAACCAGCAGGAAGTCTTCGCCGCGGGCGGCGGGCGGCTACGCATCGACATGAAGGACGACGACGCGGATTCGTCCCTGGTGGGGATCAACGTGCTGCAGAACACGCCCTCGCAGCTTGGCACGCTCTTCAACACCGCCAAAACGGTGACGGTGTACAAGTTTTCCCTCACGCTCTACACGATCGCCAACCAGGGCTCGCTTTTTCTGTCCATTCGGGACGGCGGGAATCACGGGAAGCCGGATGAACTCGCGTCGTTCCGCGCGTACACATCGGCGAGCTCGGGGGCGGTGGAAGTTCCCGATGCGTACGGGGACTCGGGGACGATCTTCCTGCCGGCCCCGTCCGTCGCGTCGCTGGGGATGCTGGCGATCTGTCTGACGCGCCGCGGGCGGAGCTGACGGGATGGCGGTGGGAAGAGCGCACGTCGCCACCGCCGGGGCCGTGAATGCCCCGGGGCGGGAATGGCCGTCGCTGGCGACGAGGGATCAGGCCTTGCCCGTCGGCACGAACGTCGACTTGACGTACAGCTCCTTGAGCTGCTCGTCGGTAACCTGGCTGGGGGCCTTGGTCATCTGGTCGGCGCCGATCTGGGTCTTTGGGAAGGCGATCACATCGCGGATGTTGTCGGTGCCGATGAAGTTCATCACCAGGCGGTCCAGGCCGAAGGCGATGCCGCCGTGGGGCGGGGCGCCGTAGGCAAGGGCCTCGAGGAGGAAGCTGAACTTCTCCTTGGCCTGCTCGGGGGTGAGGCCCAGGAGCTGGAAGACCTTGGACTGCACCTTGCCGTCGTGGATTCGGATCGAGCCGCCGGCGATCTCCTGGCCGTTGAGCACGATGTCGTACCCGGCGGAGACGATCGCCTCGATGGTGACCTCGTCGTCCACGTCGGCATCGACGAAGGCCTGGGCCTGGTCATCGCGGGGGGCGGTGAAGGGGTGGTGCATCGCCACCCAGCGACCGGATTCCTTGTCCTTCTCGAACATAGGAAAGTCGACGACGATGAGGAAGTTCCACGGGCCGCCCTCGGCGCCGGGCTTGGGCACCACACCCATGTCCCTGGCGACCTTCTGGCGGAGCTCGCCCAGCGACTTGGTGGCGGTGGAGTAGACGTCGGCAACGAAGAGCACGGTGTCACCGGGCTGGAGGGAGAGCGTCTTGACGAGCTCGTCTTTAACGGATTCGAGGAACTTGGCGATGCCGGTCTCGAACTGGCCCTGGGCGTTGACCTTGACTACGGCGCAGCCGCCGGCGCCGAAGGAGCGGACGAATTCGTTGTATCCGTCGGTAATCTTGCGGCTGAGCTTCTCGGCGCCGCCGGGGACGCGGATGGCCTTGACCACGCCGCGGCGGCTGTTGAACTTGGGACGGTCGGCGCCCTTGGCGAGGGCTTCCTTGAAGAACGCGACGTCGCTCCTGGCGGCAAGGTCGGAGATGTCGGTGATTTCAAGGCCGTAACGCGTGTCGGGGCGGTCGATGCCGAAGCGTTCCATCGCCTCCCGGTAGGGCATGCGCTGGATCGGGGGGACGTCCACGTTGGCCATCTCCTTCCAGAGGCGGCGAACGTAGCCCTCCATCATGTCCATCACCTGCTCGCGGCGGACGAAGGACATTTCAAGGTCGACCTGGGTGAACTCGGCCTGGCGGTCGGCGCGGGGGTCTTCGTCACGGAAGCAGCGGCAGAGCTGGATGTAGCGGTCGCAGCCGGCGACCATGAGGATCTGCTTGAAGAGCTGGGGGCTCTGGGGCAGGGCGTACCAGCCGCCCGGGACGTTGCGGCAGGGGACGAGGAACTCGCGGGCGCCCTCGGGCGTGGACTTGTAGAGGATGGGCGTCTCGATCTCTAGGAAGCCGTTGTCGTGGAAGTAGTCGCGCGTGACCTTGGAGAGCTTGTGGCGCGTCTGGAGGATCTGCTGCATCTTGGGCCGGCGCAGATCGACGTAGCGGTAGGTCAGGCGCAGCTCCTCGTTGGGGAGCTTGGCGAGGTCGTCGGGGAGGAAGGGGGGGTTGGCGGTCTTGTTGAGGACCTCGAGCTTGGAGACCTCGATCTCGATCTTGCCGGTGATGAGCTTGGGGTTCTCCCCGCCGGTGCGGATGCGCACGGTGCCCTCGATGGCGACCACGTCCTCGTTGCGGAGGTGGTCGGCGGTGTCCATGACGTCCTTGGGGAGGTCTTCGCCGTCAAAGACGAGCTGGGTGAGGCCGTAGCGGTCGCGCAGGTCGATGAAGACCAGGCCGGTGCCGTGGCCGCGATAGGAATTGACCCACCCGTTGAGGCGAACGGTGGCGCCGACGTCGGATTCACGGAGTTGACCGCAGGTGTGCGTGCGGATGAGCATGATCGGTTCCTGTTGAAGCGTCTTTTCGTATTGGACGCGGAGTATAGGTGGGAGCATGGTGGGCGGGGCGCTACGTGGACGATCACGAGATTTCCAGCCGACGCCTTCGTCGCTTCAATCCGGGGGACAATCCACCAGCACCCGCAGCGACCTGGGCCGTATGCCGATATCCAGCTGGTCGTGCAGGACCGCTCCGCCGGCATCGGTGATCGCCTCTCCGTCCATCTGCAGGCGAAAACTGGGAGCGTCCGAGACGACGGCGACCCGCTCGCCTCTGGCGCGGATGCAGCCCGGGAGCCACCGGGCGAGCCTGGCCCTGGAGGCAAGCAGCCAAAGACCCGCGCCGAGCTTGAGGGTGGTGGGAAAGAACGCGACGTCCAGCAGCCCGTCCCGCATCGATGCGTCCGCGCAGGGATTGGCGCCCAGCCCGTAGTGCTCGCCGTTGGCAACAACGACCATGCCCCGCCGCTGCTCCACGATGATCTTGCCATCCACTTCGATGGAGATCTCCGCCACGCCGCCGCAGAGCGCCTCCGCGAGGATCGGCCGCAGGTACGTGAGGTGGGAGATGCCGCCTGTGCGTGCGGCGGAGAGGCGGTGAATGACGTCGGCGTCGGGGCCGGCGCTGCACATGATCGCGAAGGGGGTGCCGTTGCACACGCCGGTGTCCACGGTCTCCACGCGACCGCGGGACATGGCGAAGGAGACCTCGGCGGGGTCGGAACGCATGCCAAAGTGCCGGGCGAAGAGGTTCTCGGTTCCCAAGGGCACGTGGTAGATGGGAACGCCGGTAGAGATCGCCAGCGGGAGGGTGCGGTGCACGGTGCCATCGCCGCCGGCGATGAGCAGCACGTCCGACGCGGCAAGATTCTGCCGGGCGGCTCCTTCCTGCATCTCCGGTCCGCCCACGCGCATCGGCAGGACGCGGTGGCCGTCCTGCCGCAGGTGGGCGGTGATCCCCTCAATGACGGCGGTTCGCCGGCCGGTGCCGCTGGAGGGGTTGAAGAGCAGGGCGATGTTCACGTCGGGTGGCGCGGTGAGAGTGCGGTGCGAAGCAGGGAGCTTACTTTTTGCCGGGGATCAGGTCCTTGAGCTTGTCCTCGACCTTCTTCTTCGCGTCGTCCACCGCCTTGTTCACCTGGCCCTTGGCGCCGTCGATGAGCTTCTGCGCCTCGGCGCCGATGGTGCTCTGGAGCTTGATGCCCAGCTGGTCGAGGTTCTGGAGCTGGGAAAGGCCGCTGGTCAGGTCCCCGAGAATCTCGCCGGGGATGAGGCCGGGACCTTTCTCGGCGACGACGGCGAGGAGGGCCTTGACGATGATGTTGGCGAGCTCCGCCATCGGGACGCCCTTGCCGGCGGTGCCGACATCGCGCAGCTCGACCAGGTCGATGGGGATGTTGACGGTGGTGAGCGCGCCGCCCTGGGGGAGCATGTCGACATGGACCTTGACGTTGCGGATGGTGACGTGCTGGATGACGAAGCGTTTTTCGTCGCCCGCGGGCTTCTCTTCCTTGGAGCCGCCGGACTCAAACCGCTTGAGGTTGTCCATGATGACCTGGTAGTTGGCCTTGTCGGCGCTGCGTTCCAGGTTGAGGGAGATGTCGGAGAGGTCGAGGGTGGGGATGTTGATGATCGGCTGGCGGAGGGAGGCGAGGGAGACAGAGACGCTGCCGGAGCCCAGGCCGAAGAAGCGGTCGGACTTGTATCCGGCGGGGTTGGCGATGCGCAGGTCGCTCAGGGCGAGGCTGCCGGAGACGACGCCGACATCCGCGCCGCCGAGGGTGGTATTGACGCCCATCGCGTAGGTGCCGCCCTTTTCGACGGCGATCTTGACGGCCTGGTCGGCGTAGAAAAGCAGCGCGACCGCCGCGCCGACGACAAGGAGCACCAGCACAAGGACGAGGACGAGCAGCTTCTTCATGGCATGAACTCCGGCGAAATGCGAGGGCGGCCGTGCCCGCGACGTCAATGCTAAGCACGCCGCGCCGCCTAGCATCTGCCCGCCATGAGCACCACCACACACGCCGCGCCGTCCAGCACCAACGCCGCAGGCCCCGGGGCCGCTTCGCAGGGCCACCGCATGGGCTTTCGTGACCTGCCGTTCATGGGCGTGATCCATGTCAACAACGAGGCGATGAAGGCCGGCTGGAAGATGGGTGATCCGGCGTGGTCCAACCTGGGCCAGGGGCAGCCGGAAGTGGGGGAGCTTCGCGGAGCGCCCGCCCGCTACTCGCGGATCGATATCGACCCGGCGGATCACGCGTATGGGCCGGTGGAGGGCATTCCCGAGTATCGCCAGGCGGTTGCCGATCACTACAACCGCCTGTTCCGGGGGGACAAGTCATCGAAGTACACCGCGGAGAACGTGGCGATCGCTCCCGGCGGACGCGCGGCCCTGACGCGATTGGCGGCGGCGATGGACCGCGTGCGCATGGGCTATTTCACGCCCGATTACACGGCGTACGAGGACATGCTCACCACGTTTGAGCGCATCGACCCTGTGCATATTCCGCTGCCGGCGGCGAGCGGCTTTCGCATCGGGCTGGATGAGCTTGACCAGCGCGTGACGCGTGATTCGCTCTCGGCGCTGCTGGTCAGCAATCCCTGCAACCCCACGGGCGTGGTGCTGCGAGGGGAGGAGCTCAAGGGCTGGACTGATCTGGCCCGCCGGCGGCGCTGCACGCTGCTGATGGACGAGTTCTACTCCCATTACGTCTTCGCGCCGGGCCACGACGGCCCGGTGAGCGCGGCGGCGCATGTCGAGGACGTCAACGAGGATCCCGTCGTCATCGTGGACGGGCTGACCAAGTGCTTCCGCTACCCGGGTTGGCGTTCGGGATGGGTTGTCGGGCCCAAGGCCGTCATCCAGCGTATGACCGCCGCGGGGAGTTTCCTTGATGGTGGGCCGTCGCGGCCGATCCAGCGGGCGGCGATCGAGGTCCTGAAGCCGGCGAGGGCGGACCAGGAAACCGCCGCGGTGCGCGATGTCTTCGCCGAGAAGCAGCGGATCACGGTCGGCAAGCTCACCGAGATGGGCATCACCTTCCCCAGCCGGCCCGAGGGCACGTTCTACGCCTTCGGCAGCGTCGCGGGGCTTCCGGCGCCGATTAGCACGGGGGAGGGTTTCATGCGGGCGGGGTTCAAGAACCGCGTGCTGACGGTGCCGGGTGAGTTCTTTGATGTGAACCCCGGCAAGCGTCGCACGGGTCCGTCCCCGCTCTCCACGCTGGTGCGGTTCAGCTTCGGGCCTCCGATGGCGAACCTTGTGGCGGGGCTTGACCGCCTGGGGGACATGGTTCGCGCGGCGCGGGGCTGATATTCGAACCAGGCGTGTGATAGAGCTTCTGGAGATTCCCATGACGCGTGATCGGCTGCTCCCACGGTGCGCACTGCTTGCCGTGGCGCTTCTGGCCGTCGCGCCGTGCGAGGGACAGGTGGCGCCGTCGCCCGATCCCGCGCCACCTCAGGGGGTTCCGCAGCCAGAAGCGCCCGCCGCGGACCCTCCCGTTGCCGCGGCGCGAGGCTCGATTTCCGATCAGGAGTCGGGATGGACGCTGGAGCTTCCGGAGGGTTGGTACCTTGCTTCTGCGGGCGCGATCGACGCGATCAATCAGGAAGCGTCGAAGGCGAGCATCGGGGCCAACGTGCGGTTTACCCATGCCCTTACCACCAGTCCCGACGGGGTGCTGCGGTACCCGTACATCCTGGTGCAGCTGACCAGCGCGGACCTGCGGCAGGCGACGTATGACGACGTCGCCCGGATGCTCAGCCCGGGGGCGATCCAGAGCGGCATACGCCAGGGAGAGAGCTCCAGCACCGACAAAGTGCAGGGCACGGTGGGCGTGGTGCCGCTGCTGGACCAGGAACGCGGCGTAGCGACGTTCCGCATGGACCTGCAGGTGGCGGGGGTGGGGGATGTCAAGGGATACATCTGGATGTTCCTGGGGGCCGACCGCGTGATCCAGCTCAACTGCTATTCGCCCGCCGCGACAGCCGCCGGGGATCTGCAACGCTTCGAGGAGATTGCGTCGACGTTCAGGTTCGCTCCCGGCAAGGCGTTCAAGCCGGCGGCGGTCAGTCCCATAACCGTACATAACCTGGGGCGCATCGCGGGCATGTCGCTGCTGGGTGTGATCGCGGCGCTGATCGTGGCGAGGTTCATCAAGCGGCGCACCGGGGCCAACCCGGGCTGAATCAGCGGACCATCTGATCCTGCATGCGTCGATTCCTGCGCATCGGGGCGGCTTGTTCCGATATCTCGATCAGAAATCGCCCCGACCCGGGGATGGACCACGCCGGGGGATAGAGCCGCCCCGCTCCATGGCCGATAGATCCTGCACGACCACCGCTCACCGGTCGTGGAGTCCGCCCGCCGTGAAGAGTTCTGACCATGCCGGTCGTCGCCTGCGCCAGCGCTGCGATGCCCTCCTCGCCTCGGCGGGGGTGGGGATCGGGGTGCTGCTGTGCGCCGTTTCGGCGGGGTCGGTGGGGTGGGTGTGGTGGCGGCAGGAACTGGCCGCGCACGGCGCGGCGAGCGCCGAATCCGCCCGCGTCTCCCGTCAGATCCGAGCAGGGGCTGAGGCCGCGCTGGCGAGCGGGGATCTGGCGCTTCTGCGGCGCAGTGTCGCCGCGGCCGCGACGTCCGCCCGCGCGGGCGCGTGGACCCTGACGCTGGGGGACGGCCGCACGCTGGCGTCAAGCGATGAATCGACCGTGGTGGTGGAGACGCTGCCGGAGACCTGGCCGACACCGGCGAGTGCCGCGGCGGTGATGGCCGGGGACAGCGTGGAGCAGATCGTTGTCCCGGGTCGGGGGACGGCGATCCTGAGCGTTCGCACGGCGGTCAACCCTGTGGCGGCCTGGAGCGATCCCACGCTGGTGGGGCTGGCGGGCGGTTGCGTGGTGATTGTGGGGGCATGGTTCTTTGCCTGCCGCGGGGCGAGCCGGCGGCTGGTGGGGATGGTCCGCGTGTACGACGCGCTGGCGAGCGAGTCGGCGGGGGAGACCGCGCTGGAGGCGCTGAAGGTTGATGAATCCTTCGGGCCCGAGGCGGCGACGTGGAACCTGATCATTGCCGAGCGCGACGCGGCGCGGAAGAAGGATTTGGAAGTCCGGGTGCAGCGGGTGCTCAACGCGTCGTCCCCGGGTGAGGGCGCGGGGGCTCTCGCCGGCCTGTGCGACGCCATGTGGATGGGGCTGATCATCATCGATGCCGACGGGCGCATCTCGTACTGCAACGGCGCGGCGGCGACGCTGCTGCACGGCAAACGCGAGGACTTCCCGGGCCGCCCCGTGAGCGAGTGCATCACCGAGCCGGAGCTGGTTTCGCAGATTACCCGGGCGATCGCCGGCGGCTGCCGCCACCGCGTGATGCACGAGAAGCACGTCGACGGCCAGGGCACCGGCCAGAGCACGCTGCGGTTCTCGATCAAGTCCCTGCGCAAGGACGACCACGGCGTCGCCTTCGTCGTCATCGAGGACATCACCCAGCAGAAGGTCGCCGAGGAATCCCGGCATTCCTTCGCCGCGCAGGTCACCCACGAGCTGCGCACCCCACTGACCAACATGCGGCTGTACGTCGACACGCTGCTGGAGGACGAGACCCACGACCCGCAGGTTCGGGCCAAGTGCCTGAACGTCGTCTCCAGCGAGATCCGCCGGCTGGAACGCGTCGTCTCCGACATGCTGTCGGTCTCGGAGATGGAGGCGGGCTCGATCATGCTCCGCCGGGACGACGTTCGCATGGACGCGCTGCTCGAGGAGATCGAGGCGGACCATCGCCCTGCGGCGCAGGACAAGGAAATCACGCTGCACTTCGACCTGCCGCCCAAGCTCCCCGTGCTCGACGGGGACCGGGACAAGATCTCGATGGCCCTGCACAACCTGCTGGGCAACGCGATCAAGTACACGCCCGCGGGCGGTGAGGTGCGCGTCATCGTGACCGAGGAGAACGGTCAGCTCACGATCATGGTGAAGGACAACGGGATCGGGATCAAGCCCGAGGAGTGCGAGCTGGTCTTCGAGAAGTTCTACCGCGCCAAGGACAAGCGCCTCAGCGGCATCACCGGCTCGGGGCTGGGGCTGGCGATCGCCCGGCAGGTGGTCCGCCTGCACGGCGGGGACATCACGGTCTCCTCCCAGATCGATCGCGGGAGCACCTTCACGCTCACGCTGCCTCTCACCGGCCACACTTCCGCCCCCGCCGTGCGGGCCGCCGCCTGATCCTGACGGAGCCACGCCATGGAGATCATCGAGACCAGGCAGGGGGCGGTGACGGTGCTCAAGCCCGCCGGGCCGCTGGCGCTGGGTGACGCGGAGGAGTTCAAGGTCAAGGCGCTGGACGCCCGCCACCGCAGCCTGGGACGCTTCGTGGTGGACGCCTCATTGATGACCTATCTCGACAGCCAGGGCCTGGAAGCGCTCGTGGAGGTCAGCAACGACATGGCCGATTCCGGGCAGCCACTGCGGCTGTGCGGCACCAACGAGACCGTCCGGGAAGTGCTGGACCTGGTCGGCGTCGCCGAGCGTTTTGAGTTCTGCCTGGACGTGAACACCGCCGTCAGGAGCTTCCTGTGAACCCCGATCCGCGGGGACATCTTGCTTCCAAGCCCGCGGTTCCCGCGGCGCCGGCCTCGACGGACGCGGCGCGTGGTCGCCTGCGCCTGGGGGACATGCTCGTCGAGCAGGGGCTGATCACCAAGGATCAGCTCGACCAGGCGCTGGGGGAGCAGCGTTCGAGCGGCAAGCTGCTGGGCGAGCTGCTGGTGGAGCGTGGGCTGATCCCGGCGATGGTGCTGGTGCAGACGATCGCGGGGGCGATCGGGGTGCGCGGCTGCGTGCTGCGGCACGGCCTGATCGACCCGGCGCTGCTGGCGCTGATCGGCCCCGAGGAGGCCCAGCGGCTCAAGGTCATCCCGATGTTCAAGCTCGCCGGCACGCTGACGGTGGCGATGGCCGAGCCGCAGAGCCTCCCGGCGATCGACACGCTGCGAAGGCTCACGGGCTGCGAGATCCGGCCGGTGTTCGCGCTGGAAAGCAACGTCCTGGAGTACATCAAGAAGTACGCCGGGGGCGGGTCGGACATCGACGAGTTCCTGACGAGCCTGGGTGAGCGCGAGGTCGAGGTTGTTGACAGCGAATCGGTGGACGAAGGTCCTTCGACGGACCTTGGCCAGATGGTCGCAGGCAGCCCGGTGGTCAATCTGGTCAACCTGGCGTTCCTGACGGCCGTGAAGGACAAGGCGAGCGACATCCATATCGAGCCCGACCGCAAGGGAACGCGGATCCGCTACCGGATCGACGGGGTGCTGCGCGATCTGATGAAGGCCCCCCCGGGCATGCATGCGGCGATCGTCTCGCGCGTCAAGGTCATCGGCAAGATGGATATTGCCGAGAAGCGGCTGCCCCAGGAGGGCCGCGTGCGCATCGTCGCGGAGAAGCGCGACATCGACCTGCGTGTCTCCAGCATGCCCACGCTGCTGGGGGAGAAGGTCGTGGTGCGAATCCTCGACAAGTCGAACCTTCGCGTGCGGCTGGAGAGCCTGGGCTTCCGCCAGGGCGCGATGGAGGCCTTCCGGCGCTCCTTGGAGCTTTCCCACGGGCTCAACCTGGTCACCGGGCCCACCGGCAGCGGCAAGACAACCACGCTGTACTCGGCGCTGGACCTGCTCCGCAACCCCGAGGTCAACATCCTCACCGTTGAGGATCCGGTCGAATACCAGCTCGAGCAGGTCAACCAGATCCAGGTCAACGAGGGCATCGGCCTGAGCTTTGCCCGCGCCCTGCGCAGCATTCTCCGCCAGGACCCCGACGTGATCATGGTGGGGGAGATCCGCGACCAGGATACCGCCCGCGTCGCCGTGCAGGCCGCACTCACCGGCCACCTGGTGCTCGCCACGCTGCACACCAACGACGCCCCGGGTGCCGTCAGCCGCCTGCACGACATGGGCATCGAGCCGTACCTCCTCAGCGGATCGCTCAACGGCGTGGTCGCCCAGCGCCTCGCCCGCACCATCTGCCCCTCGTGCGCCACCAAGTACTACCCCTCCGAGCGCGTGCTGGAGGACGCGGGCCTCACGGACAAGGTCGGCCGGCCCTTCCGCAAGGGCGCGGGGTGCCGCAGCTGCCACGACACCGGTTTCAAGGGTCGCGTGGGAATCTACGAGGTGATGGAAGTCACCCCCGAGCTTCGCCGCATGATCCACCTGCAGAAGGCGACGCACGAGCTTCGTGAGCAGATGCGCCGGCACGGCGGGCTCACGCTGCGGGATGAAGGCGTGCTGATCGCGCTGGAAGGCAAGACGTGCCTGGAGGAGATTCTCCGCGTCACGCAGAACGATGACGTGGAGGAGCAGGTGCAGGCGGGCAAGGCGACGGGCGGCGTTGCCGCCGCCGCACCCACGACGCCTGCGTCCCCTCCGTCCCCGCCCACTGCAGATCACCCTGAGCACCGGGAGGCCGCATGAAGTTCATCGCCGAGACCTACCGCCACGACGGCGTCGCCGCGACCGAGGTCATCGAGGCCCAGGACGCCGCGGAGGCTGCGGACATCCTGCGCCGCCGCGGGCTGCTGGTTTCCGAGGTCCGCGCCGCCGATGACGATGCCCGGGTTTCATCTCAGCACGACCGGCCGGCGGGAAAACGCCAGCGCATCGGGGCCAACCGCCGCCTCAAGCTCCTGACGGGCTTCCTTCGCCAGCTTTCCGTGCTGGTCTCCACCGGCACGCCGCTGGTAGAGGCGATTACGTCCCTGGAGCGCCAGTCGGAAGACCCGTACTGGAGCCGCGTCCTCGCCGATGTGCGGGAGAACATGGAAGAGGGCCGCCAGCTCTCGGAGGCGATGGCGTCGCATCCGGAGTGCTTTGATCTGGTCTGCCGCAACCTGATCGCGGCGGGTGAAACGGGGGGGATTCTCGAGGAGGTGCTGACGCGGCTGGCGTCTCTGGTCCGCAAACAGCACAAGATCCGCAGCGAGGTGGTGGGGGCGATGGCGTATCCGTGCGCCCTGATCCTGATCTCCATCGGCGTGCTGACGGCGATGATCGGCTTTGTGCTGCCGCGATTCGGCGGGTTGTTCAAGAGCCTGGACCGGCCGGTGCCGGCATCCACGCAGGTGCTGCTCGACCTGTCGATGTGGCTCAAGGGCAACTGGTGGATGATCGCGATCGCGCTGCCGGTGCTCATCTTCGCGGGCGTGCTGGCCAGCAAGATGCCCGGCGCCAAGCCGTGGTGGGACCGCTTCATGCTGCGAGCACCCATCCTGGGCGACCTGGTCCGCAACCTCGCCGCCGCGCGCGTCGCCCGCGTCATGGGCATCCTGATTGATGGCAAGGTCGCCCTGCTGGATTGCCTCCGGCTCGTGCAAGGGACGCTGGGGAACACGCTGTACGTCCAGTGTCTCCGCCGCGCGGAGAACGCCGTGACGCGCGGGGAGGGCGCCAGCGGCGCCCTGGCCGCGGAGATCGAGGGCGTGCGGCTCTTTCCGCCGTCCCTGATCGAGGCGATGCGCAGTGGGGAACGCACCGGCAAGATAGGGGCGGTGCTGCTGAGCGTCGCCGACGCGCTGGACGAGGACAACGACGTGCTGCTGAGGGCGACGACGCGCCTGATGGAGCCGCTGATTCTCTCGGTGCTGGGCATCATCGTCGGGCTGGTGACCATGAGCATGTTCCTCCCGCTGTTTGACCTTGCCGCCGCCGGCCCCGCAGGAGCACCCGCGCAGTGATCGACACGCTTCCACTTCCCGCAACCTCTGCGCCGATCATCGGCGTTGATTTCACTCCCCGCGCGGTCGAGATCTGCCAGCTGACGCCCGGGCGAGAGAGCGACACCGCCCGATTCGTGCGTTTGCCGGCGATGGACACCCCTACCGACTGGATAACCAACTTCAGCCGCGTCGCGGGCGTGCTGCGGCGGCGTGGGTTCCGCGGGGCCCGGCTGGTCGTCGCCGCGCCGGCCGACCGCTGCGTCCACGCGACGCTGGATGTGCCCGCCAAGTCGGTGGACCTGCCCATCCGCAAGCTGGTGCGTATGGAACTGGCGCGGGAGCATCGCCTGGACCCGGGCGCGATCGAGTCTGCGTCGTGGGAGATTCCCGCGCCCCTGCGGACCGGCGCGGGCAAGCCGCTCATGTGCCTGGGGTGCCCGTCAGAGGTGCTGCGCGAGATGGAGGCCGCGGCCTCCGCCGCCGGGCTGAAGATCGTCGGGATCGATGCGCGGGCGATGGCCCTGGCCCGCGGGGTTGACACGCTGCCCGACCAGGGGTGGAGAGTCATCTGCGATCTTTCCACCGGGATCCCCACCGTGGTGGTGGCCTTCCAGGGCAAGGTGGTGATCGAGCACCGTGCCGTCGATGCCTCCATCGAGGCCGTGATCGCGCGCGTCGCGGGGGATTGCCGGGCCGAGATCCCCGTCGCCCAGAGCATGTGCGAGTCCATCGCGTGCAGCGAGCCCTCGGAACGGAGGACCAACTCGTTCGCCGTGCCGCGCGTGGATCGCGCCCTGCGCGAGTACGTGGACTCGGTCGCCCGCTGCGTCATCCAGTGCGTGCAGTACCAGCACCACAAGTACGGCCAGTCGGAGGCGGAGATCCCCGGCATGGTGGTGGGGGAGGACTGGATTTCCGCCCGGTTCATCACGCGCATCGCCGAGCTGGGTGAGAAGCACTGGACGATCGCCCCGCCGGGCTTTGGCGCCGCGCGCGGGCTTGCCGCATGGCAGGGAGAGCCCGCCCCGTGACCACATGCATCAACCTCATTCCCGCCGACATCGTCGTCACGCGGCAGGCGCACGCCAAACGCCGCGGGTGGCTGGCCGCGTGCATCCTGCTCGCCGCCGCGGGCGTCGTGGCGTCGCTTGCCGTCCGCGCCTCGCTCCGCGATCCACGCGGTTTGGCCGGAGAACTCGACCGGGAACGCGACCGCCTCGCCCGCGCGGGCGCCGATGTGGACAGCGCCAAGGCCGCGCTTCGCGCCGCCCAGATCAGGCTCAACGCCGTCGGCGGACTTGCGGACCGTCCCAACTGGCAGGTTCTGCTGGGGATCATCGCCCAGTCGCGCCTCGATACCACTGTCATCGACGCGATATCCCTCAAGCGGGCCCCGGCGCCGCCCGCGCCTGCCGCGGCTGCTTCGGGCGCCGCGCCGGCGACGCCCGGGGTCGAAGAACAGTCGTTCCTGGTGATGATCAAGGGACGGGGGGAGCGGCAGCGAGACATCACCGAGCTCGCCCTGCGGCTGGAGCAGACCGAGCTCTTTGCGAGCGTTCGACAGGAGCGGGTGCAGGCCGTGCAGGTCGGGGAGCGAACGCTGCTTGAGTTTGAATTCACCTGCGCCCTGGGCCCCTCGGCCCCCAAGCAGAAGGATGGGAAATGACCGCCCGACTTTTCCCATCCCAGTGGACCCGCCAGGATTCGCTCGGACTCGCGGGCGTCGCGGCGGTGCTTGCCGTCACCGGCCTGGTAGGTATCGGACCCCCGGTGGTCGAGGCGATGAACCGAGGGGATCTGCGCCGGACGCTTGAGCAGTGCGTGCAGGAAACCCAGGGCATGTCGCAGACGGCCGAGCGGCTGCGGAGAGAGAAGGCGGTGATCGATCGCCGCCTGGAGCTCTCGCGCGTGACGCTGTTGCCGGTCGCCCAGCTCAACCGCCGCGTCATGGACCTGGTCAACATGGGCGCGGCGTGCGGGCTTTCCATCGCGCAGGTCACCCCTGCCACCCCGCGCACGGTCCGCCAGTCGCTGATCGTGACCCTGACGGTCGCCGGTGCGGGAACCTATTCGCAGATCTCCGACTTTCTTGGCCGACTCCATGCCGACTTCCCGGACATGGTCGTCTGTACGTTCTCGGCGCAGGCGGATCGCCGGGAGGGGACGCAGGCCGGCACCGTCTCGTTCGAGCTTGACTGGTATGCGGCCTCTGAGGAATCGACGGCGCCCATCCCGAAATAATCTCGCCGGGACGCTTGCCGCGGAGAGGGATGAATCGTCCGCTCCTGGTGTGAAACTCTCCAAGGAACGGCGGATCTACCTCGGCATTCTCGGACTTGGCCTGGCGGCGGTCGCCGCCGACCGGGTCTTCCTCAGCGCTGGCCCGGGCCAGGCCTCCGCGTCGATCTCCCCCATGGATCCGGAGCTCCCCTCGCCCACCATCGAGGCGCCCAAGTCCTCGTCGCTGGTCTCCGTGGCCCGCCGGCTTGACGAGTTCAAGCTGAGCCCCAGCCACGGACACCAGACCGACGCCTTCGTGGTGCCCGCGGCGTGGCAGCCTCCGCCCGCCAAGGCTGCGGAGGCCGCGCCGCAGGCCGCGAAGATACCGCAGACGCCCGAGAACCGTGTGACCGGCCTTATCGGCCGCGGGGAGGCCGTCGCGGCGGTGGTCAACGGCAGCGCGCTGCGCATCGGTGAGCGGTCCCGGGAGGGCGTGAAGCTCGTGCGCGTGGTGGGGAACAAGGTCACGCTCGAGGAGCACGGGGTGGAGACCACCATCATCTTTGATCCGAGTGCAAAATAGCATGAGCTTATTAAGATGCACGAGCAGTTTGTCCGATTTGACCGGCCCAGATCGCGGGCTGTTTGCCTCAATTTCCGTGCATGGTTGGACGATGTGACCTTGGTCGGCTGAACGTCGGCCGCGAAAGTCTGCAAAGGTTCATCACCCCCACCCCACGGGAGCGTCTCATGCGATCCACTGTCGTTCGTCGCGGTTTCAGCCTCATCGAGTTGGTCATCGTCGTGGTGATCATCGGCATCATCGCCGCCATCGCCATCCCCCGCATGAGCCGCGGTTCCCAGGGCGCGCAGGAGTCGGCCCTGGTCGGCAACCTGGCCGTGCTCCGCAACTCGATCGACATGTTCTCCAACGAGCACGGCGGCGTGCTGCCCACGCCCGCGACCGTCGCCGCCCAGCTCACCGGCAAGACCGACGTCGCCGGCGCGGCGTGGTCGAGCGGCGTCGCCTACGGCCCCTACCTGCGTGATGTGCCCCCGCTTCCCGTGGGCGCCAACCAGGGCAAGACCACCATCGGCACCACCCTGGGCGCCGACGCGGGCTGGGTGTATGACGCGAGCAACGCCCGCTACATCTTCGCCAACTGCCCCGACTCTGAGACCAGCCCCCAGACCGGCAAGAAGTACAACCTGTATTGATGCCCCCCGCGGGCCCTTCGCCCCAGCCTGGATCTCGCAGGACTTCATCCATGAAGCACCAAGGCCCCGTCTTCGGCGTTCCACGGCCGCGACGGGGCCTCTTGCGTTCCCGCGGCTTCACCGTCATCGAGCTTCTGCTGGTCATGGCGATCATCGGGGTGCTCGGCACGCTCGCGGTGCCCCGGATCGCCTCGGTGCTGGCTCGTCAGCGGTCCTTGCAGGCCGGGCGGCAGCTGGTGCAGGATCTTCAGCGCGTCGCGGTGCTCGCCCGCGCGACCAGCCGGTCGTGGACCGTGACGTTCACCGCCTCGACGGCAACGTATGTCGTCAGCGGGCAGGACGCGACGGGCAAGGCCTCGGGATGGACGGTGGTTCTGTCGGGGGAGCCGTGGAACGCGTCCATCACGGGCGTGGAGCTTGGGGCGGATAACGCGATCGTCTACACGGGCCTGGGAACGTCCAGCGAGTCGGGGAAGGTCACGCTCAGGTCCGGCAATTCCACGTGCGTCGTCACGATCGATCCAGCCAAGGCGGCCCCGTATGCGACACTGCAATGATCTCCGCAGGCCCGCGCGGGCCCGGGCGGGATTCACGCTGATCGAGCTGGTGGTTGCGTCGGCGATCATCAGCATCCTGATGGCCGCGGTGGGCTCTGCGGTGGTGATCGCCGCCAAGGCGACGCCCGCGGCGACCAGCGCCGAGCGGCTGACCGCGACCGCCAACCAGGTCGTGCAGGAGATCGCGCGGGAGCTTTCGCAGGCGACGACGATCACCACCGCCGCCGCGCAAAGCGTTTCGTTCACCGTCCCCGACCGCACGGGGGACGCGGCGGCCGAGACGATCATCTACCGACTCAACGGCCGGGCGCTGGAGCGGGTGACCAACGGCGGAACCGCGGTGATCCTGTCCGACAACGTCAAGGCGTTCAACCTGGGGTACACCACCGGCTCCCGCACCTCGACCACCACGACGGCCGCGGTCGAGGGCCCTGAGCAGGTGCTCTTTGGGTGCTACGACACGAGCGGCGTGGACATGGACATGGACACCAGCACGCTGGTGAACCAGGCGATCCGTCCGATCCTGCCCCCGGAGGCGACGTCGTGGCGGGTGACCAAGGTGAACCTGTACTGCAAGCGGTCGGGCACGGCGGCGGGCAACCTTCGCGTGCAGGTGTACAAATCCGACGCCTCCAACCAGCCTACCGGCTCGGCGCTGGGCTCTGTGTCCGTGCTCGAGACGCTGATGGGCAGCAGCTACGGCTACAAGACGTACAGCTTTGGCTCGATGCCGCTGCTTCCTTCCGAGGGCGCGGTGCTGTGCATCAGCAACTCCACGATCACCATTACCGTCAACCTGGGTGTGATCAATCTGGGACTGGGCAACGGGACAGAAACCGGCTGCATCCTTCGGACCAGCAACGCTGTCGCCGAAGACGGTCTGAGTCTTTCGTACACCACCAACGGTTCATCCTTCACCAACCTGTACGACGACGCGATCAATCTGGAGGTCCTGGGCCGCATCACCGCCACGGGCACGGCCACCTCGGCGATCCAGACCATCGACACCGCCGACGTGCAGCTGTGGATCAGCGGCGCGACGCCCGTCCGCACCACCGCGATCATCCAGACCCGCCCGGCGTACGCGACGACGCCCCCGCCGACGGTCCTGGACCTCTTCAAGGACTTTGTCAATGGCCTGCTCTAACACCCGCACAACCCGGGGCCGGGGGCGAGCCCGCGGCTTCACGCTCGTGGAAGCGATCGCCTCGATCGTCCTGGTGGGGGTGCTGCTGATCGCCGCGCTCAGCGCTGCGGGCGCGTCGGCGAGCATGCGGCAGAACGCCTCCAGCCGGGACTTTGCCGCGATGCTTGCTGCAGACCTCGCCGAGGAGATCGACCTGAAGGGCTACGGGGGCACCACGGGAGGCACGATCACCGGGGCGATCCTCGCCGGCACCCGAGCCACCTTCACCACCATCGACGACTACAACGGGCTGGAGGAACGACCGCCGGTGACCGGCGCGGGGGTCACCATCGACGGCGCCGCCAACTACAGCCGCCAGACGGCCGTCCAGCGTGTCACGCTCGCCGATCCGACCGCCGCCACGACCACCGAGACCGGCGTGAAACGCATCACCATCACCGTCTACCGGTCGGGGACCGCGCTCCAGGAACTTCAGATCATCCGTACCCGGGCCTGGGACCTTTCGAGGAACTGACCGATGAACTCCGCCCGCCGCGGCAGCATCTATGTCATCGTCATGGCGACGGCGCTGATCGTGCTGGTGCTGGGCGTCGGCGCGATCGCGGCGAACAAGGCCGACGCGGCGGCTCGCGTCGCCATGCGCGACGAGGTCTTCGCCCGCCGCCTCGCCGCGGCCGCCGCGGAGCTGGCGATTCAGCGAGCGCAGAACACGCCGGCGTGGCGTTCGGCCGCCGCTTCCCCGCTCTTCACGGATCTGCCGCTCGGGCGGGGGTTTTTGTCGGCGAGCGTCACCGACCCGGTGGACGGCAACCTGACCAACAACACGACCGACCCGGTGCTGATCACCGCGACCGGGCGGCTGGGGACGGCGAGGCAGGTTTTCAGCGTGACGGCGACGCCGCGGCCGGTGTACGCCGGGTGTCTCGCGGGCGTGATGCACTGCGGCGGCAACATGCTGATCACTTCGGCGAACGTGCACAGCTTCAGCCCCATCGGCGCCAACGGGACGGTGACGGCCAGTTCGGCGACGGTCAAGGCGGACGTCTACGCGGCAAGCACGATCTCGGGCACGACCTATTCCGGCACCAACAGCGCCAGCCAGGCCGCCAAGGGGATGCCCGACGCGGATGTGATCGCCCAGTACACCGCGATCGCGACGCCGATCTCCTACAGCGCTCTTTCCACCGGTCGCCTGCGGCGCATCCTGCTGAGCGGGGCGACCAACCCCTTCGGCGCGGTGAACGCCCGCGGGGTCTACTCGATCGACTGCGGCGGAAGCGCCCTGGACATCCAGGACTGCCGCATCACCGGCACGCTGGTCATCACCAATACCTCGGGCGTGACGGTGAGCAACTCGAATTACATGTCCCCGTGGGAGTCCGGGCTACCGATCCTGCTGGTTTCGGGCGGACTGGGGATCAACACCCTCTCCCTGGACCTTGTTGAAAGCGGCTTCCAGAACTTCAATCCCGCGGGCAATCCCTACAACGGCGTCACGGATTCCGATACCGCCGACCGCTACCCCTCGATGCTCCAGGGCATCGTCTATGCGACCGGTGACGTCGTCCTCGCCCAGAAGGTCACGGTGGTGGGGGCCCTGGTCGCCGGCGGCCGGATCACCGTCAACAGCGGCGCGGTCGTCGCCCTTACCCGCCAGGTGACCGGCTCGCCCCCGGGGTTTGTGACGCGGGCTTTCCAGGTCGATTCCACGACCTGGGCACGCTCCATCAATTAGGGACTCTTCACACGTGGCGTCAGGCCGCCGCCGACCACGCCTCGGCCGCCCGGCTGCGCTCCACCATCGCGTCGAACTCGCTGAAATCAAGCTCGACAAACTTGCACGCCAGGCCCGGGTCAAACTGCGAACCGGCGCAGCGGCGGATTTCTTCCAGCACCTTTTCGCGCGGCATCGCCGGGCGGTACGACCTGGTCGAGCTCATGGCGTCGAATGTATCGGCCAGGGCGATGATGCGGGCGAGCAGTGGGATCTGCTGCCCCACCAGCTTGGTGGGGTATCCGCGGCCGTCGTATTTCTCGTGGTGGTAGAGCACGCCCGGCAGCACGTCGGAGAGGGGGCGGATGTCCTTGAGGATGTGGTGGCCGATCTCGGGGTGCCGCTTGATCTGGGCAAACTCCTCGTCGGTGAGCCGGCCCTGCTTGGAGAGCACCGCTTCGGGCACTCCGATCTTGCCCACGTCGTGCACGAGGCCGGCGATCCACACGCGGTGGACCTGCTCGGCGTTCATGCCCGTCGCCTCGGCGAGGCGCGCCGAGAGGTGGGCGACGCGCTCGGAGTGGCCGCGGGTGTAACGATCCTTGGCGTCGATCGCCGCCGTGAGGGCGTGGACAGTGCCCAGGAACATCTGCCGCTGCTCTTCGTAGACGGCGACGTTGTCCAGGAACGCGCCCAGGAATCCCGCGGTCGATTCCATAAGCTGGATGTCGTAGCTGCTGATCGCCGGGTCGGCCCCGGTCTTGTGCATGCCCACCATCACGCCGATGGGCGTCTGCTTGCGCATGAGCGGCAGCAGGAGGGCTTCGCGGTGGTCGTCGTCGGTGAGGCGCCGGTCGGCGGTCACGATCCGGAAGCCCGCGCCTCCCTGCGTGCCCAGCAGGGATTCGGCCGTCCCCTGCTCGATGTCGTGCATGGTGCCGGGCCGGCGGCCGGCGGAAAAGACCTTGCCCCGCAGGCAGGGATTCCACGCGGCGTCACCGCCGAGCTGGATGAAGACCGTTTCGAAGCGCAGTGAGGCGTGCAGCCGCTGCACGGACGTGTGGATGAACGCCGAAGGCTCGGCGAGGCCCTGCATGGAGCGGCCGATCGAGTACAGCGCGTCGAGTGTTTCGTAGGAGTCGGTGAGCTGTGAGGTCAGGTCGCGCACGGCCTCGCCCTGATCGACCACGCGGGCGACGTCCTCGGACATCCAGCGCAGGGAGGTGCGGAAGAGCTCCGCCGAGGCCCGGTCGTGGGTGCACACCGCCGCGAGGGCGGCGCCGGCGTCCGTGGAGGCCTGGATCGCCGCGGCCCCCGACTCGCTCTGGAGCCAGGCGGGCCCGGCGAGGACGGCGACGGTGAAGCCTTGGCGCGAGCGGCCGGAACCTTCGGCGACGGGCAGGAGGAAGAGCGCCGGGACCGGTTCCAGCACGCGGGGCGCGGGCTCCTGGGCCCACTGGGACGCGGCGTCCTTGATCATGTGCTGGAATGCGTCGGTCTTGCCCCAGGCGGCCATCGGCCCGTCCTCGTCGCGCTCGAGGATGTTGCCGGCAAGGCCCGCGCGGAGCGTGAAGATCCCCAGCGTCCGGCAGCGTGCCCGGATCGACAGTGACACGGCGGCGTGGTCCTGCATGCGCATGGGGATCTCTTGGGTTTCCCGCGGTCTTTCAGGCCGCCGCGGAGGGATGGCAGGGGAACAGGATGGATCGAACACGTTCGATGACCTGCTTGGCGCTGAAGGGCTTGGGCAGCAGCAGGCGGATATTGGTCCGGGCAAGGTCCTCGTCGGAGATCGCGTGCCCGCGGGCGCTGAGCATCAGCACCGGGAGCTGGGATGTCGAGGCCTCGGCCTTGAGACGCATGGCGAGGCACAGCCCCGTCATGGTCGGCATCTGGAAGTCGGTGATGAGCAGGTCGGGCACGTCCCGGACGACGGCGTCGTAGGCCTCGTCCCCGTCCCGGCACTCGACCACGTCATAGCCCTCCTCGCGCAGCTTGGCGGCGAGGATCAGGCGAACGGGATGTTCGTCGTCTGCAATCACAACCGATGGCATCGCTGGCCTCATTCCCCGGTCTGGCCGGAAAGCCCCCATTCGACCATCGGCGGGGCGGGGAGCCCGCTTGACGGGGACGACCGGGGGAGAACGTTGTTCCCGTTCTCGGACCGCCGAAGGGAAGGGGTCGCCGCCCTTGCCAAAGCAGCCAGCCATGTCTTGTTTTGTGTTTGACGCCGCGGATATGATCGGACCTTGGCATGACGGCAACTTCGCGAGAAAGGACACGGCGTCCGTGAGGTATCAATCTGTTGACATCCGTCCCGAGTCGCTCGAGCCCCGCACGATGCTTGCCGCCTTCGGAGGCGTGGGGATCGTCTACCGCCCCGACTCACAGAACCTGCCCTCGGCCGAGATCTTCGCGACCGAAGGAACGGTGAACGGGTCGCTCGCCGCCGCGGGATCGGTCTTCCAGGAAGGCACGTCCGACCGCCGCTTTGAGCGCAGCCTGTGGTACGACTCCATCAGCGAGCTGCCCGACGGGCGGTATACCCGCCACGAGGACCGCGGCTACCTGGGCAACCCGATCGAGCAGAACGGCGCCCGCTACCTCAGCGACCGCGGGTATCCGGTGGGCTGGTACTTCGCCGATTACGGCACGCCCGAGGAGATCGAACTCCTTCTCCAGCGGCCGAGCTTCACCCCCGACCGCTTCGACTACCGCGGCACGTACCGGTACAACCTCATGGGCGTCGATTCGGAGAATCACCGCGGCTACATCGCCGACGGGCGGCTGACCATCGGGGACGATCTGGTCTACACCAAGCTCGTCGGATCCCAGCCGTACACCGGGAGCTTTGTCACCGGCGTGAACGCCGACGGCGTGCTGACGACCTCCCGGGATGAGTTCATGTACCTCAGCGCCTCGGGAGACACGATCGTCTTTGCCGACATGGGGTCGGGGGATGGCTCCCTGCACGTGGGCGTCGCGACCAAGGAAACCCAGCCCGCAAATCAACAGGCGATGATCGGCAAGTACCTGCTCGCGTGGGGCGTGCAGAACGGTGACACGCTGAACTTTTCCCAGCTGCTGCTCGAGCTGGAGAGCGACGGGGATTACAAGTTTTATGACCTGGACGAGTACGACAGCGGGCACTTTGACGTGCTGGAACGCGGCTTCTGGAGCGTGAGCGGATCGACGGTCGTGCTCGACCAGGACCAGAGCACCGACGAGATCCGCTTCACCATCGGTGAGGACGGCAAGCTTCTTATCGCGGCTCAGGTCAAGACGAACGGCAACGTGCAGTCGCTCTTTGCGCTGGGAACCAAGGTTGAAGCGGTGCCCGGCGGGGATAAGGCGTACTTCACGGCGGACGCGACCGAAGGGGGCAGACCCAAGGTCTACCAGCTTGAGACCGACGGGAAGTGGTACCGCACCGACTTGCTCGGCAAGGGCGGGCCGGTGATCAACGGGCCGGTGAAGAGCTGGGTCGATCCCAAGGACAACCACACGTATGCGGCCGCGGTCACGGCGGCGGCGACCACGCTGTACACGCAGGACGCGCAGAAGCAGTGGAGCGTCCGCAACCTGACGACCGAGCTCGCCGGCTCCACGAGCATCGCCTCCGAGCTTGCGGTGATGACCGGGCCCGACGGCAAGATCCACATCACGGGACTCAATTCCGCCGGGGAACTGGTCCGTTACTACCAGACCGGCGGGACCGTCGCCGGCGGCGGGTACGCGTGGGGGTATGAGAACATCACGCAGCGATCCTTGATCCCGCAGGGTCTGTCAACGCCGGCCTTCCACGGCCTGGTGAGCTTCGCGACGTCGTGGAACGCGCTCAACGTCGCCGGGCTGGATTCCAGCGGGGATATCTGGGCCGTGTGGTGGGCGCCGGGGCTCACCTCCTGGACCGTCAACAACCTCAGCAACGAGTACGGCGCCGACCCGCTTGCGGGCGGGCTGAACGTCTGGCTGACGTCGTGGAACGCGATCAACATCGGCGGCATCGCCTCCGACGGTTCTCTCAAGGTCACCTGGTGGGTTCCGCAGAACGGCTCGACCTGGATCCAGTCCAACCTCACCGAGATCACCGGCGGGCCCCTGCTGGAATCGCTCTCCATCGCCAGCTTCGTGTCATCCTGGGGCGCGATGAATATCGCCGGCGTGGAACGCGGGACCGGCAAGATCCAGGTCTACTGGTGGTCGCCCCAGAGCCCCGGACAGCTCTGGCAGATCGCCGACATGACCGCGGCGCTCCCGGCGGGCACGCCGTCCATCACGGCGCCGCTCCAGGGCATCGCCTCCTCCGACAATTCCCTCAACGTGATCGGCATCAGTGGGACGCACGTGTACCGGTATTACTGGCGACCGGATCTGGGCACGGTGTGGGCGGGGCAGGACCTGACCAGCGTCGCAGTAGACCGCTGAGGCTCGAACATCTCGGCCGATCGTGAGAGATCAGCCCTTGGACGGCTTCCGGGTCGAGCCGGGACGCCGCGCGACTTCATCGCGGCGGAAGCAGCTGGCGGAGTGGTCATTGACGATCCCCACCGCCTGGAGCCACGCGTAGACGATGGTGGGGCCGACGAACTTGAAGCCGCGGCGCTTGAGTTCCTTGGAGACCTGCTCGGAGAGCGGGGTCTGGGTGGGGAACGATTTTCCGTCTCCCTTCACCACCGCTCCGTGTGTGAACGACCAGCAGAAATCGGCGAAGTCTTCACCCTTGGCCGCCATCTCCATGTAGATCTGGGCCCCGCGGATGGTCGCCTCGATCTTGGCGCGCGAACGCACGATCCCAGCGTCCTGGAGCATCCGCGAGATCTGCTTCTCACCGAACTTGGCGACCTTGGCCGGGTCGAACCCCGCGAAGGCGAGCCGGAAGGCCTCACGCTTCTTGAGGATGACGCTCCAGGCGAGGCCCGCCTGGAACCCCTCGAGCATGAGCATCTCCCACAGCATCCGCCCGTCGCGCTGCGGTACGCCCCATTCCTGATCGTGGTACGCCTGCATGAGGGGGTCGGAGCCCGCCCACACGCACCGAGTGACCGAGGTTCCCGTGGCCATGAAGCTTCCTCTCGATGGGTGCGTGATGACGCCCGGCAGCGAGGCGACCGCCTGCGTCCGTCGCACGCCTGATGTCACTGGTTCCCGCGTCCGCGCTCCCGGGGCGACTTACGCCGGGCGTTCCTGGCTGCGGAGCAGTTCGTAGATTTCTTCGGAGGTCTGGGCGGCGTACATGCGTTCCCGAAAGGCGTCCATGGTCATCAGCCGGCTGACGCGGGCAAGGGCCTGGATGTGGTCGCTGCCGCGTTCGGGAGGGCTTCCCAGCAGGAAGATCAGCCGCACGGGCTGGCCGTCGATCGATTCAAAGTCCATGGGCTTGGCGGGCTTGCCCACCGCCATGATCAGCCCCGGCAGGCCCGGGCATTTTCCGTGGGGGATCGCCAGCCCGCTGCCGATGCCCGTCGTCCGCGTCTGTTCCCGGACCCAGACCGCGTCCTTGAGCGCCTTGGGGTCGGGCACCTTGCCGTTGGTGGTCAGGAGGTCCACCAGTTCGTCGATCGCTCCCCGTTTGTCCACGGCGAGCAAAGGACCGCGGATGTTCTGCGGTGTCAGAAAGTCCAGAAGGTTCATGCCGTTCTCTGTACTGACCGTCTTGTGCGAGGGCTCTGCGGTGAAAGGACGCACAGTGTACCCCGCGCCCGACCCCCGCGGCGGGCGCTCACCGTGACAACACCGCGGAATACGAACCGTCGGAGTGCTCCACCCCCGCCTTGCCCGGCCCGCCCGTCGGCAGGGAGCGACGCTGCCGGGAGACCACCAGCCCGTGCCGCCGGATCGCCTGGGACATCTGCTGCTCGTTCTCCTCCGCCTCGATGCTGCACGTCGCGTACAGGATCGTCCCCATCCGGGATATCAGACCCGCCGCCCGGGCCATGATCTCTCCCTGAAGGCTCGAAAGCCGGGCGAGCTGATCCTCCCCGGCCCGCAGCCTCGCCTCGATCCGCCTGGAAAGCACCCCGGTGTTCGAGCACGGCACGTCCAGCAGCACCAGGTCGGCCTGGCCGGAGGCGAGGCCCTCGACCTCATCGGACCGAACCACGCGAACCTGGGAACTGCCCGCAAACTCGGCGCTGAGGGTCTCGAACCGCCGCGTGTCGGTGTCGGTGGCGAGGATCCTTGCCTCCGGGAACGTCCGGGCGAGCTGCCGGGTCTTGGTCCCCTGCCCCGCGCACAGGTCGATCACCAGGGAAGGCCTGAGGTCCGAGATCGACTCGATCGCCGCCGATGACGAGGGATCCTGCACCCAAAGGTCCCTGCGCTGCTCCAGCAGCTGCACCAGCGCCTCACGCGGGCCCTCCACGCAGAAATGCCCGGCTCGCGTGTGCCGTTGAAGCACCAGCAGCCCGCCCGCGGCGAGGGGAAATTCCACGGGCTCCTTCGCCAGGGAGGCGTTGATGATCACCGGCGGACCGGCGACCGAATGCCACGCGATCCGCGTCGCTTCCGGGCGTCCAAAGCTCTTTCCCCACCTCCGCACGAGCCACGAAGACACTCCTGTCGCGATGGCGATGAGTTCGGGGCCTTCCTCGGGCAGCACCTGGTCGGCAAGGACCAGGGCCCGGCCGTCGGCGAGTGGGATTTCATCCCGGCGCCCGGTCCATTGGTCCCGTGTTTCCCGCTCACCGGCGGCATTGGTGACCCGCAGGCGGCACAGCTTGCGCAGCACCGCGTTGACCACCCCGCCCGCGCCCTTGCCCCGGGCGCTCTTGACCCATTCCACCGATTCATCGATCGCCGCGTGGTCGGGGATGCGGTCCAGCAGCAGCAGCTGCGCCGCTCCGGCGAGGAGCCCGGCGCGGACGAACGGGTCCAGGTCCCGCGCGTCTCGCCCGGCGGCGACGGAAATCAGCCATTCCATGGTGGACCATCGCCGCACCGCCGCGTCGTAGATCGCGTGCATCAGCGCCGCGTCGCGCCCGGCGAGGCCCTGCTCGGGGAGCGTGAGGGCGGCAAGGTCCGGAAAATCACCGGCGTGGTGGGCGAGGGCGGCCATCACGCGGTCTCGGCCCGCCCCCAGCGCCTTGGGCTTGACGCCGCCGGCCGCCCGGGCGACGGCGTGGCGCTGCGGGCCCGTGGAAGCGGGGCGCGGGCGGACGGGTGAGCCTTGGTCGGATTGCACGAGCCCAGTGTAGATGGCTCTCGCCCCACGCCGGGGACAAGTTCTCACCCCTGTTTGAAGTGCGGGCTCATCAATGCCCCCGGCGACCGCTCGTGCCCATCCCATACCATCCCGCGGCATCGCTTCGTGTCCGTGGGAACTCCCATGCAGAGCCCGCCCCAACCAACTCCGGTCCCGCCGCCTCCCTCGGCCTCTCCCGAGCCCGCCGCCCCTCGCTCCCTCCCCCGCTTGCTCGTCCGGCCCCGCCGCCCCGTCGATCGCGCCGGCGGATTCCTTGCCGGGCTGCGGATCCGCAAGAAGCTCCTGTTCCTGCACACCGTGTTCTCCCTCACGCTCGCGGGCATCCTCCTCCTGGCCGTCCGCCCGGCCCTTCGAGAAGTCGTCTACAGCGCCGAGCTGGACGAGTCCCAGCTTCTCCTTCAGATCCTCGCCAAGACCGCGCAGGAAAACCCTTCCCTCACCGCCGCCGATCTCACCGGTCTCGCCGCGAGCGCGGGGCGCGTCATCCGCTTCGGAACCGCCGACCAGCTGGGGCTCTCCGCCGACACCGCGGCGCGGGCCACCGTGAGCGGGACCGTCCCCATCGAGGTTCCCACCAGCTCCCACACGCCCCGCGCTGTGCTGCACCTCCCCGGCCTTCGCGGCGCCGAGGGCAACTTCGTCTACTCCGAAGGCCGCATCGACGAGGCCCGCGCCGCCGTCTTCCGCCTCTACGCCCTGGTCAGCGCGGCGCTGCTGGCCGTCTACGCCCTGGTCGCCGTCGCCCTCGAAGTCTTCATCCTCCCGCAGAACGTCTACGCCCCCATCCGCCGCATCCTCTCCGCCGACCTCGCCGTGCGGGAAGGACGCGCGGCGGAAGAAATCATCGACGCCCGCCACATCCCCGCCGACGAGCTCGGGGAGATCATGCGATCCCGCAACGAGGCCGTGCTCTCCCTGCGGGAGCACCAGCGCCGCCTCGCCACGGCGATCGACGACCTCAGCGCCGCCGCGACGGATCTTCGACGCAAGAACCACCTTCTCGAAAACGCCAAGAAGAACCTTGCCGACGCCGACCGACTCGCCAGCCTGGGCATGATGTCGACCGGTATCGCCCACGAGCTCAACACGCCCCTGGCGGTCCTCAAGGGGCTGGTGGAACGCCTCGCCCTTGACCCCCAGCGCGGCGTGGATGTTCCCACCGCGGCCCTGATGGTCCGCGTGGTGGGCCGGCTCGAGCGCCTCGGAGAAAGCCTGCTGGACTTTGCCCGCGTGCGCCCGCCCACCAGCGCTCCCGTCACGCTGCGCTACGTCGTTGAAGAAGCCGTGACCCTCGTGCAGCTGGATCGCCAGACCGGGGAGGTCCGCATCGAGGATTCGATCAACCCGGGCCTGGTCGTCGAGTGCGACGCGACTCGCATGGTGCAGGTCTTTGTGAACCTCATCCGCAACGCCGTCGATGCGATCCGCTCGTCGCGCCTCGACCGCTCCCGGGAATCTCTGGCCGAACGCCCCCGCGCGGCGGGCCTGATCGAGATCCTCGCGGAGCAGCGGGAGAGGGACGCGACGCCGTGGGTGAGCATCACCATCCGTGACAACGGGCCGGGGATCGATCCCTCCGTCCTCCCGCACCTCTTTGAGCCCTTTGTCTCCACGCGGCTGGATTCCAAGGGCACGGGGCTGGGACTGGCCGTCTCCGACGGCATTGTGCGGGAGCACGGCGGGGTGATCCTCGCTCGTAGCCGCACGCAGGGGTCCGGGGCCGAGTTTGAAATCATGCTCCCGCTGCGGGCCGAGCCGGCCCAGTTAGGCCAGTCGCCGTCCACGATCATCGCGGGTGATGGAGGGGAGCCGAGCAGCCTCCACCCGCCGGCCCGCGCCACCTAGCCTTCCCTGCGGCGGCTTTCCTCCCCGCCCGCGACAGCACTTTGCGATTCCAACACCGCCGGAGCCGACCGTGACGCCCGAGAGCACCGATCAAGTGTCTTCCGCTACCCCGGGCGTGATCCCGCCGCTCTCCATCGTCGCCCTCGACGACGACCCCGACTTCCGCCAGTACGTGCAGTCGGTGCTGGAAGCCGACGGGCATGAAGTCCGCACCTGCGCCACGCCCGACGAGTTCTTCCGCACCTGCGAGGACCGCACGCCCGACATCGTCCTTCTTGACATCAAGATGGGCTACTCCAGCGGAGAGGAAGTCCTTGCCGAGATCCGCAAGCGCTGGCAGAAAATGTGCGTCATCGTCGTGACCGGCTACCCCTCGTTGGGCAGCATGCGACAGACTTTCAAGCAGGACGTCTTTGACTACCTCGCCAAGCCCTTCTCGATGTCCGAGCTTCAGAACGCCCTCGCCCAGGCGACGCGAGCCTTTGGGCTGGGCCAGCGGCCGCAGGACCGTCTCCGCCACGAACTGGGCCGTCGCATCCGCCTAGCCCGGACCGACCACAACTGGACGCTCAAGGATCTTTCGGAGCATTCGGGCGTGAGCGTGAGCCAGCTCAGTTCCATCGAGCGGGGCGCCCACCTGCCCAGCATCGAATCCCTGGTCGCCATCGCCGCCGCCCTCCAGCAGCGGCCCTCGGAATGGCTTATCGAGGCCGGTTTCTGAATCTTGAAACCGGCTTCTGTCCGTTGCATGCATGAAGCATGAAATTCTTCTGCGCGGCGAAGCTTTTCCTGGAAGTTCACCCGCGGCGCCCCACGCCTCCAGTTGACTCCCCCGCGATTGCCCCCTTGAGTCTGCCCCGTGCCCACGCCCGCCACACCCCACACCCCGACCTATCCCGGCGATCCGCCGCCCGGGCTGCTCTTTACGGCGTTTGAGCCCAGCGGGGACGACCACGCGAGCACGGTGATCGCGGAGCTTCATCGCCGCCATCCGACCGTCCCCATCTACGCCTGGGGCGGGCCCAAGATGGAGCAGGCCGGCGCGACGATCGTCGAGCGAACCGGGCAGAACGCCGTCATTGGCATCCCCGGCCCGGCGAAGATCCTTGAGCATTTCCAGGTCAACCAGCGCATCAAGCGGTTCGTGGAAGAGCACGACCTGCTCGTGCACGTGCCGGTCGATTCACCCGCGGCGAACACGCCCATCGCCCGCATCGCCAAGGCCCGGGGGGTCAAGGTCGTCAACCTTGTCGCCCCGCAGTTCTGGGCGTGGGGGCCGTGGCGAGCCGCCAAGCTCCGCCGCATCAGCGACCTGGTCCTGTGCATCCTGCCCTTCGAAGAGCCCTGGTTCGAGGCGCACCACATCCCCGCCCGCTACGTCGGGCACATGCTCTTTGATCATGGGCTGAACCCCAAGCTCCTCGCCCAGCAGTCCGCCGAGTTCCCGCAGGGTTCCCCCCGCGTCGCCCTCATGCCGGGGTCACGCCCCAAGGAAATCGACCGCAACTGGGGCGTGCTGCTCAACGCGTATCGCCAGATTGAGGCCCAGACGCCCGGACTCCAGGGCATGGTCGCGGCGACGACGCCGGCGATCGAGAAGGACCTCCGCCACCGGGCACTGTCGCTGGGCGGCTGGCCCGCGTCCCTGGGCTGCGTCAGCGGACGCACCGATGCGGTCATCCACTGGTGCGACCTGGCCCTGGTGGTCAGCGGGACGGTTTCCCTCCAGATCGCCAAGCAGATGAAGCCGATGGTGATTCTCTACAAGACCAGCCGCGTGCTGTACGCGATCATCGGGTCGTGGATTCTCTCCGCCCCCTTCTTCACGCTTCCCAATCTCATCGCCGGGCGGCGGATCGTTCCCGAGCACGTGCCGTATTTCGGTGATGGCACGGAGATCGCGAGCGACGCCCTCGCCCTGCTCCAGAACCCCGCGGCGATGGACCTTCAGAAGCTCGAACTCGCCAAGGTTGTCAGCCGGTTCCGTGGATTGACCGCCTCCATCGGCGCTGCCGACGCGATCGAGCAGATCGCCGGCCTCAAGTCCGCCTGACCAGCGTCAGCCAGAGGGAGCAGAGGCGATTGCCGATGCGGTCGGCGAGGGGGAACTGGCCGGTAATGACCGTGCCGGGGATGAGCTGCCGGTCGATGCAGCGGTCCAGGGCGATCTTCATGTCGTGCTGGGCGACGCCTTCCTCGGCGACGAACAGGACATCCAGAACGCCGCCCCAGCGCACCAGCGCGTCGTCTTCGAGCTTCTGAAGGTCGTCGTGCAGGGCTTTGACCAGTCGCGTGCCGTACTGGCGATTGGGGCCAGGGACGCCGGAGCGATACTCAAACTGGCCGAGCACCTTGAGCTCCAACCAGAAGGCGTCCGACGGGTCTGCAAGGAGTGGGGGAGGCGTAGGGGAGTCGGCGAGGAAGAGCGAGGGTGATGGTTCGTCAGGTTTCACCGAGGCGTCACGGACGCCGGTGGTCTCTGGCGGCAGCAGCACGACATCGCAGCGCTCGCGCTGGCTGAAGTTGGCGCCCTTGCGGCGGATGCTGGGAAAGGGCAGTTCCCTCAGGGCAATCAGTCCTGCTTCCTCCCAGCCGTTGCCGAGGATTTCCTGGATCTGTTTCTCGGTGAGGGAGTCAAGCCCCTTGGGCTGCTGCTCCTGGTCCATGGCGTCCGACGCGGACTGGAGCCGCGCCTCGCACTGTTTCATGATGTCGTACGGGTCCCAGTTCACGCCGGGACATTGTCTGCCGGCCGCGCGGCGAGCGCCGTCGTCAGGCGCTCGTGGAGTTCCCTGGTGTGATCGTTCGCCGCGGCCTTGCTCTTCTTCCACATCCGCCACACCATGAACGGCGTTGGGAGAATCACCAGGGGCAGGTACCACCACCAGGTCTGGATGTGGGCGGCGTACCAGGAGGAATAGGTCACGCACATCGAGTCCGTCAGCCACATGCCGGGCTGGATCGTCAGGACGGTGACCAGGAGCGTCAGCAGGGGCATCTTGGGGGCGACCGCGAGGGAGAGGTCGATCCGGGTGGATTCGCCCGCGGGCCGGAACGTCCCGGTCATCCAGTGGTCGAAGGGATCCCCGAACGCCCGTACCCGGAATCCGCCCTCACGAGGCTCGTACCCCGGCAGCTTGCCGCGCTGGGAGAGCTGGCCCAGCGTGGCCAGGATCTTCGCCGGGTTCATGGGCGTCACCAACGGGTCCAGCGACGGAGCGATCGCCGCCGCGGGGGCGCTTCCCGGCGTGCCGGAATCTGCCTCGAGCTGTGGGGCCGCGGCGTCGGTGGTCATGCAGGGTCTTTCATCGGCTCCTGTAGGGGCCGGGTGCTGGAAGGGAGGGCAGTGTACCGACATTCCCGAACAAAGCCCACGGTTCGAGAGCCGGTTCAGGCCCGCCAAGGGGCCTCCCGCCGCTGGCACGCCATGTGTACTACCGTCGGGAGGACATGGAGCCGGCCTTCGCAAGAACTCCCAACGGGCGCGTGTTGCGTCTGGTCAACGACGCCGATGCGCCGGCGATACCCGCGTCGCGCACACGCAACACCGACACCCGCCGGCCTGGTCCGGCCCGCAACATCGCGCAGGCCAACGCCCGCGCGGCGGCGATGTCCCCCGAGGATGCCCGCTGGATCTTCGCCGAGCAGGTGCGTGACTCGCTCCAAGGTGGCCGGGCGGCCATCCTGCCCCCCGACCGGCGCCGGGAACTGGTCGCCGCCGGTATGAAGAGCGGCCTGCGACCCTTCGATGCCAACCTGGTCATCGCCATCGTGCAGGACGACGTCCGCTCGGGCGTTACACCCGCCGTCCAGATCGAACGGACCCATCCCCCCACGCTTTCGCTCGTCCGCGCCCCCGAACCGCGCATGGACGGCCGGTGGATGCTGGGTGTGGGCGCAGCGATTGCGCTCCTGGCCCTGTGCATCGCCGCGACGCTGATCGCCTGGGTCGTTGGATAGCGATTCCTGCGTGCGTGCGGGAGCATCAGGGGCGTACAGTCCTCGCCGGCGAGGCGGCAGTCCGGCCACGCCGCCACGCATGATCCAGCTCGCCCGAATGATCGACGCCAACCTCAACCGCGCCAGCGAAGGGCTGCGGATGATGGAAGATGTCGCCCGGTTCGTGCTCTCTTCCCACGACCTGGCCGCCGAGTGCAAAGGGCTTCGCCACGCCCTCCGCGGGTACGCCCAGTCGCTCGCGGGGTCCCTTCAAGGGTTTGATTCCGCCGCGCTGCTCGCCTCCCGCGATACCCCGGGAGACGTCGGGACCGGCATTTCAACGCCGACCGAATATCAACGCCCGACGATGGCCGCGGTGGTATCGGCCGCGGGCGCGCGCACGGCCGAAGCCCTGCGCGTCCTGGAAGAGGCCGCCAAGCTCGCCGGCGCCGCTGCGGCGGCGAAGGAGGCCGAGGCCGCCCGGTATCGCACCTACGACCTGCACAAGCGGCTGGCGCTGGCCCTGGGATCGGGGCTGGCCCGGCAGTGGCACCTGTGCGTCCTGATAACCCAGTCGCTCTGTACGCACATGCCCTGGCAGCAGGTCGCGAGCCATGCACTTGCCGGAGGGGCCGACTGCCTCCAGCTTCGGGAGAAAACGCTGGACGGCGGGGAGCTGCTGCGGCGGGCGGGTGAGCTTGTGGCGATCGCCCGGCCCCACGGCGCGGCGGTGTTCATCAACGACCGTCCGGATATCGCCCTGCTCGCCGGGGCTGAGGGGGTGCACGTGGGCCAGGGCGACCTGCCGCTCTCCCAGGTTCGCCGCCTCGCCGGCGCCCGGCTGCTGGTGGGCGTCTCCACCGGGTGCCTCGACGAGGCGCGGGCCGCGGCGGGGGAGGGTGCCGACGTGTGCGGTGTCGGGCCGATGTTCCAAACGCAGACCAAACACAAGCCCGTACTGGCGGGGCCCCGGTACCTGGCGGACTACCTTGCTGACCCCCAGGCCGGCCGGGTGCCGCACCTGGCCATCGGGGGTATCGGTCCGGAGAATGTCTCCCAACTGGCGCGGGTGGGGTGCCGGGGAGTGGCGGTTTCGTCGTGCGTATGCTCGGCGGCGGATCCGGCTGAAGTCTGCCGTAGACTCCGCCGAGAACTCCTTGGTGAATGATCGTCCCGGCATCCAACTGGTCGAGCAGGTCCGCGGCACGTCAACCTCAGGCAGACCCTATGTCCTTCAGTTTCCACCACGCGCGGCTGGCCAACGGACTCACCGTCATCGGGGAGGTCGATCCGACCGCCCACACGGCCGCCGCGGGCTTTTTCGTCAAGACGGGCGCCCGTGACGAAGACCCCGCGGTGATGGGGGTGAGCCACTTCCTTGAGCACATGATGTTCAAGGGCACCCACGACCTGACCGCCGACGACATCAACCGCGCCTTTGACGACCTGGGCGCCAAGAACAACGCTTACACGACCTCGGAGATGACCTGCTTCTACGCGCAGTGCCTGCCCGAGCACATGCCCCGCATCAACGAGATGCTCGCCCGCATGCTGCGCCCCGCCCTGCGCGACTCGGACTTTGACACCGAAAAGGGCGTTATCCTCGAAGAGATCGCCATGTACCGGGACAACCCGTTCTGGGTGCTCTACGAGGAAGCCGTCCAGCGCTATTACGGGGCGCATCGCCTGGGCCAGCGCGTGCTTGGAACACCCGAGACCATCACGGCCCTCGCCCGCGACCAGATGCTGGGGTACTTCGAATCCCGGTACTCCGCGGACAACACCGTCGTCGCCCTCGCGGGCCGGCTGGACTTTGACGGGACGGTCCGCCAGATCGAATCGCTCTGCGGAACGTGGCAAACCACCGGCGCGACACGTGACCCGGCCAGGCCGCCCGCCCAGCGCGGGGATTTCACGCTGCGCGACGCGAAGGTGAGCCGCAGCTACCAGATCGGCATCGCCCCGGGGCCGGCGATCGAGGATGAACGCCGCTACGCCGCCGCCCTGCTTGCCCAGATTCTGGGCGCCCACGACAACAGCCGGCTGCACTGGTCGATCATCGAGACGGGCATCGCGGAGGAGGCCCAGGTTTCCTTCGACGCCCACGACGGCGTCGGGGAGTACATGATCTACGCCTCGGGGGACCCTTCCAGGGCGCAGGAGATCTGGGAGCACATCCAGAAGGAACTCGACGGGCTGGTGGATTCGATCACCGCCGACGACCTGGAAAGGCTGCGGAACAAGTTCGCGACGGCGGCGACGCTGGGCGGTGAGCGCCCGCACGACCGCATGCACCGGCTGGGGCGGCTGTGGCTGCACCTGGGTGAATACCGCCCGCTGGAGAGCGAGCTTGACCGCATCAACGCGGTGACGCTGGACGAGCTGCGCGGGGTGGCGAGGGAGTTCCCGATCCAGCCGGCGATGGTGGGGCGGCTGATGCCGGCGTGAGTGTCGGCGGGCCGGCTCAGTTGTTGACGATGTTCGCGGGTTCCTTCATCGGCGCGGCCCACTCGGCCTTGCCAGCCGCCCACTGGATGCCCCCCAGCACGTGCTTGAGGAAGTTCTCCTCGGAATAGCTTTCCTTGGTGTGCCCGCCGCCGGTGTACCAGGCGCGGCCGCCGCCGAATTCATGGCACCAAGCGGTGGGATGGTCATCCCCCATTTCCCCGCCCTTGTAGGATTTTTCGTCGAGGGCCGCGAGGACGTGGACCTGGTCGCGGGGCGTCTGCTTGTAGTTGTACCACTCGTCGGTGCGCTTCCACTCTTCGGGGAGGTGGGAGGTGGAGGGGTGGGACTTGTCCTCGACCTTGACGACGGCCTCCTGGATCTGCGGGTGGGACTTGAAATAGGCGCCGACGAGCTGGCCGTACCAGGGCCATTCGTACTCGGTGTCGGCGGCGGCATGGAGACCGACGTAGCCGCGGCCCTTGGCGATGTAGGCCTCAAACGCGGCCTGCTGGTCGTTGTCGAGGATGTCCCCGGTCGTGCTCAGGAAGACGACGGCGGCGTACTTGTCGAGGTTGTCCGCGGTGAACTGGGCGGAGTCTTCCGTCGCGTCCACGGCAAAGCCGTTGTCCTTGCCCAGCGCGCGGATCGCCTCGATGCCCTGGGGGATGGAGTCGTGGCGGAAGCCCGCGGTCTTGGAGAAGACCAGGACGCGGTAGGCGGGCTGGGCCTGGGGGGCGGGGGCGACGGGTTGTTTGACCGGCTGCTGCGCGGATGAGGTGGCGGCGGGCTGGAGGAGCATGAAGGGGGCCATCGCACCCATCGCGGCGGTGAGGAGGAAGAGCTTCATGGCGGAAGCGTACCACGGGGCGGCAGGCCGCGGCGTGGGACGTGCTGGACGCGGGGAAGGTGCCGGGAAACGTCAGGATTCTTCCACGAAGGCCTTGAGGCGGGCGAGGGCGCCATCCCACTGGCGGGCGATGTCGTCCAAGGCGCGGCGGGCGTGGTCCAGGGGCTGGGGCGTGAGCTTGAAGCGTTGTTCCCGGCCGTGGCGCACGCTGGTGACCAGGCCGCAGCCCTGGAGCACGCGGAGGTGCTTGGTGATCGCCTGGCGCGTCAGCCGGGAGCCTTGGGTGAGCCCGGCGATGGAGAGCGGATTGCCGCCGGAGAGGCGCGACAGCAGCGCGAGGCGCGTGTCGTCCCCCAGGGCGCTGAAGAGCCTGGCGCTGCTTTTCCACCGGCGGGCGTGGGGATTACGGGTTGGCGTGGACATGGTTCTGGATGTTGCGGATCTGCTCTTCCCACCCGCCGCTGTTCATGCGGTAGGCCTCGTCGCGGCGATGCGCGGGGATCGCGTCGAAGCCCGACTCGGTGACGCGCAGGAGCGTTCCCAACGGGCTGGCTTCGAGATGGAACTCGACCAGCGTGGGGGGCTCCTTGGAATAGTCGGTCGCGGGGTCGATGGCGTAGGGATGCCAGGTGAAGGAGAACAGCGTCGTGGGCTCCATCTTCTGCACGACGACCTCCATGACCAGGTGCTCGTACCCGGGGTAGGTGATCTTGCCGCGGACGGTCTTGCCGGGAGCGAAGGGCGATTCCAGGTTGACCCGGAACCACTGGCTGAATTCGCGGTAGTCGGTGATGGCCTTCCAGACGCGGGCGGGCGGGGCCTTGATATCGATCTGGCGCTGGATGCGGTCGGTGGGTGATGGCTTCATGTGCAACCTCCGGGTTGCATGTTACCCCGCGCGGCACGGGAGGGCAAGCCTGCAAGCGAAGGGTGGAAGAAAGGGATGGCTGCGCGGAGTTCAGCGGCGGGAGGGGGCGCCGGCGTCGAGCGGCACGACCGGCACCCGCTCGACGATCTGGAGGCCGAAGGCATCGAGCTTGGGGTACTCGGCGGTGGAGTTGGAGATGAGCTTCAGCTTGGAGAGGCCCAGGGAGCGCAGGATCTGGCTGCCGGTGCCGTACTCGACCATCGCCGGGGTCACGGACTGGTGCGGGCGATCCTCGGCGCTGGAGTTAAAGGGCGTGTGGAACTGGTTGCGCCAATCTTCACCGGCCCACTGGGGGCGGAGGTAGACGATCGCGCCGCGGCCGGCCTGCTGGATCATTCGCATCGATGAACGCAGCGTGCAGCCGGTGGCGCCGGCGCTGGAGGAGTCGAGGTCGAGGAAGATGTCGCCCAGCAGGTCGCGGCGGTGGACGCGGACGAGCGTTGGCTCGGGTGATTCCACGACCGTGCCGTCCCCGGCGAGGTCCCCGACGCCGCCGACGGTGAGGGCGAGGTGGGGGAGAGGATCGGCGATGGAGCGGAAGGCGACGAGCGTGAAGTCGCCTTCGACGGTGCGGACCTTGCGGCCGGCAAGGGGTTCGAGCCGCTGGACGAGTGAACTGCGGGAGAGGCGGTGCTCAATGATCTGCCGGACCGAGCACATGGCCAGGCCGTGGCGGTCGGCGAGGGTCTTGAGTTCGGGGAGGCGGGCCATTTCCCCGTCGTCGCGCATGATCTCGATGATGATCGCGGCGGGGTAGAGGCCGGCGAGTCGGCAGAGGTCGATGGAGCCCTCGGTCTGGCCGATGCGGACCAGCACGCCGCCGTCGCGGGAGCGGAGGGGGTTGATGTGGCCGGGGCGGACGAAATCCTGCGGGCCAAAGAGCGGATCGATCGCCATCTGGATGGTGCGGGCACGTTCCTTCGCCGAGACGCCGGTGGTGAAGCCGTGCTTGGGGTGGCCGTCGATGGAGATGGTGAAGGCGGTGCCGCGGGCGGAGGTGTTGACGGTGGCCTGGGGGCCCAGCTGGAGGCGATCACAGTCATTCTCGGTGAGGGAGAGGCACATGTAGCCGCGGGCGACCGAGAGCATGAAGGTGATGGCTTCGGGGGAGGCGAATTGGGCGGGGAGGACAAGGTCGCCTTCGTTCTCCCGGTCCTCGTCGTCGGTGAGGATGACCATGCGGCCGGCGCGGAGGTGAGCGATCGTGTCCTCGATGGAGGTGAACATGCGGGATGGTACTGCGGGCGGCTCGCCGGCGCGCGGGGCGCCACGAACTTCATGCATGGGCTATTTGCCGGGCTTGCGGCCGGTGTTGCGGATGGAGGAAGACTGGCCCTCGATGCGGATCTTGGAGCGCTGGGAATTCTCCTCGTCGGGCGCGGCGGTGGTGGAGGAGGCGGGGTTTGCGGCGGGGCGAGGCCGGGGCGGGGAGGGAGGAGCGGGCGCCTGAGCCTGACGGGGAAGAGTGGGGGCATCCTGCGGAGCGGGAAAGCGGGCCCAGTCGGGTTCCTGGGAGGCGGAGGACGAGGCGCGGCGCTTGGAGGATTTCCTGGGAGACTTTGCCTCGCGCAGCAGGTCGAGCAGGCTCTGCTCGTCGGAATCGGAGGTGACCAGGCGCGCGGAGAGGAGGGCCCACATGGCGGCGAAGCCCGTCGCCGCCCCGGCGAGGTGGGCGACGTAGTTCACGACGTGGTCCCCCGACCGGACCAGCCCCCACACGTCGAACCCGATGTAGGTGAGGATTACCCAGTAGGCGGAGATCTCGAAGGTGTGCGTGGGAGAGAGCACGCCCAGGTAGATGTAGACCGAGACGTTGTTGCGCGGGTACATCACCAGGAAGGCGCCGATGATGCCCATGATGGCGCCCGAGGCTCCCAGAGTGCCCCAGCCCGAGCCGACCATCAGCCACACGAGCCCTTCGATGATGCCGATGCCCATGTAGAGCAGCGGGTAGTAGAGGTGGCCGACCTTGGAGTTGATCGCATTACCGAAGAGGTAGAGGAAGTACATATTGCCCAGCAGGTGGCCCCAGTCGGCGTGGCCGATGAGGGAGCCGACGAGCTGGTACCAGTGGAAGTCTTCCCCTCGCTGGAGGGTGAGGATGTCGTCGTAGGCCTCCCCTTGCGAAAAGGCGTAGGCGCAGGCAACGATGGTGCCGGCGATGATGAGCCAGTTGGCCCACGGGCGACGTTCCATGGGAACGTCGACGGCGTACGGAAAGAACATGGATCCCCTCCCCGGAAGCGATGGCGTGGCGTGGACGTTATGTGCCAGCGAGCGGTGAACGGCCCTCTGAGATTTTCTGGCCCGCGCCGGGCTTGACGACCAGTTCGATGAAGTGCTGGTACTCGAGGTTGGCGGCGTTGAGATCGACGGAGCAGTAGGCCTGGAAGACCTGGGGGCCGCGGCGGCGGAGCATGTGGGCGCGGGCGGCCTGGGAGCCCAGGACGCTGCCGATCTGGTGGGTGAGCCGTGAGCGGGAGGCGTCGGCGAGGGCGCTGGCGAGACCTTCGGCGTACTTGCCGTTCTCCCCTTCGTGCAGGAAGTGCACGAGGGCCCAGACCTGGCCGTAGTAGGTGAGGGCCCGCATGTCGCTACGGGCGAGTTCGTCCTGCGGGGTGGTGTTCAGCAGTTCCTGGAGGGGGATGAGGGCGCGGGTGTCGGAGGCCTTGCGGAGGGCGTCGAAGCGTTCGAAGTTGCGCCAGGGCTCGAACTGGGCGCTGGTGCGCTGGCGGTTCCAGCGGAAGCCTTCCATGTAGGTGGCGATGCCCTCCTCGAGCCAGACGGGCAGTGGGTCGCGGAGGATGGTCTGGGAGAACTGGTGCCAGCCTTCGTGGGCGACGAGGGCGAAGGTGTCGCGCGGGCCGACGTTGTAGAGCAGGGCGCGGCCGTTGAGCGTGACGCCGCCGCGCTGGATCTGCTCGAAGGAACGGTCGTCGGGCCCGAGGATGGAACGGCACAGGTCCAGCCACTGCGGCCGCGTCGCCATCATGTAGGTGTCCATCGCGGTGCTGGGCTTGCCCAGCGGGCCCAGGGCGGTGGTGTAGTGGATGAGGGAGGATTCGAGGAAGGCGGGCATCGCGTCGAGCATCCAGGGCCAGTCGACGGTGGTGAAGAGGCGATAGCTGGGCGTGGTGATGGTCTTGCCGGGCCTCGCGCCGAACGTCCATGGCTCGGTGCCCAGGACGAGCTTTTCGGGGAGACGGTCGGGCTCGGGGGCGAGGGCGTCGGGGGAGGTGGCGCCCGTGGTGGTGGGTGAGGCCTTGGTGGGCGTGGAATCGGCGCAGCCGGGCTGGAGGACGGCGGCGAGGGCGAGGGATACGGACAGCGCGATGGTGAGGGTGCGCGCGGGGAAGGTGCGTGTGAACGGCGGGCTGCGATCCTTCGCCACGAGAACCTCCGGAGTGCGCGGACCAACTGCGGGACCTGAGGGGTGAACACATCGAGCCAGGGGACGGATCAGCCGAGATTCTTGAGTGATTCGGCGGCGGCGGAGCGGTCGGCGATGGCCTTGGCGAGCTGGTCCTTGGTCTGCTGGACCATCGCGGCGGGGGCCCTTTGGGCGTAGCCGGGGTTGGCGAGCCGTGCTTCGAGCGTCGCCATGAGTTTCTCGTTGTCGGCGACGACCTTTTCGAGGCGAGCCTTTTCGGCGCCGAGATCGACGGCGTCGGCGAGGTTGCTGAGGGAGTATTCCCGGGCGTCGTAGGTGAAGACGACGTGGGCGGTCGGGGGCGCGTCGGCGGTGAGGCGATCAAGACCGCAGAGGGCGGCGAGGAGGACCGCGTGGGCGGTCCACTCGTGCTCGGTGTGCCTGGGGACGTGGAGGACAACTTTGCGCTTGGGGGCGACCTTGTGCTCGGAACGGACTTCGCGGATGGCCTTGGCGAGGCCGTCGATGCGGTCGAATTCCTTCGCGGCGGCGGCGTCGTGGAGTGAGGGATCGACCACGGGCCAGCCGGCGGTGCAGAGCATGGCGTCTTTGCGCGGGGGCGAGAGGGTGAGGCCGGGGACGGGGGCCTCGGGGAGGAGGCGAACGGTTTCGTAGATCGCCTCGGTGACGAAGGGGGCGATGGGGTGGAGGAGGCGGAGGATGGCGTCGAGCACGCCGCGGAGCACGGCGCGCTGGGCGGGGTCGCCGGCGACGGTGGGCTTGATGGCCTCGAGGTACTTATCGCAGAAGTCGTTCCAGAGCAGGGCGTAGAGGGTGTGGGCGTAGTGGGCGAATTCGAAGTTATCGAGGGCCGAGTTGATCTCGCGGGTGACGGTCTCGAGGCGGGTGAGCATCCAGCGGTCGGTCAGGGAGAGAGAGGAAGAGGTCGAGAGAGGAGCAGACGAGGTGGAAGGGGGCGCGGCGGTGATGATGCCGACGGCGAAGCGAGCGGCGTTCCAGAGCTTGTTGCAGAAGTTGCGGCCCTGGTCGAACTTCTCGGAGGTGTTGTGGCCGCTGACGGAGTCCTTGCGGACGGGGAGGCGGACGTCCTGGGTGTTGGTCGCCATCTGGCAGAGCGTGAAGCGCATCGCGTCGGCGCCGTGGGTGGCGATGACGTCGAGCGGATCGACCCCGTTGCCCAGAGACTTGGACATCTTGCGTCCCTCGCCGTCCTGGATGACGGCGTGGATGAAGACGTCGTGGAAGGGTATTGGACCTGAGATCGGAGACGAAGAGACCGAGTTCCGCAGAGACGCAGTGGAAGCAGAAGCCACTTCGTCTCTGCTTCTCTTGGTCTCTTCTTCACTTCTGAAGTATCGATTGAACATCACCATCCGGCTCACCCACAGCGTGATGATTTCGCGGGCGGTGCAGAGGGTGCTGGTGGGGTTGAAGGCGGGGAGCATCGACGGGAAGTCGGAGAGCCCGGTGTCCTTCGCGGCCTGCGGCGCGTCGGGCCAGCCCATGGTGGAGAGGGGCCAGAGGGCGGAGGAGAACCAGGTGTCGAGGACGTCGGGGTCTTGGCCACGAACCTTATGAATCAGTTCGTACAGTTCATGCCACGCCTGCTCAAGTGCTTGCGTCCAGCCGGGAGGGCTTGCGGGCCACTCTTGATTGGCTTCGACATTGATGAGCCGGATCGCGTGCTCCCAATGTGACGTCAGTTCTGCGTCTGCGATACACACAAAGATGCTGAAATTGCCATCATCGTGGGTGCCGCCATCGATCACGGCAAAGCCATTCGAGTGGCCACACTGTGTGGCAAATCGTTCCAGCCGTTTGCGAAGTTCGGCGATGTAACCAATTCGATCCGTCGCGGCGTCAGGGATGTGCTTCCCAAGGTTGGGAGCAATGTTCCACACCGGAATCCTGTGTCCCCACCACAGCTGCCTCGAAATGCACCAGTCCCGGATGTTGTCGTGCCACTGCTCGTACGTCTTCGCGTACCGGGCCGGGTGGAATCGCAGCGAGCCGTCCCCGTCGCCCTGCGCATCAATGTGGCCCTTGGGCGATGTGGAACTTTGGCCCTGTGTCCTCTGCTCCGGCACCAGCGCGCGGTTCGCGGCGCCGGCGAGGCGGTCGTCGGTCACGCGGACGTACCACTGGTCGCTCAGGTAGGGCTCGATGACGGCCTTGCTGCGGTCGGAGTGCTTCACGCTGTGGCGATAGGGCTTGACGGATTCCAGCAGCTCCCGGACCTTGAATTCCTCGACCACTTTCTTGCGGGCCTCTTCGCGCTTCATGCCCACCAGCATGTGGGCATCCCCGACGTCGGTCCAGCCGTGCTTGTCGGAGACCGTGCCGTCGGGGGCGAGCATGTTGATGATCACGGCGCGGCCGGGGGCCTGCTGCCATTCCTGCATCGCCCCGTCCACGGAGTGCCGCCGCCCGATCTCGTAATCGTTGGGATCGTGCGCGGGAGTGACCTTCAGGAAGCCGGTCGCAAACTCGGCCTTGGGGTCGTTTGCTTCCTCTTCGCTGCGAGCCATCGCCTTGGGCAGCACCACGTAGCTGTCTTCCAGGATCGGGATGATCCGGCCAACCAGCGGAAGCTCGACGAACAGCCCTCGCAGCGCTTTGGCGCGCGGGTCGTGCGGATTGATCGCGACGGCGGTGTCACCCAGGTATGTCTCGGGCCTGGTGGTCGCCACGGTCACCCAGGCCTTGGTTTCGGGGTTGTGCTGGTCAGCGCCGGGATAGCCGCGGCGGGCGAGCTCATCCCAGGTCACGGGCTGGGGATCCTGCTCCCGGTCGGCGGAGCGAGCGGAGGCGCCGGCGGCGGCGTGTACGAGGGGGTAGCGCAGGTAATAAAACGCGGCGTCGACATCTTCGTCGTAGCACTCGTCGTCGGCGACGGCGGTCTGGAGGGCGGGGTCCCAGTTGACCAGGCGCTTGCCGCGGTAGATCAGGCCGTCCTGGAAGAGGCGAAAGAACGCCTCGCGGACGGCGCGGGCGCAGACTTCATCCATGGTGAAGCGCTGGCGAGCCCAGTCGCAGGAGCAGCCCATCTTCTTGAGCTGGCCGGTGATGACGGCCTCATACTCGTCCTTGAATTTCTGGATCTCGGCGACGAAGGCGTCGCGGGTGAAGGCCTGCTTGAGGGAGCCCTTGAGTTTGCCCTCCTTGCGGAGGCGTTTTTCCACCACGGCCTGGGTGGCGATGCCGGCGTGGTCGGTGCCGGGCATCCAGAGGGCCTCGTAGCCCATCATGCGTTTGGCGCGGACGAGGATGTCCTGGAGCGTGTTGTTGAGGGCGTGCCCCAGGTGCAGGGCGGCGGTAACGTTGGGGGGCGGGATGACGATGCTGTAGGGCTCGGCCTCTCCGCGGACGACGCGGCCCGGATCGGCGTGGAAGGCCTTGGTCTGGTCCCAGCGGGCGCGGATGCGGTCTTCGTGGTCCGCGGGCTTGTAGGCCTTGGGAAGCTCGGAGATCCCGCCGGCGCTGGAGGGTGAAGAAAGGGTGGTTTGGGAAGGCTGATCGGACATGATGGACGATGGTAGTCGGCTGGAAGGGGCTTCCGGAACGGGAAGTGCGCGCCTTCAATTACGGGCGGGGTCATGGACGGACCCGGCGAGCCCTCGCGTGCTCTCTCGCTGCCGAACGCTTCACGGAAGAGGATTGCCCATGAACGCACGTGCCATCGACTTGCCGCTTGCCGCACGCACATCCGGGAACAGGCCTGGACGAGCGGCGGTCACGGTGATCATCCTCGTCGCGGCCGCGGGGCTGATCGGTCTGGCGTACTGGGCGATCACGTCTGGGCCGAAGGCGGGGGGTGGGAGCGGGGCGGCTCGGCTGGCGCTGCCCTCGACGATCGACGCGATCCTGGATTCGGCGCGGACGCTTTCCAACGAGCAGGAGCACGGGAAGGCGGAGGCGATCCTGTCGGAGGCGGTGAAGCAGTACGCCGACAACCAGGAGCTTCGGCTGGCGCTGGCGAACGAGTTGCTTGAGCTCAAGAAGCCCAAGGAGGCCTATGAGCAGTACACGGCGGCGCTGACGATTGGTCCGCGGGAGCCGAAGATCGAGTTCACGGCGGGGACGGTGGCGAGCACGATCGGGGAGCTTCCCCGGGCGGTGGAGCACTACTCCGCGGCGCAGTCGGCGGACGCGACCAACGCGGACTATCCGCTGTACCTCGGACAGGTGCTCGCCAAGCTGGGTCAGAACGACGCGGCGAAGGCGAGCCTGCTGCGGGCGGCGAAGCTGAACGAGGACCGCGCGATCATCTGGGGCACGCTCGCCGACATCGCGATGCGTGAGAACAACGCGAACCTTGCCGCCCAGCACGCGGCGCGGGCGAGGAAGCTGGACCCGACCAACGTGATCTACCGGCTGATCGAGGCGAGGGCCCTCAACCGCGTGAACAAGCCGGACGAGGCGCTGGAGCTCTTGATCGCCATACCCGACGCGGACAAGCGCGAGCCTGAAATCATGCGGCTGATGTCCGAGTGCTTCGGGATGCTCAAGCGGCCGCGCGACGCGGCCCTGCTGTACGTGGTCGTCGCCGACGACGACAAGGCGAACGCGGATGCGGCGTTTCACGCGGGGGAATGGTTTGAAAAGGCGGGGGACAAGGCCAAGGCGGTGGAATATCTGACGCGGGCGTCATTGCTGGGGAATGAGGCGGCGGGGAAGATGCTGGAGCGGCTTGGGTCGTCGTAAGCACAGCAAGCCGGAACTCACCACAGAGGCACAGAGGGCACAGAGAGGGGGTAAATAAGACGGAAGTCCGAAGAGAGGAAGAGACGGAGTGCGGCAAACCGATGACTTCTTGCGAAGCACTGGCATTTCCTCGGCAGGGCCCACCTTGCCTTCCCTCTGTGTTCTCTGTGCCTCTGTGGTGAGTCCTGTCTCCCTCACGCCAGCCAGCGGCCGCCGTCGACGCGGACGATTTCGCCGGTGACGTACCTCGCCTCCATCGCGAGCCAGCGGACGACTTCGGCGGCGTCTTCGGGGGTGCCGGCTCGCTGGAGCGGGACGCGGGACAGGTAGTCTCGCTGCATCTGCGGGTCGGATTCGGGGCCCGATTCGGGGAAGGCGATCACGCCGGGGGCGAGGCCGTTGACGCGGACGGCGGGGGCGAGTTCCCGGGCGAGGGTGCGGACCATCTCGATAAGGGCGGCCTTGCTCATGGAGTAGGCGGCGTGTTGTTTGCGTGGGCGTCCCATCGCGTGCATGTCGGCCATGGCGACGACTGCGCCGCCGCCGGGAAGCGTGGAGCGGGTGAGCAGCGGGGCGAGGTGCTTGGTGAGCAGCAGCGGGGCGGCGGCGTTGATGCGATACATCGAGAGGATGTGCTCGGAGGAGAGCTCGGGGAGGGACTGGGATTCGTAGGCGGAGGCGTTGTGCACAAGGACGTCGAGGCGGGGGAGGGTCGAGGCGAGGCGAGCGCCGAGGTACTCGACGCAGGCGAGGTCGTCGAGCTCGAGTGGAATGAGCTCGACGGTGGGGGAGCGGCGGCCGGGGAATTGCATCGCCCGGATCTGGCTCGCCGTTTCCTGGGCCTGTGAACCGCTGCGGTTGTAGGTGATGATCAGGTCGCACCCCGCGTGGGAGAGGGAGAGGGCGATGGCCCGGCCCACGCGGCGGGCGCCGCCGGTGATGAGGGCCAGGGGGTTGTCGGGCGCGGGGGTCATGGATGAACGGTAGTGGGCCGCCCCGAACAGGTCGTGGGGGTGATACGCCGTCGCCGGCGACGGGGGCTTGTGCGGCCCTGAGGACCACGTTGGCCGCTTTCCATTGCTTTCTAACGCCCCGGACATGCATGCGACCGGGAGTGGGCGCCTCCCTCCCGTCCGAGGCCCGTACCGCTTCGAAGCCGAGGGAACCGCCGCTGGGTTTGGAGCGTACCGGCATGCCACGCATCGCGGCGACGGGGTGCCCATGCGCTTTACTGGAGAAGAGATCGATATGTTCAGGACAATGATGTCGGTGTTGGCGGTCTGCGGTGTGGCGGCGTCGGCGAACGCGGCCCTGACGACGTGGGAGTACGGCGGGGCGAAGCTGCAGTATGTGAACAGCGACGGCGGCTGGGAGGATTTTGACTTCGATCCCAGCGTCGGGGCGACGGTGCTGGACGATGGTCTGAAGGTGTTCGGAACGGGGGATGAGAACAACGTGTTCTCGTTCGTCGGGGAAAGCTATATCACCGGGACTTCCACGGATCCCGATGTTCGCGGGGTGCAGCTGGTGATCCACGGCTCTGGCACGTTCGACGGCGCTCAGTGGCAGCATCCGGGCGATTCGATCAAGACGACGTTCAAGTTCAACTTCGATTTCGACGGCGGGACGCTGGAGGTCTACAAGGCCGAGACCTCGTTCTCGCTCTTTGACGCCCAGGACAACGGGCTGATCGGCGTCGGCAGCGGGGGCTACAGCAGCGGTGTGCTGGACCCGGGCGGTTACGGCGTCGGGTTCGCGTACGAGGATCGCTTCGGTTCCAACTTCGAGACGGCGACTCACTTCACGTGGGAGGTGCGGATCGGGTTTGACTGGAATGGCCAGGTCTCGACCAACGCTTTGAACTTCGGCATCCCGCCGAACTCGATTGATTTCAATGTGGTTCCGGCGCCGGGAGCGATCGGGCTCGCTGCATTTGCTGGTGTGGTCGCGGGTCGTCGGAATCGCCGCTAAGGGATATCGGGCGAGAAAAAAGCAGCAAAAGCCCCGCCGTGATGGCGGGGCTTTTTCATGCGTGAGGCAGCTGGAATTGCAGCAGCGGTTCATGCGTTATGATCGGCACTATGGATCTGCGGTGCCGCCCCCACGTCATCCTCCTCACGCTGGTGGCGATCTGCGTGATGCTCATGGGCGTGGCTGGCCTGCTTGTCAACGTCGTGCCCACGCGAACCCTGCATGAGATCACGAGTTTCCGCATGGTCGGGGTCTGCGACAGGATCGATCTTTATGTCCGGCAGAATGCCCGACTTCCATCCTCGCTCGAGGGGCTGGAGCAATCTGCACCAGGATCAATTCAAACGACCGACGCGTGGAAGCGGACGCTTGTCTACCGGATTGACGCACATGATCGCTTCGTAGTCATGAGTCTGGGCGAAGATGGCAAGCCCGGGGGAACGGGGCAGGACGAAGACATCACGCTCACGGGTGAGATGAGCGACGGCCATGTGAAGGTGCTCGAATCACCGCTTGACCGCCGGCCATCGCCGGATCCGCGATAGCGGCATCCTACGCCCCGGTGTAGTCGATCACTCGCGCGATCTCCGTGCGGAGATTGGCGCGGTGCACGACGCGGTCGACCAGGCCCATCTTCATCAGGAATTCGGAGCGCTGGAAGCCGTCGGGGAGTTCCTGGCGGATGGTCTGCTGGATGACGCGGGGGCCGGCGAAGCCGACCAGGGCCTTGGGCTCGGCGAAGATGACGTCCCCGAGCATGGCGAAGCTCGCCGTGACGCCGCCGGTGGTAGGGTCGGTGAGGACGCTGATGAACAGGCCGCCCTGATCGTCAAAGCGGGCGAGGGCGGCGGAGGTCTTGGCCATCTGCATGAGGGAGAGGCCCGATTCCTGCATGCGAGCACCGCCGGAGCAGCTGACGATGATCACGGGCAGGCCGGGCTTGCCCGCCTTGCGGTCGGGCATGGAGTGCTCGATGGCGCGGGTGATGGTCTCGCCCACCACGCTGCCCATGGAGCCCATCATGAACGTGAGGTCGAGGCAGCAGATCATCGCCTCGCGGCCCTTGATGAAGCACTTGCCGGCCTTGATCGCGTCCACCGTGCCGGTGCGGAGCTGCTCGGCGAGGATGCGGTCCTTGTAGGGCTTGAGGTCCTTGAACCGCAGGGGATCGGCGGGGGCGAGGTTGGTGAACATCTCCTGGAACGAGCCCTGGTCGGCGAGCTGCTCGACGCGCTCGCTCGCGGAGATGCGGTAGTGGTGGTGGCACTCGGGGCAGACGTGGAGATTGGCTTCGAGGTGCTTGCGGTAGACCATGCGGGCGCAGCCGGGGCAGCGGAGCCACAGGCCTTCGGGGATGGTGGCCCGGCGCTGGGGGCGAACCTCGCTCCACGTCCTGGTTGCAATCTTGGTCATGTCTCTCAATTCCTAAGGCTTGAAGCACGAACGTCTGTATCGGGCTCGGGGTCAAACAGGGTCTTGGCTCACGGGCCCGGTGATGTACGAATACGGCGATCAACCAGCCGGCGGGCGGGAGCGTGCAGTCTGTCGATCCTGCGCCCGCGGGGTTGATGGGAGAAGCTCTGCAAGGCTTTCGAACCGCACACCATCGCACACGGAGGATCAAAACGCGGGTGCGTGCGGTACGGGATGTCCGTCGGAAGGCGTTCCTGCAAGGGTGCGTGCGATTGGTTCACGAACGACGCGCGGTCTGGACGGGAGTCGATCCACGGCGGTCGGAGGGTGGGGCGAGGCCGGCGGAGCGGGATTCGGCGGAAGCCCCCTGCTCGCTGCGGCCCGGTGGCCCCACGGTCGACGTGGCGACCATGGTACTGCAATTGAGGCTGAGCCGGTCAAACGACCGGTTGTCCTCAATCAACTCCCATAGATCGGTTGCCGGTCGCTTTTGAAGCCAGCATTTGACCAGCCCGAAGACGGTGGGCCCGACGACGATTACAAGTCCCTGCCCGGCCTTGAGATACTTATGGATGGCGCTGGTGAGGGATTCCGAGACGCGGGCGAGGGCATCTTCGAAGACTTCCCCCTCGGGTGGAATGACGCTGGAGGGGTCGGCCTTCCACTGGCGGTAGGCGGTGGGGCAGCGGCCTTCGATATCACAGGCGAGGGTGCCTTCCCAGAGTCCCAGGCCCAGTTCGCCCAGGTTATCCAGGACGCGGACGCGGGCCTCGGTGGCATCGGAGATCATCGCGGCGGTCGTCTGGGCGGCTTCGGAGCCCGCGGAGAGGACGCTGGAGATCGTTTCATTGGATAGCACGGCGGCGGCCTTGCGTGCGGCCTCGAGCCCTGCCTGGCAGGTGGGCAGGTCCGTCGCTCCGACGATCCGCCCTTCCTGGTCCCACTGCGTGCACCCCGCGCGGACCAGCCAAACATCTGCAAATTTTGCCTTGCCCATACATCCCGGCCGGGTTGATCCGACCGGTCCTGTGGCCCACGGTGCTCGTCCTCCGGACGATGCTGTTCCGCGAGCAGGATACCTGACTCGGGGGAAACTGTAGGGTCATGCCACCCCTAGACAAGGTCGGAGAATCACCTACCGTTCAAATACCGTATTCGTATTTTATATCGGACCTTGTAGGTGTTTGATCGCATCCCCACGCTGCGCAGGCGGAAGTCCAAAGACGGCGGTGGCGGCGACGATGACGTCGCAGCCCGCCGCGCGGACCTCGGCGGCGTTGGCGGGCGTGATGCCCCCGTCCATTTCGACGCGCTTGGAAGGGCCGACTGCGGCGCGGATGTGCCGGGTTTTGTCCAAGACCTGCGGCATGAAGGCCTGGCCGGAGAAGCCGGGGTTGACGGACATGACCAGGATCATGTCGAAGTGGGGAAGGATCTCCAGCGTCGCCGGAGTGATGGCGGTGGGCGGGTTGATCGCAAGGCCGGCGGTCATTCCCCGTGTGTGCACCAGTTCGGCAAGTCGCTGGCAGGCGTCGGGGGTCATGACCTCGGTGTGGAAGGTCAGGTGGTTGGCGCCGGCCTTGGCGAAGGGCTCCACAAACATTGCCGGGTCCTGCACCATGAGATGGACGTCGAGAAAGGCGTCGGGGAGGAAGCGGCGCAGGGAGGAGCAGAGGGCCGGGCCCATGGTCAGGTTGGGGGCGAAGTGCCCGTCCATGACGTCGAGGTGAAGGAGGTCGGCGCCGTGATCAAGGACGTGGCGGGCGTCCTCCCCGAGCCGGGCAAAGTCGGCGGAAAGGATGCTGGGGGCGATGAGGGGGAGCTTGGAGGGTGATCGCAGGTCGAGCATCGGGGCGACGGTAGGAGGGAAGGGGGTGGGGGTGCGGCCTGCACGGGTGAGAGGATGGCAGGATCAGGGCGGCCGCGCGGCGGGATCGACCGCTACATTGAGGTGGATCCTGGGCCCTCGGCCGCGGATCTCACCATGGATGAACGCTTCAGCCAATTTCCCAGGGACCTTGCGACGCGGACCAGGTCGATCCGCCTGGGGCCTTCGAACGTCCCGGCGCTGCTCGCCCACCCGGACTGGGAGACGCCCTCGGCGGTGATGCTGTGGATGCACGGTCGGACGGTGAACAAGGAGCTGGACCCAGGGAGGTACCTGCGCTGGGTGCGGGCTGGGATTGCGGCGGTGGCGATCGACCTGCCTGGGCATGGGGAGCGGTTTGACGAAGAGCTTCAGTCCCCCATGCGAACAGTCGACGTGCTGGACACGGTCGTGGGTGAGATCAACGACATCCTGGAAGGGCTTGCCGAGTCGGAATGGGGCTCGCTGTTTGATCTTTCCCGTGCCGGGATCGGGGGGATGTCGGCGGGAGGGATGGCGACGCTGCGAACGCTGTGCAATCCGCCCCCCGCGGTCGTGAAAGGCGGGTTCAAGGCGGCGGCGGTGGAAGGGACGACGGGGTGGCTTGAGGGGCTGTACTTCCCCGAGAAGGCCGGGCTGCCGCGGGCGGACCGGTGGCTGATCGATCATCCGCCCGCTCGCGTCGCGGAGCTGGACGCGATGCAGCACATCGGCACCTTCGCCACGATCCCGCTGCTGGTGCTGCACTCCGAAGCGGACCGGATGGTGCCTTGGGCGGGGATGTCGATCTTCGTGGACCGGCTGCGGGCGGAGTATCGCCGGCGCGGGGCGGACCCGGAGATCATCGAGGTCAAGACGTGGCCGGAGACGGGCGCTCCGCAGGAGCATGCGGGGTTTGGGCGGTTTGCCAACGACGCGAAGAACGCGCAGGTGGAGTTTCTTCGGCGGCGTCTGCCGGCGTAGGGTTTGCCCCGCCCGCGGCGCAGTCGCATCCCGTCATCGGGACCGCACGCGGGAATCGAGCACACCAATGGAGCGCCCGTGGCAGGAACGCACGCCTCGAATGCCGGCCTCGCCGCCGGGCCTGGATCAGGATCAGCCGCGGGCGTGATGCCGGGGGCGAGGTCCGCGCTGATCCTGCTGCTGCTCATCAACCTGTTCAACTACATCGACCGCTACATCCTGGCCGCCGTCATGCCGAGCATCGGCAAGGAGTTCTTCGGGGACGACGGAGCAAGCGATCCCAACGCCAAGTTCAAGCTGGGTCTGCTCTCGACGGCGTTCCTGGTCTCGTACATGGTCGCCGCTCCGCTGTTTGGGTGGATCGGGGACCGGTGGCGGCGGTGGGCGATGATCGGGGTCGGCGTCATCGCGTGGAGCCTGGCGACGGGCGGGACCGGGCTGGCGGCGACGTACTTCATCATGTTCGCCTGCCGGGTGATGGTGGGCGTGGGGGAGGCGGCGTATGGGCCGATCGCGCCGACGATCATTTCGGACATGTACCCGGTGCAGCGGCGTGGGGCGGTGCTGGCGTGGTTTTATGTGGCGATCCCGGTGGGCAGCGCCCTGGGATACCTGCTGGGCGGCCTGATCGCCCACACGTTTGGCACGTGGCACGCGCCGTTCCTGGCGATGACGATCCCCGGGGTGATCCTGGGCGTGCTGTGCTTCATGAAACGGGAGCCGGCGCGCGGGCAGTCGGACCCGGATTCGGCGGGAAGCCACCGTGTGGTGAAGCTGAGAGACTACGCGGTGCTGGCGAGAACGCCGTCGTTCGTGCTCAACACGGTCGGGATGATGCTGATGACGTTCGCGGTGGGAGGTATTGCGTACTGGATGCCGGAGTACGCGTACACGCGGGCGCCGGGACCGCAGACGCTGGAGAAGCTGGCGCACGTGAACACGGTGTTCGGGGGGATCACCGTGGGGGCGGGGCTGACGGCGACGCTCGCGGGCGGGTACCTGGCGGACCGGCTGCGGAGCCGGTTCGGGGGGGCATACTTCCTGGTTTCGGGGGTGGGGCTGATCCTGAGTTTTCCGCTGGTGATCCTGACGGTGTACGCGCCGTTCCCGATGGTGTGGGGGGTGATGTTCGCGGCGATGTTCTGCCTGTTCATCGGGACGGGGCCGACGAACACGGTGCTGGCGAACGTGACGCACCCGAGCATGCGGGCGTCGGCGTATGCGATCAACATCTTCGTGATCCACGCGCTGGGGGACGCGATCTCTCCGCCGATCATGGGGGCGATCAAGGACAAGACGGGCTCGTGGGAAGCGGCGTTCCTGCTGTGCGCGGCGGCGGTGCTGGTGGGAGGGATTGCGTGGCTGGTCGGGGCCAAGCACCTGAAGCGGGATACGGAGATCGCGGGGAGCAGGTTGGGGTAAACCTGCAAGCGCATAAAAAGGGCCCGGGCGGGTGCCCGGGCCTGTTGTACGTGCGTTCGAGTTGTGGTTGGCCGGCGTGATTACTTCGCGGGCTTGGCGGGCTCGGCCGCGGGAGCGGTGGCGGGGGTTGCCGGGGCCGCGGCGGGCTTGACGGTGAGCATGAACATGTTGCCTGGCTTGCAGTACTTGGTGTAGGTTTCCAGCACGGTCTGGGGGCTCATGGTCTGGTAGACGGAGGGGCCGACGACGGCCTCGTCGAGGCTCAGGCCGACGTAGTCCTGCTGGCTGGTGAAGGCCGACCAGTAGGCGGGCTCTTTCATGCGCTCGTCGAGCTCGTTGGCGATCTGCTTGCGGGCGACGACCATTTCATCTTCGGTGGGACCGGAGGCGGCGAAGGCCTCGAGCATTTCCTTGATGCGGGCGGCGAGCTTCTCGGCCTTGGCGGGTTCGGTGGGGGCGGCGGCGAAGAAGCGGCCCCAGCCGGGGTAGACGGTGGAGGGAACGTGCTGGGCGCCGATGCCGTAGACGAGCTGCTCTTCCTCCCGGATCTTCTTGATCATGCGGGTGGAGATGACGGCGGAGGCGACCTTGAGGGCGCGGACGTCGGGGAAGTTGTCGGCGTTGGCACCGTAGAAGCCGCCGATGACGATGGCCATGGGCGTCATGGTCTGCATTTCCTTGACGGCGACGAATTCCTTGCCGGGGCGCTTCATGTCCCGCAGGTTGTCGAGGGTCTTGGAGGAGATGCGTTCCCGTGATCCCAGGGAGGCGAGGTAGGTCTTGGCGAGCTCCATGGAGCGCTCGGCGGTGATGTCGCCGACGATGGAGACCTCGATGGGCGCGGTCTTGATGATGCGGTCGAGCCAGGCCTGGGCGGGCGCGACGGCGAGGGCTTCGACCTCGGGCTTTTCGAGCGGCCGCTCGCGGACCTCGCCCTCGGGGAGCATGGTGGCCATGAGCTCGGCGACGGCGCCCTGGGGGGCGACCTTGCGCTGCTCGATGGACTGGAGGGTTGCGGTCTTCCAGGTGTCGAAGGCGGCCTGCTCGACCTTGGGCTCGGTGAGGAGGAGGTAGGCGAGCTCGAAGCCGGACTCGAGTTCGGCGGGTGAACCGGAGATGGTGAGGGACATCGAGTCGGCGCCGGCGCCGCCCCCAACGTTGACCTTCTTGCCGGTCATGAGGTCGCGGACGTTCGTGCTGGTGAGGTGAGCGGTGGCGGGCTTGCTCCAGGCGAGGCTGGCGACGTCGGAGATGCCGTGGTTCTTCGCGGTTTCCTCGATCTTGCCACCGGCGAGGGTGATGATGACGGTGGCCTGGTCCTTCTTATAGTCCATGAAGCGGTGATGGACGCGGACGCCGTTGGAGAGCCAGGCGGAGGTGACTTTGCTGGCCTCGTGCACGGCGGATTCGGTCACCGTGCCGGCCTTGGGCTTGGCGGAAAGGAGCTGCGCGGGGCGCTCGCTGGAACTGGAGGGGGCGGAGGGCTTGACGTCCATCGCCTTCTGGCCGAGGGCCACGACCTCATCCTCGGTGGGGATTCCGCCGGGGACCGTGGAGGGAATCTGCACGGTGAAGGTGACGGCGGAGGGGTCGAAGGCGGCGGTAAATCGCTTGGAGACTTCCTCGGCGGTGATGGTGGGCAGGGCCTTGGAAGTGACTTCCAGACGCTGCTTGGCCGACATCACGGGCTCGCCGGAGGCGACGGCGGAGTTGATCAGCCCCAGCACCTGGCGGGCGGCGAGGGTGGGCTCGGTCTCGACGGCGCGCTCGGCGCCGGCGAGGATTTCCCGGCGGGCGTCCTGGACTTCCTGCTCGCTGAAGCCGTGGATGCGGGCGCGCTGGATGTCCTCGGCGACGTCCTTGAGCATGTCGCGCCACTTGGCGGGGTCGCCCTGCCCGCCCACCTGGGCGATGTGCATGGCGTTGAAGAGGTCGGCGGCGAAGACGACGGCGCCGAGGTAGCTGGCCTTGCCGTCGTTGACGCGGGCCTCCATGCGGCGGTTGACGATCCAGTTGGCGATGTTGTCGACCAGTTCGGCGCGGAAGAGCTCGACGGTGGTAGTCGCGGGGCGGGGCTTGTCGAGCCAGCCGATGGAGATCTGGGCGTCGCGGAGCTCGGGGTCGCTGGCGACGATGGCGCGGGGCTTGGTGTAGGGCTTGACGCCGATGTCGTTATCGACGGGCTTGGGGGTCTTGGGCCCGCCGGAAAAGGCGGCCTTGATCTTCTCGGCCATGACGGCCGGGTCCATGTCGGCGACGACGATGGCGGTCATGTTGCTGGGGACGTACCAGTGGGAGTAGTAATCCTTGAAGTCGTTCTGCTTGACGGCGAGGATGGTTTCCTCGGTGCCGATGGGCAAGCGCTGGCCGAAGATGCTGCCGGGGGCGAGCTCGGCGAAGATTTTTTCCTGCACGCGCTGCTGGGCGCCCAGGCGGGTGCGTTTTTCTTCGAGGATGACCTGCCGCTCGGAATCGATCTCGGCGGGGGAGAGGGTGAGGCGGAAGGCGACATCGGAGAAGAACCGCAGGCCCTTCTCGAGCGTTTCGGGCTTGTTGTCGGGCATCTCAAGGGTGAAGGTTGTCTGGTCGAAGCTGGTGAAGGCGTTCTGGTGGCGGCCGAAGGTGAGGCCGAGGGATTCGAAGAAGGGGACGACCGATCCGGGGGGGAAATTCTCAGAGCCGTTGAAGGCCATGTGCTCGAGGTAATGGGCGATGCCGCGCTGGACGTCGGTCTCGTTGAGGGAGCCCGAGGAAACGTGGAGGTAGAGGGCGGCGCGGCCGGGGGGATTGGCGTGGCGCATGACGATGTACTTGAGGCCGTCATCGAGCGTGCCGGTGACGAGGCGCGGATCGGTGGGAAGCGGCTGGGCGAGGACGGCGCTGGCCGACAGGAACACGGCGCCGAGGGATAGCGTGATCGTCGTGACGCGTTTCATACGTTTCTCCAGTTGTGTGGGCATTGGCTGCGATGGTAGCGGGGCGGGGTGAATCGAGCCCGAGCCAAGGCGTGCACGGGCTTTACGCGGGCCGGGAGGCGGCGAGCCACAGCTGCTCGAGGTGCGCGGGCGTGACGGGTTCGCCGCTCACCAGCGCGGGCGCCAGGAGCGTGAGGCGGAGTTCTTCGAGCGCCCAGCGGTAGCGTTCGATCGGCGGCGGCAGGTTGCCGGGCATGATCGCCCATTCGCCTGCGCCGAGGTTGACGGTGGGGGCGGCGCGGCGAGCGGGTGGGAGCGGGGCCTTGGAGTTTCTGGTTGCGGCCGGGGCGGGGGCCTCGCCCTGCACTTCGAGCGCGTCACGCTGGGCGGACATCGCGACGGCGACCCAGGCGGTGAAGCGCTTCCAGTGCGGCTCAAAGCGGGCAAGGGCCGTGGTTTCGACCTGGGAGCCGTCTTCGCGGAGGGCGAAGAGGCGCTCGCGCATCGCCTGGGCGTAGCGGGGGTAGTGTCGCAGGCGATCGGACGGAACGTGCAGGAGGAAATCTCGCGGCATGAGGTAGGCGGCCTGCTCGCGAAGATCGGCGACGCTCGCGGCCCAGAGGCGGGGCGTGCCTCCGGAAAGGCGATGGGCGACGCGGGCGCGGGGCTCGAGAATTCGTGCGACGGTGTCACCGACTTCGCGGGAGACGGCGGAAAGGCGACCCCATGCAGAGGCTTTGCGGTCCTGGAATTCCGCGGAGGTGCGGACGGGGCTCTGGGCTTCGATGAACGTGCGGTCGGCGATGATGCAGGTGAGCTGGTCCTTGAGATCGGCTTCGGTGCCGAGCTGGGAGAACTGGCGGACCATCTCGGACCAGGTTGGGAGCGCGGCGAGGTAGTAGCCGACTTCTTCGGCACAGGCGAGGGCATAGAGGCGGCGCAGGCCGGCGTGGGTGCTGAGGCGAGCTTCGTGGGCGGTGGGAGCGAGGGTGAGGGAGACGGAGGTCTTGTGATCGATGAGCGAGGGATACGCCTGTGCGGGGGCGCCGTCGCGTTCGATGTCGATGACCTCGGGAAGGACCCCGAAACTCCATGTGGTAAGGCCGGATTGCTCGAAGGCTGTGCGTTCCCTCGCCGCGCGGGCTTTCTTGACGCGGGCTTCGAAGCGTTTGTGCAGGGCCGGGAGATCGCGGTCGGCGGCGAGCTCTTCACCGGCATCGTCGATGACGCGGATTCGCATGCGCATGTGGGCGGGGAGAGACTTGATTGACCACGCGGCGGGGTCGATGGTGACGGCGTAGAGGATCTCGATCGCTTCGGAGATCGCTTCGGGAAGAGCACCTTCGCCGAACTGGAGAACTTCCGCGCAGGCGGCGGCGAGGTCGGGGAGGGGGGCTTTGGCTTCCAGTGCAGCGCGGAGCGGCTTGGGAAGGGACTTGACGAGCGCCTGGACGATCTCCGGGAGCGTGCCGGGGACACCCCAGGCGAGTTGCTCCGGCGAGATATCCAGCAGCCATTCGACGGGGACGGAGAGCGTGATGCCGTCCTGGTCTTTGCCGGGGGCGAGGGCGTAGTTGATGTCGCACGAGAGGTTCGCCTCGCCGCGGGTCAGCGTGAGGTGGCGGGGGAAGAGGGCGGGGTCGGTGGCGCGGCGAGAGATTGGCAGGATCAGGTCGTCGAGGGAGAGGCGGAGGATGGCGGGGTCGCGCTGCTGGGCGTGTGCATGCCAGGACTCGAAGGCGGTCGGCTCGGTGATGTGGGCGGGAACGCGGCGCTCGAACCACTCGACGATGTGGGATTCGGGCGTGAGGACGTCGCGTCGGCGGAGCGCGGCCTGGGCGGCGAGGGCCTGCGCTCGCATTTCGCGGTTATGGAGCATGAAAGGGGCTTGCGTGTTCCAGCGGCCGGCGGCGAGGCCTTCGGTGATGAAGATGGCGCGGGCCGCGGCAGGATCGATCGGGGCGAGCAGGGCCTGGCGGCGGGGGACCACGACGATCCCGCTCATCGTGAGGCGTTCCCACGCGGTGGGCTGGCCTGTTTCGGGGTCGAGGTGCGGGTCGCTGATCTGGCGGCGGAACATATGGCCGGCGAGCTCTTCGATCCACGCGGGATCCACGCGAGCGAGGGTGCGGGCGTAGAGGCGCGTGGTCTGGACGACCTCGGCGGCCATGATCCACTTGGGACCCTTCTTGAAGAGCGAGGAGCCGGGGAAGATCTGCACGACGTTGCCGCGCACGCCGCGGTAGTCGAACGAGCCGTCGCCCTCACGGCAGGCGACGTTGCTGATGAGGCCGGTGAGCAGGGCGCGGTGGACGGCCTCCTCGCTCGCGGGTGATGTGGAAGGACGCAGTTCCATTTCGGCGACGATGTCGCGGATCTGGCGGATCATCTCGTCCCACTCGCGCATGCGCGCGGCGGAGAGGAAGTGGCGGCGGCACCAGGAGAAGAGTTCCCCATGGGAGAAGCTGTCGGCGGCGTGTGTGTACTGGTCGTGCAGGCGGAGCAGCGTGAGAAAATCGCTGGATTCGTGCCGGAAGACCGCCTGTGCAAGGTCGGCTTCCTCCTGGCGTGCCATGGGGCGTTCGCGGGGGTCCTGGATCGAGAGCGCGGCGGAGAGGACGATGACTTCGGCCAGGGATCCGAGTGCGTCGGCGGCGAGGAGCATGCGGGAGATGCGGGGATCGAGGGGGAGGCGGCTCATCTGCTCCCCGACGGGCGTGAGAGCGCCGTGCGGGCCTGCGGCATCGATAGCGCCGAGTTCGAAGAGCGTTTCGTAGCCGTCAGCGATCGCCGAGGGCTCGGGGGGATCAAGGAAGGGGAAGGTCTCGACGCTGCCGACGACGCTGCCCAAGGCCTTCATGCGGAGGATGACGCTGGCGAGGTTGGAGCGACGGATTTCGGGATCGGTAAAGGCGGGGCGGGCGCGGAACGAGTCGGGGCTGTAGAGGCGGACGGCGATGCCAGCGGAAACGCGTCCACAGCGGCCCGAACGCTGATCGGCAGACGCGCGGGAGATGGGCTCGACGAGCAGACGCTGCACCTTCTTCGCCGGGTCGTACCGGTTCATGCGGGCCAGGCCGGTATCGACGACGTAGCGGATGCCGGGAACGGTAAGAGACGTTTCGGCGACGTTGGTGGCGAGGATGACGCGGCGACGGCCATCGGGGGAGGGCTCGAAGATGCGATCCTGCTCCTGGTTGGTGAGTCGTGAAAAGAGCGGAAGGATCAGGGCGTCGAGGCGGCGGCGCGAGATTGCGTCTCCGGCGAGCCGGATCTCACGTTCTCCTGGCAGAAAGACCAGGATGTCACCGGGAGCGTTGCGCGGGCCGCAGAGCTGCTCGATGGCATCGGCGACGGCGTCGAACTCGACCTTGTCGAAGTCTTCCTCGGACGCGTTCGTGGCGTGATAGCGGATATCAACGGGGAACGTGCGGCCGGAGACGAGGATGATCGGTGCGACCTGTGGACCGCCGAAGTGGTCGCTGAAACGCCGAGGATCGATGGTTGCGGAGGTCACGACCACACGGAGGTCGGGGCGTGAAGGGAGCAGCCGGCGGAGGTATCCGAGGATGAAATCAATGTTGAGAGAACGCTCGTGCGCTTCGTCGATGATGATGGTGGAGTAGGCGGAGAGCTGGGGATCGGAGGCGAGCTCGGCGAGGAGGATGCCGTCGGTCATCACCTTGATGCGGGTGCGGGCGGAGGTCTGGTCCTGAAACCGGATTTTGACGCCGACGAGTGCGCCGAGGGGTTCCCCGCGCTCGTGGGCGATGCGGGCCGCGACGGCCCGGGCGGCGAGGCGGCGGGGCTGGGTGTGGCCGATGAGCCGGGGTGCGCGGGGTGTGGCCTGATCCAGGGAGAGATCGAGGCAAATCTGGGGAAGCTGCGTGGTCTTGCCCGAGCCGGTCTCGCCGCAGATCACGACGACCTGGTGATCCCGCAGGGCGCGCTCGATGTCGGCGCGGCGTTCGAGGATGGGGAGCGTACTGCGGGGTTCGGCCATGGGTGGGCAAGCGTATCGCCCGCGGGCGCTTGAGTGTGAGCGCCAGCGGGCTCGCCCACACCAGCAATCGCCATGTTACGACGTGATGTGCAGGTGGACGGCCATGCCCAGCATCACGCACGCCGCTTCGAGCGCGAAGCGAGCGTCGACCCAGTCGCGCAGCCGCGTGGGTCGGGCGGTGCGAAGGGCGAGGGTGGAGAGCAGCGTGATCGCCGACCACCACCCGCAGGCAAGTGAGATGGATCGGGGCGTGCCCGAGAGGCGTGCGAGCATCGCGGCGAGGGCGAGCATGCCCGCCTGCATCAGGCGGATGGCGAGGACCAGATCCCAGGCGCGGCGAATCCCCAGGCTGACGGGGAGCGTGCGCGTGCCGTGGTGGCGGTCGGCGGGTTCGTCGTCGATGTCGCAAAGAACGGCGTCGGCGAAGACGCGGATGAAGAGATGGATCGAGCCCAGGACGAGAGGGACACCTCGCACGAGCGCCGCGCGGAGGATGTGAGGCGGAGATTCCCCGGGCGTTGCGGCGGCCAGGGCCGTGCACGCCGCAAACCCGGTGATGCCGGCGGCGACGTACAGGCTCTTGAGCAGGAAGACGTCCTTGAGGCGTGGACGGACCGCGCGGGGGCGGGCGGCGTACAGGAGAACTCCAAGGCACGCCGCCGGCGGAAGCACCGCCGCCCACCACGCGATTGCGAGCCCCAGGCTGCACGCCGCGGCGAGGAGCACAAGGATCCATCCTCGAACCCAGGAGGCGCGTCGAGCGAGGAAGTGGAAGCGGTGAGGGTGGGCCTGGGCATCGGCGGGATCGAGCCACGCGTCTTTGAGCTTGACTCGGTCCAGCAGGTAGACGGCCATGGCCGTGCAGAGGGAGAAGCCGCCGGCGAGGAACTGCTCGTGCAGGGTGGCGGTGATTCCGGCGAGCGTGCTGATGCAGACGACCGCGGCGGCGACATACAGGCCGGGCCAGAGGGCCAGATAGGCGGCGGCGGCGAACACGCTTCGCATGGGTGCTTCAGCGTAGACCCCGCCGGGGAAGGGGCATTGGGTGAACTGGTCGGGGAGGACGGGGTGCACGGCCACGCCATCGCGACTGGCACATGAGCGCGGTATGCTTGGCGCATGATCATGCTCGCCGCCGCCGTTCTGCTGTCGATGGCCGGTCAACCTGCGAAGGCCGCTCCTAGCGCCGTGTGGATCGATGAACTCGATCTGACGGCGGTGGAGCAGGACTGGGGCCAGGCCCACGCGAGAAAGTCCGTGGATGGACACCCGCTCTCTATTGGCGGGACGAAGTTTGACCGCGGCGTGGGAACGCACGCCGCGTCGGAGGTCACGGTGGAGCTTGGCGGCGGCGCCCAGCGATTTGAGGCGATGGTGGGGGTCGATGACGAGCCGTGCTCCGGCGCGGGGTCGGTGGTCTTCATCGTGCTGGGGGACGGGAAGGAACTGGCCCGCACGCCGGTGATGCGCCTGCACGACGCGCCCCGCGCGATCAGTGCGGATCTGAAGGGGATCTCCCGGCTGACGTTGCTGGTGGAGGACGGCGGGGACGGGATCAACTACGACCACGCCGACTGGGGAGATGCCCGGATCGTGATAAATTCCGGAAGCACCGCAAAGGCGACGACGCGCAAGGCTTCGCAGACGCAGATGCCAATCGCGCCGGCGAGCAAGGGAGGCGCGGCGCGGCTGAACTTCCCTCGCGTGACGGGTGTTTCTCCTGGCAAACCGCTGCTGTTCCGGATTCCGGCGTCGGGAGATGGGCCGATCACGTTCTCGGCAAGCGGGCTGCCTGAGGGCGTGGAGCTTGATACCTCGACGGGGATCATCCGCGGAACAATCAAGAGCGAAGGCCGATGGACGGTGCAGGTGACTGGTGCGAATGCGTCGGGGCGGCAGTCGGCGGCGTTTACGATCGTCTGCGCTCCCAACGCGGTAGCGCTTACGCCGCCGATGGGATGGAACTCGTGGAACTGCTGGGCGCTGGCCGTGGACGATGCCAAGGTCCGCGCCGCGGCGGAGGCGATCGCGACCTCGGGCCTCGCCGCGCACGGCTACCAGTACGTGAACATCGACGATGCGTGGGAAGGCTCTCGAGACGCCGCGGGGATCATCCGGTGCAACGAGAAGTTTCCCGACATGGCGGGCCTGGCGACCTTTGTGCACGACCACGGCCTGAAGCTGGGGATTTACTCCTCCCCGGGGCCCAAGACGTGCGCCGGCTACGAGGGCAGCTACCAGCACGAGCTTGCCGACGCGAAGCAGTACGCGGCGTGGGGCATCGACTATCTGAAGTACGACTGGTGCTCCTACGGAGAGATTCAGCCGCACCCCGACCTGTCCGCGCTGATGAAGCCGTATGAGATCATGCGAGATGCGCTGCGGGCCCAGGACCGGGACATCCTGTTCAGCCTGTGCCAGTACGGCATGGGGGACGTATGGAAGTGGGGGGCGAAGGTTGATGGAAACTGCTGGCGCACCACCGGTGACATCACCGACACATGGTCGAGCATGGCGGGGATTGGGTTTTCCCAGACCGTGCAGGCGCCGTTCGCAGGCCCCGGGCGCTGGAACGACCCTGACATGCTCGTCGTAGGCAAGGTCGGCTGGGGACCCTCGCTGCATCCCTCACGGCTCACCCACAATGAGCAGATCACGCACCTCACGCTGTGGTCGATGCTTGCGGCCCCGCTGCTGATCGGCTGCGACCTCTCCCAGATGGACGAGTTCACGATGGCGGTGCTCACCAACGACGAAGTGATCGCCGTGGACCAGGATCCGCTGGGCAAGCAGGCGAGCCGTGTGGTTCAGAATGGCCAGACGGAGATCTGGACGCGCCCGCTGCAGGGCGGATCGACCGCCGTCGCGTTCTTCAACCGATCGCGCGGTGATGTCGAGATGTCGGCGACGCTCGAGCAGCTCAAGATCACGGACGCGGTGAAGGTGCGTGACGCGTGGATGCACCGTGATCTTGACGTGAAGGGAGATCTGCACGCAAAGGTGCCCTCGCACGCGGCCTGCCTGTACATCGTGACTCCCGCCGGCGGGTGAACGGTGGGGCGGCGGGGGACCCGTACACCTTCCGCCCGGGGATCTCGGATCCATACGGGTTTATTTCGGTGATTCGCGGTTCTGGCGCGTGTGTGGGCTTGGTACGGCTAGGATGCCCCGTCGCGTGAAGGCTCGTCCACGCCCCGCAGGAGATCTGACCATCGCTTCCACCGCTGATTTCGAGAGAGTCCTTGTGTCGATGCTCGCCGAAGCCCAGGCTTCGGGTGAGAGCTTCCTTGACGTCACGTCCAAGGCGCTCTTCAAGGCCGTCAATGACCCAGCCGCCGGCGCCCACGGCCTGGCCGAGTGCTGCCGCCTCATGCGACGCATGATGATCCCCGGTGACAACGAGATCTCGACTTCCTACGGACCCAACCGTGGCACGCTGCTGATCCGCTTCCGGCTGCCGCGCTGAACGACGATCGATTCTCAAACGCGCCCTGCCGGAAGTCGGCGGCATCATGCATGACCGCTGGAAGGCGCGTCCCGGGATGCACGTTCTGGAATCAGATCCAGCTCCCACGTTTCGCTCATGAGGCCCGAACCAAACTGCGTTTCGGGTTCCTGGTGGGTCATGCGAAATCCCGCGGATTCGTAGAGTGAACGGGCGGAGGCGAGAACGCTGCTGGTCCAGAGCGTGATCCGGCGATATCCGCTGCGCCGGGCGAAGGAGATGCACTCTTGCACGAGCATCGTGCCCAGGCCGCACCCGCGGGCGCTGGGTTCAACGAGCAGCAGACGCAGCTTGGCAAGCTCGGGCGTGATTCGCACGAGCATGATGGAGCCGGCGGGTCGGCCGTCGATCTCGGCGATCCAGCAGCGTTCGCACGCCGGATCGTGCCTCGCGGCGAACGCGGAGACAACCCCGGCCACAATGCCTTCGAAGGCCACGCCCCATCCCTGCTCGCGCGCATAGATCTCACCGTGGCGCTGCACGATCCAGCCGAGTTCGCCCGGGCGAGGCTCGCGCAGCAGGATCGGGGAGGGCGGGAAAGGGCAATTGGCCGCGCGGGCGTTGTCCACGGGTTGATCCCCTTCGCTCGTGCCGGAGGTCGCCATGCGGGATCATTGTCGGACGGGGAGAGATCGGGCGGCGGTCCTGCTTCCGGGCGCCGGACGGCCCGTTGCGTAGGCGGGGGGATTCACACCAATTTCATGGTGGGACCATATACCCCAAAGAATATATCTTCGGATATTGCGGGCTGAATTCGTACCATGCGGCGTTTTTGAGCGAATAGAGAGCGGGAACCGGAGGGAGGAACTGTTCGGTCCCGGGTTGTCTGCGTCGATCCTTCCCACCGCCGGCCTGGCGGCATCCCTCGCGAGTCCTGCCCAATGCATACGCCACACCACCGCGCCCTCCTGACGTGCTTGCTTGTTCTCACCACCGTTGCCGGAACAGGCGAAGCGGCTCGCGGCCAGAGCGCCCAATGGTCCGCTCCGCGCGGCACGAAACTGTTCGAGTTCGCCAGCGGGCTTTACCATCCCACCGACCAGAAGGTGCTGGTGGTGATCGGTGACTCCATCAATTCCACCAACAGCGTGTACGGCATGCAGACCGGGTACCGGGACCAGTTTGACATGCCATTCAACGGCTGGGTGGTGCACGCCGACAACGGCAACTCGGACATCGGCTATCTCAACACGCAGGGCGCGCGATCCCTCGACGTCGTGCGCAATCCCGGGGCGGTGTTCTCCAACGGCGAGCGGTCGTTCTCCCCGGTTCGGGCGAGGGACACGATCTGGAGCGGGGATGTGATCCCCGGGAAGACGCTCTCGGACTGCTTCATTCTGAATTCCAATCTCGCGGGCATGCGGCGAGCCAACCCGTTCGCGTCGCTATACGTGGTGGATGTGCGGCTGCTGATGTACGAGGGCACCACGCAGCTGGGCGGCTTCAACGCCATGGGCGTGCGTGTGAACGAGGACGTCTCGTGGGGCGGGTACGAGCGTCCGGATCCGGTGTCGGGCTCGATCGTCTGGATCGACCGCACGGCGGGGGCGTCGGCGGAGAATCCGGGGATCAAGCTCAAGTCCGATTCGGTGACGTCAGAATCCGTGCCCGGGCGCAACAGCACCGTGCTTCTGGGCGCCCGCTTCCGCTCTCGCATGGCGCCGGGCGTGCAGGTCGAGTTTATCGCCCACAGCGGGTGGACCGCGCCCGACCACGTCGATCCATCGTTCTTCACCGATGAGGCGCTGCGCCAGTATTACGCGGCGACCGACCCGCCGACGCACGCGATGCTGTGGGTCGGTCAGAACCAGACGCAGGCGGAGGTCAACGACTTCGCCGCGGGAACCTTCGGGGTGTTCAAGGCCGATGTGGAGGCGATCATTGCGCGGCACGAGGCGGTCCTTGCCTCGATGGGCGTTCCCGCGCCGCGATGGCTGCTGGTTTCGCAGTACAAGACCGGTTACGACGATGCCCAGCACCAGCTGATGGCGGCGGGGCTCAACTCCCTGGCGCTGGACCGGCCCAACATCTCGTTCCTGAACTTGTACCGGCTGTCGGGGGGTGAGGCGTTCGATCAGGCAACATACCTCGCCGACGGCGTGCATCCCAGCGCCGCGGGCGTCGAGTACCTGGCGAGGCTGATGAACACTGAACTCCAGCACGCGGGAATCTGCCCCGTGGACTTCGACGGGACGGGGTTTGTCGATATCGAGGACTTCGATGCGTTCGTGGAAGCTTTCGAGGCGGGCGATGACGCCACGGATTTCGACGGCACGGGGTTTGTCGATATCGAGGACTTCGACGCGTTTGTGGAAGCGTTCGAGCTCGGCTGCCCATGAATAGTGCATAACTGAGCGAGGTGTGCCCGCTTTCACGTCAGCACCGCGGCCTCACCGGCGAGACCAGGACCGAATGCCATCGCCGCCCAAGGTCGCGGGATTCTTTCGCTCAAGAAGCGTTCCAGAATAAACAGCACCGTTGCCGAGGACATGTTCCCGCGCTCGTGCAGAACGGAGAGGGAATCCCGCGTCGCCGATCGTTCCAGCCCCAGGGCGCCGGCGATCACTTCGACGATCTTGGGACCACCGGGGTGGATCGCCCATCCGCGCACATCTCCTCGCCGCAGCTCGCACGAGGCGAGGACTTCGTCGATCCAGCCGGGGATCGCCCCCGTGAGGCGCTCGGGCACGTCCGCGCCCAGCGTCATCTCAAAGCCGTGATCTCCGATGTGCCATTCCATGGAGCGAGCCGAATCTGGGAACATGCGCGACGCGGTGACCGCGATCCGTGGGGTATCGACGGGCGCGTGGCTGGAGACAACGGCGGCGGCGGCGCCGTCGGCGAAAAGGGCGTTGGCGATGAGCTGGTCCATGCGAGCGCTGTAGTGCATGTGGAGCGTGCACAGTTCGACGCAGCAGAGCAGCACGACGGCGGCGGGATCGGCCGTCGCGATCGCGGCGGCGACGCGGAGCGAGTTGATCGCCGCGTGGCATCCCATGAATCCGATATTCGTGCGAGCGACGGCGGGGCTCAGGTGGAGCCGCGTCATGATGGCGTAATCGACGCCCGGAGCGTCGAAACCGGTGCAGGAGGCCGTGATCAGGTGCGTGACGCGGCGCGGGGCGATATCGGCCCTGCAAAGGGCTTTCTCGCACGCTTCGCACGCCAGGTCCGATGCCGCCTGCAGGTATGGGGCGAGCCTCGCCGCCGTGGTCGGGCCCTTGTTGGCCTCGTCGGGTGCGTACATCGTCTGGCTGCCGTCGATGGGGTTCACCAGCACGCTGCCGCGGGTTTGGATGCCGGTACGGTGGTGGAGCGTTTCGATGACGCCCGGAGGAACATCGCCAGGAGAGAACGTGCGGGCAAGCTCGACCGCGCGGGCCTGCGTGAGCACGCCGGCGGGCACCGCGGAGCCGATGGAGAGAAGGCTTGCCGTCATGCCGGCACTCGAGACGGGGCGGAAGGTCCCAGCAGTGTCAACGCGAGCAGGGCCGCCGCGGGCCACCGCTCTCCGACGCGCACCGCGGCGTGCATGACCCCACGGCATCGCACCAGACGCGCCACCACGCCGCATCGCCTGTGAGACGCGGCGGTCAACGCGGCGTGCGCACGGCTCCACTCGCCCGGGCTGAACGAGCCACGCTGCAATTCATCGGCGACAATCTCACTGAGGGACAACGCGCCCCGGATCGCCCACGTCATGCCCTCCCCGGTGAAGGGCTCGACGTACCCCGCGGCGTCCCCGAGGACTTTCACGATCCCGGATTCAATGCACCGGCGATGCCGGGTCAGAAGCGGGGTGCCGCGCCAGCCGGCGCCCGCGAGGACGCTGGCATCTCCCCCGCAGCGACGGATGATCTGATCGCACAGCGCGGCGGGGCCGCCGGCAATGCGGGCGGCGTCGACATCCAACGCGGCGGCAAGATCGACGTGGCCTGACGAGAGCCTGACCATCCCGACGTATCCCGCGGCATCGCAGAGCATCGCGATCTCACCCGCTTCAACGTCGATGGGGGCGCTGAGCAGCATCGTTCCTGCTCCCATGCGGCTGCCGGGCCGCACACGCCAGTCAAACTCGCATCTCCCGGCGAGGGAGGCTCCTGAAAGCCCGTCCGCGACGATCACGCTCCGCGCCCGAACCAAGTACTCGCCGCCAGCAGGGAGTTCCCGAACTTCGGCGCTCGCCGGCGTGAGGCGCAGGCCGCCATCGACGTCCACCCGGGCGCTGAAACCCAGAAGCACGCGAGCGCCCCCCGCCGCGGCCAGCGCGGTGAGACGAGCGTCCAGAACGTCGCGGCCGATGGCGAGGTAGCCCGGTGCGGGGAGCCGAGCGGCCGCCTCGCCGGAATGAACAGTGCACCGCGTGAGCTCGACCGCATCCCGCAGAGCCGTTCCCAGACCCGCGTCCTGCAGTGCCCGCGCGCCGGCCGGGGCCAGGCAGCCTCCGCAGACTTTGGGCCTGGGCATCGTGGAGCGCTCGATGAGCAGGACGCTGACGCCCCGCTGCGCCAACCGTTTTGCGGCGACCGCGCCCCCGGGACCCGCGCCGATGACCGCGACATCCCAATGGCGGTCGACCGTTTCACGCACGTCGATGGTCGATTGAACGGTGAGGCTTTTCACGCGGGCTTCTCCCACGTCATGAGCATCCGCTGCGGCCACATCGGGCGGATGTCCGCTCCGGCCATGCCCGCGCCGGCGGCCATCTGGATGAGTTCATCCATGGTGTAGGCCGCTCTGACGCTCAAGACCGCGTCGGTGTGGACCACATGGGATCGCGTCACGAGGCGGGGGACCACCCGGGCGAGCAACATTCCCTGATATGTGCGGCGTAGATCCTGCACGATCACGCACTTCGCGGCGTTCGACATCGCTCGCAGGATCGTCTCGACCTTCGGAGGATCGAAGTGATGCAGGAATAGTCCGCTGTACGCGACGTCAAAGCCGCCGGGCAGTGGTTCCGAGAGCACATCCAGGGCGTGAGTCGTCAGCGTGACGCCTTGCTTTTGGGCCGCCGCGCTGGCGCACCGCAGGGCTTCCTCGCTCTTGTCACAGGCGTGCCATTGCACCTCTGCGCCGTGAATCGATGCCCGGCGGGCGAGGCGGGCGATCATGTCTCCCGCGCCGGCGGCGACGTCGAGCACGCGAATGGGTCCACGCTTCGCGGACGCCTTTGCTGCGATGAGGGGCCAGATGGCGCGGTCGAGGCACGCCAGGGCATTCAGGCGGCAGAGACCTCTGAGGGCGCGGCGGTGTTCCGTGGCGCTGATCCCGGGATCGTCCATGAGCTCCGGGACACGTTGCCGCGGAAAGGCCATGGACGATGGTACCTCCCTCGATTAGGAAGGCGTGAAGACCGACCATGTGGCCATCGCCAGCGCCGTTCCAACCGCGAGAGCGACGGTGCCTTTCACAATGGCAGGGTCGGGCGCCTTGCCTTTCAGACCAAAGGAAGCTCCGAGCCCGTGAAACAGCCACAGGCCCCCGGCCGCGGCCAGGCTGCCGGGAAGGGCGAGCGTCCAGGCGGGAGCTCCCAGGCGCAGGAGATCGTGCGCGTCGCCCACCGGGTCGAGACAGGCCGACGCCATGTACACGCCGTTCGCAAGCATGCAGAACGCGGCGAAAAAACGTGCGACACACCGCCACCGCGCCGCAGCCGGGGCGACCATCAGAAGCGCCGCGGGGGCGAACACCCCGAACACCGCTCCGCTCGCCGCCACCAGCCGCGGGGAGGGGTTGTGCGAGAGATCGGTCCGAGAGAAGGCAAGCGGATGGAGCACGACGCGCGTGACCCGTCCACCCGTCGCCCACGCCGCGAGCACGTGGCCGCACTCGTGCACGATCATCATCCCAAGCCACGATCCCGCCAGCGTTGCGGCGATCAGGACAAGGCTTGAGATCGAGGGTGTTCGCGGCCGGTTCATCCGCCGCAGGATACCGGGGAACTCCGCAACGCATTGTGAGCGGCGGGGGGCGGTTGAGATATCGCTAATTCCCGGCGGGCCCCGGAGACTGTGAATCTTCCTTGTCTCGCGGCACCCCTCGCCGCACCAGCCCTTCCCGGAGCATGAACTCGATCTGGGCGTTGGTGGAGCGCAGCTCGCGCTGGGCGAGCCGCGTGATCTGGGCCCACAGGTCGGGGCTGAGCCGAAGCAGGATGGCTTTGCGTTCGTCGGGCATGCTTCGTCTCAGGGCAAAGGCCCGGCACGAGACGCCGGGCCGCGGGATCATCCGTTGTACAGCGTTCCGGCGTTCACCACGGGCTGCACGCCATGGTCACCGCAGAGCACGACCATGAGGTTGCTGACCATCGCCGCCTTGCGTTCGTCGTCCAGGGCGACCTTGCCGCCCTTTTCCAAGTGCTCAAGGGCGGATTCGACCATGCCCACGGCGCCCTCGACTATGCGGAAGCGGGCGGCGACGACCGCGTCGGCCTGCTGGCGGCGGAGCATCGCGCCGGCGATCTCCGGGGCGTAGGCGAGGTGGCTGAGGCGAGTTTCCTCGATGGTGACGCCGGCCTTGGCGACGCGCACCTGAAGTTCCTGCGTGAGGGCCTTGCTGACCTCGTCGGTGGAGCCGCGGAGGGACATCTCGTGTTCAACGTGGGAGTCGTAGGGGAAGAGCGAGGCCATGTGGCGAAGCGCCGACTCGCACTGCGTGTCCACGAAGCCGGTGAAGCTGTCGACGTCGAAGGTTGCCTTCGCCGTGTCCACCACGCTCCAGACCACGACGGCGGCGATCTCGATCGGGTTGCCGCGGATGTCGTTGACCTTGATGGTGGGGGTCACCATGTTGCGGACGCGCAACGAGACAGGCATTCGCTTGGTGAAGGGGTTGACCCACCAGAGGCCGGGGCTCTTGAGGGTGCCCTTGTAGGTGCCAAAGAGGACCATGACCTTGGCGAGGTTGGGGGCGACGATGGTGAGGCCAGAAAGGATGAGCACGTCCAGACCCAGGCCGATGACGCAGGAGAGCATGAGCCACGGAAGGATGCTGCCCCTGGGTCCGTGGGCTTCGAGTTCCCGCCCGATGAAGATCATGGCGATGATGAGACCCAGGGCGGCAAGCAGTCCGCCGGCCAGAACAAGGCCCCCGCTGTGGGGCTTGGCGTTGAATTCCGTCGTCATCTGGTTCCTCCCTCGTGGTTGTGTTGCCGATCCGGGCAAGCCACTATCGAAATGATATCACTTTGATTTCGCAGGTCAAATTGCCTGCGTCCGCGGAGATTCCGCGCCTGGGGCGAGGGCGGCGGACAGGCGATCGAAAAATCTTCCCGAAGGCTGCAAGGTTCCCGCGGGCGCACGCAAGTCTGGGCGGGCCGGCACACAACGCCGGACACACGAAACACGACACACACAAACCGCCATCAAAGGAGATTTGCCATGGATCGCTCGCTGACCCGCCTTGCCGTTCTTACCCTCGCCGCCGCCGCCGGAATCGCCAACGCCCAGCCGGGCGGCAAGTACGCCAGCGGCCTCCTCCACGAGCCTGTCGGAGAGGCCAAGCTCGGCGCCGTGGACGGTCGCAGGCTCGTCGTTCACAACCTGGGCAGTTCGGGAGAGGACGGCGTGGAGATTGTCGCCGATTCCGCCTGGGGCGTGGCGACGGCGATCGAGGCGGGCGGGCTGACGTCCCAGGCCGGGACCGTGAAGATCAAGCACAAGGGCTGGGACGGGCTGATCTACAAGCGGGTGGAATGCACGAGCACGGGGGACGGCTCGGTGCTGATGACGGTGGACTTCTCTGATCTGGGCGCGATCGGCATCCGCACGATCACCTACGGGGAATACGGCGGGGTGGCCTCGGACGTGACCACCGACTCCCCCTACGAAGGCTATCTGGACGTTCCCAACTGCCCCGACGGCAGACCCCCGGTCCTGTGGCACATCAAGTGGTGGAGCGTCAACGAGCAGAAGTACGTCTACCAGTGCGTGTGGTCGTGTGAGGAAGGGTTCAATCTGAACGGGGATCCCTACCCGGGCCTGCGGGTGATGATCCCGATCTTCCCGGTCGGCACGCCCGAGGAGGCTGGGATCGAATCGATGATCGTCACCAGTTCGCTCCCTGAGCTGGCGGTCACCGATGCCTCCCTGCAGACGCTGGGCGTGTCCAGCTATGGCCTGGGCGGGGCGCAGTTGCATGAAGAGTGCACCGATCCCCTGGACTGCACCCGTGAGAAGCGCAAGTTGGTGGCGAGCAACATCGGCAGCAGCGGGCAGGACGGTGTGTCGGTGGTGCTGCACCCCCGGGATGCCCAATCGGGTCTGGCCACCGGCCGCCGCTGGGAAGGCTGGGACATGAGGGAGAACACGAAGTTCTACGACGACGAGGGCAACGTGATGCTGGCGGTCTCCCACACGGTGGACGCCGCGACGGGCACGCCGGCGCTGAGCCTGGATTTCTCCGGGATCGGCGTCCTGGACTACGACGTGACGTGCTTTGGCCCCAACGGGGAGGATCTCGGGGAGTACCGGATCATCGGGGGAACGCCGCCCACGTCCACGATCTGGAATTCTCACTGCCCCTCGATGTTCCGTGAGATCTGGATGTGGGACTCGATCAACCACGTCTGGTACTTCGTGGGCTGCGACCTGGGCATGGAACTGGTCATCCCCGGCGGCCCGCACATCGGCCCGGTCGCCTCGATGCGGATCTCCCCGGTCGGCGGCGGGGACCACAACCTGGCCCGGGCCGAGATCACCGGCTCGGATATCGGCGGGGACATCCTGGTGGAGGAGGTCACGTCCGTCGCCCGCTGCCCCGCGGACTTTGACGGCACCGGGTTTGTGGATACGGACGACTTCGACGCCTTCGTCCAGGCCTTCGAGGCCGGCACCCAGGACGCCGACTTTGACCTCTCGGGCTTCGTGGACACCGACGACTTCGACGCCTTTGTCCGGGCCTTCGAGGCCGGCTGCTGAGCCTTGAGATCCATGGCACCTGCTTCGCGGCCCGGCACACGCCGGGCCGCGGCTTTTTTGGTGCCGGTGCGGGTTTCCCTGATTCACGATGTTCGGGATCAAATCGGTGTCCGGCGTGGAATCCATTGCGCACGGGACATCGAAAGCCGCTATGACACTCCGCCACCATCCATTCGCCTCGGTCGGCTCACGGCAGGGTGCCTCGGCGCGGCCTCAGGAACCTCTTTCGCGTGACCTCTCCTATCCCCCGCTCACCGTCCCGGCTCCGCCGGCTCTTGATCTCCATCGGGGCGTGGTTCGATACATCCGTTCCGCCCGGGGACGGGGCGACGCCGGCGGCGCTGGCGCCTCATACGCCTGAATGGAGCCGGCTCCTGCCTTTCATCGCCCTGCACGCGGCGTGCCTTGGCGTGATCTGGGTCGGGTGGAGCCCGGCGGCGGTGGGGATCGCGGTGTCCCTCTATTTCCTCCGGATGTTCGCCGTGACGGCGTTCTATCACCGCTATTTCTCCCATCGGACCTTCTCCACGGGTCGATGGACGCAGCTGCTCTTCGCGGTGATCGGCAACTCCGCCGCCCAGCGCGGTCCGCTGTGGTGGGCTGCGCATCACCGGGAGCATCACCGCCATTCCGACACCCCCGAGGACATCCACTCTCCGCACACGCACGGGTTCATCTGGAGCCACATGGGCTGGTTCACCTCGCGCGAGGCGTTCGCGACCAATGTCAAGGCTGTGCCCGACCTTGCGAAGTTCCCGGAGCTGCGCTTCCTGGACCGCTTTGACATCCTGGTGCCGGTGCTGCTGGGCGTGGGGCTCTTTGGGCTGGGGTGGGGGCTTGAGCGGTGGGCGCCATCGCTGGGCACCGGAGCGTGGCAGATGCTGGTGTGGGGATTCTTTATCTCGACCATCGCCGTGTACCACGCGACGTACACGATCAACTCGCTCTCACATCTGGTGGGGACACGACGTTTCGAGACCGCGGACAGCAGCCGCAACAACTTCTGGCTGGCGCTGATCACGCTGGGGGAAGGGTGGCACAACAACCACCATTTCAATCCCGGTTCGGTCCGGCAGGGCTTTTACTGGTGGGAGATCGATGTGACGTACTACGTGCTGCTGGGGATGAGCAAACTGGGGCTGATCTGGGACCTGCGGCCCGTGCCCGCCCGCGTCTACGCCCGCGCGGGGACGGCGAAGTCCAGCCAGCAACCGCGACGCGCCGCCTGACCCCTCCGGAGCGCGACGATGCGGATCGCCATCGTGGGGACGGGGATCGCGGGGATGACCTGTGCATACCTGCTCTCTCGCCGCCACGACGTTCACGTGTACGAAGCGCAGGACCGCATCGGCGGGCACACCTGCACGGTGCCGTGCGAATCTCCGCAGGGGACGATGGCCGTCGACACGGGCTTCATCGTCTTCAATGATCGCACGTACCCCAACTTCAACAGGCTGCTGGCGAAGCTGGGGGTTGCCTCCCAGGATTCCACGATGAGCTTCAGCGTGCGCTGCGAGCGCACGGGGCTGGAGTACAACGGCGCGACGCTCAACACGCTGTTCGCCCAGCGCCGCAACCTGCTGAGCCCCGGTTTCTACCGTATGCTGCGGGACATCCTGCGGTTCAACGCGCAGGCGCCCGCCGCGGCGGAGGCGAGCCCTCGCCAGACGCTGGGGGAGTATCTCGTCGCGGGCGGATACTCTCGGCGGTTCATCGAGCACTACGTGGTGCCGATGGCGGCGGCGATCTGGTCGGCGCCGCAGACGATCATCCACGGATTTCCGCTGGGGTTCTTCGTCCGCTTCTTCAAGAACCACGGGATGCTGTCGGTGAACGACCGGCCGCAGTGGAAGACGGTCCGCGGAGGCTCGTGCGTCTACACGCACCCGCTGACCGCGCCGTACCGGGATCGAATCCGGCTGGGCACGCCTGTCCGCGGCATCCGCCGGGTGGGAGACGGCGTGCAGGTCATGTCCGACAACGGAACCGAAACGTTCGATCACGTGGTAATGGCATCCCACAGCGACGAAGCCCTCGCCGCGCTGTGCGATCCGACCCCGGCGGAGCGGGACGTGCTAGGCGCGATTCTCTACCAGCGCAACGTGGCCGTGCTGCACACGGATTGCCGCCTCATGCCGCGGCGCCCATTGGCCTGGGCTGCGTGGAACTACCACATTCCCGAGTCGGCCGGAGCGCCCGTCGCGGTGACCTACAACCTGACCACGCTCCAGCGGCTTCCCACCCGGTCGCAGTTCATGGTCACGCTGAACCGGGACGAGCGCATCGATCCTGAGAAGGTGCTGCGGCGGATCATCTACCACCATCCGGTCTTCACACCGGGCGCGGTGGAGGCACAGTCTCGCTGGAAGGAGATCAGCGGGGTCAACCGCACGCACTACTGCGGAGCCTACTGGGGCAACGGATTCCATGAGGACGGGGTACACAGCGCCCTGGCGGTCGCCGCGGCATTCGGAGAAGCCCTGTGACCTCCGGGACGCTCCAGCCAGTTGCAGCCGGGCCGCACAGCGCGATCTACGTGGGCTCCGTGCGCCATCGCCGGTTCTCTCCCGCGCCGCACGAACTGCGGATGACGCTGTTCATGATGTATCTGGACCTCGAGGAACTCGACACGGTGTTCCGGGGACGCTGGTTCTGGTCCACCCGTCGCCCCAACCTCGCCTGGATGAACCGGGCGGATTACCTCGGTCCAGAGACGCAGCCGCTCTCCGAATCGGTGCGTGACTGCGTCGACGCATCGCTGGGACGGCGCCCGGCGGGGCCGATCCGCCTCCTTACCCACCTGCGCTACATGGGGCACTGCTTCAATCCCGTCAGCATGTACTACTGCTTCGACGCCACCGGCACGCGCGTGGAGGCGGTCGTCGCCGAGATCACCAACACGCCGTGGAAAGAGCGTCACCGCTACGTGCTCGACGCTCGGGGCGCCGGCCTGCGCGCCCGCCATGCGTTCGAGTTTGACAAGGTCTTTCACGTCTCTCCGTTCATGCAGATGAACCAGCGATACCGCTGGCGGCTCAGCACGCCCGGGGAAAAGCTGCTGATCCACATGGACAACACGCAGGCCGCCGCTGCTGCGGAGACTGAGAAAGTCTTTGATGCAACGCTCACGCTCAGGCGGCGGGACATCACCGGCGCTTCTCTCGCCGCGGTGCTCGCCCGGCACCCGTTCATGACGGCGAGCGTGGTCGCGTCGATCTATCTCAACGCTCTGCGGCTCTGGCTGAAACGCGTCCCCTTCCACCCTCACCCCCTCTCCGCGCCTCCCGCGGCGTCGACGATGGAGAAACCATGAGCCAGGCATCCGTGGCGGCTCGGCCGCTGAACAATTCGTCCTCGCGCGCCGCCCCGCCCTCCCGCGGGCTGGCGCGCCGGCTCGCGCGGCGCGCCGTGGAACGGGTCCTCACCGGTCTGCATTACGGCCGGCTCACGCTGCACGAAGCCGGCGCCTCCGCCGCCTTCGGTACGCCCGGCACCGGTCCCGAGGTCGAGGTACATGTCACCGACCCGCGCTTCTTTGGCGTGTGCGCTCTGGGAGGGACGCGCGGCGCGGGAGAGGCGTACATGCGGGGCTGGTGGACATGCGACAGGCTCGAGGATCTCATCCGTCTGTTCGTGATCAACTCGCACGCGATGCGGGGCATGGATTCGGGCCTGGCCCGGCTGCTCACGCCGATCAAGCGGATCGCGCTGGCACGCGCCCTGAGCACGCGAGAGGGCGCCCGCCGGAACATCGCCCATCACTACGACCTTGGCAACGACTTCTTCTCCCTGTTCCTCGATCCGACCATGATGTACTCCTGCGGCATCTTCGAGACCCCCGGCGCCACGCTGGAGCAGGCCTCGATCGCCAAGGTTGATCGCCTCTGCCGCAAGCTCGCGCTCACGCCCGATGACCATCTCCTGGAGATCGGCACCGGGTGGGGATACCTCGCCATCCACGCCGCCTCCCGGTACGGCTGCCGCGTGACGACCACGACCATCTCCCGGGAACAGGCCGCGTGCGCCCGCGCCCGGATCGCCTCCGCGGGCCTTGAAGACCGGATCACCGTGCTCGAGCAGGATTATCGGGATCTGACGGGCACGTACGACAAGCTCGTCTCGGTGGAAATGATCGAGGCGGTGGGGCATCGATTCCTGGATACGTATTTCTCGGCGTGCTCACGACTGCTGAGGCCCGAAGGCATGATGGCGCTGCAGGCGATCACCATCGGGGACCGCGACTACGAGGCGGCGCTGCGCGAGGCGGATTTCATTCAGACGCACATCTTTCCCGGCAGCTTCATCCCTTCCCTGGGAGCGATGCAGGGATCGCTGCAGCGGAACACGGATCTTCGGGTGACGCACATCGAGGACATCGGGCCGCACTATGTCCCAACGCTGCGGGCGTGGCGGCACGCGTTCATGTCGAAGCTCGACCAGGTTCGCGCCCTGGGCTTTGACGACACCTTCATTCGCATGTGGGAGTTCTATTTCTGCTACTGCGAAGGGGCGTTCGCCGAACGATACATCTCGGACGCCCAGATCATCCTCGCCAAGCCCGCCTGCCGGGCCGGCTCGATCCTGGGGGCCATCCCGTGATGGGTGGTGATGCACATGGCACTCAAGCTGTTGAATTTCATCCTGTTCCAGGCGGCGTGGCTGGGCGCTGTCATGGGGGCGGCTCGCGGCTGGTGGTGGGCGGCGCCGGCGGCGGGGAGCCTTGCGGTGCTGTTTCACGTCATTCTGACGCGCCCAGGCCGGCGGGAACTTGCGCTGATGCTCGGCGTGACGCTGCTGGGAACGTGCGTGGATGCGGGGACCACCGGGGCGGGAGTCGTCTCGATGGCCAGCGAGCGATTCTCCGCGGGGGCAACGATCGTCTGGTTCGCCTCTTTGTGGGCGCTGTTCTCGACGACGCTCAACGTTTCCCTCGCCTGGATGCAGGGCCGCACCGTGATCGCGGCATTCTTCGGCATCCTCGGCGGACCGCTCGCCTACCTCGCGGGAGAGCGTCTGGGCGCTGTGACCTTTTCGAGCCGATCCACCGCGATGCTCGTGTTCGCGGTGGAATGGGGCCTGCTGACCCCGGGGATCATGTGGACATACTGGCGTGTGCTGCGGCCCCGGGTGAGAACGCCATGAAGATCTCGCGCAGCGACGTCGCGCGGCGGGCGCGGTACAGGATGAACACCGCCGTGGCAAGGTTGCCCAGGAAGAACAGGGCGATGAGCCATGCGGCGCTTCGCAGCGGGCGTCGCTCAAGCAGGCAGATCCATGTTCCGGTGACGATGAAGCCGGTGTACAGATCCACCAGCGTGACGATGCCCCATCGCTCGGCCCACATGACCTTGAAGATTTCGATGACGCTTTTTTCCAGTGATGCCCAGACGATCATGCCCGTCAGGGCGAGCGTGAGGATCACAAACAACGAGGTGAACAAGCGTGCGGGCATGGTCATGGTGAGATCTCCGCGAGCGGACGGTGGTTGGTCGGGACGGCGCGAGGGTGTGGCGACGCTGGATTCGAGGAATTTCATGCGGCGGACGCAGCGAGCGGCGGAGGTCCTTTGATGAACGCATCGCACTTCTGGAGCATGGTCGGCCTGGGCGCGGCGGGGTGCATGGTCATCATGGCCGTGCTGTGGGTGGAGGCAACCCGCCGGCGGGACGCGAGCAGCGTGGACGTCGCATGGGCGGGCCTGATCGGCCTGCTTGCCGTCATGTACGCGATCGTGGGAGAAGGGCACCCGCACCAGCGCCTGGTGGTGGGGGTCGTGGGTGGGGTGTGGGGCCTGCGACTGGCGGGACATCTGCTGATCGATCGCGTCCTCAAGGCCAAGGAGGAGGACGGCCGGTACCAGGAGCTGCGGGCCTCGTGGGGCGCACACGCGAACCGCAACTTCTTCTGGTTTTTCCAGGCCCAGGGCGTGCTCGCCGCGCTGCTCTCCCTGCCGTTCGCCCTGGCGGCCTCACACCAGGAGGACCTTTCCGCGTGGGCGTGGGGGGCGGTAGGGATGTGGCTGACGGGGCTGGTGGGGGAGAGCATCGCCGATCGCCAGCTCGCCGCGTGGAGGCGAAACCCTTCCAATCGCGGCAAAACCTGCCGCGCGGGGCTGTGGAAGTATTCCCGCCATCCCAATTACTTTTTCGAGTGGATCATGTGGTGCTCGTTCGCGGTGCTCGCCTTCCCCGCGCCTTGGGGGTGGACTGCGGCCTTCGCTCCGCTGCTGATGCTGCTGCTCATCGTCAAGGTCACGGGCATCCCGCCGACGGAGGCGCGGGCGCTGCGCAGCCGGGGGGACGATTACCGCGAGTACCAGCGCACCACCAGCGCGTTTATCCCGTGGTTTCCTCGCGCCAGCGTGGCCCCGGGCACAGGAACCTGATGCATGTCGTTGACGAGTGTGGGAATTGAACTGCTCGAACGCGGCCTGCTTCCGACGGCGGTCACAAGGATCGCCGTGCGCCGGCTGCTGGCCCGGCGGCTGAGGGACGAGTACGGGGAGGGCGTTGAGCCCATGCACGAGGCGATGCGGTCGCTGCTCGCCGAACTTCGCGAGAGCCCCGTCGCGGTGCACACCGCGGAGGCGAACCAGCAGCACTATGAGGTGCCCACGGCGTTCTTCCAGCTGTGCCTGGGCAAGCGGCTCAAATACAGCTCGGGATACTGGGGCCCGGGGGTACGCACGCTCGACGAGGCGGAAGAGGCGATGCTGGAGTTGTACGCCGCGCGGGCGCAGCTGCGCGACGGCCAGAGCGTGCTGGACATGGGGTGCGGTTGGGGCTCGCTTTCCCTGTGGCTGGCGGAGCGTTTTCCTAATTCACGGATCATGAGCGTCTCCAATTCGGCGACGCAGCGGGCGCACATCGAATCGGTGGCGAGGTCGCGTGGGTTTTCAAATGTCACGATCGTGACGCGGGACATGCGGGAGTTTGATCCCGGCATGCGATTTGACCGCATCGTCTCGGTGGAGATGCTCGAGCACATGCGGAACTACCGCACGCTGCTGGGGCGCGTGGCGAGGTGGCTGGCGCCGGGCGGCAAGTTCTTCACGCACATCTTCACGCACCGGGAGGCGGCGTACCCCTTCGAGGTAACGGGGGAGGACGATTGGATGGGCCGGCACTTCTTCACCGGCGGGATCATGCCCTCGGATCACCTGCTGCTGTACTTCCAGGATGACCTGCGGCTGCTGGATCACTGGAGGGTGGACGGGCGCCACTATGGAAAGACGGCGGAAGCGTGGCTTGCCAACCTTGATCGGCACGCCGGCGCGGCTCGGCCGATCCTGGCAAGCACATATGGAACCGACCAGGTTGTGCGGTGGTTGCAGCGATGGCGAACGTTCTATATCGCGTGCGCGGAGCTCTGGAACTACCGCGGTGGACGGGAGTGGATGGTTTCTCACTACCTGTTTGAGAGCAGGCACGACGGGTAAATCGACGCGGCGCCGGGGCGTACTGCGCGATCTGCTCCCTGTGATTGCATGACGCGCCCGCGCCACACCATCGCGTCCAGGCGGGCGCGCAGGGTGGGCGCGGAGTCGTTCTCTCATGGCATGAGATCTGGTGCGCCCGCGGCCAAGGTACCCCGCGCCAGCAGGCGCGACGATATGTCAGGTGGAGACTGTGAACGCCCCGGAGATCAGGCGGCGGTGTAGCGGCCGCGGTCGGTGCGCTTGAATCCGTTGCCCTTCTTGATCAGGCAAGCGTTGACGATGGTGCGGAAGTTGGCGGCGGAGGTCTGGTAGCCGGCCTTCTGAACGGCCTGGGCGACCTCGGTCACGGACATGGTCTTGCCGTCCAGGACCGCGCGAAGGGCCTCGGCGAGGGAAGACTGGTTGCGGAAACGGGCGCCGCCTTCGCGGACGCCGCTGGAAGCAATTTCGGCGTCCAGAGCCCGGATGCGTTCAACCAGGCGAGCCCGGCGACGCAGCAGCCCGGACGCGGCCTTCTCGCGGCGACGAATCTCGGCACGGAGCTGGGAAGCGGACATAGTGGAAAGCGAGTCAGACGATTTGGAAGCTCGACGAGCCATGGAATCCTCCTTAGGGACCAACATACTAGTGTGCGCACGAGGAATTTTCAGGAAAGTAAACCCCAATTGCGCACATAAGCTCGGGAATTCTTGGGTTAGGGATTTTGCCCGGGCCGCGGCAGCATCGCAGGGACGGGGTTGCGACCGTGACGGAAGTCGCGTGGGTGCCGTGGGGTCGGGGCACATGCGTTGGCCGAGTGAATGTCAGGCTCGCCGACGGAAGAGGCTTAGCAAGTGTGGCGTACAGAACCAGCATTCCGTCGCGGAAGCCGTCCGGACGCATGAGAAAGCGGTGCGTGATCGGGGAACATGATCTTCTGTCTGTGGACCAACGAAAAAACCCGGCACTCGGCAAAGCCGAAGCACCGGGTCTCGTGGGGGTCGAATGTAAGTGCGGGCATCATACCGGGGCGCGCGGGGGCTGTCGATCGCGCAAGATGAAATCCACGCGGGCTTGAGCGGCGTCGCCAGAGAGAGCTCTCGGCCTGTGCATTTGGGGAACCTGCCGACTCCCGCGTGGCCGCACCGGACGATATATTGTACACCGGACACGCGAGTCCTTTATGGCGAGACTGCACGAATATCAGGGAAAGGCGATCCTCCGGCAGGCGGGGCTTCGGACGCCTCGCGGCGGGGTTGCCCGAACGGCGGAAGAAGCCGCTTCGATCGCCCGCGGACTGGGAGGCGAGGTCGTCATCAAGGCCCAAGCCTGGACCACCAGCCGCGCCGCGCAGGGCGGCGTGGCGTTCTGCCGCGGAGAGTCGGAAGCCGCGGCGCACGCGACGCGGATGCTGGGCATTACCTTCGGCCAGTTTCCCGTCACCGAAGTGCTGGTGGAGGAGCGGCTGGAGATCGCCCGCGAACTGTTCCTGTCGTTGGCGATCGACGAGAAAGCGCGGACGCCCATCCTCATTCTGTCGGGCACGGGCGGGAGCGGCGTGGAATCCCGGGCGGAGGGCGCCCATCGCATCACGTGCGATGTGCACCGCGGCCCCGCGAGCCAACAGCTCCACGCCGCGGTGGAGTCACTGTCCCTCGCGCCCGCACAGGCCGAGGCGGTGCGGGAGATCACGGGGCGTCTGTTCAACCTTGCCCGCTCCATCGACGCCCGATCCCTGGAAATCAATCCTCTGGCGATCACGCGTGACGGCGCGATCGTTGCGGCGGACTGCCGGCTGACGATCGATGACTATGCGGTGCACCGCCATCCGGAACTGGGGATCGAGATCGCCCGGGAACTGGATCATCCTCCTACGCCTCTGGAACGCCTGGCGTACCAGATTGAGCAGGCCGACCACCGGGGCACCTTTTTCTTCGCCCAGATGGCAACCGCGGCGGCCCAAGGCTCTCGCGGACTCATCGGGTTCCACGGCGCGGGGGGCGGCGGTTCGATGATGGCGATGGATGCGGTCTCGGCGGAGGGCTTCACCGTCGCCAACTTCTGCGACACCAGCGGCAATCCATCGGTCGCAAAGGTGTACCACGCGGCGAAGGTCATTCTTTCCCAGCCGGGCATTGTGGGATACTTCGGATCGGGCTCGGGGGTTGCAAGCCAGGAGCAGTTCTGGTCGGCGTATGGGCTTGCCAAGGCGTTCTGGGAGGTTGAACTCTCGATCCCCGCGGTGATTCGCCTGGGCGGCAACACCGAGGACCGGGCCGTGGAAATTCTTCGCGGCGCCTGCGGGGGGCTTCCCGCCGCGGTGGAGGGGTATCGAAAGAACGATCCGCCGGCCGTGATCGCCGCCCGGTTCGCGCAGCTCGTCCAGACCTGCGCCCCGGCGCCGTGGAACCCGCGCCCGCCGCGGCGCCCCACCTTTGCCGGGGATGCGCGGGCGTCGGCATGCTTTGCGATCAAGCGCGGACGGGTGTGGATTTCTCTCACCGCGTGGAGAGCGGACCCGCTGGGAATCATGTCCCAGGCGAGCGGCCTGCTGCGCGATGAGAACGGCTCGCCCCAGCTCACCGTCAGTCCGCAGGAGCTGGAAGCCAAGGACAACGAGCTGATCGCCTGCGAGGTGGAGTGCCGCATGCGCCGCATCGGCGGGCCGGAGGGGGCGGTCTTTGTCGAGCTGGATGTTCCCACGCTCCCCGCCGCGCCGCAGGCCAATGGAGGGCCGCGCTGATGGCGATCCTGATCGACCAGACCAAACGCGTGATCGTCCAAGGAATTACGGGGCGTGAAGGGCAGGCTCGCACACGGCTGATGCTCGACTATGGCACGCGAGTGGTGGGGGGCGTAACCCCCGGCAAAGGCGGCCAGCGCGTCCTGGGCCTGCCGGTGTTCAATACGGTTGGCGAGGCCGTCGCCGCCGTGGGGCCGATCGACATCTCGGTCCTGTTCATTCCCGCGACGCAGATCAAGGCCGCGGCAATCGAAGCGATTGAGGCCGGCATTGGACTCCTCGTGCTTGTCGCCGACCGCGTGCCGGTCTGGGACGCGATGGAGGTTGCCGCGGCGGCCAAGGCCCGCGGCGCTTCGTTCCTGGGGCCCAACACGCTGGGGGCGGCAAGCCCGGGCCACGGACTGGTGGGAATGATCGGCGGCCGCTCTGAATCGGCGAGGGAGTGGTTCAAGCCGCCGCTGCCGGGCGGGACGGGCGTGGGCGTCATCTCGCGATCCGGGGGCATGGGAACCAGCACGGCGTACTACGTCGGCCAGGCCGGGGTGCGGATCAGCGGGATTGTCCACGTCGGCGGGGACGCGGTGCTTGGCATGCGAATTCCCGAGGTGGCACGGCTGTTCGAAAAGGATCCCGCGACCGACGCGATCGTGGTGTTCGGGGAGATCGGCGGCGCCCAGGAAGAAGACCTTGCCGATCTGATCGGCGCGGGGGTGATCACCAAGCCGGTCATCGCCTACATCGGGGGAAAGTCGGCCCGTTCCGGCACCCGGTTCAGCCACGCGGGGGCAATCATCGAAGGGGACAAGGGCACGCACGCGGGCAAGGTCGCCGCGCTTCGAGCCGCCGGGGCGGTGGTCGTGGACTCCTTCGGGGACGTGCCATCGGCGGTGTGCGGGGTGCTGACGTCACGCTCCAGCCGCAGCCTGATGTCGCCGGCAGAGCGCCGCGCCGTCTGGACCACCGCGATCACGCGCATCGAGCCCAACCGCGTCGCCGTCCGCGGCCACGACATCGCTTCCCTGATGGGCAACGTGAGCTTCGGGGCCGCGGTCCACCTGATCCTGACAGGTCGCATGCCCTCTCCGGCCGTCGGCCGGCTCATGGACGCGATCCTCGTCAGCAGCATCGACCACGGGGCGACCCCGCCCAGCTGCCTCGCCGCGCGGACCGTCGCGAGCACCGGGGCGAGCCTTTCCCAGTCTGTCGCGGCGGGCATTTCCTCCATCAACCGCCACCATGGCGGCGCGATCGAGGACTGCGCCCGATATCTTGCGCAGGTGAGCGAGATGGCCCGCGCCGCCGCCGGCCCCAGCGCCACCCCGGAGAACGTCGCGGCAAGTCTCGCGAAGGTCGCGCAGGACGAGGTCACCCGCATCAAGGCTTCCGGGGACCGCATCAGCGGCTTTGGTCACCGCATTCATACGAAGGACCCTCGAACGTCCCGGCTCTTCGCGCTGGCGGCGGAAGCCGGGCTTGGAGAGGCTCCGGGATCGCATATCGGGGCGGCGAGGGCGGTCGAACGGGCCTTTGCCGGCATCGGGCGTCCTTTGCCGATCAACGTTGACGGGGCCATCGGGGCGATCCTTGCCGACCTGGGCCTTGATCCCAGGCTCTTCAACGGCGTCTTCATGATCGCCCGAACGCCCGGGCTGGTTGCCCACGTCGTGGAGGAGCAGACCCGGGAGAAGCCCATGCGCCGCATCGATCCCGTGAACCATGCATACGACGGCCCCGCCGCGTAATCTCTCCGATCACGCCTTGATGGAGAACGCACGCATGGAACAGGCCGGCCCCGACGCTTCACCCGCCAGGATCCGCATCGATTATGTTGAGATGGCCTGCAAGGACATCCCGGGGATCAAGGCCTTTTATTCCGCCGTATTCGGCTGGGAATTCACCGACTACGGGCCGGAGTACACCAGTTTCAGCGACGGGCGTCTTGCGGGCGGCTTCCGGACCGATCTGGGCCTGGGTCCGGTCAACGCCGCTTGCCTCATCGTGCTGTACGCGGCCGACCTTGAAGCGGTGGAGGCCCGGGTGCTCGCCGCGGGCGGGCGCGTCTTCAATCCCCACTCATTTCCTGGCGGGCGGCGTTTCCATTTCCACGATCCCAGCGGCAACGAACTGGCGGTCTGGTCGGACCGCTCCCCGGTCGTTCCCGCCGCATAGCGAGCAGGAGATTGCGAGAAGATGACGTACTCGACCAAGGACGTGGCGACGCTTTTCCCGAACATCATGGACATCCAGGACGCCTCTCTGCGCGACCGCGTCGCCGCGGTCTGGAACGAGGCGTTGACCACCGGGTGCGGCGGGAGGGGCTGGACCTTCGAGCAGATCCGGGCCATCCCGTTCACCCTGCTGGCCGGGAAGATCGACCTGCGGTTCGTCGAGCATCTCAACAGCTGCTGCAAGCAGTGCATCGCCATCACCGGCGTCCTGCGGGAGGTCTTTGGAACACGCGTGAGCGTCAACCTGGACTACCTCATCGCCGGCTCGCTGCTGGCCGACGTGGGCAAGATGCTCGAGTTTGATAAGGACGCGTCCGGCGCCGTGGTGAAGGGCCGGTACGGTGAGTTGCTCCGCCACCCGTTCAGCGGCGTGGCCCTGTGTTACAAGCACGGCATCCCGCCCGAGGTCATGCACATCGTCGCGACGCACAGCCACGAGGGGGACAAGGTGGAACGGACGATCGAAAGCTGGATCTTCCACCACGCCGACTTTATTGACTTCGATATTGCCAAGGTGCTGGGCAAACGGGCGGGCTGATCGCTCGGGGCTGGGCGAACTCCCGTGCATGCACGCATGAAAACGCCCGGTTCGGGGCCGGGAGCGTCGGGGCGGCATGCATGCTTATGAACAGCGTGTTTACGGCTCGGCAAGGCCTTCGCGGATGGCGAAGCGTGCAAGCTCGACGCGGTCGTGGATGTCGAGCTTGGACATCAGGCTCGTGCTGTGGTTGTCCACCGTCTTCACCGATAGGTGCATGACGTTGGCGATTTCCTTCTTGGACATGCCGCGGGCGATGTAGCGAAGGACCTCGAGCTCGCGCTGGGTGAGGGTCTGGGCGCGGGTGGTTGGCCCTTCGGCGAGGCGGACGCCGCCGGCGTCGATCACCATGCGGCTCTGGACCTCGGGGGAGAAGAAGATCCCGCCCGCGGAGGTGGTGCGGATGGCGTCGGCGATCTTCTGGGGCGGCTCGCCCTTGGTGAGGAAGGCTGAGGCGCCGCAGCGGAGCGCTTCGTCGATGTAGCGGTCGTGGCGGAAGGCGCTGAGAAAAATGATTTTCGTGTCCGGAAGACGGGATCGGATGGTCCGGGCCGCGTCGAAGCAGGAGAGGCCGGGCATGTCGATGTCCAGCACCATGACCTGCGGGGCGAGGCGGATGCACTCGCTGACGGCCTGGTCGGCATCGGAACATTGCGCGACGACCTGAATATCCGTCGAGGATTTCAGCCATTCCGCCAGCGTGGACCTGACGAGCGCGTGATCGTCTGCGAGGATCACACGGATAGGTGTACTCATGTAGATTCACTCCCCGGGGCGGCCTCCTTCGAGGCCGCGGCGATGGATAATACCTTGGAAACGGTGTCGGCGAGACGGGCGACGCCAAATGGCTTGCGCAGGAGGGTGACGCCGTCGGCCTCGAGGGGTCCTGGGTCGAACTGGATGCTCCCGGTAATGAGAATGACCGGGACGTGAATTCCGTCGGCGCGGAGGCGGGAGACGAGCTTGTCTCCGGGCATGTCGGGGAGCTCGAGGTCACAGATGACCAGGGAGATCACCGACCGGTTCTGCTGGGCGATGGAGGCGGCGATCTGTGCGGCCCCCGCCTCCATGACGCTGTAGCCGAACTGGCGGAGCTGGGAGGCGATGATCTGGCGGACGAGCGCGTCGTCCTCGACGATCAGGAGCGTCTCCCCGTGGGCGGGCGGCGCCGTCTCGGGCTTGGCGGGCTTGGTACTGGAATCCTGCGGGGCGGAAGGGAAACTGACGCGGAAGGTCGTGCCCTCTCCCACGCCGGTCTTGAGATCGATGCGCCCGCCGTGGGTGCGGATGATCTCCTGGATGATCGCAAGCCCAAGGCCGCTGTGCCCCGAGTCGCTCTTGGTCGTGAAGAAGGGCTCGAAGATGCGGGGCAGGACCTCGGGCGTGATGCCCCCGCCGGTGTCGCTGACGATCAGCACCGCGCGGGTCTGGCCTTTGGCCTGCGGATCGTTCTCGTACTCGGCGGAGAGCCGGATGGTGCCTCCTCGCTGCAGCGCGTCACGGGCGTTGAGCGCCAGGTTCAGGATCACCTGCTGGATCTGGTTTGCGTCGGCTTCCAGCCAGACCGCCCCGGCCGTCGAATCGGCCGGGGTGATGAGCTGGATCGACGAGGGCATCGCCCGCCGCAGCAGCTTGGCCGACTGAAGCACCAGATCCTTGAGGTTGACGATGGACCGCTCGGGGGTCGATTTGCGGGTGAACGTCAACAGCGTGCGGGTGACGCCCGCCGCCTGCTCCGCGGCCTCCCGAACGCCCTCGATGGCCGACTGGGCCTGGTGGTCGGGGGGAAGCGATCGCCGGGCGATCTCCAGGTACCCGAAAATCGCGGTGATGAGGTTGTTGAAGTCGTGGGCGATGCCGCCGGCGAGCTGGCCGACGACCTCGAGTTTCTGGGCGTGGCGAAGCTCGGCCTGCACGGGACGGTTGCGTTCGGCTTCGCAGACGATCGCGAGCATGTGCGTCCTGGAGTCCTCATGGAAGGAGGACAGGTGCATATGCAGCCGCCGGTCGGTCTCTCCCCCGACGCGGCAGATGAGCGTGGAAGGGCTTGAGGAGAGCGTGGCGAGGCACCTGTCGATCGCGGACCGCTCTTCGGAGGGAAAGAACTCCCGGATATGGCGGCCGAGGACTTCATCCCCTTCCCTCAGATCGAGCACGCTGGCGGTGGCGGCGTTGGCCCAGTCGACGGTCCCCTGCGGGGACAGGAGCATGCACGCCGCGGGCATCGACTCGATGGCGCTCTGGATGAGGTGCTGCGGGAAGGGTGCGTGTTTCACGAGAGATCCTGGGAAAGGAAGTCGGGCATTGACGCGTGGGTGCAGGTCTCCATGGAACCGGGGTGAAGGGAGGAGCGTGGCGGTAGGTTACATCGCATCGATTCGCCGGGCGGTGGCGACGCCGGATGAAAGCGCGCCCTCCATGTACCCCGCAAAGGCGAGGGATGTGAACTCTCCGGCGAACTGGACGGGCCCCAGACCCTGGGCGAGGGCCTTGGAGGTGGTGGTGGCCTGCCCGGGGGCCGGGAAGGAGTAGCCGGCCATGGTCCAGCGATCGACGGGCCAGCCGATGTACCGCACGGAATCAATCTGCTCGTCGATGCCCTTGTAGATGGCGTTGAGCGAACGGGTGTACTGCTGGTTGCGCTCGGCTTCGCCCATGCGGATGCCCAGCTCGGCGCCGGGGCCGCCGGAGAAGGCGCACATCACGGGGTTCCGGGCGGCGGGCTGGATGCCGGTCGATTCCCAGGTGTAGCCGATGTCGGTATCGGTGAGAGATTCGGGGGCAAGGCCCAGGTCCTTCCACGCGGCCTTCTTGACCGAGAAGAGCATCTTGGAGGCCGAGCCCATCTGCACGCCCAGGCCCGGGGGCAGCGCCGGGTTGAAGTCGATGTTCTTCCACACCGTGGGGGCGACGGTGATCACGACGTAATCGCCCTGATGCTTGGCGCCGCGGGCGTCGATCACGACCACCCCGGGCTTCCCGGGCGTCCATTCCACCCGCGCGGCGGGATTGGCCATAAGGAAGCGGTCGGCGCCGAGCTCCGAGTACATGCGCGTCGCCAGTTCCTGGTTGCCCTGCCGGCAGCGGAAGGTTTCGGAGTTGTCCCAGTAATCCTGCAGCCCGCCGCCCTTGACCATCGCCAGGTGTCCCAGGTAGCTCTGCCAGGCGATGGGGACGGAGTTGTCGTTGGTCAGTTGTGCGTCGAGGATGGCGCGGCAGGTGGAAGAACAGTCCTGGGCCCGGAGCCAGTCGGCGACGGATTGACTGTCCAGCGCCTGGGCGTTGGGGGCGGTCCACGGGGCCGCGGGGTCCAGGTCCTTGGCGGCTTCGTTCATGGTCTTGAAGCACTCGGACATTTCGGCGTAGAGCGATTCGGTCGCCTTGGCGCTCAGCAGTTCCCCCTTGACCATCAGCGGGGAATACAGGGACTCGTCCTCGGGGGTCTCGACCAGGTCGAGATTGAACTTCTTCGCCAGCGCGATCCAGGTCGGGTGGTTCGCCCCGATCCATTCACCACCGGCCTCGATCGCCGCGTTCTCGGTGATGTCGCGCACGGTGATGACCCGGCCGCCCACCCGGCCGCGTCCTTCCAGGATGGTGACGTCATGCCCGCGGGCGACCAGTTCCAATGCGCACGACAGGCCGCCGAATCCCGCGCCGACGACGATGACCTTCTTCTTTTTGCCGGAGGCCGGCAGCGCGGGCGTGCCGGCGGGCTGGGAGGCACGGGAGACCGAGGCGAGAAGGCCGCTGGCGGCAAGAGCCGCGGCGGACTTCATCAGGTCCCGCCGGGAGAGCAGGACGCGGTCGGGGTCGAAACGCATCGCCAGCCGTGAGTACAGCGATCGGGACATAGTCTCTCCTCTGAAGCACGCTCCCAGAACCCCGGCAGTGTAACACCCGTGGGCCGCCCGCGCGCGTAAACTCGCACGATGACCGCCCCCATCGTGCTCACCCTCGCCCACTCTCCCGATCCCGACGACGCGTTCATGTGGTGGCCGATCACGGGCAAGATCAACCCCGACGGCACGCCGTTGCCGGGGGACGCGGGACGGCCGGTCCTGCCGACGGGGCGGCTGCGTTTCAAACCGGTGCCCACCGATATCCACGTGCTCAATCAGCGTGCGATCCACCAGGCCGACCTGGACATCACGGCCCTCTCCGTGCGGGCCTACGCGGACGTGAAGGACCGGTATCAGATCACGCGCTGCGGGGCCTCGTTCGGGGACGGCTTTGGCCCCAAGGTGATCTGCCGCCAGGACGATTCCCGCATCAACTGCGAGGGGTGCCTGCGCGACGACCAGCTCACGATCGCGATCCCCGGCAGGCAGACCACGGCGTTCCTGCTGTTGGCGATGGTCCTGGGCCCCTCGGCCCGATCCAACCCCGCCCGCTTCATCGAGATGCCCTTTGAGCAGATCATCCCCGCCGTCGCTCAAGCCCGGGTAGACGCGGGACTTGTGATCCACGAGGGGCAGCTGACGTTCGTGGACGCGGGGCTTCGTCTCGTCGTGGATGTCGGGGCGTGGTGGAAGCAGCGCTCGGGCCTGTTGACCCCGCTGGGCATCAACGCCGTGCGACGCAACCTCGACGAGCGCTTCGGGCCCGGCACGCTGTCGGAAGTGGGGGACCTGCTGCACCAGAGCGTCGCCTTCTCCATGGAGCACCGGGAGGAATCAACGGCGTACACCCTCCCCTTCGCCCTGGCGAACACCACGCGAAGCCAGGACGGCGGCGCCCCGACGCTCGAGCGCGTGGACCGCTATTGCCGCATGTATGTCAGCGACTCGACGCTCGACATGGGCGCGGCGGGCGCCCAGGCGATCGAGCGGCTGCTCTCGGCGGGCGCGGCGGCGGGCCTGTGTCCGGCGGTCGGCCTGATCGACCTGCTGTAGCCTTGGCGGCTGCTATTCTCAGCCAATGACAGGCCCGTTCACCATCCCGGCGGATCTTGAGCATGTCCAGGGCGCAATCCTCGCCTCCCTGGATCGCGTGCGCGATCGCTTCGACCGCCAGCTCAAGTCCGAGCTTCCCCCCGTCGATCGCCTGGTCCGCCATGTCGAGCACTACCGCGGAAAAATGCTCCGGCCCATGCTCGCCATCGCCAGCGGCCTGGCAACCAATCCGCGCATCACCTCGTGCGCTGCCGACCGGCTCGTCGATCTCATCACCGACGCCCACGTGACAGTGGGGGCGGTCTGCGAGATGGTGCACATGGCCACGCTCGTCCACGACGACGTGCTCGACGAGGCCGACACGCGCCGCCGCGGCCAGACCGTCAACCGCCTCCACGGCAACGAGACCGCCGTGATCCTGGGGGACCTGCTCATCGCCGGCTCCTACCACCTCTGCTCGCAGCTTGATTCCCAGCGGTCGGCCCTGCTCATCGGCCGCGTCAGCATGGAGATGTGCGAGGGAGAACTCCTCCAGCTCCACCACCGCGGCGATTTCTCCCTCGACGAGCCCACCTACTTCGAGATCGTCCGCCGCAAGACCGCCGCGCTCATCGCCGCGAGCTGTGAGCTGGGCGCGGTCCATTCCAGAGCGAGCGAAGACGCCGTGCGGGCAATGGCCTCCTTCGGCCGCCGCATCGGCGTCGCCTTCCAGATCCAGGACGACGTGCTCGACCTTACAGGCCGGGAGGAAGTCGTGGGCAAGTCCGTCGGCAAGGACCTTGAGAAGGCCAAGCTGACCCTGCCCGTCATCCACCATCTCTCGACGGTCGCCGTCGAGTCACGCGGACACTCCCTCACGGTCCTCCAGCAGGCGTGCTCCGAGGATGCGCAGGCACGACAGGCGGCGGCCGCGATGGTCGGCCTGCTGCGGACGACGGGCTCCCTTGAGCACGCGGCGCAGTCCGCGCGGCAACTGGTCGCCGCCGCCAAGCAGGACCTGGAAACGCTGCCGGCCTCCGCGGCGCAGCGGCTGCTGCACTCGATGGCCGACGCGGTCGTCGGGCGTGCCTACTGAAGTCGCATATTGATGGGCTTTACGAGACCACCGAGCCGGGGGCGATCTCGGCCATGGGCGTGAGCACGACCACCTGGCGCACGCCGTCGGCGCCGGTATGGCTTGCCGCGAGGAGCATGCCGCGGGACTCTTCCCCTCGCAGCATGCGCGGGGCGAGGTTGGCGACGATGATGACCGACTTGCCCACGAGTTCCTCGGGCGTGTAGCTGCCGCGGATCCCCGCGCAGATCTGCCGGGGGGTTCCAGATCCGTCGTCGACCTGGAGCTTGAGGAGCTTGTCGGCCGAGGGGTGGAGCTCGGCCTTGATGACCTTGGCGACCTTGAGCTCGACCTTGGCGAAGTCCTCGATCACGATCTGCGGGCGGGGCAGGGGCGCGCCCGGGGCCGCGGCCGGGGCGGCGGGGGCGCCGGGAGTGGAGGTCGAGGGAGTGATCGGGGCGGCGGGCGTGTCAGACATGGTCGAACCTTTCAACGCAGAAGAACAGGCCAGAAGCAGACGCCGCGTCGAGCCGCGTGGCTCGCGGAGCACCTCCTGCCAGGCCGCAGTGTAGAGGCGGAGCGATCGTCACGGCGGCGGGGATTCGGCCCCAGTCTGCCCCGTCGCGGGAGAGGGTTGAGGCGGGGGCGTCGCCGGACGATCGGAAATCCAGCGCCCATCGCGCCACAGCACCGCGGCCGGATCCACTCCCATCGCGGCGGGCAGCTCGGCCGGGTCCACGTCGCGCAGCGGCACGCCGCCGTCGGCGATGACCTGAGCGGCCCAGGAACGGGCCGTCCCCGAGAGCATGCGGCTCTCAAAGCGGAGCTGCGCCGCAAGCTCTAGCGGATGCAGGGCGGGTCCCAGCGTGCCCCCGCAGACCGAGCAGAGGCGGTACTGGGCGGGGTTGCTCTGGAACCGTCGGACGATGCGCTTGCCGCCGCACTCGGGGCACGGCCAGCGGGTCATCTCCTGCTCAAGAGAGTTCAGCCCGCCCGTGTCATTGATCGGTGAGAGCAGGCGTTCGTACCGCTGGATCAGGTCGCGCACGCCGGGCTGGCCGATGACTCGCTGGGCCTTGATCGAATCTCCGCCGCGCACCAGGCCGACGTACACCGCGGCGAGGTACGCCGTGCCGGAATCCGCGGCATCGGCCCCGCGTGAAGACCATGCAGGGGCGCTGAGTCGAAGGTCGATGGATCTCGCCAGGGAAAGCAGCCATCGGCGATCACTCTCGGTGGCGCTGATCTCCGCCAGCGCCAGGCACGCGCTGGTCGCCGTGGGCGCCACGGCCCCGCCTGAACGCTTGCGATCCAGCACGAAGGCGAGCGTGAACAGCTGGCGGGCAAGCTCACGCCCGCGACTATCCATGGCGCGGGCGGCGACATCTTCACCCAGCCGCAAATAGGCGTCCGGCTCCGACGGACGCAGTGCTGCGAGCTTTGCCGCCAGGTCTTCGGGCATGCCCCCGGGGAGCGGGGGGGCCGGGGATGGGCTCGGTGGAACCAACGCGGGGGGCGGCGCGACGGGCGAAGGTGTGGTGGGCACGGGCGCCGTCGAGGGTGGTGCGGAGGTTCCGGGCTGCGGCGCGGCGAACGCGACCAGTCCGGTGAGGCTCGTCGCCACGATCGTGAGAAGGAATCGGCGAGTGCTCACAACACGCCCCCTTCCAGGCGGATGCGCCACAGCCGCATCATCGCCAGTTCCGCCGCGTCGATCTGGTCCAGCACGTGGATCGCCTCCCGACGCTGGCGGGCGAGTTCGTCCATCACGGTTTTCACCTCCGTGCTGTGGGAGGGCTGCTCGATCGAGACGACGTACGCCATCATTTCCGCAACGCAAAGGTGCCGCGCGGCGAATTCCTGCACCGGCCCGACGGCGAGCGCAAGCCGGGCCGAGAGCCGCCGCGAGACCTGGTCAAGCGTGAAGGGCTCTCTGCCCGTGGGAAGCATCGGTTCGGCGGTTCTCTTCCACTGGCCCATCAGGTCGGTGATCGATTGCTCCGCAGTAGGGGGGGCCGAGGCTTTGCGAGCCGATCCGGTGGGAGGCGCGGAAGTAAGCGCCGTGCCCGACGGCTTGGCCCGGCCCTCGCACGTGGCGGCAAGCTCTTCCGCAAGTTGGTCGATCGCCTTCTCCGGCCCACGCGCGGCCAGGGCCTGGAGGAGCTTGTCGACCAGCGCCCGCCGGACGCCGGCGTACCAGTTGGGATCTCGCAGCCCCGGCAGTCGGGCAAGCGTGATCGACGCGACGATCTCCGCGTTGATGCGCGTCTTGGGAATTCGATACGACTCCTGGAGCAACGCATAGAGCACCGCGGGCGTGCTCGCCCAGGGGTCCATCGCGTCCCGCGCCGCAGATCGCACGCTTTCGGGCGTTCCCCGGACGGCCTCGGAGACGACCACGGCCGCGTCAACCTGCCCCAGGGCGCGGTTGGAGTGCAGGAGCTCTGAGAGCAGCTTGAGACGCTCGGGAACGCGCTGCTCGGCGGCGAGGTACTTCACCGCCCACGATCCATCGGTTCCGCCGTCATCGATCCGCCCGGGCGTCGCGGCGTTCTGGGCCTGTGTGACCAGTCCGGCGGCCGCGGCGGCGGGATCCTTGATGATCGCGGCCGGTTCCTCGACCAGGCCAGCCCAGATCATCGTCGCGGCAAGGTTGAGCCTGGCCTTGGTCAGCGCCCGGCCCAGAGCGGCAACGTGGTGCTCGTCCTGGCGAGTGATCGACGTCGGCTGCTCCGCGGCGGCCACCTGCTCCCGCCACTGCACCAGCATCTCATCGCGCCGTGCGGGGTCTCCCATGCCCCACGCCGTCGCGTACGCATCCCGCAGCTCGATGCGAGCTTTCTCGTCGGAGTTGCTCGCCAGGACCATCTTGCCATCCACGCCCGAAGCGCTGGAACTGGAGGCGAGGGTGCGGGTGACGAGCTCCAGGTCCGCGCTGGTCAGCTGCGTGGAAGAGAACGACGCGATGAGCCAGCTTCGCGCGGGCGCATCCTTCCGCCAGGAGAGACCCAGCACGATGTCCTTGATGACATCGCCCAGGCCGTAGTCCGCGGCGGGCTCGGGCCCGTCCACCAGGATCGTTTCAAGGCCCGTGAGTAGGAGCCGGTCAAAGCCCGCGTCGTCGCTGCCGACCACGAGGCGACAGGCTTCGCGCCAGGCGGTCCATGCCGCGACGATCTCCTTCACCTGCGCGGGAGAAGGCGGCGCGGTCCGCGCCGCGCCAGCGGTCCCCGAGATCATTTCCCCCGGCAGGGTCGAAAGCATGGCCATGGCGCCGCGGGCGAACGTGCCCGGTTCCTCGCTTGGCCCCGAAGATCCGGCGGAGGCGCGGTCCACGAGCGTGCGCACGCCGGCGGGCAGGTCGCGCTCCCTCGCCAGCCTCGCGAGCATTCCCGCCCGCCACACCTGGGCACGCACCCGCTCCTGGGTCCACGCGCTGGCGTCGTACCGATCGTTCGCGACGGCGTTCAGGGCGGCTTCCGCGATTTCCGGTGTCGGGGACCGGTACAGGAACTCAACAATCGAGTCCTGGGACGCGCCCAGCTGGTCGGAGGCGAGTCGCTGCCAGCGGATCGAGAGCCCCTTGATCGCCTCAACGAAGCGGGTCAGGGATTCTTCCGGCTTGGCGACGACGTCCGTCGCCGCGGAGGCCAGCACGCGAGCGATCGCCACCGGATCATCGATCTCCTGCGGCGGCGCGGCCTGCGTTCCGTCGTTCTTTGATGGCGGAGGGGGCACATCTTTGGAGGCGGGAAAGAGTTCCTTCCCGCCCTGCGTCTGGCTGGTGGGCGCAGGTTCAGGAATCCACGGCGCGCCCGGCTTGGGCTTGTTGAGGAGCAGCAGCACGCCCACAAGCACCACCGCGGCGGCGGCGATCACCGCCAGCGCGGAGATCACGATCATCTTGAGGGCGCGAACGCCCGGATCCTGATCATCACGGCTCATCGCCTCCCGTGCGGCGGGAGAGAAAGGGTCAAGCGTCGCAGTGGGGACGGGCCGGCTTGTCGGTGTGCGCGGCGCCGGGGAGTGGGCTGGCGCCGAAGGCGTCCGGTGCGCGCCGGCGAGGCGTTCCTGGATCTGCGCGGCCAGCGCCCCGCGTCCCTGGTGCCCCGCGGCGGTCAGGAGCATCATCTGGCGGATCGAACGATCGTTGATCCCCCCGTGCATCGCGATCGCCTGCATCATGGGGTCGTGCGCGGGGTCCGTCACGGTGGGCGCAGCGGCGGGCGGTGAACTTCGATTGAGGTCCAGCAGGCTGGCGCGGACTTCGGGGTTGAGCACCTGCGCCGCGGCGGCATGGAGCGCGAGCCGAACATCATCGGCCTCCGGGATGCCGCCCAAGGGGTGGCGATTCACGTGCTGAAGACGCAGTTCCAGGGCGCGGGCAACCTCGGCCTGTGTCACCGCGCCGGGCGCAAGGCCCAGCAGCGCGAAGGGGCCACCCGCGGCGGCGGTCTCCCCCAGGATCATGGCGACGGGGTTGACGTTGCGACGACCGCCCGCCGAGGGCGATGGAATGGCGCCGGGCCCGCTCATGAGGGCCCCTTTCCGCCCGGCGCGGCGCCCGGAGTCGCTGCGGATCCTGCGGCATTTCCCGGAGTATCTTCAATCGTGATTCCAAGGTCCCGCGCCTGCGTCCGCAGCTTCTGATCCCAGGCCGGGCGGCCCAGTTCGGGGTGGAGCGTCACAAGCTGCTTCATCGCATCGATCGCCGCCGCGCGGTCGCTCATGGCCAGGAGCCTGATCGCCTCGTGCCGGGCCTCAAACCATTCCGGGGAGCCCTCGGCAAGGGCCGCGGAGAGCTGCGACCAGCACTGTCCCGCCAGCAGCATGTCCCCCGTCGATTCCGCCATGATTCCAAGCCGCCGGCACAGCGCCGCGGATCGCACATTCGCGTCCCACGAGCGGCGATCCAGCTGCATCGCCGTCTCACGCATCGGGACTTCGCCCGTGGATTGCCAGATCGTGAAGGCGGCTTCCGCGGCTTCGCCGGCGACGCCGTGGGAAAGCTGTGCCGTCGCGGCGTCCTTGAAGAGCGCGTCGGCAAGCACCTTGCCGCTCTGCACGAGGGAGGCGGCGGCGGCAAGATTCTGGCGATCGGCCCGCCACGCGTTGACCAGCTCCCGGTAGACCAGCCGTTCACCGGCGGCGGCGTAGGTTCCGCCGGCCTTGCGGAGCTCTTCGATGAGTTCGGTGGTCCGCGTGCGGTCGGCGAGCAGGATGGCGGCCTGGAGCCGGCGGTACATCAGTTCTTCGCGGACCGCCTTGAGGTCGATCTTGTACGTCGGCGCGAGCTGCTCGAGCTGGTCCATCGCCGCCATTGCCCGGATAGGCTCGGGCGTGGGCATGGAGAGCGCGACGTGCGCGATCTGCCGCGCGAGCCGAGAAATCGACGCGGCGGCGGCGATTTCCTGGGTGGACGCGCCGGGCGCCGAGAGGCGGCGGACCTGGGCGGACAGGGATTCCTCGGCGACGGTCAGCAGGCGCAGCCCCGCGGCCTGCCGATCGGCGGGTCCCGCGGCCAGCCAGAGCTTGTACAGGATCCCCGAGGCTTCCAGGCGTGCGTTCTCGTACACGGGTGAATCGGCGGTGACGGCGAGCAGAACGCCGGCGGCTTCTTCGTCCCCGATCGCCGATTTGGCGCCGCGCCGCAGCAGCAGCCGGATTGATCGATCGGTGCGCGGATACTCCCGGATGAAGTTCATCGCGAGGCGGTCGCGATCGGCCATCAGGGACGGCCTCCCGCGCTCGATGGCCTTGTCGAGCGCCACCACGGAGTACCACGCCGCGTCCTGCTTGCGAATCAGGTCGCTGCTGGTCACCGAGATCCGGCGGAAGACTTCCGAGGCCTGTTCAAGGTCACCCGCGTAATACAGCGCCAGCCCCTGGTTGAGCTGGGCCTTCTCGATTTCGCGAGGGAACGAGCCCGCGTCGGCCGCCTGCGTCGCCTGGCCCAGCGATTCCCCGGCCTGCCGATACTGGTTGCACAGCGCCGGCTGCGACGAGGGCAGCTCGGGATCCTCACTCCCCGCGCGGTGCTGCTGGCGGGCTTCCTCGAAGCTCTGCACGCCCTGCACGTACCGCACGGCAAACCCGTTGCCGCCGATCGGGGCAGAACCGTACCGCGTCACCAGGTCCACCACCTGCCCCAGTTCGCCCGCTGAGACAAGCTCGGAGACGGCGAGCTTGGCCATGTCCGCGATCACCGCCGCGCTTCGAGGCGGGAGCTTTTCGTCCTTGCTCGCCTCCAGCGTCAGCACGGCGAGGAGGCGTGCGTCGCGCACTGTCATCGGTCCGCCGCCGATCTCGGGGGAATCCAGCTTCTTGCGGCGCACCAGCAGATCCACGTCCGCCCACCGCTTCGCCGCCGCCAGGATGGTCAGCTTCGCCGAGAACAGGTGCTCGGTCACCGCCTTGGGAACGCCGTCGGCCAGGTCCAGCGCGTCCATCCATCGCATCGCCTCAACGTCGTTGCCCTTGAGGGAAGCGCACAGCGCCGACCCGATCGCCGCACGCGCCACGTGCTCGTACTTGAACAGGGACTTGGGCGCCTTGTCCACCGCCGCCGACCGCCTCGCCGGCGCCCCCAGCAGCGCTCCCATGTCCTCCGACGCCCGCGTCGCCATCGTCGCGTCCGACGTCAGCATCGCCAGGTAATACTCCGACCATCCGGCGTAGTAGTGCGCCAGCGAGCGAATCCTCCTCGCCTCGGTGAGGGAATCTCGCAGCGCATCGTCCTCGGGACTCGCCTTGATCTTTCGTTCGATGGTGTCCACACGCTGGCCGACCGCGCCGGCGACCTCCCGCAGCGTCGGGGCGACGGCCCGCAGGATCCGCTCGGCCTCCAGCCGCTCTTCAGTGCTCGCAAGACGGAGCTGGACCTTCTCCGCGACCTCCGCGGCCGAGAGATATGTCGCCCGCGCGACATTGACCCGCAGCGCGAATGAGTCCGCGTCGGGCACGGCGGCGAGCAGGTCCCGGCACAGGGCCTCGACGGCTCGGCGTTCGTCGGGCGTGGGGGCGCTGTCCAGGAGCGTGACGTAAATCTTTCCCAGCCGGTCGGCGATGGTTCGCCGCTGCTCCCCCGTCGACTCCGCGAGGCGCTGGCGCAGCAGCGCCGCGAGCGGCTGCGTGAGGCCGCGGTCCTGCATGTACGCTTCGACCGCATCGATCGGGGCCAGCGCATCGGGGCTGGGCTGGGCGCACGCCCCGCGCGCCAGCACCAGCGCGGCCGCGCACACCGCCCATCGGCTCCATTCCCTACCGCGGCGATGTCGATCACCTGGTACTGGGAACATAGCTCACTTTCGCAAATCCCGCGTCCCGGCATGCCTGGACCGCCGCCGCCGCCTGCTCGACCGGCACGTCCCCCGACACCCGCACCAGCACGCCCGCCTCCTTGGGGAGGGACTTGAGCACACCCAGCAGTTCCGTTGCCGTGCTCGATTTCCGCTGGCCGATCACGAACGCGACCCCACCGGGCGCGGGATCCACCCGGAGGATCTGCGCCTGCAGGTTCGTCGGCGCCGCCTTCTTGTCGGTGCTCAGCGTCGCCGAGAGCTGGCCTTCTCCCGCGGAGGCGAGTTCTCCGGCCATCATGAAATACAGCAGCAGGAACAGCACCACGTCGATCAGCGCCACCAGCGGGATGCGGATCATCGTCAGCGTGCGGCGTTCCCGGCGTACGAATCTCATGACGCCCCTCCCGCCGGCTTCGCCGGATCGGGGCCCGCCGTCGCCAGCTTCCATTGGCGCACGCCCGCCGCCGCCAGCGCGGTCGCGAGGCGGTTCAGGTGCGCCGACTTGCACGTGCGGTCGGCCCGGATCAGAACATCGGGCGCCCCGCCCCCGCGGTCGACCTCGGCCTTCACTTCGTTCGCAAGGTCCATCAGCGGCAGCACGCGTCCCAGCAGCACGTAGCTCCCGGTGGTGTTGATGTCGATCACGATCTGGTTCTCACCCGCCGCCGTCGCCGTCTCTCCGGGCTGGCGTGGCAGTTCCACCGGGGTACTGGTGGTGCGGGCAAAGTGCGCGGTCATCGTGAAGAAAATGATCAGCAGCAGCACGATGTCGATCATCGGCGTCAGATCGAAGCTCGCCTCGGGGGTTTCTGGTGGTCGTCGGAATCGCATGGTCTCTCGTCAGGAGGCTCGTGAACGCTCGGGGATGGAACGCGGATCTCAGCCGACGCGGGCCTCCCGCACCGGCGCCCCGCCGCGTGCCGGCGGACCCACCTTTCCCGCTGGGCGAGCATCGGCCGCGGGCGCCGATTCCAGCGGGGCGACGAGCGCTTCGACCACCGCGGCGGCTTCCACCGCCGTCGTATCGATCATCCGGCGGAAAATCGCGAACGACACCGTGCAGGGGATCGCCACGATCAGGCCTTCGGCGGTGGTAATCAGCGCGATCGACATGAACGTCGCCAGCTGCTGGGAGCGGGCCGCGCCCTCCAGCTGCCCGATCGTCGCGAATGCACCGATCATCCCGAAGACCGTGCCCAGCAGCCCCAGCATCGGCCCCACGGCGGCGAGGATGCCGATCGAATCCACCGACCGGTAAAGCTTGTCCACCTCGCGCTGGCCGGCTTCTTCAACGGCCGCCCGCAGCTCCAGCGTGCCGAACGGTGAGCGGGCGCAGCGCAGCAGCGCCGTCCCCACAAGGCGGGTGATAAACGATTCGTACACCGGTTCCCGGCACACGGCGATCGCCGCCTGCATGTCCCCGGTCCGCAGCACGGCCCCCAGCCGCTCGACCGCTTCCTCGGGGATCAGGCGGCTCTTGCGGAGGGAGATCGCGTGGGCGATGATCAGCCCCAGGGCCACAAACGACAGGACGATCAGCACATAGCCGATCGGGCCGCCCGAGCGGATGTAGTCCAGGGCGGTGAGCTCGCGCCCCGCCGAACCGGCGGGAGACACGACCTGTGCGAGCGTCCATTCGTAACTCAGAATCATTCGTCGGTGCTCCTGCGGACTGCTTCAAGGCCACATGTTCAAGGATCGGGCAGCTCCGCCGCCTCGGACGCCGCGTGCGTGCGGGCCGCCGCGCTGGGCCAATCGCGCACAGGCGCCCATTCCATCGACGGGTGGCCGGCAAACTTTCTCACCAGCTCTTCCCGAAGCCGTGTCGCGCTCTCAAGATCCCCCATCCCGCGCAGCGCCGCCGCCGACTCGGCGAGGGCGACGCCCGTGAGGTAGGGGACCACCGTTTCCAGCCGTGCAGGCACGTGGAGCAGTTCCACCACGCCCAGGCGTTTGAGCTCCGGATCGGTCTCTTTCAGAAGCGATCGACCCATCGCCACCCGCACCCACGCCTCGACCCACGGTTCGGATCGCTGCGTCATCATCGCCTTGAGCAGCTCGCGGGCCGCGAGCCGCTCGGAATCATCACCGTACTGGGCCGTCACCACCGCGGCGACAAACTGCACGCGGCGATCGTCGATCTGCGCCGGCCAGGGCCCTCCGGACATCTCGCACGCCCCGCGTGCCGCGCGGATGTACCACGCCTTGAGGATCTTCCCCGGCGAATCCGCCGACTGGGTATCGATTCGCCAGGGATCAACGCCCGCGGAGCCGACCACCGCCACGGATGGAGTATTGATCCAGATCGGGGGTAGCGCGGGGATCAGGCCCACGGCGTCGGGCGTCATCGCCGGCGGCAGGGCGAACGTGCTCGCCTCGCTGCTTCCCGCCACCCGCACCTGCGTCCACGAGAGCCACGCGGCGACAGCCGCCGTCTGCGCTCCACGCTCCAGGCGGCACCGCATGAGCCCCAGCCAGATCGCTTCCGAAGTCGGGCCGGGCGCCTGCGCCAGTTCACCCTTGATCCGCTCCAGCATCGCCTCCGCCGCCGGCAGATCTCCGCGGCCCAGCCGCGCAAAGGCCCGCCACAGCTCTTCACCCTGCGGCAGGTAACTCCCCGCCGCGCCCGAAAGAGGCCCCTCCACGCTCATCACCCGTTGCCAGGGGATCACCCGTTCGCTGCCCCCATCGGAGACCTTCACCCCCGCCGCGTCCACCGCGACCACGTTGGCAATCGGGTCGGCCGTGCGGTCCCGCAGGATCACCCGGCCGTCGAAGGCCGGAAGGAGCAGGGGGAGGATCACGAGCAGGTTCATCATCGGGAACTACTGATCACGGCGACGGAACGCGGTCCGAAGGGTTCACTTCTTGGGCACAAAGGTGTACGAGCCGCCGGAGGCGTTGGCGATGCGTCGCATCACGGGCTCCGACGCGGCGGTCACGAAGCAGATGCAGTGCACCGGCACCTTCAACTGGTTGTTCAGGGCGGTCACCTCGGCGACCACGCCCTCGGGGTCGCTGAATTCACCGTCGGTCATGAAGTAGATCGCGTCGGGGCGAGGTTTCATTCCAAGGGCCGCGATAAACCCCGGCACGGGGTTGGTCCCCCCGTCGGGCCGCACGGCCGCCATGCTCCGCCGCGCCCACTTCTTTCCAGCATCGCTCGCCGCGATCCACTGGGACCGCTCCCCCAGCACCTGCGCCATGTCGGAAAAGAGCACGACGGTAAATTCGTTCTGGTCGGTCATGTGGTCGATCGACGTCGCAAGCTCGGCCCGCAGCACATCGATCTTCCCGTCCCAGTTCATCGACGCCGAGATGTCCAGGATGTACGCGAAGCGCGACCCCGCCGCTTCCACCCCAAAGAAGCTCGCCCCGCCCCCGCCCGTTCCCAGGCCAGAACCCACGCCCAGGCCGTCCCCATCGGAAAGGGCTGCCCCGCCGCCGATAGATAGCTCCCCGTTGCTCGCCTCCCCAACGCCCGCGTCGGGGTCGCCGATCCCGGGAGTTGCAAGGGAGTCCACATTGGCGTTATCCGCCGGATCAAGGCTCCCGATGCTCGGATCCGGAGTTGGATCGACCACCGCCGAGCCATCGGTTTGGGCGGAGAGCTCCACCTCGGGCACGACCGCAAAATCGACCGGAGGGGGCGCCGCGGCGCCCGGGCCATTGCCTCCACCCGAACCAAACCCGCCAATCCCGATTCCTCCGGCGATCCCGAGCCCCGAAATATGGATGAAGCCGGAGATGAGCAGACCCAGCACCAGCGCGTGGCGGGCCCAATATGCCCACAGCGACAGCCGACGCGCGCCGGCGTCGAACGGGGGTTCCACTCCCGGGGCATCCTGGGGTGAGGGGACGTTGGTTTGGAGGGTCGCCATGGGTGTGCGCCGCAAGTGCGCCGATCGTTATCGGCCGTCCTGGGCTCCGGCTTTCCAAGAGTGTATCAGTTCGGGACACCGATCCGCGGGGGATCGCCCGCCCGGTCGCCAACCATGGCCACCGGTGCCTGTCCCACTCGTTGGGTTGGACGCGAGAGCGTTCGGTTGGTTCCTGTCAGCATTCCTCGCCTTCGACCATATCTTCCTTGACGGTCCGGGGCCGTGGGAGTTCAATCACCCACGCAGCCGTCGGGTATATGTCCGGCGTCGCAGAAAGTTGCAGAACCCATATGAGTCCATCCTCACCGACCCCCGTCTCCCCCGTCATCCCTTCGGCCCCAGCGACGTCCCCCGGTCCGGCGACCGCGGCGGCCCGCCCCCGGTTCAAGCGGATTCTCCTCAAGCTCAGCGGGGAGTCGTTCTGCCGGCCCGGCGGGTTCGGGGTTGATCCGGAGGAACTCGGGTCGATCGCCCAGGAAGTCTTCGACGCCGCCCAGGTGGGGGCCCAGCTCGCCATCGTGGTGGGGGGCGGCAACATCATCCGCGGGGCGGACCTGGCCTCCGCCGGGCACATCCACCAGGCGACGGCGGACTACATGGGAATGCTGGGCACGGTCATCAACGGCCTGGCGCTGAAGGAAAAGCTTGTCACCATGGGGCTGGACTGCCGGGTGATGACCGCGATCGACATCCGGGCCGTCGCCGAGCCGTTCATCCGGGGCCGGGCCCTTGGGCACATGGAAAAGGGCCGGGCGGTGATCCTGGTCGCCGGCACGGGCAATCCGTTCTTCACGACCGACACCTGCGCGGCGCTGCGGGCGATCGAGCTGGAGTGCGACGTTCTGATGAAGGCGACCAAGGTGGACGGGGTGTACTCCGCCGACCCGCGCAAGGACCCGACGGCGACGCGGTACGACACGCTGACGTTCTCCGAGGCGATTTCCCGCAACCTGCGGGTGATGGACATGACGGCGCTGGCGATGTGCCAGGAGAAGAACGTGCCGCTCCTGGTCTTCGATTTCAAGCGGTCGGGGAACATCCGCCGGGTGGTGCAGGGTGAGCCGATCGGGACGCTGGTCCGCAAGTAAACCCATCGCGCCGCGCACGCGCGGCTATCTTTGCATGTCGATTCCGACCTTTGAGTTCCTGGAGCTTTCGCGATGAGCACCGATCCCGACACGATTCTTCTCGAGACCGAAGAGACCATGGAGAAGGCCGTCGAGTACCTCCGCAAGGAGTTCCGGGGCCTTCGGACGGGCCGGGCGTCGACGGCGCTGGTCGAGTTCATCAAGGTGGACTATTACGGGTCGATGACCGACCTGAAGTCGATCGCGGCGATCAGCATCCCCGAGCCGGCGCAGCTGCTGATCCGTCCCTTTGACGTGGGCGCGATGTCGGCGATCAAGCAGGCGATCGACGCGTCGGGGCTGAGCCTCAACCCCATCAGCGAGGGCAAGCAGATCCGCCTGGTGCTGCCGGCGCTGACCTCCGAGCGGCGTGCGCAGCTGGTGAACCACTGCAAGAAGCTCGCCGAGGAAGCCCGGGTCTCCCTGCGCAACGTGCGGCGGGATGCGAACAAGAACGCCGACGCCATGAGCAAGGCCCCGGGGGCGCACTATCCCGAGGACGAGATCGAGACGCTCAAGGAAGAGATCCAGGCGCTGCTGAAGAAGTACGAAGAGACCGTGGACAAGATGGTCGAGGACAAGTCCAAGGAAATCACGACGGTCTGATGGAACGCTGGTCCGGGGCCGGCCGATCCGAGAGGGGCGGGAACATGCAACGTCACCAGATGGCGGCGGTCGCTCTGTGCGTGTCGGGACTGCTCGCCGCGGGTCTCGCCCGCGTCTCCACGCCTCCGGGCCCGCAGGAGCGCATGGCGGCGGCGGCGAGCGCGTTCCTGGATTCACTCGGCGGTGAGCTTCGAAAGAGCGCGGTCTACGAGATCGCCTCACCGGTCCGCCTGGACTGGCACTACATCCCCCGGGACAGGCCTGGCGTGAAATTCAAGCAGCTGGGCGACCCGCAGCGGCGGGCGATGCACGCACTGCTCCAGTCGGCGCTGAGCTCTCGGGGGTACCTCAAGGCGACGAGCATCATGGAGCTCGAGGGCGTGCTGCACGACATGGAGGTCGCTCGCGGCGGGGACGGGTTAGCACGGGACGCAGGGAATTACGCGATCACGATCTTCGGTGAGCCCGGCGCCGGCACGCCGTGGGGATGGAGGCTGGAGGGGCACCACATCTCCTTGAACTTCACGGGGGCGACGGGGCAGCTGGTCGCCTCCACGCCGGCATTTCTCGGGGCCAACCCGGCGATGGTGCCCTCGGGCCCGCACGCCGGCTGGCGGATCCTCGCCCAGGAGGAGGACATGGGGTACCAGCTGCTCCAGTCACTCAGCGCCGAGCAGCGGGCGGCGGCGATGATCCCCGGCGCGGCGCCGGTGGACATCATCCTGACCCCGGGCCGCGCGGCGGACCTGGGCGCTCCGTACGGCGTGAAGTATGCCGCGATGAACGAGGCGCAGCGAACCCTGCTGCTCCGCCTGATCGAGGAATATGTCGAGAACCTTCAGCACGACATGGCCGAGCCGCAGATGGCCAGGATCCGGGAGAAAGGGCTCGACGCCATCGCCTTCGCCTGGGCCGGTGCGGATCAGCCCGGCAAAGGCCACTACTACCGCATCCACGGCCCGACGTTCGTGATCGAGTTCGACAACACCCAGAACGACGCGAACCACATCCACACGGTGTGGCACGACCTGGAACGCGACTTCGGGACCGACCTGCTCAAAGAGCATTACGAGCACGATCATCGCCACTGACTCGCAGCGTGACTCGCTGTGGCATAAGGGCAAAAACGAAACACCCGGCCGCCTTCGGCCGGGTGTTTTTTCTTCCGTGGTTCAGCAGGCCGATTGAATCCCGCTCGACTACTTCTTGTTGTTCCGGTTATTGCCGTTGCGGTCCTTGGGATCGTTGGCCCTCTTCGAGCTGCGGTAGGCGTCGAAGTACAGGGCCTGGTACGCCGTCGCCGGGGGCGTGGGGGTGATCATCCATCCCCACAGGCCGGGAACGGAATAGGCGATCACCGAGGTCGGGGGGTGGAAGTGCAGGGAGACAGGCGTGATGAGGTTCAGTTCGTCGTGGGTGCCGAAAAACTTCCATGGGCGGTCGACGGGCTGGGGGCGTGAGCTCTGCTTGCGGATCTTGGCGATATCCACGGGCACCCAGTTCAAGGTGTTGTTGACCTCGTCGTACAGGGCGAACTCGACCCAGCTGCGGAGCTGGCCCTTGCCACTCTTCTTCTCCAGGAACTTGCGGTCGACTTCCTCGGCCTCCACGCCGATGACCAGGCGCGCCGGCAACCCCGCGGCGCGGTAGGCGGCGGTCAGCAGGCACGTGATGTCGAACTCCGTGCCCTTGCCTTCGGCGAGGGTGCGGTCGATGCCGTTGAGCAGGAAGCCCTGGAGCTCGCCCGTCCGCAGGACGGCCTTGCTGTCCCCCGAGGGCTGGATATCCCGTACAACCTCGGCGGCGATGAGCTTGGCAAGCTTTACGGGTTTGTTGGCCTTGGGGTCGGTCCCTCCCAGCCAGCGGGTCAAAGTCTCCTTGAGCTTCGCCTGGTCGTACGGCTTACCGTCGTTGCCGGTCTCGACGTACACCTGCGGCTGGAAGACCGACTTGACCACCGGCGGCCAGTCGGACTTGGGCCAGTCGACCTCAGCCGCGGTGCGGTCGTCGAACTTGGTCCGGTAGCAGGTCATCGGCACTTCGATCTGCATTTCGACTTCGCGCGCCGCGCCGTCGGCGACCTCGTCGGGACCGGAGCCGGTCCGCGTCGAGAACTGGGCGAGGCGGGCGCCGCCGCCGAGGTCCTTGCCTCCGCCGCCTTTGCTCTTGAGTCCGGGCCGAGAGACGACTTCCTTATCGTCCACCTTCAGCCAGCCTTCGATCTGGTCGTCGCTCTGGGGCTCCGCGCCCGCGGTGGGCGGGGCGATCGGGAAGACCACAGTCAGCGTCTGGAACCGGAATCCAGGGTTGCTCCCGGCGTTCACAGCGTTGTCGTCTCGCTGCTGGCCGGGGGGCATCGCCAGAATCTGTGCGCCCATTCCCGGCGGCGTGGAGGTCACGCGGATTCGGGACCGCAGCGTCCATTCCTTGGGCATCTCCCGGATCACATAGGGGCCGGTGGTGAGCTCGGTGTTCCTCGGGGGCACGGGCTGTCCCGGGGCCGGCTTGGAGGCGGGCTGGACCTGCTTGTTCTTGTCTTTGTCCTTGTCCTTTTCCTTGGGAATCTTGATCTGGGCGGCGGCCTGACCGCACGCCAGGACCAGGACGGAGGCCATCGATATCCAGCGTGCCGCGCGATTCATTCCATGCTCCTTGGCCAGGGCCTCGTGTCAGGGTTCGGGGGGCCGCGATCGCCCCCTGCAAGCCGTGCGAACGGTAGGTGAACACCGTCCGATCGGTGAAGGCCTCCATCGTTGGACGCGGGGGTGCGCCCCGCGTTCCATCCCGGTGGCCCGCCGGATGTCGCCGGCGCCCGCCTCATTCCATGAACGTCTGCCCCGCGAGGAGGCTTGCGATCCGGTCAGCGGAACTCCCGGCGGCCCCCAGCAGCCGCTCCATGGGTTCCTGCACCGGTTCCTCGCTGAGGGGGAACGTGGAATGGTGCATGGGCAGCACCCGGGCCGCCCGCATCTTTTCCGCCATCATCCACACCTGCTCCGGCGTCGCGTGGGCGTGCTCCCAGGGCTGATAGCCCCCGATCCCCAGGATCGCCAGGTCCACGTTCAACCCGTCAAAGGCGTTGGTCATCGCCGTGTCCCCCCCAAAGAGCACCCGGCGAGGGCGGGACGAAAGTGAATCCAGCACGTAACTGTTGTACCCCCGCGAACGGTCCAGGGCGGTGCGGGCCCCCCAGTGGTTGGGCCGCACGGCGGTGATTCGAACGCCCCCGACATCGCGGGTGTGGCCCCATTCCAGCTCGTAGACATGGCCGAATCCGCGGGGCACCAGGTCGCGCGTGCCCGCGGCGGTGATCACGGTGATCTCCGGGGAAGCCAGGGCCCGAAGCGTGGGCCGGTCGAGGTGGTCGAAGTGGGCGTGGGAGAGCAGGAGCGTCTTGAAGCCCGTCAACTGGCTGGGGACCACCGGGGCAGGCTGGAGCCGACCCAGCCCGAACGATCGCCCGGCGATGCGGGGCCCGATGCGATCGGAAAGGACCGGATCGGTGAGGAACAGCTGCTCGTCCATGCGGATCAGCGTGGTCGCGTGGCCGAGCCAGGCCGCCCCGAAATTGGAGGCGATGAGCCGCTCCAGCACATCACGCGCGGCCGGGACCCCCGCGGGCCACCCGGTGGACCCGCGAAGGGAGAGCAGCAGTTCTCGCGGGTATCGCCTGGAAGCGGAGCGAGCTCCAGACAGTGCCTGCGCCAGCACGGACTGCGGGGAGCCCGGCCGCGCGGCTTGCCGCGGGGCGGCTGGTGGAGTGGGAGGCCGCTGGGGCATCCCGGCATCATTCTTGGGTGGTGTGGTCACATCGCTCCCAGACTGGTCGCCCCCAAGGCGCCGGAAGGTCCAAGCGCAGGGAGCCACCTCGCCCCGGAGTGTAGCGCGGACGTGAAAAAACCTGCATGCCGGGGTCGGGTGGAATCGGGGTCAGGCGGAGGCGTTGGCGGCTCCGAAGCGGTGGACGAGGATCTGGGTCCACACATCGTCGGGGATGTCGTCGAGCCCCGCCCGCATGCCGACGATGTGCAGGTGCACGCGGTCGGTGACCTTGAGCTTGGCGAACAGGCCGCGGATGTGCCACTCCACGGCGCGCTTGGTGCGTCCGATCGCGTGGCCGATGCGGTCGTTTCCGTACCCCTTGGTGACGAGGCGGAGCACCTCGACCTGCCGGCGGCTCAGGGGATCGATGACGCCCCAGGTGCCGTGGAGGGCGTAGGTGAGATCTCCGCTGACCACTGTGGGCCCCTCGGTGACGCAGCGGATGACGCGCCGGGAGGTCTGGAGCACGAACTGGTCCGCAAGGTCGGCGTCCTGCACGCTGGCGTAGAAGCTCTCAACGCGGAACCCGGCGCCGATCTCCACCGCCCGCATGGGGCGGCAGGTGAGGGCGGTGGTCTGGGCGAATCGCCCGCGTTCGGCAAGCCAGCCGTCCCGGGGCGGCCGGCCGAGGCGGTGCCGATCGGTGTGGGCGGGATCGAGGCCGAAGAACTGGGCGAAGCCGGGAGATGTGGCAAGGCGGTTGCCTTGGGCGTCGTAGAGCGCGGCGCAGGCGTCCGACGATGACAGGTGCAGCGAGGCGACCTGCCGTGCGGCGGCGAACGAGAGCGGAATGATGCCTTCGTGCTCGGGGGCGAGCAGCGAGACAAACTCCGGGGTTCCGATCAGTTTCTGGTACACGCCTCGTGCTCGCGACCGTGCGGACGGTCAGTTGGTGCTTGCCTGTGCGGACTGGCGGGAATGCAGGTCGTTGATGATATCAGTCAAGGTCTGGTCGAACTGCGCGGCCAGCCCGGTCCCGAGTGTACCCGGAGTTCCGCGGCCGAACCTGAGATGTGACTTGGCGCGCTGGGCGACGGTGAGACCCTGGAGGACCTCGGCGGCGGTGAGGTTGGGAAGCAGACCCTGGGTGTGGTACTGATCCATCATGGCCTGGACGGCGATGGAGGCGGTGGTGCCCGTGGTAAGGGCGGGTGGGTCGCAGCGGAGGATGATGCAGAAGATCTCGAGCATCATCAGGAGTTCCTGGTCCCAGTCAATCCTATCGGACTCATCGGCGGCGATGATGGGATAGGCGAACTCGGCCTCCGTGGTCTCGGAAAGCAGGATCGGGGCGTTTGCCCCCCGTGCCTGCACGAGTCCCTGGGCGTTTTCGCTGTTGAGGGCGAAAATTGCCCCCGCAAACAGCACAATGATCCCGGTTTTTCCAGTATGATTCCCGACGTCGCAGTTTCGCATGACGTTTCCCTCTCTCTCAATTGCGAGCCCCTCTTGGCTCGTGCTACTAGGCGGAGGTCGGGTCAGCGTGTGACAGCGGATGTGAACAATTTTTCGAGAGTCAGCCGAAGTGGTGGTACCGGAGGGACTTATGTTCAGTGCCAAACCCGATTCACCCGCCGCGGTCCTGTTGAAGATACAGGATGGGGACCGAAATGCCGCCGCTCATTTCATTTCTTCCAACGCGCCACTTATCAGACGCCGCTTTCGTCACAAACTCGGGCGCGCCATGCGTCGCGTCTTTGATTCACAGGAGCTCATTTCCACCGTCAGTCGCCGTCTGGACCGGCTGGTGCGGCAGGGAATGGTCCGGGCCGTGAACGAGCGGCAGCTGTGGTCACTGGTCTTCGACATCGCCGAGCACGCGGTGATCGACAAATCTCGGACCATGCAGCGGCTGGAGAAAGTTGAAGCCCAGGACTCCCCCTTTGCGATGATGCTCCGGTCGTGCCTTCTGAAAGAAGATGATGCTTCCCATGATTCCAATGGGGTGGAACTGGGGGACCTGTTTGAAAGCCTGGGAGATCCCGTGGACCGGGAGATCCTGGCGATGTGGTTGAACGGAACGTCGCACCTGGTCACGTCCCAGCTCCTGGATATTCCGCACGCAACGGTGCGGAAACGCTGGGAGCGGATCAAGGACAAGTGCCGTTCCCGGATCGAGGCGGGTGTGAAGCCTGCGGCGTCGCAGGCGGCGGGGGATCACAGCTCAGTGGAGACTTGAACATGATGCCGACCACGTCATCGCGGTGGCAGGACCTGCTGGTGCGGCTCGCCACGTCGATGAACGACAGCGAGCTGGCGACGTTTCTCTCGGTGCACTCGGTTCGGAGCGATGACGACCTCGCCGACGCGATCGACATCGACGGGCGGGCCCGTGACGAAGAGAACACGGCGGTGGACCTGCACCGGTACATGACGGCGATCCCGAACCTGCAGGACCGGCCGGTGGTGCTGGACACGGCGCTGGAGGCGACGCTGCGATCGATGCGGCGGGCGGGGATCGATCAGGTGCAGGCGGTGGCGATCCTCGTGGAGGACTATCCGCGCCTGGCGGCGCCCATCCGTACCTGCGCGATGCTGGACCAGTGCGTGGTGGGAACCACCACGATCGCGTCGGGCGTGTCGGCTGCCGAACCGCTGACGCTGCCGTGCGGCATCGGTGAGTTGATGGAGGATGGCCGGGCCCGCTATGAGCTGCGCGAGGTGATCGGGCGGGGCAACCAGGCGATGGTATATCTATCTGTGGATCGGCGGCTCTCCGCCGGCGACAGCCCGGCGTGGGTCGCGATCAAGGTGATGCAGCACCGCTCGACGGAGGACTTCATGCCTCTGCCGGCGCTGGGGAGCGAGGCGCACGCCGCGCGGCGGGTGAACCATCCCAACGTCGTGCGCGTGCTGGACCGCGGGATCACCGATTGCCGTGAATTTGTCGTGTACGAGTACGTGCGGGGCATGACCCTGCACGAAGCCCGGACCCACCGCTCGGGCCCCGCGGAGCCGCACGAGGCCGCGCGACTCGTGGTGCAGATTGCGCGCGGGCTGCAGGCCGCCCACAACGCCGCCGTGCTGCACTGCGACCTCAAGCCCGCCAACGTCCTGCTCACCGAGAGCGGCGTGCCCAAGATCGCCGATTTCGGCCTCGCCCGGCACCTGCAGGCCGACGACCTGGCCGAGGGTCCCGTCGGAAGCTTTGCCTTCATGTCCCCCGAGCAGTTCAGCGCGACGCCCGATTCCAACATGACGACCACGGATATCTACGCGCTGGGCGGCGTGCTCTACTGGCTGTTGACCGACCTGCCACCCAACGGGGCGGACGCGGAGACCGTCGGGACACGGCTGCGGCTGGGAACCGAGGCGTCCCCGGCCAATCCGGCCAAGGTGAATCCGGCGATGGATGCCGACCTGGCGGCGATCTGCGCCAAGGCGATCCATCCGCGTCGCCAGAACCGTTACGCGTCAGCGGAAGCCTTCGCGACGGACCTTGAGCAGTACCTGGCGCTGCGCCCGCTCGCGTGGAACTCTCCGTCGATCAGCCGAAGGACGCAGCTTGCGTTCCGTCGCTCTCCCCGGGCGTTTTTGTCGACGGTGGGGGCGTGCGTGGCGGCGGTGGCGGCGATGACGTTCTCGGCCCTGCTGTGGCACTGGTCGGCGATCGAGACGGCGGAGAACGAGGTTCGCCTGTCCCGCGAGCAGTTGGCGAGAAAGGACGCCGAGCAGGCGAAGGAACTCGAAGCAGCGCGGATCGAATCGGCCGGGAAGATGGCGCGGTCCTTGATGTCCAATCAGAGCACTCCGCGGCAAGGTCAGTTCGAGAATTGGTTGCAGGGAACCGTGGTCATGGAAACGGTCCTGATGAACGCTGGCATGTCCTCCGTCAAGCAGGCGCAAGCCATGTGGCCCAACCGAGTCAGTGTCGCTCGGGAGGTGCTCAATGAGGCTCGCCGAAACGGACGTGCGGATGATTTCGAGCCGCGGATCTGGGAAACGATGCTGGGGCTGTGGCTCGTGAAGGGGCAGCAGTTTCGGGAGGCTTCGCAGGTTCTACAGACCAGCGGAGATCGGTGGGAGAAAATCTGGGGTCCCAACGACAAGTTCGTTCGCGCCATACGGGCGGTGCAAGTCGCGTCAGATTATGGCGCACTTCGTACCGACCCCAATGCGGACCCGACGGCCCTGGCTCGCGCGAAGGAGCAGATTCGAGCCCTGCAGGCGGACCGAACGCTTGAAGACCAAGTGCACGACGTCCTCGCCGAGGTTGAGCAGATTCCTGGCACCTAGGCGTAGTGTCAGCATGCACCTGAATGAGGTGAGACTGACCATCAACCCTTGCCGCAAGGACGCTTCGGTCAGATCACCTCAACGACGATCGCCGCCGAGTTGCCGCCGCCCAGGCACAGGCCCGCGACACCGCGCCGGCCGCCGGTGCGGCGGAGCTGGTGGATAAGCGTCGTCAGGATGCGGGCGCCCGAAGCGCCGATGGGATGGCCCAGCGCCACGCCGCCGCCGCAGATGTTGAGCTTGTTCTCGGGGATGCCCAGGACCTTGATGTTGCACAGGACCTGCGCGGCGAAGGCTTCGTTGATCTCGAAGAGGTCGATATCACCCACCGAGAGATTGGCCTTCTGGAGCACCGACTGGATGCCGGTGATGGGGGCGGCGAAGATGTCCTTGGGCGCGACGCCGCTGGTCGCATAGGCGAGGATCCGGGCGATGGGCTTGGCGCCGATCTGCTCGGCCTTCGCGAGGGAGGAGACGACCAGGGCCGCGGCGCCGTCGGAGATCTGTGAGGCGTTGGCGGCGGTCACGGTGCCGTCGGCGGAGAAGACGGGCTTGAGCTTGGCGACGGATTCGATGGTGGAATCCCCGCGGATGCCCTCGTCGGCCGAGACTCCGGGGGACTTGCGGTCCATGCACTGCTCGCCGCTGAGGGCGACGATCTCATTCTTGAAGTGGCCGCTGGTCGTCGCTTCCGCCGCGCGCTGGTGGGACTGCACGCTGAAGCGGTCCTGGTCGGCGCGGGAGATCTCGTACTTCTTGGCGATGTGGTCGGCGGCGTTGCCCATGGGCCAGCCCTCGAAGGCGCAGCGCAGGCCGTCGTAGGCCATGTGGTCTTCCATGGTGGCCGGCCCGTACTTCACACCCTCCCGGACGCGGGCGAAGTGGGGGGCGGCGGTCATGTTCTCAAACCCGCCGGCGACGACGAGCTGGTTATCGCCGGCCTTGATGGACTGGGCGGCGAGCATGACAGCTTCGAGGCCCGACCCGCAGACCTTATTGATGGTCTTGGCCGAGAGCGTGTCGGGCAGGCCTGCCTTCAGCCCCGCCTGGCGGGCGGGGTTCTGACCCAGCCCGGCCTGGAGTACGCAGCCCATGATGGCCTCGTCGATCTGGGATCCGAGGCTGGCCAGTCCGCCGGGGAGGGCTTCGAGCGCCGCCTTGATTGCATAAGACCCGATAACCGGGGACGGGACCTTGCTGAGCCCGCCGAAGAAGCGGCCGATGGGGGTGCGCTTGGCGGAGAGAATGACCGGCACGGCGGCGGCGGAAGTCATCGGCGAGGCTCCTTATGCACAGAGGCCAGAAAGTTCGGGGAGGATTCTAGGACGAAGCCACGTCGGGATAACAGCTCTACTCCGTCTGTGGGGGCTGACATTCCCTCCGACAAGGCATGGAGTGACCGCGACGGTGTGGTTCGAAGGGATCTGGGACATATTTCAGCTCGTATAGCAATGACCAGAGGGTGCGTTGTCGCACCGTTCAAAGGAGAGAGAGAAATGACGAAATTCGTTACGGCGGCGGGAATTGTGGCGATAGGCCTGTGTTCGGGTCTGGCTTCGGCGCGTCCCGATACCACGGTGTTCTCGACGGACTTTGAGTCCGGGGCGCCGGCGGAGTGGGGCGGAACGTTCAATGTCGAGCTGACCCAGGGCCTGTCGGCCTTTGGATTCGACCGGCAGTTCTCCCGGAACGCTGCGGCTCCCGCGCAGCCGACGACGCTGACGCTGACCAACCTTCCCGCGCACGACAGCGTGTCGATCAAGTTCCTGCTGGCGATCATCGACAGCTGGGATGGTGACGGCGGCAACCCGGGCCCCGACAGCTTCAACATCGCGGTGGACGGCAACACGGTGTTCAGCCACACGTTCGCCAGCGCCTCGGGCAGCTCGAACTACAACGCCCCCGCGGGCGTGTTCCTGGGCGCTGGGAACTTCGGCTTCAACAGCTGGAACGACTACGTGTACGACCTTGGGCTGGACCCGACGCTGTCGGGTATCGCCCACACGGCGAGCACGCTGACGATCGATCTGTATGCCTCGGGCCCGGGCTGGCAGGGCTTTGACGACGAGAGCTGGGGAGTGGACAACGTCGTGGTCTCGGTGAACACGGTCCCGGCGCCGGGCGCGCTGGGCATCGCCGGGGCGGGCCTGCTCGCGGGCCTGCGTCGCCGCCGCTGATCCTCCCAGGTTCTGTCACTCCATGTCCGCACGACGGCCGCACGACAACGTGCGGCCGTTTTCATTCCCCGCCGGGCCGCTCGCACGGCCCGACGTCGGGGAAGGCACACGCGCGGCCGGGGATGTAGGCTGCACGCCGAGGTGTCAGCGCCGCCTGGAGGGGCATCATGCGGGTGAACGCGTCGGGAAGATTCTGCACGAGCTTGGCATGGGTCGCGTGCGTGCTGCTGGTATCGGGGCAGGCGTGCATCCTCGCGCAGCCCCCGCACGGGGAGGGCACATTGGCGCCCGAGCAGGCGGCGTGGCTGCATGAGCATGCGGTGGAACTGGCGACGGTGTCGCCGGGGTCGGGGTTCCAGGATCTGACGCCGCTCAGGACGATGGTGGGGGATGCGAGGATCGTGGGGCTGGGGGAGGGCACGCACGGAACGCGGGAGTTTTTCAGGGCCAAGCACCGGATCCTGGAGTACCTCGTCGAGGAGATGGGTTTCTCGATCTTCTCAATCGAGGCGAACATGCCGGAGGCGTGTGCGATCAACGACTACGTCATGGGCAAGGAAGGGGATGCGGCGGAACTGCTCGCCGGGTTGTACTTCTGGACGTGGAACACCGAGGAAGTCCGGGAGATGGTGGAGTGGATGCGGGCGTTCAACGCGAGGGAGAAGTCTCGGGGCTCGATGCGGAGGGTGCAGTTCACCGGCAACGACATGCAGACGCACACGGTGGCGCTGCGGAAGTTGGAGGCGTTTCTACAGCGGTACGACCCTCTGTTCGCAGCGGCGCACGCGGAGGACCTGGCGGCGCTCAGGCGGCACTCTCCGCACGCGGACGTGGGATATGGATGCGTCACTGGTCAGATCCCTGTGGAGCTGGTCCGGGGCAAGGAACTCAGACTCGCCGGCTGGGTGCGCACCGAAGGCCTGACGGGCGGGCGCGCGGGGCTGTGGCTGCGGGTGGATGGAGATACCCCCTTCCTCGACACCATGCAGGATCGCGGACCGACGGGCACCACGGGCTGGACGCGCGCGGAGATCGTGACCCACGTGCCGCAGAACGCGAAGTCGGTGTATTTCGGCATGCTGATGCCCGGGGCGGGGGATGGATGGTTCGATGGACTCTCGGTGGACATCGATGGGGTTCCGTGGAGCGATCCGAACGTGGACCTGGGCTTTGAATCGGCGGCGCCCAAGGGACTGGTGCACGCTGATCCCTCCGGAGGCCCGCCGCCACCGGGGTACACGTATTCCCTTGATGAAGGAAACCCGAAGGAGGGCGCACGCAGCGCTCACCTGCGGTGGATGGCCGCAGCGCCGGGGGAGGCGGAGATGGCTGCGCGGTCCCGGGCGCTGGTGCTGCTTGAGCACATGAGCGCTTCGCGAGGAGCATACTTGGTTGCGGCCGGAGAGTCGGCGACGGATTGGGCGATCCAGAACGCGCGGGTGGTGCACCAGTGGACGGGGCTGGGGGCGGATCCGGTGCGGAGTTCGATGCACCGGGAGGTGTGCATGGCGGAGAACATCGCCTGGATCGCAGAGCACAATCCCGGCCAGAAAATCGTGCTGTGGGCTCACAACGGCCACGTGCGCCGGGAAAAGCCGTTCATGGGATGGCATCTCGAGTCCAAGTTCCGCGCGGGGAACTATGTCAACGTCGCGTTCTGCTCCGGCACCGGGGAGTATCGCGCCTCCCGGACTGACGGCGGGGGCATTGGCGTGTTCGCCCTTGAGCATCCCCCGGCGAAGAGTTTCGAAGGGATGCTCGGGGCCGACGGGCGCGGCATACTGCTTCTGGATCTGAGAACCGCACGGGCGGAGGATCCGGGGTCGGCGTGGCTCACGGAATCCCGGCCCTTTGGGGGCGTCATCGGGTCCATAGCCATGGCGGAGCACTATCGGCCCACGCACCTGCAGGGTCCCTTTGACCTGCTCGTGTTTGTGGAAGCCACGACACCCTCCCGTCCACTCTCCAATGGTCCAGGTGAGCGGCGGTAGATCCCTCGGCGAGATACCCTCGCCCCATGATGCGAGGCGTTTTCAGCGTGCTGCTCCTGGCGGCGTCGAACGTGTTCATGACGACGGCGTGGTATCTGCACCTCAAGCAGCGTGAGGCGTGGCCGCTGCTGACGGCGATCGGCATCTCATGGCTGATCGCGCTTCCGGAATACTGCCTCCAGGTGCCGGCGAACCGGCTGGGGCATATCTCGGGCGGAGGCCCCTTCACGGCGCCGCAGCTCAAGGTGATTCAAGAGGCGGTAACGCTGGTGATCTTCGGGATCTTCACCGTCGTGGTGCTGAAGGAAAAGCTCCGGACCAACGACCTGATCGCGTTCGGGCTGGTGTTCAGCGGGGTCGCCGTCTCGGTGATGGGCAAGCGGTAAATCGGGCGCAAGAAAAAACCGCCGGGGAACCGGCGGCTTCGACGTTGCGTGTTCGACTGTGGTCGGGTCAGCCCTTGATGGCGGTGACCTTGACCATCGTGTACTTCTGGCGATGGCCCTGCTTGCGCTGCCAGGCCTTCTTCTCGCGGAACTTCCAGACGTCGATCTTCTCGCCCTTGACGAGCGGATCGATCACTTCACCCTCGACCGAGGCGCCGGCGACGTAGGGCTGGCCGAGCTTGGCGGAGCCGCCGACCTCGCCGACGACCAGGACCTTGTCGAAGGTCACCTTGTCACCGACCTGGGCATTGCCCTGGCCGCGCAGGTCGACGAGGATCTGATCGCCCTGGGCGACCTGACGCTGAGAACCGGAATCTTCGATGATGGCGTACATGGACACAGGCTCCGCTTGGTTGTGGGTCGGAATGATATGCCAGTGCCCGCAGGGATCAAGGTTCGGTCGAAGGCAGGCCTCCCAGAGTCCGGAAATGCCCGGATGGCGACTTATGATGGGCGGCCTTTCACCTCGACACGCCCGGAGCACCCTCGATGACCAGCAGCACGACCGTTACGCGCTTTGAGATCCGTCCAGCCACCGGACGGGCGGACGCCCGCGGGGACGCGATCGCCCGGGCGGCGGCTGGGGCGGGGATCCCGGTCCAGAGCGTCCGCTCGTGCCGCGTCTACCTGGTGGAAGGGGCCCTGAGCCCGGAACAAATCCAGCGGGTGCAGGAGAAGCTCCTGCGGGACCCGGTGTTGGAGACGGGGAGCGTGGGGGCGAGCCCGGCGAGGCCGGGGGCGCAGATCGTGGAAGTCCATCCCCTTCCAGGGGTTATGGATCCGGCGGCCCAGTCGGTCCGCTTGGCGTTGGGGGAGCTTCTGGGGACGAGCACCGAAAAACTGGTGGTTTCCACGGGGTGGCGATTTGACCTTGAGGGCGTCAGCCAGGACCAGGCCAAGACGCTCGCCGAGGCGTCTTTGGCGAACAAGGTCGTGCAGGGGATCCATCTGGAGCCTTGGCAGCCCGCGCAGCTGCCCAAGGGGCACGCGGGTGAATTCGCCGTCCGGACGGTGGTGATCCGGGGCAAGAACGACGAGCAGCTCGCGGCGTTCTCCCGTGAAGCGCACCTGTTCCTGAGCCTGGACGAGATGCGGGCCGTGCGGGATGAATATGAGCGGATCGGACGCGACCCCACGGACATCGAGCTGGAAACGATCGCGCAGACGTGGTCGGAGCACTGCGTTCACAAGACGCTGAAGTCGAAGGTGAGGTATCGGGAAGAGAGTCAGGGAGTCGCGGAGTCAAGGAGTCGGGGAGACAAGCCAAAGCCGGATTCAGATCCGCGCGTGGACTTTGAGGTTGCGTTCGGAAGGCCGGGCGCGGAGCGGACGGTGGTGGGGGGGAAGCGGGCGGGGGATGAAGAAGAAGGTGAGGGCGCGAGTCCGGGGTTGATCACGTGGGAGGGTCGACCCGGGCACACGGTGATGGGGGATGGGTCGATCGAGATCAACAACCTGCTCAAGAGCACCGTCGCGGCGGCGACGTTTGAGTTGATCGATGAGGGCGTGGACTGGACGCTCTCGGTCTTCAAGGACAATTCGGGGGTGATCGAGTTCGACGAGAACGTGGGTGTGTGCGTGAAGGTGGAGACGCACAACCGGCCGTCGGCGATCGAGCCGTATGGCGGGGCGGCGACGGGGGCGGGGGGGTGCATCCGTGACGTGATCGGGACGGGGCTTGGCGCCAAGCCGATCGCGAGCACCGACATTTTCTGCGTGGCGCGACCGGAACACTGGGGCGCGGGCGGAGCGGTCCGCGCGGCGGGGCAGGCGACGCTTCCTCCCGGGACCTTGCATCCGCGCCGCATCCTGAGCGAGGTTGTCAGCGGCGTGCGGGATTACGGCAACCGGATGGGGATTCCGACGATTTCGGGCGCGGTGCACTTTGATGATCGCTACGTGGGCAATCCGCTGGTCTTCTGCGGCTGTATCGGGGTGATTCCCAAGACGCTGGTGCATGGGCAGCCGCGGGCGGGCGACCGGATCATCGCGCTGGGCGGGCGGACGGGCCGGGACGGGATCCACGGGGCGACGTTCTCGAGCGCCGAGGTGGAGCACACGCACGCGGACGAGTTTGCGCACGCCGTGCAGATCGGCAACGCGATCGAAGAGAAGCGGGTTCTGGACGCGATCATGCGGGCTCGGTCGGGTCTCAACGGGTCTCCGCTGTTCAGCGGGATGACCGACTGCGGGGCGGGCGGGTTCTCTTCGGCGGTGGGAGAGATGGCCAAGGACCTTGGAGCCCACGTGGAACTCGAGAAGGCGCCGCTGAAGTATGCGGGGCTCTCGTACACGGAAATTTGGATCAGCGAGGCGCAGGAGCGGATGGTGCTGGCGGTGGCGCCGGGGAATGTCGCCGCGCTGCAGAGGATCTGCGACGAGGAAGGTGTGGAACTCGCCGACCTGGGCGTGTTCGGCACCGACGACCGCACGCTCAAGCTGTCGTACAACGGGCATCACGTCGGGCAGCTCTCGATGCACTTCCTCCACGAGGGGATTCCGCAGCCGGTTCGTGAAGCCGTGTGGAAGAAGTCCGCCGCGACCTCTGTCTCGCCCGAAGAGAAGCGATCGACGACCAGAAGCGTTCAGGGGATGCTGACGGAGCTGCTGGGGCATCCGACGATCGCGAGCAAGCATTGGATCATCCGTCAATACGATCACGAGGTGCAGGGGAACACCGTCATCAAGCCGCTGGTGGGGCCGGAGGGGCGTGGACCAGGTGATGCGTCGGTTCTGGAGCCCGTCGCCGGGACGGGGAAGGGGTTGTCGGTGTCGTGCGGGCTGGCGACGGGCGTGGGTGATCCTCGCTGCGGGGGTGACCCGTACCTGATGGCGCTGGCGGCGATCGATGAGTGCGTGCGGAACCTGGTGTGCGTGGGGACCAACCCGTCGCGGATCGCCATCCTGGACAACTTCTGCTGGCCCAGCTGCGAGAAGCCGGAGAACCTGGGCGCGCTGGTGCGCGCGGCGGAAGGGTGCTATGACGGTGCGAAGGCGTACGGCACCCCGTTCGTGAGCGGCAAGGACTCCCTGAACAACCAGCTTCGGTACGAGGATCCGGTGACGGGCGAAAAGAAGGTCATCGAGATCCCGCCCACGCTGCTCATCAGCGGGATCGGGATCGTGCAGAACATCCGCCGGTGCGTGACAATGGACGCGAAGGCCGCGGGGAATGTGCTGGTGGTCATCGGGCGTACCGGGCCGGAGATGGCGGGGTCGGTGTACGACTCGGTCGCCGGGCTTGGCGGGCTGGATGAGGATTCGCGAGCGGTGCCCGCGGTGGATCTGGAGCGCGGGCCCGCGACGGCGGGGGCGGTGGCGCAGATGATCCAGGACGGACTGGTGAAATCGGCCCACGACTGCTCGGACGGCGGGCTGCTGGTCGCGGTGGCGGAGATGCTCATCGGAGCGCAGCGCGGGCCGGTGTCCGCGTCGCCGGGGAAGAGCGGAACCTCTGGAACGGCCGCACCGGTCGATATGGGCGCGGTGTTGCAGAACCTGCTCAAGCCGCAGCTCTCCACGCTGCTGGAGAAGCAGTCCACGCCGGCGGGGACTTCCACGGGGGTTTCGCTGGGTGCGGATTTGACGATCTGGGAAGACATGCTGGGCGTGGAGCAGCTTGCCTTCGGTGAAAGCCCCAGCCGGTACGTGATCGAGATCGCCCCGGGGGACATGCAGCGGGTGCGCAACGTGCTGCGGGACTTTGGCGGCGTCTCGATGAGCGTGGTGGGGACGATCAACTCGTCGGGACGGCTGACGTGGCCGAAGGCTGACGTGAATGTGGCTGTTTCGGAGCTGACGGCGGCGTGGATGGCTCCGCTGGACTGGTAGCGGCATTCAATAGAGCATGGCCGAGGCGTTGCTGCATCCGGACGCGGCGGGGTTGTATTGCCAGCCCGGCGGTTTTCATATTGATCCCTGGCTCGCGGTGGATGTTGCGGTGATCACGCACGCGCACTCCGACCATGCGCGGGGCGGGAGCAAGCTGTACTACTGCGCGGCGCCGACGGCGCCGCTACTGCGGATTCGACTGGGGGCGCAGTATGACATCCGGGGGATTCCGTATGGAGAGGTTTTTGCGCTGGGCGCGACGCGGGTGAGCTTTCACCCCGCCGGGCATGTGCTGGGCTCGGCGCAGGTGCGGGTGGAGGCGGGGCCGCGCGGGTCTTCGGAGGTGTGGGTCGCCTCGGGAGATTACAAGCGGGCGGCGGACCCGACCTGCGCGGGGTTCGAAGTGGTGCCGTGCGACACGTTCATCACGGAGGCGACGTTCGCGCTGCCGATCTACCGGTGGGATGACCCGGCGGTGACGGGGAGTGAGATGTGGGAATGGTGGGAGATGTGCGCGGGGAGCGAGCGGGCGTGCGTACTGCTGGGATATTCGCTGGGGAAGGTGCAGCGGGCGCTGGCGGAGATCGCGAGGGCGGCGAAGGCGGCGGGCAAGAGCGTGGGGCCAATTTTTTCTCACGGAGCGCCGGCGGCGCTGACGCAGGCGTACCGGGACGCGGGGGTGGAGCTTCCTGAGGTGAAGCCGATGCCGGAAAAGAGCAAGCCTGCGAATCTCGCGGGGAGCCTGACGATCGCGCCGCCCGGCGCGGCGGGGTCGTCGTGGATGAGGAGATTTGGCGCCGACGACCGGTACCAGACGGCGTTTGCGTCGGGATGGATGCGGATTCGAGGGGTGCGGCGAAGGGGGGCGTACGACCGTGGGTTCGTGCTGTCGGACCATGCGGATTGGCCGGGGCTGGTGGAGACGATCCGGCAGACGGGGGCGAGCCGCGTGCTGGTGACGCACGGGAACATCGATTCGTTCGTGCGGTATCTCCGGGAGACGGGGGTGCAGGCCGAGGCGCTGCGGACGGTGCACGGGACCGAGGAGGAAGACTGACCGTGCGACGTTTCGCGGAACTCTACGACGCGATCGACCGGACGACCTCGACCACGGCCAAGGTGGAGGCGGTGGCGCGGTACGTCTCGAGCGCGCCGGCGGAGGACGCGGCGTGGGGCGTGTATTTCCTGATGGGGCGGCGCATCAGGCGGCTCATGAAAAGCGAGGACCTGGCGGCGATCGCGATAGAGCTGTCGGGGATTCCATCCTGGCTCCTGCGGGAGTGCTATTCGGCGGTGGGAGATTCGGCGGAGACGATCTCGCTGGTGCTGGACGGGGCGGGTGCGCTGACGCCGGCGCCCGAGGATGTTCCGCTGCACGTGTGGGTGGAGGAGCGGATCGATTCCCTGCGACTCGCGGATGATGGGTTTGAGAAGCGGCGCATTGTGCGCGAGTGGTGGAAGGCGTCGGATGCGCGGCAGGTATTCCTGCTGGTGAAATTGCTGACGGGAGAACTGCGGGTGGGGGTTTCGAGCACGCTGGTGACGCGGGCGATTGCGGCGGCGGCGAGCGTGCCAGCGGACGTCGTGGCTCACCGGCTGATGGGAGATTGGAGACCATCGGGAGAGTTTCTCAGGCGAGTGTTGCAGGCGGGCGCTGCCGCGGAGGACGCGGCGAGGCCGTATCCGTTTTACCTTGCAAGTCCGGTGGATCTGCCGGCTCCCGGGGAGAGCGAGTCGGAAGCGATGCAGAGGGCGCTGGGCGCGGTGGAGCAGTACCAGGCGGAGTGGAAATGGGATGGAATCCGCTCGCAGTTGATCCGGCGGGGCGGGGTGACGGCGATCTGGTCGCGGGGTGAGGAACTGGTGACGGAGCGATTCCCCGAGGTCTTGGAATCGGCGATGCGGCTGGGGAACGGGACGGTGCTCGACGGGGAGCTGCTCGCGTATCGCCAGGGGCGTCCGCTCGCGTTCGGAAAGCTGCAGACGCGGATCGGGCGGCGAGGGATCACGGCGGCGGTGCTCGCCGATGCGCCGACGGTGTTCATGGCGTATGACGTGATGGAGGCGGGTGGTGAGGATGTGCGAGGGCTGCCGATGGAGCGGCGGCGTGAGATCCTGGAAGGGATCATCGCGAAGGCCGGAGGGCCGCGGCTGCTGGTGTCCGAGTTGGTGCGCGGGAGTTCCTGGGACGAACTGGCGAGGCTGCGGAGGGAATCTCGGGAGCGAGGGGTCGAAGGGATCATGCTCAAGAGGCGTGAGTTGCCGTATGGCGTGGGGCGGGAGCGGGGCTCGTGGTGGAAGTGGAAGATCGATCCCTATTCGATCGATGCGGTGTTGGTGTACGCGCAGCCGGGGCACGGGCGCCGGGCCGGGCTGCTCACGGACTACACGTTCGCCGTGTGGGATGGGGACGAACTGACGCCGGTGGCCAAGGCATACTCGGGGCTGAGCAACGAGGAGATCGCGAAGCTGGACACCTGGATCCGGGGGCACACGCTCAGCAAGTTCGGCCCGGTGCGAGTCGTGGAGCCGGTGAACGTGTTTGAGATCCACTTTGAGGGGATAGGGAATTCTCCGAGACACCGCAGCGGGATCGCGGTGCGATTTCCGCGGATTGCGCGGCAGCGAACGGACAAGGATCCGCGGGAGGCGGATACGCTTGAATCGGTTCGAAAACTACTGGTGCAGAGCGGGGCGACCGCGGCCGAGCCGAGCATGTTTGAGATGAACATTCTTGATGGAAGGACGGAGGCGAGCGACGCCGCCAGCGTCGACAACGAAGTGAATGAACCGGAACAAATGAACCTCGCCCCCGACGATACGCGGGACGCTGATGAAGCGGGCGAGGGGCAAGGGCGATGCGACAGCAACGATGACGAGCCGAGCGATCAAGCCAGGGACGCGGAGTAGCAGGGCGCGGAACGTGGTTTCCGTGGAACCGCCGCGTGCCGAGGGCGCCCGCGGCGTGGAACGCGTGCGCGGGTGGTTTGCATCTCGCGGATGGACGCCGCACGCGTTCCAGGAAGAAGCATGGGCGGCGTACCTTGCGGGGCAGAGCGGGCTGATCCACGTGCCGACGGGGGCGGGAAAGACGTACGCGGCGTATGGCGGGGCGCTGGCGGAGATGGCGGACGTCGCGGGGGCGGGTGACCCGCTCGACGGCCTGCGGGTGTTATACGTCACGCCACTGCGGGCGGTCTCCCGGGATATCGAGCTGGCGCTGAAGCTGCCGGTGAAGGAACTCGGACTCCCGGCGAAGGTTGAATCCAGGACGGGGGATACGTCGAGCTCGATCCGGGCGAGGCAGCGCACGAGGCTCCCGCAGGTGCTGGTGACGACCCCCGAGTCGCTCTCCCTGATGCTGACGTGGGAGAACGCGGCGGAGCGGTTTGCTGGGCTGCGGTGCGTGATCATCGACGAGTGGCACGAGCTGCTTTCAACCAAGCGAGGGACGCAGACGGAACTGGCGCTGGCGCGGCTGCGCGGCTTTGCGCCGGCGGTGCGGACGTGGGCGCTCTCGGCGACGCTGGACAACCTGGATGAGGCGGCGCAGGCGGCGGTGGGGGTGGGCGCGGGGGCGCACGTCATCAGCTCCCGGATCGACCGGCCGATCACGATCCGCACGATCATTCCGTCGCGCCCGGACGCGTTCCCGTGGGCTGGGCATCTCGGGCTGTCGATGCTGCCCGACGTGGTGGCGTCGCTTGATCCTGCTCGGGCGACCCTGCTGTTCACCAACACGCGGTCGCAGGCGGAGCTGTGGCACCAGGCGATCATGGTGGCCAGGCCTGAATGGAAGCCGCTGATGGGGCTGCACCACGGATCGGTGGACAGGGCGGCGCGGGAGCGGGTGGAGGCGGGACTGAAAGACGGGACGGTGCGGATCGTGGTGGCGACGAGTTCGCTCGACCTGGGCGTGGACTTTGCACCGGTGGAAGATGTGTACCAGATCGGTTCACCCAAGGGGATCGCCAGGACGATCCAGCGGGCCGGACGGTCGGGGCATCGGCCCGGCGCGGCGTGCCGGGTGACGTGCGTGCCAACGTATGGGCTGGAGTTGATTGAGATTGATGCGGTGCGGCGAGCGGTGGCGAGCGGGACGATCGAGCCGCGGCGGGTGGTGAGTAAGCCGCTGGACGTGCTGGCGCAGCACTTGGTGACGTGCGGGCTGGGGGGCGGGTTTGAGGCGGACCAGTTGTATGAGGAAGTGCGGCGAACGTACTCGTACCGGGACCTGACGCGCGAAGAGTTTGACTGGGCGCTGAAGCTGGTGAAGGACGGCGGGGCGACGCTGTGGGCGTATCCGGAATATCGCAAGCTGGTGGAGAAGGATGGACGGCTGCGGGTGGAGAGCCCGCGGATCGGGCAGATGCACCGGCTGAACGTGGGGACGATTGTGAGCGAGGCCACGATGTCGCTGGCGCTGACATCGGGCAAGCGGCTGGGGAGCATCGAGGAGAACTTTGTCACGGCGATGCGGCCGGGGGTGCGATTTCTCTTCGCGGGGCGCGTGCTGGAGTTTGTGAAGATCCGGGACTTGACCGCGTACGTGCGGCCGGCGCCGGGAAAGACGAATTTCACGCCGCACTGGGCGGGGACACGGCTGCCGATCTCGGAGTCGCTGGGGCAATCGGTGCGGATGACGCTCAGCCGGGCGGCGGCGGGGGAGATGGATTCCCCGGAGCTCGCGGCGGCCGGCCCGATCGTTCGCTCACAGCAAATTCTGTCGCGCGTGCCGGGGGCGGATGAACTGCTGATCGAAACGTGCGTGACGCGGGACGGGCGGCATGTTTTTGTCTACCCATTTGATGGACGGCTGGTGCACCTGGGGCTTGCGGCGGTGCTGGCGCTGCGGCTTTCGCGGATCCGAAAGGCGACGTACACGATCGCGGCAAACGATTACGGGTTCGAACTGCTGACAGGGCGGGACAACGATCCGATGGACCTGTTTACGGCGGATTTGTTTTCGGGGGATGAACTGTTTGAGGACGCGATGGCGAGCGTGAACGTCGCGGAGCTTTCGCGGTCGCAGTTCCGGGAGGTGGCGAGGGTGGCGGGGCTGGTGTTCGCCGCGTACCCGGGGCTTCGCAAGAGCGCCCGGCAGGTGCACGCGAACTCGTCGCTGCTGTTTGACGTGTTTACCGAGTTTGATCCGGGGAATCTGCTGCTGGAACAGGCGAGGCGCGAGGTGATGGAGCGGCAGTTCGAGCGGGGCCGGCTTGGGCGGACGATGGACCGCCTGCGGGGTTCTACGCTCCGTATCGTTGCTGTTGAGCAGCCGACGCCGCTGGGATTTCCGCTGGTGATCGAGCGGGAGAGCGGCAAGCTGACGAGCCAGACGATTCTTGAGCGTGTGGAGGCGATGAGAAAGTCATGGGCGCAGGCGGAATCACGATCGACTTCGGCGGAGAAACCTTCCAGCTCGCCCCCGAGCGGGCGGCGTACTGGCCGCGCCAAGCCACGCTGATTGTGTCGGATCTGCACCTGGGCAAGTGCGAAACGCTCGCCGCGGCGGGGCTGCCGGTGCCGCCGGGCGTGATCGAGCACGACCTGGGACGTCTGGAGTTACTTCTGCGCCGCACCGGAGCCCAGCGGATCCTGGTCATCGGTGATCTGCTGCACGCGCCGGCGGGGCTCGCGGAGCCGATGATCGAGCAGGTGGGCTCGTGGCGACGGCGGACGGGTGTCGCGTGGGAGCTGATTCCCGGAAACCATGACCGGCGCGTGGACCGCGTGGCGAGCGAGTGGGGGCTGCTGGTTCGCGGGAACGAGTGGATGGAGCAGGGGATCGGGTTTGGGCACGATCCGGCGGAAGCGCACTGCTCGGCGGGGCTCGCGGGCGCCTCGGGCATCTGGACGGGACACGTGCACCCCGCGGTAAGGCTGCGGGGGAACGGTGACCGCGTACTGCTGCCGTGTTTCTGCTTCACGGGACGGGTGTGCGTGCTGCCGGCGTTCTCGATGTTCACAGGGGGCGTCGCCATCGATCACCACGATCCGGAGGTGCGGGCCTACGCGATCGCGGAGGGGAGTGTGCTCGATGTGCGGGCGATGTTTCCGCCGAGAGGGATGAATTTGCCGGCCGCGGCACCCCGGCCGCCCGTGCGGACTCGCATGCGGTCGCGCCTGCCGACTCGATGATGTTTTTCGCTGGTTCCGGCGGGCGTCAGCGGTTGAACTTGGATTCGAGCATGGCGCGGGCCTCGGGAAGAGCGAGGACCTTCGCGGAGAGCTCGGCGCCGCGGCGGGCTTGATCCGCGTCCAACGAATGATCCAGCTCATTGAGAAGCTGCTTGGTGGCGCGGAGGGCGTGGGGGCCGCCGGTGATGAGGCGGGCGGTGAGCTCGTCGATCGCACTGTCGAGCTCCGCCGCGGATGGGACGACCTTGGTGACCATCCCCGCGTCGAAGGCCTGCTGGCCGGACATGAGACCGCCCATCAGCAGGATCTGGCGTGCCTTGCCGGGACCCACGCGGCGGACGAGCCATGGGGCGACGACGGCAGGGCAGACGCCCAGGTCGACCTCGGGGAAACCCATTTTGGAATCGGCGCGGGTGACGGCGAGGTCGCAGACGCAGGCGAGGCCGCAGCCGCCGCCGATCGCGGCCCCGTTGATGCGTCCGACGACGACCATGGGAAGGGCTCGGAGCTTCAGGCAAAAGTCGGCAAGGAGGGAGAGCAGGACGCCCGGGGCGGCAGGATCGCCGAGCACGGCCTTGAGGTCCATGCCGGCGCAGAAGGACTTGCCCGCGCCGGTAAAGACGAGAACGGAGACGTCGGGGCGGGCGGCGAGTTCGTCGAGGCGGGCGTGCAGGGCATGGAGGAGATCGATGGACATCGCGTTACGCGAGTCAGGACGGTTGATGGTGAGGACGGCGAGGCGGCCGGAGACGGCGAGGGATGCAAGCTGGCTCGCGTCGGTAGCGGCAGCAGCGCCGGCGGCGGCGAGGGATGAGTATGAAAGGGTGGATGTGGGATCGGTCATGGTTTGGCGGTCCAGGCCTGGGGGAGGAGTTCTCGCTGCTCGGGGGAGCCGACAATGCCAAGGGATGCGTGGAGGCCGGCGTCCAGAAGGGGGGAATCGGAGGAACCGTCAAGCTGGTTGAGCCAGCGTTTGGTGTAGGCGAGGGCGTGGCGGGGCTTGTCCGCGAGTTGTAAGGCAAGAGCGATGGCGCGGGCCTCGCACTCGGCGGTGGTGGGGACGCATTCAGTGACGAGCCCGATTTGGAGTGCGTGCAGGCCGTCGATCAGGCCGGGGTCGAGCAGGCGTTCGCGGGCGTGGCCGTTGCCCACGGCGAGGCGGAGCAGTGGGGCGGAGACGGCGGGGGAGACGCCCAGGCGAACGACGGGATATCCGATGCGTGCGGTGGCGGTGGTGACTGCGAAGTCGGCGGCGGCGAGGAGGGCGCAGCCACCGGCGAGGGCGGCGCCGTGGGCGCTGACGACGACGGGGGCCGGGTGCTCTCGCAGGGCGCGGGCCACGGCGGAGAGACCTGAGAGGAGGGCGGGGAGGACCGAATCGTCGTCGCGGCAGGCGGTGAGATCGAAGCCGGCGCAGAAGGCTTCGCCGACGCCGGAGAGGACGACGGCGCGGGCGCTCATGGAGTTGTCAAGGGCCTGGCGGAGGCCGGCGAGCATTGAGACGGTGAGCGCGTTGCGTTTGTGGGCGCGGTCGAGGCGGATGACGGCGACGGAGTTGAAGGGCTCGACGGCGATCACGGGGGAGGGTAGGAAAGGGTTCAGTGGAAAGGGGGCGGCCGCATGATCCCGCGGCGCGCAAGCAGTTTCACGTGTTGGGCCAGCCTGAGGCATAGGGCCCGAGGGTGAAGCAGCGGGCGATCGGGTCCCAGGTCAGGGCGAGGTGGTCGTGCCGGTTCTCGTAGGTGAGGTGGCACGGCTTGGAGGTTGCGCCAGCGATGAGCTGCATGAATTCCAGCAGATCTGTGAAATTCTGAATGGACTGGTTCAGATCGGGCGGATTGACATCGAACTCGATCTCGTTGATATCGAAGAAATCGGTCTTGATGTAGACGCTGTGGGGCTTGTACACGAGACGGTGGCGAAGGTCTGAAAGTACTTCCCACGTCATCACATCGAGGGGAACGGGAATGGATACAGGTTCACGGTCTACGCGGAGTTGAATTGGTGCGCCCGAACTGGCAAGAGCATTGAGCACCGCCATCCAGTCTGCATGAATTGCGCCGGGGATCACAATGTCCCGATAGGAACCATCCGGCTTGAGAAACACCGAAAGGTGACGGAAGAGTTCAGTCGTGTTCAATCCATTCACCTTGACGCAATCGAATGTCGACTCAGCCCGCCGGTCTCTTCTGCATCACCCGCCCGCCCCGCAGTACGGGCACGGCACTTCGCCCGATGCCGAGCCGCAGCCCGAGCAGCGGCGCGGGTCGGAAGCGGACGTTGAGTCCGACGCCCGGCGTTTGGAAGATGAACCTGCATCCCTCACAATGGGCCGTGCGCGGAAGATGGCGGAGATCGTGCCCACCAGCATGATCGCCCCAAGGATCGCAAAGCCCCAGCCGACCAGCGGGAAGATCACAGGGGTGTCGTTCTCCCGCGAGGATGTGGCAAAGAAGACGCCGAAGGCGATGAAGATGGAGAAAAAGACCAGCGTGAAGAGGCTTGCGAGGACTTTGAAACCGGCTCCTCGCCGCGGAGTGGTCTGCATCATGGCTCCCCCTGCATCAACCTAGCGGCCCATCGGCACATCCGCCCCACGCTCGCGGGCGCAGTCCCAGGCTTCGTCGTAGCCGGCATCGGCATGCCGGAAGACGCCCATCGCCGGATCGTTGGTCAGGACCCGTTCGAGGCGGCGGGCGGCCTCGGGTGTTCCGTCGGCGACGATGACCTGGCCCGCGTGCTGGCTGAAACCGATTCCCACGCCGCCGCCGTGGTGGAACGAGACCCATGACGCGCCGCTGGCGGTATTCACCAGGGCGTTGAGAATCGCCCAGTCGCTGATGGCGTCGGAACCGTCCTTCATGCCCTCGGTCTCCCGGTTGGGAGAGGCGACCGAGCCGCAATCGAGGTGATCCCGACCGATCACGATCGGGGCGCTGACCTTACCGGTACGTACGAGTTCGTTGAAGATCAGCCCGGCCTTGTCGCGCTCTTTGTAGCCGAGCCAACAGATACGGGCGGGCAGACCTTGGAAGGCGACGCGCTCCCGGGCCATCAGCAGCCAGCGCTTGAGGCCCTCGTTGTCGGGGAAGGCCTCCAGGAGAGCCCGGTCGGTGGTGTAGATGTCCTGCGGATCGCCCGAGAGCGCGACCCAGCGGAAGGGTCCGCGGCCTTCGCAGAACTGGGGACGGATGAAGGCCGGGACGAAACCGGGGAAGTTGAAGGCGTCCTTGAAGCCGTAATCAAACGCTCGCTGGCGGATGTTGTTGCCGTAGTCAAAGGTGACGGCCCCGCGGTTCTGGAGCTCGACCATCTGGCGGACGTGGAGCTCCATGGTGGCGAGGGAAAGGTCCTCATATTCCTTGGGGAATCGCCGGCGCATGCCCTCGGCTTCTTCGCTGGTCATCTGCGCGGGAACGTAATGGAGGACGTCGTGGGCGCTGGTCTGGTCGGTCAGGGCGTCTGGCGTGATGTTGCGGTCGATCAGGCGCCCGAGGAGCTCGACGGCGTTGCAGTGCACGCCGATGGAGATCGCTTCCATCTGGTCCCGGGCCTTGAGGGCGGTATCGATCGCATTGTCGAGGCCGTCGACGATCTCGTCGAGGTAGCGGTCTTTGACGCGGCGCGCGAGGCGTGAGTGGTCGACGTCGGCGATGAGGCACACGCCGCCGTTCATGGTGACGGCCAGTGGCTGAGCGCCGCCCATGCCGCCGCAGCCGGCGGTGATGCAGAGCCGGCCCTTGAGGTCACCGCCGAAGTGCTGGCGGCCCATTTCGCCGAAGGTTTCGTACGTTCCCTGGAGGATGCCCTGGGTCCCGATGTAGATCCACGAGCCCGCGGTCATCTGGCCGTACATGATGAGGCCTTTGGCGGCGAGGGCGTCGAACGTGTGCTGCGTCGCCCAGTGGGGGACGAGGTTGCTGTTGGCGATGAGCACCCGGGGCGCATCCTCGTGCGTGCGGATGACGCCGACGGGTTTGCCGGACTGAACCAGGAGGGTTTCGTCGGCCTTGAGGCGTTGGAGCGTTTCGACGATCGCGTCGTACGCCTCCCATGAACGGGCGGCCTGTCCGCGTCCGCCGTAGACGACCAGGTCATCGGGGCGCTCGGCGACTTCGGGATCGAGGTTGTTCATGAGCATGCGCATCGCGGCTTCGATGGGCCACGAGGCGCAGGTGCGCTGGTTGCCGCGGGGTGCGCGAACAGTGCGGGGAAGGCTCACCTTGGCGCTGGTGGTGGATCCCGATGGACGCGGGGGCGTGTGGAGTCTCGACATGGTCTATCCCTCGTGACAGCGTGCAGGGAACCGAGCACCGCCGTTCGTTCTCGCGCGGGCGATGGTGCGTCCGCGCGGCCCCCATTGTGCACCGTGAGCCTAACGCGCCGGCCTCGCATGAACAAGTGGATGCGCACGGGAAAATTCCTGTGGAATAATCGTGCGGCGTATGAAGTTGCGCGGAAAAACATCCGGAGGTGATCTTGGGACAATCGCGCCCTTTACACCGCGGCGAGTTCCCCGTTCATGAGGAGCGTGCGCACGGCCTCGATGTCGGGGTGGGGGGGACGGTCGTCGGTCAGCGTGGGCACGACGCGGCGGATGCGATCATGAAGCGTTTCAAGCCGCGTGCCGGTCTTGAGCGGGCGGTGATACTCGATCCCCTGGGCGGCGCAGATGAACTCGATGGCGACGACGGCGGAGGCGAGGTCCATGGCTCGGCGAGCCTTCGCGGCGGCGCGGGGACCGAAGGAGTTGTAATCCTCGATGCCGGCACTGGTGGAAATGTTGGCGACCGAGGCGGGCGTACAGAGGCCGATGATCTCGTTGCAGCAGGCGGCGGCGGTGTACTGGACGATCATGAGGCCGGAGTTGAGGGCGGGTGTGGGCGTGAGGTAGTGGGGGAGCTGGCTTTCCTTTTCGTACGCGGCGAGCATCCAGAAGACGCGGCGCTCGGAAATGCCGGCGATGTGGGAGAGGGCGATGGTGAGCACATCCAGCGGGATGGCGATGGGCATGCCGTGGAAGTTGCCCGCGGAGACGATGGCGGCGGGAGTGGGCTCGGCGCCGGTGGTCGCGGGGAACACCAGGGGATTGTCGGTGACGGCGGCGATCTCTTCGTGCACCTCATGGTTTATGTAAAGCAGGGCATCGGACGCGGCGCCCAGCACCGCGGGGGCGCAGCGGAAGGAATACGGGTCCTGGACACGAGGATCGTCTTCCCGGTGGGAGGGAAGGATCTGGCTCCCCTCGAGCCAGCGGCGGAGCTGGGCGGCGATCGCGGCGGGGCCGTGGTGACGACGGTGGACGTAGACGCGGGGGTCCAGGAACGCGTCGGTGGCGCGGGCGGCGTCGATGGACATCGCGGCGGCGGCGACGGCGGAGTTCAGGAGCACTCCCGCGTCATGCTGCAGCAGCGAGGCCTGGGCGGCCATGAGATGGGTGCCGTTGATCATCGCCAGGCCCTCCTTGGCCTGGAGTTCCAATGCGGTGATGCCCGCGGCGGCGAGCGCCGGGCCTGCGGGAGCTGTTCCGCCCTTGTGGAGCACGTGGCCTTCTCCAAGGCACGCGAGGGCCATGTGGGCGAGGGGCGCGAGGTCCCCGGATGCGCCGACCGACCCCGATTCGGGAACGGCAGGGGTGATTCCGGCGTTGAGCATCGCGGCGAGGGTCTGGGCAATCACCGGCCGGACGCCGGAGACGCCGCGGCAGAGGGAGGCGGCCAGGAGGAGCATCATCCCGCGGACGACGTCGGCGGGGAGATGCTGTCCGACGCCGGCGGAATGGGAGCGGATGAGGTTTCGCTGGAGGGCGGCGACGTCTTGATCGCTGATGCGTTTGCGGGAGAGTGACCCAAAGCCCGTGTTGATTCCGTAGTGCGGCTTGCCGTCGGTGAGCAGATCCTCGACGACGGCGCGGGAGGCATTCATCCGGGCGATGGCGGAAGGAGCGATGGAGACGCGAGCGCCGCGGCGGGCGACGGCGTGCACGCTGGGAAGTTCCAATCCGGCGGAATCGAGGGTCACGGTGACTTGCATGAACCGAGTATTGCCTGTCCGGGATCACCCCGCCAGCATTGAAGCGTGGAGGGGCGTTGGGTAGGCTGGTAACGCTTGGCCCCCGGGGCGATAGGACCTCTGGCAATTCACACGGAACTCACCATGCACCCTCGCACGAGGCACATCCCGCGGGTTTGGCTCCGGCGGAAACTTCACGGCCGGGCGTTCACGCTGATCGAGCTGCTGGTGGTGATTGCCGTAATCGCCGTCCTGATCGGCATCCTCCTGCCGGCGCTTGGGAAGTCTCGGGAAGTCTCCCGGCAGCTCAAGTGCGGGATCCAGCTGGGCCAGCTTGCGAGCCTGGTCTCCCAGTACGGGTCGGAGTACAAGGATCTCTTCCCGCCGCACCGGTCGGCGAAGTTCAATAACCAGGACGCGGACTGGTGGTGGGGTACGTTGATCTACACAAATTACGTGGACCCTGGGCTGCTGACGGCGACGCAGGCGGCCAAGGACGCCGCGCACCAGATCTTCCACTGTCCCTCCCTCACGGGTCCCCGGCAGGACTACAACCTGAAATGGTCGTGGTCGTACACGGCCCACAAGGTGGGGTACGGGTACAACGCATTCTGGCTGGGCTTCTCCCCGTACACGATGGCGGACTCGGTCGGGGTGGACAACTGGTGGGGGCGCCGGGACGGCCGGGACCTCAAGACCCGGCCCACGTTCCAGATCTCGCAGGTGGTGAGCCCCAGCCGGTGCCTGTTCACGGGCGAGACCAATCCCAAGTCGGACGGAAAGTGGTCGTCGACGCTGTGGTACCCGTACATCGAGGCGGCCAACGAGGGCGTGAACGTCCGGCACGCCTCCCAGACGGGGAACGTGGTGTTCGTGGACGGGCACTACGAGTCGAGGCGGAGCGACCAGATCAACAACTCGATCAAGTTCCGCAGTCTGTGGGATCCGACGCTGCGGTAGGTCGGAGGGCGACGGAGATGCCCGGCCCGGGCGTCATGGTGTGGACCCCAGGGATGGGGCGGCTGGAAGGCCACGTGAAAGGACTCTCATGGCGATGACGATTCTGGGTGCAAGGTCCGATAATATGCGTTATGTAAAACAGCATGGGTGCGGGGTGGCTCGGCGGGCGGTCCAGCCATGCAGGGGGGCTCGGGGCTGGGCGGGTAAGGGGATTTTCACATTCTTCACCCTGCTGCTGGGACTGGCCTTGGCGGCCTCTCCCGCGGCCGGTCAGGGCGCGATGTCCATGTCGTTCTATTCCGACGGGGACTTCACCCCCACGCTCGCCCGCGGAGACCTGGACGTCTTTGTGCGCGTTCTGAAGTTGAAGGACGCCGAGGTGCAGGCGATGCACGACCTGTACGACGGGTACGCCGAGACCGTGCGTCGCGAGTCGGGGCTGGTCCGGGACAAGATGTACGACGTGATGGAAGAGTCCGAGGTCGTGCTGGACCCACGGAAGCTGGAGCCTGCGCAGAAGGCGATGACGGACTGGCGGGCGCACGCCGAAGAGCTCAAGCGGACGTTCGTGGACGACCTCAAGGCGCTGCTGACCAAGGAGCAGGAGCAGCGGTGGCCCATCGTCGAGCGGGAGCTTCGCCGGATGAAGCTGGTCGGGGGGCGGCTCACCGGCGAATCCCTGGATGTCGTTCGGATGGTGTCGGGGCTGAAACTCCCGTCGACGCCCCCCGCCGCCGACCAGGCCCTGGAGGTCTACAGCCAGGAACTCGACCGCCTGCTGGTGCAGCGTGAGAAGTTCATGGCGGACAACTCGGCCAAGTTCGGCGACCTGATCAAGAGTGATCCGCACGCGGCGGAAGTGATGTTCCGGGATGCTCTGAGGATCCGGGTGGCGCTGAGGGAGCTCAACGAGCGGACTGTGAAGCTCGTCGCGGCCGAACTCCCCGCCGATGCCGCGGCCAAGCTCATGGAGAACCTTGCGAAGCAGACCGGGGAGCGGGTGAACATGCCCAGCCGGGCGGAGGGGCAGCTCAAGTCGGCGAGGGAGCTTGACGGGCTGACGACCAAGCAGGTCGCGGAACTGGACGAACTCGCGGAGTGGTACGCGAGCAAGCTCAAGCCGTGGAAGGAACGTCTCGCCGTCGCCGTGCGCGAGGATGAAGAGCGGGACATCCCCATCGAGCTTGGCCGGGCCCTGGGCAAAGAGCCGGCGCAGGGTCCGGAAGACAGTTACGACATGTGGCGGCTTCCGGTGGATCACCCGATCGTGAAGATCCGCCAGGAGCGATCGGAATTTGACAAGGAGCTCCGCCGGCGGCTGGGGAACATCCTGACGCGGGACCAGCGGGATTCGTTGCCCACCGGGCGCGAGAGCTATGTCACGTTCTACAGCTACCGGCCATCGGGGCTGTAACACAGAAGTGATATCACTCCGGACGGGCAGACCTTGCGCGGGCGACCAGGATCTGGGCTCCGGTCGCCGCCGCCGTCAGGGCGAAGATCACGACGCCGATCGCCGCGGCGTAGCCCAGGCGGCTCTGCTGGAATTCCCGGAACACGTACAGATTGAGCACGATGGTCGCGTTGGTCTCGGTCCCGTTGGTCATTGCCCAGATGATGTCGAAGACCTGCAGGGCACCGATCACGCCGGTGACAAGCAGGAAGACCGTCATCGGGGCGACCTGTGGCCAGGTGATGTGCCGGAGGGTTCGCCAGCGTGAGGCGCCATCAACCTCGGCGGCTTCGTAGAGCGACTCCCCCACGCCCTGCAGCGCCGCGAGGTAGAGCACCATGCTGAACCCCACGCTCCGCCATACCTGCACAAGGATGACCGACAGCATCGGCCACTCAAGCCACGGCATGAAGACGCGCCGTTGATCACCCTCTCCCCACGCGAGCACGGGCCCTCCCTGGAGGAAGTCGGGCGGGTCGATCCCGACCACCCGCAGCATCGCCGGGGCAAGGCCGCCGTGCGGGTCGAGCATCCATCGCCACACGAAGCCGATGGCGACGATCGAGACGACGGTGGGCAGGAAGAGCGCCGTGCGGACGAATGTCTTTCCGACAAACCACCGGGCGTGAAGGGCGACGGCGAGGATGAACCCCACCACCACCGTCGGTGGCACGATCGAGATCGTGAAGACCAGGGTGTTGCGGAGGGCGGGGGTGAAGCGTGGATCGGCGAGCAGCGATCGGAAGTTGTCCATCCCGACGAACCTGGCTTGGCCGGCGCCGGCCCACGTGAAGAGGCTCAGGCCCAGGCCCGCGACGGTCGGCGCGAGCGTGAACAGCGTCAGGACGGCGAGGGGGAAGGCGAGGAAGAGATAGGCGCTTCGGCGCGCGGGCATGGCAGGAGTGTACAACGCGGCCACGCGGAAGGGACACCGCACGGTACGAGCGGGGGTGTCCAAGTCGACGTCGCCGCACCTGAGTGAGCCGCTTTACAGGCGGGCATCGTGCTGGAGCTGCTTGAGATGAAGCCGGTGCATGATGCGATGGACGATGGGGGTCATGAAGATGCCGGCGACGGTGAGGAAGATCATCGCCGAGAACAATGCGTAGGTAGTGACAAAGAGCTTGGATCCCGCGGAGTGGGGTGTGAGCGCCGGCCCCATGCCGGTGAGGATCATCGCGGCGTCGTAGACGGCGTCGAGCCAGTCGGCATGTTCCAGGAAGTGGTAGCCCGCGGCGCCGATCCCCAGTGACACGGCGATGACGAACACCGAGACGAGGGTGTACCTTGTCTGGCGGCGGACAAACTCTCTCGGCGTGAGCAGGTGGGCCGTGTGATGCTCCAGCATGAGCAATGGTATCGGGAGCACGTGCGAGCGCGAAGCCCGGTACGCTCATCAGACCGTGAGGCCTCCCTCGGCGAGGCGTGCCTCCAGCCGCTGCTTGACGGCGGGCCATTCGTGGTCAAGGACGCTGAAATAGTCCGCATCTCGGATATACCCGTCCCAGAGGATCCGCTGGCGACGCAGCGTGCCCTCGTATGTCGCCCCGATCCGCAGGATCGCGGCGTGCGACCGGCGATTGCGGGAATCGCATTTGAGCTGCACGCGGACGCACCCCAGGGTCTCGAAGGCGTGGCGGAGGAGGAGGTACTTGCACTCGGTGTTGATGGAGGTTCGTTGGACGGCGACGGAGTGCCACGTCCAGCCAATCTCGAGGGAACGGTTCGGGGGCTGGATGTCCAGGTAACGGGTCGAGCCGCAGGGACGGGCGGTGGTTTGATCGATGATGACCATCGGCACGTCGGTGCCCGCGGCGGCCCCCGCGAGGGCTGAGGCAATTACCCGGTCCATTGCCTCGAGTGTGGTGGGCGGCTCGCAGGGCATGTAACGCCAGAGGCCGACGTCGTCCATCGCCTGAAGGAGCGTGGGCGCGTGCTGGGGAGTGAGAAGTTCAAGCTTCGCACGTCCACCTTGGAGCGACAGACCAGACGAAAGAGATGCTCGCGGGCTGTTCATGGGGCATATTAAGGCGGGAGGCGGAGTGAACGCGTCCATCAACGGGCGGCGCGTCTTCGCGACGTCCGCGCCACGCGGGGCACAAGGTGATTTCTACCCAGACGGAACAGACGGCACGATTCGGCGCGTGCGCAAGACGGAGTTGATCCGTCGTCGAAGTCGAGCGGCTTCATCGCCGATGACCCACAAGCACCGACATGGCGGTCGGAATCTTCCCCGGAGCAAGGCCGCTTCGAGGGATTTCAGCATGGAGGCTTGTCAATGGGTCCGTCCAATAAGGCGTATAACGAAGTGAAGGCGATCCTTGGCAAGCTGGACCGCTCCATCGACGATGCCCGCAAGCGTCGCTTGGACACCGGCCCGCGGAGCGTCGCGCCGGCGGTCATCGCCGCGACCCCGCTGGCGGCATCCCCCAGCACACTGCTGGGCGGCTCGTCCGCTTCGGCAAGCGCGTCTCCCACGCCGCCGCGCCAGCCGTCGGTCTTCGGTCGGGCGCAGCCGCTGCGTCCCAACGGAAACTGATGCCTTCAACGCCCGCGCGGCGTTATCCACGGACTTAATGAACTCACCCCGCGCCGTGACGCCGGGCAGATGGCCCCAGCGGCATCAGCGCCAGCCCCCCCACCGCGACCGCGCCGGTGATCGCCGCAAACCAGAACGTGGCGGCGGGTGATATCCCATCCCACAGCAGCCCGCCGATGACCGAAGCGGGGAACAGCCCAAGAGCCTGCACCGTGCCGTGCAGTCCCAGGGCGGTAGCGCGGAGCTCCCGGGGGGCCAGATCGCTGACCAGAGCCTTCTCCACGCCTTCGGTCAGCGCCGGAAATAGCCCGTAAAGCGCAAAGAGCGCCCAGCACCAGCCCGGGCTTTGGTTGACGGCGAAAGCCGCGTAGATTGCCGCGTACAGGCTGTATCCGGCGAGCAGCACGGGCTTTCGGCCGACCGAATCGCTGAGCCGTCCAAACGGGTAGGACGCGGCGGCGTAGGTCAGGTTGTACACCAGATAAAAGAGACAGACGGTGGCGGCCGAGAGCAGCGGGCTCTCGCCCTTTCCGACCAGCAGTTGCTGCGCCCGCAGGAGCAGAAACTGATTGGTGGAGCCGGCGAGGGAGAAGACGAAGGAAATAACCACAAACAGACGCAGGCGAGCGGGGAGGACGGACCATGCCGAGAGGATCGGCCTCGAAACGGGCTTGTTTCTCGCGGGTGCTGCGGGTTCCCGGATCAAGGCAAGGGCGACAACGGCGATGATCGCGGGAACCAGCGACGCGTAGAGGGCGATGCGGAGCGGCTGGCCGGGCCGAAGTCCCGATTCGTGGACGGTGGTGAGAATGATGTAGGCGGCGAGCACGCCGAGAAAGGCGCCGGAGGTATCCATGGCCTTGTGGAATCCGTAGGCATGGCCGCGGTGCTCGTGGGGCGTGGTGTCGGCAATGAGCGCGTCGCGCGGAGCGCTGCGGATCCCCTTTCCGAGTCGATCCACGACCCGTCCGGCGAGGACGGGGGTCCACCCTGACGCGAGGGAGAGGAAGATCTTCCCGGCCACCGAGCAGGAATACCCGGCGAGGGCGAGGGACTTTCGCTTGCCGGTCCGGTCGGACATCCGTCCTGAATAGACCTTGACGAGGGAGGGAAGGGATTCGGCAAGTCCTTCAATAACTCCCAGGAGGGTGACCGAGGCGCCCAGCGTGCCCACCACCAGGAACGGGAGCAGGGGATAGACCATCTCGGAACTGAGGTCGGTCAACAGGCTTGTGATCCCGATCAGGACGAGCGTCCTCGTCAGCCGGGGGCGAGACGGGGCGGGAGTGTCATCGGATTCGCCGGGAGACTTCACGCGTGAGAGTGTACCGGGGGGCCGGGGGACTCCCGGAGGTGGGAATCGGCTCACGGGAAATGCCTCCGCCAGGATGCTCACGGCCACCCAAAAAAGTTTGGTCGAGCCGGCGGCCCGGCGGGGGTTGCAAACGCGGCCCGGACCTGTCAGGATGGCGATCCCTGCATCCAGGAGCAACCTCATGACGACCAACGGCCGCATGTTTCCCGTCTCTCGCCGCACATTCCTGAAGTCCGCCGCGCTGGCCTCTCCCATGCTGGCAATGCCGGCGGTGAGCTGGGCCCGGATCATGGGGTCCAACGACCGGATCACCATCGGATCGATCGGCACCGGCGGGATGGGCACGGCCCACCTTCACAGCCTCGTGGGCAAGAGCCAGGCGGAGAACATCAAGGTCGCGATGGTGTGCGACCTGTACCGCCGGCGGCTGAACAACTCGATCAAGCTGATCGGGGGGAGCGAATCCAGCGGCGTGATGGAATACGAGCGCGTGCTGGACAACAAGGACATCGGGGCGGTGATCATCTCGACGCCCGACCACTGGCACACCAAGATCGCCATCGAGGCGATGGAGGCGGGCAAGGATGTCTACGTCGAGAAGCCGCTGAGCCACACGATCGAGCAGGCGATCGCCTGCCGCAACACGGTCCGCAAGACGGGCCGGGTGCTGCAGGTGGGCCCGCAGCGGACGAGCGAAGCAAAGTGGTGGAAGGCCGGGGAGGCGATCAAGGCCGGGCGGATCGGCCCGGTGGTCTGGTCGCAGGGGTCGTACTGCCGCAATTCGCGCGAAGGACAGTTCAACTGGCCGATCGACGCGGACGCGAGCCCGTCGGCGTCGCCCACCTCCGAGGGGTACGTGGACTGGGACCGCTGGCTGGGCTCCAAGTTCGGCCTGGCGCCGCAGATCCCCTGGAACCCCGACCACTTCTTCCGCTTCCGCAAGTACTACGCGTACAACGGCGGGGTGGCGACCGACCTGATGTATCACTGGCTCAGCCCCCTGCTGCTGGCGATCCACGGCCAGAACGGGGCGTACCCGCGGCGCGTGATGTCGGGCGGCGGCCAGTACATCGAGAAGGACGGGCGCGACATCGCCGACACCATGCTGCTGACGGCGGACTACGAGACGCACTCGGTCTTCCTCTCGAGCGTGATGGTGAACGACGTGGGCGTTCCGGAAATGATCCGCGGGCAAAAGGGCCAGCTGGAGCCCACGGGCGAGGGCTGGCGCCTGCGTGAGCAGGGGACCTGGGCCCGGGAGTTCCGCAAGGCCAACGACATCCCGATCAAGGAAGTGGACGACGGCAAGGGCAACAAGCGACTGGATCCGGGGGAAGGCCAGGCGGGTTCCGATATCAAGGCCTCCGGGGACAAGGACGGCCGGGACCACGAGAACAACTGGCTGGACTCGATCCGCGGCAAGGCCAAGCCCAACTGCAACGTTGAGCTGGGCTGCGCGGTGATGGTGGCGATCAAGATGGGTGTCGAGAGCTATCGCCAGAGCAAGGTCTTCACGTGGGATTCGGCGGCGGAGAAGGCCGTCGCGGTCTGAGGCGTTCCCGCCGCCGGCGGCGGGACTGGAGTTGGAACTGCAATCAACCTGCACGTCCGGACGCGTTCCCCGCGGCCGGCGCATTTTCAGAGGGCGGACGCACATGGGGCATCAGATGTCGGGCGAGTCGGGTACGGGCGTTTCGCGGCGTGAATTCGTCAAGGGCGCCGCGGCGCTGGCGACGGCGGCCGTCGTCGCTCCTTCGGTGATCGCCAGGACCGCGTACGCGGGCGGCGCGGACTCGATGAAGGTGGCGCTGATCGGCTGCGGCGGACGCGGCACGGGCGCGGCGGTGGATTGCCTCAGCGCCTCTCCCCGGATCCAGATCTTCGCCATGGCCGACGCCTTCGGGGACCGCCTCGGCGGCGCGTACGACTATCTCAGCAAGTCCGAAGAGCTTCCCGCGGACGTGCGCTCGCGCGTGCAGGTGACGCAGGACCGCAAGTTCGTGGGCTTTGATGCCTACAAGGCCGCGATTGCTTCCGGTGTGGACATGGTGATCCTCGCCCAGCCCCCCCACTTCCGCTCCGCGCACTTTGCCGAGGCGGTCAACGCCGGCAAGCACGTGTTCATGGAAAAGCCCGTCGGCGTCGATCCGACCCAGATCCGCCAGGTGATCGCCGCGGCGGAGGTCGCCGACAAGAAGAAGCTCGCCGTGGTCACGGGCACCCAGCGCCGGCACGAGCAGTGCTACCTGGAAGCCATGAAGCGGATCCACGACGGCGCCATCGGCAAGATCATCGGCGCGAACGTCTACTGGAACCAGGGCGGGCTGTGGAATCACGACCGGGAGGCCAACTGGTCCGACCTCGAGTACCAGATGCGCAACTGGCTGTACTACGCGTGGCTCTCAGGGGATCACATCGTCGAGCAGCACATCCACAACCTGGACGTGATGAACTGGGCGATGGGCGGTCCGCCCAGCAAGTGCGTGGGCATGGGCGGACGGCAGGTGCGGACCGAGCCCAAGTTCGGCCACATCTTCGACCACTTCGCCCTGCAGTACGAGTATCCCAACGGCGTCGTGGGCCAGAGCTATTGCCGCCAGATCGACGGGACGACCGGACGCGTGGGCGAGGTGATCATCGGCACCGAGGGTGTGCTGGAAACCACGTCGGGTTACGCGGAGATCAAGGGCAAGAACCCCTGGCGCTTCTCGGGCAAGCAGACCAACCCCTACCGGCAGGAGCACATCGACCTGGTGCAGAGCATCGAGTCGGGCAAGCTCATCAATGAGGCCAAACGCACGGCGGAATCCACGCTGACGGCGATCATGGGCCGGATGGCGGCGTACACGGGCAAGGAAGTCACCTGGGACTTTGCGATGAACCAGTCCAAGCTGAAGCTGGGGCCGGGAACCTACGAGCTGGGCCCGACGCTGGCGGTGGACCCCGTGGCGATGCCGGGGCGTACCGAGCTGGTGTAAGCGGACGGTCTGTTCGAAAAATGCGAACACAGAGGTCGCAGAGATGCAGCGGGCGAGGCCTCAGAGGCGGGCGCCGCTGGATGCGATCGGCGAGATTGACAACGTGGCGATGGGAAGGCAGGCGTGCCTTTCTCGCGGAGAGGCTCTTCAATGATCCGGCGTGAATTCATGGCGACGGCGGCGGCGGCAACGGCGGTTTCAGCGGTGACTTCCCTTCGGGCGGGGGCGTCTCCCCAGCCGGCGAAGGCCGGGAGTGGCGCACCGGGTGACGCGTCCACCGGGGCGACGTTCAAGCTCAACTACGCGCCGCACTTTGGGATGTTCTTCAACCACGCGCACGACGACCTTGATCAGCTCCGCTTCGCGGCCGACCAGGGCTTCCGCGCGTGGGAAGATAACGGCATGAAAGGCCGTGGCAAGGAGTTCCAGGAGAACGCCGCGAAAGTGATGCAGGAACGCGGCATCGCCATGGGCATCTTCGTCGGAGCCGATATCGATTGGAGCAACCCGACCATCACCACGGGCAAGGCCGAGCACATGGACAAGTTCCTCGCCGACGTCAAGGACGCGGTCGAGGTCGCCCAGCGCATCAATACCAAGCTCTGCACGATCGTCCCCGGCGTCGAGGCCCGCAACATCCCGCGCGGCGTGCAGGCCGCCCACGTGATCGAGGCCCTCAAGCGGGCCAGCGCCGTGTGCGAAAAGACCGGCCTGGTCATGGTCATCGAGCCCTTGAACTGGCGGGACCATCCCGGCCTGTTCGTTCGTCACAGCGACGAGGCGTATGAGATCATGAAGGGCGTGGGCCACCCCTGCTGCAAGATACTGTTCGACATGTACCACCAGCAGGCGACCGAGGGGAACCTGATCGACAACATCAGCCGCTGCTGGGACGAGATCGCGTACTTCCAGATCGGCGACAACCCGGGCCGCAACGAGCCCGGAACCGGGGAAGTCAATTACCGCAACGTCTTCAAGTTCATCTCTTCCCGCGGATACAAGGGCATCCTGGGCATGGAGCACGGAACGTCGCGCAAGGGCAAAGAGGGCGAACTGGCGCTCATCCAGGCGTACCGGGACGCGGATTCGTTCTGATGGTCGCGGTGCACGATTGGCCGGAGCCCTCACGCAAGAAACCGGACGCGGGCGTCGGCGGCTCCACGCCCACTCCCTCGCTCCCTCGCCGCTCCAACGGACTGGGACTTGCAGGCTTCATTGTTTCATTGGTGGGCCTGCTGACGCTGGGCTGCCTTTCACCGGTGGGGCTGGTTCTCTCACTCGTTGCGGTCTTCCGCCGGCCGCGGGGATTCGCCGTTGCGGGCCTGGTGCTGGGGTGCATTGGGCTTACAGTGGGCGGGGTCATCGGCACGAAGTTCGTGTACTCCTGGATCGAACTGGCGCCGGCGATCAGTGACGGCGGTGACATCGCCGCCGAGCTTCCGAAGTACCGGTCATCGCACGCCGGCGCGTTCCCTCCCTCGCTGGATGATCTGCCCGGATTGCCGGTATCGGCGAAAGTCGATGAGTGGAAGCAGTTGTACCACTACCGTGTATGCCCCGAGGGCTGGGTTGAATTGACCAGCGACGGTGAGGACGGGATTGCCGGGACCGGGGACGATTTTCGCGTGAGGATCGATGGCTCCCGCGTGCTTGCCTACCGCGGCTCGGCGCCGCGGTTTTTCGGCCGCTGAGTGGCCGCGGTGCAAGGTTACTCCCGAGGCTTGGATGTCAGAGCCGTTTCAACCTTGAGCGCGATGGAGACAAGTTCGGCCAGGACCAGCCGGCACTCGGCGGGATAGCGATCAACCAGCGTCTGGGCGGCGGAAAAGATGGCTTCAAAGTCCCGCCACGCGGGAGAGTCCCCGATGATCCGGTGACCGAGGGTCATCGTTCCCGTGGGGTTGTCGAAGGGGTAGATCGCCGCTCCCAATTCGCGCCGCGCATCGTCAAGCCGGTCGCGGACGGCGTCGGAAATCGGCCGAACGATCTTCTTCGCCTGGTCCCGGCCGCTCTCCTGGGCGAGGGCGGGCTGGAGCATCTCGGCCTGCCGCAGACCCACGCGGATATCCCGGGCTCGCGGAAGTGATTGCCGCAGCGTCCCCATGACGGCCACGAGCTGGGCGGATCGCTCGCGCAGGCGGGCGGCGCCTTCGATGCGGGCCTCCGAACCCTTGGTGTGCAGGATGCGAAGGGCGCACGACAGGCGGAGCAGCACGGATTCCGCGGCCTCGTCGAGGACCGCCGCGGCATTGGCGGCGGCGTCGGTCGCCTGCTCCTTGATGCGAGCGATTTCCCCCGGTCCCTTGGCGCCCAGCTCGAACTTGCGGGGCGTCGCGCCCCTGCCCAGGCTGTGCCACGCACTGGCCTGTTCACAGCGCAGGAGGGTCGCGTCGGCCTTGAGGTATTCGGCCGCCGCCGCGGTAGCGGCGGTCGACATTTCCGCGGAGCGAGTCGGCAGGCGGGAAGCCGACGTACTTGACGAGCTCCTGGGTGTGCTGCTCGAGCTGGGCATAGCTCTTGAGAAGAGTCTGGGTCGGGACGAGCGTCATGGTGAACAACGCTCCGCCCAGTTCGTGCTTGTACTGGGCGTAAGACGCCTTCCTGCTGACATCATCAAAGCTGCGGAAGAGGATCGTCGCGGGCTGTTCGCACGCAAAGGAGGGTGATTCGTCACCACGCTCCGCGGCGGCGATGCGCGAGGCGATGGATGGGTGCGTCGCCAGCATGGGCGTGCGGGGATCGCTGAGCTGCTCTGCGATGCGGTGCGCGGCGTCGGAACCGAGGCGCCGTGAGCAGCTCTGGATCAGTGACGCCAGGTCGTCGGGGAGCTGGTCCTTGCGAAAGTACTCGGCAAGGTCCCGGAAGGCGGCGCGGTTTCCCTCTTCAAGCTCCAGCATCCGCCGCCACGCCTTGGAAAACTCCGCGGCGCCGATCAAGCGGGCCTGATGACGGTCGGCGTCGAACTCCATGCGGCGGGCCATGATGCAGCTGATCGCGTGGGCGGCATAGAGGAGCACCTTGAAGAACATGCGGGTGATCCATGCGCCGATGGAGACAAGGATGTGCGCGACACTGGCCCACGCGGAGGACTGCTCCCTGGCAAACTGCGCAATGGCCGCCTCGGCATTCGTGCGTTCATAGACGATGCGTGCAAGCCAGCGGTTGATGGAATCGATGACGTAGGTGCCGCGCATCGCGGCGCCCTGGGTGAAGTGCCCGAACTCGTGGGCGAGGACGCCGGCGAACTGGGTAACGTTCATTCCGGCGATCAAGGGGGTGCCGATGGTCAGGACCAGGTCCCCTCGGGACAGAAGGCTGAGCCAGCCGCGGCGGAACGAAGCGGAGGCGTTGACGGAGGAATCGATGTCGATGCGGCGCGGCTCGGGGGCGCCGATGTACTGGCACAGGGCGCTGACGAAGGCGTGCAGGGCGGGTTCTTCCGCGGGTTCGATGGTGAAATGCTGGGAGGAGCGACCACCCGACAGCAGCACGGGGCGGAGGACCAGCAGAAGCAGCACCAGGCCTGCCAGAAGCGGGGCGACGTAGATGGCGCCGGCGATAATGATCCCCAGCCGCACGGCCCCGCGGCTGTGGGAGCCGGAAAACGCGTCCCCGAGCCAGTGGAAGTGATGCACGGCGTGCCAGTAGGTCGCGTAGCCGATTGCCGCGACCAGGCACAGATACAGGGCGGGAACGACGAGCATGAGCAGGGAGACGACGGCGATGGAGGCGGCGTACGCCGGAGATCGGCGGACGGGCTTCCACGGCCGGGTAAATCCGTCGGCGAGGTCGATCCCGGCGAGATGAGGGAGCGTGATCGAGGGGACGACACGCTGGTGGGCAGCGGGTTCGTTCACGGCGGCGGGCGAGTGCATACTCGCACTGGACGATGTGGTGGCGGTCATGAATCCCCCCTCCCGGACGCGTGCGCATCAAGGGCGAACGGCTTGGAAGGCGACCACTCTACCAGATGCCCTCAGGTTTTGGAATCGGGGCGGATCTGCCTTTCCAGGGACGCCAGGGCATCGACGAGTTCGGACCTGACCTGGCGGGCGTAGGGATTATGTCGCTCGATGGTCAGGAAGAGGTCCAGAGAGTCGGCATGAAGGTCCGACTTCATCGCGAGGAATCGCTCGTAGGCGCGCGTCGCCATGGGGGTCTGCGGAAGATCGAGGGAGGCCAGGGCGCGGCTGACGAAGTGGGTGAGGCCTTGGACGTAGGCCATCTGTCGATCGTGTTCATCGGGTGTGGCGTGGATGACGTGCAGGCGAAGGGTCTCCGCGAGAAAGTCCTGGATGCACCCGAGTTCCTCGGGTTCGACCCGGGCCGGACAGAGGGCGATAGGAAGGCCGGCGATGCCGTCTTTACCGCTTTGAGGTCCAAAGAGCGGGTGCAGGCCGACGATCCGGGCATCGGGGGGCAGGTACCGCTGCATGAGCTGGATGGGCTCGATCTTGACGGAGCAGACGTCGAGGACCAGGGCGCCGGGCCTCATTGCAGGGGCGATGGAGGGAAGGAGACTGGGCAGGCTCTGCACCGGGACGGCCAGGACGAGGATATCGGACGCGGCTGCGATCTCCAGAGGCACAGAAGTGACGCCCAGGGCCTCGGCCGCGTCGGCCGGACTCGACTGATCGAAGACGCGCAGGTCGAAATGGTCTCGCAGGTGCGGGACCATGAAACGGCCAAACGCACCGAAGCCGAGGATGGCGAGCGAGCGATGTGGGGTGGGCATAGGGAGATTCGATGAGCGGCCACGTTGATCACCGGCCGCGAAAAGCGGGATCAGAAGCGTTCGGCGTCGTTCTTGGGGGCGAGCGGCCAGGGATCGGGAAGGCGTCCGTTGATGGAGATGCCGCCATGCGTCGCGGAAGCGACGCCGTGGAGGAAATCGGCGGGGAAGTTGAGCGTGGGCTTGCTCGCCGCGTCGAGCCGGGCGATCTGGTCGGCGGTCAACTCTACCGAGAGGGCCCCCAGGTTGTCGTGAAACTGCTGAACGGTCCTGGCGCCGATGATGGTGCTGGTGACGCCGGGCCGGGCCTGGACCCAGGCGAGAGCGACGCGAGCGGGCGTGGACGACGCTTCCGAGGCGACGGCGTTCAGGACATCGAGCAGGGCAAAGGTCTTCTCGGTGAGGTGACGGCCAACCCACTCGCTGGCGCCGCGGCCTTCCTGAGGACGCGAATCGCGGGCGTACTTGCCGCTCAGCACGCCGCCCTTGAGCGGGGACCAGGGCGTGACGCCCAAGCCCATTTCCCGGGCCATGGGGATCAGATCGCCTTCGACGGTGCGCTCGAGCAGGGAGTACTCGATCTGGAGGGCGACCAGTGGCGTCCAGTGGTGGAGCCTCGCCTCATACTGCGCCTGGACGCACTTCCACGCGGGCGTATCGGAGAAGCCGATGTAACGGACCTTGCCCTGACGCACGAGCGTGTCGAGCGTGTGCATGGTCTCGTCGATGGGCGTGTGGGCGTCGTAGAAGTGCAACCAGTAAAGATCGATGTAGTCGGTCTGGAGGCGGCGAAGGGATTCTTCGCAGGCGGCGAGGATGCCCTTGCGGTGGGCGCCTCCGCCGTTGGGGTCGGCGGGGAACAGGTTTCCCATGAACTTCGTCGCCAGCACCAGGCGATCACGCCGGGAGGGATGCCGTCCGACGTGATCACCCAGGATCTTCTCCGAGTGGCCGCGGGTGTACATGTTTGCGGTGTCGATGAAGTTGCCGCCCGCCTCGGTGTAGGCATCGATGACCGCGCATGATTCCTCGACGGAGGAACCAAAGCCCCATTCGGTGCCGAACGTCATGGCGCCCAGGCACAAGGGGGAGACACGAAGGCCGGACCGACCAAGCGTGACGAACTCGCTGAGCGTCATGGGTGTTGCTCCGATGGAAGCGCAGTGTAGGAAATCCGGCAGGGGCGACGGGATGGACTCAGGGCGATTCCCCGCGAGGTCGGCTTCAGCGTGCCGGGAGCTTGGAATCGGCGGGCGTTTTCGCGGCACCATCATCCGCCTCGACGGGCGCGACGGAGATGAGCTCCAGCAGCCGCGGGTCGGACTTGACCGGGCCGAAGAGGATCGCGGGACGCTTGGGATCCATGGTGCGACGCGGGACATACGCCTCGGCGAGGATGCGGGCGTCGGGCGGCGCAAGCTCGGAGGCGCGGCCGCTCTGAGGCTCGGGCGTGAAGACGAGTCCCTTGGGGGTGGTGCAGAGGTAGCCGGGTCGGCTGGAGTGGATCCAGCGGATGGCGGCGACGGAATTGGGCGCAAGGGGTAGCAGGGAGCCCGAGCGGACGTCAAAGACGCACATGCGGCCCAGCAGCGGGCTGAAGATGACGAGCGACTCGGCGTCGGGGGGGGCCGCACCCTGCTGCGTGCGGGGCTCGGGGCTCTGCATAGGGGCGGCGATCTGGTACGCGGTCGCGGCGTCCCGGGAGCTTGAAACGAGGCGGCGGGCGAGCACGGGACCAAGACGCGGGCTGCCAGAACCTTCGGTGCGGATCGACAAGGCGTGGAGTTCGATCCCCGAGGCCGTCATGCACAGGGCGTAGACGGCCGAGGGATCGGTCGTCGCCATCGGCATGTCATACGGCAGGCCGGGCTCGGAGCGCGTCGCGGTCTCGCCCGATGGCACGCGGAGCACAAGCTCGCTCACCTGGCCGGAAATGGGCCTTCGAACAAAGAGCAATGACCCGTCGGTCGTGAACATGCCGTGGGCGCAGACAGCTTCCTCTCGGACGAGCCACTGCACGTTGCCGGATTGCCAATCGACGCGGCCGATCCAGCGTGCGCCGTTGGGACGGGGTGATTCCACGAGGAACCCGCGATGATCCGTCGCGCGGCCCAGCACGAGGCCCGGTTCCAGGCTTGCAGCGGTTTCGAGGCGTGCGGGGGGCGCGGTGGTGAGGTCGTAGACAGCGATGCGTGTGCCGGCCGACACAGGCTGGGCGTCGGGGGCGGCCAGGAGCGTGGGCCACGTGGGGGCGTCCCCGTCCTGCACCGCGCAGAAGTGGCCATCGGGAGAGATGAGCGGAAGGACCTGCCCGTCGTAGGGAATGGTGCCGACGGAGGCGAGCCCGATGAGGACGCGCGAGCTGGTGGAGATTCCTCGCGCGGGCGCGGCGATGGGGCCGGCGGGCAAGAGCGCGGACTGGCGATCGCCCGGCCGCGTCGGGCCGGTGGACTTGGTTTCGGTGACGCACCCGGCCATCACCATGAGCCAGAAGGAGATGACCGCCGCGGGAATCGCCCGCATGTATCAGCCCTTCCCCGCCGCGGAATCGGCGGCGGGCGACGCCGCCTGGGTGTTGGCGGCGTCGGTACCGGCGTCGGCGGGGGTCTGCTTGTCCATGGGCTTGGCCGGGTCGCGTTTGCCGGCGGGGACGTCGGGCTTGGTAGAAGGGAAGGGGCCGTCTGGAGCGCCGAGAGTCTTTTGCTGCTCCTCAAGCCACTTGCGGTAGGGCGTGTTGATCTCGTCGGCGGCTTCGGTGTTCTCGATGACCACGGGGGTGATGAACACGAAGAGCTCGGTAGATTTGTTGGACTTTTCACGGCTCTTGAAGAGCTCGCCCAGCAGCGGGATGTCCCCCAGCAGCGGGACCTTGCGGACAACGTCGGTGAGCTCGTTGCGGATGATGCCGGAGATCACGACCGTCTGGCCGTCCTTGACGATGAGCTGGGTCGTGGTTTCCCTGCGATCGACCACGGCGCCGCCGAAGAGCAACTGCCCGGCGACGATGGATGAAAGCTCGACGTTGATGCGGATGTCGATGTCGTGCTTGACGGTGATGCGAGGGCGAACGCGGAGATTAAGTCCGACGGCCTTGTAATCGAATGATTGGAGCAAGTTGCCGTTGTTGTTGGGCTGGCTCTCGGTGATGAAGGGGATGTCCTGGCCGTCGAAGAACGAAGCTTCCTGGTTGTCGCTGGTGAAGATGGTCGGCCGGCTGAGAACCTTGAAGTCGGTCGTGGTGGCAAGGGCCTGTAGCAGGACGTTCAGGTTCGAGTTGACGGTGAGCGTGGAGGTGTCGAAGAGGGAATCGAGGAAGTTGTTCTTGGTGTTGGCGCTCGAGCCGCCGATGGCGAACGAGTTGTCGGCGTTGGTCGGGGTGATCGCCGAGCTGGACCAGCGGATGCCCAGGGAGAGGGCGTCGTCGGTGGACATCTCGGCCACGATGGCGGAGATGAGCACCTGGCGGCCCGGGCGATCAAGCTCTCCGATGAGCGTCACGATGGACTGCTTGTATTCCGGTGGGGCCAGGACCATGACGGCGTTCTGGCGCCAGACAGGCACGATGCGGATCATGCCGACGATGTTGGAGGGGCCGCGGTTGGTCGTGGGCGGGCGCGACCGTTGCCACCAAAAAGCGATGTTGGCCGCGGAGATCTGATCGGTCGTCTGTCCGTCGGCGGCCGTGGTGGTGGTCTGGGAGAAGGGGCTCGCCTGGTCTCCGGTGGTCAGGCCCGATTCGGCCCGCTTGATCTGGGCGAGAGTGCCGTCCTGGGCGAGCAGCGTGTTGAGCTGCTCGGAGAGGTCTTCGCTGTTGGCGTGCTTGAGTTCGACGATCGCCGGGAGTCCGACGGTCTGCGGGCGGTCGAGGTCGGCGATGAGCTCGTCGAGAACCTTGAAGTTGTCCTTGCTCTTGGAGAGGACCACGAGCTTGCCGGAATCGGGCATCGCCTGGAAGGTGAACTGCCCGATGAGGCGGCTCTGGGACGTCGCGGTCGACGAACTGGAGGGCGTCTGGGCCTGCGCGCCTTGCTGTCCCTGCTGCCCCTGCTGGCGGGCGGGCGTCGTGCCGCCGCTGCCGGAGGTGGCGCTGCCGAACATCGAGGTGAGCAGATCCCGGACCTTGATCGGGTCGCTGTTGGTCAGCTCATAGGTCTTCGGGACGACATCCTCGAGGCTGAGCGGAAGATCCCATTCCTTCTTGATCTGGGCGCCGATCTGCTCGAGCACCGCGGGCTCGGCGACGACGGTGATCGAATTCTGCTGGATGTTCGCCGAGACTCGCAGGCCTTCGGAAGTCGCGGCCTCCTGCCCCTGCTGCTGCCCCCACCACTGCCGCTGCTGGTTCTGGTTCTGCGCATTGGCCTTGCGGCTGGAAGAACGCTGGCCGGCGGGACCCTCTCCCGAGAACAGGGCCTTAATCTGCTCGGCGATCACCGCGGCGTCGGCGTACTGGAGGCGGAAGGTTTCGCTCTTGAGCGAGGCGGAACTGGGACGGTCCAGGGCGTCGAGCAGCCGCTCGATGCGCTGCAGGAGGGCCATGTTGCCGATCAGGCCGATCTGGTTGGATTCCTTGTCGACGGTCAGCTTCGCGTAGTCGGGGACGGAATCCTTGATCATCTCACCGACGGCCTCGGAGGTCAGGTTGCGGAGGGTGTAGACCTTCTGGGCCATGGTGCCCAGGTCGTTGCGGGTGAGCGTGGAGTCTTCGGGCCCCAGCACAGGGACGTCGGCCTTGGTGAGCTCGGCGATATCGCGCAGGGCGATGATGCCGTTGTTTTCGATGACGGCGACGCCGACCTGCTGGAGGGCGATGAAGACCAGGTCCAGCGCCTGCTCGCGCGGGACGGGATGGTCGTTGAGAATGGTGACCTTGCGGGACATGACGTCCTGCTGGGGGACAACCACCTTGCCGGTTGATTCCACGATGAAGGGAACGATCTGCTCGACGGTCACGTTCTTGAACGCCAGGACTGTGGCGGGGCCTTCGACAATGCGGCGACCGCGGGCGTCGAGCTTGGGGGGCTGCGCGGGGTCCGCGGGCTTGGCGGCGTCGGTCGCCGGGGGAGTTTCGGCCGGCTTCTCGGCAGGCTTCTCGGGAGCGGGCGGGGGTGTGGTCTGCCACGCGCCGGCGCTGCCGCACCCCAGGAAGAGCGACAACGCGGCGGCGACGGCCGGGCAGGCGTTGGATCGTGCAGGGCGTGAGCGGGCAAGGCTCGTGTCTTGGCCTCGCGAACGCCGGGTCTGGTCGGTCATCGGATCTGCTCCCTCGCGGACTACTTGGGCTCGTTAGGCGGCTCTTGGGAAGGCGGCGGCGGCGGACCATTGCTGTCGGGCGGCGGCTCGCCGGGCGGAGGCGGATTCTGCGGCTTCTCTGCCGGCTTCTTGTCCGCGGGCTTCTCTGCGGGCTTGGCTTCACCGGGCTTGTCACCTGGCTTTTCAGCAGGCTTTTCGGCTGGCTTTTCGGCTGGCTTGTCGGACGGTTTGTCCGTTGGCTTGGCCGCCCCGGCTTCGACGGGCTGGGCGGTGAGATCGGCCTTCGATCCGTCACCCTTTTCCGCGTCGGACTTTCCTGAGTCGGGCTTGGCAGCATCGGTCTTGGCGGCGTCGGCGGTGGATGACGATGCGCCGGCAGATGCCTTGGTCTTGTTGAGCACGACCCCGTCGCGCTCGAAGAAGTTGACCTTGAACTCGACGCCCTTCCACAGAACCGTTGCCTCCCAGGGGGCTTTGACGGAAGCAACCTTGATGTCCCCGACGGTTTCGCCCGACTTCACCCTGGAACCGTCGCTGAACCACACGACGTCGTTGATCATCGCGATGATGCCGGGACCGCCGTAGGTGCTGGGCTTCTCCGGCGTCTTCTCCCCGGTGTCGGTGTGTTCTTCGGGCGGGGGCTTGGCTCCCGGCGCGGCGGGGACGTAGAAGACGGTGCGGCCGTCGAACTGGGCGATCTGCTGCTTGAACTTTTCCTGGAGCTCGGCGAGGCGCTGTTTCTCATCGGCCTGCGCTGAGGCAGTGCCGGAGGCCGGGAGCAGGACGGCCGAAAGCAGGGACCATGCCCAGAGCAGCAGCATGATCGCGGCAAGGAGGCCGATGAGCAGAGCCCAGCGTCCTTTCGCGCCCAGGCGTTCGTAGACGCCCTTGACCATGTCCTGGTTGTACTGGCTCGGGTTCAGCGTGTCTTCCCCTTGCGGGCCACAACCCACGTTTCGACGGAAATGTCGGCCTTGACCTTGCGTCCCTCCCGTTCGTTCTCGGAGGGCTTGCGGATCTGGACGCGCGAGACGGCGGCGACCGTCGGGAGTTGCTCAAGATCCGAGATGAGGCGGATGATCTGCTCGGGCGTCGCGGTGATCTGGAGTTCCTTGACGATGCGCTCGATGCGTTTGTCGGCCCCGACGATGCCGGCGAGCGGGCCGGCGCCCAGGGTCGCGGATCGGGTCGTCGCGTCTTCCTTGAGATTGTGCCGCGCGATGATCTCGGAGATCTGCTTGTTGAACTCGACGGGCCTGGCCTCGGGATCCCCGGGGAACTCGACCTGCCCGAAGCGGGCGACGCCCGCGTTGATGACTTCCTTGGCGCTGGCGCGGGCCTTGCGCTCGTTTTCCGACTTGATGAGCGTGGCGGCGATGGAATCGGAGTCGACGTTGGTGCGCCCGACATAGTCGATGGCGGGCTCGGCGATGAAGAAGTAGCCCAGGATGGCGATGCCGCCGGCCAGGAGCCACCGAAGGGAGCGTGGCAAGGCGTGAAATCGAGTCAGGAGACTGCTCATGGCTTGCCTCCAGAGGCCGGCTGGGCCTTCTTCATCTGTTCCCGGAGCTTGGTGACCTCGCTGTTGAGGCGGTCCTTGTTCTCGGTGTCGAGCGTGGGGTTCTTCTGGACGTAACTGCGACGCTTGGCCCATTCCTTCATGGCGGTGCCGTTGTCCATCTTGGCGATGTCCGCGTCGGAGAGGGCGGCGGGAGGGCCTTCTTCACCACCGCGGCGCGACGTCGCCGTGGCTTCCTTGCCGCCTTCCTCGGCCCGGTCCCCGCGGGAGGCGCGACGGTTCTTGGACTTGTCGCTGACGGGGGCTTCCTTGGTGTTGTCGGCCCCTTCTCCGTACAGGCGGACGGCGAGCGTCTTGGAAGCGAAATCTTCGGCGCTGGTGACCTTGTTGTGCGGGCTGACGACCTCGGCGGTGAGGTCGAACCCGACGCCGCCGCCGTCGAGACTCTCGGTCCGGCCCACCTTGATGTTTCGGAAGAGCTTGGTGGCGTTGAGGTTGGCCTGGAGCGTGTTGACCAGATCCTGGGAATCGGCGCGGCCTGCAAATTTCAGGCCCATCTCGGTGGAGAGATTGACGGTTTCGGCCGTGACGCCGACCGGGGTAGCGACGGAAAGGTCGGACAGGAGCTTGGTCACCGGCCAGCGGGAGAGATCGAGCTGGGCGTAGAGGGCGGCTTGCCGCTGAGTCTGCTCCCGTGTGGTCTTCTCCCCTTCAAGCCTGGTGGACTTGGCGGCGAGAACGCGGTGGCGAGCAAACGCAAAGCCCACGGGTCCCAGCAGCAGCAGGATGAGGCCAATGGTGATGATCGTGCGAGGCCGGGACCCCTGCGTGAGCCACGAGGCGGCACGGAAGGGCGTCGCCTCCCGGATCTTGGGAGCGCTCGCATACAGCCCGGCAAGGGGCCGCAGCGTCGCCGGGCCGGTGGCAACCACCGCGGCGGCGAGGCAGAGGCCGTACTGATCAATCCAGCGGTCGTCGGTCGGGGCGTTCTTGAGAGAGCCTCGGAGCGTGGTGCGGACCTGCGGGGAGACCAGCAGCGTGCTTCCCGAGGCATAGGAGGGGAGATTCAGCGCCTCCACGCCCGCGAAACCGGCGGCGAGGGCGGTCTCCTCCACCGCGGCGTGGACCGAGGCGCGCCAGGCGGCCGGGTTGGAAGAATCTCCGAGAAGCTGGCGTGCCACGGTGCGCTCGGGGCCGGCGGCGAGCAGCGCGATGGAATGGGCGGCCGCATCGAGGTAGGCAACCAGGTTGCCGGGCGCGGCGAGGGCGGCCAAGGCGCCGACCTGTGAAATCCACGTCTCGGACGGTTCGACCGCGCGGGCGGGTTCGGGCAGGATTGGTGCGGGCGCGGCTCCCACCCAGGCGGTCGCCAGGACGCTCGCCGGCGCGCCCGGGGCCGAAGCGCCCGGAAGAACGCCCGCGGAACGGCGATGGGGCGGGACATCGGTCGGGAGCAGCGCTTCACCCACGAGGGAGAGTGCGGCGATGGTCTCGGTGTCGGTGCCGACGGCGGCGCCGCCAATACGGCACACCGAAGACGCGCCGGGAACGATGCGGACGACCCGGCCGCGCCCATGGGCGGCCCAGATTGATTCCAGGACCGGGGCGACGGGACCATCGGCGGTGCGCGCATCGAGAAAGCGAAGCCCTGGGGAATCGGTTTGAACCACCAGGACGCGTGAAGCGTCACCGGCGGTCTGGACGACCGCGAGGATTCGTGGGGAGATGGTGTCGCGTGCCTTTGCAGCCATGCCGGTGTTTACCGTGGAAGGGGTCGGGTCGGATGAATCTGCCCGCAACGCGGGAGGGGGAGTGGACCGGATCTGAACGGGAAGATGATCAAAGGCGAGTGCGGGAAGTCAAACGAATCGGACCAACGGTTGCAAGACCAACAGCAGCTAGTGGACCATGACCGACACGAGGCGTGCGGGAAGGGCCGAACGATCGATCGTGGCGGAGATTTCAACCTCGATGCCGGTTCCTTCATCTCTGCCCCGGGAGGTTACCACGAATACGTTCGACCTGACGTCCAGGACTTCGTAGAGAGCGGCGAGGCGTGCGGGGGTCATGCCCGGGATCGCCTTGAGGTCGGTGAAGGATACAAAGCCCTGCCGGCGGGCGTCTCGCTCGGCGATGATGTTGTCGGCGAGCGTCGAGTCGACCGAGGGCAGGTACTGGAAGATCCGGGAATCGCAGGTATTGATGTTGAGCTTGCCGGGGGCGGGGGGTGCGGCGGGATCCCGGTTGATGGTGCATTCGTTGAACAGGGCGGCGAGCTGCTCGTCGGTCAGCGGAGCCACACGCGGAGCGCCGGGGGTCTGGCCGCCGCCCAGCTGCTGAGAAAGCTGCTGCAGGGTGCGGCGCAGGAAATCGGCCATGGTCGCGTTTGCCTGGAGGGACACGTAGTCAAGGATGAGCTTGGCCTGATCTGCCGTCACCTTTGTCTTTGATGTCAGGTCGCCTTCGCTCGCCTCCGTCAGGTTCAGCCGGGGTTCGCCCGTGGAACCCACCCCGCCGTCGAGGCTGTCGCACGTGATGATCGCCGACCAGCCCGCGTCGAGCACCCCGTCGGCGTTGTCATTGGGATACGACGCATCCCCGTCGTTCTCGTTGGGATCGAGGATGCCGTTGAGGTTGGCATCCTCCCCGCGAACAAACCAGGACTCCACCCCGGCGACCAGCTCGAGCTCCTGCAGGGAGCGGATGGGACCGTTCCTGGGCTCGTAGGGGTACGGAAGTCCTTGGTAATACGCGGCTTCAGCGCCGAGCACGTTGGGATCTTCGTCGGAGTCGACCCAGTCCAGGATCGCGTCGGCGACGTCCTCGGTCATGTAGGGCAAGGCCATGAGGTCGTCGAAGGTCATTCGGTTGATGTTGATCTTCGAGCCTGAGTCCACGGGCCCCACGCGGTCCCCGGTCGGCGTGCTGTGCATGACGACAAAGTTCGCCCCGTCGAGCTGTCCCTCGGAGGCGGCATCCATGTCCTCGATGAGCGTGAAGGCGTCGTCAACGTCGGGGTTTTCCGTTCCAGACTCCGCCCGGGCGAGTTGTGACTCGACCCCGGCCCGGGCGGCCCAGTAGGCCTTGACGCGGGCGAGGGCTTCACGCCCCGAGATCGCCTGTCCGAACGAAGACGCCTGCACGATGGCGATGACGGCCGAGGCCAGCACGATGACCCAGAGCACGACGAGCGTGACGAAGCTTCGCTGGGGCTTCATGTTCCACCCCCGCTCGGCGAGCCGGTGGAGCCGGTCGTGGCCGGCGAGGTGCTGGACTTGGTGGTGGTCTCCGGAGGCGTCGGCACCCGGTCGATCGCGGTCACGCGGCGAACCGTCGCCTCCGCCTTCCCATCATCGGATTGTGCCCGGATGACCACCCGGATGGCGTGCGGCATTCCGTCGGTGTCGGAGTCCCACGTATTGAACCAGTTGGTCTCGTCGGAGGCCTCGACGCTGAAGGAGATCACGCCCGGGGCGAGCAGAGAGGCGACGCCGCCGGCGTCCTGAGCCCGATCGAACCCCGGATCGACCCTTCGCCACAGCCCGGTGGTGGACCCCGCACCATCGATGCGATACTGAGCTTCGTACTCGCCGCCTTCGGGGAGGTCCTCCCGTCCGCGAACAGATTTAAGAGAGCGGGTGAGCACGAGCAGGCCGTCTCGCTGGAATGGTCCATCTCCGCCGTCCATCACCTGGAGCCGGCACTGCTTGAGGTCCACGCTGCGGACGACGGAGGCGACATCGGTGGCGATGCGCGCCCCCGCGGCGTCGGCCCTGGCGAAGGCCTGTTGGCGGGCGACGGACTTGTTCTTGGCCTTCACCATATTGGAAACGACGGTGACGATGCCCACGCCGATCATGGCGACGACCACGCCGCCGACGATGAGCTCGATCAGCGTAAAGCCGCGCGCGGAGCGTCGACGGCGTGGAACGCGGGCCGCAGCGGAGGTTGGGCGGATCGGAACGTGCATCAGAAATCCCGGCTCACGGTCTCGTCAGGGCGTCGCGGTGGATCGGGCTGGTCACCCAGGCGCGGGGCGATAAGCGTTTCGCACGAGGCCGAACGTTCCCGGCCACCGTTCATCCACGAAACAACGGCGACCACGCGGTAGGGCTCCCCGCTCTGCCCCCCGTCGATGGTGAGCTTGTACCGGTAGTTGGGGAACGGGGCTTCGCACGGCCCTTCCAGCGGGAACTGCTTGCCGTAGGAATCGGGCCCGCGGGCGAGGACAAGGTTGAGCTGTTCGTCAAGGAGCATCGCGGCGTTCTGGAGCTCTTCTCCCCGGGTCTGCGACGAAATGGCCCGGGACAGCATGCTGAGCATCACGGCCAGTGCGATTCCCAGCAGCACGGTGCCGACGATGGCGTCCACGAGCATCACGCCGGGCCGGGCGAGATGGCGGTGACGCGTCGGGTGGTGTGGGGGTGTTGAGCGGAGCATCACCAGGGCTCCTCGGCCTTGCCGGCCTGATCGAGATCGACGGATGTCACCTCCTGGTCCGCGAAGCGGTCTTCCCGGGAAATGACGCGGGCGCGGAACGCCCCCGAGGGAAGCACGACGGTCCACGACGAGCGTCCATCGCTCTGGGTCAGGACGATCAGGACGCTGGGGCGCTGGCCGTTCTGGGTGAATTCGATGCGGAACTTCTTGACGTCCACCTCGGCGCCGTCGGCGGTGACACTCACGAGCCGAGCATCCTTGAGCTCGACTGGCATGGTCATGGAGTCTCGTACCCATTCAGGGGCGACGCCGCGGGCGGCGTCGGCCGCCGAGGGCATGCGCAGGACCATGAGCCGGAAGGTGCTGCCGTCGAAATCGATGGCGATCTGCTGGCTCGTGAGCGTGTCGCGTCTTCCCGCGGCGGAGACGAGTTCGGCGGTCTTGTAGACCTCCGCCTCCGCGGAGCGCGAAGCGCCGGCGAGGAGGCGCGGGGCGATCACGCCCGCGAGCACGGACATGATGACCAGGACGACCACCAGCTCCACGAGCGTGAAGGCCGCGGCCTGGATGCGGGATGTGCTTGCCCGGAAGTTCATGCGGTACGTGGGCACGCGGGAACAAGGACGGAGACTGGGATCACGGGGCCACGATGTCGGCGTTCTCGCCTTCACCGCCGGGCTGGCCGTCGGCGCCGTAGCTGACGATGTCGAAATCGACGTTCTTCTCACCGGGGATCTTCAGGACGAACGGGTTGCCCCAGGGATCGTTGAGCTCCTGCGGGTTGTTCACGTAGGGACCCTTGCCCGCCCAGTTGGCGTCGTCGATGGTGGCGGGCTTCTCCCAGAGCACGGTGAGGCTGGTTCCGGCCTCGGGCATACCGAAGTCCGCGGCGAACGTGGTCATCTGGGTGGCGAGGGAGGATGCATTGGCCTTCGCGACCGCCTGCTTGGACTGGCCGATGCGTCCGATGAGCCGAGGGCCGATGACGGCGGCGATGACGCCCAGGATGACGACGATGACGATAACTTCGATGATTGTGAAGCCGGCGCGGGACCGGCGGAGCGTGCGGATGTTCATGGTGGTCTCCGAAGGGATCAAATCACGGGCGAGAGAGCGGGATTCGTGGGCAAAGGTCCCACGGTGAGTTCGAGGCGGACGCATCAATGGATCGACTCCTGCAACTGCAGCATCGGGAGCATGATCGCCATCACAAGGAAGCCGACGCAGCAGGCCAGGACGACGACGAGGATCGGGGGAAGGGCGGTGGTGAAGAGCTTGACGCTGACCTCGGTGCGTTCCTCGAAAGACCGGGCGGCCTGGCGCAGCATCTCATCGAGCTTGCCGGAGCGCTCCCCCAGGTTGACGATCTGCACGAGCATGGGCGGGAAGTAGCCGCTTTTTTCCATGGGCTCGGCGATGGTGCGGCCCGCGGCCACCTGCTCGGCGACGTCGTCGATGACGATCTCCATCGCCTTGTTGCCCAGAGTTCCCTTCACGATCCGAAGGGACTGCAGGATCGGGACACCGGCGGAGGTAAGCGTGCCCAGCGTCCGGGTAAACCGCGCAACGGCGACGTCCCGGAGGAGCCGTCCCAGGATCGGGACCTTGAGCATGTTGGTGTCGAGCCACAGGCGGAAGGGCGGCTGGCTGTAGAGCACCCCGAGCCCGTAGATTCCGACAACCACCGCGGGGATGATCGCCCACCAGAATCCGCCGAAGAAATCGGCGGTTCCCTGCACGACCCTGGTCGGCCAGGGGAGCACCACCACCTGACCCTTGAAGGGTTCGAGCACGCGGGGGACGATGAACGTGACGATGACGATCACGGCGAGGGTGAGCAGGATGAGCAGGATGAACGGGTACAGCGTCGCCGACATGATGCTGCGGCGAAGCTTGACGTCCTGGTCCATCAGGTCGGCGGCCTGGTGCAGCACTTCCTCGAGCTTGCCCGAGGCTTCACCGGCGCGGACCATGTTGATCATCAGGTCCCCGAACTCGCGCCCGGTGGAGCTGAAGGCGTCGGCGAGGCTCCGGCCGTGCTCGACCTCGTAGATGATCTTTTCAAGCACGTCGCGCTGTCGCTGGCCGCGGCCTTGGCGGGCGATCGTGCGCAGCGCCTGGATGAGCGGCAGCCCGGCCTGCACTGCCGTGCCCAGCTCTCGCACAAACGAGGCCATCTCGCTGCGAGAGAGCGCCTTGGAGGCGAAGACGTTGTTGGAGGCCGCCTGCCGCGGAGCCGCCGCGGACGCAGTCGCCGCGGAACCGGACGGCTTGCTCGCCCGAGCGGCGTTCGCATTCGCCGCGGAATCGGCGCGGGCGGGCGCCGCATCGACGGCGTCGACCGAGACCGGGGTAATGCCCTTTCGCATCAGTTCCCGCACGGCGGAGGGGCGATCAGGGGCCTGGATCGTGGCCGCGGAACCGCTCGAAATGGTCTTGTACGCAAACGTCGGCATTCGCCGTGGTCACTCCAAAGTTGATGGCGTCCGGAGCTGGTCCTGCTGGGACGGGAGGCGACTTACGCGGTGAGCGTGGGCATCTCCTCGGCGTCCTGCGTGGCCTGTAGCACTTCGTCCACCGTGGTAAACCCTTGAGAGGCCTTCATAATTCCATCCCGGCGCATCGTGACGTAGGCGGGGCCGATGAGGCGGGTGAGCTGCTGGGTCGTCGCACGCTCGGCGATGGCTCGGCGGAGTTCTCCCGACATCGGCGCCATTTCATAGAAACCCACGCGGCTTCGGAAGCCCGTGCCATCGCAGCGGTCGCAGCCCGGACCCTTGAAGCCCATGCCGCCGACGAACATGGCGATCTCGACAGGGGCGAGGCGGTGGCGGGAGGCTTCCGAAAGCGGCAGAGGCGCCTTGCAATGCTGGCAGAGCCGGCGACCCAGACGCTGGGCCATGATCCCTTCCAGCACGCTGGAGAGCAGGAAGGGCTCGATGCCCATGTCCAGCAGGCGCCCCACCGCGCTGAGGGCGTTGTTGGTATGCAGCGTGGAGAAGAGAAGGTGGCCGGTAAGGGCGGCCCGGACGGAGATCTCGGCCGTTTCGGCGTCGCGGATCTCCCCCACCATGATCACGTCAGGGTCCTGGCGAAGGATGGACCGCAGCCCCTGGGCAAAGCTCAAGCCTCGCTTGGGATTGACGGGGATCTGGTTGACGCCGCCCAGCTCGTATTCCACCGGGTCTTCGATGGTGATGATCTTGAGCTTGGGGTCGTAGAGCTTGGTGAGGGCGGCGTAGAGGGTCGTGGTCTTGCCCGAGCCGGTGGGACCGGTGACCAGGATCATGCCGTGGGGCAGGTCGATCCACTTGGCCATGACGTCCCGGTCCGGGGCGCGCATGCCCAGGGTTTCCAGGTCGAGCTTGATCGACTCCTTGTCGAGGATTCGCATCACCACCGACTCTCCGTAGATCGTGGGGACGGTGGAGACGCGGATGTCGATCTTGCGGCCTTCGAACCGCAGCGTGATGTGGCCGTCCTGCGGGGCGTACCGCTCGGCGATGTTCATTCCCGCCATGATCTTGATACGGCTGGTGATTGCAGGCTGAAGATGGCGAGGGGGAGACTCCCGGGCGTCCAGCACGCCGTCAACCCGGTACTTGACGCTCAGGAACTTCTCGAACGGTTCGACATGGACGTCGCTGGCCCTGGCGCGGATGGCCTCAAGGATGATGAGGTTGACCAGGTTGATGAGGGAAGGCTGCTCCGCCATCCGGTGCAGGTCCGCGGCCTCGACGGATTCGAGGTTGGCGGAATACTCGTCCCCGGGCTCTTCCTGGCCCGCAAGGCGAGCGGCCATCTGGGCGGCGGTGATGCCGTAGGCGTTGCGGAGAAGCTGCTCGAACACTTCCGCCGTCGCCCCGACGCGGACGACCGGCTTTCCAGCATTCACCGAGGCCTCATCGGCCGCGGCGAAATCGGTGGGATCGAGCATGGCGACCAGGAGCCGCCCGTTCTCGAACGCGTATGGCACCACGCGCAGCCGAACGGCCTGCTCGGCGGTGGCCGACTTGGCGGCGGCGGGATCGACTTCGGGGAGTTGATCCAGCAGCGGCCGGGGTTGAATCTGCGATGTCGAGGACAGCTCCTGGCCGCGGTCCTGCGCGAAAGTCGTCATCCGTGAACGCTCCGGGCCGCTGCGGGAATTGTTCGGTATTGGGGTGCCGCCACCGCCGAACGTCCCTGGGCCTTGCACTTTCCCTTGGGTGAACGCCGACCGCACCGATTTGTTGCCTTATTCGTCTGCTTCCTGCTCAGCGGCGGCCCCGAAGTCCTCCATCATGTCCATCTGCTGGGGATTGGCGCCCGCCGGAACCGCGTCTTCCTTGGGGAGCTGGCGCTTCTGGTCTTCCTTCAGCACGGCCATCAGCTTGTCCTTGTACTGGCCGTCGAGGTCCTTGCGGGCCTTGCGGGCGAGGGAAACCGGGTCGTCCTGTTTCTGGCCGCCGAAGTTGAACATCGCCAGGTAGGAACTGCCTTCCTTGTCCTCACGCTCGGTGATCGCCTGGGCCCACTTCTCGTTCATCGGGCCGGCTTCGCGGGTGTATCCGGACTTGATCTCGGCGATCGCCGTCTTCTGGTCGGCGTCGAGGTCCTTGAACTTCTCCGCCGAATCCAGGGCACGCTCCACGTAGGACTTGCGGTACACGCGGGGGAAGCTGCGCCGCTGCACTTCCTTGTCGAACTTGGCGCGGGTCTCCTCCGGCAGAAGCGCGGAGACGCGGCGGGCGTTGTCACGGTTGATGTTGCGGATCTGGATCGCCTCGTCGCTGAACTTCTTCATCATCTCCTGGATCTTCTGGAAGTCCCCGCTGGTGGCCATCTCCATCGCCTTGCTCTCGGCGTCCTTTGCCATGCGCTCCACGTCGGAGAGCTTGCGGTCCATGGTCATCTCGTACTGCTCAAGGGCTTCGCGCACCTCGGGGCTGGGCTTGCCCTCCTCGGGGGGCAGGCCGACCCGCCGGACGCAGTCCACGACATCCACCGAGACGCCGGCGACGAACGCCATGCGGAGATAGGTCTCCCGCTTGCGGTGGCGTTCCAGGACCGGCCACTTCTCTTCCTGGGTCGGGTTGCAGAGCCCCTTGACGTCGTCAAGGAAGGACTTCTGGGCCGCTTCCATCTGCTTGGCGAATTCCTGCTGCTTCTTGGGGACTTCCTTCTGGTAGATCGAGAAGTCCTTGGACTCCTGGACCTCCTCCTGGATCTTCTTGAAGTACCCCTGCATCTCCTCAGTGATCCGACGGTGTTCGGAGAGATACCCGTCGTGCAGGGTCATCATCGTGTCCATCTGGTCCTTGTCGAACCCGAGGATCTTGGAGTAAAGCTGGACGTTCCGCTTGGAGATCGAGCCGTCCCCCCCGGCCATCTGGGCGAACATCTGGGCCTTGGCGGTCGGCGCCGGGAGGGCGATCGCGCCCACCGCCGTCAGCGCGATCGCGGCGGAAAGGGCCATCGCGGACAATCGCTTGGCGACGTGAGCCGCACGGTGCAGTGCTTTCATGAGTTCATCTCCCCGTGACCTGGAACCGCCTCTGGAATCGGCGTCCGATCCCGCGGGTATTGTACTGCGAAACCGTGCGGACGTGGGGAATGGGGAGACGGACGCCCCGCGCCCCCCCACCCCGGCCCGCCAGGGGCTTGCCGGGATCACTTGGTAACAAAGACGGCGGGACCGCCGGAAACGAAGACGCCGCTCTCCTCGATTTCCTCGTCCGGAGTGCCGGCGGGAGGCGTCTTGGGCAGTTTTTCTCGCTGGGCAGGGGTCAGCGTCGACTTCATCCGCTCCCTGATGCGATCATCAAACTCTCGCCGGGCCTTGCGCGCCTTGGCAAGGGCGGACTCCTCCTCGTCCCCTCCGGGGCCGCCCGAAATCCGAATGCTCATGGACTCGTCCCCTAGAGACATGTTGCTCGGATCCTGTTCGTCCTGCTCGATCGCCGCCGCCCACGCGTCGTTGAAGGGCGCGACCTCCCTCGCGTATGACTCTTTCAAGCTCTTGAGCGTTTCCCGCTGCCCGGCATCCAGATCGGAGAGCAAGAGCGCGGAATCGAGAGCCTTGGTGACCTGCGAAGGCTTGAACACGCTGGGGAACGTCTGACGCTTCACGGCGACGGAGAAAGCCGAGCGCGATTCCTCGGGCAGGAGCTGCTCAATCCGACGGGCGTGATCCTGATTTACCTGCTTGATCTTGCCGCCCGCCTCCTTGGCCTCGGCGGAACGCTTCTGCATCTCGGAAAGATCGATGCGGCCCGGGTTGAAGCCGTTCTCCCCCTGCTTGTCCAGCAGAGACTTCTTCGCGAGCAGGGCCCGGTCCAGATCGCTCTCGTACTGCTCCAGGGCCTCGGCGACGGGCTTGGGTTGATCGGGGAGCTTCAGGCCTTCCACGACCTCGATCAGGTCCACCGAATCTCCGCTGATCGACCCGCCGCGCAGCAGGGTTTCCCGGCGACGAGCCCGCTCGAGGCGATCCCACCGGCCCGTTTGCGGCTCGGTCAAGACCTGCTTGAGGTCGGAGAAGAACTCGCTCTCGGCCTTGGTCGTCTGTTCCTTGAACTTCTTGCGGGCCGCCGGGATGCGCTCGGCGAAAATCGTGTGGTCCTGGGTGTCCTGGAATGCGCGGCCGGCTTCTTCCATTTCGGCCTGCATCGCCTTGGTCGCCTCGGTGTACGCGGCCTGGTACCCCTCGTGGAGTTGCTTGACCGTGTCCTTCTGCTCCGGCGTCAGGTCGAGGATCTTGCTGTATTTCTCGATGCTCCGGGCCCCGATCTGATTGCCTGCCCCACCGCCGCCGCCCCCGCCCACGAACGAGCGGGCCACCATCCGCTGCTGGGCCTGGACGCTTGAAACGGGGACAAGCAGCATGCTCGTCGCGGCGACAAGCGGGAGGAATCCCGCACGGAAGATCATGTGATTGGATGAACGCTGCATCGGTATGGCTCCCATCGCGCACCGGCAATTCGCCGGTGATTGTGCACCCAGATGCGCCCGGCGGGCCAATCCGTCACGGGATCCCCCCGGCAGTCACTGGGCGAACATGGCCTCGACGAACGACTCAGGATCGAAGGGCTGCATGTCGTCGGGGGTTTCCCCCACCCCGATGAACTTGACCGGGATTGACGTCACGTCCTTGATCGCGATCACAATCCCGCCTTTGGCCGTGCCGTCGAGCTTGGCCAGGAAGATCCCCGTGACGCCCTTGCCGCCCGGCTCGGCCCCTCCCGCGGAGACCGCCTTGTCAAACTCTTCCGCCTGCCGCAGGGCGTTCTGCCCGCTGGTCGCGTCCAGCACCAGCAACACCTCGTGGGGGGCGCCGGGAATCTGCCGGGATACCACCGACCGGATCTTGGTCAACTGGCGCATCAGCGGGTCCTGCGTCTGCAGCCGGCCGGCGGTATCGAGGATGAGGAAATCAACGTTCCTTGCCTTCGCCGCCATGCACGCATCGAACGCGACCGCCGCAGGGTCTCCACCCTGCTGACCCTTCACAACTTCCACTCCCAGACGCTCCGACCAGATCTCCAGCTGGCGGACAGCTCCCGCCCGGAACGTGTCGCACGCTCCCAACAACACCGAACTGCCCTGGTCCCGAAGGTTCTTGCAGAGCTTGGCGATGCTCGTGGTCTTCCCCACACCATTGACGCCGGTGATGAGAATGACCGTGGGCCGGGTCCCGGTCGGAGCGGTAAGCAGCTGACGGTCCGCCGGAGGCCACATCTTTTTGAGTTCGGCCTTCATGTAGTCCAGCGCCTGGTCTCCGCGCTCCATCTTTCCTTCCCGGAAGGCCTTGCGGATGCCGTCCACCAGCCTGCCCGTGGTCTTCACCCCCACGTCCGCATGGATCAGCCGCGTTTCCAGCTCGTCAATGAGCCCTTCATCCAGCCGCTTGCCAAGCAGGATCGAACGGATGCCTGTGACAAGCACCTCGCGCGTGCGATCAAGCCCCTGCTTGAGCTTGGAAAAGATGGACTTAAAGAATGCCATGCGGAGGTGCCGGGGTTGAGTCGTCGTCGGGGGCGGGGTGTGTCGGGGCGTCGTCCAAGGGCGGGAGTTCGGTCTCCAAGGCCTGCGGCTCGTCGGCGACGGGCGTCGAAGCGGCGCCCTTTTCGGCAAGGACCTGCTTGAGAATCTTGTCGAGCAGGGCGTTCACGAACGACGGGGATTTTTCCGTGCTGTACCGCTTCGCCAGGTTCACGCAGTGATGCACGACCCACTTGGGGGGCGTGCGGCCGGCGAGCATCTCGCTGCGCCCCAGCCGCAGGATGGCGCGGTCCGTCGCGGCCTGGCGGTGCGGCGGCCAGGTCGGCGCGAGCTGCGTGGTGATGCGGTCGGTCTGCGGCGCGAGCTTCATCGCCTCCTGCGCCATCAGGGCGGCCTCCGCGATCACGCCCTGGGCGTCATCAAACACGTCTCCCGCGGCCTCGAAGATCGGCTCCATCGCCTCCCGAGCGGCGCTGGCGATCACGTGGTCGCGGAACGCGCGAGCGAAGGCTCCTCGCACCTGGTCGGACCAATCGGAGATGTGGACGGCCCGGGGCGCATCGGCGCCCCTTGCAGCGCCCGAGGGCGGCAGGCGGTCGGCCTCGAACTGGAGCTGCTCGGCGACCATTGAGTAAAACGCATCGGTGAGCTTGGCTTTCAGCTCCTGGATCGCCGCCCCCGAATCCCCGTGCACTCCAGGGGCCGCGGGGGGCTTGGAACTGCACCACGCCTCCAGCAGCAGGCGCGTCTGCTCCCGCTGGGAGGAGAGGTGCGAGTCCAGCAGCGCCGCGGTCTGGGAGACGGCCGATGGCCCGCTGGAATCCAGCAGGAAGACGAACTGGAACGCAAGCTCGAGACGCTGGGTGCGGAGCCTCATGCGCGGCTCCTTGCGCGGCGGGCAAGCTTGTCGGGGGGGCTGAGACGAGCAGAAGCTCGCGCCGAGACAGGGACGGCGTGCAGCAATCGGATCTGTTCGATGGTGTCGAGCAGCGCCGCCATCGCCTCCTGCCCCTTGTTTCCCGCTGATCCGCCGGCGCGGGCCTTGGCCTGGGCGGGGGTATCCACGGTCAGGACTCCAAAGGCGACGGGCAGCCCCGTGACGACGGTCACGTCCACGAGTCCGTGGGCGACGGCCTGGGCGATGTAGCGGTCGTGGCTGGTCTCGCCCTTAATCAGGCATCCAAGGGCGACCGCGCCATCGAAGCGGCCGGTGTTCATGGCGGCCAAGGCGAGGGCTGGCAGCTCATACGACCCTGGCGCATCAACCAGCACGACGGACGCGGACGGGGCCGAGGGATACCTGGACGCGTATTCGGCGAGAGCTCCGTCGCGCAGGCGATCGGTGATCGACGCGTTGTAGCGGCTGACGATGAGGGCGACGACGGGATGGATCGGGCGACCGGAGCGCGGCCGGGCGGCGGTCTTTCGCATAGAACCCCGATGATAGTGAGGGTGCACGCCGGAGGCGCAGCGGGGGCCTGAGGGCCAACCGAATTGGGGTGTCCCCGCGGGAGCGAGGGTTAAATGGTCGCGGGCCCCCGATCTCTCGAGGGCCCGCGATGGACCGCCGCGGCTGTAAGCCGAGTTCTGTCCCCGCCGGGAGGTGAATCCCGCCGGATGGCGACCATTTCTCTGGGCGTCCTGTCGCCAGAACGCTCAAGCGGTCTACCCGCCCTCCGTCACGGCCGGACCAGCCGTGCGCGGCACACACACGCGTGGAGAGCTGCTTGACCTTGCACGCGGCGGGGTTTGCCCTGCCCCGACTGTCACCAGCCGGGCGGTGCGCTCTTACCGCACCATTTCAACCTTGCCTGATCCCGCGTGAGCGGGCCATCGGCGGTGTATTTTCTGTGGCACTTTCCCTCGCTCTGGGGTCGCCCGAGCGGGTGGGTGTTACCCACCGCCGTGTCCTGCCGTGCTCGGACTTTCCTCGGGGGGCCGGCGTGAACCGGACCCCCCGCGGCCGCCCGCCGCAGCATGGTGGATGATAGTCCCCTCCTACGCGGCCGCCTTGCACTTCTCCAGGGTCTGGCGGACCTTGGCGACCAGCACGTCCGGCGTGAACGGCTTGATGACGTAGTTGTTCACCCCCGCCTTGAGGGCGTCGATGATCCTGGTCTTCTCGGCCTCGGTCGTGACCATGATGATCGGGGTCTTCTTGTCGGTCTGGCGCAGGCGCGTGGCCATGGTCAGCCCGTCCATGTTGGGCATGTTCCAGTCCAGCAGGATCACGCTGAACCCCTCGGGCGCCGAGGCGATCGCCGTCAGGGCGACGATGCCGTCGGAAGCCTCGGTGAAATTCACGGTCCCCAGGGCCGACAGGGCCTTCTTCTGGATCGTGCGCATGGTGCTGGAGTCGTCGACGAGGAGAATGTTCACGAGGAGGTACCCCCATTCTTGGCCGCGCCGCTGGCGCGCTTGATGTTGACCTCGATGGCAAAGTCGCCCGCTTCCGTCCTGCAGGGGATCACGATGCAGGGAACGTCGCTCAGGCGTGCGATCGAGTGCCCGCTGCCACGGACAACCGTGGGCGGGCTGATATTGGCGTTCTGTCCCAGCTCGGTCTTGGCGGCGCCGGCCACCATGTTCGCCAGCTCACCGATCGCGTCGGCGAAGTCCCCGCTGTTGACATCGACGGGGGACCCCGTGAAGGACTTGACGATGCCCTCGGCCGCGGCGGTGGTGAAGTTCAGCACCACCGAGCCGGTCAGGCCCCCGGAGAATCCGATGATCCCGGAGATGTCGTACACCGCGACGGGATCGGTCTTGAGGTATGGTTGACGCACCACGATTTCGAGTCCGACCATCGTGCTGAACACCGATCGAACGGACGAAACGAACGGTACCACCAAACCCGCAATTTCAGTTGCGGCGGCTGTCATCTGGTCACCTCCATGGACTGCTTGCTCTTGGCGGATGCCAGAGACATGAGCATCGGTGCGATCTGGTCAAGGGGAAGAACGTGCTCGGCGGCCCCGCACTTGATCGCCTCCGCGGGCATGCCGAACACCACACTGGTCTTCTCGTCCTGGGCGATGGTCCGGGCGCCCGCCCGGCGCATCGCCAGCAGACCCGTCGCCCCGTCGGCCCCCATACCGGTGAGCATCGCGCCCACGGCGTTGGCGCCGGCGATCTCGGCGACGGAATTGAACAGGACTTCCACGCTCGGACGCTGGTGGAACACGGGCGGGCCGTCCTTCACGCAGACGTGATACTCCGCGCCCGAGCGGCGAAGCAGCATGTGCTTGCCGCCGGGGGCGATGAGCACGCGGCCGGGGGCCACGCGGTCACCGTCCTTGGCCTCGGTCACCTGGACCTGGCACATGGAGCTCAGACGCTGCGCGAACGAGGCGGTGAACTTCTCGGGCATGTGCTGGACGATCAGCGTCCCCGGCGCCGTGGCCGGAAGGGCGGTCAGCACCTCGGTGAGCGCCTGCACCCCGCCGGTGGAGGCGCCGATCGCCAGGATCTTGTTGGTCGTCACGAGCTTGGACGAAGAGACGACGCTGGGCCGCACGGTGGGCGGCGCCACGCGGGCACCCGCCGCCGCCTTGATCTTGGAGGCCAGGATCGGCCCCAGGCTGTCGGTGGAGAAGGACGTCCCGGGCTTGGCGAGCACGTCGATCGCGCCCGCGGCCAGGGCGTCGATCGCCGTGGACGTTCCCTCCTGCGTCAGGGAGCTGAGCACGATCACCGGCATGGGCCGGCTGCGCATCAGGTGGCGCAGGAACGTCAGTCCGTCCATGCGGGGCATCTCGACGTCCAGCGTGAGGACATCGGGGCCCAATTCCACAATCTTCTCACGGGCGATGTAGGGGTCGGCCGCGGAGCCCACCACCTCGATCAGCGGATCCCGTCCCAGCTCCCGTGTGAGGACCTCTCGCACCACGGCCGAGTCGTCAACGATCAGCACGCGGACTTTGCGGGCCAGGCGAGATGATGTGGGATTGGGGATGTTGGACAGTGCCATCATTAGTCTCCCTGCGCAAATGCCAGCGCCAGGAAATGGCCGTCGGCGTCGAGTGTGACCGTTCCGGGGCAAGAGACCAGGGTGTGCCATTCGGCGGGGTCGGTGACCGTCTTGACGCTCGGAAGTTCCAGCGCCAGCACCGCGGTGGAGGATGATCCGGCGGCGCGGAGCAGGGCGCCGGCGACCACGTTCATCAGTTCCTTTAGCGCGTCGGTCGCACGCTGCGTCGCGTCATCATCGACCTCCGGCTCTCCGAGCACGTTGGCGGCCAGGTGCGCCGCGAACGACTGGCAGGCGACCAGCCGGGTGGTTCGCGTGCGATCGGCGTGGTGGCGGATGGAGACCACCAGGGAGGACGCCGGGGGAGAAGGGATCGGCCCTTCCCACGGGAGAGGAGAGATGTAGGCCATGGTTTCCAGGGCGCTGATGAACGCCTCGGTCAGCTGGTCGGAATCGAATTCAGCCATGATGCACCCCCAGGACTTCGGTGATGACGTTGCGGAGCTGTTCGGGCGTGAAGGGCTTGACGACGTGGCCGCGGGCGCCGGCGGCGCGGAGCTGCTTGATCGTCTCCTGGCTCGGCTCCGCGGAGACGATGACCACCGGGAGCATCTTGGTCTTTGGATCGGCCATGAGCCGCTGCACCATCTCCACGCCGTTGAGACCGGGCATCTGGAGATCGGCGAGGATGAGGTCTGGCATCGCCGCCCGCGCGGCCTCGAGCCCGGCGTTGCCGTCGGGAGCCTCGAGGACCTTGGGAGAATCAAGGCCGCACATGGAGATGATCCGGCGGATGACCGCACGGGTAGTCGCCGAATCATCAACGACAAGAATGGTCAGTGGCATGTTCAGCACTCCTGCGCGGCGGCCGCGAAGCCGACGACCTTGATCTGCGTTTCCCCGCTGGCGATGGTGAGGATCATGTGGCGGGGCTGAGCTCCCCCCACATCCTCTCGGGCGACCATCAGGCCGCGCTGCCAGAGACACTTGCGGATGGCGGCGTGGTTGCGCCGTCCGATGTTGAACGTGTTGGATTCATCCAGGATCTTCGCCCCGCCCGCCAGCACGATCTGCAGCCGGCGTTCCTGGGCCCCCAGCTTCCGCAGGGAGTCGAACAGCAGAGTCAACCCCGTGTCGGCGAACATCGCGGGCACCTTGGCCGCCCGATCAGGGCTGGCCGAGCCCTCGGGGAGCTGGAAGTGAAGCATGCCCCCCACCTTCACAAGCGGGTCGTATGCGGTGACGCCGATGCACGAGCCCAGGGAGTACGTCCAGATGACGTCCTGCGGACTCGATGACACCTGCACGTCCGAGACTGCGACGGTAATCTTCAACGCTCATCCCTTCTTCCGGTAGATGGTCGGCTGCACGTATTCAAAGGGGTGGTTCACGCCGGTCAGGGACTCGGAGTGGCCGGTGAAGAACACGCCGCCGGGCGCGATCACGTCGTGGATCCGGTTCACCAGCCGCTCCTGCGTGGGCTTGTCGAAGTAGATCATCACGTTTCGGCAGAACACAAAGTCGAACGGGCCGTCAAAGGGCCAGGCGTCCATCAGGTTCAAATGCCCGAACCGCACCGTGTTCCGCAGCGCCGCCCCCACCTGCTCGCTGTTCTCACCGGCCTGCTTGGGGCACGCCTCGAAGTACGTTCGCCGCTGCGCCGCGGGCACCTTGTCCAGCCGGTCGGTCGTGTACACGCCCCGCTTGGCCGAGGCGAGCACCGGGCGGGAGATGTCCGTCGCCAGGATCTTCACGTCCCAGCTCGGACGCAGGCCCGCCACCGCCTCCAGCGCGACGATGCCCATCGAGTACGGTTCTTCCCCCGTCGAGCACGCGGCGCTCCAGCCGCGCAGGCGCCGGTCGTTCACCGACCCCTTGCGCTTCATGATCCCCGGCAGGTGGATATCCGCGAGGAACTCAAAGTGCGCGTTCTCACGGAAGAATGACGTCAGGTTCGTGCTGATCGCATCGATCAGGTCGTCGAACTCCGGATCGTCGGGCTTCTCCAGCAGCTTGTTGACGTAATCCTCCGCCGGGATATTCCCCAGCGCCCGGAGCCGCCGGGCGATCCTCGCCTGCACCAGTTCCTTCTTCCCGTCGTGCAGCGTGATGCCGCAGCGGGTGTGGATCAATACCGCGAGCTTTCTCAGCTGGCTGTCGGTGATGTTGACGCGTTCGACAATCATGAGGTTTGGAAACTCCGTGTGAGCGAGGCACACACCGCTCAAGCGGCCATTGGGCACGACCAAAGTGCACAGTTGATCGATTCTGCCCCGTTCACGATCCCGGCCCGTGAACCTCCCGGCGCTGCCCGCGCAGTTCGCCGGACACAACCGGCTGCCATACCCGATGCAAGGCGCGTCGGCGGCGTGTTCCACCGCCGACGGCGTGGATGAGTGAATTACGCGGCGGACTTGAACTCGTTGAACGACGAGTCCTCGTCACCGAACGGAATCGCGTGCGACACCGGCCTGGAGCCGCTCTGCGTGCTCACCGGCTTCGAAGCGGCGTGCCGCGAGGGCACCAGCCGCGAGGTTGCCAGGGAGGAGGCCCGGCGGCTCTGCGCCGAGGCCCCGCCCACCAGGGCCTGCAGACTGAGGACGACGTTGTTGAGCTCCGTCGCCTGGCTGGAGAGCTCCTCCGCCGCCGACGCCGATTCCTCCGCCGCCGCGGCGTTGGACTGCGTCACCTTGTCCATCTGCGACACCGCCGAGTTCACCTGCTCGATGCCCGTCGCCTGTTCACGGCTCGCGGCGGCAATCTCACCGACCATCGCGTCGACCTTCGTCGCCGCCTGGGTGATCTCCGACAGCGTCTTGGCCACTTCCTCGGCCATCGCCACGCCGTTGCGGCTTGACTGAACGCTGCCCTCGATCAGGGCGCTGGTGTTCTTCGCCGCCTCCGCCGAACGCATCGCCAGGTTGCGGACCTCTTCGGCGACGACCGCGAAGCCCTTGCCGGCCTCACCCGCTCGGGCGGCTTCCACCGCGGCGTTCAGGGCGAGGAGGTTGGTCTGGAAGGCGATCTCGTCGATCACCTTGATGATCTTGGCCGTTTCCGAGGCCGACTTCTGGATCTCGTTGATCGCCGAGCCCATCCGAGTCATCGCCTGCGTGCCCTTGTCGGCGGACGAACGGGTCTGAGCCGCAATCGAGGCCGCCTCATGGGCCGTGTCCGCGTTCTTCTTGGTCATGCTGGACATCTCTTCCAGCGCGCTGGTCGTCTCTTCAAGAGAGGCCGCCTGCTCGCTGGCGCCCTGCGCCAGGCTCTGGCTCGCCGAGGAGACCTGCTGAGACGCCGAGGCCGTCTGCGACGCGCCCTGGCTGAGCTCGTCCGCCGTCCGGGTCAGCACGCGGCTGATGCCGCGGGTGATGAAGAAGGTCAGCAACACGCCCGCCACCAGGGAGGCCACCACACCCGTCAGCGTGCTCGTCGCCGCCAGGCTCAGCTCCGAGGCCGACTTGGTGGAGGACTCCTGCGCGGTCTCGACGCCGCGGGTATGCACCGCGGTGATGACTTCACCCAGCTTGTCGTGATATTCCGCCCGCTTCGCACCTACCGAGGCGAGCTGCTGGTCGATCGCGTGCACCTTTTCCGTGCACTGGACATATTCCTTCAAGGCGGCCAGGGCGCCGTTCGCCTCCTCGATGTCGGCCGCGACCTTCATGCGCTCGATGCATGTGGCGAGGGACGCCTCCGCCTGCTCGAAATGCTTGGAGGCCGACTGGGAGATGCCGGTGTCCCGAAGAGCCTCGCCCTTGAAGATGTTGAGGCGGCCCAGGTTGATCTCCTTGCGCGCCTCGGTCACCAGGGCGATCTTCTCGATCCGGGCATCGAGCTTTGCGGAGTCCAGGGCCCCTTCGAGCTCTTTGGCGAGCCGCTCGTTCTGCGCGGTGTACAGGGCATCCATCAGCTCTCCGATCTTGCCCGCGGCGGCGTCCATCTCCTTGTGCATCTCCTCACGCTGCCCGCTGAGCGTTCCGGTCTGCTGCACCAGCTTGCTGTACTCGTCCAGCATCGGGCCGCCCTTGCTCACGGCCTCCCTCAGGGCGCTCAGATCGGGATGCGCCGCGCTGAGCGCCGCGGCCTCCTCCATCGCCTTGCGCGTCTTCTCGAGGCTCGTGACCGCGGCGTCAAACTGCTTCCGGTCCCCCGTGAAGCCGAACGTCCTGGCGCTCAAAGACGCTTCGTCGTAGTGCTTGGCAACGTCCGAGACGATCGCCAGCTCCGCGATCTGCTTCTCCTTGAGGTCGCTCGCCCGGTGGGCGGCGGTGCGCATCGTGACCGTCGACATCGTCCCGATGACGAGCGTGATGGCGACGATCGAACCAAACCCAGCAAGAATTCGTGTGCCGATTTTCAAGTGCATGACTCCAATAGCTATTCAAAGACCGTTCATGGGGCCAAACCGCGCCGTGCGGATCGCCCTGTGGAACCCGCAGGCCCCCGGGCCGCCTGCACGTGGATCGAGCCACGTCTCGTTCCGGTAAGCCGGTCGACGGCCGCTGGGCCGCCGACCGGGCGAGAGATCGTGCCAATCGACCTGACCGGGTGATCAGTTCGACTTGAAGTCGCTGAAAGAGGCATCGTCCTCACCGAACGGGATGGCGTGGGAGACCGCCTTGGCCCCGCGGGCCGGCGCGCCGCCGTGGCTCGCCCGCGCCCGCTTGCTCTTTCCGCCCGCCGGAGCGGCGCCCGCGTGCGCGCCGTTGGTCACACCGTCCACCAGCGACTGGAGGCCGCTGACCACGTTGTTGAGCTCCACCGCCTGGCTGGAAAGCTCCTCGGAGGCCGACGCCGATTCCTCCGCCGCCGCGGCGTTGGACTGCGTCACCTTGTCCATCTGGGAGATGGCCGAATTGACCTGCTCAATGCCCGTCGCCTGCTCACGGCTCGCCGCGGCGATCTCACCCACCATCGCGTCGACCTTCGTCGCCGCCTGGGTGATCTCGTTGAGCGACTGGGCCACTTCCTCGGCCATCGTCACGCCGTTGCGGCTCGACTGAACGCTGCCCTCGATCAGGGCGCTGGTGTTCTTCGCCGCCTCCGCCGAACGCATCGCCAGGTTGCGGACCTCTTCGGCGACGACCGCGAAGCCCTTGCCGGCCTCACCCGCTCGGGCGGCTTCCACCGCGGCGTTCAGGGCGAGAAGGTTGGTCTGGAAGGCGATCTCGTCGATCACCTTGATGATCTTGGCCGTCTCCGACGCCGACTTCTGGATCTCGTTGATCGCCGAGCCCATCCGGGACATCGCCTGCGTGCCCTTGTCCGCCGAAGCGCGGGTCTGGGCGGCGAGCACCGCGGCCTCACGGGCCGTGTCGGCGTTCTTCTTGGTCATGCTGGACATCTCTTCCAGCGCGCTGGTCGTCTCTTCCAGAGAGGCCGCCTGCTCGCTGGCGCCCTGCGCCAGGCTCTGGCTGGAGGACGAGACCTGGCCCGAAGCCGACGCGAGCTGGTCGGCGCCCGAGAGGAGGTTGTCCACGATCATCGCCGTGGGCTTGACCACGATGCGGGTGATCAGGAAGAAGACCACCACGCCCGAGGCCGCGACAAGGCCCGCGATCATGCCCGCGCCATCCCACATCGCCGAGGACATCTGGGCCTGAGCGCCGTCGAGGCTCTGGATGATCTCGAACGCGCCGTGCACCTGTCCGACCTTCCAGTTCTCCATCTCCGAGCCGGTGATGTCCAGGCCCTGGTCGTTGCCCCACAGCGCCTTGGAGGTCGCGGGGTCACCGTGGCAGGCCAGGCATTCCTGGGTCAGCTTGATGGGACGGAAGTAGCGGATGGAGTTGGACGCGACGTCGGTTTCCTGGTACTCCACCAGGTTGGCGTCGGCCTCGAACATCTTGAGCACCTTGCCCTCGAGGGCGTCGGGCTCGTTCTTGGGGTTGCGGGGCTCGAACTTGGGCACCTTGAGGGTGTACCCGCCTTCCTTGCTCTTGGCCATGGCGGCGTTCCACGCCGTCACGACCGGCACGGCGGCGAGAACCTTGTCCTTGTGGCCGGCGTGTCCCCACTCCGAGAGCTGCTCGGTGGTGAAGAGACCCTGCTCCCACTTCTTGCTCATCTCCTCGCGCGTCGACTCGGTCGTCATGACGATGCTGCGAGCCTTCTCGATGTACTGCTGCTCGATCTTTTCCTTTGTGCTGGTGTAGTACGCGAAGAGCATCGCGCTCCCCAGCAGGACAATGAGTACGCAGCAGATGCCGATGATTTTTCCACGAAGTCCCATGATCAGTCGCTCCGGTCTTCTCTCTGTTCAGGTGTGTCCGGCACAAGCCGGGATTGAGAACGATGTGAACGCTGGAATGCGGGCGGCGGTCAGGCCGCGGCGCGAACGGCGACGTCGTGCAGGTCCTGGTCGCTCAACACCCGGTCGATGTCGAGCAGGATCTTCACGCACTCCCCGATCTTGCCCATGCCCAGGATGAAGTCGGTCGAGACGCTCGGCCCAAGAGCCGGGGCGTCCTCGATCTGGTCGGCGCCGATGCTCAGCACCTCCGACACGCGGTCGACCACGATGCCGGTGCTGATCTTGCGGTCCCCGCTGCGGATCTCGACCACGATGATGCAGGTCTCGTCGGTCCGCGGGGTCGGGGGCATGTTGAACTTGGCCCGCAGGTCCACCACCGAGATCACCTGGCCGCGGAGGTTGATCACCCCGCGGATGTAGGGCGGCGTCTGCGGAACGGCGGTGATGTCGAGGTATCCGATGATCTCCCGCACCTTGAGGATCTCAAGGCCGTACTCCTCCTTGCCCAGGGCGAAGGTCAGGTACTTGCCGGCGTGAGCCGCCGAGCGGGTTGCGTGCGTTGCGGTCGATGACATGTATGAAATCTCCGGAAGAGGTTGGATCGATCAGGTGTGGAGGCTCTGCGCGAGCTCCATGAGGCCGGGAACGTCGAGTATCAGGCTGACGGTGCCGTCCCCGAGGATCGCGCCCCCGGAGACGCCCTGCACCTTGCCGATCGTGTCCCCCAGGGACTTGATCACGACCTGCTGCTGGCCCAGGAGCTCGTCCACCACCATGCAGCAGCGGCGATCGCTGTCCTGCAGGATCACGGTCAATTCGCCCCCCGCGTCCTTGCCGACCTCGTCGGCCATGCCGAACACGGTCGAGAGGCGGTACATGGGCAGCAGCGCCCCGCGGACCAGGCACATCTGACCCCGGCCCTGCACCGTGGTGAGCTGGTCCGGCCGGGCCTGAAGGCTCTGCTCGATGCTCGTCGTCGGGATGATGAAGCGGGCCTGCCCCACGCGGACCACCATCCCGTCGATCATCGCCAGCGTGATCGGGAGGCGGATGGTGAACGTCGAACCGGCGCCCGGCTGGCTTGAGATCTCGATGCGGCCGTGCAGCGCCTCGATGTTCTTGCGGACCACGTCCATGCCCACGCCGCGACCCGACACGTCCGTGACCTTCTCCGCCGTCGAAAGCCCGGCGTGGAAGATGAGGGAGTAGACCTCCTGGTCCGTCAGGTCCTGGTCCTGGGTCACGATGCCCGCCTCGACGGCCTTCTTGAGGATCTTGGCGCGGTCAAGGCCGCGGCCATCGTCGGAGATGCGGATCACGATGTTGCCCGAGTGGTGGAACGCCCGCAGCTCAACCCGGCCCACCGCCGGCTTGTCAAGCTGCAGCCGCTCGTCGGGCGTCTCGATCCCGTGGTCCACGGCGTTGCGCACCATGTGCACCAGCGGATCGCTGACGACCTCCACCACGTTGCGGTCCAGCTCAGTCTCCCCGCCCACCGTGACCATCTCGATCTGCTTGTCGATCTTGCGGCTCACGTCACGGGCCAGGCGCACCATCTTCTGGAACACGCCCTGGATCGGGACCATCCGCATCGACATCGAGAGGTCCTGCAGCTCACGGGCGATCTTGCCCATGTGCCGCAGGCTGCGGGCAAGACCCTGGTTGCGGGACGAATACTCCCCCGCTCCCTGCTGCACCATCGCCTGCGCGATCAGCAGCTCCCCGACCATGTTCACCAGACTGTCCAGTCGGGCCGTCCCGACCTTGACCGTCGTATCCGATTCCGTGCGGGGCGACGAGGGCTCCCCGCCGCGAACCACCGCGGCCTCCGCTCCGCCATCGGCGGCGGCGGGCGCGGCGCCCGCATCGGACGGTGAGTTGAAATCCATGCTGGCCGACGCCGGCGCCGCCGTCGAAGAAACCGACGCTGGCGCGGACGAATCAGAGATCGGCGCGGACGAAGGCGACCGCGTCGCCATCCCAAGGCGTTCAATGACGCTCTGGATGCCGGGCATCGCCGGCTCGGCGCGTTTCTCTTTCATCGCCTCGCTCAGCGATTTCATGAGCCCGCGCATCATGTCCAGCGCTTCGAGCACCACGTCCAGCACGGCGCCGCGGAGCTCAAGCTTGCGCTGCCGGGCCGCGTCGAGCAGGCTCTCCGCGGCGTGGGCGAGAGCCCCGATCTGGCGGCGGTTCAGGAAGCCGGCGACACCCTTGATCGTGTGGAAGGCGCGGAAGACCGCGTTGACGCTGTCGGAGTCCTGCGGGGAGTTCTCCAGCGCCAGCAGCGCCGACTCCGCCGAGTCCAGGTGCGTGTGCGCTTCGGAAATAAAGTCGGTCACGAGCTGGACGTCGGCCTCGGGCACCTCCGTCTCCGGCTCGATCTCCGCGTGAGAGGCCACCGGCGCCTCCTCTTCGGTCGCCTCTGTCGCCCGTTCCTCGGGCTGCTGGCCTTGGACCAGCCGCTGAAGGTCCGATACCGCGGCGGAGACCCGCTGCAGCGCCTTCTCAGCGTCGGCGACTTGGCTCAGAACGATCGCCTCCACCGACCGGGCGATCTGAGAGGCCGACGAGGCGATGTCCTCTCGCGTCGCCTCGATCCCCAGCTTTTCGAGCTGGGCGAGCCCTTCGTGGACCCTGGCGAGTGATTGGAGATCGTCCTTGTCGGTTGAGACAAGAGCCAAAGCGATACGATCGGCCTGATTTGAAATTTGATCTAGCATGAGTCCCCGCTGCGGCAAACTGGGAAGCGACGGACCATGCCATCGGTCGCAGGCTGGGGGGAATTACCGGTGCAGTTTCATCTAGAGACCATTTGGTGATGAATCCCTAGCGCAGACGGACCTCCATGTGAAAATGGCCAAACCGCGCCGCCTGTGCAGGCACGTGGACAACCGATACAGACCGCTTAAACCGCATATTCCGTCCGGCACCTGGGAAGCGCTGGCGGGAGGGTGTCAATGAGAACACGGGGCGGACGTTGTCCACCCCGGGTCCACTTCGTGTTATTCCACGTGCCCGCGCTAGTACTTGCGCGTCTTGATGTCCTCGGCGGCCGTGGCCTGCTCAAAGACGCCCGCCTTGGTCACGATCCGCTTCTCGATCGCCTTTTTGGCGATCACGGCCTCGATGGCATCGCAGAGCTGCGGCCCCAGCAGCGGGTTGCACTCCACCGTGCAGTTGAGCTTGCCGGCGACCATCGCCTCGAACGCGGGCCGAACGCCGTCGATGGAGACAATCTTTATATCCGTGCCGGGCTTCAGGCCGGCCTCTTCGATCGCCTGGATCGCCCCAAGGGCCATGTCGTCGTTGTGCGCATACAGGGCGGTGATCTGCTTGCCTTCGGGGCTCTTCAGGAACGACTCCATCACCTCACGCCCCTTGGCGCGGGTGAACTCGCCCGTCTGGCTCTTGATGATCTTGATCTCGGGGTAGGCCTTGATCTCGTCCTCGAATCCTTTCTTACGGTCGATCGCGGGGGCCGAGCCCGGGGTTCCCTGAAGCTCGGCGACCATGGCCTTGCCCCCGCTCGCCTTGGCGAGCCAGCGAGCGGCCCGCCGCCCCTCCTCCACGAAATCCGCGCCGATGAACGTCACAAATAACGTGGGATCGCTGACCTGCACCGCCCGGTCGGTCAGCACGACCGGGATGCCGGCCTGCTGGATTTCCTTGAGCACGGGCTCCCACCCGGTTTCAACCACGGGCGAGAAGGCGATCACGTCCACCCCCTGCGCGACAAAGCTGCGCAGGGCCTTGATCTGGTTCTCCTGTTTCTGCTGCGCATCGACGAAGACCAGGTCGTACCCGCGAGCCGCGGCCTCGGCCTTGATGGAATCCGTGTTGGCCTTACGCCAGTCGCTCTCCGCCCCGATCTGGGAGAAACCCACGCGGATCGGTCCCGCGGGCTTGTCGGGAGCGGGAGCCTTCGCCCCGGGCGTTGTCGCAGGAGCGGGCGCGGGGCCAGCGGCCTGGGGCTGCTTTTCACATCCCCAACCCGCTCCCATGCCCGCGGCGGCCATGGCCAGGAGCCCGATCACCTGTCGACGAGCGTGTGAGAACATGCTGGATTCCTCGCGTAGGGGGCTTGAAAACGCCTGGTGTGGAAGCGCGGACCGGGGCCGCTGGGAGATGCCGCCCGCTGGCGCTGTGTTGCAGACGGCGGCGGAGATAGTACACTATCTTCACGATGTTGGGGGATCCAATCGGTTCTCCCAGAACGGCCGGGATGAGAGGGAGCGACTTGGCGTGACTACTGACCACCGGACCGAAGGCTCGCCCGCGGGACGACCCCTGGCGCTGGGCATCGATTACGGCACTTCCAGCGTCCGAGCCATGATCGTGGATGTGCGCACGGGCGAAGAGGTTGCCGAGGCGACCTGGACCTACGCCCACGGCGTCGAAGGCGTCATCACCGACGACCGGGACCCGCATGTGGCGAGGCAGCACCCGGCTGATTACATCGAGGGCTTCGAGCGGACGGTTCGGGCGGTGCTCCAGGCCGCGCGGTCAGACCGGGCGTTCTCTCCCTCGCACATCGTCGGGATCGGGGTCGACACCACCGGTTCCACGCCGATGCCCGTGGACGCGAGCGGCATGCCGCTGGGGATGCTGCCGACATTCGCGGACAACCCGGCGGCGATGGCGTGGCTCTGGAAGGACCACACCTCCCATGCGGAGGCGGCGGAATTGACGGCGAAGGCCTCGGCGCAGGGTCTGCCGTATCTCGCCAAGTGCGGCGGGACGTACTCCTCCGAGTGGTACTGGTCGAAGGTCCTGCGGTGCCACCGGAAGCACCCGGAGGTCGCGGCGGCGACGCACTGCTGGGTGGAACTCTGCGATTTTGTCCCGGCATTCATTACCGGGACGCTGAACCCCGCCGCGCTGCAGCGGAGCATCTGCGCCGCGGGGCACAAGGCGATGTACCACGAGTCGTGGGGCGGGCTGCCTTCGGCGGCGTTCCTGGATTCGGTGCAGCCGGGGTTATCCAAGTACCGCGCAAACTACGGGAATCGTCCCGTGACGTCAGACACGCGGGCCGGACTCCTGACGCGGGAGATGGCGGTGAGGACAGGGCTCCCCGCGGGCATTCCCGTCGCGGTGGGCGCGTTCGACGCGCACCTTGGCGCCGTGGGGTCGGGCATCGGGGCGGGCACGCTGGTGAAGATCATGGGCACCAGCACGTGCGACTGCATGGTGGCTCCCCTTGAGCAGGACTTGCCGGATATTCCCGGCGTGTGCGGCATCGTCCCCGGGAGCGTGCTGCCGGGGATGCACGGCATCGAAGCCGGGCAGTCGGCCGTCGGTGACATCTTCAACTGGTTCGTGCAGCACATGGTGCTGGCCGGAGAGGCGGGGGCGGCCGAGGTGCATGCTCGCCTGACCGCCCAGGCCGCGAACCTTCTCCCGGGGGAAAGCGGCCTGGTGGCGCTGGATTGGCACAACGGCAACCGGACGGTGCTGGTCGACCCGCTGCTGACGGGGCTGATCGTGGGCCAGACCCTGCACACATCACAGGCCGAGGTCTACCGGGCTCTCATCGAGGCAACGGCCTTTGGGGCCCTGAAGATCATCGAACGCATCGAGCAGTACGGCGTGGGGATCGATCGGATCGTCAACTGCGGCGGCATTGCCGAGAAGAACCCGCTGGTCATGCAGATCTACGCGGACATCTGCAACCGGCCCATGTACATCAGCCGCTCGGGCCAGACGTGCGCCCTGGGCGCGGCGATTCTGGGCGCGGTGGTGGGCGCGGCCCACCGCAGCGTGCCCGACGCGCAGCGGGCGATGACGGGTGTGAAGGAGACGGTCTACACGCCCGACCCCGCCCGCGCCGCGGTGTACCGGGAGCTGTACGACGTCTACACGACCCTGCACGACGCCTTCGGGTCGCGCGGGGCGACGGGACCATCGGTCGCCGGCGTCATGAAGGAACTCATCGCCATCCGCACGCGCGCCAGGAGCGCCCGATGACCGCGCTTGACGATCTCCGCGAACGCGTCTGCCTTGCCAATCGTTCCCTTCCTTTCCACGGCTTGGTCACGCTGACCTGGGGAAATGTGAGCGAGATCGACGAGGCGAGGACGATGGTGGGTATCAAGCCCAGCGGCGTCGCGTACGAACGCCTCACCCCGGACGACATCGTGGTCGTCGATTTCAGCGGCCGCGTCGTCGCCGGCTCACTTCGTGCGTCCACCGACCTGCCCACGCACCTGGCGCTGTACCGAGCTTTTCCCGCCGCACGGGGAATCACGCACACCCACAGCCCGTGGGCCACGATGTTCGCCCAGGCCCGCCGGCCCATCCCGTGCCTGGGCACCACCCACGCCGATCATTTCGCCGGGGAGGTGCCCATCACACGGCAGCTCACGCCCGCGGAGGTTGAGCGGGGATATGAAGCGGCGACGGGTGCGGCTATCGTGGAACGCTTCGCCGCGGTCGATCCCGTCGCCGTCCCGGGCGTTCTGGTGGCAGGCCATGCCCCCTTCACTTGGGGGGGGAGCGCCGCCCGATCCGTGGAGAACGCGGTCGCGCTCGAAGCCGTCGCCCGCATGGCCCATGGAACCCTGGCGCTGACCGAGAACCCCATTTCGCTTGAACCGCACATCCTTCGCACGCACCACGAGCGCAAGCACGGCGTGAATGCCTACTACGGGCAGCCGTAGCGTTCTCTCAAGTCGCTTTCGATTTGCATTCCACTTCGTCCGCCGTCCCCGCCCACAGGAACCCACGATGCCTCCATCCCGCAGCGTCAAGATCGGTTTCATTCCCGCCAACCGCGGGTTCTTCTCCAAGGAACTCGCCGCGAAGATGCGGGACGAGACTGTGAAGGCGATGCAGCGGCTCGGGATCACCGTGGTAGCGCCAAGCCCCGCCGACACGAAGGTGGGGTGCGTGGAGACACGGCAGGAGGCCGAGTTCACCGCGGAACTGTTCCGGCGTGAGAACGTTCAGGGAATCCTCATCGGGGCGGTCAATTTCGGGGAGGAGCAGGGCGTTGCGTGGTGCGTCAAGAAGGCGGCGCTCAACGTCCCCATCATGATCTACGGCTGTCAGGAGGAAGAACGCCTGACGATGACCACCAAGCGCCGGGACAGCTTCTGCGGGCTGCTCTCGATCGGAGAGGTGCTGCGGCAGATCGGGGCGCCGTACACGGTGGCGCAGCGGCCCATCTGCTTCCCGGGGGACGAGTCGTTCGCGCAGGACCTTGACCTGTTCGTTCGCATCTGCCGGGTGGTGCACGGGCTGCGCCACGCGCGGTACGGCCAGATCGGGGCCCGTCCCGACGCGTTCTGGACATGCCGGTTCAACGAAAAGCAGCTCCAGCTGATGGGCCCCACCGTCGTCACGCTGGACCTCTCCGAGGCGATCGGCGGGGCCAACCGCATTCCCGACGCCGATCCGGACCTCTCCAAGGTCGTCGCGTCGATCCAGGGGTACGCGGATACCTCGGGGATCAAGCAGCTTTCGGTGGTCCGCAGCGCCAAGCTGGAGCTCTTCCTGCGGCGCTGGGGGAAAGAGAACGCGATCGACGCCTTCGGCATCCAGTGCTGGACGAGCATCCAGGCAAACTACGGCGTCTGCTCGTGCACGACCATGAGCCGCTTCGGGGATGAGGGCGTGCCTTCGGCGTGCGAAGCCGACATCATGGGCACCATGTCGATGCACGCCGCCATGCTCGCCAGCGACTCCCCGGCGGGGCTGGCCGACTGGAACAACCTGCACAACGACGACGACGAGCTCGTGAACGTGTGGCACTGCGGCGTGTTCCCCGCCGCGTTTGCCGGTTCACCCGTAAAGCTGGGAGTGCAGGAGATCATCGCCTCCAGCGGCGCCGCGTCGTATGCCGACTCGGAAGGAACGATCGAATTCGTGGCAAGGGAGAGCCCGCTCACCCTCTGCCGCATCACGCAGGATCCCCGGGGGGACATGAAGGCCGTGATCGCGCAGGGCCGCATCGAGCCCAACCCCGCCGTGACGTTCGGCTGCTACGGCTGGTGCCGACTGCCGGGGCTGGGGCGCCTCTACCGGGATGTCCTGCTGCGGCACTTCCCCCACCATGTCGCGATCACCCAGGGCCACGTGGGCAACGCGCTGTGGGAAGCGCTGGGGAATTACTTCGGCATCACCGTGTACCACGGGCAGCAGGAAACGCCGGGTCTCTACACCCCCCACCTTCCATTTTCCGGCATCACGCAGTCTGACGCGGCGTTCCGCCCAGCGCTGGCGCTCTGACGTCACCGGGCTGCCGTCTCGCGCAGCGATCCCCAAGGAACCCTCTGTATGCGGATCTTTGCCGTGTTCTGCTCTCTTGTGGTCTGCCACGTCGCCTGCGCGTTCGTGCTCGCGGTCCCGCCCGCGGTGATCGAGCCCCGGATCAAGCCCGAGGCGGCGCCCTTTGACCCCGCGAGCGTGAAACTGCTCGATGGACCCTTCAAGGCTGCGCAGGATCGGGACGCCCAGTACTTGCTTTCACTCAGCGTCGACCGCCTCCTCGCACGCTTTCGGACAGAATCAGGCCTCCCCGCGAAGGCAGAGGGATACGGCGGATGGGAAGCCGAAACGATCAGCGGCCACACGCTGGGGCATTACCTCTCGGCCTGCGCTCGCATGTTCGCCGCCACGGGCGACGCCCGATTCAAGGAACGCACCGCCCAGATCGTCGCCGAGCTCGCCGAATGCCAGGCGGCGGTCGGGGATGGTTATGTCGCGGCGATCCCTGGAGGCCACAAGGCGCTCGAAGACGTGCGAAAGGGGAACATCCGCAGCAAGGGGTTTGATCTCAACGGCATCTGGGTGCCGTGGTACACGCTGCACAAGCAGATGGCGGGCCTGCGAGACTGCTACGTGCTGTGCGGCAACTCGCAGGCCCTGCGGGTGATGCAGGGCCTGGGGGACTACGCGCTGCTGGTCACGGCGGGTCTCGACGAGGCGCAGCTCAACACCATGCTTCGCTGCGAGCACGGAGGGATGAACGAAGTCGCCGCGGACCTTTACGCGATCACGGGGGAGGAGAAGTACCTGACGCTTGCCCGCCGCTTCAACGACCACCAGGTCCTCGATCCGCTGTCGGAGGGCAAAGACATCCTTCCCGGCCTGCATTCCAACACGCAGATCCCCAAGCTCATCGGCGCGGCGCGCCAGCACGAGCTCGCGGGGGACCCCAAGCTGGAATCCGCCGCGACGTTTTTCTGGGAGACCATGACGACCCGCCACTGCTACGTGACCGGCGGGAACAGCCTCAACGAGTATCTCGGTCAGCCGGGGATCCTCGGCGCGAGCCTGAACGGCAACACGTCCGAAACGTGCAACACGTACAACATGCTTCGCCTGACCAGGATGCTTCACGCGTGGAAACCGCGGGCGGCGTACATGGATTTCTATGAGCGTGCGCTGTACAACCACATCCTGGCGTCACAGGACCCGGCGTCGGCGGGCGTGTGCTACTACGTTCCGCTCAAGCCCGCCTCCCGCAAGCCATTCCAGGGACTCGAAGATTCGTTCACCTGCTGCGTCGGCACGGGAATGGAGAACCATGCCTCGTATGGGGATGCAATTTATTCCCACGGGGACGAGGTGCTCTACGTCAACCTGTTCATCCCCAGCTCTCTGCACTGGGAGGAGAAGAAGCTCACCGTCGTGCAGGAAACCGAGTTTCCCGACGGGCCTTCGACGCGGCTGACGCTGACGTGCGGCACGCCCAGCGAGTTCGCCATCCGGGTCCGCCACCCGGGGTGGATTCCGGGCGTGATGGACGTGCAGGTCAACGGCCAGAGGGCGATCGTGACGACGGGCGCGGATGGGTACGCGGTGATCCGCCGCACGTGGAAGACGGGAGACGTCATTACCATCGCCCTGCCCGCGCCGCTGCGGCTGGAGCCAACACCGGATGACCCGACCACCGTGGCGCTGCTCGCCGGGCCGATCGTGCTCGCGGGCGATCTGGGCCCCACCATGCCCGAGCCGTCGGCGATCCCGGTCATCGTCACGGACAACGCGGATGTCTCCGGGTGGGCTCGCCGGCAGACAAGCCCGTTGATGGAGTTTCAGACAACAGGCGTGGTGCGCCCCGGGGACGTGAAGCTCGTGCCGTTTTTCAGGATCGCGAGCCAGTTCTACTCCGTGTACTGGCGCCGGTTCGATCAGGAGCAGTGGAAGCGGCAGGTAGAGCAAAGCCAGCAGCGCGAAGAGCAGCGGCGGCAGCTTGAGGCGATGACCACGGACTTTGTCCAGCCGGGGGAGATGCAGCCCGAGCGGGACCATGGGTTCGAGGGCGACCGCACGAACACGGGGGAGCACATGGGCCTGCGGTGGCGGGACGCGTACCGCGGCGGGTGGTTTTCGTTCCTTATGAAGGCGCCCGAGTCGGGCGCGGCGCGGCTGGTGTGCACGTACTGGGGGAGCGACACGGGAGAGCGCATGTTCGACATCCTGGTGGATGACGTGGTGGTGGGAACCCAGACGCTGGACAGGAACCGGCCCGGGGAGTTCTTTGACGTGACATACGACGTGCCCGAAACGCTCATCCACGGGAAAGAGCGGGTCCGCGTGAAGTTTCAGGCGAGGGAGAAGATGTTCGCGGGCGGCGTCTTTGGCTGCCGTATCCTCCGGACGCCCTGAGCGGGCATGGAGCCTGGAACGATGCAGCTTGGCGTGATCTTTGATATGGACGGCGTGCTGGTGATGTCCGAGGAGGCGCACTGGCTGAGCTGGAGAGACGTCGCCGCGCAGCGCGGCGTCGAGCTTCAGTACGGGACGTTCCTCTCATGCTTTGGGCGCGTCAACGCCGACTGCATCCGGATCATGTTCGGGGATTCGGTCCCCGCTGCCGAGGCTGAAGCGATCGCCGCCCGCAAGGAAGCGGCGTTCCGGGACCTGGTGCGCCAGCGCATGCCCCTGGCCCCCGGCGCCGTCGCTCTGCTCTCTTCGCTCCAGCTCGCCGGCGCGTCGCTGGCGGTCGGCTCATCGGCCCCCAGAGAAAACGTGGACCTGGTGCTGGATGTCGGTGACATTCGCCGCTATTTCGGGGGCATCGTCGATGGTTCCCAGGTTACGAAGGGAAAGCCCGCGCCGGACGTGTTTCTCCAGGCGGGTCGCCTGCTGCGCATCCCCTCCGCCCGCTGCGCCGTGATCGAGGATGCGCCCGCCGGCATCCTCGCCGCCCGCGCCGCGGGCATGACCGCCATCGGCGTTTCCACCACTCACTCCGCCCAGCAGCTTCTTGACGCCGGCGCCCACCGCGTGCTCCCGTCCCTGAAGGACGTCACGCTCCCCGGGATCCTGGAACTGGTCCCCGCGTGACGGCCGCGACCGCTCGTGGCCAGCGGCCGCGATGTGGCGTTGGGGTATGGTGACCCCCTATCCTTCTCTCTCACTCAGCCGGAGTGGCGGAACTGGCAGACGCGACGGATTCAAAATCCGTTTCCCCTTAAAGGAGTGTGGGTTCGATTCCCTCCTCCGGCATTCGTGTTCGCGGCGCGGGAACGAGTAGCACGCCCGGGTTTCCGGGGCTTGTCATTCTTGAGCCCATGCCGCGAGATCCCTAACCCATGTGATCAGCGTGCTGCGGGCGTGGCGGGGGGCGTCTCGGCGGCCTCCTGTGAAGCTGGCTTGCCGGGCTCATACTTGGGCAAGGTGTCAAGCTTCTGCTTCCACTGCGCGGCGAGGTTCGCGTGCCCTTGGCCGGGCTCTTCACGTTCCCACAGTTCGTAGAGCTCGACGACGACCTTGTGAAGATCTACCAGCACCTCGTGGGCGTACTCACTGCCGGAGAGGTCGGCCTGCCGGGCAAGCTCGACCTGCTTCTCGGCCTCGACGAATCGCTTCTGGCGAGCCATCGCCTTGACGCATGTTGCTCGCACCCGGGCTTCGCGGACGCGATCGTTGGAGCGGGCCATCCATTCAAGGCTCGCGGTCGCCATTGCCGCGGCTTCGTCGACGCGGCCGAGCTCCAGGAGCACCCGGCTTGTGGAATTCAGAGTCCACCCGTATTCCCCCGTGTTGGGGGCCGGCAGCTTGTCGAGGGCCTGTTTCGCCTGCGTGAGGACTTCGAGGGCCTCCTCGTACCGGCCCTGCTGCGCGATCGCATCACCGAGAAGACCCAGCACGGGCCCGTTGTAGACCTCGGGCTGCGATTTGATGCTCTGCGCAAAGATCGCGAGCGACCCGCGCAGCTGCTCCTCGGCTTCGGCGGAACGGTGATCCGCGAGATAGAAGTTCCCAAGGTTGGACATGCTTACGCCGACAAACGGGTGGTTCGGGCCAACGGTGGCCTTGAACATCCGGATCGCCTCGCTCATCATCGCTTCGGCGTCCGCGGATTCGCCCTTCATCATGAGAACCATCGCGAGCCGGTCCATGGCGATCGCCTTGCCCTGGTGATCGGTTGGATAGATCTCCTTGTGCATCTCGAGGGATTCCCGGAGAAGCGGCTCGGCCTCGGCGATGCGCCCCAGGTCGGTGTACACCTTGCCAAGGTTCAGCAGGACGATCGCCACGTCAGGGTGCGGGCGGTCATAGAGCTTTCGGCGGATGTCGAGAACTTCCTTGTACAGCGCTTCCGCGTCGTTCATGCGACCGCCGGTCCGTGCCACGACGGCGAGGCTGTTAAGCAGGCTGCCGATCTGGATCCGGTTGTCCCCCTCCTGCGTCTTGATGAACTCCAGCACCGATCTCAGCAGGGCCTCTGCCTCCCCGAGCTGGCCGAGCCGGCGCTTGTAGCTGCCCAGGGAGGCGCGGACGTCGGCGAGGGCCTTGGAGGGGCCCAGCGGCTCGGCGAGCGCCAGCGCCTCGGTCAGGATCTTTCCGCCCTCTTCAAACTTGCCCATGTCGATCGCCAGGTCCGCGCGCAGGCGGAGATGGTTCACCAGCGTCATGGCCGATTCGGGTCCGGCCGCCCTGAGCGTCTTGATCGATTCATCCAGCAGTTTCGCGGCTTCAGGGGCTTCCCCGCTGGATTGCAGGAGCCCTGCGAGTGTGTAAGTCGCGGCAATCGTGAGAGGGTGCGTCGGTCCGTCGGCGCTGCGCCGAAGCTCCACGGCTCGGCGCAGTGGTGCGGCCGCCTCGTCGAACGCGGCGACGTTGCGATAGGTTTCCCCGATCGTCAGCAGCATGTCGGCCTGCACGTCGGGCAGGTCGGCAAGGTCCTTTTCGACGCGCGCCGCCGCCTCCCCCAGCGTCTCACGCAGCAGGGTGGTGTCGCGTCCGTACGCGCTGGACGGGCTGATCGCCGAGAGAATGCTCCGGCTGAACTCGGCGGACTGCTCCGCCCGCCGCCTGGCCTTGATCGCCTCCTTTTCACGGGACTCGGCCAGGGCCTGCGACTGCCGGGCCTCGGTCTCCCGGATCGTCGCGAGGCGGAAATTGGATTCGGCGCTGGCCCTCTGAATCGCCTCACGACCCAGGGCGATGGACGTCGCCACGATCCCGCCCGCGAGCACCACGATCGTCGCCACCGTGCCGCCCACCAGCGCCTTGTTGCGGCGAGCGAACTTGCTGAGCTGGTAGAACGTCGAGGGCGGCCGCGCCAGGATCGGCTGATCCCCCAGGAAGCGGCGGATGTCGTCCCCCATCTCCGCCGCCGACTGGTACCGCCGCAGCGGATCCTTCTCCAAGGCCTTGGAAACGATGGTGTCGACGTCGCCGCGCAAGGAGGTGCTGGCGCTGGCGAGCCGGGTGGGATCGGTATCCCGGATGATGCGGGCGGCCTCGGCGATCGGCTTGTTGCGGAGGTCGTACGGCAGTCGTCCCGCGAGCAGTTCGAACATGATCACGCCCAGCGCGTACACATCGGACCTTGCGTCGACGCCCGCCCGGTCCGCGGTGATCTGCTCGGGGCTCATATAGGGCACGGTGCCCAGGATCTGGCCCGTCTGGGTGTGCTGCGTGCTTCCCTCGTCTGAAACGGCCCTGGCGATTCCAAAGTCCAGCACCTTGGGACGCCCCGTTTCGTCCACCAGTACGTTGCCCGGCTTGAGATCCCGGTGCACCACGCCTTGCGCGTGCGCGTGCTGCACGGCATCGCACACCATGGCGAGGATCTCCAGTCGCTCGCGCGTCCCGCAGCCGCGGCGGTTGCAGTAGTCCAGCAGCGGCTTGCCCTGCACCAGCTCCATCGCGAAAAACGGCTGGCCCTGCATCACGCCCTGTGAGGTCTGGATGTCGGCAACGCCAGCCTCATAGACCGCGGCAATCCCGGGATGGTGGAGCTTGCCCAGCATCTCGGCCTCGCGGCGGAATCGCGAGAGCACCTGGCCTCCGACCAATCCCGGACGAATTACCTTCACCGCGACGGTGCGGCGCGGGTTGTCCTGCCACGCTTCATAGACCGCCCCCATCCCTCCCTCGCCGATGGGGCGGACGACGTCGTAGTTTCCCACCCGCAGGGGAACGGAGCTCGGCGCGGAGCCTTCTCCCCCGGCCGTCGTCGTCCAGTGAACCGCCTGTCCCATCGCCGGCGTGCTCAGGAACGAGTCCACCCGCGCGTCGTTGGCCAAGAGCAGCCGCACGAGCTGCTCCATGGGGCCGTCAGCGGCCGCAAGGCGCGAAAGTTCCGACTCTCGCTCGTTCTCGGGGAGATCGACCAGCCGCTCGAAATGGGCCTGTGCGGCGAGAAGGAGTTCGCTGTTCATTCCCCGCCCCCCGCGAGCCACGTCTGCAGCAGCGCCTTGGTGAATCGCCAATTTCGTTCCACGGTGCGCAGGGGCATGTCGAGCACGGCGGCGGTCTCCTCCATCGTCAATCCCGCAAAGTACCGCAGGCGAACCAAGTCCGCCTTTCCTGGATCGGACGCCTCAAGCTTCGCCAGCACCTCGCTCAGGGCCGCCACATCGTGGGTCGGCTCATCAAAGTCCGGCACCTCGGCGCTGAGTTCCTGCCGCCCGCGATCCCCCCCGCGCTTGAGAGCGGCCTTGCGGCGAGCCTGCTCGACCAGGATGTCCTCCATGGCCCTCGCCGCGGCAAAGAAGAAATGCTTGCGGTTCTCGTACCCGCTGCCTTCCCGTCCGACCAGGCGAACAAACGCCTCGTGAACCAGCGCGGTCGGCTGGAGGGTCTGCCCCTTGGCCAGATCGCGCATCCGCGCCGCCGCCAGTTTCCGCAGTTCCCCGTAGAGCTCGGGCAACAGATCGGCGGCCGCCTTGCGGTCTCCCGCGGCGGCGGCCTGAAGCAGTACGGTCACATGGTTGGAGCCCGCCGAGTTCAAGTCTGGTCCCCGCTTCTCCCGTGCGGCATCATCATATCGGCACCCCGCCTGGCAGGTTTTCCGTCAGATTTCTTGGGAATGGTGGCGGTCGCCCCTCTCCGGCGGCGGCTTGTCCGGTGGCGGACCCATCGTGGGCCCGCAACCCAAACGCACCCCCGACCTCACAGGGGAAGCAACCAAGGAACCGCCATGAAGACTCGCCCCTTCGCCATCGCCGTCATTTCCGCTCTCACCTCCCTGGCCGGCCAGGCGCTCGCCCAGACCGCCGTCCCCACCGCGTTTACCTACCAGGGCCGCCTGGAGAACAACGGCGTCCTGTTTGAAGGCTCCGCCGAACTCGACATCGCCGCCTACGACTCCGCGTCGGGCGGTCTCAAGGTCGGCCAGCAGACCGTTCAGACCGTGAACGTCGTCAACGGCCTCTTCACCGTCGAATTCGACCCCGGACTTGCTGCGTTTGAACCCAACACGGCCCTGTGGATCGAAGTCAAGGTCCGCGCCGGCAACTCCGGCCCCTTCACCACCCTGCCCCGCCAGAAGCTCACTGCGACCCCCTTCAGCTCCGCGACTCGCGGCCTGTACGTGACCGGCAGCGGCGTCACCGCCCGCCTGGGCCTGGGTGCAAGCGCCCCCGCAGGCTTCCGCTTCTCCGTCGATGAAACGACCAACAACCCCTCCCTCATCAACATCGACAGCGGGCAGAGCACGGCCCAGGTCTCGGGCTTCCAGCTCGCCGATCGCGGCGCCGGCCAGTGGACCTTCGGCAAGAACTCCCAGAACAACTTCTTCTTCGACCGCGCGGGTGTCAATCCCGTCCAGCTGGTCCTGGGCTCTTCCACCGCCCAGGACGACTCCGACTGGTCCACCGAACTCGTGCTCCGCGGCCGGGACGCCGCGACGGGCGCCCAGGGCACCAGCGGCATCATCTTCCAGAACTCCAACATTTCCGCCCAGTGGGAGATGGGCCAGAGCAAGGACGGCGTGCTCCGCTTCACTTCCCAGGGGCCCGACGTCAAGAACTGGATCTCCGTTCCCGCCATCGAGATCCGCGGCGGAAGCGATATCGCCGAGCCCTACGACGTCGCCCCCGCCGGGGAAATTCAGCCCGCCCCCGGCATGGTCGTCAGCATCGATCCCGACCGCGTCGGCAAGCTCCGCGTCAGCACCGGCTCCTACGACCGCATGGTCGCCGGGATCATCTCCGGCGCCAACGGTGTGAACGCCGGCCTCACGCTCACCCAGGAAGGCTCCGTCGCCGACGGCCAGCTCCCCATCGCCAAGGTCGGCCGCGTGTGGTGCCTCGTCGATGCCGACGCCGCGGGCGCCGTCACCCCCGGCGACCTGCTGACCACCTCCTCCACCGCCGGGCACGCCCAGAAGGTCTCGGACTTCGCCAAGTCCCAGGGCGCCATCCTCGGCAAGGCCATGTCCTCCCTTCCCTCGGGACGCGGGTACGTGCTCGTCCTGGTCGGCCTCCAGTAACTCTCGCTCCGCCGCATCCCGACACACGCACCAACCCATCACCTCAAGGGAAACCCCATGAACGCTCGCATGCTCATCCTCGCCGTCGCGGCCGCGACCACCCTCGCCTCACACGCCGGCGCCCAGGAATACGTTCGCCTGACTCCTTCCTTCAATCCCAACGGAAACTCGACCCGTCCTTGGAACACCCTTTCCGTCGGCGCCTGGGCCGTCGGAGACGGCTCCCAGATCATCCTCCAGCCCGGAAGCTACTTCGAACCGGGCATCATCAACCCCAACCGTTCCTTCAAGATCACGACCTCGGGCGGCTCCGCGTTCATCGCCCCCCGCGCCGTGGCCCGCACTTCCATCCGCATCGCGTCGTACAACACCCACCTCTTCGGCCAGAACGAGATCCCCGGTCTGCCCCGCTGGAAGGACGCGGAGCGGGCTCCCCACATCGGTCGTATCGCCATCGATGAAGGGGCCGACATCTTCCTCTACCAGGAGGTCTGGGATCCCGACCACTTCCTCACCATCAAGGGGATGACCCAGGCGTTCTACCCCAGCGGCTTCTACGGCGGAGACCGGGAGGGCCTGGACGTCCTCAACTCCGGGCTGCTGACCATCAGCAAGTTCGCGCTCTCCAACAACAAGCAGGTCTTCTACAGCGACGAAGACGGCACGTTCGAATCCCTCGCCTCCAAGGGCTACACCAGGGTCTCGTTCAACAAGAACGGCTTCTGGGTGACCGTCTTCAATACGCACACCCAGTCCGGCGACAGCTCGGGCAACGTCGAGGCCCGTGACAAGCAGCTCGCCCAGCTCGGCGCCGACGTGAACTTCTTCCGCCTTCTCTTCCCCGACCACGTCGTGCTCATCGCGGGAGACTTCAACGTCAGCGACGCGAGCCTCCAGTACTCGGTCACCATGCAGTCGGTGCTGGGAGACTTCAACCTGATGGGGGACGGTGCACGCAACATGCCCGTCGCCGGGAACTCGGGCACCTGCACCACATGCTACAGCAACGACCTCCGCCGCTACTTCGATCCCGACAACCACAACAACCTCCGCATCGACTACATCCTGTACGCCAACAGCAAGGACGGCTCGGTCCGCGTGCTCCCCAAGGCGTACAACGTGCGTGATTACGAGATCCCCGCGGGCTACGGGACCATCTGCGACGACGGGATCTGCACCCGCGACCTCTCCGATCATTACGGCATCAGCCTGGACCTGGAACTGCAGCGCCCCTGACACACCGCCGCCCGGCGCGGGGTTCACCCCCTCGCCGAAAGCTGCAACACAAAGGAACCAACCGTGAACACCCGCACCTGCATCCTCTCGGCCGCATCCGCCCTGGCACTTGCCTCCGCAGCGGCGTCGGCCGATCTCACGATCACCTGGTACTCGATCGATGGAGGCGGAGCCCTCTCCGCCACCGCCGGGACCATGGTCATGGGCTGCACCATCGGACAGCCCGACGCCGGCACGCTTTCCAGCGGCTCAATCACCCTCGAGGGGGGGTACTGGGCCGGGGCGGTCTTCGTCTGCCCCGCCGACTATGACCACACCGGATTCGTTGACACCGACGACTTCACCGCCTTTGTCGTCGACTTCGAGGCCGGCGTGGACGCCGCCGACTTCGATCGCTCCGGGTTCGTCGACACCGACGATTTCACCGCATTCGTCCTGGCCTTTGAAGCCGGCTGCTGATCCACTCCTTCGCCACTCTCATGGAAAAGGCCGCCGGCCAGATGCCGGCGGCCTTTCTCATTTCACACGTGCTCCTCCGTCCGGGCCCCTCCCCTCGGTACACTCCGCTCCAGAGTTCCCCGCACGGCGAGCTGCCCGCACATGAATCCCGCGACGCACGAATCCCGATGGATCTCCGATCGTCATCTCCGCTTGCAGGTAGGCGAGGGCGATCCGCTCGCCGCCGTCGGGATCTGGCGAGTGCTCTCCGCGGCCCGCCTCCCCGGCGTCGTGGAGATCACGCCGGCGTACCAAACGGTGACCATCGCGTTCGATCCGCTCACGCTGGAACCCGAGGAGGCCGCGGCGAGCGTGCGGCACGCGCTCGAGCACGCAGTTCCCGGAAAACACTCCGGCGGCGTCACGCACGAGATCCCGGTCTGCTATCAAGGGGAGTTCGCCCCCGATCTCGACGATGTGGCGGCCCTTACGGACATGCCCGTCGAACGTGTCATCGAACTTCACGCATCCGCGATCTACACAGTCCGATTCGTTGGCTTTTCCCCGGGCTTTCCGTACCTCTCCGGACTCGACCCCGCCTTGGCGGTGCCTCGGCTCGACAAGCCGCGAGTGAAAGTTCCGGCAGGCAGCATCGCCATCGCCGCCGACCAGGCGGGAATCTATCCCCGATCCACGCCGGGCGGATGGCGACTGATCGGCCGTACACCCGCCGTGCTGTTCGATGCGGCTCGCGACCCCTCCAGCCTCTTGAGCCCCGGCGACCAGATTCGCTTCATCCCCATCGAACCCTCTGCGATGGGCGCCGCCAACGTTGGAAAGGATCCGGGCTGACATGGCAAGCGTTCGCGTGCTGCAGCCAGGAATGCTGACCACCGTCCAGGACCTGGGACGGGCGGGATATGCCGCCCAGGGCGTGCCCGGCGGCGGCGCGGCCGATCCGATCTCGCTGCGCCTCGGAAACCGACTTCTCGGCAACGCCCCCACTGCTGCCGCGCTGGAGATGACGCTCATTGGGGGAACATTCACCTTCGAGCGCGACACCGCCATCGCGATCACCGGGGCACAGTGCAATCCGCTCCTTGCCAGACCAGACCTGTCGCCCGCGCCGTGCCCGCGCATGCAGGCGGTTCCCGTCCAAGGAGGCTCGACTCTCACCGTGGGCCCCGCACGCCCGGGATGCCGCATCTATCTCTGCCTCGCCGGCGGCTTGGATGTCCCGCGTGTGATGGGGTCCGCGTCTACCTGCCTGCCAGGAGCGTTCGGCGGCCTGCACGGACGTGCGATCCGCGCGGGCGAGATGCTTGCGACAGGCGAGGCGCCCATCGACCGCGTGAACGGGCTTTTCGAGCCGCAGCATCAGCTCGCGGACGAACTGCTGCAGCGACGCGTGATCCGCGCGGTCCCGGGCGCGCAGTCGCACGCGTTTGCCGACGCCGGCGCCTTCTGGGCATCGACCTACTCCGTCTCGAGCCAGTCCGACCGCATGGGCATCCGGCTGCGCGGAGAGCCAATCCTCCCGCCGTTCCACGGGCGCATGCCCAGCGAAGGGATGGGGTGGGGCTTCGTCCAGGTTCCGCCCGACGGCATGCCCATCATCCTCATGTGCGATCATCCCACGACCGGCGGTTATCCCGTCATCGCGTGCGTCGCGACTGTCGATCTGCCGATCCTCGGTCAGCTCGCGCCCGGCGAGTCCCTGAGGTTTGAGATGATCGCGCCAGACCATGCTCGCCGGCTGCTCCGCGAGCAGGAAGCGCTCCTGCTCCAATCGACCATCGATCGCGCCCCTTTCTCACCGCCTAGACCCTCGTGCGAACCATGACCATGCCCAGCATCGATCTCAACTGCGACATGGGAGAACTCGATTCCCTCGCGGACACCGACGCTGAACTGCTGCGCGTCATCACCTCCGCCAACATCGCCTGCGGCGGACACGCCGGTGATGACGCATCCATGCGCCGCACCGTGCTGGCGTGCAAGGCCGCGGGCGTTGCCGTTGGAGCACACCCGTCCTATCTCGACCGGGAAGGGTTCGGTCGGCAGGCCTCACCCCTCTCCCCCGCGGATCTCCTGCCCCACCTGATCCGGCAGATCGATTCTCTTCAACGCATCGCCCGCTCTCTGGACGTCCCCATTTCGCACATCAAGCCTCACGGCGCGCTGTACCATGCCGCCATGTCGCGCCCCGAGATCGCACTGGCGATCTCCACTGCGGCGCAGCACTGCATCCCCGGGGTCACGCTCGTGGGCCTCGCGGGCGCTCACGGGCTTGAGGTCTGGCGGGCCGCCGGTCATCCTGTGTCAGCGGAAGCCTTCGCCGACCGCCGCTACGAACCCGGCGGCAGCCTCCGCGCCCGTGCACTGCCCGGCGCCCTGCTCGAGTCCCCACGACTCGCCGCCCAGCAAGCCCTGGACATCGCCGTCCATCGGCGTGCCGCCTGCGAGGATGGGACATTCGTTCCCGTGCTCGCGCAGACTATCTGCCTGCACTCCGATACCCCCGGCGCCGTCACCCTCGCCCGCGCCGTGCGCGACGCGCTGGCCGCGGCCGGTGTTCAGATCGCCGCCCCTGAGAAACCCGCGAGCGCCTGAAGTCCTACGGACCCGTCGACGGCGCGGGGAAGCCCAAACCCGCGTCACTGGTGACGCCCGCCCCCTTGGGCTTGTACCGGTAGTACACCTCGAGGCAGAGTGTGCACACGGCCGTCTGGTAGATCCGCCCGCCCATCTTCGACCATTCGTCCTGCGGATCCCAGCTTCCGTCCGCCCCCTCGTCACGCCGCTGGTGCTCCAAGAGTTGGGGCATCAGGGCCTCGTTCCATTGCCTCCACGCGTCCCCCTGGTGCTCGAACAGCGCGAGCGTCGCGTAGTACCAGCAGTACGTCGGGGCGCCCTGCTCCCACCGCGGAGACGCTCGCAGCAGGTACGCCGCGGACTCCACCATCCTCCCCTCGCTCCGGCCGTGCCCCAAGAGTTGCTGGACGAACATCGCTTCCGCCGTCATCGCCAACGACGGTTTGTCCCCCTTGCGGTACGAGTACAGACCGGGATTGCGGGTCGAGCTCACGTAGTCGAGCCATTTCCTTGCGGCTTCAAAGGTGTCCGGAGGAACGGAGATCCCCGCGCGCCGCGCGCTCTCGACGGTCATCACCAGCCATCCGATGACCGACGTGTCTTCCTCGCGCGGGGCCGCACCGCCCCGCGTGCGTCCCGCGACCCGCACCACAAAGTCCACGCCGCGCCGAGCGGGACCGGCCAGCTTCGGGTCTCGCGTCATCGAGAACGCTTCGCACAAGGCGACCGTCGAGACCGTCTGCCCGTACATCGCCTCCCCGCGCCGCACGTCCCCGTCGGGTCCCTGCCGGGCCACCAGCCATGAGAGAGCCTTGGAGACAACCTCCCGGTACGGTCCTTCCGATTGGTGCGTGTGCCCTGCGCCCAGGTAGCACAGCATGGCCATGCCCGTCATCGCTGCATCTCCGTCGAACGCTGCGCCGCCGTCGCAGTGTCCGCACTCGTCATCAAAGCGCCTTCCCGTCCAGCGTCCGTCAGCCTCCTGGTGCCGCTTGAACCAGTCCAAGGCTCGCCGCACCGCGGCCTCGGTGTCTGCCGTCCCTCCCATCCGTTCCAGCACCTTTTCACGCACCTCCGGCGCACGCTGCGCAAACGTCTCTACGGGCGTGATCACTTCCGGCTCCAGCGCCGGCAGCGCCACCGCCGGAGCGGAGGCAGGCTCGCTCCCCGCCGCGATCTCACCCGATCGCGCCACGGAAGATGGCGCAGCGTTCGTCGCTTCCGGCGCCCCGGCATCTCCTTTGCCAAGCGTCGCGTCCACGCGGGTGCCCGCGCCCAGCGCGACGCGTGAATGCGTCGTGCTCGAAGCGCCGGATGGCCCCACGGGCGGCGCACTTCCAATCGCCGCTCCCAGCCGCAAGGAACTGGCTTCCCGCGTTTCCCCGCGCTCAGATGCCCCCCCCTCCCCGAGCGTGGGGACGCCAACGGTTGGCGGTGCCATCGGCGCAGCGGTCCCGCCTCGACTCGCTGCCGAGGCGATGGCCGATGTCGCGCTCACGGGCGCTTCGGCGATGATCGTCCCAAGGTTGCTCCCACGCCCCGACGCAGCGGATGGAGGCATCCCCACCCTTTGCATCTCCCCGGCCGGAGTGCCCGCCGTTCCCACGGTCGGACTCGACATTGCAACGGCGGCGAGCCTCGCCCCCGCCTCTTCCTTCACCGCCGATTCGTGTTCCGCGACCAACGGCAGTCGCGCTCCCTCTAACCCTCCGCTCGCCACGCGAACGCCCGCGTCAGGACCAATCCTCTCGCCGGAGATGGGCCGACTCCCCTGATCGCTCTCCACCACGGTCGATCCATCATGCTCGACACCGCCCTGCGCAGGCGTCGCCGCGGGCAACGCGACACGTTCCAGATTTCCAACGCTGCTGCCCGCCTCGACGCTCGCGACCAGTCCCGCCACGCGGGGAGCAGCCGGCAGGCCCTGTGCTTCGCTCACCTCTGGATTCATTCGCACGTCGCGAGGCACGCGAACCGCCGGGCCCGAAGTGGCCGATTCCAGTGAAAGTTCCACCCCACGCGTCGCGGGCGCGGCGTCGGAAGTCTCCTGCCGCACGGCCCCGTCGGGGACGTCCGAGCTTCGCTGCGGCAGACCGACCTGCTTCATGGAGTCGAGCCGAGAGGCGCCTTCCAGCGCCGGCGCGGATGGCCGGAGCGCGGGCGCCGCCGCGTCTGCGTTCTCCATCACACTGATCCCCGCGGCCACCTCCGGCACCGTCGTCCGCACGTCCTCGTGTGCATCCCTGGAAAGCTCCATCCGCCCCGCATCGGTGGCTCGATCCGCTGCGGCTTCCTGCGCGGCGATTGCTGGGCTCTCAACCCTCCTCCCCTCGCTCGCCGGCAACTCTGTCCGGATCGTGGGGGGCTCCAATCCGGGCGATTCGATCTCCGCATGCATCGCCATCAACGCCGGAACCACGATCGGCTCCGCGCTGCCATCTCCACGAACCTGGCCGGCAACTTCCCCCGCCGCTCCCGACGAAGTGAGGATCACCTGGTTGCCGCCCCCGCCGTCCCCTTGATGACGCACCATGTCGATGATGCCCGTGCCCACCCTCCACGCCGCGAGCACCGACGCCGCGATCGCGTGAATGAGCAGCGACACCAGCACGCACTGCGCCAGCAGGCTCAGCCGGCCAAAGCGCCTCCGCCACGCGGGATTTCGCAGCATCGCCAGCAGCAGGTAGCCCAGCAGCAGCGCCGCGGCGAGCATCGCCAGCCACGGCCATACCGCGTTCCACCATTCCAGCAGCCGCGCATCGCTTGGCGTGGTCGCATACTCATCGAAGACCTCCCGCGAATCTGAGAACCACACGCGATAACGCCTCGCGCCGGCCTGCGCCTTCGCACCCGCGCCCACGGCCTCCCCCACCACGGCGGACACGTCCGCGCTGCCTTCCGCCGCCGGCTCCGGCAATACGCGATCCGTGCTGAAGTACAGGCGAAAACCATCGGTGCTCAGTCCCGGATCAAGCTCGTTGTCCGGCGTATTGACGCCCGCGCCGACGTTCTCCGGGGCAAGATGCACGCCTCGCAGGATCCGCGAGCGGTACACGTCGTAGCCGCCCACGCCGCCGGGCCGATCGGACGCAAAGTACAGAAAATCTCCCGCGGGGCTGACCGCGGGCGAGCCTTCGTCGTGCAACGTGTCAAGCTCGGCCAGCCGCCGCGCCGTGCCCGCCGTTCCTTCCCGCAGTTCGCTGCGAAACAGGTCGTAGTCGTGCCGCTCGCGCCGCTCCCGCACCGTGGCGTTCCAGCCCTCACCGGTAGGACGTGCTTCTCCCTCCCGCGGGCGATTCGACGCGAAATACAGGCTCTGGCCATCGGGCGATTCTGCCGGCCCGTACTCATTGAATTCCGTGTTGACCTCGGGACCCAGGTTGACCGGCGTTCCCCACGCGTCCTCGACGCGCGTCGACTTCCACAGGTCGTATCCCCCCAGCCCGCCGTCACGGTCGGAGTAGAAATAGAGCGTCCGTCCATCCCACGACAGCTCCGGGCCAAGTTCATCCGCGCTGCTGTTGATCTCCGTGATCGCCTCCGCCGCGGACCAGCCCGCCGGCGTCCAGCGAGACACGAACAGGTCCGCGTTGCTCCCCGGCCGACGCTTGACATACACCATCCGCGCTCCATCAGCGCTGATGCGAGGCTCATACGCGTCAGATTCCCCTTCCGGTTCTCCCGCGATCATGGGGATCGGACGCGCTGGGTTCCACAGCACCCGCCGCACCGCGGCGACCTCGGCCGGAACACGGATCGCCGCCCCATCGGTCAGCACGTGCGCCGCCGGGGACCCGGGCCGCGCGGCAACCAGCGCCCCCGCCGCGATCATCACCGCCACCACGGCCAGGGCGATCACTGCTTTGCTGACAGACTTCATGACGTGTTCCACCCGTCCAGGAGTTCACTTCAGCGGCACGGTTTCAAGATACGGCTGCTGGATCCCCGCACCCTTGCATACGTCCAGCACCCGGGCGACGTTGGCATACGCCGTCGCGCGATCCCCCCGGATGCTCACCTTCTGCTCGGGATTGGCATTGACCGCCGCCCGCAGCATGTCCGCCAGCGCGGCATCCTCGGTCGGCTTGCCCGCAACAACCGCCATCCCTTGCGAATCCACGTTGATGATGATCTCACGCATCACCGCGGAGATGGGTCCCGACGAGGCGGCCTGCGGCAGCGCGATGTGCATCTCGCGCTCGGTCTGCGCAATGCTCGTCGCCAGCAGGAAGAAGATCAGGAGATTGAACAGCACGTCCACCATCGGCACGAAGTCCACGTGCAGGTCCGCGTGATGATCGGCATTTCGAATGATCATGCGTCTTACCCCTGCGCCGCGAGTTGTGGAGCCATCACCGCCGCCCCGCCCGTCACCGCCCCGTTGGCCACGGGCACGGGCTCTGCGGGATTCACCGAGGAAACGGCCTGCTCGGCCACGGGTGACGTCTCGACACCGTCGAACCAGCGCATCGCCGCCTCGTCCAGGGACGCCGCCGCCGCGTCGATCCTCGCCATCAGCACGTGGAACATGATCAGCGTCGGGATCGCGACCACCAGCCCCCCCGCCGTCGCCGTCCACGCCTCATAGATGCCCTGCGCCAGCTTCTCAGTCTTGCCCAGCGACTCACCCGACGCTGCGACCACCGTGAAGGTCCGGATCATCCCCAGCACAGTTCCCAGCAGACCCAGCATCGTCGCCGCCTGCGGGAGCGCCGACAGGATCCGCATCCGCTGCCGCAGCTTTCCCACTTCGCGCTGCCCCGCCTCCGCGACGCGGCGCTCCTGCACCTCCCGTGATTCGCCCGACGACCCCGCCGCCGCCGCGAGCACCGCACCCAGCGGGGAACCGTCCGCCCGGCATGTCGCCAGCGCCTGCCGTGGGACCCGCCGCATCGTGCTGACGTTGGCCAGCAGCGAGGGGGGGCTCACGCGTGCTCGCCGCGTCACGATCAGGCGTTCCACGATGATCGTGACCGCGACCAGCGAAACCACCGCCAGCGGGATCATCACCCAGCCGCCCTTGACCACCATGTCCCACACCGTTCCCACGATCGACGGCGGCGCCGCCGGCGTCACCAGCTGTCCCAGCACCAACATGCTCGCATTCAGCATCGCTTCCGCACTCCTTCTCGCACGCTGCTACTTCTGGCCCTTGACCGGCGTCGGTGCACCCGGAATCGCTTCCGGCCGAATCGCCTCCCGCCGCTCCCTCGCCAATCCCGCCCACGTCGATTCCGGGAACCGCTCGATCACATCGTCGAATTGCTTGGCCGCCTCCTGCGGACGCTTCATCTCCACGAGGCATCGCCCCGCTTCATACAGCGCCGCCGCGCTCCACTGCGGATACGAGTAGAGCACGTCCACCTTCAAAAGCTCCGCGACGGCGCGCTCATGCTGCTTCTGTGCGTACAAGCATTCGCCGATCTGGAACTGCGCCCTCGCCGCCGTCTGGCCCTGATGACGCTGCACCACATCCTGGTACGCCTCGATCGCCGCGTCGTGCCTTCCTTGGTTCTCTCTCGCCCATCCTTGCCCGAAACGCGCCTGGAACCACAGCTCACTCTGCGGGAACTCGTCCAGGAACTGCGTGTACGTCTCGTCACTCCGCTGCCACTGCTGCAAGACGGCGTACGCCTCTCCCATCCGCAGCGTGCCTGCCGCCGCGCGCGCCGCGTCACTCTTCCCCTCACAGGCGGGCCGCAGCGCTTCAATCGCCTCTGCCGCTCTGCCGCACTTCAACAGCGCCTCGCCCTTCACCAGCGAGACGGCGCTCTCCAGTTCCCCACGCGGCAGCGGACCGCCTTTGTCGATCGCCTGCACCGCCTCCGCCGCCCGATCGGCGCCCAGCAGGCACACCGCCCGCAGGTAGCGCAGTCGCGGCGCCACACGCTCCGCGTCATCCTTGGAAAGACTTGCTCCGGCTCCCTCGCACCGATCCAGAAGCCCCATCGCTTCGGCGTGCTTGGCCTTGTCGGCGAGCATCTGCGCCAGATCCATCGCCGCATAGGCCTCCAGTCGCTTGGGCGCGGGTGTCTGGAGCAGGTCTCGGTACGCCTGCTGAGCATCGTCGTCTCTTCCCATCGCCCGCAGCGCCATCGCCCGCTCGTACATCAGCGTGGCTCGCATCGTGTCATCGAGCGACACACCCTTGAGTCCATCCATCTCTCGCAGTGCCTCGTCCCGGCGATCCTGTCGATTGATCGCCGCCGCCCGCATCACCAGCGCTTCCCCCAGCCTGGGATCCTGCTTTCCCTTCGCGATGAACGCGGTGTACGCAGCTTCCGCCTTGGCGTATTCACCCGCGGCCATCAAGGCCCCCGCCTGATCGAGCGCCGCCTGCCGATCGCCGCCCTGGGCCATCGCGCCCAGCAGTTCCGCCGCGCGGCCGGGGTCTCCCTGCGCGCGGGCGATGCCGGCAAGGTGGCGCTGGGCGTGCGGTGTCAGCGTTCGATCCTCCCCGCCAGCCTCCTTCGCGATCACCAGTTCCATCGATTTCCGGGCTTCGTCCAGACGGCCGGCCTTCACAAGCGCCTGGCCCTTCTCAAACGCGGCGTGCAGGCCCGCCGACCCGGCGGGATCCGCCGCAATCGCACGGTCAAACACGCCGATGGCGTCCGCTTCCTTTCCCAGCATGGTCAGGCACACCCCGCGCCGCAGCAGGGCGTCGGCTTCCCCCGCATGCCCGGCACTGCCCCTTGCCAGCTCATCAAAGCAGCGTTCCCCCTGGCCCCACTTCTCGTGCTCCATGCAATATTCACCCAGGGCCGACAAGGCCGCCGCCCGCAGTGAGGGCTCGGCGTCTCCATGGTCTTCCAGGTCCGACGACAGCATCGAAAAGCCTTCGTCTCCGCGGCCCATCGCGAGCAGGCACATGCCTCGCCGCACCGACGCCCGCCACTTCATCCCGTCATCCGTCGCACCTTTGCCCAGGGCCTCGAATTCTCTCTCTGCTCGAGCAAAGTCTCCGGCGGCGAAGTGGTTCTCGGCGATCAGCAGGCGCACTCCCGCCACACGGGGGTGCGTGGCGTAGGCGGCGGTAAACCGCTCGCACGCCGCGAGGCTCTCCTCCCACCGCCGCAGCCGGTGCAGGCATCCGGCGTGCGCCGCGACCGCCTCGGGCGCGAGGGTGTGCGACGGATACCGCTCCAGCCACCGCCCCCACGCCGCGGCGGCGTCTTCATCCTGCCCCGCTCGCGTCAGCGCCGAAGCGGCATCAAACAGCATTTCGCCCTGCAGCTCGCTGCGAGGAAACTGGCTTGCGACCTTGCTGAAAAGCTCCGCCGCGGCCGCGTTGTCCCCTTTCCGCAGCACGCACTTGGCCGCCCAGTACGCCGCATCATCCGCCAGCTCCGCATCTCCCCCCGCGGCAACCGTTCCGAAGATCTCGGCGGCTCGATCGATCCGCCCCGCGTCGAGCTCGACTCGTCCAAGCTCAAGCGACGCCGCGGCGGCAACACTTCCGCCGGCTTTCCCGTCCGGCACGCCCGTCAGCGCTTCCTTCGCTTCGTCCAGCTTGCCCAGCGCCCTCGCCACCTGGCCCCTGCCCAGGTTCGCCTGAGCGTTAAGGGCCCCTTGCGTAGACTCGCAGGCGCGGCGATACAGATCCAGCGATGCTTCCAATTCCCCCGCCGCGTGCCGGCACTGAGCCTCGGCCAGCAGCGCCGATTGCTTGATCTCCGGCGCGGCACTCCCTTCCCGAAGCTTCTTCAGTCGTTCCGCGGCCTTTAATGAATCCCCCATGGCACGCTCAGTCAGCGCCCCGTACAGCTCGATGCGATCCCGGTCCTCTCCCGTTTTGACCGTTTCCGCCGCTCGCTGCAGCACGTTCCGCGCCTCGGGGTACCGTCCCAGCCGGTACAACACCTCTCCCTGCAGTCCAGCGGCACGCCCCGCCTGCTCCCAGTCCCCGTGCTCCTGCAGCAGCCTGGCAAGCACGTTCACAGCCCCCGCATCGTCTCCCAGCGCCACCGAGCAGTACGCTCGCAGCAGCATTGCGTCGGCCTGGAACGCAAACCCCGGAACCGGGATCACCCGGTCCAGTTCCGCCGCAGCCCGGGCGTGCTTCCCCGATCGCGAATAGCACACCGCCAGCGCGTACCGGGCGTTGCGTGCCTCGTCGGCATCCGGGTGCTCTTTGAGAAACTTCTCAAGCTCTGGCGCGGCGAGATCGTGCATGCCCTTGTTCAGCAGGCCGATCCCCGCCCGGTACGACGCGTCCTCCGGCCCGGGCGCTCCGCCGCCCATCGCGACGCACGTCCCCAGCACCATCGAGAGCACCCACGCGCTTGATGCATTCCGGACTTTCATGTTCCTCTGCACGTTTTGACACTCCCGCGGCGCGCAGCCATCGCCCTGACAGCGAACATGTTGGTTCGCTCCACTTGCCGTCGACAAACACGTCTTACGTTCAATCTCGACGCGGACCGCAAGGCCCGCGCCGAGGGATTCGAAATCAGCGCACCAGCAGTCCTCAGCACGCCGGGGAAGGCGTGGGCGCGGGAGGGAGCACGCCGGGAGCGGCCGCGGGCGCCGGAGGCGCGGGGACCTCCGCCGGCTCGGGGGCTTCCACCGGCGCCGGTTCCACCATCGCGTCGGCGCCGATCACTTCTTCCGACTCGTCCATGTCCTCGGGAGCGCCGGCATCGTCGATGTCACCCACGTCCCCGACATCGCCGATCTCCATGCCCTCGACAAAGGCGCCGGGATTCTCGTCGGCCACCATGGCCACTTCATTCCCGTCTTCCTCGTCATCGATCGAGGAAAGCCGGTCCGCCAGTTCCTCCGCCCGGCGTTCGATGTCCTCAAGCCGCTTCTCCAGGTCCTCCAGCCGGCCGTCCATGGTGCGGGATTCCTGCTCCAGAACGTCCGAGCGGTTCTGCAGGCGGCTGTGCGCCTGCTCAAGCGCCGCGCGGACCTGCTCTTCCTTGATTTCCTGCGCCCGCTCGCGCAGTTCGTCGGAGAGCTCCCGGACCTGCTCCGCCCGTTCCCGTGCCTCCTCGGCCTTGGCGCGGACCGCGTCCGCCTCCGCCTGAATCTTGTCACGGTTCGCCGACACCTGCTCCAGCGCCCGGTGATACTCCTCGCGAGCCCGCGCCTGAGCCTCCGCGGACATCGCGCGGCCCGTCGCCGTCACCTCGCGCTGGCGGGGCGTCCCGCGCATCGACCGGCGCTGGTTCTGCACATCCGCCCCGCTCGCCGAAGGATCCACCATCTTCACGAACGACTCCAGCACCGGATGCTGATCGTCCTTCGCCCAGATCACGATGTGATCGTCCTCCAGGTTCACAAGCACCGGGATGTCGTTGCGGCTCATGAATTCGTAGAACGCCTGCAGCTTGCCGGGCGCGAGCGTGTACGACCGCGGAGTGCGTCCAACCTTGAGCGCCTCCAAATCCACGTACTGGCCGGCGAACGCGAGATCCGGCGCCTTGGCCGCCTTCGCGGCCTTGGGAGCTTTGGGTGCCTTGGGGGGCTTGGGAGCCATGGGGGCCGTCGCCGACAACCCCTGCATCGGCTGCAGCGGCCGTGGCGTGACCATCGTTCCCTGGAACCCGGCAATCTGCCCAGGCCGGATCAGGATGACGTTGGGATCCCCCGTCGGCGCGGCGAGCGCGCCCGGGTGAGAAGGAACGCCCTGCGCCTTCATCGCTTCCAGCGCCGGCGCCTCACCCAGGAATGTCACCCCCGGCTCTCCGCCGGCGGATACGCCCGGTGAAGCAGCCGCCCCTGGCGTCGCTGCATGGACATGGCCCTTCATCAACACCTTGGCCGCCTTCTTCGCCTTGGGCGCATCCTCGGGCGGGCACGCCAACCCCGGCGTCACGAACATCCCCGCCGCGAGCACCACCGCCGCCGCACATGCGCCCATCATCGAAATCCTCGGCGCCGTCCTCTGCGTCATCACCATCGTGATTCTCCTTGCCAACCTCTTGGCTGAACCGGACATGATCCCCAGACATGGACCCGGACTCGTCTGCCTCGAATTCAAGAACGATTTGGTCGTCACCAGCGCCGCCGCATAGGCTCGCCGCCCCGTCGGCAGCACATCCGTCACCCATGCGTCGCAGCTCGCCTCCGCAGCATCCCGCATCCGCCACCTCGCCCACCACACCGCCGGATGCCACCAGTACACCGCCCCGATCACGCATTCGATCCAGCACAGGATGTGGTCACGACGGCGAACATGCGCCAGCTCGTGCGCCACCACCGCCCGCCTCGAAGCCGTATCCAGCGTTCTCCACAACGCCTCGGGCAGCACCAGACGCGGACGCAGCCCGCACCAGATCATCGGGGAAACCGACCCGTCCACCATGACGATCCGCGGAGCACGCCGCAGCCCCATCCGCTCCGCGACCTCGGCGACGATCGCCGTCTCCTTCTCACCCCCAGGACGCCCGTGCCTCAGCCACCTCGCCACCCGAAGCGTCCGCACAGCCGTCAGCGCCAGGATCACACCCGCGACCCCGCCCCACACCGTCATCGGAATCGGCGGCAGCGACGAGATCGCGTCTCTCACATCCAGCACCCGCGAAATCCAGGGACGGATCGATGCCCCAGCCGCAACCGGCATGCTCCGCCCGCTCTCCAGCCCCGCCCCTTCAAAGTCCTGACCCCTTGAATCACGCGGCTCGGTCACGGCCACACCGCCCTCCGGGCCGCGAGCCTCGCGTCCCGTGTCCTTCAGCATCGCGCTCGACCTCGCGAGCAGTTCCACGATGCCCGCCGTCGTTCCCATCAGGTCCGGGACATCAAGCGTCGGAGCCGCAGCCTGCGTCGCCACATCCATCGCGGGAATTCCCAATGGATCCGCCGCAAGCGACGGCGCCGAACCACGCTGGGCCGCTGATGAGATGCTCGAAGAACCGACCGCGTGCTGCGAACCCGTCTTCTCCACGATCCCCGGGCTCGAGGCGATCACCCCGTCATCCCGAAGGGGCACATCGAGGTTGGCATGCACGTGTGATGCAGCGCCCGAGCCGCGCGGCCTCGCATGATTCGCCCGATTCCCGGGCCCGCCGAGCTGAACCTTCTCGATCCATCCCTCGCGCCCAATCTCACGCTGAACTCCCGCCACACCAGGCCCGTCCCACACCGTTTCGGTCCGCTGGCCGTCACCGGCGTACAAACCCTCTTTCGCGAGCGTCTCTCCACGCCCCTCATGCGCCCTCGCATCGTCCCGCGGGACGATGGATTCACTCCGCTGCTCCAGCACCCGGTCCGCCGCTGCGAGCACCAGGTCGGAACGGAACCACGACGGACGCCAGATGAGCATCCCCGCCGCCGGCGTCAGGAACGACGCCAGAGTCGCCAGCCACAGCACGTGCCGCGTCGCCGGACGCAGCGAACGCACGCGGCAGATCATCCCCACGATGAGGGCCACCGGCGTCGCCGCCAGGCCCCCCATCCACAAAAGTTCCATGAGCCGAGAAGACACTTCCATGGTCTCACCCCGTCAGGACCGCTGGCGCACCCCTGCGCCGCTCAGTCGGCATCCCGCGTGTCAAGGTCGTCGATCAACTGCCGAAGCTGGGCGATCTCGCCCGCCGTGAACCGCTCGTTCTCCATCAGGTGCAGCAGCACCGGCGCCGCCGCCCCGTCGTACAGCTGGTCCACCAGCGCACGGATCCGGGACGTCGTCACGCTCTGCCGCGACACCTTTGCCCGGTACACATACGCCGTGTCACGCTTGTCGCTGGCGACCATCCCCTTCTGCTCCAGCCGCGTCAGGAACGTCAGCACCGTCGTGTACGCCACCTTCCGGCCCCGATCGTGCAGCCGGTTCATCACGTCGCGCACCGTCAGCGGGCTCTCGTCCCAGAGAAGCCTCATCACCGCCAGCTCCGCCTCGCCCAGTTCCACCGGTTTCTTTGCCATGACCCTTTCCCGGTCCGAGTAACTACTACCACTGTCGTAGGAAGATACTACAACCGTCGTAGCCCGTCAAGCCTTAGAAAGAGTTTTGCACATTCTCTCCCGCCCCACCCGCCGACGGTCCATCCACCCACCCGATCAGGGCGGAACGGCCCCATCCACGCAGCGGATTCCTCTATCCCCTTTTCGCTCCCTGCCCCCCCACGCCTCCCCACGTTCATCCCCCCAGCGCACACGGCCACCACGGACCCGTGGGCCCACTCGCCGGCGTTCACCATCATCTACAGGGGGAAATGGAGCGGAGGAGACTCGAACTCCCGACATCTAGCTTGCAAAGCTAGCGCTCTACCAACTGAGCTACCGCCCCTTGCGCACCCATCGTAGCCGCCGATCCTTCCCGTCGTTCCACCCAACCCCGCGTCCCGCAGGCCTCGCCCACCCCGGCAGCCGCGGGCATCTTTTCACCCTCCGCTCCCACGTCCCCATCCCGTTACACTCCCCTCCTCACCCAACCTGGAAACACGCATGCCCCGCCACACGTCCGCTTCCTCCATCCTCCCCCTCCTCCTCCTCGCCGCCCCCGCCGCGGCCCAAACACTCGACTACGCCCCCGCCCAGTTTGTCCTTGCCCAGCCCGTCTCCCAGCGCGAACAGAAGCCCTCCGCCAAGCCCGAGGCCCGCGAGCTCAAGATCCGCCTGGGCGCCGAAGGCGAAATCGGCATGAAGGCCGACCTGAAATCCACCGAGGGCGACGTGCAGGTCTCCCGCGTCCGCGCCAGCCTTGGCCTGGGCATCCCCATCGGCGACCGCTCCACCCTCGACATCACCTTCGACAACGAATGGTCCTTCTACGACTTCTCCAAGCCCTCGGGCTTCGGCTCCGATGAACCATGGGGCGACACCTGGGAACGCGGCCTCCGCGCCACCTTCCTCACCCAGCAGACCGAAAAACTCGCCTGGTACGTCGGCGGAGACGTCAACTCCAGCGCCGAGAACGGCGCCGACTTCGGTGACTCCGTCACCTACGGCGTGCTCGGCGGGGTTCGCTATTCCTTCAGCGAGACCTTCACCGCCGGCCTGGGCCTCTATGCCCGCTCCCGGCTCGAGGATGAATTCCTCTTCCTCCCCGCGATCGCCTTCCTCTGGAACTTCGCCCCCGACTGGTCTCTCTCCAGCATGAACGGCCGCGGCATCCGCCTGGGATACAACGCGACGGACGCCCTGACCGTCTTCCTGGAAGGCGGGTACGAATCGCGCGAGTTCCGCCTCGACAGCGAGGGCTCCAACCCCGACGGCATCGGCCGGGATCGGCGCGTCCCCGTCGCCCTGGGCGCCCAGTGGAAGATCTCCCCCGTCATCTCCCTCACGGGCCGCGCGGGCGCCTATGTCTGGCAGCGCTATCGCCTGGACGACTCCGAAGGCACCAAGATCAAGGAATTCGAAGCCGACCCCGCCGCCTTCTTCGCCCTCGAACTCAGCGTCGCCTTCTGAGCTCTGTTTTTCCCCACTTCGTTTTCCCCCACTTCGTCTCTCCGTCTCTCCTCTCTGTGTCTCTTCCCCTCCCTTAGAAGCTCCATCCCAGCACCGCGTAATAGTCCAGGTCGTTCTTGCGGAACCCCTCCCCGGGCTGGCTCTGGTGCCGATGTTCCACGCCCAGCGTGAACAGCAGGTTCACCTCCGGATCGACCAGGATCTCCCACCCGGCCTTGGTCACCATGCGCAGGTCCGCCAGGTCCTCCACGCTCGGGTACGTGTCGTGCGTAATGAAAATCGACTGACGCTCCGTCAGCTGGTGCTTCGCATCGGCGCCCAGGTCCAGTTCGGGCACGATCTCGTTGCGTCCACCCCCAAACTCACGTGAAGCGCCGATACCCGTTCTCAGCTTGATGGTCGTCACGTCGTCACGCACCAGCGCGTACCCCGGCCCGGCGATCGCCGACACGCGCCATCTCCAATCCTGGAACTCGTCGTACTCGACCTTGCCCACGCCGAACACGAACCACCGCGACTCCCCCAGGGTCCAGTCGTTGCGCAGGTTCAGATCCCCGCGGCTCTTGGTCTTCTCCCCGCCGTCGGTCGCCCACGTATAGCTCGCGTCCAGCGCCGTCTCCATCGGCTCGGTCTTCCGCGTCGCGGCGAATCCCATCCGCAGATTGAAGTTCTCACTGTTGCCGCTCGAACCGTTCACCCCCGCCTGCACCGTCCCCGTCCATCCGGTCCAGAACGACGCCGGGTCTCCTCGTTCAAGCTCCTTCTGGGCCACAACCTCTCCTCCGGGCGGCTGGGGCCGTGGAAACTCCTCCTCTTCGCTCAGGACGACCGGCTCCCGCTCGTCCCGCGTGGCCGAAGACGTGCCCGCGGAATATCCCGGCGCATCGCCGGGCTTGACCGCCCGCATGCTCATCGCCGCCACCGCCTGCCCCCGCGCCGCCGCGGTCATGCCGCACACCAGCCCCAGCACCACCACCAGCCTCCCCCACCAGCCCGCGCCCCCGCTCCCCAACACATGCACCATCTCGCGCTCCCTCGGCCTTCCACGGGAAGCACCGAAAAAATAGTGTTCTTCGTGAGCGAACTCACCGGCTCCCGTCGCATTGCTCTGCGGCGGATCCGGGCGGACCGCCCCGCGGCCGTGAACCTCACCGCCGCCGCACACCCACGCCATCCGTTCATCATCCAAGGAACGTACCCATGCATCGCAGCACCGCGATCACCGCGCTCATGCTCCTGGCCGGCTCGGCCTCGGCCCAGTCGTTCAACATCGACATCAACCATGTGCAGGGCAATTACCCGACGAAGTTCTACTCCGCCGCGGGCAAGGCCGGCTACTGGAACGATATCAATATGAATGTCCCGGCGACGGTCAACCTCGCAGCCGTCGATTCTCCCGGCTCGACGCCCGTGACGCTCACCTGGGACAAGTCTGTCTCCACCGGCGTCAAGAACGACGCGAACACCACCGGCAACGCAGAATCGCTGCTGGACGATGGTCAGTTCCGCACCTCCGCCGGCAGCCTGGTCTACACCGTCAAGCACCTCCAGGCCGGAACCTACGCCGTCTTCACCTACGCCGGACATCCCACGCTCAGCGGCCAGACCAGCGTCGTTGCCGTCGCCGGCGGCATCAGCAACGCCCAGACGATCGGCGGCAACGTCACCAACGCCCTTCCCCTGGGCACCTCCCACGCCCTGCACTTCATCAACGTTCCCGCCGACGGCACCATCACCGTCGTGGTGAGCAACAACGGCCTCAGCAACGCCTGCTGCACCGGCCTCCAGCTCGTCAAAATGGACGACCTTCGCCTGCGCTTCTATGTCGACAAGAGCCAGTCCGCCAATCCCGCCGACGGCAACTCCTGGGCCACCGCCTACAGCGACCTGGGTGACCTGCTCACGCACCTCGGCCCGGTCGGCGGCGCCTACGCGGAAATCTGGGTACGCCAGGGCTTCTACTACACCGACGACGCCGGCGACCGCACCAAGTCCTTCGTGATCCCATCCGGCGTCGCCCTCTACGGCGGCTTCAGCGGCACCGAAACCTCCCTCGCCGACCGCACTTCCCCGTGGTCATTCATCACCGCCCTCTCGGGCTCCATCGGCGGCTCGGGCGCCAGCGACAATGCCTACCACGTCGTCGACGCCTCCAACGTCAACAGCGGCACGTCCATCGACGGCTTCACCATCGCCAGCGGCTACGCCAACGGCATCGACGGCAAGTCCATGGGCGGCGGCCTCTACGCCCCCGGCGCCCGCCTCGCTGTGAACAAGTGCAAGTTCATCAGCAACCACGCCCTCTCCCAGGGCGGGGCCACGTACACCACCGCCAGCGTCACCTTCGACGGCTGCCTCTTCTACAAGAACGACTCCACCCATCTGGGCGGAGCCGTCTTCCACGAACTGGGCGGCACCGCGGCCTTCCGCAACTGCCAGTTCTTCGGCAACACGTCCATCGACTACGGCGCCGCCGCTCACATCTTCGACGCCGATTCCTCCTTCTTCAACTGCCTCTTCTCCGGCAACAAGACCACCGGCACCAGCTTTGGCCTCGGCGGCGCCCTCTACTTCTACGGGGATGCCAACGACGTCGCCCGCCTGGTCAACTGCACCCTCTCCCACAATTCCTCCGCCTCCCTCAACGGCGCCTTCTACGCCGACGACAAGTCCGTCGTCGACCTCCACAACTGCATCCTCGCCAACAACACAGACGCAAACCCCGCCGGCCCCCAGTTCTCCAGCCAGTACGACCACTACACCTTCGCCGTCGTCAATTCCTCCTCCACCTCCCTCTTCGGCTACAACCAGGATCCTCACTTCGTGGACCCCAGCGGCGCCGACAACGTCTACGGCACCACCGACGACAACTGCCGCCCCACCCCCGACGCCCCCTACCTCGACGCCGGCGATAACTCCCTGGTTCCCTGGGACTTCGGCGACGCCGACGGGGACAACTCCACCTTCGAGCTCTACCCCTTCGATCTCGACCACCTTGACCGCGTCGCCGACGTCCCTTGGGCCACCGACGTCGGCGGCAACGGCAACATCGACCGCGGCTGCTACGAGTACCAGTTCTCCACCTGCCCCGCCGACTTCGATGTCAGCGGCTTCGTGGACCTGGACGACTACACCGCCTTCGTCGCCGCCTTCGAGGCCGGCACCCAGAACGCCGACTTCGACGGCACCGGCTTCGTCGATACCGACGACTTCACCGCCTTCGTCGTCGCCTTCGAAGCCGGCTGCTGAACGCCCGGCCCACACTCCCCATATCACTCCTCCACACTCCCCCCGCGCGGCACACCACGTTGCCGCACCCAGCGACCCGGGCCATCCCAGCCCGGGTCGCTGTACGTCCGCCACCAATCGCTCCCACCGGCCCGCCCCCAACCTGGTGTCTCCAACTCCCCCGCTGTGTTCTCCGCGCCCGCCGCGTCCAAAAAGTTCTCCCGTATTCCAAGATTCTCGGTCCACCATCAGCCAATCACATCTCCGGCGTCGCATGGTGTACCGACGGGAGTTCACGGTACAACGCCTTGAACCTGCCACGGGGGAATCGGCGGCTCGCTGGTGAGTCCGCCGCCCACTCAACTCGAATCCTCATCGAAAAGGAACTGCAATGCACCGTTGCACCACCATCGCCGCGCTCGTTCTGTTTGCCGGCACCGCCTCCGCCCAGTCTTTCAATGTCGACCTCAACGCCTCCAGCGGGAACGGCTCGGGCGTCCCCTCCGCGTCCTACGGCGCCGCCGCCGGCCAGGCCGGGACCTGGAACAGCATCACCAACGCCTCCGCCGCCACCGTCGGCCTCCAGAAGATCGACGGCTCCGCCAGCAGCGTCAACCTCACCTGGAACAAGGGCACCGCGATCTCCGGCATCTTCGATTCCGGCATCACCGGGGACAACGCCAAGCTCGAGCAGGATGGCCAGTTCATGACCAGCTTCGGCACCCTGCAGTACACCTTCTCCAACATGGCCGCCGGCACCTACGCCGTCTACACCTACGCCGGCACCCCCAACAGCCCCAGCAACGAGTCCGGCGTCACCGTCACCGGCTCCACCAGCAGCTACCAGTACGTCGGCGCCAACCTCGCCAACGACTTCATGCCCGGGGACACCCACGCGATCCACATCGTGACCGTCGCCGCCGGCGGCTCGATCGTCGTCAAGGTCAGCGACTCCTTCAACGGCAACGCCTCGTGCTCGGGCCTGCAGGTCCGCAAGATCGACGACGCCCGCATCCGCTTCTACGTCAACAAGGCACAGACCGCCAACCCCAACACCGGCGTCTCCTGGGCCAATGCCTACGACGACCTCAACCCCCTGCTCAAGCAGCTCGACCTCATCGGCGGCAAGTCCTGCGAGGTCTGGGTGCGTCAGGGTTTCTACTACCCCACCACCGGCACGGATCGCTCCGCGACCTTCAAGATCCCCTCGGGCCTGGCGCTGTACGGTGGTTTCAACGGCACCGAGACGGCCCTCGACCAGCGCACCGCGCCCTGGTTCTTCATCACGGCCCTGTCCGGCTCCATCGGCGGCTCGGGCGACGGCGACAACTCGTACCACGTCGTTGATGCCGAGGGCGCCTCGGTGGACACCACGCTCGACGGCTTCTCGATCGTCCGCGGCCACGCCAACGGCTCGGGCGACAACAGCAAGGGCGGCGGTCTCTACGCCCCTTCCACCCGCATCCGCGTGAGCAACACCAAGTTCCTCTCCAACTACGCCGGCATCGAAGGCGGCGGCGCCTTCACCACCGACTACCCCAACTTCACCAACTGCCTCTTCTACAAGAACGACACCGACGGCCCCGGCGGCGGCGTCTACCACCACACCACGGGTTCCCCGACCTTCTACAACACCCAGTTCATCGGCAACACCTCCACCGGCGACGGCGCGGGCGTCAAGATCCTCTTCGCCGACGCCTCCGTCTTCAACTGCCTCTTCTCCGGCAACCGCGCCTCCTCCGGCGCCGGCGGCGCCTTCACCATCGCCGGTGATGGCACCGACATGGCCCGCATCGGCAACACCACCTTCTCCCTCAACTTCGCCGGCGGCGGACACGGCGGCATCTACGCCAACAACCAGTGCACCGTCGAGCTCCGCAACGACATCCTCTGGGGCAACACCGACCCCATCTCCGCGAACCTCACCGGCCAGCAGTACGGCACCAACGCCTCGGCGATTATCACCAAGACGACCACCACGGTCGAAGGCCTGAGCTCCAACCCCCTCTTCGTCAACGCCGACGGGGCCGACGGCGTCCCCGGCACCACCGACGACGATTGCCGCCTCCAGGACGCTTCTCCCTGCATCGACACCGGCGACAACTCCGTCCTGCCCCTGGACTTCCCCGACGCCGACGGAGACGGCTTCGAGTTCGAGTACTACCCCTACGACCTTGACGGCCTGGACCGCGTCCTGGACGTCCCCTGGGCCAACGGCTCCTCCGCCATCGTCGACCGCGGCTGCTACGAGTTCCAGTACCACACCTGCCCCGCCGACTTCGACAAGTCCGGCTTCGTCGACCTCGACGACTACGTCGCCTTCGTCGCCGCCTTCGAAGCCGGCACCCAGAACGCCGACTTCGACGGCACCGGCTTCGTCGATACCGACGACTTCACCGCCTTCGTCCTCGCCTTCGAAGCCGGCTGCTGAGCCCCTCCGCTGACCCCTCCACGGGGGCAGACCTCTGCCCCCCGCCGGGTCCGTCCGAAAACTCGAATGTCCCATGCGTGCACCAGCACACGGGGCCCGGGATTCGTCCTGGGCCCTGTGTCATTTCCACATTCCCTATCTCCTCCATCGAAAAATCTTGCCCACGCCGCCAATTCCGTTAGCCACCCGCCACCCTCCCGACGCATGGGATCGTGAGGAAAGGTCCCGAGCACACATCCGCTCGCCGGACCCCGAAGCGGCCGCTCGCTGGTGAGCCGGCCGGCTTCATCGAACAACCCTCGCCTTTTCAGGGAGCCGCCATGGACCGCTGCGTCGCTATCTCCACGCTCGCCTTGCTCGCCGGAACCGCTTCGGCCCAGTCCTTCAACGTGGACTTCAACGTGACCAGCGGCAACGGCTCGGGAGCTCCCTCCTCCGCCTACGCCGGCGCCGCCGCCCAGGCCGGCGCCTGGAACAACATCACCAACTCTTCCGCCGCCTCCGTCGTTCTCAACGGACTCAACGGCGCCGCCTCCAGCGTCAACTTCGCCTGGAACAAGTCCACCACCATCTCCGCCGGTTCCTTCGATTCCGGCCTCACCGGGGACACGGCCAAGCTCTGCCAGGACGGTCAGTTCATGACCAGCTTCGGCACCCTCCAGTACACCTTCTCCAATCTCCAGGCCGGCACCTACGCCGTCTACACCTACGCAGGGACGCCCGCGAACACCCAGCAGGCCGGCGTCACCGTCACCGGGACCACCAGCGACTACCAGTACGTCGGCGGAAACCTCAGCGACGACCTCTTCCCGGGCGTCAGCCACGGCATTCACATCGTCACCGTCGCCGCCGGCGGCTCGGTCGTCGTCAAGGTCGGAGATTCCCCCTTCGGCAACGCGTCCTGCACCGGCCTGCAGCTCCGCAAGATCGACTCCAGCCGCCTCCGCTTCTACGTCAACAAGGCACAGACCGCCAACCCCAACACCGGCATCTCCTGGACCAACGCCTTCGACGATCTCAACCCCATCCTCAAGCAGGCCGCCCTCATCGGCGGCCTGAACTGCGAGATCTGGGTCCGCTCGGGCTTCTACTACCCCACGACCGGGAGCGACCGCTCGGCGACCTTCCAGATCCCCGACGGCCTGCACCTCCTGGGCGGCTTCGCCGGCACCGAGGTCAACCTCTCCGACCGCACCAGCCCCGTCGCCCTCATCAGCGGCCTCCACGGCGGCATCGGCGGCTCCGCCCAGACCGACAACAGCTACACCGTGGTCACCCTCGACAACTGCACGTCCAATACCACCCTGGACGGGTTCTACGTCTACCGCGGTTATAACAACAACAGCGGCAAGGGCGGCGGCATGAGGATCACCGGCGGCAGCCCCATCCTCCGAGACATCCACTTCTCCGGCAACTCCGCGAATCTTGACGGCGGCGCCGCCTACAGCAGCGGGGGCGCGTCCCCTTGGTTCATCCAGACCACCTTCTTCGACAGCGACTGCAATAACGGGGACGGCGGCGCGGTCTACCACGCTGGCGGCGGCACCGCGACCTTCACCAACTGCACGTTCCTGGGCAACACCGCCCTGGGCTCCGCCGGCGCCGTCGGTGTCAACTTCAGCGTCGCCAACTTCGAGGGCTGCCTCTTCTCCGGCAACACGGCCGGCTTCGGCAACGGCGGCGCCCTCAACATCGCCGGCAACGCCGGGCACGACGCCAGCCTGATCAACTGCACCCTCGCCAACAACAAGTCCTCCAGCGGCTCGGGCGGCGGCATTTACATCAACAACAGCTCCAAGGTCGTCCTCAAGAACTCCATCCTCTGGGGCAACACCGACACCCACGGCAGCGCCCTCGACCAGAACATCGATACGAACTCCTCGGGCTCCTACACCCGTAGCTACACCACCGTCCAAGGCCTCGCCGGCGTCGACGGCCACAACCCCCAGTTCGCCAACGCCTTGGGCGGCAACGGCCTCGCCGGCGACTTCGACGACAACCTCAACCTCCTCGAAACCTCCCCCTGCGTTGACGCGGGCGCCAACGGCAACGTCGGCATCGACTGGGCCGACCTCGACAACGACGGCATCTGGTTCGAGTACACCTCCCTCGACCTCAACCTCGACACCCGCAACCTCGACGATCTGAACGTCCCCGACACCGGCGCCGGCCCCGGCCCCGTCGTTGATCGCGGCTGCTTCGAGTACCAGTATCACACCTGCCCCGCCGACTTCGACAAGTCCGGCTTCGTCGACCTCGACGACTACGTTGCCTTCGTCGCCGCCTTCGAGGCCGGCACCCAGAACGCCGACTTCGACGGCACCGGCTTCGTCGATACCGACGACTTCACCGCGTTCGTCCTGGCCTTCGAGGCCGGCTGCTGAGCCTCCGAGTCCCCGTCCACATGCTCGCCTCCGGACGCCGGAGCGAAAAAGAGAGAAGCGTCACCCCCGGTCTCGTGGCCGGGGGTTCGCTTTTTTGGCGGACGAATGCGAACCGTCGTTGACTGGTTGAAAGACGCAGCGACTCTCCGTCGCAGGCGCTTCCGGCCCTCATCGATCCCCCGCCCCATGCCTCACCCGAGGCATCAATCACGCCAGGCTGATCCCGTTTCCCCCCCAACCATGTCCCACCCGCGGAACACTCCCCCGAAATCCAAAGTAATGATCGCTCCACCCCCTGTTTCACCATGGTTTCATCTGGCCCGCGCACGATGGAGGAGCCTGGATCTCCGGGCAGGTGAAACTTTCGACCCACGCCGTCGTTTCCCGGCCGCGGCCGATCACCTCACCAAGGACGATCGTCCATGTCTCCCCCTCGTGGCCTCTCCCTCAAGCCCATAAAAAAACCGGAACCCATTGAAGGGCTCCGGTTCTTGGATTCACAGATGATCCGTCCGTCGAGTTCAGCCCAGCGTCGAGCGGGACTCGAGAACGATCGTCGCCTGGCGGGTCGCCGCGTCCAGGACGCGGAGGGCCAGACGCTCGGACTTCAAGGAGAAGTCCTTGGACACCGAGAAGGGCATCAGCCCGCCGCCGGTCGGCTGGAGGTTGTCCCCCAGGATCCGGACCCCGCCCTCTTCGTTGATCGCCACCAACTGGTAGCGTTCACCGTTGGAGGAAGGCAGGTTCTCGCACACCAGCTTGGCCTGGCTCCAGTCGGCGTTGTGCCACACGGCAGCGCTGACCTTCGACCATTCCTCCCCGCGGCTCGCGTCGTGCTTCATGGCGTCGGCCAGCACGAGCAGCGTCCGCTCGGTCTTGTCGGAGAAGAAGAAGTCCTTCGTGTTGTTCCCGAAGATTCCCGTCAGCTTCTCCTGGGAGTCGCTGTCGTTCTTCTGCGTGATCACACGATCCCATTGTGCCTGCAGGCGAAGGGTGGTGATCCCCAGCACCACCGCGGCGGCCGCGAACGCGATGGCGGTGCTCCGCCACACATTCACGCCCCGGCGGCGTCCGGTCTCCGTGGTCGACGGGATATCCCGCCCACCACCGTGGACCACCTGGCGAACCGGCTGCGGCATCGCCGCCGGCTTGGGCTCCACCGGGATCTGGGCCTTGACCGAGACCATCGCCGGCTCGGGCGCCGATTCCACGATGGACTCGACGATCGCCTCGTGCACCGAGGCAAGCACCCGCGCCCGAAGATGTTCGGGGGCCTTCACATCCGGCAACACCGGCTCAAGCACGCACAACCTGGACTGTTCACTCCTGATTTGTTCCTGAATCTCCACTGGCGCCGCCGCGAAGGCCGCCTCGAACTCGCGAGCTTCCTGCTCGTCGAGGAGGCCCATCGCGTCGAGCTGTGCCAGCTCGACCAACTCCCGTGTACTCATGTCGCCAACTCCTCGCTACCCCGTTCTCGCAACCTGACCAAGGCTCGGCTCAGCGCCGACTTGATCGTCCCCAAGGGCGTGTCGAGTTCCTCCCCAATTTGTCTCAGCGTCTGACCGCCGAGATAGGCGCGCAGGATCACCGTCTGTTGAAGTTCGGGTAATCCTGAGATCCTCTTGAGCAAGGAGTCCAACCGCTCTTCCCTTTCAATGTTCGGCGCCATTTCCTGCGTCACAGTTTCGGACTCAGGTGCTGGCGACCCTTCCAGAGAAGTCGCCTTCACCCTCGCCTTGCTGCGCCGCAGCTTGTCCACGAAATGCCGCCGAGCAATCAACATCACCCAAGTCACCAACGCGGCCCGCGTCGGATCGTAACGATCCGCCGTACGCCACAGTCTCACGAAAATCTCTTGGACCGCGTCTTCAGCCTCCGCGCGGGACGGCATGGCCTGGAATGCCATGCGATAGACCAGCGAGCCGAAACGGTCGTACAGGATCGCCACGGCCGACTCGTCGTTGGCCGCAACTCGCCTCATCAGCGCAAGATCTTGCGCATCTTGACCTGGATTCAAGCTCATCTTGTCCCAAACCTCGGCTGTAGTGGTACGGGCGGATCCTCCCACATACAGCCTGCGTCCGCAAGGAGTATTTGCGCGGCTTCGTGCCTTTTCCGACAATCACCAGCCTGTCCGGAGATTGTTCGGGGGTCTCCTTTCTGCCTTCGTGGCCTTTTCTTTCGATTCGCGTCAAAATCTGTCTTGTTCCCAGCAATCCGTCGCTATATCTTGAACATGACGGTTTGGGGAGTTCGTCCCCTCCCGTTGGAGACAATCGTGGTGGCTCCAGTAGTTCAACCCATTTCGGAAGAGCGCTCTCTCGGGAACTCCAGGACGGATTCCAGAAAGAACACTCGGACCAACCCTTGGCAGGGCTCGCCGCAGACGACATCGGTACGCGCTGCCTTCACCCTCATCGAGGTCCTCGTCTCGATCGCCGTCATCGCGATCATGATCAGCCTCCTCATCCCGGGGCTCAACAAAGCACAGGAGACCGCCCGCCGCGTCGCCTGCGCTTCCAGCCTCCGCCAGTTCGGCTACGGCATCTCGACCTATGCCGAAGATTCCAAGGACCGCCTGCCCCCCTCCGGCTATTTCCCCGAAGGCTGGGGCGGCGCCAGCCGCAGCGCCACCGGTGAGCCCGATCAGATGCTCATCGTCCGCGTCGCCGAAGCAGGACTCGCGTACAAAGACCACATCCTCTGGGACGGCCTCGGCCGCCTCTTCTACGCCGGCTACCTCGCCCCCGGCAAAGTCTTCTACTGCCCCTCCCATCGCGGGCAGCACCCCTTCTCCAAGTACATGAAGCTCTGGGGCGCCAGCAAGGGCGAAATCGTCTCCAATTACCAGTACCGCGGAATGGGCGTCGACGGCAAGAAGCTCCCCAAGCTCTTCCAGATCGAACCCTCCGCCACCGCCCTCGCCGCCGACGGCATGCGGTCCCAGAGCGATTACAACCATCGCGTCGGCCTCAACTACCTCCGCGCCGATCTGGGTGTCTCCTGGCTCAGCGATCCGGGCGGCGACCTCGCCCGCTTCCTCCCCGAGAACGACGACGACTCCAGCGGCTCCTCAACCAACAGCGCCTGGGACTGGATCGACGAGTCCCAGGGCGACCATTCCCGCGGACGCTGATCACAATCAAACCCTGTACCCCACCCAACGCCCCGCCCTCGCGGGGCGTTTTCATTGCTCCCTCGCCCCATCCACCACCTTCGCCCCCCCTGCCCCCTCACTTCGTCTGTGCGTCTCGCTCCCTTTGCGTACTTGCGCAGCTCCCTCTGCCTCTCTCTCGCCGCCTCCCGCTTCGTCTCTGCGTCCCTCTCCATCTCTCCGTCTCTTCCCATATCATTCCCCCATGATCGATACCTCCATTCGCCGCCGCTCGTCCCACCTCGCCATGGCCGCCGCGACGCTCTCGGCCCTCTGCGGCCTCGCCCACGCGCAGCTCAAGCCCGATCATCTCTACAACGGCGTCGATCGCCCGCTGCCCATGACCGTCACCCGCCCGGCCGGCAAGGAAGGCGAACTCTCCATTCAGCTCCTCGAGCCCGTCACCGCGACGGTCGTCAAGTCCCAGCCCGTCAAGGAAGGTCCGATCAACCTCTCGTCGCTCTTCCCCGAGCTCTGGACCGAATCCACCCACCGCCTGCTCTATGCCCAGCTCGTCGCCGCCGACCAGCGCGTCGGCCCCGCCGTCGTCATCCAGCCCATGGAAGGGCCCCGCATGGCCCGCCTGCGCGACAGCCGTGTCGAGTGGATCCCCCAGCCCGACAAGGCCTTCACCGGTTATCGCTGCTACGTGGACCGCATCGCCGTCGTCGAGACCACCGCCGGGGACATCGAGTTCATCATGCGCCCCGAGATGGCGCCCAACACGGTCTACAACTTCCTCCACCTCGCCGACAATGGCTTCTACACCGACATCCTCATCCACCGCATCGTCCCGCGCCGCCCCGACGGCGCACCCTTCGTCATCCAGTTCGGCGACCCCACCGGAACCGGCATGGGCACCCCCGGCTACAACATCGCCCTCGAGCGCTCCACCCTCCCCCACACATACGGCGTGCTTTCCATGGCACGCTCCGAAGATCCCAACACCAACGGCTCCCAGGTCTTCATCTGCCTCAGCCGGGAAGGGACGCAGAGCCTCGACGGCAACTACTGCTCCTTCGCCCAGGCGATCTCCGGCGTGGACGCCATCACCGCCCTCACCGCCACCGCCGTCGATGCCGCCGGCCGCCCCACCACCGAGCCCGCGCCGAAGGTCAAGTCCATCCGGCTCGCCGACGCACCCCCCTACGGCACGGCCCCCCAGCCCATCGTCCGCCCGACCACGCAGCCGGCGCCCGACAACCGCTGACCCTGCGTGCCGCGCAGACGGCCGCCTTCCCTCGTACTTGTCTTGCCTGAGGCGCCCGCCGGGCTCACTTCTCCGCGCGGCCATCGCCCGTGCGCGGAACCTTCAGCCCGTCGCAGTTCCACAGGAACGCAAACAGGCCCCGGTGCCGCGGCGTCAGAAGGCACGCGACGACCCACCGCGCAATCGACCGCCCCACCATCAGCCCCGTCGCCAGCAGCACAAGCGTGAATCCCAGCACCTGCCATGACGGAAGCACTCCCATCAGGCTCTTGGCCAGTTCGATCGCGTACGTGGTCGTTCCAAACGACCCGTACTGATCAAACCGCTGCACGAACGTCAGGAACACCCCCGCCCCAAGGCCCACCACCACCGCGAACATCCACACCCTGCGTCGCCGCACCGCGCACAGCACCACGGACCAGCACATTCCCGCGCCAAGCCCCAGCGCCGCCATCCCGGCGAGCCCCGTCATGCTCACGCGGTCCATCTGGGCCCAGAAGCCCACCGCCTTCTCTCGAAGCGCCGTCTTGTCCACGCCGTCCCACCACGCCCGCTCGATCTGGTCGTACTCCCACCCCGTCAGCTGCGCCGGGCTGAACGGCATCCCCGCCCCCGCCGCTCCCGGCGTCGCCTGGCGCTGCATCTGATAGTCCTTGTGCATCGCGGCGATCTCCCTCCCCAGCATCATGCTCCCGCGCGCATCAAACTCCGAGCTGAATCCCCCGATCATGATCGACGTCACGCAGTACAGCCCCAGCACGGCGGCGATGAACACCGCCGCCGCCAGCGTCGTCAGCCGCCCCGCCCACCTGCCGAGGGATGGATATTCCTGCAGCGCCGCCGCCGCCGAGCATTCCGGGCACCGCACCATCAGCATCCCGTAGTGCGGCTCGCGGACGATCTGCTGCCCCACCAGATTGAACCCGCACGCCGCACAAGCGCGGTCGCCCGTCAGTTCTCCGACCAGCGTCATCTCACCGCCCGCCGGCGTTCCCGCCGAGGTTCCGCCCTGTTCGATGCTCATCGCTGCCGCCTCCGCCGGGCCCGTCGCACCAGCACCTTGTACCACGCCTGTCGCACCTCGTCCTGCACCCGCTTCACCCCCGCGCCGATCGGAATGCCAACAACAGTCACGCTCAGGGCCATGACCATCAACACCCCCGCGCCCATCGGCTCCGCCCACGCCGGCGCCCCCACCGGGCTCGGCGATCCCCCCAGCCCGACCCTGAGCCATCCCACCACCTGCGACATCACCACCAGCATCAACCCCATCTGCCCCCACGACCTCCACACCCCGCGATGCCGGAGCGTCGCCCCGATCCAGATCCCCGCGAACGTGGCGATCCCCGCGACCATCCCCGCCATCGGCCCCTCGCCCGCCAGACGCCACTCCTCGAGGCTCTCGGCGAGCCCTCGCCCCCCGTTCACCACCAGAATGCTGTACGGATCCGCCCGGTATCCCGCCAGGCTCCGGTTCAGCCCCAGGCACGCCATCGGCAGCACCGCCAGAATCCCCCCAGCCGAGCACAGCTGGAACACCAGCACCCGCGTCGCATCAAACCGCCGCCTCGCCGTCCGCCACCAATCCACAAAACCCGCTCGCCGCCTCGTCGGGCTCACCCGTCCGCACCGGGCGCAGCGAACCACCGTCCAGCCGTACACCGGCTCGACCTCTGGCGCCACCCCGGCTGTATCGTGCCCGCACGTCAGGCACACACGCGATCGAGCCATCGTTCCAGCTTACTGGGATTCACATCCCGCGCTTGCACGCCATCTACCCCACCCGCCCCCGTTCACGCCCGCATACGCTGATCACGGTCGGGATTCCCCATCACCCACTGCGAGGCATCCATGCCACACGACTTCGAAGCCCTCGTCAATGCCGCCCGCATGGCCCACACCAAGACGGGCGAACACGATCTCTGGAAGGCCGCACTCTCCCTTCCCGCATGGTACTTCGTCGCCGGCGCCCAGGGCCCCGACGCCGAGCCCATCGTCGGCAGCGTTGAAGGCAAGCCCTTCATCCTCGCCTTCACCGACGAAGCCCAGGCCTCGGAATTCACCAAGCGCCGCGCCGCCCACCGCGGCAACATCGACACTCCCGTCCTGCACATGGAACCCGCCGACGCCGTGGAGTATTTCCGCTCCCTCCGCGAGGCCGGTGTCGAGGGCGCTCTTTTCAACAGCGGTGCGCACGCCTTCCAGGCCAGCCTCGTTTCCATCATCGACATGCACACCCGCTATTCGCGTTGACCCTCCGCGCCCCCGCGCCGATCATCGCCACGCCGCCATGATCCCCTGCGCGATCCGGACCTCCCCGTCCGCCGGACCCAGCCGCTCGTATCCCTTCCGCATCTCCGCTCGCCGCCCCGCGTCCGCAAGCAGCGACGCAATCTCCGCCCCCGCCCGCTCCACGTTCGCCGCCGGCTCGATCAGGTCGTCCACCACGATCGCCCCGCCCGCCGCCACCACACCCTGCGCATTGTGCTTTTGGTGCTGGTCCTTGTGATACGGATACGGCAGGAACACCGTCGGCGTTCCGTTCCCCCACGCTTCGGCGACGCTCCCCGCCCCCGACCGACTCACCGCCAGGTCCGCCGCGCCCCACAGCGCCCCCATTCCGTCGAAAAACTCCTCCACCACCGCCGGCACGCCCGCCGCCGCATACCCCGCTCTCACCCGCTCGGCCTCCCCCCGCCCCGTCTGATGCACAATCTGCCAGCCCCCGCGCACCAGCAGGTCCTTCTCACGCTCCGCAAGCGCCAGCATCAGCGAATTGATCGATTTGGCCCCCTGGCTCGCTCCCGTCACCATCAAGGTCAGCCGCCCGGCGTCCAGCCCCAGCCTTCTGCGGCATTCCGCCGCGTCCCCCGGCGCCCTTGCTTCCGCTCGCACGATCGGCGGAACCAGCGCCACGCCCCCCGACCCTTGACGACTTGTCCCGGCCCGCAGCGAACCCTCCCGCACCGGCGCCGTGCTGAACACCTTCCCGGCACGCCCCGAAATCCAGCGGTTCGCCCTACCCGGCACCGCGTCAAGGTTGACCAGCGTGATTGGTGCACGCTCCACCACCGCCGCCCGAACCACCGGCGCGGCGACGAACCCCCCCATCGCCACCACCTCCACGCCGCCCGGGCATTCCTTGCGAAGCTGCCGAATCATCTCTCGCCCCGCCCCCACCGCCTTCCCCCACGACATCGCAAACCGCAGAAACCCGCGCGGCCGCACCGAGACCGGCTGCGCCGGATTCACCCTGAATCGCCGCCCCGCCTTGCGCAAAATCTCCCCGTCCAGCGGCCGCCCCGAGACCGCGAACTCGCACACGACCCCGCCGCGCCCGCTCGCCGCTTCCAGCCGCTCGGCGATCGCGATCCCCGGGAAGATATGCCCGCCCGTGCCCCCGCCGGCGAAGATCACGCCGCGCAATGAGCCCGTGGAAACCGGTCCGGACCTGCCATGTTTATTCTCAGGGTGCACGGCGATCATCATCGACCCCGCCGCACTCCGGGCATGAAACCCGCCCATTCCCGTCCGCGGGCAATCCGCCCAGCGCGTATCCGCACCGGAAGCAACGCCCCGGCCGCTCCCTCCACCACGCCCATCGCCACGCCGCGAGCGAAGCCACCCCGGCGACCGCCCACAGGTGCCACAGCTTGAAATAGATCTCCGTCAGCCGCGGCGAGCTCTTGTACACCTGGTACGGCCCCGGCGGCACGCTCGCCGCGCTCGTCACCAGCAGCCCCTCTTCCCGCCCGCGGTCCAGCCACGCGAAGTTCTTGTACCCCGGGTTGGCGTAGTACCCCACCATCCCGCCGCGCAGCTCCACCATGCGATACCCGCGCCGGTACGCGACGCTCTTCACCGTGGAAAACATGTGCGCCCCGGCCGGGCTCAGCATCACCAGCGTCATCAATCCGGCGGCCCACCTGCGGTGCCGAATCACTTGCCGCCACTGGCGGCGGGAATGAACCCCTGCGAGGCCGAACCACTTCGGTCGGATCACGTGCCCCGGCTCGTCAGGTGAAGGACAAATTGGCTCCGGTGGCGTCACGCTCATTCACGCTCGTGCTTCGGGGCATTCCATCACATTCAAGACTGCTCCACACCGGGTCGACGCGTGTCTCAATTGCCCGATCCACACTCTGGACATAGCCCTTCGCCGCACGAATATCCGCATGATCCGCACATCCCTCGGGCGCGACGACGATAGTGTGTCATTCTTCGAACTCCTTGCGCCACCGCAAAGGAACCTGCCGTATACAACAACGCCTGTACGGCGTAGTGCTTCCAGTACACTCCAAGCGGGATGATTGTTGGCCCAATTCCCCAGGCGCCCCCTGAATTGTGAAGCGCCGGCTCCCATGGCTCGTGCGCGATTCGAATTTGACGTTCCGTATTTGAATAACGGTGTGGGTAGACCGCTTCACAGAAGAGCACCGGGAAGGGATATCCAAAAGCTCGTCGCACCCTGACGCCATTGCGGCGACGCTCGTCAGGAACAGTGAATTCGATGATCCCGATGTCGCTCAAGACGTATACATCGTCGCTGCCCAGTTGCTTTTTCTCAAGGAGCGTCGCTTCACGATAATGAGCAGCGACGGGACCCTCAGTTACGAAGCACATCGCGATACACAACGGCATTGCCATCCCGGCACATCCGCAGAGGATCGTGCCCTTCCACAACCAAAATCGACCTCTGGGATCGTGCATGATGGTCAATCCCAGATGCTCTTGCCCGATCACACCCGCCGCAGCTTCGTCACGCGCCCCACCTCGACCCACTCCACGACAAAGATGTTCCCCGTGTGGTCGAAGATCGCCCCGTGCGGCGCCACGAACTTGCCCGGGATGAACGCATCCCGCGGCTTGTCCCGAAGCTCAAATCCCTTCTCCGTCCACCCGTCACCCAGGTGCGTGATCAGCTTGTTGTCCTTGTCCAGCAGCGTCACACGACCTTCCAGGTCGGGGATCAGTACCTCACCATCCCGGAAATGGAAGTGGCACGGCGCGCGGAGCTCGTCGGTCACGAACCCGTCGTGCCGGCCGTCGAGCGTGAAGTACTGCAGTCGCCGGTTCGAGCGGTCGGCGACGACCAGCCTCGCCTTGCCCGACCGGTCGTCCAGCGCCAGCCCGTGCGGGCACGAAAGCTGTCCCCGCTCCTTCCCCGGCCCGCCGAACGATCGCACGTACTCACCCGCCGACGTGTAGTGGTGGATCCAGCTCTTGCCGTAACCGTCTCCAACGTACACATCTCCGTTGGGCGCAACGGCGACGTTGGTCGGGTGGTATTCACCCGCGTTGTTGTAGACGCCCGACTCGATCGGGCAGCCCCGCCGCCAGATCTCCTTGCCGTTCACGTCCGCCTTCACCAGCAGCCCGCGCGGCGGATCGCACAGGTACAGGATCTCCTGCCCGCCCTCCTTGCACAGGTGCAGGCCGTGGGCCCCGCCCTTGAACTCCGCCCCCCAGCTCCGCACGAACTTCCCGTCCGAATCAAACACCACGATCGCGTCCGACGATTGGGACGCCCCGCCCACCGTGTGCTTGATGTGGATGTGACCCTGCGAATCCTCGCACACCCCGTGCGTGTTGCCAAACGCCAGCGACTTGGGCAGCGTCCCCCAGTCGTGGATCACTTCATAGGAATGCGATCCCGAGCCCACCACGATCGGGCCCAGCCCCGACTTATTGGACGTCCGCGCCCTCGGCGCGAACCCGCCCAGCATGCTCGCCGTCGCCCCCGCCCCCACGCCCGCCGCCGCCCGCACCAGGAACGACCGCCTCGAACAGCCCGCGGGGCTCGTGTCGGCGTGGGAATGAGACTGCATGACCGGCTTCTCCATCGTGGGCTCCTTGAAGTCCCCCAAGTCTACCCAAAATCCACCCCTCTGACCTGCTTTCCGGACCATCCCGCCCCCCTCCACGCCCACAAAGGTCCGGTTGCACCGGCACCATGCCCGCAAACTGGTCGTGCCGAGAAAGTCCCCGGCTATCCGCACGCGTCGCCCGCCGATACAGGCCGTGAGTCCTGCAGCGTCACTTTCCGGGGAACAACATGTCAACGCCCTTGCCAGCGAGGCCGACCGACCACGAGCAGGCCACCAAGCTCAACAGCATCCGCCTCGATCTGGCGAAACTGGTGAAGCTCCTGGACGTCCTGGACGCCAAGGAACAGACCGCGGCCCGGGCCAACCGTCAGTTCGTCCGCTGGCCCTTCCGCCACGTCTGCGTCCCGCTCACGATCACCCACGCCGCGGGGTCCAAGGCGAGCGTGGGCGTCGCCTGCCGCAACATCTCCTGCGGCGGCATCAGCGTGCTGCACAACGCCTACGTCTACCCCAAGAGCGCCTGCGAGATCTCCCTGCCGCACAACGGCGGATACAGCGTGAACATCCCGGGCAAGATCATGCGCTGCGGACACCTGACGGGGATCGTCCACGAGGTGGGCATCCAGTTCGACGCCCCCATCCGCATGAGCGACTTCGTCACCAAGGGCTCCCAGGCCGACGCGATGTCCATCGAGAAGGTCGATTCGACCTCTCTCCGCGGCACCATCCTCTTCATCGGCGCTACCGAGATGGACCAGCAGATCGCCCGCCACTTCCTGCGCGAGACCACCGTCCGCCTCCAGTACGCCGGAACCCCCGAGGACGCGATGGCCAAGGCCACCGCGGCTCCCGACATGATCATCGTCGACGCCGACTTCGACGCCGCCACCGATCCCAGCTTCATCGCCAGGCTCCGCGCCGAGGGCATCATGACCCCGGTGCTCGCCATCCTCTCCACGCCCTCGGAGGATTCCCTCAGCCCCGGCTCACGGCTCAAGATCGACGCCGTGATCTCCCGCCCCATCACAGAGCGCGGCCTCCTCCAGGTCATCGCCGGCCTGCTCAAGCCCGGCGGGCTCAAGGGCCTCACCGTCTCCTCCCTCCCACCCGATCACCCCTCCAGCTTCCTCGTCCGCAGCTTCATCGAGGAGTCTCACCGCCAGGCCGAGACGCTCGAGGCCGCCGTCGGAACCAAGGACGCCGCCAAGTGCATCACACTCTGCCGCCAGATCGAGGGCATCGCCCCCGTCGTCGGCTTCGAGGCCCTCGCCCAGCTCGCCAAGCGCGCGGAAACCACCATCTCCGCGAGCATGAGCGTCGAGGAATCCATCGCAGACCTCCGCCGGCTCATCACCTCCTGCCGCAAGACCCGCAACGCCTGATCGGCGCCGCCCGCGCGGACCTGCTCGTGTCGTTATCCGGCATCACGGCGCGGCACGCGCGGCACAACCGACCCACCCCTCAACCGACCGGCCGCAATCCCACGCTCCAGCCTCAGCCGTATCACAAATGAGACGAATACCTCTTGGGAATTCTCACTATGTCCAGCCATTCCGGGCCGGAGCAGCCAATGTCTCAATCCAAGTCGGGTTCCATCAAGGCCGGCGCGGGCCCTAAAGAAGCAGAGATCACCAACTCGGTTCGCCTGGACTTCGCCAAGCTCGGCTCCCTCCTCGATGATCTCGACCGAAGGGACGCCGCCAACGCCTCCGCAAACCGCCAGTACGTCCGCTGGCCTTTCCGCCAGCTCTGCCTCCCTCTCTCCATCTCCCATCTGGGCGGCTCCAAGGCCCAGCTCCGCGTCGCCTGCCGCAACGTCTCCTGCGGCGGCATCAGCGTCTTCCACAGTTCATTCCTCTACCCGGGCTCCAAGTGCGAGATCACCCTCCCGCACGTCGAAGGCCACGAGGTCACCCTCAAGGGCACCCTCGCCCGCTGCTCACACGTCACCGGCATCATCCACGAGCTGGGCATCAAGTTCGACACGCCCATCCGCATCGCCGATTACGTCCAGCTCTCCCCTTACGCCGGCGCCTTCTCCCTCGAACGCGTCGACCCCTCCGCCCTCCGCGGAACGCTGATCTACATCGGAACCTCCGAGCTCGACCAGCGCCTCATGCGCCACTACCTGCGCGAGACCCAGGTCCGGCTCCACATCCTCACCAAGCCCGAGGAAGTCATCGCCAAGGCCCAGGCCGGCGTCGATCTCATCATCTGTGAGGCCTCCTGCGCCAACAACCCCGAGACCTCCGTCCTCGCCCAGCTCCGCAGGTCCGGCGCGGTCACCCCCGCCATCGTCATCCTCCCCTTCACCTCCAAGAACTCCCAGCCCGCCGCCGGCACCCAGGCCAAGGCCGAGGCCTACATCTCCAAGCCCTTCTCCCAGAGCACCCTGCTCCAGGCCATCGCCGAGTTCATCATGATGGACGACGGCAAGGGCCTCACCAGCACCTCCCTCCACAACGGCCACCCCTCTCTCATGCTCGTCGAGAGCTTCACCACCGAAGTCCATGAGCAGGCACGCCTCCTCGATGAGGCGGTCCGCAAGTGCGAGGTCGAGATCTGCCTGACCCTCTGCCAGCAGATCGCCGGCGTCGCCCCGCTGGTCGGATTTGAAAAGCTCTCGGAGCTCGCCAAGCAGGCCGAACGGGCCGTGGCGTCCACCATGAGCATTGAGGAATCAGTCGGCGAACTTCGCCGACTGATCACCACCTGCCAGAACGTCCGAAATAAGTCGGAATGACCCGCTCAGCTGACCCGGACGCAATCGGCAATCTCCGACCAGTCGTCGGTCGTGAGTTCCTTGCGCACCTGGTCCATCGCCCGGTCCAGCGTCTCGATCATCCGCCGCGTCGACGCGATGGCGTTGTCCATCGCCGACTTGCCGGTGAGCTTCTTCACCGGGTCCTCGCGGCCGATCTCCGACAGATAGGCTTCCGTCTGGGTTTTGGCGGCGATCAGGCCCTTGAGCAGCTCTTCGGCGCGGCGCCGCGCATCCACGCTGTCCCGGAGTACGTCGTTGGGGTTCATGCAGGTCGTCCCTGTCCCTTCGCGGCTGGCACCCACGCGCCGCGCTCCATGCGCCTCCACCAGGTCCTGGATCCTCGGGTCCAAAGACCAACCTCGCGTTTCACCCTCGCAAGGTATCGGAAGTGTGGCGTAGGTAGGAACAAGAATCAAGCGACCGCAATTGTTGTGTTCGTATTGTGTAAAGTGTTCTGCTTCGATTCTGTCAACATATTCGGACTCTGCACGGCATTTTCCGGCATCGGCAGCTCGGGGATGTGCTTGCGGATGATCCCCAGCACCGTCGCCCGGTCGGTCGCGCCGGCGACGAGGTTCAGGTCCGACACCAGGGACGCGAGGCTGAAGTCACCGCCCAAGGGGCCGGCCCAGGCGTTGATGCCGGCGTAGGTCGTGGGCTGGAGAAGCTCTGCGGCGTAGGCGAGTTCTTCGTGCAGCTTTTCGCCCGGGCGAGCGCCGGTGAGGCGGATGGTCATCTCCGGCAGGTGCGGGTCTCCGCGGAAGGCGCCGGGCTCGTCGAAGGCCTCGCCCCCGACCTCCTCGACGCGGGGGCGGAAGCCGGCGGCGGCGACGAATCGCCGGGCCAGGTCCAGGATCCGCACGGGCTCCCCCATATCCAGGACGTAGACGTGGGCGGTGGGGTTGCTGGTCCCGATCGCGCCCGCCTGGATGACCAGGGCGGCGGCCTCGTCGATGGTCATGAAGTACCGCGTCATGCGCGGGTCGGTGACGGTGACGGGGCCGCCCTCGGCGAGTTGGCTGGACCAGATGGGCAGGACGCTGCACGCCGAGCCCAGCACGTTGCCGAACCGGACCATGCAGAAGGCGGTCTTGCCTTCGGCGGCGGTATCGGCGGCGAGCTGGCGGCGAGACCAGACCGAGCGGTGCAGGGCCTGGATGTACATTTCGGCAAGGCGCTTGGTCGCTCCCATCACCGACGTGGGCTTCACGGCCTTGTCGGAGGAGATGAGCACGAAGCGTTCGGCGCCGCAGGCGAGGGCGGCATCGGCGATGCTCTTGGTCCCGAAGAAGTTATTGGTGACGGCGTGGGCGGGATGGTCCTCCATCAGCGGCACGTGCTTGTGCGCCGCGGCGTGGAACACCACGTGGGGCTTCTCATCCATCAGCTTGCGAAGCGTGCCGGGGGCATCGACCACGTCGTGCAGGATCGCCGCCCGCGCGAGCCCGGGGAATCGCTCCCCGATCTTGCGGTTGATCTCGAACAGGGCGTTTTCCGAGCGTTCCATCAGGATCAGCTTGGAGGGGGAGAAGGTGGCGACGATCCGGGCGATCTCCGAACCGATCGAGCCACCGGCACCCGTGATGAGCACTCTTTTGCCCTGGATCAGCTTCTCGACGGCCTTGCGGTTGATGCCGTAGGGGGTCCGGCCGATCAGCGCGGCGTAATCGACCGCGCCGGCGGGGCCCGCGCCCCAGGCGGCAGGGTCTCCGGCGAGGATGTCTTCGATCGGGGTGACCGTCCGCGCGCGCACGCCGCGGCGAGCGAGGATGGAATTGACCCGCAGCCACGTCGCCCGAAGGCGGATGGTGAGGCTGATCAGGGCCAGTGTCTGCCCGGGGTTGATGGTCGAGAGGATTTGATCCAAGTCGTGCACCGACCCCAAGGCGGGCCCCGCGCCGCTGGGAAGGGGCATGTCATCGACAATGACCGAGCCGAGCAGCGTCGGCGAGCCAGGGGTGGAACTGAGCTGGCCCGCCAGCTGGGAACAGGTCCGCGCGGTCCCGATCAGAATGAGGTCTTGGGCGGGGAGCGGGTGGCTGGCGGTCGGGTCGTTCAACTCAGGGCTCCTTGGACCGGCGGGCAGGGCTGCCCTCGCGGGGCTCGGCAGAATGGCAGTGTGTTATCGGCTGTTGGAGGGGGAGGGTTTGAGGCTGGCCGGCCCGAAGACACCGCAATTCTGCTCGGGAGGTCGCCGGGAGCCGGGAGGCTGCTCGCGGACGGCGGATGTTCGATACGATCGGCGACGATGATTCACCAGGTGGACGGGGTATTGGTCGGGATCGTGGGGATCTCCGCGGTGGTGCGGATGGCGGGGGGGATCACCCTGGAAGTCATGCTCCCGGCGTACCTCGCCCGCAGGCTCGCCGACCGGGTTTCCCAGCCGGTCACCTTTCTCACCCACTGCTATTTAGAAGGCCAGGGGCAGGGGGCTTCTTTCATTCCCAGGCTTATTGGGTTTGAATCGGCCCTTGACCGTCGATTCTTCGAGCTGTTTACGACCGTCAAAGGGATCGGCAATCGCCGGGCCCTGCGGGCGCTGGAAATCGAGCCGGCCCTGATCGCCCGGGCGATCGCCGAGAAGGACGCCAAGACCCTGGTCAAGCTTCCCGAGATCGGCAAGCGGATGGCCGAAACGGTCATCGCCGAGCTGCACGGCAAGGTCGACCTGTACCTGGGAGCGGCGGAATTGACCGAGCTCAAGAGTTCGGGGATCGCGGGCGCCGGGATCAACACGCGAGGATTCGGGAAGCCGCAATCGGAGGCGATCGAGGCGCTGGTCGCTCTTGGGGAGAACCGCGGGGAGGCCGAGCGGCTCGTGGCGACGGTGATGTCGCGGCATCAGGATCTGGCGACGGCGGACGAGATCGTGGGCGCGGTGTACGGGGGGAGATGACGCGGATGGGACGGTCTCGCGGTCACTGGATGGCTTCGGCCGCACTTGCGATTGCCTCTCTCGTATTCAGCATGGGCGGGCTGACGGCGGCATTGCTCTGCCGCGTCATTCCGCCGGTCAACACTTCGTTCCCCGCAACGTTTCAAGAATCCGAGCGGGTGTGGCGCAGCTGGTTTTGGGTCTTTCCCGTCCTATCCCTTCCCTTCTCGCTCACGATGTACGCGCAAATTGTGGTCGGGCGTCCCCTGCCGGCATGGAACCGATGGCTGTCGCAAGCCAGACCATCGGCATTCGAGCTAAAAACTTCGATCTTGGGGGTGTCCCTCGTGCTGACGATCATCTCCACGAGCATGTTGTGCTACGCAATCGTCCTCTCCGGGGTGGAGCGAGCAACCGATTCCCACACGTTCCCGGGTCTTTCCATCACGCTTCCCCTCGCCGCCGTGACGTCGGCGCATCTGGCTTCCCAGATGTTTCACCTCTGGTGGCGGGCGGAGCGTTCCTCAGCCCACGCTTCGGCGGGACGTGACACTCACAGCTCCAGCACGTAATACAGCGTGTCCTCCATCGGGTCGTCGTTGTACCGATCGGTGGGGACGAATCCCAGGGACGTGTACAACGCCTGGGCCGGGAGCATGTCGCCCGAGGTGTCGAGCTTGATGCGCTGGTAGCCGATCTGGCGGGCATCGTCGATAAGGCGCTCGCCGATCGCCCGCGCGATGCCGTGGCCGCGATGCTCCGGGCTGACATACATCCGCTTGAGCTCGGCAACGCCCGGCTCGAGCGGGCGCAAGGCGCCGCAGCCGACAGGGACGGGAACGCCATGGACCTGGATCACGGCGACGTACATGCGACCCTGCGGGGGCGCGTACTTGCCGGGTAAATCCCGCATCTCCCCTTCGAAGCCCTGAAATTCGAGGGAGAAGGGGAGTGATCGCTGGTACTCCTCGCACAGGGCGCGGAAGAGCGGGAGATAGGCGGGCGTGTGGGCCGGGAAGAGTTCGTGGAGCGGCTTCATGAGGGGAACATTCCTAGGCACGCGAGGCGCAAATGCATGCGGGATTATCGCTTGGGAATCGCGTCCTCGCCGATACAGTGTTTTCCGCCCGCTCTCCCCGAGTGAGGGATGAGCGAGTGCCGCTCCCCGGAGTTGACTGCCAATGAATACCCGTTCCCGCTCGCGTGCGATCCTGACTGGTTCCTTCAGCATCCTGATGGTCGCAGGACTCGCGCTCGCCGGCCCGGACAACAGCAAGAAGAACTCGTCCGGCACTCCGCTGGGCACGCCCCCGGCAAGCAAGTCCCCCGCCGCTCCGGCAACCCCTCCCGCGGCAACCCCCGCGGAGACGACGACCCCCGACGGCAAGACGATCACGCTCAAGGTCGGGGACAAGGCTCCAGCGCTGTCGATCGACAAGTGGGTGAAGGGGGAGCAGGTCACGGGGTTTGAGAAGGGCAAGGTGTACGTCGTCGAGTTCTGGGCGACGTGGTGCGATTACTGCAAGGAAACGATCCCCACGCTGACCTCGCTGCGCAAGGAGCACAAGGACCTGACGGTGATCGGCGTCGCCGGGAGCGAGCGCAAGACCGAGGGTGGCGCCGACACGCGGCTCTCTGGGCTGGAAAAGTTCGTCAAGGCGCAGGGGGACAAGATGGGGTACAGCGTCGCCTACGACGGGGAGCGGCGCATGGTGAAGGACTGGATGGACGCGGCGGGCCGGACGGGGCTTCCTTCGGCGTTCATCGTCAACGGTGAGGGCAAGATCGCCTGGATCGGAGACCCCCGGGCGATGGACGACGCGATCAAGGCCGTGATGTCGCACGGGAAGAAGGATGAGAAGAAGGCGGCGGCGAAGGACAAGGCGAAGCAGAAGAAGAAGAAGTAATCGCCCTGTTCCGTAACGCGGAGTTGCCCCGCACGCCCACCGGCGACGATGTCCCGGTCCCAGCGTGTAAGTCCCTCATCGAACAAAAGTTATCGATTCGTGACGCGAGATCGTATCAGCGGATCTTATTGCGGCTCTTTCTGTCCTGAATACAGTCTCTCATTCGGTGGCACACAGGGCCGCCGAAGGTGACTGCCGGAAGGACCGCAATGAAACGCATCACATCAAGCCACGCGCTGCTCGCCTGCCTGCTCGGGGCCTGCTCCGCCACCGCATCCGGCCAGGTTCAGTATTCCTGGCGCTACTACCGCCCGACGAACACGGGCATCCAGGGTGACTACTGCGACGCGATCTACATCGCGCCCGACGGCAATCCGTGGATCGGCGGGTACGACCCGGGGTTCGAGGAGGGCGGCATCGCCCGCTTCGTGCAGTCGGAGAACCGCTGGGAGAACATCTCCAACGTTGATTACCCGGTCATCGGGCATCCGCAGGACACGGGCACGTCTCGCGTGAGCGAGATGGTGCCCGACGCCTCGGGGCGGATCTGGATGGCGACGGGGCGCGGGGCGATGGTCTTCGATCCGGCGATTGGGCCCGCGTCCCTGGTGAAATTCGACCCGAGCAACTCGTCCATGCCCGGAGGATGGTGCGAGGACGTGGACATCGCCCCCGATGGGACGGTGTGGTTCGCCTCGCGCGGCGTGTTCTGGGGACCGGGCGGGATCAACCGCTATAACCCGGCGACGGGGGTCTGGACGTTCTGGGATTTCGGCGCCGAGGCGCTGGCGGTGCATCCCAAGGCCGGCGGCGGGTACGAGGTGTGGACGAGCGTGGGGAACAACGGGGGCGGGAGCGTCTTTAACAGCCTGACGCAGGCGTGGACGACGCCGCCGTACGACTGGCAGGCGGGGCAGATCGCCGGCCTTCCGGGGAAAGACTGCACGGACGACGCGGGCAACTTCTGGGCCCTGCGGGCGACGTCGCCGGGGGAGTATCACAGCCTGGACTACCAGCGGCCCGACGGGACGTGGGTCTCTCCGCCCGAGCCGTTCCCGTCGGTGACGTTCGACATATGGGTGTTCCGTGCGCTGGGGGACCGGCAGGCGCTGCTGGTGGACGGCAACAGCCACACATGGCGGTTCAACGGCACGAGCTGGCAGGACCTGGGGCAGTGGCGCGAGGGCGCGTACACGGACGGGGCCGACATGGACGCGGCGGGGAACGTGTGGGTGTGCGGCATCGGCGGGGCGGCGAAGCGTGATGCGCAGACCGGCGCGTGGCAGCGGTATCGCGTCTCGAACACGAGCCAGTTTGATTTCTTCACCAACGACCTCACGATGGACCTTCAGGGCGGCATGTACGCGTGCGCCAACGCGGGGACGGGGATCGGGGGCATGGTTCATTTCGACGGCGTGCGGTGGACGGGCTTCAACAACGAGCAGTACGGGCTTGGGAAGCCGTGGCCGTTCCCCACCGACAGCAGCCAGGCGGTGTACGTGCGTCCCTCGACGGGCACGGTGGTGGTGAACCCCACCTTCAATTACACGCACGAGTACAACGGCGCGTCGTGGACGGCGCTTAACGGGGGCTCGTCCACCGTCCGCGGGTACACGGACGATTCGCTGGGCCGGCTGTGGGCGCTGGGTGAATACATGAGCCTCGGCCGGTTCGTCGGTGGCACGTTCGTCAATTACGAGATCGCCTCGATCGGGGAGAAGATCCTGCCCGATCCGGCGAGGCCGGGGACCGTGTGGGCGCACGCGGGATACGAGCTTGTGCGGACCGACGGCGCGTACCGCTTCTCCCGCACGATCGATGACTTTGCGGAGCTCAATTCCCAGAGCGACGTCTTCACGGGGCTGGCGGTGGAGCCCGACGGATCGGCGTGGGTGGGCACATGGACGCAGTTCATCCACACGGGCAGCGTGCTGATCCACATCAACGCCCAGACGGGCGCCTCGCAGATGTTCCAGCACGACCTGGGATGGCCATTCCCGGGTGAGCACGTTCGTCCGCTGGCGGTGACGCCCGACGGGCGGCTGTGGATGCAGTACGACAGCGAGTACCCGTCGAACGACGCGGGGCTGTGCTGGTACGACGGGGTGAACGTGGGGTCGTTTCCCGCACCTCCCGGCGGGGAGGCCCAGTGGGGCGGGCTGCCGCACTCGGCGATCAAGGACCTTGAGGTGAAGGTGGTCCCGGGCGGGTACGAGCTGTGGATGAGCTGCCTGAGCCGCGGGATCGCGGTGCTGAGCGTGACGTCAGGGTGCACCGCCGACTTCGACGGCTCGGGGTTTGTGGATACCGATGACTACGACGCGTTCGTGCACGCCTTCGAGGCCGGGACACCCATCGCGGACGTGGACCACAGCGGGTTTGTCGATACGGACGACTTCGACGCGTATGTGCACGCGTTCGAGGCGGGTTGCTGACGGGACGTGTGCAGGCCCCAAGGGATGTGGTATCCTCTTTCCCGCCGGAGGGAGGGCCACCATGGGGTTGTTTGAATGGTATTTCGGGCTACGACCGCTGCACCGGTTTTTGTGCTCGCTGGTGCCGCTGGCGGCGTCGACGATCATCTTCCTGAGCGGGCGCTTCTGGCCGTGGGGATGGGTCGTGGGAGCGATCATGTTCATGGCGTCGTTCCCGACGCGGTCGGAGAAATCGGAGTGGGGCGACTGGTAGGGCGGGGGTAATGCCGGGAAGCAACGAAAGAAAAACCGCGGGCGCCGGGGCCCGCGGTTTTTTTGTCGTTGGGAAGCAAGAGGAAGAAGCAAAGGGCAGAGGGAAGGTAGATCCAGGCGGGATGCCTGTGCCGCGAGGTAGGAAAGAAGAACCGGCAGGGGATCAGGCGTTGATGGCGGCGAGGCAGCGGGCGAGGACGGCGTCCATTGGAACGACTTCGCCCTTGGACTGCGTGTCTTTGCGGAGCTTAAACTCGACGCCGCCGGCATCGAGGGCCTTGTCTCCGATGGTGATGCGGACGGGGATGCCGACCAGGTCGGCATCCTTGAACTTGACGCCGGCGCGTTCGTCGCGGTCGTCGACGAGCACATCGGCGCCCGCGCCCACGAGCTGGCAGGCGAGCTTGCCGGCGACTTCCTTCTGGCGGGCGTCGTCGGCCTTCATCATGACGATGAGGACGTGGTAGGGAGCGATCGCGGCGGGCCACACAATGCCGTCGGCGTCGTGCGACATTTCGACGCACGCGGCCATGGTGCGGGAGACGCCGATGCCGTAGCAGCCCATGATGACGTTGCTGCGCTTCTGCTGGGTGTCGAGCACGCTGAAGCCCATCGCGTCGGAGTACTTGGTGCCGAGCTTGAAAATGTGGCCGACCTCGATGCCGCGAGCGGTGACGAGCCTCGCGCCGGGGGAACGCGGGGAGGGATCGCCTTCGACGGCGTTGCGAACATCCCCCACCTTCACCTTGGAAGCATCGTCGAGGGCCGCGCCCAGATCGCGCCGCCAGTTGAAGTGCTTCACGTGATGGTCGGCCTTGTCAGCGCCGGTCGCCCAGAAGCCGCCGAGGCTCGCGTCGGCGTCGATGAGGAGCAGCACGCCGGGGACGGTGTTGACCACGCGCGGGGAGACGTAACCGACGGCGAAGCCGGCCTTCTTGGCGTCTTCGATGCTCGCCATCTCGACAGGGCCGCCGGCGAGGGCCTTGACCTTGCCCTCGTTGACTTCGTGGTCACCGCGGACGACGGCGACGATCCATCGGGGGGCGGAGGATGTTCCTTCCTGGCCCGCCGCGGCTTTGGGCGTGAAGACGATGGTCTTGAGCATGCGGTCGGGCTTGACCTTCATGAACTTGCCGACCTCGTCGATGCCCGGGAGGTTGGGGGTGTGGACCTCGGTCAATTCGCCCGTCGCCGGTTCCTGGAAGGTACCGCGGGGACGCTCCCCGATCTCGCACTTCTCCACGTTGGCCGCGTAGCCGCTTACGGGGCACTTGAGGATGGTGTCCTCACCGCTGGCGCAGTTGACCATGAACTCGTGGCTGGCGCTGCCGCCGATGGGACCGCTCTCGGCCTCGACGGGGGAGTAGTCCAGCCCGCAGCGCGAGAAGATGTTGGAGTACGCGCGGTACATCGCGTCGTAGGCCTCGTTGAGTCCGCCGGGGCCTTCGACGTGGGAGTGGAAGGAGTAGGCATCCTTCATGATGAACTCCCGGCAGCGCAGCAGGCCGGCGCGGGGGCGGGCCTCGTCACGGAACTTGGTCTGGATCTGGTAGAGGTTGAGCGGCAGCGCCTTGTAGCTGGTGACCGCGCCGATCATGAGCTGGGTGATGACTTCCTCGTGCGTGGGGGCGAGGGCGTTCATGCGGCCCTTGCGGTCCTTGAGGCGGAAGAGGTTGTCACCGTAATCCTCGTGGCGCTTGGTGCCTTCGAAGAGCTCAAAGGGCTCGAGGGCGGGCATGAGCATCTCGGAAGCGCCGGCGGCGTCCATTTCTTCCCGGACGATCTCGGAGATCTTGCGGAGGGTGCGCCAGGCGAGGGGGAGGTAGTCGTAGATCCCCGCGCCCACCTGGCGGATGAACCCGGCGCGGTGCAGGAGCACGTGGCTGGGGGTCTCGGCGTCGTTGGGGGCTTCGCGCGTGGTGGGGATGAGCGTGCGCGACCAGAAGTGGGAAACGCCGGTGCGGACGGCGGAGATGGTGGCGCGGGCTGCGGAATTCGCCTTGGACGTGGAGGTGCTTTCGGCCATAAGGGCCAAGTTTAGGCCGGCGTGGGCGACGCACCGCTCGCGGAAGGAAATCCTGCCGGGCCCGCGTGGTTATTGGAGGTCAATCTCGGCGACGCGGCGCCAGCGGCGGCGTGCTTCCCCGTGCTTGCGGATCTGTTCCCGCAGTCCCGCGGGGTCGGGGACGGCGCTGAGAATGACTTCGGGATTGCGCTGGTCGGTGGTTTCGAGCCAGATGGTGCCGACGCCCAGGAGGCGTTCGATGAAGCTCTGCTGGACGGCGGAATCGTGGACGCGGTAGAGCTCGACCTCTTCGATCTTGCGGGCGACGATGCCGGTCTCCAGGCGCAGGCGCTGGGTGGTGAGAGAGTACTTGGTGGTGTGGGTCTTGAGGTAGTGGTACAGGGCAAAGGGGATCGGGACAAGCAGCACGCAGCCGACGTACCACCAGAAGTTGGTCCACTGGCTGGGGGTGCCCTCCCAGACGGGCTCTTCGGGCATGTCGGGGCCGGCGGCGGCGCCCCGGGGCACGGCCGCGGCGACGGGGGGCGGGGCGTCCTCGATTTCCGATCCCAGGACCTGCACGCCGATGCGCTGGGCGATCTCCTCGGCTTCACGGGCGGTCTGGGCCTCGATGACCTTGCGGACGGCCTGTCCGGTGGAAGCGTCTTTGCCGTGCACGATGTAGCGGTTTGCCATTCGAGAGTTTCTCCGATCCTGGCCGGCGGGGTTTCACCCGTCGCCCCCGAGAGTTGAGATACCGGACTGGCGGCCTGGCAGGCGTGGTACCCGATGATTGCACGCCTCGCCCGGGAGCAAAGGCGGATTCTGGAGAATCACGCGCCCGCCAATCCTCCCGGTCCGCCGCCGATGCCGACGCGGCGGAGCTGGCCTTCGCTCGCGGCGACCACCGCGGCGACGGCCGCGTCCCCGGTGATGTTGACGACCGTGCGGCACATGTCGAGGACGCGGTCGACGGCGAGGATGATGGCGATGCCGTCGGGCGGCACGTGCACCGCCTGGAGGACCATGACCAGCAGGACGATGCTCGCCCCGGGAACGCCGGCGGTGCCGATCGCCGACATGGTCGCCATGGTGACGATCGCGGCCTGGTCGGCGAGGGTGAGGTCGATGCCGTAAATCTGGGCGAGGAAGGTCGTCGCCACCGCCTGGTAGAGCGCGGTGCCGTTCATGTTGACGGTGGCGCCCAAGGGGCAGACGAAGCTTGTGACTTCTTCTGACACGCCGAGCCGGTCGCGGGAGCATTCGATGGTGACGGGCAAGGTCGCGTTGGAACTGCTGCTGGAGAAGGCGACCAGCATCGCGGGGGACATGGACCGGTAGAAGCGGCCCGGAGTAATGCGGTTGCCCGCGGGGGTGAGGAACCACAGCATCGCCGGGTAGATCACACCCAGCACCACCAGCAGCCCCCCCACGACCACCAGGCAGTAAACGCCCAAGGCTCGCAGGACGTCAAAGCCGGTCCCGGCGACGATGGGCACGATGAGCGCGAACACGGCGTAGGGGGCGAGTTCCATGAGCAGCCGCACGAGCTGCAGGATCGCCTCGGAGAGTCCGTCGCACAGGGCGAGCACGGGCGCTGCCTTCTCCCGGGGGATGAGGGTGAGCCCCATGCCGATGGCGACGGAGAGGAAGACGATCTGGAGCATGTCGGCGCGGGCAAGGGCGTCGAAGGGGTTCGTGGGCACGATGGCGAGGGTCTGGTCCCAGAGGGTGAGCTTCTCGGCGGTCTGGTTGGCGCTGGTGATGCGTGACTTGGCGAGGTCGGCTCGCTCGGCGGTGAGCTGGACGCGCTTGTCTTCGGGGACGAAGGAGCCTGGGCGGATGACGCCCGAAAGCCCCAGGCCCACGATGATCGACAGCACGGTGGTGATCAGGAAGAGCAGGAGTGTCTTGCCGCCGATGCGGCCCAGCTTGCGGATGTCTCCCAGGCTCGCGACGCCGACGATGAGGGCGAAGAGTGTGATGGGGACGGCGATGAACCGCAGCCCGCGGAGGAAGAGGTCCCCGCCCAGCCGCGTGAGATTGGAAAGGAACCGTGCGGACCAGGCGGCCGCGCCGGCCTGCTCGTTGGCGTCGGAGGGGGCGCCGGCGAGGTAGGCCTTGGAGTCCTGCACTCCCAGGGCCGCCCACGTGGCGGGCGTCCATGCCTGGTTAAGTATGACCCCAAGCACGATTCCCAGTGCGAGGCCGATCAGGATCTTGTAATGAAGCGCCAGGCGGGGTTTTGCCATAGAGGTGTGCACGCTAGCAGATCGGGAGCGACGCGGCGAGCCGCGGTCCGATAGTCTGTTGGCCTGCGGGCGGCGCCGCCCGGGCGGCCTTCGCACCATGAGGAGCACGTGAGCCATGTCCACGGACCAGATCGATTACCGCATCATCGGGGAAGACCTTCAGGCCGTCGTGATCACGCTGGACCCGGGGGAGGCGGTGGTCGCCGAGGCGGGGTCGATGATGTACATGCAGGACGGGATCGAGATGGCGACGTCCCTCTCCATGAAGCAGAACTCCGGGGGCCTGCTCGGGCAGCTCTTTGAGGCGGGCAAGCGCGTGCTCACGGGGGACTCGTTCTTCGTGACGATCTTCGGAAACTCCGGCCGCCAGCGCCAGGACGTCGCGTTCGCCGCCCCATACCCGGGGCGGGTCATCCCGCTGGAGCTCGCCGAGTTCGGCGGGACCCTGCTCTGCCAGAAAGACTCGTTCCTCTGCGGGGCCCGGGGGGTGCAGGTGGATATTGCCTTCACCCGCAAGATCGGGGCGGGCCTGTTCGGCGGGGAAGGGTTCATCCTCCAGAAGCTCAGCTCCCCCGATGGCCGGGGGCAGGTCTTCTGCCACGCCGGGGGAACGATCCTGCGGTTTGACCTCGCCGCCGGGGAATCGCTGAAGGTAGATACCGGCTGCCTGGTCGCCTTCCAGCCGTCGGTCAATTACGACATCCAAACAGTTCCCGGAATCAAGAACAAGCTCTTCGGGGGTGAGGGGCTGTTCTTCGCCCGGCTCACAGGTCCGGGAACTGTCTGGCTTCAGACGCTGCCCTTCAGTCGATTGGCTGACCGGATCATCGCGGCCGCCCCGTCGGGCGGCGGACGGTCAAGTGAAGAAGGATCGGTCCTGGGTGGTATCGGCCGGCTGATCTCAGGGGACTGATCCCGGGCGCCCACACATCTGATGTACGCGCTCCCATGGGAAGGGGGCGCGCCCACCCCGTCCACATGGACGGGGCGCGTCTCACGCGCGCGAGGGTGAGCCCCGGGGGTCGGCCGTTGTTGGCGTTGCCCGGGGCGGCGGCGGTAGGGAATTTCGCCGATTGACGAACGACTTTTGAGAAAATTTCGACTCTGGGTGGGAACCGAAGCGTTCTTGATACCTAATCGACTAGTGGCTGAGGAGTGATCCTCGGACGCACCCGAAGCAGTCCGTCATGTAACGGATTGGACACTGTTTTCAAGTCCCGTCGCAGGGACCGGAGATCCCCTGCGCCTGGATTTCATGGAGATGAGAAAGATGGCTCGTATCAATGGTTCCGCTATTGTCGCTGCGATGGCCCTGACGGCCTTCGCTGGATCCGCGGTCGCCGGTATCACCGGTTCGCTGGTCCATGTCGAGGCTACCAGCAGCCTGGGCACCGCGTCCCTCGACCTGATCACCAACAGCTCGTTCGAGGATGGCATCCTCGTCGACGGCCTGTCTGACTCGGTCGACCTCGTCAACGAAGAGGGCACCGTGATCGCGACGATCAGCAACCTGAACATGCTGCTCATCGCCGACCCGGTCGTGAACATGAACTTCGCGGTTTTCGCCGGTGCGGCGGACACCTCGTTCGTGATCACCTCGACGCTCCTGGGCTTCCCCGGCCTGACCAACCCCAACGCCCGCGCCAGCGGCAGCGTTTCGGTCACCGACTCCAACGGCAACGGCGCCTGGGCGACCGGCGACTACGCCGGTGACAAGGCCTACCGCGCGTTCTACAACGGCGCGGTCGCCGGCAGCGGCACCGTGTTCTCCAGCCTCATCGGCGACGTCTCGATCGCTGATCCCTTCGGCTCCGACAAGAACTCCGAAGAGAGCGGCCCCGGTTTCGATGTCATCAACGACACCGTCACCAACATGAGCACCGAGTTCGCCTTCACGGTCTCGGCCTTCGATCAGGTCGGCGGAACCAGCACCTTCGTGGTGGTCCCCTCCCCCGCCTCGCTCGCCCTCGCGGGCATCGGCGGCCTGACGATGTTCCGTCGTCGGCGCTAAGTCGGCCTTCACCGGGCTCCTGGCTGGATGGCCAAGATCCTGGTGCCACAGCTCTGAATTCAACGTGAGTGAACAGCAACACCCGGCCCGTGCCGGGTGTTGTTCTTTTCGGGATGTTGAAATTCGAGCCGTGCGCGAACCGGCGGCAGGGCGTCATCTCATCGACGGGACGCACCGCGAACGGGCTTACGGGCTTGGAACCAGGATCGTCTGGCCGTTCTGGGAATCCCGGGCGCCCTCCACGCACTCCAGCACGACCGCGGCAACCTGGTCGGGAGAGAGCGTGCGAGACGTGGGCAGGGCCTCAACGGGGAAATTGGCGCGGAGCATCGCCGTCTCCACCGCGCCGGGCGCCACGGAGAACGCACGGATGCGGCTGGTGCGGCCCTCGTTGTGGCAGGCCTTGGCAAGGAGGTTGCACGCGGCCTTCGCGGCGCCGTAGATTCCAAGCCCCGGGAAGGGATCCACGGTGGCGAACGACGAGATATTCACGATGCACCCCCCACCGCCGCGGACCATGACCGGCCATGCGCGCCCGATGATGGCCGAGGGCCCCATCGCGTTCACGCGAAAGATCCGCTCGATCTCGCCGTTGGTGACCGCATCCATCGCCATCACCGGGGCGTAACCGGCGTTGTTGATCACCACGTCGAGCCGCTGGAACGCGGCGACCGCGGCATCGACGCAGCCCGCGGCCTGCGAGAGTTCCCCGACGTCGGCGGTGTGGACATGGCATTTCACGGATCGGGATAGCTCGGCGGCGGCGGCTTGCAGGACGTCGGTCCTTCGGCCGATCAGGCACAGGCTGTAGCCCGCGGCGGCAAGGCGGCGGGAGACCGCGAGCCCGATGCCGGTGCCGGCGCCGGTGACTATCGCGACCTTGGAGGCTGAAGGGGTGTGGGTCATGGGCCGATGGTACGGGCGTCCTCGGCCCGGGCGGACGCCCCGGGGGCAGCGCGTGGGGCGTCGAGCGTGCCCTAAACTGCGAACATGCGGGAGAAGCTCACACCTGCGGTCATCTTTGCGCTGCTGGCGCTGGTCATCGGGATTCCGTTCCTGCTGCGGCCCCCGGCGGCGGATCGTTCGGCGCTGCCGCCGGAGCAGACGCTGATCATCATCACGCCGCACGTGCAGCAGATCGCCAAGGAATTCGGTCCCGCGTTCGAGGCGTGGCACCAGCGGACCTACGGGAAGCAGGTGAGGATTGACTGGCGAGGGCCGATCGGGACCTCGGACCTGCTCAAGCTGCTGCAGGCGCAGTACTCCGCGGCGATCACGTCGGGGGATATCCTGCCCGACGGCACGTGCAAAGCGGGGGTGATGACGTTCGACGTCCTCTTCGGGGGCGGCTCGTTCGATCACGGGCGAGTGAAGAAGGGCGTGACGGTGCAGCTGGGGCTCGACGAGCAGGGCAAGCCCAAGTCCGTGACGGTGCCGATGTCGGCCCCGGCGGGGTTTGAACAGAAACAGCTGGACGGATGGTTCGGCCGCAACGCGGTGGGGACGCAGTTTCTCTACGACCCGCAGCAGTACTGGATCGGGACCGCGCTCTCGGCGTTCGGCATCGTGTACAACAAGGACATCTATGCGCGGCTGCGTCTGCCCGAACCGACGCAGTTTGCCGACCTGGCAAGGCCGGAACTGGCCGGCTGGGTGGCGCTCGCCGATCCCAGGCAGTCGGGGTCGATCGCGACGACGTTCGACGCGATCCTGAACAACGAGCTCTGGGCGGTCGCGCGGGCCGAAGGCTGGAACCTGGAGCTTGACGCCGCGCTGACGGCGGAGGCCAAGGACAAGAAGAACCTGTGGGTGAGGGCAATGTGGCCCGGGCACGGGGCAGCGATCCAGGGCGCGTGGGACCGTGGGTGGCGGCTGCTGATGGAGATGTGCGCGAACACTCGCTACTTCACGAGTTCATCCACCAAGCCGCCGATCGACGTGAGCCAGGGTGAGGCGGCCGCGGGGCTGGCGATCGATTTCTATGGCCGCGGACAGTCGCAGTTTGTGCTGCTGCCGGGGGAAGATCCGTCGCGCAGCCGCGTGGGGTACGTGGATCCGCGCGGCGCGACGTACATCGACGCGGACCCTGTATCGATCCTCCGGGGAGGGCCCAACCCCCTGCTCGCCAAGCGCTTCGTGGAGTTCTGCCTCTCCGAGGAGGGGCAGGCGCTGTGGGACTTCCCCGTGCGCACGAAGGCGGAGTCGCGGCCGACCGAGCCGGCCGGCCTGGGCCCCGCGCAGTTCTCGCTGCGGCGGATGCCGGTCCGGCGGATGATGTACGAGCAGTACCGGGACCGCTTTGTTGACAAGGACCTGGCGCCGTATGAAACAGCGAGCGACACCAAGCCGGTGAACTGGCGGCCGGCGATCGGGGTGATGATGGGCGCGTTCGCCATCGACGTGGGGGACGCGCAGCGTGATGCGTGGCGGGCGCTGAACCGGGCCCGCGAGGCGGCGAAGCGGGGCGTGCTGGGGGCCGATGAACTCTCCCGGCTGGAATCGCTCTTTTACGCCTGGCCGGAGCACGTGATGCCGGGAGCCGGTGCCAAGCGGCTCGCATTCACGCCGGAGAACCTGCCGGAGATCGCGGCATCGTGGCAGGGGCAGGGGGATCCGACATACATGACCCGCTGCCGGATCGCGTACACGGAGTTCTTCCGGAAGAACTACGAGACGATCGTTTCCGAGGTCGCGGCGAAGGGCTTGTGACGTCCGGACCCGTGTTATCAAGGCGCCCAGTTTTCCCAGGCAGCGCAGCCGGAGGCTGGGTCATCGGACAAAAACCTCAGTTGGACCTTTGAATGGTGCCCGGTCCAAGGAATGTCCCGATGTGCTGGATGTCCGCCCGCGCTGGGGCGTGCACCGGGGAAATGACATGACCGCACGTGTCCACCACCGATCGGCGAGGATGAACTCTGTGAGGCAAAGACCGGCGAGCGCGCCGCGCGTGGGCGCCCGCCGGTGATCTGATTCGCGGCGGAAACGCCGCTTGGGGGATGACCCTTTTCAAGGACCCGTGTCTTACTTTCCGGGGGGATTTTCCGGGGGAGATGCGGGTTCTTGTTTTTGATCCGCGGGGTTCTGGGCGGGCTGGACCATCGATTCCCAGCCGCCGCCCAGGGCCTTGTAGAGCGAGATGAGCTCAACGGTCACGGCCTGTTCGCTCACGGAGAGCTGGTCTTGCGACTGGTAGAGAAGGCGCTGGGAGTCGAGCACGTTAAGGAAGTCAACCACGCCGCTCTGGTAGCGTTCCCGGGCGAGGTTGACGGCTCGCTCGCTGGATTCGACGGCGGAGAGCAGGAACGCGCGGCGATCCTGCTCCTGCACGAAGGTCACCATGGCGTTCTCGACCTCTTCGTAGGCGTTGAGGACGGAACGCTCGTAGGTGATGATGGACTGCTCCATCTGGGCGTCCCGGACGTTGATGGTGGAGCGCACGCGGCCCGCGTCGAAGATGGGCCAGGTGAAGCTGGGGCCGATCGACCAGCGCCGGCTGTTCATGTCGACCAGGTCCCCGATCTGGTCGCTCTCCAGCCCGAAGGAGCCAAAGAGCGTGAAGCGGGGGTAGAGATCGGCGGTGGCGACGCCGACGCGGGCGGTCGCGGCGGCGATCTGCCGCTCGGTGCGGCGGATGTCGGGGCGACGGCGGATGAGATCGGCGGGGACGCCGACGGCGACCTCGGCGGGCACGCCGGGGATGGGGGCGGGCTGGGCAAGTTCGCCCAGCAGGGCGCCGGGTTCGAGTCCCATCAAGATGGAAAGACGGTGGGCGGCGCGGCGCATGCCGACATAGAGGGGCGGGAGCTGCGACTGGCGGGTGGCGACCTGGGCCTGGGCCTGGGCGACGTCGAGCTCGGTGGCAAGGCCGGCGTTGAAGCGGGCCTGAACGAGGTCGACCGAGTCGCGCTCGGTCTGGATGGAGGACTGGGTGACGGCGACGCGGCGCTGGAACCCGCGGAGCTCGACGTAGTTGCGGGCGACCTCGGCGACGAGGGAAACCAGGACGTCGTTGCGTGCTTCTTCGCTGGCGGCGAGGTCGGCGTCGGCGGCCTCGACGGAACGCTTGACGCGCCCGAAGAAGTCGAGCTCCCAGGAGGCATCGAATCCGGCGTGGTAGAGGTCGCTTCCCTCGCTGGGCTCTCCGGGAATATTGACTCGCCCGTTGTCGCTCTGCTTGGAGCGCTCATAGCCGCCCTTGGCGTTGACGGTGGGCCACTGGTCGGCGGCGACGACGCCTCGCTGGGCGCGTGCCTCGCGCAGGCGAGCCTGGGCCAGTCGGAGATCGAGGTTCGCGGCGACGCTGCGCTCAAGCAGGGAATCGAGCTGTGAATCGTTGAGTTTGGTCCACCAGCGCTGGAGGTCCGCGGCAGCTGTGGAGGTGAGGCGTGAGGGCCCGTTCTGGGGATCCTGCACGCCGTGGAACTGGTCGTGAGAGGTGACGGGGGGCTGGGTGTACTGCGGCCCGACGGTGCAGCCGGCGAGCATGAGGAGCGTCGCGGCGGTGGGAATCGTAAAGCGGTTCATCGCGTGGAACTTCCTTGGCATGTCCAAACTCTGGCTGTGATCGTTGCCGGCCGGGGCGCTGAACGTCATATCGATGATCATTTATATGCACCGGACTTCGCGGGCGTCTTCTGGCCGCCGTCCATGATCTGGTCCAGGGATTGGGACTCGATGTAGACGTCCATCTGCTGGCCGACAAACACGGGCATGTCCCCGCGCTGGAAGCGGTAGAGCACCTGGAGCACGCGGGTATCGACCCGCTCGGTGCTTTCGCCCGTCAACGACCGCTTGGGAACGACGAACGGCTCGAACCGCACGAACTCGAGCTCGGTCTTGAGGGCCTTGTTGCCGCGGACGAAGGCGGTCGCCTTGGCGCCGGCCTTCACGCGCCAGGCGTCGTGCTCATCGATGTCCACGCGCACGTGGAGGGGATCGACGCTGCCCATCATCATCAGGGGAGTGGCGAGGGGCCCGGCCTGGGCGTATTCACCGACGCGGATATTGACCTGGAGAACCTGGCCCGTGACTGGAGCGCGGATGATTCGCCGGTCGAGCTCGGTGCGGACGGAATCGACGGCGGCCTGTGCGGACTGGACCTGTGCCTCGGCGACGGCGATGGTGGGCCGCCACGCACCGGCTTTGAGCAGCGTCAGCGAGGCCTTGGCTTCGGCGAGGCGTGCCTGGGCGGTCTGCACGGCGTAGCGGCGTTTGCTCATTTCATCTTCGCTGACGGCTCGGGGATCGTTGACCTTGGTCCAGCGATCGAGCTGGTTCTGGGCGTCGGCGAGCATGGATTCGGCCTCGGCGACGCGGGCCTCAGCCGGGGGGATTTCCTCCGGGCGCGGGCTGGCCTTGAGGACTTCCAGCTGCTCGCTGGCGACGCGGAGGGCGGCTTCCTGCACGCGGAGCTGGGCCTGGAGGTCGCGCGTGTCGAGTTCGAACACGACATCGCCCTGCTTGACATTCCCGCCGACGATGATGGCGACGCGGGTCACCACGCCCGGAACGGGCGTGCCGATGGCGATGTTCTGCGTGCTGGTCTCGATCATGCCTGAGCCCGCGACGAAGGACTCGTATGGGGCGCGTGGCGGCTCGATAACGGGGGGCGTTGCCGGCGGCGGCTTGCTGCCCTTGACGACGGTCACGACGCAGAAGATGACGCCGGCGATCGCGAGCAGGGGGATGAGGAAGGTGCGGATCATGGCGGGCTCCGAGTGAATGGGCGGGACTGTGCGGGTGTGCGGGGGCCGCGGCCGGCGCGGCTACATGGTCGAGGGATCCTCGATGATGTTGACGACGTGGCCGTCGTCCATGCGGGCGACGCGGTCGGCGAACTTGAAGATGCGGCTGTCGTGCGTCACCACGACCAGTGAGCGGTCGTTGCCGACGGCGGTCTCGCGCAGCAGTTCCATGACTTTCTCTCCCGTCGCGTGGTCCAGGGCGCTGGTGGGCTCGTCGCAGACGATGAGACGCGGATGGTGGATCAGGGCGCGGGCGATCGCCACGCGCTGCTGCTGCCCGCCCGAAAGGCGGGAGGGGTGGTCCTTCCAGCGATCCCCCAGCCCGACCTTTCCCAGCACGTCCTTGGCCTCGGCGACGGACTTGGCCATGGACTGGCCGTTGATGAGCAGTGGGACGGCGACGTTCTCGGCGATGGAGAGGGTGGGAATCAGGTTGAACGCCTGGAAGACAAAGCCGATGTTGGTGCCGCGGAAGGACGTGCGCTGATGGGATCTCATCGCGGAGAAGTCTTCCCCGAAGACGGTGCATTCCCCGCCGTCCCGGTCGAGCACGCCCGCGATGACGGAGATCAGGGACGTCTTGCCGCACCCCGAGGGGCCGACCAGCATCATGAGTTCGCCCAGGCGGACGTCCAGATCGACCCCGCGCAGGGCGCGCACGGCCGATGGGCCGGTGCCGTAGGTCTTGGTGACGCTCCGGCACCGGACGGCGACCCCGCCGGTCTGCGCGCCGCCCGATCCTGCCGACGAACTGTGCGTTGCCACTGACGACATGGATACTCCCGGTCTTTCGCTCAGCCCTTGAACACCACCGCGGGCTCGAGCACCATCACACGCTTCATGCTCAGCATCGCCGACAGCATGCAGATAATCACCACCGCCGCCCCCGAAACCACGACCAGCTGCCACGGCATCGCGAACGCCAGCGGCGTGTTGATATTGACAAACCCCACCAGGGAAGCCAGGCCGACGCCGATCCCGAACCCGAGCATTCCGACCACCACGGCCTGGAGCAGGATCATCCAGAGCAGCTTGACATCGCTGGCGCCCATCGCCTTGAGGGTCCCCAGGAACCGCAGGTTGTCGAGCGTGAAGTTGTAGAACATGAAACCCGTGATGACCGCCCCGATCAGGAAGCCCAGGATCACGGCCAGACCGAAGTTGATCGGGATGCCCGTATTCTTGAGGTAGTAGCCGATGGTCACCCAGCGGAACTGGTCACGCGTGTACGCGGCGAGGCCGGTGCGCTGCGTGATCCGGTTGCAGAGCGCCTGCAGGTCCTGCCCCGGTTCGGCGCCGACGACCACGAAGCTCAGGCTCTTGCGCTCCTTGGGGGCAAACGACAAGGCCCGGCTGTAGGTTGTATAGATGATGGGCTGCGACTGGAAGGTACGGGTGTTCCGTGAGATCCCGACCACGATCGCTCGCCGGTCGTTGAGCTCGAGCACATCCCCGGTCTTGAGCGGCACGGGCGGGTCACCCGGCTTGGCCCCGGGCCGCGTCAGACGCGTCGTGGCCCCCACTTCATCGACGATCACGGCGTCGGCCTGGCGAAGGTCGGCGACGCGGCCCGACTGCATCGCCGGCGGCCCGCCCATGAGCGTCGAGTCTTCGATCCCGATCAGGTTGCAGTTCTGGAAGGTCCCGTCTTCCATGCGGACGCGGATCATTCCCTTGTAGATCCGGTTGGCCCACGCGACGCCCTCCACGCCGCGCACGCGGTAGAGCTGGGTCTCCTGCAGGGGCTTGATGTCGTCGATGTACTGCACCTTGGGGTCCATCACCCAGATATCCGGGTAGCCCATGTCCGTGATCACCGCCGTGGTGCGGTTCATGATGCCGATGAAGATCGCGCCCTGCTGCGTGATCACAAAGCAGGCGAGCGTGACGCCCATCACGATCCCGAAGAAGCGGGCGGCGTCGCCGAAGAGCATTTTGAGCGCGATCCTGAACACCTGTCCCGATCCCCTTCACGCCCGGGTGCTCCCGGGTTCTGTTCACACGTTGCGGAATTCACCCGCCCGACGCCTTGCCGCGGGGCATGTCATCCTTTGAACACCACCGCCGGTTCGAGTTTCATCACCTTGCGCATGCTCACGGCCGCGGCGCCGGCGGCGATCAGCATGACCGACGCCCCGGCAAAGACCACCAGCCGCCAGTCGAGTTTGAACGCGAGTTCGGTCTTTTCTACGACGCTCCCGAACAGCGTCGCCGCCCCCACACCCAGGCCGAACCCCAGGAACCCCGTGCACAGCGCCTGCACCACGATCATGCGCAGCAGCGTGCCGTCGGCGGCGCCCATCGCCTTGAGCGTGCCGAAATAGCGGAGGTTTTCCAGGGTGAAACTGTGGAACGTCTGGCCCGCGATCGCCGCGCCCACGATAAAGCCCAGCAGCACCGCGATCCCGAAGTTCACGGCGATCCCCGTTTTCTCGATGATGTAGCTCGCCGTTAGCCACTGAAACCCGCTCTGCGTGTAGGCCGCCATGCCCGTCCGCTCGCGGATTCGCTCCGCGAGGGCCGCCTTGTCCTCCCCCGGCGCGGCCTTTACGAGCACGAAGTGCATCTGCCGCCGCTCCTGCGGCATGAACTGCAGGGCCCTGTTGTAGGTCGTGTAGATCGTCGGCTCCCAGAAGAACGACGGAGAAGCCTTGAAGGTCCCCACCACCTGGGCCCGGTGGTCGTTGAGCTCCAGCACGTCCCCCACTTCCATCGCCCGGCGATCGGCGGAGGGCTCGCGCGTCTGGGGGTCGCGTGTGAAGATCTCCAGCTTGTGGTTCACATCGTCCTGGTTCACGATCACGCCGTCGGTACGGCGGAGGTCTTCCATCGTGCCCTGCGCCATGCCGGGCGGTCCGCCGATGAGCGTCACATCGTCCACGCCGATCAGGATGCAGTTTCGCAGCGCCCCGTTGGGAAGCCGCAGCCTCGCAAACGCCTTGAACATCGGCACCGCCCACTCCACGCCTTCGACGCTCCGCACCCGCTGGAGCTGCGTCGGCAGCATGGGCTTGGCATCGGCGTGATGCTCAACCTCCGGGTCCATCACCCACAGGTCCGCCGCGGGGGTATCGGTGACGAACGAATACGTCCGCGTCATCAGCCCCAAAAAGATCGCCGACTGCTGCGTAATCAGCAGGGACGCAAACGTGATGCCGACGAGAATCCCGATGAACTTGGCGCGGTCCCCTACCAACATCGTGATCGCCAGGCGGATCATGGCTCACCCCCGCCGGCGGGATGGCGAGAGATCCGCGGCAGCGTCGCCGGCATCGGAGACTTGCCCGCGAGAAGGTCGGTGCGGATTCCTTCCAGAGCGCGGACGCTGAACCACGTCACGTGGCCGACGACATCATCAAGGAACGACTGTCCATCCTGCCACCCCGAGCAGAGGCGCTTGGTCACCTCCGTGCAGTGGTGGTAGTGCAGGCACTGGCCGATCACGCTCGCCGCGCACAGTTCCACGACCTCGTGGGGCGCGGTGGGGCCCAGCAGGTCGGCGATGATGGCGCTGAGAAGTTCAAACTTGGGCCTGATCGCCCGTTCCACGATCGTGTCGAGTTCCCCCGTCGGCTCGATCATCTCCCTGGACATGAGCTTGACGTGCCAGTTGGGCCGGCCCTTGTCAAAGAGCCGCAGGCAGAACTGGCGGATGAAGGCTCCCAGCCGCTCCTGCCCGCTGCCGTACGACTCGAACGACTCGAGGGGGTAGTGCTCCTGCTCGTACCGCTGGGCGTGCTCGAACGAGGCCCCGTAGAGCGATTCCTTGTCCCGGAAGTGGTAATTGACGGCGGCAAGGTTGGCCCCGGCGCGGGCGCAGATATCCCGAACCGTTGCATCGCGGAAGCCCTTCTCGGCGAAGACCTCTCCGGCCGCTTCGAGCAGGCGTTCCTTGGTGGGGATGTGGGTGGGTTCAGGGGCCATGGCAATTCAAACAGATGTTTGATACGTTCGTTCGACCCCGAAGTCAACGCACGAGCAATCAAAATCCTTGGGTGGGGCTTGTCTACGGGACCGAGAACCTGCGGGCGAGCGGTGCCGACCTCCGCACGGCCCTCGAAGCCTCGCCAAAGGCGTGAAGCAAGCTCGAAGTGGTTGACCGACCGATCCGCGAGCTGCTTCTGGCCGGCGAGGGGGTGCATTCCTTCACTCACTTTGGGGCTGGTTGGCACGGTCGGCGATGGCCGGGAGGTACAGTTGAGACCGGCGATCATCCGTTGTTGCAGAACCAGCGCCCGTCCGGTCGATTGAGAACCAGATTGAAACCTGAGCAGCCCAGCCGCCGTGACCTTCTCCTTGGAAGCCTCTTTGCAGGCGTCGGCGTCGCCCTATGGGGTTGCCAAGGCGCTGCCCAGGGCACGACCGCCCGCATTCCGGGGCCGATCTTCCCGGACATGGAGCCGGGGATGGGAGACACCATCCCGGCGACCCCGATGCCCAGCGTCCCGGCGATCCCGCAGCAGCCCGCGCCCTCCCGGCCCTCGGGGGTCATCGGCCGCGCCGCCTGGAACAACCAGGCCCCGGTAATGAGCCGCGCCCACCCGATGAACGGCATCAACCGCATCACGATCCACCACAGCGCCATCCCCAACGATTCACTGCGCTCCCAGGCCGACGTCGCCCGCATGCTCAACGGCATCCGCACCGAGCACATGAACCGGCGCGGGGAACCCTTCGCCGACATCGGCTACCACTACATCATCGACCCCGCCGGCCGCGTGTGGGAGGGCCGCAGCCTCGCCCTGCAGGGCGCCCACGTCGCCAACAACAACGAGCACAACCTGGGCATCATGCTCCTGGGCAACTTCCAGAACCAGCAGCCCACGCCGGCGGCGATCTCGTCACTCGACGGCTTCACCGCCGCCCAGATGCGCCGCTACAACATCGCCGTGAACCGCGTCTACACGCACCAGGAAATCGGCAAATCCGCCTGCCCGGGCCGCAACCTGCAGCGGTATATGGATCAGACGCGGTCGCGCGGGAATCTGGCCAGGGCGTAGTGCGGGTAGGGCAGGAGTGCGACATTGAATCCGGATGGCTGTGCGCAGGCCCAGAGCAGGTTCACGCTTCCAGCTTTCCATCGCCGCATCCGGGCCAACCGCCTATTCGCGTCTGCATCGGCCTGACAACTGACTGACGAGTTCGGAGCAGTCCGCGACACAGCGGCTCGCGTGTTCGCGCACGAGCGACAACGATGGCGGTCGAATCACGTCCACTGCGTTGAGTACGCGAAATGCGGCAGTCCAGATTGCCGTATCTCTGGAATCCAGGTGCTGCGCGGCTTCATCGATGAAGTCGTCGGGCGCCCAATCGCGTGCGAGCATGAGGGCGGGCAGAAGATGGCCAGCATCGAGTCAGCCGAAGTTCTGCTTGAGGCCCGCGAGGAACTCGTTGGGCGGCGGACCATCCTCTATACAACTGCCTACAAACTGCAAGGCTTGCTCTGGAGGGCTCGCGATAAATTGCTCGATGGTCATGGATCGGCGATGCATCTTCCGGAACTCTAGCCTCGGCCAGCAATTCTACTCATCTGTGACTTTGCGAACACAGGCATTGCACCGCTCGCCCTTGCTGTCGCTGCAGGCGGATACAAATGGGCAATTCACCATACATACGACACCTAGAGCATGACATTCGTAACCACAATGGTAGTTGGATCGACGACTCGCGGCAGATTCAACGCCTGCACATACTGCGGCGTGACCGGCTGTCGTATCCCGAAGCTCATGGCGATCACGAAATAGCGATCGTCCATGCAGCAGAGAACCGCTGTACCAATCTTCGTGCCGCGATGCCAGACGAGTTGAATAGTACATTCCAGCAGGTGCACCTTGCTCATTGGCACTTCGATTGCATACTGCTGCGGCCACGTTTCCACAAGCCGCATGGTGCGAGTGCTCAAGTCAACAGTGAGACATTTTCGCCGCATGCAATAGCGATACGCCCTCCATACGCTTAGCGCGAAAAGGCCGAATATGACGAGCATCGGAAATATCACGGGCCATGAAGGGCCCATCAGCTGCTGGGCAAGCGTTGTGTTCGCGTCTGGATAGAACGCGAATGGCGCAATAATCGATATGCTCATGGCGAGTGCCGTCCAAAGGCCAATCTGCATCATTGCCGATTCTCGGCAGACGATTGAACGATCATGGCGTTTGAATGGGGCGGTATACCGTCCTCCCATCGTGGTAAGGTTGGGGAGCACGACCTTATTCATGGATTTCTGCTCACGCATGAAGGCACTCGTGTTTGAGAGATGTCTCTTCCGGTTCGGACGGGGTCGCTCGCTCCGTTGGGCATCGACGACAAAGTCGCCCGGCCTCCTGCGATTTCCGAGCATAGTACAGCAATCGATGCGGGGAGTGCTCTCTTGAGTTTCGGCCATGATCGTGGCCCATGAAGTGTCCAATGGGTTGGGTCGGTACTCGGCACTCACACCGTTTCGGTGATGGATTCAGCAGGCAGTCGCTGGCCCGGTTCCACGCCCCGTTCTCGCACGCGGCACCTCACGGACCACGGAGCGCCTGCCCGGAGACGCTCACGCCGCTTGGGCGTCCGGCAAACGCCCCCTCACCCCGCATTCCCTGAGCGGCCCCTTGCCTCCCACGCTGGAATCCCCCTGCCTTTTCCGGTAGCCTGCACAGCTCTCCCCTTCTCCATCCCCCTCATCTTCCCCTTCACTACCCACCGCCCCGATCCCTCATCCCACCCTCCCCCAAAGGACCCACCATTGCACACCACCCGCCGCGAATTCCTTAACGACGCCGCCGGACTTACCGCCCTCACGCTGCTCACCGCTCGCGGGATGGGCTCGGTCCATGCCGGGGGCACCGACACCATCCAGCTTGCCCTGGTGGGCTGCGGCTCGCGGGGCGCGGGCGCGGCCGTCAACGCCCTTTCGGTCAAGGGGGGCGGCACGCGGCTGGTCGCGATGACGGATGTCTTCGAGGATCGCCTCAATACCAGCCATGAAGCGATCACCACGGCCCTTTCGGAGGAGGCCGCGACGCCTTCGGCGGGCTCGCCCGCCCCCGCGGCGGCGCCGCAGCTGCCGGGGCTCGATGTGCCGCCGGAGCGGCGCTTTATCGGCTTTGACGGGTATCGCCGCGCGATGGATTGCCTCAAGCCCGGAGACATCGTCATCCTGACCACGCCTCCGGCGTTCCGCTGGCTGCACTTCACCTACGCGATCGAGAAGGGCCTGAACGTGTTCATGGAGAAGCCGCTGTGCGTTGACGGCCCGGGGTGCCGCCGCATGCTGGAGCTCGCCGAACTGTCTCAGCAGAAGAAGCTCAAGGTGGGCGTCGGGCTCATGAGCCGGCACAGCCGCGCCATGCAAGAGCTCGCCAAGCGCGTGCAGGACGGCCAGCTCGGGGAGATCATCTCCCAGCACGGCTACCGCATGCAGGGGGCCATCGCCAGTTTCCGCTCCCCACCCAAGCCCGACGGGATGACCGACCTGGAGTACCAGCTGCGCCGGTTCCACAGCTTCCTGTGGGCGAGCGGCGGCGGCTTCAACGATTTTTTCATCCACCACATCGACCAGCTCTGCTGGATGAAGAACGCGTGGCCGGTGAAGGCGATCGGCCTGGGCGGGCGGCACTACCGGACGCGAGACGGCGTGACGTACATCGACCAGAACTTTGACTCCTACGGCGTGGAATACACGTATGCCGATGGGACCAAGTTCATGTTCAACGGCCGCAACATTGAGGGGTGCGAGGAGAAGTTCCTGAGCTACATGCACGGGACCAAGGGCTCGGCGATGGTTTCGGCGTACAGCGACTGCGGCCCGCCGTCGAGCATCTACAGCCGCCACGACATGAGCGAGGGAAGCATGACGTGGACCTCGAAGGTGCCCCCCGCGGAGAGCAACCCCTACCAGAACGAGTGGAACGACCTCGTCGACGCGATCCGCAACGATCGACCCTTCAACGAGGCTCGCCGAGGCGTGGAGGCGACGCTGGTCTGCAACCTGGGTCGCATGGCCGCGCACATGGGCCGGGAAGTCACATTCCAGGAAGCGCTCAACAGCACGCACGAGTTCGCCCCCGGCCTGGCCAGCCTCACCACGGGCTCGCCGGCGCCGCTGCTGGCCGACGCGAACGGACGCTACCCGGTTCCGCAGCCGGGCACCGTGACCGACCGGGAGTATTGATCCGTTCGGACCTCACTCGCCTTCGAACGTCAGGAGCTTCCATGTCCCGCGCCCGCACCCGCGTCTCTGCACGTCCCTTTCGCTGCTCCTGCGCCGCCCTCGCCGCCTTGCTCGCGCACGGCATGTGCGCGTCTCCTTCCCTCGCCGCTCCCCCGAGCAGGATCGTCGTGGTGATCGAGGAGAACCATTCGTTCTCCCAGGTCATCGGCAACCCGGCGGCGCCGTTCATCAACTCCCTCGCCGCGAACGGGGCGTCGTTCACGAGTTTTTACGCGATCACGCACCCAAGCCAGCCCAATTACCTGGAGTTCTTCTCGGGGGACAACCAGGGCGTCACCAGCGACAGCCTGCCGACGGGGACGCCGTTCACGACGCCCAACCTTGCCGCGGCGATGCTCGCGGCGGGCTGGACGTTCGGCGGGTATTGCCAGGGCCTGCCGGCGGTGGGCTCGAACATCGAATCTTCCGGCAGCTACGACCGCAAGCACAACCCGTGGGTGAACTGGCAGAACACGCCGCAAGGCGCCAATCAGCTCGCGCCGGGCGTCAACATGCCGTTCACGATGTTCCCCGCGGACTATTCGCAGCTCCCCACGCTGAGCTTTGTGATCCCCGACGAGCTGCACAACATGCACACGGGGACGATCGCGCAGGCCGACGCGTGGCTCTCGTCGAACCTTGCCGGGTACGCGGCGTGGGCGATGGAGAACAACGGGCTGCTCATCATCACGTGGGACGAGGATGCGAGCAACGACGGGAACCGCATCCCGACGATTCTTTACGGGCCGATGGTGCGGCAGGGGATCGTGGATTCGACATGGACGCTGCACAACCTGCAGCGCACGATCGCGGAGCTTTACGGCGCGGCGGGGAGCGGATCGGGGACGCGCGTGGAGCCCATCATCGGAGCGTTTGCTGACGATCGCGCGGTGACGACCGTCGGCTTTCGCAGCGGAGAGGCGGGGTACGCGGGCGCGGTCGACACGTACATCGAATCGGGTGCGCCCAATGCCGGGCACGGCGCGGGGACGATCAACGTCGCCGACGGCTCACCGCTTTCGCAGTGCCTGATCCGCTTCGACGGGGTTGTGGGATCAGGGGAATCGCAGGTTCCCGCGGGGGCGCGGATCCACTCGGCGAAGCTGATGATCCTTACGGGCGCGACCAGCGGGGACCAGTCGGCGAGCGAGATGCGGCTGCACGCGATGCGCGTGGACTGGAATGATGCCTCGACATGGAACTCCCTGGCGGGTGGCGTTTCGGCGAACGGGATTGAAGCGAGCACCGCGTCAACGTTCGATTTCACGCCCGGCTCCCGTGACACGTGGGCTGTATTTGATGTGACGCCGGACATCCGGGACCTTGCGATCGGAAGCGGGGGTGACCACGGATGGGTAATCCTGCCCACGGGCACGGACGGCTGGCGATGGAACTCCAGCGAATCCCCGGTGCTCGCCGATCGTCCGCGGCTTGAGATCACGTATTCCTGCCCGGCGGACTTTGACGGCAGCGGGTTTGTCGATATTGAAGACTACGGCGTCTTTGTGCAGGTCTTTGAGGCCGGTGCGGACGAGGCCGACTTTGACCAGTCGGGGTTCGTTGATATCGAAGACTTCACCGCCTTCGTGCTCGCCTTTGAAGCGGGATGCTGATCCGCGCGAGTTCAAACAGGCAGGGAATCATGCTGAATGTTGTGCATTCCGGTGCAATCCCCAGCGCCGCATGAAGACTTTTTTATTCAAGGATCACGGAAATAACCGCTCGATTTGGGGTACGACGTTCGGTACGCTCGCCCGATGAGCCTTCCCATCCGCGTCGCCTGCGTCGATGACAACGAGGATCTGGTGGACGTCCTCCGCCGGACCATCGACAGCACTCCCGGCATGACATGCGTTGCTTGCCTGTGCTCGGCCGATGAACTGGAGTCCGAAGTCGGTCGCTCGAATGCCGATGTCGTGCTGCTCGACGCGACGATGCCCGGGCGGAACCCCTTTGATGCGATGCGAGACTTGACGGCGAGCACTCCGCGGGTGAAGGTGATCGTCTTCAGCGGATACGACGACGACGAGCTTGTCGAGCGGGCGCTGGACTGCGGGGCGTACTCGTGCCTGTCCAAGCACGGGGAGTCGGGGCAGATCATCCGTGAAATCCAGCGGGCGTACGGACACGATTGAGTCTCGCACGTCGCGTGACACAGAACTGACCTGCGGGGCGATCAGCCCGTGTGGGGAGGCAGGTCGTCGACCGCGGGGCCGACCAGGACCTTGCCGGTAGGCCCGAATCGGCTGCCGTGGCACGGGCAATCCCACGATTGTTCCAGCGGGTTCCAGCGAACCACGCCCTTGAGGTGCGTGCACGCCGCGGAGCAGCGATGAACTTCACCGCTGGAAGCGCGGTACGTCGCGACCATCGCCAGGCCGTGGCGTATGACCGCCCCACTGCCGCGGGGAATCTGGTCTTCGGACGACGCCTCGCCCGGCAGCACGTAGTCGGTGTACTGCACCGCGGCGTTGAGGTTCTCCTCCATGAATTCTGCCAGGGCGCCGGTGGGCTTGCGGCCGGGGGCGTACACGGCTTCCCAGGGGCTCGCGTTGCCGAGGATGAGATCGGTGACGAGCATCGCGCCCAGCGTGCCGTGGGTGAGACCCATGCCGCTGTCCCCGGTGATGACGTAGCAGGCCTTGTGGTGTGAGGTGGGCGCTCGCCCGATGAAGGCGGCGCCGTCGTCGGGCTCGTTCACCTGGCCCGACCACTCCCACATGCGCGGGCCCAGCGGGGCGAAACGCCCGCGAGCCCACTGCTCCAGCCGATCGAGTCGCTGCGCGGGAGTAACATCCCCGTACTGGCCGGTCTTGTGATCCTCTCCGCCGACCAGGACCATGTTGCGATGCAGGCGGACATAGTGGTACGGGTCTTCAAAGTCCCAGTACAGGGCGTCGATGATGGGAGACTCCCCGATCTCAAGCCCCACCATATACGTTCGGTACGGGGCCTGCTTTGTATAGATGCCCATCCAGTTGTTGATCGGCGAAGGGACATTTGTCGCCGCGACGGCGGCCTGCGCCGTCACGGTGTGGCCCGCGCGGGTCTTGACGATCACGGGCCCGTCCCCGTGCATATCGATGACCATGGTGCCGCCATGGATCTGTCCGCCCATCTTCACGATGGCCCGCGCCAGGCCGGCGAGATACTTCATGGGGTGGAAGCGTGCCTGCCGAGGGAATCGCAGCGCGGGACCGCCCGAGAGCCCTTCGACTTGCGGTTCGTACGTCGCACCTTCCACGCCCACCGCTCGGGCCGCCTGCAGCTCCTCGTCAAGGATGGAGCGATCCTGCCCGGGCCCGGGAAAGAGAAACGCGTCGAGCCGCGCGAAGTCGCAGTGAATGCCCTCGTCACGGCTCAGTCGCTCGATCATGTCGATCGCGGCCGCGTGGCTCTGGTGCATCAACCGCGTCGCGTCATCCCCGTGCACGCTCCGCATCTTCATAAAGCGGTCGTCGAGGATGCTTGCGAGGTGGGCGCTGGTGCGACCGGTTTCCCCCGCGCCAATCTCCCCCTGGTCCAGCACCACCACGCGTTTGCCCGCCTTGAGAAGGAGGTAGGCCGTGGTCAGGCCGCTGATCCCGGCGCCGACGATGCACACGTCGGTGGTCACGGACGCGTGGAGCGCAGAGGTTGTCGGGAGTTCGAGATCCGCGAACCAGCAGGACGAGGTGGGACCGGCGACGCTTGGATTGGTAGTCACTCTCTCGTGAGAGGGGGTCACATGAATCACGGGTGAAATCCCGGTGGTTGCCGCACGGCCGCGATGGATCGGTCCCCCGCGTTCCCCTGGGTGACGCTCCGCAACGTCCCGGCGGCGGGTTGCTTTCGTTGTGCCTGTTTTCGCAGTGCTTCCAGCGCGTCCACCACGAGATAGATTCGGGTCATCGTCATCTCTTATGGTTCATTTCTGGTCACCCGTGCGCCATCATGAAATCGGATTCATTTCACCGCCGAAGTGAAACGAGGGTGGTAATCTGGATCTCCTCGGGGGCAGGAGGCATCGGCGCCAGCGGCCTTCATGATGCATGCAAGCACGTCCGACGTGATCTGTTCGCCGGGCTTCGCACGCGAGTTGCGGCAGTTTCTGTGGTGAGGGGCGGAACACATATGGGAAGTGAGACGCAGGTCGAAGGAAAGGCTTCCATCCCAGTGCTCAACGGCCACGCCGCCGCGGGGTCGGAGCTGAGTGAACTGCTGCGCGTGCTCCAGTCCGTCGAGGCCGGTGACTTCTCCGTGCGTCTGCCCGGAGACTGGACCGGCCTGCTGGGAAAGGTCGCCGACAGCTTCAATTCCATCGTCACGACCAACGCCCGCATGGCGCAGGAACTCGAGCGCGTGGGAGAAGTCGTCGGACGCCAGGGCAAAATCCGCCAGCGAGCCCGCTTTGGCCGTCCCAGCGGCGCATGGATCGAGATGGAATCGTCGGTCAACATGCTCGTCGATGACCTCCTCCGCCCCACGGCGGAGATGACCCGCGCCATCGCCGCCGTCGCCCAAGGCGATCTCCTCCAGACCGTGCGTCTGGACCTCGACGGGCGCCCGCTGGAAGGAGAGTTCCTCCGCTCAGCGACGATCGTGAACACCATGATCCAGCAGCTCGCGGTCTTCACCTCGGAGGTGACCCGCGTCGCCCGCGAGGTGGGAACCGACGGCAAGCTGGGCGGGCAGGCCCAGGTGCGCGAAGTGTCGGGTGTGTGGAAGGACCTGACAGAATCGGTCAACTCAATGGCGAGCAACCTGACGGCCCAGGTGCGCAACATCGCCGACGTGACCATCGCCGTCGCGCGCGGAGACCTCTCCCGCAAGATCACGGTGGACGTCAAGGGAGAAATCCTCCAGCTCAAGGAAGCCATCAATACGATGGTGGATCAGCTGCGATCCTTCGCTTCCGAAGTGACTCGCGTCGCCCGCGAAGTCGGGACCGACGGCAAGCTCGGCGGCCAGGCCGTCGTCCCCGGCGTCGCCGGCACCTGGAAGGACCTCACCGACTCGGTCAACGCCATGGCCGGCAACCTGACGTCGCAGGTGCGCAACATCGCCGAGGTGACCACCGCCGTCGCCCGCGGAGACCTCTCCCGCAAGATCACGGTGGACGTGAAGGGTGAGATCCTCGAGCTCAAGAACACCATCAACACCATGGTGGACCAGCTCAACGCCTTCGCCGCGGAAGTGACCCGCGTGGCCCGCGAGGTCGGGACCGACGGCAAGCTCGGCGGACAGGCCCAGGTGCCCGGCGTCGCCGGAACGTGGAAGGACCTGACCGACAATGTCAACTCGATGGCCGGCAACCTCACCGGCCAGGTGCGCAACATCGCCGAAGTGGCGACCGCCATCGCCGGCGGGGACCTTTCAAAGAAGATCACCGTCAACGTCTCGGGCGAGATCCTTCAGCTGAAGGAAACCATCAACACGATGGTGGACCAGCTCAACGCCTTCGCCGGTGAGGTAACCCGCGTGGCCCGCGAGGTGGGTACCGAAGGCAAGCTCGGCGGGCAGGCCGTGGTGCGGGGCGTCGGTGGCACTTGGAAGGACCTCACCGACAACGTCAACTCCATGGCCGGAAACCTCACCGCCCAGGTCCGCAACATCGCCGAAGTGACCACCGCCGTCGCCCGCGGCGACCTCTCCCGCAAGATTACGGTGGACGTGAAAGGCGAGATTCTCGAGCTCAAGAACACCATCAACACCATGGTGGACCAGCTCAACGCCTTCGCCGGCGAAGTCACTCGCGTGGCCCGCGAAGTGGGAACAGAAGGCAAGCTCGGTGGACAGGCCGTGGTGCGGGGCGTCGGTGGTACCTGGAAAGATCTCACCGACAACGTCAACTCCATGGCCGGCAACCTCACCGCCCAGGTACGCAACATCGCCGAGGTGACCACCGCCGTCGCCCGCGGCGATCTGTCACGCAAGATCACGGTGGACGTGAAGGGTGAGATTCTCGAGCTCAAGAACACCATCAACACCATGGTGGACCAGCTCAACGCCTTCGCCGGTGAAGTGACCCGCGTGGCCCGCGAGGTCGGTACCGAAGGCAAACTCGGCGGACAGGCCCAGGTGCAGGGCGTCGCCGGCACGTGGAAGGATCTCACCGACAACGTCAACGCCATGGCGAGCAACCTGACATCCCAGGTGCGCAACATCGCCGAGGTGACCACCGCCGTGGCCCGCGGCGACCTCTCCCGCAAGATCACGGTCGATGTGCGCGGAGAAATCCTGGAGCTGAAGGAAACCATCAACACGATGGTGGACCAGCTCAACGCCTTCGCCGGTGAAGTGACCCGCGTGGCCCGCGAGGTCGGCACCGAAGGCAATCTCGGCGGACAAGCCCAGGTGCAGGGTGTCGCCGGCACGTGGAAGGACCTGACCGACAACGTCAACTCGATGGCGAGCAACCTGACGGCCCAGGTCCGCAACATCGCCGAGGTGGCGACCGCCGTCGCCCGAGGCGACCTCTCCCGCAAGATCACCGTCGACGTGAAAGGCGAGATCCTTCAGCTCAAGGAAACGCTGAACACGATGGTGGACCAGCTCAACGCCTTCGCGTCGGAAGTGACTCGCGTGGCCCGAGAGGTCGGCACCGAAGGCAAGCTCGGCGGCCAGGCTCAGGTTCCGGGCGTCGCAGGCACGTGGAAGGACCTGACAGACAACGTCAACTCCATGGCGGGCAACCTGACCGGCCAGGTCCGCAACATCGCCGAGGTGGCGACCGCCATCGCCGGCGGTGACCTGTCCAAGAAGATCACCGTCGACGTCCGCGGCGAAATTCTGCTCCTGAAGGAAACGCTCAACACGATGGTGGAGCAGCTTCGCTCCTTCGCCTCGGAAGTGACGCGCGTGGCCCGAGAGGTCGGTACCGACGGCAAGCTGGGCGGCCAGGCCGTCGTCCCCGGCGTCGCCGGAACGTGGAAGGACCTCACCGACTCGGTGAACGCGATGGCCGGCAACCTGACTTCCCAGGTCCGAAACATCGCCGAGGTGACCACCGCCGTCGCCCGCGGCGACCTCTCCCGCAAGATCACGGTGGACGTGCGTGGAGAAATCCTCGAGCTCAAAGAGACCATCAACACGATGGTGGACCAGCTCAACGCCTTCGCCTCCGAAGTCACCCGCGTCGCCCGCGAAGTGGGCACCGACGGCAAGCTCGGCGGACAGGCGCAGGTGCCTGGCGTCGCCGGCACCTGGAAGGACCTCACCGACAACGTCAACGTCATGGCCGCCAACCTCACCGAGCAGGTGCGAGGCATCGTGAAGGTCGTGACGGCCGTCGCCAACGGAGACCTCAAGCAGAATCTCACCGTGAAGGCCAAGGGCGAAGTCGCCGCCCTCGCCGAGACCATCAACAACATGACCGAGACCCTCGCCACCTTCGCCGACCAGGTGACGTCGGTCGCCCGCGAGGTGGGTGTCGAAGGACGCCTGGGAGGTCAGGCCAACGTTCCCGGCGCCGCCGGTACCTGGAAGGACCTGACGGGCAACGTCAACCTCCTTGCCGCAAACCTCACGACCCAGGTCCGCGCCATCGCCGAAGTCGCGACCGCCGTGACCAAGGGCGATCTTACCCGCTCGATCCAGGTCGACGCCCGCGGCGAGGTGGCGGAGCTCAAGGACAACATCAACACGATGATCGGCAACCTGCGGTTGACGACCGACCGCAATACCGAGCAGGACTGGCTCAAGACCAACCTCGCACGTTTCACCAACATGCTCCAGGGCCAGCGAGACCTGGTCACCGTGGGCAAGCTGCTGCTTTCCGAGCTCGTGCCCCTGGTCAACGCCCACCAGGGCCTCATCTACCAGATGGTTGGGGACGATGTGCCGCGCCTGCGCATGCTCGCCAGCTACGGCAATCCCGCCGGCGGCTATCCCTCGACCATCAACCTCGGGGAAGGGTTCATCGGCCAGTGCGCCGCCGATAATCGCCGCATCCTGGTCACCAGCATTCCCCGAGACACCGTCACCGTCGGCTCGGTCATTCTCGAGGCCGTCCCCCGCAGCATCGCCGTCTTCCCCGTCGTCTTCGAAGGCCAGATCAAGGCCGTGCTCGCGCTGGCCTCCCTCAACGAGTTCGCCCCCGCCCACCTCTCGTTCCTCGAGCAGCTCATCGCCGGCATCGGCATCCTGCTCAACAGCATCGAAGCCACGATGCAGACCGAAAGCCTCCTTCAGCAGTCCCAGCAGCTCGCCGCCGAGCTCCAGAACCAGAAACGCGAACTCCAGCAGACCAACGAGCAGCTCGCCCAGAAGGCCCAGGAACTCGCCGAGCAGAACGAGGAAGTGGAACGCAAGAACCGGGAGATCGAGCAGGCCCGCGGAGCGCTGGAAGAAAAGGCCGCGGAGCTCGCCCTCACGTCCAAGTACAAGTCCGAGTTCCTCGCCAACATGTCCCACGAGCTGCGAACGCCCCTCAACAGCATCCTCATCCTCGGCCAGCAGCTCGCCGAGAACCCCGACCGCAACCTTTCCAACAAGCAGGTGGAGTTCGCCAAGACCATCCACGGCGCCGGCACCGACCTGCTCAACCTCATCTCCGACATCCTCGACCTCTCCAAGATCGAGTCGGGCACCGTCTCCGTGGACGCCGAGGAAGTCTTCTTCAGCACCATGCTCGACATGGTCGGCCGCACCTTCCGCCACGAGGCGGAGAACCGTGGCCTCACCTTCGATGTCCAGCTCGACGCTCGCCTGGGCCGCAGCATCGTCACCGACGCCAAACGCCTCCAGCAGGTGCTCAAGAACCTCCTCTCCAACGCCTTCAAGTTCACCGAGCACGGCGGCGTCCGCCTCTCACTCGCGCCCGTCCAGAGCGGCTGGTCCCCTTCCCACCGCACCCTGGGCGCCGCGTCCACCGTCGTCGCCTTCGAGGTCTCCGATTCGGGCATCGGCATCCCCGCCGACAAGCAGAAGATCATCTTCGAAGCCTTCCAGCAGGCCGATGCCTCCACCAGCCGCAAGTACGGTGGCACCGGCCTGGGACTGGCGATCAGCCGAGAGCTCGCCAGCCTCCTGGGCGGTGAGATCCAGCTGCGAAGCACGCCGGGCGTGGGCAGCACGTTCACGCTCTACCTCCCGATCCGTTACGCCGGGCCCACCGCCGAGCCGATCACGGTCAACTCCAACGCCGCCCGCGGCCGGCAGCTCGCCACCCACACCTCCGACCGCCTGCCCGAGCGACCGCTGGAGCAGATCGGTGATGACCGGGATTCACTCCTGCCGGGCGAAACCACCGTCCTCATCGTCGAGGATGATCCCCACTACGCCCGCGTGCTGGTGGACCTCGCCCACGACACGGGATTCAAGGTGCTCGTCGCCCACCGCGGGTCCGACGCGCTCCACCTCGCCAAGCAGTTCCAGCCGTCGGCAATCTCCCTGGACGTCTTCCTCCCCGACATGCTCGGCTGGGCGGTGCTCAACCAGCTCAAACAGAACCCCGAGACCCGCCACATCCCCGTGCAGATCGTGACCCTCGACGAGGACCGCCAGCACGGCCTCTCGCGCGGCGCCTTCTCCTTCATCACCAAGCCCACGACGACGCAAGGACTCGAAGCGGCCTTCGAACGCATCAAGGAATACGCCGTCCCGCGCCGCCGCCGGCTGCTGATCGTCGAGGACAACGCCGCCGAGCAGATCGGCATCCGGGAACTGGTCGGACACGACGACATCGATGTGGACATCGTGGACACCGGTGAGGAAGCGCTGGCCTCGCTCGCCCAGCACGCGTACGACTGCGTCGTGCTCGACCTGCGCCTGCCCGACATGACGGGCTTTGAGGTGCTGGAGCGCCTGGGCAAGAGCGAGGACCTCAGGGACATCCCGGTGATCGTCTTCACGGGCAAGGCGCTCTCCGCGGAGGAGGACCTGCGGCTGCACTCCCTGGCCCGGAGCGTCGTGGTTAAAGGCGTGGAATCGCCCGAGCGCCTGCTCGACGAAACATCCCTCTTCCTGCACCGCGTCGTCGGCAACCTGCCCGACCACAAGCGGCAGATGCTCGAGCGTCTGCACAACTCCGACGACCACCTCTCCGGCAAGCAGGTGCTGGTGGTGGACGACGACGTGCGCAACATCTTCGCTCTCAGCAGCGTGCTGGAGCGCCGCGGCATGCGCGTGCTCTCGGCGAGCACCGGCCGGGAGGCGATCAGCATCCTGGAATCCACCCCCGGCCTGGCCATCGTGCTCATGGACATCATGATGCCCGAGATGGACGGCTACCAGACCATCGGCGCCATCCGGGAGAACCCCGAATTTGAACGCCTCCCCATCGTCGCCCTCACCGCCAAGGCCATGAAAGGAGACCGGGAAAAGTGCCTTGACGCCGGCGCCTCGGACTACCTCGCCAAGCCCGTCAACACCGACCAACTCCTTTCCGTACTGAGAATGTGGCTGCACCGCTAGCAATGAACCAGGTCATGCAACAACGGGAGAAGCTGAACATCCTTCTCGTGGACGACCAGCCCGCGAAGCTGCTCAGCCTCCAGACAATCCTGGCCCCCCTGGGTGAGAACATCATCCAGGCCGGGTCCGCCAACGAGGCGCTGCGACTCCTCCTCTCCTGCGAGGTCGCCGTCGTGCTCGTGGACGTCTGCATGCCCACGATGGACGGCTTCGAACTCGCCGAGCTCATCCGGGAGCACCCCCGCTATTCGCGCACGGCGATCATGTTCATCTCCGCCGTGCAGCTGACCGACGACGACCGCCTCCGCGGCTATAACCTGGGCGCCGTCGATTACATCCCCGTCCCCATCATCCCCGAGGTCCTCCGCGCCAAGGTCGCCGTCTTCACCGAGCTGTACCGCAAGACCGACCAGCTCGCCCGCCTCAACGCCGAGCTCGAGCACCGCGTCCGAGAGCGAACCGCCGCGCTCGAGGCCTCCGCCGCCCGCCTCGCTGCGAGCGAACGCAACTACAGGGACCTGGTTCAGAGCCTCGCCGCCGCCGTGTACACCTGCGACATCAACGGCAAGGTTTCCCTCTTCAACCAGGCCGCCGTGGACCTCTGGGGCGCGGCCCCCCGCATCGGCGTTGACGAGTGGGGCGGCACCTGGAACGTCCTGAGGATCGACGGCACGCCGCTGCCGGTGGAGGAATCTCCCATGGCGCTCACCCTGCGCCACGGTCGATCCATCCGAGACCAGGAACTCATCGTTCAGCGCCCCGACGGCACCCGCCGCTGCGTCATGCCCTTCCCCGAGCCCATCCAGGACGAGGCCGGCAACATCATCGGCGCCGTCACCCTGCTCGCCGACATCACCGACACCCGCAACGCGGAAGAGACCCGCAACCTGCTCGCCGCGATCGTCGCATCCTCCGACGACGCGATCATCAGCAAGACGCTCGACGGCACCATCACCTCCTGGAACGCGGGCGCCGAGCGCATGTTCGGCTACACCGCCCCAGAGGCCGTCGGCCGCTCCATCATGATGCTTGTTCCGCGCGACAACCACGGCATCGAGATGGACATTCTCCATCGCCTGGGCCGCGGGGAGCACCTGATGCATTTCGAGACCACGCGCGTGGCTCGGGACGGCCGGATCATCGACATCTCCCTCACCGTCTCCCCACTCCGGGACCGCACGGGCGCCATCGTCGGAGCCTCCGCCGTCGCAAAGGACATCACCCAGCGCAAGAACGCCGAGGCCGTCCTCGCCCGTGACCGCGAAACTCTCGAGCACCTCGTCGAGGAACGCACCGCCGAGCTCGAACGCTCCAACCAGCGTCTCCGCGTCGCCGACCGCATGGCGACCATCGGCACCCTCTCCGCGGGGCTGGGCCACGACATGGGCAACCTGCTCCTGCCCATCCGCATGCGTCTGGACGCGATGGAGGCCGCCGAACTTCCCGCGCCCATCCGCGACGACCTCGCCGCCATCCGCAAGGCCTCGGAATACCTGCAGAAGCTCGCCGCCAGCCTGCGTCTGCTGTCCCTTGATGCGCAGAGCGAACGTCCCGAGGAATCTTCCACCCGCCTCGACCACTGGTGGTCGGAGGCATCCCCGATGATCCGCAACGGGTTGCCCCGCACCGTGCGTCTGCAGGTCGAGCTCCCGCCCTCCCTGCCGCCCGTCCGCATCGGCCCGGCCGCCCTGACGCAGATCGTCTTCAACCTCGTGCAGAACGCCGGGGACGCGCTGCGCAACCGGCCCGAAGGCCTGATCTCCATCGGCGCCGCCTACGACGCCGAGTCCGATCGCATCAACCTCACGGTGAAGGACAACGGCCCGGGCATGACCGAGGAAGCCCGGCGGCGATGCCTCGAACCCTTCTTCACCACCAAGACCCGCGGCCTGAGCACGGGCCTGGGCCTCGCCCTGGTCAACGGCCTGCTCAAGAGCGCCAACGGAACCATCCAGGTGGATTCCCTGCTCGACCACGGCGCCACGTTCACTATCCAGCTCTGCGCCGCCCGCACGCCGCCGCGCCCCGCCGATCGCCGCGCCGCGACGCGGGGAACGGCGATCGTGACGCTCAGGGACCCCCGACTGGCCGCCCACGCCCGCTGGATCTTCGATTCCCTGCACTACACCATCGAGCCCGCAAGCAACACCGAAGCGCAGGTGTGGCTGACCGACGCCTCCACCGCCGACGCCATGCACGATATCCGCAAATTCATCGCCCAAGCGCCCTCGCGCCGCGTCCTGGTCTTCTCCCACGATAACCGCGCCGCGCCAGAACCCCGCGTCACCTGGATCAGCCCCGCCGTCAAGCCCTCGGCCCTCCGGGCGATGATCGCCAGCGCCCTCAGCCTCGACGTCGAGGTGACCGCATGACGACGGCGCCCCCTCACCGCCTCCGCGTCCTGTGCGTGGACGACAACGACCTGGTCGCCCAGGCGATGTGCCGCCGCGTGGAGCAGGAGGGTTCCATCTTCTGGCTTGGCGTCATCACCGACGTGGAGCTGATCCGCGGGAAGATCATCGAACTCGCGCCCGATGTCGTACTCATGGACATCGACATGCCCGGCGTGGACACCTTTTCCATGGTGCAGGAGCTCTCGGCGATGCTCCCCGCGACCCGCATCGTCATGTTCAGCGGGCACATCGAAGCCTCGTACATCGAGAAGGCGCTCGACAGCGGCGCCTGGGGTTACCTCTCCAAGCACGACGACGTGGGAAGCCTCATCCAGGGCATACGTCGCGTCGGCGAGGGAAGCATCGTCTTCAGCGCCGATGTCGAGACCGTCCGCCGCACCCTCCTCGATGGTCCGATCGCCTCCATCCCTTACCACGGCGGCGCTACGCCGTCTCCCTCCCGAACTCTCAAGGTCATGGTGGTGGACGACGAGCCCAAGCTCTGCGCCTCGTGGTCACGGATCCTCAGCGCCCAGCCCGACATGCAACTCTCAGGCACGCTCGACCGCGCCGACACTCTGGAGTCCGCCGTCGAGACGTTGCGCCCCGACGTGCTGCTCATGGACCTCTCCATGCCGGGGGTTCCCCCGCTCGAGGCGATGTCACGGGCCTTCCGCCTCCACCCCTCTCTCCGCGTCCTGATCTACAGCGGATACCACGACCGCCAGACCGCCGAGCTCGTCGCCGGCGCTGGCGCCCACGGCCTGGTCGACAAACTCGACTCCCCCGACGACATCCTCTCCGCAATGCGCCGCGTCGCCGCGGGCGAACGAGCTTTTCGCTTCCCGGTCGGGCCCGACGCCACCTGCTGACCATTACTCCAGCCCGTCGTCCTGGCCCCACCGGCGTGTTTTCCCCGGCACGCCGCCCCGTGAATGCCTCGCCATGGCTCGCTCTGGTCCCACCCGCGAGTTACAACAATCCGCGTGAGATGTAGATCCGTTCATACGGCCGACGCATCATTGGGCGCGTTGCCGACGCTTCGGTGTTCCCGTCTCCGCTCACCCGCAGGCTTCCCCATGTTCACCACATTCCTCCCGGCCGTTGCCTCCCGCCCCCTTCCCGCCGCCGTCGCGCTCCTCGCCGCTGCGGCCTCCTTCGCCCAGGCCCAGTGGACCGTCGTGAGCCTCCAGCCCCCGGGCGCCACCGGTTCCTTCGCCCAGACCGCCTGCCAAGGCATGCAGGCCGGCAGGGTGTACCTCGGGAACGCCATTCCCAACGCCTGCACCTGGACCGGCTCCGCGGATTCCTGGACCAACCTCCATCCGCCGCAGGCCTATTCCTCCGAAGCCTTCAGCGTGTGCACCGGCGAGCAGGTCGGCATTGTGACGCTGAGCGAAGAAGAATTCGGTCACGCCGCACTGTGGACAGGCTCCGCCGATTCCTGGATCGACCTGAACCCCGAGGGCAGCATCGGCTCACTGGCGTACGGCGTTTCCCACGGTCGCCAGGTCGGCCTGGCGGTGGTCGGCACCACGGTGCACGCGGGCTTGTGGCAAGGTTCCGCCGCGTCGTGGATCGATCTCCACCCGGACGCCGCGCAGTTTTCCATCGCCTACTGCATCTCCGGCGACCAGATCGGCGGCGTCGCCACGCTCGACGGGGACGATCACGCCAGCCTGTGGACCGGCTCCGCGGACTCCTGGATCGATCTTCACCCCGCAAGCTGCACGAAGTCGCGCGTGCTGGGCGTATCATCCTCCCAGCAGGTCGGCATCGCCGCCGTGCGCACGCAGGACCACGCGAGCCTGTGGACCGGCACCGCCGAGTCGTGGGTCGACCTCAACCCCGCGGACGCGGTGAATTCACAGGCCTACGGCGTCTACGCGGGTCGCCAGGTCGGACGCGCCATCATCAACGCATCCCAGCATGCAAGCCTCTGGACCGGCACCGCCGCCTCGTGGGTCGACCTCCACGCGCAGCTTCCCCCCGAATTCACCTCGTCCATCGCGATGAGCATCTGGCGCGACTCCTCGGCAATCCTGATCGCCGGTCACGGCTTCAACTCCCAGACGGGCTACGAGCAGGCCCTGCTGTGGGTCCTTGCCTGCCCGGCCGACTTTGACTGCTCTGGCAGCGTGGATACCGACGACTTCGACGCGTTCATCCACGCCCTGGAAGCCGGCAGCGACGCCGCGGACTTTGATGGCTCAGGGTTCGTCGACCTCGACGACTTCTCCGCCTACACCGCCGCCTTCGAAGCCGGCTGCTGAGCTCCCCGCTCGCGTCGACCCCTGGCGGTCACGCCTATATCGATCCCAGCCCGCCCAGGCGACCGGTGCTGTCCCCGAAGCTCTCGACCTCACACCCCATCCGGTCCAGCAGCGACACGTACAGGTTGCACAGCGGCGTCTCCCGCGCCGACCGCACCGCCCGGCCGGGATCGATCGTTCCTCCGCCGCGGCCGGCGAGCAGGATCGGCAGGTCTTCGTGGTTGTGCTTATTGCCGTCGCTGATGCCGCCGCCCAGCAGCACCATGCTGTTGTCCAGCAGCGTCCCTTCCCCGTCGGGAGTCTTTGAAAGGCGGTCCACGAACCTCGCAAACCGCTCGACATAGAACCGGTCGATCCGCCGGATCTTCTCGATCATCTCCGCATTGTTCTGGTGGTGGGACAGGTGGTGGTGCCCCTCGGTGATCCCGATCTCCGGCAGCGTGCGGTTGCTGCCGTCGACGGCGAGCATGAACGTGCCTACGCGGGTGACATCCATCTGGAACGCCAGCAGCAGCATGTCGTACATCAGGTCGATGTGCTCACCCACCGCCCGGGGAATCCCCGCCGGCGCCGGCATGTCGGGGGCCTTGACCGTCCGCGTGTCGTCCCGGGCCCGCTGGATCCGCAGCTCGATTTCGCGCACGGCCGACTGGAACTGGTCCAGCTTGCGGCGATCGTTCATCCCCAGGCGGTCCGAGAGCCGCCTCGCATCATCTCGCACGAAATCCAGGATGCTTTGGCGCCTGCTGAGCCGCTCGCGCTGCGCCGCCGCCTGCGTCGCGTCTCCGAACAGCCGCTCAAACACCGCCGCCGGATCCACCATCTTGGGCATCGGCGCATCGTCCGCTCGCCACGAGATGTTCGAGGTGTACGCGCACGAATACCCAGAATCACAGCTTCCCGCCGAAGGGCTGTTCTCACACCCAAGCTCGATCGATGGCAGCCGCGTCTGCGTCCCCACGTGACGCGCGGCGATCTGATCCACGCTCACCCCGTTGCGGATGTCGTTCCCCGCCGTCTTTCTCGCCTGGTTGCCCGTGAGAAACGACGCCGACGAGCGCGCATGATCTCCCGGGCCGTCCCCGTTGGCCCTCGCCTTGTTCAGCGTCAGTCCAGTCATCACGTTCACGTGTGAACGCACCGCCGCGAGCGGCTCGAGCGTGCGTGACAGCGCGTAGGACGCGCCTTCTCCCGCCGGCTCCCACGCTTCGTAGTTGACCCCGTTGGGCATGAAGACGCACGCCAGCCGCACGGGGACCGCCGACGCCGGCAGGCTCGTGCCTCCCATCACCGCCCCCGCGGCGCGGCTCCCCAGCCCCGGCATGGCTTCCAGCCACGGCAGCGCCACCGTCACGCCAAGCCCGCGAAGCACCGTCCGCCGTGAGATGCCCTTACTCATGCTCCCGCTCCCTGCCCCGGCACGACCGGAACGTCTCGCTCAGCACCACCGCCTCGATCATCGCCCGCATGCGATCCCCGTGCGTCCCCGTGTACTCCGCGATCCGCCGGACCGCCGAACGGTCAAAGGGCTCAAGGCCCCTCCCGATCGCGTACATCAGCACTTTTCCAGACAGAGTCTCCACGAACTGCGCCCCGCGGTCCAGCAGAATCTGCTTGAGCTCCCGCGGACCCGAGAAACTCGCCCCCCCCGGCAGCGTGCCCGCCGCATCGATCGGACGGCCGCCCTCCTCTTCCCGCCACCGCCCGATCGCGTCAAAGTTCTCGAACGCGAGCCCCAGGGGGTCGAGCCGGTTGTGGCACACCGCGCACGACGGGTTCGCCACGTGCGCCTTGAGCTGCTCCCGAAGCGTCGCACCCTCCCGCCCCGCCGATGCCTGTTCCAGAGGCGGAATGTCCGCGGGCGGAGGAGGAGGAGGGGTTCCCAGGATCTGGTCCAGCACATACAGCCCACGCTTCACCGGACTGGTCCGCGTTGTGTTGCTCGTCACCGTCAGCACCGCCCCCATCGTCAGCACGCCGCCGCGCGGGGAACCCTTGGGAAAACCGACGCGCCGCAGTTCCGCCCCGGTTACGCCCTCCACGCCGTAAAACCGTGCGAGCCGCTCGTTCAGGAACGAGTAGTCGCTTTCCAGGAACGACTTCACGCTCCGGTCCGACCGGATCACGTCGGCGAAGAACATCTTCGCCTCCCCCACCATCGCCGCCCGCAGCTCGGGGTCGTACTCGGCAAACCGCGTGCGGTCCATCGCCAACGTGTCCAGCGTGCGCAGTTGAAGCCACTGTCCCGCGAAATTGTCAACAAACCCCTGGCATCGCGCATCGGCGAGCATGCGCGACACTTCCTCGCGAAGCACCCCATCCTCACGCAGCGTGCCATCCCGCGCCAGGGAGATCAGCCGCTCGTCGGGCATGCTGCTCCATAGGAAGTACGAGAGCCGGCTCGCCAGTTCGTACCCGCTCAGGCGATACACGCGGCCGGGATCTCCCGAATCCGGATTCTCCAGGGAGCGGTACAGGAAACTCGGGGACACCAGCGCCGCCGTCAACCCCATGCGAACCGCGGACTCAAAGCTCCGGCCTTCTTCCCGCTGAGACCGAAACAGGCTCCCGAAGGCCTCACGCTCATCGTCGCGCAGCGGACGCCGGTACGCCCGCGCCGCGAAGCGTTCCATGATGTCCTGTGCCCGCGCCTTCTCGCCCGCCGCGGCGACGCCGCCCTCCCGCGGGCGGAAGATCTCCTTCCAGGCCGCGGGGCGCTCGGTCGTCCCCTCATCCATCGGACCCGCCACCGAGATCCGCTCGATCCCAAGGTTTCGGTCCGCCGCGTCAGGCTTCCAGTAATCGTTGGTGAAGTGCGCTGAAAGCGTCCGCCGGCCCGCCTTGATGCGCACACGCACCTTGACCCGCTGCGGATGCTCCTGCGTCCCCGAGATGGAGAACGTCTTGGTTTCCACGCCGTCGATCCGCAGGCTCAGCTTCGCGTTCTCGTCCCCGCCGTGCGTCTCCCACGCCTCCACTTCGATGTCGTATTCCCCCGTCGCCGCAAACTCGTGCACCCCTTCCGCCGCCCCGGCCGAATAGAGAAAGAACCCGCCCGAGGGAAGCGTCTGCCCCTTCCCCGTCCCCACCAGCGGCGTGACCGGCCGAGGCGCACCCCCGAATTCCAGTTCCGGCCCCAGCGCGGCGGCGAGGGAACGTTCCGCGGCATCCAGGTACTGCTCCACGGCGAGCGTCGACATCGTCAGCACATCGGCGATGTTGTCGAACCCATACCCGGTGTCGTCCCGCGGAAGCCGCTCGGCCACATCCATGACCTTCGGATCAATCCCCAGCAGATCTCTCATCGTGCTGCGATATTCGGCGCGGTTGAGCCGGTGGATGGTGAACCAGCCGGGATCGACCTCACCGCCCGGCGGCGAGTAGTTTTCCATCCCTTCCAGCCACTGCTGGACGACCAGCCGCTCGTGGTCGCTCGGCTGGCTCGCCTTCTTCGGCGGCATCTCCCCGGTCGACACCATCTCCTTCATGACCCGAAGGTTGTCCAGCATCCCCGTCGCATCTCGCAGCGTCGCGAGCGTGCCCAGATCGAGGTCACCCTTGGGTTTGGCGCCCGAGTGACATTCCACGCAGTACGTCACCAGGAGCGGGCGAACATCCTCCCGCAGGCGCCGGTCCAGGTCGTCCGCAACGGGATCGGCCGGAGGCTCGAAGACACGCGCCAGTGCCGGCCCGCTCGCCCCCCCGACCACCAGGCACGCCGCCACCATCCACGCCGCCGCGTGTACGCCTCCCGCTCTGCGATTCGCCGGCCCGTGTGGCATGATCATGGTTTCCAGGGCAAAGCACCCCAGTGTACGAACACGCCCCGGCGCGCACAACGCCGATGGCCCGGCGTCCCAGGCACAGGCCGCCAGCCATCACCGATCCCGGGCGTCTTATAACGCCCCCCAGCGTTCCAATCCCGGATGACCCCGTACCTCCCCGCAATACCTCTTTTTTCCACTGGAATTCTCCCGATCTGTGGTATGCTTGCCCGCGCGCGAGGGACCCGTGTAGGAGCGGGCGCCCGCAACCCGCGCCGATTCGCCCGCCCATCCGCAGAGGGGACATATGAACACCGCTTCGTTCCGGCCCGCCATGGTCGCGCTGCTCGCGCTGGGTTCCGCCACCGTCGCCCACGCCACCGTCATCAACTTTGACAATCTCGCCGGCGGCGTCCTGGTCACGAACCAGTACGCCGGCGTCACCTTCTCTTCAGACCCCGGGGAAGGCATGTACACCGCCGGTGGAACGCCCGTGTCCTACCCCAATTTCCTCTGCACCGCCCCCATCGGCGGTGAAATCGACTGCATCAACAACGTCTACATCGATTTCGCCGTCCCCGTCTCGGGCCTCTCCATTTGGGCCATCGAGGCCAACGAGTACGGCGCCGTCGCCACCTTCTCCTTCTACAACGGCGCCACCCTCCTGGGAACCCAGAATCTCATCGGGCTCGCGGCCGCCCCCAACACCTACGGCTACGGCAATCAGTTCATCGATCTCAGCGCCTTCAGCAACGTCACGCGCCTCGAAATCCGCGGCCCCGGCGGCTCCGGCCCGATCGACAGTTCCTACGGCGGAAACGGCATCGGCTGGGACGACCTCTCTTTCACGCAGGTCCCCGCCCCCGCCACCATGGGTCTCCCGGCATTCGCCGTACTCACAGCCTCCCGCCGCCGCCGCTGAGACACAGCCACGCGCCCCAGCGGGCCGCACTGTGGTAGGCTCCCCCGCCCCGACCTCGCCTTGCCGTTTGCGCGGCGAGTCCGGGCCCTGCCTCTCACGGAGCGCGCATGACCCTCGATCGACGTGAACCGCCCAGCGCCCTTGATCCCGCCGCATCCGCCGCAACCACCGAGCAGGAACTCAAGCCCCAGAGCCTCTGGACCATCATCTCCGCCTCCTCCGCCGGCACGCTCATCGAGTGGTACGACTTCTACATCTTCGGCTCGCTCGCCTTCACACTGTCGGACGTCTTCTTCCCCAAGGGCAGCGGCGCCACCGGCCTGCTCTCCATCCTCGCAACCTTCGCCATCGGCTTTGTGGTCCGCCCCTTCGGGGCCATAGTCTTCGGGCACCTGGGCGACCTGATCGGCCGCAAGTACACCTTCATGGTGACCCTCCTGCTCATGGGCGGGGCCACTTTCCTCATCGGCATCCTCCCCGGCTTCGATGTGCTGGGCTGGGGAGCTCCCATCCTGCTCGTGCTGCTGCGACTCTGCCAGGGCCTCGCCTTGGGCGGTGAGTACGGCGGCGCCGCCACCTACGTCGCCGAGCACTGCCCCGACGGGCGCCGCGGATACTGGACAAGCTGGATCCAGACCACCGCCACCCTCGGGCTGATCCTCTCCCTGGTCGTCATCCTGGGCTGCAGAACTCTGCTCACCCCCGCCCAGTTTGCCGTCTGGGGATGGCGAATCCCCTTCTGGCTCTCCCTCGGGCTGGTCGCGTTCTCGTACTACATCCGCCGCCGCATGCGCGAATCGCCCCTGTTTGTACGGATGAAAGCCTCCGGCAAGGGCGCCTCCAACCCGATCAAAGAGTCCTTCGGCAATCCCGCCAACCGCCGGCTCGTCCTGCTCGCCCTGTTCGGCGCGACCGCGGGCCAGGGCGTGGTCTGGTACACCAGCCAGTACTACGCGATGAACTTTACCAAGGCCACGCTCGGCATCGACGCGATGCAGGCCGAGTACATCACCGGGCTCGCCCTCATCGCCGCCACGCCCTTCTTCATCCTCATGGGCGCCCTCTCCGACCGCGTCGGCCGCAAACCCGTCATGCTCGCCGGCTGCCTCCTCGCCCTGCTCACCTACATGCCCATCTACCGCGCCATGGTTGCCGCCGTCGACCTTGGCGACGCCTCCCGCTTCCAGCTGGTGGAAAGCCCCGCCCCCGGAACCTCTCCTCCGCTGAGCGAAACCGTCGGCGAGACCACCATCACCAAGTCAACGCGAACCCTTCACTACCGTGACGGCACCACCAACACCATCACCACCACCCGAACGCTCGCCCCAGGATCTCCGGAGAAAGTCTCGGAAAAGAACTCCATCCGTCTGCCTTCGCTCTTCAGTCCTCCCGCCCTCACGCTCGCCCTTTTGATCTGGATCCAGGTCATCTACGTCACGATGGTCTATGGCCCCATCGCCGCGTTCCTGGTCGAGCTTTTCCCCACCCGCATCCGTTACACCTCGATGTCGTTGCCCTACCACATCGGCAACGGCGTCTTCGGCGGCATGGTTCCCTTCATCGGGGAACTCATGGTCACCCGCACCGGCAACCCCTACGCCGGCCTTTGGTACCCCATGGCGGTGTGCGTGCTCACCCTCCTGGTCGGCGGATTCCTGCTCAAGGAACGCCGGAATGTGAAAATGCTCGGCGAGCATTGAGCCTCCCGCACGGCCCGCTCAGTACGAGATGTTCGCCCACGGGTCCGTCGTCCCCAGCCCGCCCGGCGCTCCCGAATTCCCGTTCACGCTCGGCGCCCGCCGAGGCACGTCGGCGGATCAAAACTCCCGTGGTCCGCAGGTCGTTCCCGCAAGGGAAGCAGTTCATCGTAACCCACTACTGCACAGACACTTAGATCCAGTCTCCCCCCAGCATCGCCGCATCGCAACGCCCGAGCGTTCAACCTCATCTACACACACTCTTCACATTTTCGTATCATCACCATCTCCCTCGCACTGTTTATTCCTGCCCCATTCGGCGATCACGTTCCTTCCACCCACCGTGCCCTCCCACCCGGAGACCGCAATGCCCCGCATGTCGCGCACCCGCGTTGTTCAACCCGCCATCGTGCTGAGCGCCTGGGCGCTCGCCCTGCTGGCCGGCTGTGCCTCCGATTCCAACCATGCTGCCACGTCCAAGGCCGCCGCCTCCGCGAGCACGCCCGAGGCGGCTCCTCCCGCCAAGCCCGGCACCTATGCCGTGATCGACGGCAAGCCCGCACCCATCCCCGCGATTGCCATGGGTGATTCCGCCACCATCGCAAGGATCATCAACGAAGGCAAGAGCCGCAACCAAGTGATGGATCACCTGACGCACCTCTCCACCGTGATCGGACCACGGCTGACCGGCTCCAGCAACCTCGAACACGCCAACATGTGGAGCCGCGACCAGTTCGCCGCGTGGGGACTCTCCATCCCCGCCTTCGGCGGCGTGGACAACCAGACCTCCGCCGATCCCAAGCTTCGCGGCCTCTGGCAGTGGGGTGAGATCTCCGCCCGCTTTGATCGCGGTCCCTCCACCGCCAAGGTGGTCGCCCTCCGCAACCCCGGAAGTGAAAGCCCCGAATACCGCACCGTCCGTGACATGGAGTTCACAACCCTTGCCTGGACCGCCGGCACCCAGGGCGCGGTCCGTGCCCCGGTCCTGAAGATGCCCGAGAACGACGAACAGTTCGAGGCCGCCAAGGACACGCTCAAGGGCGCGTGGGTCTTGGTCAAGCCCAACACCACCGGCCGCCGCGGTGTCGTGGGCGGCGCTTCGGCCCGCCTCCAGCTCTTCGCCGACATCCGCAAGAAGTGGAAGACCGGCGAGACCACGGAGACCAAGGCCCCCGCCGTTGACAAGGACATCACTCGCTTCGAAGGCACCCTCGCCGGCGGACCGATCCCCGATGGCATGCCCTTCACGCTCGATGTCAAGCTCGCCGACCCCGCCGCCGTCACCGGCACGATCTCCCTGGGCGGCTTCCGCACCAGCGAACTGCGCAACGGAACCTACAACCCCCAGACCCACGAGCTTTCCTTCCGCACCGAATCCCCCCGCGGGGACCGAGACTACACCCTCAAGCTCGACGGGGACACGCTCAAGGGCCAGACCACGCTCCCCGACAACGCGGGCGTGATGACCTACTCCGCGAAGAAGGTCGCGATCGAGGCCCCCAAGACCGGCCCCACCATGGAAGAACGCGTCCTGGCCCTCCAGCCCGCCGGCTGGGTGCTCGCCTCCAGCAACGAGCTGGTCATCACCAGCGGCGCGCCCGGCTGGGACAAGCTCGACGTCGACACCATGGCCTCCGACATCATCGTCACCGTCCGCAAGTCCGACTACGACTGCATGAACTCCTCCCTCGCCGATGGCACACCCATCGAGGCCGAGTTCGACCTCAAACACACCCTCACCAAGGGCCCCATCCCCGTCTACGACACCATCGCCGAGATCAAGGGCACGCAGTGGCCCGACGAGGTCATCATCGTCTCGGGACACCTCGATTCCTGGAACGGCCCCGGCGCCCAGGGAACCACCGACAACGGCACCGGCAGCGCCGTGACGCTTGAGGCCGCCCGCATCCTCGCGGCCGCCCACGCCAAGCCCAAGCGCACCATCCGCTTTTTCCTGTGGACAGGCGAGGAGCAGGGCCTGCTCGGTTCGGCCGCCTATGTCAAGCACCTCAAGGCGACCGGTGAGCTCGAGAAAATCTCCGCGGTGCTCGTGGACGACGGCGGCACCAACTACGAGGGCGGTCTGCCCTGCGTCGACTCCCAGGTCGAATACCTCGCCGCCGCCACCGCCCCCGTCAACGGCCACTTCTACAGCGAGACCGACAAGAAGTACCTCGACGTCAACATCCACCAGGAGAAAACCTTCACGCAGGTGATGGGCAGCGACCACAACTCGTTCATGCGCGAGCACATCCCCGGATTCTTCTGGGATGAAGAGGGCCGCGCCGACTACAACCACACCCACCACACGCAGTACGACCGCATCGACCAGGCGATCCCCGAGTACCTCCAGCAGTCGGCGACGTGCGCCGCCGTGACCGCGTACAACCTCGCCTGCGCCCCCGCGATGCTCCCCCGTCCCACCGACGAGCAGTGGCCCTCGGGTGGTGGTCGCGGCGGTGGCGGCGGCGGACAAGGCGGCGGTGGTCGTCGCCGCGACGGCGCCGCGGCCCAGCCCGGCACGCCTCCCGCGACGGGCGGCAGCGCGACCCGTCCCGCCGGATCCTCCAGCGGCGGATGAACCCGCTCCGTGCCCCCGCAGAGGTGCACGAACGTGGCCGCCGAGCACAATCATTTGCAATCCACACGGGCCGGCGTCCATCGCCGGCCCTTTCTTTTTCATGCAGGCGATTCTTCGCCCGCCTCGATGTCGCCCGCGCCGCTATCACCATCCACGCCCGCGCCATCAAGCCTCTGAACCGCCCGCGCCGCAAGCTCGCACACCTTCGCCTCGCGAACCTGCGCGATCTCCTCACCCGATTCCCGCAGCAGGGAGCTGCGCGTGAACGCGGCATCCACCTCCGCATCCTCCCACGGCAGATCCCACTTGAATCGCCACACCCGGGGATCAAACTCCGCGTCGAGCACCAGCAGCGCCAGCAGCACCAGGTCCCAGCTCTCCGCCGCCCCCAGCGGACGATCCCACGAGCCGGCGAGCACCTCCCCCAGGATCGTGCCGATCGCCGCCGCCGGGTTGCCCGCGTACAGCGCCGCCGCCTTGCGGTCCACATCCATGCGGAACACCATCGGATCAAGCCCGCGCCGCACCGGCACTTCCTCACCCGCTGCAAACCGCGGCGCCGCCATGAACCGCACGTACGACTCGATCGCCGACGTCTTCTGCAGATCGATCGGACGGAACAGCGTCAACTCCCCCTCGCGCCCCGCCGCCGCGTGGGTCAGGTGGGTTGCGTACTTCCAGAACGCCTCCGCGTGCCCGGCCTCGAACACACCGTTGATCGCAAAGCATCGCCGCATCCACCCCGGCACCCCGCAGGCGATCGCCGCGGCCGCGGGCTTAAACCCTGGACGCCCCGCCAGCGCCGCTCCAGCCTCCTCATCCACAACGCCCCCTCGCGGAGGCCCATGCAGGCTGTCAACCACATACTCGTGCGCCGCTCGCAGCAACCCGCCCTCGATCCCCGCTCGCTCGCTCGCCGCCTCCCGCTGCCGGCCCAGCACGCCGTTGATCCGCGCGGTCAGTCGGCGACCAGCGGCGACACACTCCTTGCGGTGTCCCCTCGCCGCCGCCCGGCACGAGGAGACCACCGAATCGCTCGTCGCAGCGTCATGATTCGAAGCAGGCCAGGGTGATCCGGGCGTTGAAGGCGATCCGTGGGTCATGCACGAGCATACGGAGGCCACGAGATGACGTCCCGTGCACCCCGGTTCACCGGGCACGCGAGGCCAGGCGCCCCGATCACGCGTGCATCCTCTCGCCCTCGTATCCCCCGCGTCACTTCCCCGGCTTCTTGAAACTCTTGTCCGGGAACTTGGGCGTCACCGGCATCTTGACCGGCTTCTCCTGGATCTGCTTCCGCAGGTGCTCCACCGCCGCCTTGAGCTGCGCATCCTCTCCTTTGAATGTCGCGTGCGGCAGGTTGTCCACCGTGATGTCGGGCTCCACGCCCCGGCCCTCGATCAGCCACGTGCCTTCGGGGCCGAAGACGCCGAATTCCGCCGCCGTTGCGATCCCGCGATCCACCAGGAAGTTGCTCGAGCTCAGCCAGATCTCCCCGCCCCAGGTCCGCGTGCCGATCACCGTGCCCAGCTTGAGCTGCTTGACGCCCTCGCTGAACGCCTCACCGTCGGAGGCCGTCCACTCATCGCACAGCACCACCACGTGGCCTTGGAACGCGTACTGCATATTCCAGTTCGCCGGCTGCCCGATCCGCTGGCTCCACGTGAACCACGCCTTGCGCAGCAGCTTCTCGATCACCCAGCTGTCGATGTTCCCGCCGCGGTTGTGCCGCACGTCGATGATCAGCCCCTGGCGGTTGTACACCGGGTAGAACGCCTTGGCGAACTCGGTCCAGTTCTCCTGCCCCATCGCGCGAAGGTGCACGTACCCGATCTCACCCTTGCTCATCTCTTCGGTTTCCAGCCGGCGCGTGTACTCCCACTCGTGGTACCGCAGGTCCGCCGCCGAACCGGGGGACATCGGCACCACCACCACGTCACGCTCCGCGCTCCCCGCGGCCGCCGCATCACCGGCCGCCTTGTCGGGGGAGGCCTTGTCCGCCGAGGCGGCCCCTCGCACCCGCAGAAGCACCTGCCGTCCCGCCTTCTCGCGAAGCAGCAGGGCGATATCCGGAACGCTGAGGGTTTCCACGCCGTTGACGGCGAGGATGACATCACCGTCGCGCACCTCGACGCCGGGCCGCGCCAGGGGAGACGTGCGCTCCGGCTCATCGGGATCCGACAGGAATACGTGCTCGACCCGGTACCCTCCGGCCTTCTCGTCCCGCACCAGACGCGCCCCGAGTGAGGCCGGCGTGATGCGATCCGGCCCGTCTCGCATGTCACCGCCGTTCACGAAGATGTGCAGCGCCGAAAGCTCGCTCACCATCTTCGCAAGCAGGTCCGAAAGCTCGTCGCGGCTCGAAACCCGGTCCACCAGCGGCCGGTACTTCTCCCGCATCGCTTTCCAGTCCACACCATGCATGTTGCGGTCGTAGAAATAGTCCCGCTCCAGTCGCCACGCCTCGTCGAACATCTGCCGCCACTCTTCGCGAGGCACCACCGACAGCGTCCAGCCGCCCAGCTCCACGGCCTTCTTGTCCAGGTCCGCCGGCGCCGGCGCGGCGTCGAATATGTACGGCGTGTCACCCTTGGTCGCCAGCAGCTTCTTCCCGTCCGCGCTCATCTCGTAGCTGCGGATGTCGGCGAGCACGACTTTGGGCTCGATATTCTCGTTGGCGATTGCCAGGCCCATCAGCGTCTGCTTGCGGTCCCCCGCCGGGGTCGAGACCCAGAACAGCGCCTTGTCGTTCACCGTCAGCCCGGCATATGTCCCCGGGCCTACCGGAACTTCCCGGATGCGAGCGGCGATGCCCTCAAGGTCGATCTCGACCTTCACCGCGTCCTTCTTGCCGCCCTTGCCATCGTCCTTCTTCCCACCCGCCGCGTCCGCGGGCTTCCCGTCCGCCTTGACCTCGGTCTTGGTGTCTGGCGGCGTCAACGGAACCGGCGTTTTCTCCGCGGGCGACGGAGAGATTGCCTTGCCATCCCCTTCCTTCACCGGCTCTTTCTTGTCCTTCTCTTCCTTCTCCTTCTTTTCCTTCTCCAGCTTCTCCCGTTCCTCCTTGGCCTGCTGCACCTCGTCCTTGGGCGCAAACGGAGACCGCGTCCCGGCCTTGAGTGAGATCATGTAGATTTTCGAGGTCTTGTCGAGGTACGGCTCGGGCGCATAAAACCCCCACGGGCTCGAGACCGCCGAGGTGAGGTTGCGGTCCGAGATGAGGTATAGCCACTTCCCATCGGGGCTCCACGCGGGGTTGGAGCTGTCGTAGCGGTTGGTCGTCACCGCCGTCGAAACGCCCGAATCGATCGAGTAGACCTTCACCTGCCGGAACTGATTGTCCGACGCCGCCGCGTAGGCGAGCCACTTGCTGTCGGGCGACCACCGCAGATCCGAGAACATGTCGTACATGCTCTCATCGACCTTGCGGTTAGTCTTCGTCTCGACGTCGAAGATGAACAGTCGCTGGTTCTTGTCGGTATGGGCGATCTGCGTGCCGTCGGGGGAAGGGAGCGTCTCCCCGCGCAGCACGTCACCGTCGCTGGTGAGTTGCTCCGCCTTGCCCACGCCGTTCACCGGCAGTTTCCACAGCTCAACCTCTCCCGATTCATCCGACAGCGCCAGCAGCGACTTCCCGTCGGGCATGAACCTCGCGTCCCGGTAACGTACGCCCTCCTTCCGCGTCGCCTCCACCAGCCGCCCCTGCCGGTGCGGCGCCACGAACACGCGTCCGCGAGCCGTGATCACCGCCCGGTCACCGTCGGGAGAAACGTGCACGGCCGACAGATAGCTCGCCGGCTTCTCGATCCACCGCTCCCGCGTCTGGTCAAAGTCCGAATCGATCGTCACCGGGATCAGCGAGTCCTTCCCGCTGGAAATCTCGAACACGTGCAGGTCCGCTCCCAGCTGGTAGACGATCCGGTCCCCGTCCAGCGAAGGCGACGCCACGTCCCACCCATCGTGCGTTGTGTGCTGCTTGAGATCCTTCCCCTCGGGCGTCATCGACCACAGGTTCATCGTCCCGTCCCGGTCGCTGGCGAAGTACACCCGCCCACCGTGGAACATCGGACGCTTGCTCGTGCCGTCAAAGTCCGCCGTGAGAGGCACGGCCTCCCCCGATCCATCGGTGAACTTCCAGATCTGCTGCGCCGTCCCGCCCTTGTACCGCTTGGTGTGGCTCCCCTGGAAGCGCTGCCGGGTGAAGAACAGCGTCTTGCCCGAATCGTCGTAGCACCCGTCGGCCGCCTGCGCCAGCGGGATCACCTCCCGCGCGGGACTCGCCGAGTCGGGCGCGTCCGCCGCCGGCGGCGTGATCGTCACCAGCTGCGCGTTGGGCAGCGTTGAGAGCACATCCGTCATCGCGATGATCCGACCCGACGGCGTCCACCCCACCACCGCCATCCGTCCCCCCACGAACGCGATCGTCTTCCCGTCGGGGGAGATCGCCGGTGAAACCTCATCTCCAGGATGGCTCGTCAGCCGCGTCGCCGCGCCCCCCGACACCTTGACCTTCCACAAGTCTCCCTCGGCGAGGAAGACCACCGTGTCACCGTGGATCGCCGGCTGGCGAAAGTACCCCGCCGGCGGCGCGGCGAGCCCCTGCGAAGCAACCAGGCAGAGGATCAGGCCGCGGGCGAGAGTGGTTCGTTTCATGGTTCTTGTGCATCCGGGGATCATGGAAGTCGGCAACGATTCATATGATAGTGCCCGCTCCTCGCGAGAGACCTCCCCCGCCACGACGCGCCACACCACAGTCTCCGTCACGGTCCCTGCACGAACACTGCCCACCAGCGCTCACCCGCATCTCCTACCGGAGAACCCATGCCCCTCGCCTTTTGCATGATCGCCCTCGCGGCCCACCTCGCCGTCTCCGCATCCGCCCTCGCCGCCCCGCAGCCCACCATCACCCACGATCCCCAGCACAAGCAGCTCACCCTCTCGGACGCGAGCCGCCACCTCGTCCTCCACCTCTCCTACGACGGCAAGTGCCTGATCGACCGCGTCCAGGTCGATGGTCGAGACGTCGTAGCCCCGGAAACCGGCGTCTGCAGCGCGGTTCTCTCGGGCGGGACCTGGTCCACGACCCGCTCGGGCATCCCAACCCCCGCGGTCACCGCCGACGATTCGACCGTCCACATCGCCGGCATCCTCTTCGGCGGCCCGGACATGCGCGTCAAGGAAGACTGGACCTTCGACCTCCGCAACGGGGACATCCGCTGGACCATCGACCGCACCTATCTCACCGCAGGCACCCTGCAGGACACCTATTTCCCCGGCTTCGAATTCGCCCAGATCTCCACCTGGACCGGCGGACTCCTCGACACCGGCGGCGTCGTGTGGACACGCTATCTCGACACGCCACTGGCCACCTACGGCGCCCATACGGGTGCGGTGACCTTCTGGAATTCCCAATCTCCCACCTGCCTGCGAATCTCATGCGTCCCCGCCTCCGGCGACGTCGCGGCCCGCTTCACTCACCATCCCAGCGGCGTCTTCTCCGCGAGTTTCTGGCCCAGCACGGACGAACTCCAGCCCGCCCACGGCCTGGCACGCTTCCTCCCCGATCGCCAGGACCTCTGGAAGCCCGTGCAGGTCATTCCCAGCAGCGTCCGCGTGATGTGCACGCTCAGCGCCGTTCCCTACGACGCCGTCCGCGACCCCGGCACGCTCAAGGGGCTCAACGCCCACACCATCCGCGAACTGCTCAACACCATCGGGCGTTACGGCGTCATCGACCGGGGCATCGTCGGCAGCAACGGCTGGCGAACCGGCTATGTCTGCCTCCACGAGCCATGGTTCGCCGAAATGGGCCTCGCCCTTAACGACCCCGACTACACCCGCAGCTTCACCCTCGCCCTCGACACCATCCGCGACCACGCCGTCACCCCGCAGGGCCGCGTGCTCTCGCGCTGGACGTACAACGACCAGGACGCCGTCCCCGGCTCCTACGACCCCGCGACCGGCTTCTACGAGTGCCAGTGGGGCTGCACGCTCGATTCCCAGCCCTCCTACGTCATGTGCGTCGCCGAGCAGTTCGACCTCACCGGCGACCTGGCATGGCTCCGAACCCACCAGGATTCGTGCCGTGCCGCCCTGGATTTCCTCTTGCGCCGCGACTCCGACGGCGACGGCCTGGTCGAGATGATGAACGACACCTACGCCGACGAGAAATCCAGCGACTGGATCGACGTCGTCTGGGCCTCCCACGAGAACGCCCTCGTGAACGCGGAGCTCTACGGCGCCCTCACGCTCTGGTCCACGCTGGAAACGCTGATGGGCGACCAGGCCAGGGCCGATTCCTACGCGAGCGCCGCCCGCAAGCTCCAGCTCGCCTTCAACAAGCCCGTCTCCGAAGGCGGCTTCTGGAATCCCGACAAGCAGTGGTACATCTACTGGCGCCAGCCAGACGGTTCGGCCCACGGAGACAATCTCGTCGTCCCCGTCAACTTCGCCGCCCTGGGCTACGACCTCTGCACCGACGACACCCGACGCACCGCCGTCCTCGATCAGGTCGAAACCCTGATGCAGAAGGAAAAGCTCTTCCACTGGCCGCTGTGCTTCTTCCCCTACAAGCCCGAGGAAGTCCACGCCCGCCAGAAGCAGTTCCCTTCATACGAAAACGGGGACATCTTCCTCAGCTGGGCCGAGCTCGGCATCCGCGCCTACGCCCGCCACAACCCTGCGATCGCGCTCAAGTACATCACGCTCGTCCTGGACCGCTACGCCCAGGACGGACTCTCCTTCCAGCGCTACCTCCGCGCCGACCAGCGCGGAGAAGGCGAGGACATCCTCGCCGGCAACTCCCTCGCCGTCGTCGGCCTGTACCGCGACATCTACGGCATCCGCCCAGCCCACGACCGCCTCAATCTTGTCCCACGCATCACGCCCGAGCTCAGTGGCACCACCTTCCCCTACCGGCTCCGCGGGCAAACCTACACCGTGACCCTGGATGCCGACCGGGCGTCGCTTTCAGCGGAACACGCGACCGTAACCGCCCCCACGCCGTTCGGCGCCAGTATCTCTTCGGCCGCGGCCTGCTATTTCCCGTTCCCCGATCGCCCCGCCGCCCTCACGCTCTCCACCCCGCCGGCGCTCCCCGCAACCCGTATCGAAATCGCCATCGACGCATGGCCCGACACGCCGGACGGGCCTCGCCGCTGGACGCTCCGAGCGCCGCAAGGCGCCGCCGCCATCCATCACACGATCGACGGTCTCACGCCCGGCTCCCACCTGCGGCTCACACGGGAAGGCCAGCCGCCGACCGACATCGCCGCCGATGAAAACGGTCGAGCCACGTTCGACATCCGCGACGTGACGTCAACGGGCACCCGCGTTTCCCTGCTGGGCTCGTGATGCTCCCCAATCACCATCGACACGCGCGCCACGCCGCCCTCGCCGCCGCGTCATGCCTGGCCTGTCACCGGTACGGACTATTGATCCACCCGTACGCCAGCCGGTCCGTGTAGTTCTGCACCCACCCCTTGCGCCCCGTGAAGTACAGGTCCCACGTCTGGAAGTCCCCGGCCTCTTCCACTTCCTCGCGCCCCGTCGCCGCGGGGAACCGCATGAACTTCACCTGACCGTCGATGAACGTGATGTACCCGCCCTTGTCGTGCCGCGTCGTCATCTGATCGTTGTTCAGCCACCGCGCATCCTGCGCCGTCTCGTTCAGGTACCACGTGCTCTCTTCCATCATCACCGGCACCGCTGGCAGCTCCACCAGGTCCGTCCGGCCCTTCTCCCACGTCAGGTTCTTGTCAGACTCGTGCCCCATCCCCGTCTTCACGTACGCCGCTCGCGTCGTCATGCTCAGCCGGCCGCCCTGCGCGTTGCCCATCATCGTGTAGTCGGTGTCGAGCTGGCGGAACCCGCCCCACATCGTGTCCTTGCCCGCCTTGGAATCCACGCGCCGCCGCTTGTTCTTCGGGCACTCCAGCGACATGTTCGCCTGCGAAATGTACGAGAAGCACTGCCCCGGAGTCTTGCCGTTGTAATCCGGGAACCGCAGCCACCGGTCCGTCTCCCACACCCGCTCCTTGTATTCCGTCGCGTACAGGATCATCGCCGTCCCCAGCGAGCGCATGTTGTTCATGCAGATCAGCTCTTTCGCACGCTCCCGGGACTTCCCCATCGCCGGCAGCGCCAGCGAGATCAGCAGCGCGATCACCGCCACCACGACCAGCAGCTCGATCAGCGTGAAGCCGTGGCGTTCCCGGCGGCCCGCACTCGCCGATCGCAGCCTCGCGCGGCACGCCCCACCTGCCTGAATTTCATTGCTTCGCATGGATCGTGCATCCCGCCCGCGGAATCGCGGGTGGCGCATCCTACCCGAAAACTGCCGGCGATTTCGACCGCGTTTCACCCATGCCAGCGCATTTTCAGCCTTCCCGCCAGCCGTCACCCTTACCGGACGGCCTGCCCCGCCCGCACGATCAGCCCCTGCCCATCCTCCAGCATCACCCGGATTGCCGCCTCCCCCGCCCCGTTCACCGAAACCGGGTTCAACGCGAATTCTTTCACCACCGATCCCTCCAGCTCCGACCCAACCCCCAGCACCCGATCCCACCCTCCCCCATCCTCCATCTCACCTCGGGACATGTACACCCCCAGCGTCCCTCCCGCCGGCGTCGCGCACACCACCACCCCACGCCCTTCATATACCAGCACGCTCCGCACGCAAGGCCCATCGTCGTTCCGCCCGCCCTGACGTCCTCCGCCCAAGACGGAGGCAAGATCCAGCTCCCTCAGCGTGCCCTCAGCGCCTCGCACGTATCCGCCCCATCCCCGTCCGCTCCGTCGCCCCGCAAATCCGACCTCTCCCCGGTCATTCATCGATGCAAACCCGCCCAGCTCCTCGAACCCCTCCCACGAACCCGCCACGCTCGTGACCCGCCCCCCGCGATCCACCACGTACACGCCATGCTCTCCGCCGGCGAGCATCGCCCGAACCATCACCGCCCCCGCGCCATTGATCACCGGCAGCCCCGCAAACCCCTCGCACTCCCGCCCATCGAGTTCCGCCCCAACCCTCCCCACGACCCGCATCCCGCTCCCGTCCCACACCTCCACGCACGCAAGGCCGCCCTCCCACGCCCCCCGCAGCGCCACGTGCCCCAGTTCGTTCATCGTCGGCCCCAGCGGCCCCGCGCCGCACTCGATCACGCTCGCCAGCCCCTCCTCCACCATCACAAGCGTCCCCCGCCCTGCGGCGTTACGTCCGTACACGCACACCGCGCCCGCCGCGTTGATGTCCGGGTGACTGACCAGCTCCCCATCATCCCCGCCCACCTCCACCACCACCTCAGCCCCATTGCCCCCGCTCCTGTACACCCCCGTCACCCCGCCGCGCCTCCGCGCCCAAAACGCGACGACGCTCGCCTCGCTCACGGACGCCACGTACGGACCAAAGCTCTCAAACTCCTCCCCCGTCCGCGACACCACCGATAGCTCGACGCGACGCGTACCGCCCATCACGCTTCCCCTCACGCCTCCCCGGCCCGCCTCGCCCACCGCAGCTTCGCCGACCTGGACCTTGGATTCTCCCGCTGCTCCCGCTCGTCCGCGAGGATCGGCTCCTCGCTCACCTCGCTGTACACCCCGCTCCGCAGCCCATCCCGGAACGACCCCTTCACCCGCCGATCCTCACCGCTGTGAAAGCTGATGATCGCCGCCACGCCCCCGGGCCTCAGCACATCCGGAAGCACCGCCAGCAGCCGGTCCAGGTTCGCAAGCTCACGGTTCACAAGAATCCGCAGCGCCTGGAACGTCCTCGCCGCCGGGTGCAGCTTCGCGCCGGCCCCACGCTCGATCGTGAAATCCCTCGCCTCGCACACCAGCGCCATCAGCTCCTGCGTCGTCGTGATCGGCCTCTCCGCCCGCCGCTCCACGATCAGCCTCGCAATCTCCGGCGCATCCGTCTCATCCCCCAGTTCCAGCAGCGCCGCCGACAGTTCCGCCTCGCTCATCCTGTTCACCAGCACCGACGCCGGCTGCCCGCGCGTCGGATCCATCCTCATATCCAGCGGACCCGGCCGACGGTACGAAAACCCGCGCTCCGGATCATCGATCTGCGTGCTCGCCACCCCCACATCCGCAAGCACCCCGTCCACCCGCTCCACCTCCGCCTGCGCCAGCACCGTCGGCAGCGCCGCAAAATTGGTGTGGAACAGGTCAAACCGCCCGCCCACCCGCTCCAGCCTTGCCCTCGCTTCCGCGATGTTCGCCGGATCAAAGTCCGTCGCGATCAGCCGCCCCCCCGGTGACACCCGCGAAAGCAGCGCCGACGAATGCCCTCCCAGCCCCAGCGTGCAGTCCACCATCACCTGGCCAGGCTGCGGCGCCAAAACGTCCAGCACGGCGTCCATCAAGACCGGAATATGGGGAACATCTCGCTTTTTCACAGGTGCATCAGCATAAGCCCCGCGCCCTGCCACCGCCGCTTCGGCCCGCCCACACCGGACCCCAAATCCGGTACGCTTCGCCCCATGCGCTCCCCCTCCATCTCATCATTCATCCACCTCCCGCGCCTCCTGGCCGCACTCCTCTTCACCCTCCCGCTCCACGCCGGGGCCTCCGCACAGTCCGAGTTCGAAATCTCATCCGACGGCCCGTCAGAACTCGAATTGCTCACCTCGCCCGCCGTCCAGCCCCGCGGCCCCCGTCTTCCCGCGCCCGTCCGTCTCGAATGGCTCTCCGGCGACGCCTGCTGGTTCCGCGAAGATGTCCCCGGCGCCCCACCCCGCTACACCCGCCTCGATCTCACCTCCGGAGAGCGAACCCCGCTCTTCGATTCCACCCGCCTCTCCGCATCCCTCGCCCAGCACTTCGCCGCCTCCGCGCCCCCCAACGCCTCTGCCCCGGCAAACGAGCCCGCCCCGTCGATCGAATCACTCACGCTCTCAGGTCGGCGTCTCATCCTGCTCCTGCGCGATCATCCCCAGGTCCTCTCCTGCGACCTCGATTCCTACGCCATCACCGACGCCGACCCGGCCGACCTGGGTGACATGCGCCTCCCGCTCCAGGCCGGCGTGCAGCGCAGCCGCGACGGCGGACCCTCCTCCGGCCTGCTGATCGTCAACTCCACGCCCACGCCCGTCTCCATGGTCTGGATCGACGCCTCCGGCTCCAAGCACCCCTACGCGACCGTCAAACCCGGGGATTCGTACCGCCAGCACACCTTTGCCGGACACGCGTGGGCCTTCGAACGTCCCGACGGCTCCCTCCTGGGCTCCGTCCGTGCTCGCCGCGATCCTCGCATTGTGATCCTCGGCGCAGTCGCTCAGCCTCCCTCTCCCCCACCGCAGGAACCCACGCCCCAGCCGCCCGCCCGCGATCCTGCGAACTCCCCCGACGGCGCCTTCACCGTCTTCTTCCGCGACAACAACGCCGGCCTTCGCTCGCTCCCCAGCGGCGAAGAGCACATGCTCACCACCGACGGCACGCCGGACAACGCCTACAACGGCCCCGTCTTCTGGTCCCCCGACAGTGCCCACGTCGTCTTCCTCCATACCGCCAAGGGCGACGACCGCAAGGTCTTCTACATCCAGTCATCCCCCGACGACCAGCTCCAGCCCCGCCTCCGCTCGTACGACTACCCCAAGCCCGGGGACAAGCTCCCCCAGTCGTTCCCCATCCTCATCGACGCCAAGGCGGCTCGCATCATCCCGGTCCCCAGCGAATTCTTCTCCAATCCCTGGAGCATCGACGACCTCCGCTGGGACCCCGATTCCTCACGCTTCACATTCCTCTATAACCAGCGCGGCCACCAGGTCCTTCGCGTCATTGCCGTGAACGCCTCCAGCGGCGCTCCCACCGCCATCATCAACGAAACCTCCTCCACCTTCATCGATTACTCCCAGAAGACGTTCCGCCACGACCTCGACGCCACCGGCGAAATCATCTGGGCCTCTGAGCGCGACGGCTGGAACCACCTCTACCTCATCGATTCCCACTCCGGAACCGTCAAGAACCAGATCACCTCCGGCCCATGGGTCGTTCGCGGCGTGGACCGCGTCGATCCCGACAACCGCCAGGTCTGGTTCCACGCCGGCGGCATGATCCCTTCCCATGATCCCTATTACATCCACTACGCCCGCGTGAACTTCGACGGCTCCGGTCTCACCCTCCTCACCGCCGCCGACGGCACCCACGACATCTCTTTCTCCCCCGATCGCCGCTACATCGTCGACACCTACTCCCGCGTGGATCTCCCCCCCGCCACCGAGATCCGCCGCGCCGCCGACGGCACCCGGGTGACCGAACTCCAGCCTCCGCTCGCCTCACTCTCCACAGAACCCTCTCCCTCCCTGCCCACCCGCTTCACCGCCAAGGGCCGCGACGGCGTCACCGACATCTACGGAATGATCCTCTGGCCGCGCGACTTCGACCCCGCCCGCAAGTACCCCGTCATCGAATCGATCTACGCCGGCCCGCACGGCGCGCACGTCCCCAAGGCCTACCAGGCCGGCTACGGCCAGCAGGAAATGACCGATCGCGGCTTCATCGTCGTCATGATCGACGGCATGGGCACCAACTGGCGCAGCAAGGCCTTCCACGACGTCTGCTGGAAGAACATCGGGGACGCCGGCTTCCCCGACCGCATCGCCTGGATCAAGGCCGCCGCCCAGCGCTTCCCGCAAATGGATCTCGATAACGGCGGACGCGGCGTGGGAATCTACGGCGGCTCCGCCGGCGGGCAGAACGCCATGCGAGCCCTCATCGATCACCACGATTTCTACAAGGTCGCCGTCGCCGACTGCGGCTGCCACGACAACCGCATGGACAAGATCTGGTGGAACGAAGCCTGGATGGGCTGGCCCGTCGGCCCCGAATACGAGGCCAGCAGCAATGTCGCCCAGGCCCACAAGCTCGGCGGACACCTCCTGCTCATGGTCGGTGAAATGGACGAAAATGTCGACCCCGCCTCCACCATGCAGGTGGTCAACGCCCTCATCAAGGCCGACAAGGATTTCGACATGCTCGTCATCCCCGGCGCTGGCCACGGCTCCGCCGAATCACCCTACGGACGCAAGCGCCGTCTCCAGCACTTCATGCGCTACCTCGCCGCCCCCTGATCCCGTCTCCCGTCGCTCGCCCCGCTTCCCCATCGATCCATTACGGGAATCCCCATGCACCCGCCCCGCCCCCTCGCGCTCCTCGTTGCCCTCCTGCTTGCCCTCCCGGGCTGCCACTCGCAGCCCCCCGCGCCTCCGTCCAGTGCCGTCGAGTCCAACTATTTCCCATCCCGCGACCACTGGGAACGCCGCCTGCCCTCCCAGGTCGGCATGGACGACGCTCGCCTCGCCGCCGCCATCGAGTGGGCCAAGACCCAGGAAACCGATATGCCCCGCGACTTCTCCACCCAGGAGAAGATCTTCGGCTCTCTTCTGGGCCCCATCCCCAAGACCCGCGCCGCCACCAACGGCGTCATCCTCCGCCACGGCTACATCATCGCCGAATTCGGTGACACCGCCGCCGTCGACCCCACCTACAGCGCCGCCAAGAGCTACCTCTCCACCATCCTGGGACTCACCATCGATCGCGGACTCATCAAGGACGTCCACGATCCCGTCGCCGCGTACATCCACGACGGCGGATACGACTCCGAGCACAACGCCAAGATCACATGGGAACACCACGCCACCCAGACCAGCGAGTGGGACGGCGAACTCTTCGGCAAGCCCAGCACCTTCATAGGAAAGAAGGCTTTCGGCGAGAGCGAGATGAAGCCCCGCGTCCTGTGGGAACCGGGCACTTTCTACGAATACAACGACGTCCGCGTCAACCGCCTCGCCCTCTCCCTGCTCCGCCTCTGGAAGCGCCCCCTTCCCGATGTCCTCAAGTCTGAAATCATGGACCCCATCGGCGCCTCCGACACCTGGATGTACCGCGGCTACGACAACGCCGATGTCGATGTCGACGGAATCAAGATGAAATCCGTCAGCGGCGGGACCCGCTGGGGCGGCGGACTCTGGATCAGCACCCTCGACCACGCCCGCTTCGGCCAGCTCATCCTGCGCCGCGGCAACTGGAACGGTCGCCAGATCATCTCCGAAGACTGGATCCGCCGCGCCACCTCACACCAGGGCGTCAAGGACGACTACGGCTACCTCTGGTGGCTCAACAACAAGGGCGCATGGCCCGCCGCCCCCGCCTCCAGCTTCGCCGCCATCGGCGCCGGCAGCAACACCGTGTGGATCGATCCCGAGCACGACCTGGTCGTCGTCTGGCGATGGCACAAGGGCAATGCTCCCGCCGAGTTCTACAAACGCATCCTCGCCGCCCTCCCGCCCACTCCCAAGTAAAGGCCCCCGCAAGGAGAGCCCCACGTGCCACCCATCCTCGTGATCGGCATCGCCGTCGTCGACGCCATCGCACGCCCCGTCGACGCTTTCCCCGCACCCGGCGGCCTGCGCTTCTTCGACCAGCTCACCTTCACCACCGGCGGATGCGCCGTCAACGTCGCCATCGCCCTCGCCAAGCTCGGCATCCCCTGCGACCTCGTCGCCCGCGTCGGCCACGACCCCCTGGGCGACTTCGTCCTCTCCGAACTCTCCCGCCACAGCGTCTCCACCGCCTCCATCATCAAGGACAGCGCCCGACCCACCTCCTTCTCCTTCGTCGCCGTCCCCTCCACCGGTGAACGCTCCTTCCTCCACACCACCGGCGCCAACGCCACCCTCGCCCCCGCAGACATTTCACCGGCTCTCATCACCGGCAAGACCCACGCCCTCCTCACCGGCATCATGCTCATGGATGCCCTCGACGGCGCCCCCGCCGCGGCACTCCTCGCCTCCCTCAAGTCCGCCGGCGCCGCAACCATCCTCGACACCGTCTACGTCGAAGGCCTGCCCCTCGAACACTGGCAGTCCCGCATCTTCCCCGCCCTTCCCCACCTCGATTACTTCATCCCCAGCCAGCCCGAAGCCCTCGCCCTCAGCGGCGACGACGACGTCCCCCGCGCCGCCCGCGCCTTCCAGCGTCGCGGCGCTCGCAACGTCGTCATCAAGCTCGGCGCCCAGGGCGTCTTCTGCCTCGACAACGACGGCCGTGAAACCATCGTCCCCGCCTTCAAAGTTCCCAACGTCGTCGACGCCACCGGCGCCGGCGACTGCTGGACCGCGGGATTCCTCGCCGGCCTCACCCAAGGCCTCCCCCTCCCCCAGGCCGCCCGCCTCGGCAACGCCGTCGCCTCCCTCAGCGTCCAGGCCCCCGGCGCCACCGCCGGCATCGCCGGCATCGACGCCGTCAACGCCCGTATGCTCTCCACCTGATCATCTCCCCGTCCCTCGAAAGGCCCGCCATGTCCTGCACACCACGCCTCAACCGCCTCCTCGCCGCCGACGGAAAGTGCTTCGACGTCGCCATCGATCACGGCTTCTTCGACGAGCCTTCATTCCTTCCCGGCATCGAAGACATGCGCCTCGCCGTCGCCCGCGTCTGCGAAGCCATGCCCGACGCCGTTCAGCTCTCCCCCGGCATGGCCCGCCACCTCCAGGACGTCAAGGGCAAGAAGCCCGCCCTCGTCCTCCGCACCGACGTCGCCAACGTCTACGGCAACCCACTCCCGCGCACGCTTTTCTCCCGTCTCATTGACGACGCCGTCCCCATCGCCGTCCGCCTCGACGCCGCCTGCGTCGTCGTCAACATCCTCCAGCTCCCCGGCCAGCCCGAAGTCCACGAAGCCTGCCTCCGCAACGTCGCCGCTCTCCGCGCCGCCTGCGATGTCACCGGCATGCCCCTCATGGTCGAGCCCCTCGTGATGAAGGGCACCGAGTCGTACGGCGTCGACGGCGACCCCCGCAAGATCATCCCCCTGGTTCGCCAGGCCGTGGAACTCGGCGCCGACATCATCAAGGCCGACCCCACCGAAGACCTTTCGATCTACCACAAGGTCATCGAGACCGCCGCCGGAATCCCCGTCCTGGTCCGCGGCGGCGGCCGCGCCCCCGACGAAGTGATCTTCCAGCGCACGTTCGACCTCATGAAGCAGGGCGCCAGCGGCATCGTCTACGGCCGCAACGTCATCCAGCACCCCTCCCCCGCCAACATGACCCGCGCCCTCATGTCCCTCGTCCACCACAACGCCACAGTCCCCGAAGCCCTCAAAATCCTCTCCTCCACCTGACGCCCCACATTCTCCCCGCCCTTCGTCCTTCCCGCTCTTCCCCCTTCCCCCCTCTGCGTTCCTCTCCCCCTCCCTCCGCGCCTCCGTGTTCTCTTCAAGGACTCACATGTCCGAGCGAGCCATCAACTTCGGCGTCATCGGTTGCGGCCTGATGGGCCGCGAATTCGCTTCCGCGGCCGCCCGCTGGAACCACCTCCTCTCCCGCGACGCTCGCCCCGTCATCGTCGCCGCCTGCGACACCTCCCCCGCCGTCCTCTCCGAGTTCTGCGCCGCCAACCCCGGCGTCCGCCCCTACACCGACTACCGCGAGCTCCTCGCCCAGAACGACATCCAGGCCCTCTACATCGCCGTCCCCCATCACCTCCACGCCGAGGTCTACCTCGCCGCCATCGCCGCCGGCAAGCACTTCCTGGGCGAAAAGCCCTTCGGCATCGACCGCGACGCCAACACCCGCATCCTCTCCGCCCTCGCCCAGCGCCCCGATCTCACCGTCGCCTGCTCCTCCGAATTCCCCTTCTTCCCCGGCGTCCAGAAGATCATCAAGCTCGCCCGCTCGGGCGCCATGGGCCGCATCCTCGAAGTCCGCTGCGGCCTCCTCCACTCCAGCGACATGGACCCCCTCAAGCCCATCAACTGGAAGCGCCAGGTCGAGTTCAACGGCCTTTACGGCTGCATGGGCGATCTGGGCATGCACGCCGTTCACGTCCCCTTCCGCCTGGGATTCATCCCCCGCGACGTCCGCGCCATGCTCACCAAGGTCGTTACCCACCGCCCCGATTCCAAGGGCGCGATGGTCCCCTGCGAAACCTGGGACAACGCCCTCCTCACCTGCACCGTCGGCGACCTCCCCGCCAACCAGTTCCCCATGATCCTGGAGATGAAGCGCATCGCCCCCGGCCACGTGAACACGTGGTTCATCGAGATCGCCGGCTCCGCCATGTCCGCCCGCTTCTCCACCCGCTTCCCCCGCACGCTCGAAACCCTCACCTACCAGCGCGGCCAGCCCCAGGCCTGGCTTGTGCAGGACCTCGGCTACGAAAGCGCCTACCCCGCCATCACCGGCGGAATCTTCGAGTTCGGTTTCCCCGACGCCATCCAGCAGATGTGGGCCGCGTACTGCGACCAGCTCGCCCACGGGCCCTCCGGCATGAAGCAGCCCTTCCCCTGCGCCACCCCCGCCGAAACCGCCCTCAGCCACGCACTCTTCGACGCCGCCCTGCGCTCCCACCACAACAGCGCCGTCGTCCCCGTCGCCTGAGCCTCCCGATCCCTCCCAAACCGCCGCGCACCCCTCCGGATAAGTGCGGATATGCACAGGAGTTCATCCGCTCTTCATGTGGCGGCGGAATCCTCTCGTCTCCACACGATCTTCCTCGACCTCGATTCGGAGATGGCCATGAACGGAACCGCGCGGCTCGTCGTCATTATCCTGCTCGTCCTGCTCCTGCTGGGCGCCCTGCCCACCTGGCCCTACAGCTCCGGCTGGGGCTACTACCCAAGCGGCGGACTCGGCCTTCTCCTCCTGATCATCATCGTCGTCATGCTCCTGGGCGGAGGCGGCGACCGCCGGCTGCGCTAAATGCAGCAGCCCGCCCACCGCAGCACATGGCACGCGATCACGCCGCTCGTGGGCGTGATCCTTGTCATTGCCGCACTCGCCGTCGCCCGTGAAGTCCTCATCCCCATCTCACTCGCGGTCCTGCTCACCTTCCTCTTCACGCCCCCCGTCCGCGGAATCCAGAAGCTCGGCCTCAACCGCAGCTTCGCCGTCATGATCGTCGCCACCCTCTCCCTCCTCGCCGTCGGCGCGATCGGATGGGTCATCGAGGGCCAGGCGATGGAGTTCGTCGCGCGCCTCCCCGAGTACAAGTCAAACATCATCGAGAAGATCCACGGCCTGCGCGACTCAAGCTCCCCCACCCTCCGCAGCGCACAAAAAACCCTCGCCGAGCTCAGCCACGAAATCGCCAAGCCCGCCGACGCCCCCGCAGCGCCACTCCCCACGACGAGCCCTCCAACACCCCCCATTGATCCATCCGCCGCAGCCTCGTCCGTTCCCCCCGACCCCCTCTCCGCGGCCCTCGCCCCTCCCACCGTCGCCCCCGCAAGTCCCACCCCCGTCACCATCGTCGATCCGCCCCTCACCCCCGTCAGCTACGTCCGCACGCTCATCCAGCCCCTCCTCGAACCCCTCGCCACCACCGGCATCGTCGTCGTCTTCACCATCTTCATGCTCATCAAGCGCGAAGACCTCCGCGATCGCCTCATCCGCCTCATCGGCAGCCGCCAGATCAACACCACCACCCAGGCCCTCGACGAAGCCGCCGATCGCGTCAGCCGATACCTCCTCATGCAGTCCGTCATCAACGCCGGCGCCGGCGTCCTCATCGGCCTCGGACTCTTCGCACTCAGCGTTCCCAACGCCGGGCTCTGGGGACTCCTCGCCGCGCTCCTCCGCTTCGTCCCCTACGTCGGAATCTGGATCGCCGCCGCACTCCCCGTCGCCGTCAGCATCGCCATCTTCCCCGGCTGGCTCCACCCCGCCGCCGCGCTCGGCCTCTTCGTCCTCGTGGAAATCGTCTGCGCCAACGTCATCGAACCACTCCTCTACGCCTCCGGCACCGGCGTCGCGCCCATCGCCATCCTCGTCGCCGCCGTCTTCTGGACTTGGCTCTGGGGCGGCGTCGGACTCCTCCTCGCCACGCCCCTCACCGTCTGCCTCGTCGTCATCGGTCGCCACGTCCCACGCCTGGGCTTCCTCGAAATCCTCCTGGGCGACCAGCCCGTCCTCCCCGCCGAATCACGCTTCTACCAGCGACTCCTCGCCGGCGACCAGGAAGAAATCGCCCGCATCGCCGAGTCCGTCGCCAAGGAATCCACCTTCGCCCAGGCCGCCGACGCCTTCCTCCTCCCCGCCATGCGCATGGCCGAACAGGACCGCCACCGCGGCGACCTCGACGAACGCCGCGAAAAGTTCATCCTCGACATCCTCCCCGCCATCATCGAAGACTTCGCCCAGCGCGCCGACCCCGAACCCAACTCAGATCTCGAAAAACTCCCCCAGGCCCCCCCGCAGATCCTCATCCTTCCCGCGGGCGATCCCATGGACGCGCTCGCCGGCGACATCCTCGCCCGACTCCTCCAGCACGCCGGCGTCTCCGCGCAGTCCTACTCCACCGACGTCCTCTCCGGCGAACAGATCGCCGCCGTGGCAACCCTCTCACCCGTCGCCGTCTGCATCTCCGGGCTCCCTCCCGAATCACTCGTCCATGCCCGCGTCCTCGCCCGCCGCCTCCGCAAGCGCTACCCCGCCCTCACCATCGTCGTCGGTCTCTGGGACGCCGGCGCCGCCCCCTCCGCCTTCGAAGAAAGCCTCGCCCCGCCCCTGGTCAACAAGGTCGTCACCACCCTCGCCCAGGCCGCCGCCTTCCTCACCCCCCTCGCCAACCAGGCCACCGTCACCAAAGCCGCCGCGACCGCCCAGGAACGCATCGAAAGCACCTCCCCCGCGCTGCCCCGCCGCGATGCGAGTTCCCCTGTCAGCGTAACTCCGCTGCACCTCCCCGCATAATTCGCCGCCGGCGAAGTCGGCAAGTTCGCCCGCCAGCCAAGACCGCGCATGCGCACACGTTGCAAGACCCAAAGAGCATTTTTTTCAAAGCTCAGGGAACTTCGGATGTATTTATCCGAATATTCATGCGCACAGTGTGTGTTTGTTCAGCTGGCCTTGACGAGGCGGCTCACGAAATCTCACACGACATCCAACTCGCATCAGGAGGGTTGCCCGATGAGTCATCTTAAGAGCATCATCGCTCTGACGACGGCTTTGACCTTGACGTCCGGGTTCTCCCGCGCGGACGTGTTTTTCGGATCACAAACCAGCACATCCACCGGCGACATCTATCCCGGCGGGGGCATCCGCAACGGCGCGTTCGACTTCCACGGCGGAGAAGGAATTCTCGCCAGCAACGTCTACGTTGACGACAGCGTCACGCTCGATGCCGATGGTTCAGGCCCTTGGAACCGGGGCGTGGGCGCCGCCGCCGCTCTCCTCTCTACGTCCGCCGCCCCCCCCACCTGCGGCTCCGGTGCCTCGCTCACCGGAAACTTCTCTACCATCGACTTTGGCGGCAGACTCCCCATCGGGGCAAGCATCTTCGCCGCCAGCGCGGCGCTCGCGCCGTTCCAGTACATCGGCGTAGAGCCAACCAACCTCACGCTGCGCTACGCATTCACGGCAAATGTTCACATCAATCCGCAGGACACCCACCTGTACACCCGTGCATATGGCCAGGTATCCGTCTGGGACGACGGAGTCGGAACGTACTCGACCGACAGCGAAGTACTCCAGATGAGCGGGGGCAACCTTGTCAATCCCGGCGCATCAAAGTCGATCACGATCAACGAGGAGACCAGTGGGCCCAAGACCCGGTATGTCTCCATCTCCTTCGATGTGAACCCCGGTGATATCTTCTACGTTCTCGCCCGCACAGGCGCGACTTCCATGTACGGCGACAGCTTCGCCGACGGAATGAACACCTTCGAAGGGGAGTTCGATCAATCCCACCTGGTCCGCTCCCTCGTCCCCTCGCCCGCGAACCTTTCTGTCGGCGGCCTCGCCGTCCTGGCTGCCGCGCGCCGGCGACGCGCCTAACGCAAATCCCTCACATCGCGAGCAACGCCACGCTCTCTCGGTTCATCCGGGATCGAATGACAGGTGTATGACCTCGCGCCCACTTCGCGTCCCGCCGCACACAGGCCGCGGCCGCCTATCCAGACCTTTCCACTTACACTCCCCCCGTGCCACCCACTCCCCCGCCCTCTCCCTCCAACCCAAACACCCCCATCCACCCCGCCGTCCGCATCGGCCACGTCCACCTCAAGGTCGCCGATCTCGACCGTGCCCTCGCCTTCTACCACGGCGTCCTGGGCTTTGAGATCACCCAGCGCTACGGCCACAGCGCCGCCTTCCTCTCTGCCGGAGGCTACCACCACCACATCGGCCTCAACACCTGGGAAAGCAAGGGCGGCTCCCCGCCTCCACCCGGCTCCACCGGCCTCTTCCACACCGCCATCCTCTACCCCTCTCGCCCCGCCCTCTCGGGTGCCCTCCGCCGCCTCCTCGCCGCCCACATCCCCCTCGAAGGCGCCGCCGACCACGGCGTCAGCCACGCCCTCTACCTCCGCGACCCCGACCACAACGGCGTCGAGCTCTACGTCGATCGCCCCGAAGCCGACTGGCCCCGCGACGCCCACGGCAACATCGCCATGTACACCAAGCCGCTGGATCTCCAGGCGCTGCTGAGTGAGCCGGCGATCTGAATCCGCGGTTCATCTCGGCAGCAACTGCTGCGAGCAGGCAAAGTCCGCCACCGCCCGCACACTATCTGCCGCCGAAACGGCTCGCAGCACAATCACAAACCGCGGGCTCGCAAAGTATGCCGGCCTTCCTTCCTCCGGCTCAGCCCGCAGCACGCTCTCCAAAAACGATATCGACACGACAGTGATCCCCAGTGCATTCGGCCCGCCATGTACCTCTCGTACCTCGAGATCCATGCACTGCGTCAGATCCGTGACATCGCTTCCGCGATCAAGCACGATGCAGTACCGCGGCGACAACCACGTGCGCCGAACTTCGTCATCAATCTGAGCCTGCAAGGTCGCGGCGTCGTGTTCTGACATGGATGCTCCGGTAGTTCAACCCTCGGCGCCAACCCCCCGAACCCGCCCGGTCTGATTGTCGATGATCACACGCCGCCCCGACCCTCGTTCCGGCCCAAACCACACGCACCAATCACGCAGCCCCTCCGCCGCCTTCGGAGCATTACCCTGCGTCGTTGCCCCCGGCTCTCCCCGCCGCGACGCCTCCGCGAACGCGATCTTCACCGCAGCGGCTCGAGAAATCCGCGGTGAAGGCACCCGAAGCATCCACCTCGCCGCCCGGAGCCAGCGCGGCGAACGCACGTGACATGGTGGATCCAGATGCTTCGCATACATCGCATCGCACACCGCCTTCCCGCTCGCCGGATACGCCCCATGCCAATCGACCCGGTACGAAGAATGACACCGCCCGCACACATACTCCCCGTGACGCTGCCCCGCCCCGCCATCCGTCACATGCGTCGCGCAGAACGGGCAGAAATTCGGATACCGAGGCAACTCCATCGGCCCAGTATACCTGCAACGTTCGTCGCCCAACGTCCAGCCGGTGCGGCGACCCAACAACTGTCCCGCGAGCAATTCAACCACAATCCAACGCTCGCGCCCAATCCACCGGATTCAGATCGATCTCCTCCTGTCACCGTCGTCTCACCCCGCCTTCACGTGAGAACGCCCCGCGACATCCAAACGCACCACAAACCTCACCGCCCCGCACCCCTCCATCCCCCTCCCTTGACACCGCCCTCCCCGTGCCTACATTGATCAAGATCAATATACACCCGCCCCCTCAAGGAACCACGCCCATGTCCACCCTCACCGGAAAAGTCGCCATCGTCACCGGAGCCTCCAAGGGCATCGGCGCCTCCATCGCCAAGCACCTCGCCGCACAGGGCGCCGCCGTCGTCGTCAACTACGCCTCCAGCAAGGAAGGCGCCGATCGCGTCGTCTCCGAGATCACCAAGGCCGGCGGAAAAGCACTCGCCGTCAAGGCCGACCTCTCCAAGCCCGCCGACATCGACGCCCTCTTCGCCCAGACCAAGTCCGCCTTCGATCGCCTCGACGTCCTGGTCAACAACGCCGGCATCTTCGAGTTCCTCCCCCTCGACAACATCACCCAGGACCACTTCCACAAGCAGTTCAACCTCAACGTCCTGGGCCTCCTCCTCGCCTCCCAGAAGGCCGCACAGAGCTTCGGCGCCGCCGGCGGAAGCATCATCAACATCAGCTCCGTCGTCGCCGTCGCCCCCGTCCCCGGCGCCTCGGTCTACAGCGCCACCAAGGCCGCCGTCGACGCCATCACCAAGTCCCTCGCCAAGGAACTCGGGCCCCGCAACATCCGCGTCAACTCCATCAACCCCGGCATGATCGAGACCGAAGGCGTCCACGCCGCCGGCTTCCTCGGCACCGACTTCCACGCCCAAGTCATCACCCAGACCCCCCTCGGACGCATCGGCCAGCCCCACGACATCGCCCCCGTCGCCGCCTTCCTCGCCTCCGACGACTCCCGCTGGATCACCGGCGAAACCCTCCTCGTCTCCGGCGGCTACCGCTAACCGGCCCACGCTCCCACTTTGCTCTCCACTCCACCGCCGCGCCCCCGCGCGGCGGTGTCATATCCATGCCCATCAATACATCGCCGTATCACCTCGAAGCCCCCTCGACCTCCTTGCCTTGATGCCTTGATGCCTCTCTGCCTTTCCCCAGTGCCCAGTGCCTAATGCCCAGTGCCTTCTCCTCCCCCCCACACCTCCTCCAGCCTCGCCTCCTTCACACTCACATACGGCAGCCCCACCGTCGCCGCATACAGCGGATTCACAAATCGCCCCCGCTCGGGATTCACCCATTCCCACGCCTGCGTCGTCCCATCCTCGCGTAGATTGCCCTTCAGCCACGCCGCAAACTCACCCGCCATCCGCTTCGCCGCCCCCGCGTCCGTCCGGTGCATCCCCGCGATGTACCACCCCGTCGGCGTCCCCCACCATCCCCCGTTCTGATACTCCCCCTTCTCCGAGATCGACCGCTCCCACGCCCCATCATTCTTCGGATCATTCGTAAGAATGTGCCGCACCAGTCCCTCCCGTGCCGCCGTCTTCTCTTCAAACCCGCGCACCAGCGCCCGCGAAACGCTCAGCGCCATCTCCCCCTCCACCGCCCCCGTGTGCAGCGCCAGCGCGCTCCCCCACACATCCGGCTGGTTCCCCACGCCCGTCGCCGAGTGCAGCCACCCCTCCCCCGCCGCCGCGCTCTCCCGGTAAAACGTCCCCGCAAGCCCCTCCGCGATCCGCTGCGCATCCTCCCGGTACCGCCGCGCCCTGGCCGCCTCTCCCGCCGCCTCGCACACCTCCGCCATCTGCAGCGCTGCTCGCCGCTTCAGCACCGACGGAAAGAGCAGCTTCCCGCTCTTGAACACGCTGTCGCAGAACCCCCAGTCCTTCGCGTTCTCACGCTCCACATCCCCCGCCACCACCAGCCCCGTCCCTTCATCACACGGCGCCACCGCATATACCTTCTCGCACACCTCCCCCAGCCGCTCCTCCCCCGCCCCCGTCACCACGCCCCCTCGCCACAATCCCAGATCCCCCGTCAATCTCCACTGCTCGTGCACTGCGCCAAGGAAGTAGAAGTGGTCGTCCAGCGGCGGATATTTCCCCCACGGCGAGCCCCCCTGCTTCTCTCCCGTCTCGTAATTCCCCGGATAAAACGTCGCTCGCCCATCAAAGTTGATGTGGTCCGGCGCCGCATACGCCGGCACCACAACCCCCGGTCGCACCTCCCACGCCCCCGGCCCGCGCAGCGTCGAGCAGATCAGCCGGATCCACCCTTCCACCTCTCCCGCCGAGATCAGATCCCCGCCCAACATCATCACCGCGTCGCGCACCCAGAACGCCGGATATCCCATGTTGCCACCCGGCACATGCATGTCGTACGCCGTCGCGTTGCGATACCCGCCCGCCGTCTCCCCCGCGCGCAGCCTCGCCGATTCCACAATCCGCCTCGCCTGGTCGCGCACAAACGCCGCGCCCTCAAGCTCCGGCGTTTTCTCGCGCGGATTCACCACGTGATCTGCGGGCGGCGCTCCTCGCGCAATTCGATTTCCCGCCAGCGCTGCGGCGGCCCCCACAATCAGCCCCGCCCCAAACTCCCGCCGCGTCCAGCCGAGTTCACGCCGCTCCATGCCGCCCTCCACCGGGCCCCTTTTTTGACGCACACGCACACCCCAACGGTGCACCACGCGTCCAACGCGTCTCATCGCCCCTGCTGAAGCTCCTCCCACCGCACATACATTCCCGCCACCTTCGCCTGCGCCGCCCCCAGGCGCGCAAACACCTCCCCCAGCTTCTTCGCGTCCGCCATCACCGCCGGATCGTTCGTCTGCGCTTCAAGCACGCGCACCGCCTCCTCTTCCCGCTCGATGCTCGCCTCCATTCCCGCCAGTTCCTGCTGCTCCTTGTACGTCAGCTTCTTGCGAACCACCTTGGGCGGCGCCGCTGCAGCCGCCGCCTTCGCAGCCTCCGCCGCCGCGGCCTTCTTCCCCGCCGCGCTCTTCGCGTACTTCTCCGCGTCGTGCCACTGCTGCCACTGGTCGTAATCCGTGAAGTACCGCGTATCCCCCTCACCATCAAACGCCAGGATCTGCGTCGCCAAGTCCCCCAGCATCGCACGGTCGTGCGTCACCAGGATCACCGCCCCCGGGAACTCCTCGATGCTGTCCTCCAGCACCTCCAGCGACGCGATATCCAGGTCGTTCGTCGGCTCGTCCAGCACCAGCAGGTCCGCCGATTCCAGCATCAGCCTCGCAATATGGATCCGCGCCTGCTCACCACCCGAAAGCGCCCGCACCGGCTGCTTGAGCTGTTCCGCCGTAAACAAAAACCGCCTCGCCCACGAGTTCACGTGCATCGGCTTGCCGCGATAGATCACCGCGTCCGATTGCCCCGCGAGCGTCTCCTCAAGCGTCATGCTCGGATCCAGCTCCGTCCGGTGCTGGCTGAACACGATCGTCTTGAGCTTGTCCGCCCGCTGCACCGTCCCCGGCGCCGGCGTGCCGATCGGAGTGTTCACCGCCTCCGCCGCCGCCTTGAGCGCCTCGGGCGTCGGCGGATCCGCCTCCATCTCTCCCGTCAGCACCTTGATGAGCGTCGACTTGCCGCTCCCGTTGGGACCCATCAGCCCCAGCACGCGCCCCGGCGACAGCAGCACGTCCACGTCCGTGAACAGCCGCCGCCCGCCGAGCGATTTCGTCAGCGCTCTCGCCGCGAGCAGCTTCACCGTCTGCCGTCCCGTCGCCGTGAAGTCGATCCCCGCCGCTCGCTGCGGCGCGTTGCGCCCACGCAGGTCCGCGAGCTGGTCAATCCGCTCGTAGCTCGACGTGATCCGGCTCTTGGATTTCGTCCGCCTCGCCTGCGCCCCGCGAGACAGCCACCGCAGGTCCTCGCGCACCTGGTTCGCCAGCGCCCGCTCCTGCTGCGCCTGCCCGTCCAGAAACTCCTGCTTGCGCCGCAAAAACTCCGTGTACCCGCCCTCCACCGAGAACGTCCCCTTGGGGTACGACGACGCGAGCTCCACGATCCGCGTCGGCAGATTGTCCAGCAGCATGCGGTCGTGCGTCACCAGGATCGACGCCGCCCCGAAGCTCTTCAGGATTGTCTCGAGCCACTCGATCCCGTCCACGTCCAGGTGGTTCGTCGGCTCGTCCAGCAGCAGCACGTCCGGCTCCCTCGCCAGCGCCCGCGTGATCGACAGCCGCTTGCGCTGCCCGCCCGACAGCACCGCCGTCGGCTTCTCCAGGTCCTCAAACCCCGCCCGCCCCAGCGCCATGTCCGCCGCGAGCTCGATCTCGTGGTCGTCGTGCAGGTTGGGCGTCAATCCCACCTTCCGCGCCGCCTGCAAGTCCGCCACCACCGCCGAAAAAATCGTCGACCCCTCCGGGAACACGTCCGACTGCGCGATGTACGCCGCCCGCGCCCCCTTGCGATACTCCACGCGCCCCTTGTCGGCGGTCTGCGTGCCCGCCCCCAACCCCCCGGCGAGGATCTTCAGCAGCGTCGACTTCCCGCTTCCGTTGGGACCGATCAGCGCCAGCCGCTCGCGGTCCTCCAGCGTGATCGAAACCCCCGAAAACAAGGTCCGCGTCCCGAACGTCTTGCTGATGTCACTGGCGCTGAGAACTTGTGCCATATCGCTGCCAAACTCCGCAAATTCACACCCGCCGGGCGAGAGCCGCCCCGGCATTCAACACATGTCACGCATGAACGCACCAACCCCCGCGGCCATCATACGCCGCACGCTCCACCCACCCCCCAACCACTCGCCCCTCACCATTCGACCCTCACCCTTCAGCACTCACCGCGATCCCTTCACCGCCGTCAACTCCACCAGCTGCTCATCCCGCTCCACCTTCACCTCCACCGGTCCCGCCCCGTTCACCTCCACCCGCACCACCTCCCCGATCGGCAGCACCGCCGTCAAGTGGTCATTCGCGTCGAACCGCTCATCCTTCGACATCCCCTCGAACAGCACCGCGCCCTTCAGATCCCTCACCAGCACCTTCGCCGCCGCCCGCGTTCCGCCGCTGGTGACCCGCATCCGCAGCCTCGCCTTGCCCTCCGCAACCCCGCGGGCCTGCGACGTGTACCGCTCCGTCACATCCACCGCCCGCACCGACGTGTCCTCCGGCAGCCACACCATCGGAAACGATGCCGGGCTCTGGTTCCACGTCACCGCGTAGATTCCCATCAGCGGGTCATCCCCGCGCGCCGTCGCCGCCCGGTCCGTAAACCAGCCCTGGTCCAACGTGTCACCCGTCGGCTCCGCCGCCCCCGTGAAGTGCCACCCGTCATCCCAGATCTCCACCCACGAGTGATTCCCGCTCCGGTCCGACCACAGCGCTGTTCCCACGAACCGCGCCGGCACGCCCACCGCCCGGCACGCATCGATCAGCAGCACGCTCAGCCCCGTGCACGACGCCAGCCCGCTCTCCATCGATTCCGACGGCGACTGGTCCGCCTTCTTCCGCTGCGTCGAGTACTTCACCTTCACCATCCCGAACACCTCCCGGTTCAGGATCGCCGCCGCCTCCGACGTGCTCTTCGCATCTTTCACCAGCCCCGCAAATCGCTCCTTGAAATCCTTCCGCCAGTGCTCGCGCTTCTCGTTCACGCTCGCATACGGCAGAATCGCATCCAGGAAGATCTCCTGCGGAACGCTCCACCGCGACTGCGACCACGTCCGCGTCGCTCCATCGCATTCTTCCAGCAGAAATCCCGCGTCCAGCGTCTTGAGATCCCCCTCGGGCATGTGCGCCACCAGCCACCGCATCACCGGACGCTGCTCCACCGGCGCCGACGCGAGGGCCTTCTCCATTTCCGCTCGATTGGCCCCCGCCCGATCCAGTGCCCGCGTTACCAGCTCGTCGGCAACCTGAACCGTCACCGCCCGGCCCGCACGCACCGCCCCTGTCTCCGCGGCGCCGCCCGCGCCCGACTGCCCCACCGCCACACACGGAATCCCCGCGATCACGGTGAACACCCCCACCACCGCCGCCAGCATCCGCGCCGCGCGGCATGCCCGCGTGGCAATCCCTTCGTCGCTCCCCGCCACCTGCGTCCTCGACCACATGCTTGAATTCTGGCTCATGGGGCAGAGCGTAGTCCCCGCCTCGTTGACCCACCCCTACGCCCATCCCTTCGACCCGCCATCCGCCCACCACGCCTCCGTCACGTGCCAGACGCCCCGCCAAGCCGCGCCGCATACATGCTCGAATCCCTGCGATCTCTAATCATTGCGGAAGTGAGCGGAAACCAACTTTGCATCCACCCCCGCAGGCCCGCGATTTACAATTCCCACTCAACACCCGACTTGCGCCGCAGATTCCCGCTCTCGTCCGCATTCTTCATGATTCCTTGCCTATTCCCGGCTCTTCAAACTCCATCCAAGATTCGCAAGATTGTGCGCCAGACTCTCCGCTCCATTCTGTATCATGGTGCCTGTGGACGTTGAGGCGGGATCGAGGCCCAGTTCATGACCAAACCCCCGGCGCGGCGTTTCAATCCCGGCCTCCGCGAACCTTCCGACGCCGCGATCTTCTTTGTCGCCGTCTCCACCGCCATCCTCATCACCGCGCTGGTCGCCTGCGTCGGCCTCGTCCTTCTGCGTGCCTTCACCAAGCCCGCTCTCGCCCCGTCCACGTCGGAAGTCCGCGCAACCTCCGCCCTCATGAGCACGCCTCGCTCCGCCACGCCTGCGCGCTGAAGCATCCCGTTCCCCTCGACCAGCGTCGTCCGAGCCCTCACGCCTCCTTCGGGCTCTGTGCTCGCACAACCTTCACCTTTTTCACCGGCGGCTTGGCCATTCGCTGCGCTATCGACGGATCCCGGTCCCCCGTCTCCATTCGCTCCAGCTTCACGCTCCGCCCCAGACGGATCGACTTCTGCAGCGCTTCGATGATCCGCACATCTTCCCACCCTTCCCGCCCCGAAGGCTCCGGCCGCCTCCCCTCCTTCACGCACCGCGAGAAATACAGCAGTTCCGCGGCAAACTGGTCCTTCCTCGCCACCGTTCGCGTCCGCGAACGCTTCTTCACCGTCACCGTGTACGTCAGCGGCTTGGAATACCCGTACGCCGGGTCCAGCCGCACATCCCCCTTGGTCCCGATCACCTGGTACGCCCCTGTCTCCGCCGCGCCAAAGCTGCACACAATGGTCCCCAGCCGGTGGCCCGGGTATCGCAGCATGAACGCGACCGTCTGCGGCACCTCCTTGAAGCGCGGATCATCCATCGATTCCGCCCACGCGTACACCTCCACCGGTTCGTCCCCCATCACGCTCCGCGCGGCATTAATGCAGTAGATCCCGATGTCGTGCAGCGGGCCCCCGCCCATCGAGTCCTTCAGGCGGATGTTCTTGGCGTCCTTCACCTGCATCGTGAACACCGAATTGAACGCGACGATCTCACCCAGCTCTCCCGACCGCGCCACCTCCGCCGCCTTCAGGTTCGCCCCCTCAAAGTGCAGCCGGTACGCCGTCATCAGCAGCACGCCCGCCTCGTCGCACGCCCGCACCATCGCCGCGCAGTCCCGGGCGCTTGCCGCCAGCGGCTTCTCGCACAGCACGTGCACCCCCGCCCTCGCCGCGATCTCCGTGTACCGCCGGTGCATCGTGTTGGGCAGCGCGATGTACACCGCGTCCACCTCCCCCGACCGCATCAGCCCCTCGTACCCCGCGTAATCCACACGCCGCTCAACCTTGTACTTCTTCCCCAGCGCCCGGAGCTTCACCGGATCATCCGACACCAGCGCCGCCAGCACCGAGTTCCCCTTCGCGTGCGCGAACGCCGGCAGCACCGCCACCTGCGCAATATGCCCCAGGCCCACCACCGCGTACCGAACCTTCCCGCCCCGGCCGGACGTCACCGTTGCCCCCCCGTCCGCTTCCTTCCCCGTCTGCCGCGTGCCGCCGTTGGTTCCGCGCCGTGCCATGGTCGTTGACTCCGATTTCTTCTGAGATTCCCCGCCGAGCCTGCCCAACCGGCGACGCTGCCAGCCCGGCCTCGTGCCCCTGAACTCGCCCCGTGAACCCGCCCTCACCCACCGCATGGTTCCACGCGTGGTCGCCCGGTCATCTCCCGGGCCTTCCAATCCCATCCGCCCACCGCACGGCCGGGAAACTCCCTCCCCAACATACCACTCTCCCGGCAGAAGCCGCGCCCCGATCGCCGATACAGTTGACCGATGGACTCACTCCTCTCATTCCTCGGGACCGCCGGCGACCTCCTCCTGGTCATCCTGGGATTCAGCCTCATCGTCTTCCTCCACGAGCTCGGCCACTTCGTCGCCGCACGCTGGGCGGGGATCCGCATCCTCTCCTTCGCCATGGGCTTTGGCCCCGCGATCCTCTCCTTCCGCAAGGGCATGGGCTGGCGCAAGGGCAGCAGCGAGCCCGAGTACCTCGAGCGGATCAAGCGCGAGCCCGTCGCCGTCAACCCCGGCGGGCCCCACGGCCTCAGCCCCACCGAGTACCGCGTCAACCTCCTCCCCTTCGGCGGCTACGTCCGCATGCTCGGACAGGACGACCTTGATCCCACCGCCGTCAGCACGGCGAGCGACAGCTACCAGTCCTGCCCCGTCTGGAAGCGCATGATCGTCATCTGCGCGGGAGTGGTGATGAACATCATCTCCGCCGCGGCGATGTTCATCCTGGTCTTCATGATTGGCCTCGAAACCGAGCCCGCCAAGATCGGGGACGTGCAGCCCGGCTCACCCGCCGCCCTCACCTGGCCCCTCAACGCCCGCACCGCGAGCGTCTCCCAGCCCGGCCTGCGCGCCGGGGACGTCGTGCTCTCCATCAACGGCCAGCAGCCCAACTCCTTCAACGACCTGGTCCTCGCCACCGCCATGGCCGGCCGCGGGGACGACGTCGCCCTGCGCATCGGCCGCCCCGGCGTGCACGAGCCCCTGGACTTCCACATCACGCCCCGCCAGAGCACCATCACCAAGCTGCTCGATATCGGCGTGGGCCCGGCCCTCTCCGCCCGCACGCCCGCGGCCCGCAACCAGACCGAAGAGGCCCTCGGCCAGAAGAACCTCCAGTCCCTGGGCCTCACCGGCGTCCGCCCGGGCATGTCCCTGGTCCGCATCAACCAGCAGACCAGCATCGCCACCGGCCACGACCTCGACGAGGCCGTCCGTGCCTCAGACGGCAGACCCCTCGAGCTCGAGTTCGCCTCCACGGGCGGCGAGCACGTCGTCGCGACCATCCCCACCAAGGCCGAGCTCCAGACCGACCTCATCCCGCGTGGGGACGACACCGTCGCGGCCCAGCGCCACATCGCCGGACTCGCCCCCGTCATGGCGATCCGCGAGGCCCAGGAACCCGCCCTCAAGCAGGGCCTGCTCACCGGGGACATCTTCGCCCGCCTGGGTTCCATCGAATACCCCTCCGTCGCCCAGGGCATGCAGGAGATCAAACGCAACAAGGGCAAGAAGATGCCCGTGGTCGTGCTCCGCAAGGACGCCGCCGGCGTTCTCAGCGAGCACCCCTTCGACATCGAGGTCACCAGCAAGGGCACCATCGGCTTCTATGTCGGGGAGACCGACGATCAGAGCACCCTGCTCGCCCTTCCTCCCGAAGTCCTCCGCCCCGCCGTCGCTCCCACCGCGTCTTCCCTGGCCTCCACCTTCCGTCCGCCCGCCGCCGGCCTCATCACGCGCCCCGGCTCGCGCATCACCGCCGTCAATGGCAATCCCGTCACGACCCTCGCGCAGGTCCGGGACATGCTCCGCAGGGCCTCCATCTCCGCCCTCGCCGAGACCCAGCACGCCGCGACGGCGCGCCTGACCGTCGAGGCGCCCCGCCTCGCCGGGGAACCCAACCAGGCACGCCCCACCACCGAGATCGATCTGCCGCTCGATGAAAACGACATGCAGCAGATTGCGAGCCTGTCATGGACCAGCCCCGTGGGCTCGTGGATCTTCGAGCCCGAGGAGATGCTGCTCCAGGCCAAGGGCCCCGTCGCCGCGATGCACCTGGGGCTCGACGAGACCCGCCGCGTCATGATGACCACCTACCTCACCTTCGCCCGCCTCTTCGAAGGCACCGTCAAGGTCGAGCATCTCAAGGGACCCGTCGGCATCGCCCACATCGGCACCCGCCTCGCCGACCGCGGACTGGTCTGGCTCCTCTTCTTCATGGCCCTCATCAGCGTCAACCTCGCCGTCGTCAACTTCCTCCCGCTCCCCATCGTCGACGGCGGACAGTTCCTCTTCCTGGTGCTGGAACAGATCCGCGGACGGCCCGTCCCCGTCTCGGTGCAGAACGCCATCACCCTCGCCGGCCTGGCGATGATCGGCTCGGTCTTCCTGCTGGTCACCTTCAACGACATCCGCAACCTCTTCGGCATCTGATCCACAGCCGCCGTCCTCCACCCCATGCATCTGCCCTCGCCCGACCTGATCGGCCTCTCCTCCATCCTCGGGCTGGCGCTGGGGCTGTTCATCACCAGCGTCATCGGGCGCACGCTCTACATCCTGACTCACCCCACCCGCCGCACGTATGCCGCCGCGGTGGCGCGAGGAAAGCCCGGCGATCCCTCCGAGATCCCGCCGCCGCTGGGCCCGCGCACGTTCGCCGCCTGGACCTTTGAATCCCGAGGGCTCTCCCTGCCCGCGTGGGATGTCACCGGTGATCGGCCCGCGGGGCCGATCATCATCCTCTCCCACGGCTGGGGCGATTCGCGCATCGGGGGGCTGGCCCGCGTCGGCGAGCTGTGCCGCCACGCCTCACGCGTGATCCTGTGGGATATGCCGGGTCACGGGGAGGCGCCGGGCACCTGCTCGCTGGGGACGCGAGAGGTCGAGGACCTGCTCGCCCTCATCGCCCGCGCGCGGGAGCCGGGCCGGGAGATCGTTCTGTACGGCTGGTCGCTGGGCGCGGGGGTTTCCATTGCCGCGGCGGCGAGGGATGTCCGGGAGCGGCTCGCCCGCATCGCCTGCGTCATCGCCGAGGCCCCCTACCGCCTCCCGCAGACGCCCGCGCAGCGCGTCATGCGGCAGAAGCTGCTCCCCTACCGCTGGAACATCCCGCCGGCGTTCTGGCTGCTGGGTCTGGACTTCAGGGTCGGCCCGCGCTGGACCGGCCGCGGCGGCTTCGACCGCGCCGCCCTCGCCGCGAAGCTGGACTGCCCGCTGCTGGTGATCCACGGGGACCAGGACGCGATCTGCCCTGTGGAAGATGGTCAGCAGATCGCCGCCGCGGCGAAGCAGGGCGCCATCGCCGTGATACCTGGCGGTGAGCACTCGGGCCTGTGGACCGACGAGGCGATCCTGCCGCAGACGCGCCTGGCGGTCACGGCGTTTCTTACGAACCTGCGCGCGTCCCCCGGTCGGTAACGGGCCTCTGCAAGACCACGGCGAGCTCGTTGCTGGGCGTGCCGACCGCGCAGACCGAGCCCAGCCGCCACCCCTGCGCCCCGTGAAGGTTGAGAAGCGCGTCGAGCTCGGTCGCGTTCAACGTCGGGGCGCCCAGGCCGCCCAGGGTGTACCCGAGCTGGGTCTTGACGGTCATGAATTCCCACCGCTCCATCGGAGGTCTCCCGGAGTTGTCCGGCGGCATGGGCCCGCGCTGGATTCAACACGGATCCTACGCTTGGGGCATGCTTTCCCCCACCGTTGACGCCGTGATGGCCGCCGAGCGGGCCGCGTCGTTTACCAAGCGTTCGATCAAGGCTTCGGCGAAGCTCTCGGGGCTGCGTCTGGCCCTGTCGATGATCGACCTGACGACGCTGGAGGGCAAGGACTCTCCCGAGAAGGTGCGGGCGCTGTGCCGCAAGGCGATCATCCCCGACCCCAGCGACCGGGAGCTTCCGTCGGTCGCCGCGATCTGCGTGTACCCCTCCCTGGTGAAGACGGCGAAGGAGGCCTTGGGAGACAGCGGCGTGCACGTTGCGTCGGTGGCGACGGGGTTTCCCAGCGGGCAGTTTCCGCTCGATATCCGGCTCGACGACGTTCGCCGCGCGGTCGATGACGGGGCGGACGAGATCGACATGGTCATCAACCGCGGGGCCTTCCTCGCCGGCCGCTACGACGAAGTCGCGCAGGAGATCCGGGATGTCAAGCGGGCCTGCGGGCCGGCGCACCTCAAGGTGATCCTGGAGACTGGTGAGCTGGAGACGCTGGACAACGTGAGGAAGGCGAGCGACCTGGCGATCCGGGCGATGGCGGAGGTGGACGACGAGCTGGGGACGCCGGGGACGGCGGACTTCATCAAGACCAGCACGGGCAAGGTGCAGCCGGCGGCGACGATGCCGGTGACGCTCGTGATGCTCGAGGCGATCCGGGACTGGTATCTCCAGACGGGGCGCGTGGTGGGGATGAAGCCGGCGGGCGGGATCCGCACGGCGAAGCAGTCGCTGCACTACTTGGTGATGGTGAAGGAGACGCTGGGGAGCCTGCCGGGTCTTGAGAACGGCTGCCCGTGGCTGACGCCGGCGTACTTCCGCTTTGGCGCCTCGGCGCTGTGCAACGACATCCTGCGGCAGCTTGGGTGGCTGCGGAGCGGGACGTACATGGCGGGGTACGACTACTCCGAATCGTGATATTCCCTTGAAGACGCTGCGGAGACTTTGCTGGATCTTCCCCCTCGCCGCCGCGCTCAACTGGCCGGTGGGGTGGGCGGTCCAGATCTTCGGAGAGTATCCGCGAACATACTTTGCGCCGCTGCCCGAGCCGCTGCGCTGGCCGGGGTTTGCGCCGGCATCGTGGCCGGCGCTGCGGGAGTTTGTCTCGCCGCAGGAACGCGAGCGGTACCAGCGGCTGGTGGGCGAGGAGTTCACGACGTTTGTGTTTCCCGACCGTGACGCGGCGTGGGCGACGGCGCAGGCGACGCGGGGGGTGGGGATGGGCGTCGAGATGCGAACGCTGGCGGCGGTGCGGTTCCCGCGGGATGATGGGGATGGGGCGCAGTCGGTGGCGCACTACTGGCTCGCGGAGGATTGCTACGGGGTGCCGCTGCGGGGCGTGGCGAACCGGCGAGCGAGCGGGGCGCGGGAGACGGGGGAGCGTGGCAAAGCAGGTGGGGCGGGTGGGGAGAACGATTCAGAGTGGGAGAGCCCGGTGTGGAGCGTGCGGCTGCGCGGTCAGATGCACGGGCTGGCGCTGACGCCGCTGTGGTGGGGCGTCGCGGGGAACACGGTGGTGTATGCGAGCCTGCTGCTGGCTGTGTTCGCGGCGCCGGGGTGGGTGAGAAGGGCGAGGCGGAGACGGGAAGGAAAGTGCGTGGGGTGCGGGTATGACGTACGGGGGGTGGAGAGGTGTCCGGAGTGTGGGAAAGAGGTGAGGGCCAATCAGCGTTGAACTTCGGGGGCGAAGATGGAATGCAAGGATCTCACGTGGGGATTACCGCAGTTTCGCCGTCCGTCACGCGCGGGCATGCTTGCGTGTGCGGTGATGGGAGTTGCGTCGAACTGGTTGAGCGGTTGGCTTTGCGCCCTGAATCCAGTTGATTCCCTGGCGATGCGAACAAAGGACATTTCGCAAACGAGCGTGTGGCCGTGGTGGACACCGATGAGCTGGCCTGCGATCTCGCAGTTCATGACGCCGGAGCTATGCGAGCAAAGACGTCTGCAGGAAACTTCGACGCGGACTCCACGCGAAATGAGGTATCTCGCGGCTTCGAGACCGCCCCCCCCGGGCAGCTTCGCGTACAGGATGTCGAATCTCCCGGACACCTTTGCGGACAGGATTGCGAATCTCACGACCACGCGGGCAAGGTACTTGTGCAGCACCCGGCAGCTTGACAACATGTGGTGGGTCGAGGAGCGAAGCGCCGGACTTCCCTTCAGGGGCATTGTGGAAGGTACTGCGCAGTGGTTTTCGAACAGGAACGAAATGCCCGGTGGGCGTGAACTGCCTGTGTGGGAATGGCGCGGCCTTGGAAGAACGTGGAGATTGGCGTTGATGCCTCAGTTTCCAGGAGCGATCTTGAATACGGTGTGCTTCGGCACGCTGGCGTGGCTCGCGTGGGCTGGGGTGGCGGCAATACGGGCTCGGCGACGCGTGGGACGGAATCAATGTCCGCGTTGTGCGTACCAGCTTGGTGGTATTCTGCCAGTTCACACGGTGGTTTGCCCGGAATGTGGATTGGCAGCGAGCGTGTCTTGAGATCATGCGCAAGGGGCCCGGCCATGAAGAAATCCAAGTGGGAAGGCCGTATGTGGTGGCGATGGGCGTTGTGTGTGGTGCTGGCGCTGGTGACGATGGCGGGGTTGGTGCTGGGGTGTGCGTGGAATCGGGCGAGGCAGGCGCCGGTGTTTACTTCGCGGGTTCCGGGGCCGAAGGATCCGCTGCCGGCGTGGTTGTGGGCGCCGCCGGGGCATTGGCCGGGGACGGCGGAGATGCGCAGTGAGTCGGGGTCGCTGGGGTATGTGCACAGGATCGCGGCGACGAACGGGTGGGCGCTGCCGATGCGCGAAGGGGGGCCGGCGGAGCAGATGATGCAGGAGGAGATCGGGGTGGGGCTGCCGCTGACGTGCCTGGTGCACCGCAGCAGCGGGGCTTCGCAGGTGTGGTCGACGCGGCCGCTGGGGTTTTTGTCGCTGAGCGATGCGGGGGATGCGGTGCTGATGGATCCTGCGGTGGTGCTGGCGACGGGTAACGGGGTGAACGCGGTGTCTGTGATCCCGCTGACGCCGTGGTGGCCGGGGCTGATTGCCGACGTGGTGGTGTGGACGCTGCTGTGGGCGATGGTGCTGGTGCTGCCGCGGGAATGGAAGCGGATGCGGCGGGCGAGGGCGGGGCGGTGTTCGCGGTGCGGGTACGACATCAAGGGTGTGCGGATCTGTCCGGAATGTGGGCTGGAGCAGGGCGCGGAGAAGGGGCCAGAGAAGGGGCGCGCAGAGGGTGGTACGGTTGTGGCATGAATGGTGATGCGGCGAGGAGGCAGCGGTGGGTTCGGTGGGGCTTGTTTGCGGCGCTGTGTCTTGGGTTTGGGGCGCTGGCGACGGTGGTGGAATGCTGGTGGATCGCGGCGAGGGGGACGTTGCACACGTATGTGGGGCAGTATGCGGAGCCGGCGAGCCGGTGGGATATCCCGTGGGCGGTGCGGAGCGAGTGGCCGGAGCCGGCGGGGCTGCGGCGCATGCCGGGGACGCAGTGGGGATACGGGATCGTGGGGATCGACAGCGCGGCGTCGGGGATGCCGGGAGATGGGGAAGGGGAGCGGACGCTGACGGTGTGGCGGACGCAGTTTGGGTGGCCGATGGCGGCGATGGAGCGGGTGGAATTGAGCAGCACGTCGGGCGGGAATGCGGAGATGACGCGGGCGGGCGAGGTGTTCAAGCGGGCGTTCCCGGGGAGCGGGTCGGTGACGATTCCGCAGGAACTGGCGTGGGTGGTGACGGGGGGATCGGTGATGCTGCCGGCGATCCCGGTGCTGCCGGGGTTTGTGGTGAGCACGGTGATGTTCGGGGGGCTGCTCGCGGGGCTATTGATCGCGCCGGGGCTGATCCGGCGGAGGCACTGGGTGCAGGAGGGGCGGTGCGGAGGGTGCGGGTACGAGCTCAAGGGGATGGGGCGGTGCCCGGAGTGCGGTGAGGTGCCGGGGTGGGCGAAGAAGGGGGCGGCGTAGGGCGCGAGCGGGCGCGCGGCGCGGCGAGGGACGCGTGGGGGTGCATGTGGGGCGCATGAGGACGCATGAGGGCGCGTTGGTGCGCGGAGCGGGTGTGGTTGCCGTGGGGTGGGGCAACTTTCAGTGTCGTTATTTGTGGTTTGACCTGGGTGAGAGCGTGGCGGTCCCGCAGCGCGGGAGGCCCCAGAGCTTGGCGAAGGCTTGGGAGGCCCCGCGCGGCTCGACTGGCGTTCCCGCGTGAGTGGAAATCACTCTCGACCCGGACGGGCGGAATCGGAACGTGCCGACCTCGCGAGGGCGAGGAGGCGAGCGTGCGGGCGTGAGTCCCGCGAAGCGGTAGGGCGTGGAGGCGCAGGCAGGGGTGCCTGAACAGCAAGAGCGGGTAGTGGCTTCACCGATCGACCGTGAAGAGGCCTCGCGGGGCGGCTCGCAGCGAAACATCCTTCGGGACCGCTCTGGCGTGGCCCGCGCGGGAGGAGGACCCGGCAAGCACGACAGTTTCCACGTTGGAGGCGGCGCCTTGGGCCGGCCGTGAGGACTCTCTGTAAGTACAGGGTGGGAACGCGGGTGTGCGCACAGGGGTGGTCGATCGGAGGGTGCGTGGGAGGGTTTGGGCGGACGCGGGCGGAGCGCAAGGTGGGTGGTGGGATGGGGTTGGGGGGGATTGTGAGAAAATGTGGGATTTGCGGGGGTGGAGCGGGAGCGAGGGACGGGTTTGTGCGCGGGGAAAGGCAGGACTCACCACAGAGGCACAGAGGGCACAGAGAGAAGAGGGGGATGGGGAAAGAGGGGAGAGAGGGTGAAGAGAGAGAGGGAGAGAGAGAGAAAGAGAGTGCAGGGCGTAAGGAGGGGAAGAGGTCAGAACATTCAGGTCTTGAAGGGGAGTCTGGATAAAGAAAACGACCCCCGCAGGGTGCGGGGGTCGATGTGGGGGACGTCTTGATTTCAGTCACCAGTGCCGAGTGCCGGATGCCGAGTGCCTTCTGAGGCGGCTTATCCGCCGGCGACCATCTTGGCGGCCTTGGCCTTGGCGTCGTCGAGGGAGCCGACGTACATGAAGGCGCCTTCGGGGAGGGAGTCGCCTTCGCCGTTGCAGAGGCGCTCGAAGGAGTCGATGGTGACCTCGAGGGTCGAGTCGACGCCCTTGAAGCCGGTGAACTGCTCGGCGACGTGGAAGGGCTGGGAGAGGAAGCGCTCGATCTTGCGGGCGCGGGAGACGGTGAGCTTGTCGTCTTCGGAGAGTTCGTCGACGCCGAGGATGGCGATGATGTCCTGGAGGTCCTTGTAGCGCTGGAGGATGGACTGGACGCGGCGGGAGACGCGGTAGTGGCGTTCGCCGAGGATCTGCGGGTCGAGGATTCGGGAGGTGGAGGCGAGGGGATCGACGGCGGGGTAGATGCCCTTCTCGGCGATCTGGCGGGAGAGAACGATGAAGGCGTCGAGGTGGGTGAAGGCGGTCGCGGGGGCGGGGTCGGTAAGGTCGTCGGCGGGGACGTAGATGGCCTGGACCGAGGTGATGGCGCCCTTGGCGGTGGAGGTGATTCGCTCCTGGAGCTCACCCATCTCGGTGGAGAGGGTGGGCTGGTAACCCACGGCGCTGGGCATGCGGCCCAGGAGGGCGGAGACCTCGGAGCCGGCCTGGGTGAAGCGGAAGACGTTGTCGACGAACATCAGGGTTTCTTTGCCGGAGGCGTCGCGGAACTCTTCGGCCATGGTGAGGGCGGAGAGGGCGACGCGGAGGCGCGATCCCGGGGGCTCGTTCATCTGGCCGAAGACCATGGCGACCTTGTCGAGGACGTGGGCCTTCTGACCCTTGTCGTCGGTGTACTCGGCTTCCTTCATTTCGCGCCAGAGGTCGTTGCCCTCGCGGGTGCGTTCACCGACGCCGGCGAAGACGGAGTAGCCGCCGAAGTTCTTGGCGACTCGGGCGATCATTTCCTGGATGACGACGGTCTTTCCGACGCCGGCGCCGCCGAAGAGGCCGATCTTTCCACCGCGGACGAAGGGGCAGAGGAGGTCGATGACCTTGATGCCGGTGGGTAGGATTTCGGTCTTGGGGTTGAGGGCGGAGAAGGGCGGCGGGGCCTTGTGGATGGGGCTGCGCTTGGAGACGTTGGGGGCGGGGAGCTTGTCGATGGGCTGGCCCAGCAGGTTGAAGACGCGGCCCAGGACGCCCTCGCCGACGGGGACGGTGACGGGGGAGCCGGTGTCGGTGCAGGTCATGCCGCGGGCGAGGCCGTCGGTGGAGCCCAGGGCGACGGCGCGGACGCGACCGCCGCCGAGGTGCTGCTGGACTTCTCCGACGAGGTAGAGCTCGCCGGTCTTGGTTTGGGTCTTGACCTCGACGGCGTTATAGATGTCCGGGAGCTGATCCTCCTGGAACTGGGCGTCGAAGGTGGAGCCGATGACCTGGGTGATCGTGCCGTTGCTGGGCATGGGTACCTCTGAAACCTCGAGAATGGGCCCGCAGGACCGACCGGTCCCATGGGGAGGCAAGTTTAGGCGGTCGGGTGGCGGGTTTCCGCCCGGGAGGAAGGATGGGGAACGGGGTTTGATGGGGGGAGGGGCGCGTCGCCGCGGTGCGTACTGGAGGCAGGGACGGCGCGGAACCGGTGAAGGCGCACGGGGTTCGCAGCGTCGCCGAGGCGCGGAGAGGCGGAATGGGCGCGTTCAGCGGTCGCGGGGGGTCATCCCACCGCGGCACACATCTTGCGGGCGGCGTCGGCGAGGTCGGTGCCGGCCTGCATGGTGGGGATGGAGCTGCGGGCCTCGTCCAGGAGCTTGCGGCCGGCGTCGACGTTGGTGCCTTCGAGGCGGACGACCAGGGGGACCTTGAAGCCGACGGAGCCGTCGCGGTTTTTGAAGCCGCGGGCGGCGTTGATGAAGCCCTGGGCGATGACGTCGCACTTCATGATGCCGCCGAAGATGTTGACCATGACGCCCTTGACGGCGGGGTCGGAGAGGATGATGGCGAAGGCTTCGGTGACGGCTTCTTCGGTGGCGCCGCCGCCGACGTCGAGGAAGTTGGCGGGTTCACCGCCGTGGAGCTTGATGATGTCCATGGTCGCCATGGCGAGTCCGGCGCCGTTGACGAGGCAGCCGATGTTGCCTTCGAGGGGGATGTAGGAGAGGTTGAACTTCTTGGCGCGGGCCTCGGCGGGGGTTTCCTCGGAGGCGTCGGCGAGCTCGCTGATGTCGGGGTGGCGGAAGAGTCCATTTTCGTCGAAGTTGAACTTGGCGTCGATGGCGATGACGGAGGAATCCGACGCGCTGGGGACCTGGGCGCCGGCGGAAGAGGCCGGGGAGCCCAGGGCGATGACCAGGGGGTTGATCTCGGCGAGTGAGCAGTCTTTCTCGACAAAGAGCTTGCCGAGCTTGACCATGATGTCGGCGGCCTGTGAGACGTGCTTGCCCTTGAGGCCCAGGGCGAAGGCGACGCGGCGGGCCTGGTGGCCCTGGAGGCCCAGGAGGGGATGGAGGGGTTCCTTGATGATGGCGTCGGGGCGGTCGTGGGCGACCTGCTCGATCTCGACGCCGCCCTCGCGGGAGGCGATGAGGATGTTGCGGCGTGTGCGGCGGTCGGTGGTGATGGCGAGGTAGAACTCTTCCTTGCCGCCGCCGGCGCGGTCGGCGATGTCGACGGCGGAGGCGATGAGGAGCTTGGTGACCTCGAGGCCTTCGGGGGGCGTCTGGGGTGACTTCATGCGCGTGGTGAGCATGAACTTGGCGGCTTCGGTGGCTTCGTCGGGGGTGCGGACGAGCTTGACGAAGCCGGCTTTTCCGCGGCCGCCGGCGTGGACCTGGGCCTTGACGACGGCGACGGGGGAGGCTTGGCCGGTGGTGGCGGCCTTGAAGGCGGAGGCGGCCTGGTCGAATGAGGTGATGACCTGCCCGGAGGGGACGGGGATGCCGTACTTGGCGAGGAGATCGCGGCCCTGGTACTCGTGAATCTTCATGGTCGGCTCCGTAGGGGAGGCGATGGTAGCGGGAAAATGCGGCGCGGGGATGGGAGGGCGGGTGAGATAGGGGCGGGCTGGGCGAGGAAGATAGAAAGCGGTGATTGGCGCGACCTACGGTGGGGTCGTTCGCACTTTTCACCGCAAGGAATCAGACATGGCAATCCGCGTCGGCATCAATGGGTTTGGTCGCATCGGTCGGCTCGTGTACCGGATCGGGTCCGAGCAGGGGATCGAGTTCGTGGGCGTGAACGACCTTGTTCCCGCGGACAACCTGGCGTACCTGCTGAAATACGACACGATGCACCGCCAGTTCATGCTGGGGGGCAAGCCTGCGGAGATCTCGGCGACGGAGACGTCGTTCACGGTCAACGGGAAGGTGACGCAGACGACGGCGGAGAAGGATCCTTCGAAGCTTCCGTGGAAGTCGATGGGCGTGGACTACGTGCTGGAGTCGACGGGGCTGTTCACCGAGGGTGAGAAGGCGATGGCGCACGTCACCGCGGGAGCCAAGCGCGTGGTGATCTCGGCGCCGACCAAGAGCGAGCCGGGGGTGGTGCCGACGTTCTGCCTGGGTGTGAACCACGAGCAGTACGACCCGTCGAAGCACCAGGTGATTTCGAACGCGTCGTGCACGACCAACTGCCTGGCGCCGATCGCCAAGGTGATCAACGATGCGTTCGGGCTTGAGGAAGGGCTGATGACGACGGTGCACGCGGCGACGGCGACGCAGCCGACGCAGGACGGTCCGAGCAAGAAGGACTGGCGCGGTGGCCGCAACGCGTACCAGAACATCATCCCGGCAAGCACGGGTGCGGCGAAGGCCGTGACGCTGTGCATCCCGGCTTTGAAGGGGAAGCTGACGGGGATGTCGTTCCGGGTGCCGACGGCGGACGTGTCGGCGGTGGATCTGACGTTCAAGACGGGCAAGGACACGTCGATCGCGGAGATCAACGCGGCGATGAAGGCGGCGAGCCAGGGCGCGATGAAGGGCATCCTGGGGTACACGGAAGAGGAAGTGGTCTCCAGCGACTTTGTGGGTGATCGCCGCAGCTCGATCTTTGACGCGAAGGCGGGGATCGAGCTGAACAAGCGGTTCTTCAAGGTGGTGAGCTGGTACGACAACGAGGCGGGGTACGCGAGCCGCTGCGTGGACTTCATCAAGCTGATGGCGAGCAAGGACGGCGTGAAGTAACGCGGGCGAAGTCGCCCCACGGCTCGGTCGTCGCCATGAGAGAATGCGGAGGGAGGCTTGTCCTTCCGCTTCAGGAAAATGAAAAAGGGCTCGCCGTGAGGCGAGCCCTTTTCATTGGTATCTGGATGTACTCCCGCGGGCGGAGTGGTCGGGCCGATCAGCAGCCGGCTTCGTAGGCGTTGACGAAGGCGGTGAAGTCTTCGATATCGACGAATCCTGAGTAATCGATGTCGGCGGCGCCCGAGCCGACCTCGAAGGCGTGGACGAAGGCGTCGTAGTCCTCGGTATCGACGAAGCCGGTGCAGTCGAAGTCGGCGGAGCAGATGGCGAGGCCGGCGTTGGCGGAGGTGGCGGATCCCAGCACGGTGGTGACGACGCAGTTGTACGCGGCGTCAACATCGGCGGGACCGACGGGGTTGATCACGAGGGTCGCATCGGTGGCGCCGGTGATGTGGGCGTCGTTGGCGAGGGGCGTCGTGCCGCGGCGCCACTGGTAGCTGAAGGTGGGCGTGCCGGCGGGGACGACGGTGAAGCTGGCGCTGCCGTGGCCGCAATTGATCTGAGAGACGGGGTTGGAGGCGATGCTGGGGACGACGGCGATGTCCGAGGCGATGCCATTGGCGGTGACCTCGAGGGTGTAGGTTCCCGAGGGGAGGCTGGTGGGGAGGCGGTACTCGGTGGTGAGCACCTTGGCGCCGGTCATGACGCCGGTGCTGCTCCAGTTGAAGGTGCGGGCGTAGTAGACGGCCCCGTTGCTGTGGTGCAGGCGAACCAGGGGGTAGTTGGTGTTCATCTGGAAGTCGTCGCCGTAGCTGGCGCCTTCGGAGATGCCGTTGAGGTTCGTGCCGGTGAGGTGGAAGGAACCATCGGGGTTCGCGGTGATGCTGGAGATGACGGGCTTGCCGGCGGCGAGCGGGGCGCCGGTGGGCGTGTAGACGTAAAGGTCGTTGCCGAAGTGGGAGTAGAGGACGTTGCCGTCGGGGAGATCGAGCATGATGGCGGCGAAGCAGGGCTGGTTCTCGGAAGCGCCGTGCGGGCCGGGGACGGAGGTGAAGCTGTTGGCTTCCCAGTCGTACTCGTAGAAGATGGTCGGGCTGGGGAAGTGGTTGTCGCTGGTGGGGAGGGGGCTGACAGCGCAGAGGATCTTGCCGTTGACCATCATCGCCGCGGGGGCGTCGGGGGTGCCGTGGCCGTCGGGGATGTCGGGACCGGCGACCCACTTGCCGGCGACGTTGGGCAGGCCCGAGGGCGTGTAGAGCGCGGTGTGGCCGGTGGAGCCGAGGAAGAAGGCCTTGCCGCTGGGGAGGAGGAAGGCGGCGCCGAGTTCGCTGCCGAAGGGGTCGTAGAGGGAGACGGGCACGGAGGAATCGGTGCGCCACGCGTTGCTCGCGGGGATGAAACGCTCGGAGAACGTGCCGAAGGGATCGATGGTGAGGATCGAATCGTCGGGGAGCTTGACCCAGCTCGCCTCGTCCTGGTAATAGCCGCGCACGAGCTTGCCGGCGTTGGACCATGTATTGGTCGCGGGGTTGTAGCGGAGCGGGGTGGCCGCGGTGTGCGGGCCCACGGGCATGATGAGCACGCTGCCGTCGGGGAGCATCTCGCTGTTGGAGTCGTAGAAGATGTCGGTCGCGGGGTTCCAGAGGTTGGAGGGAGGCGTGATGTCGGTCCAAGTGTTGAGCTGCGGGTCGTAGACCTCGGCCTTGGAGGTGCCGGTGCCGTACTCACCGCCGGCGACGAAGATGCGTCCGTCGCGGAGCACTTGTGAGGAGTAGTACAGCCGGGTATCGCGCATGGGGGCGAGGGTGGTCCAGATGCCGTTGACGTAGTTGCCGTGGCTGTCGGGCTTGAGGCGGTAGCAGACGCCGTCACTGGTGGCGGCCCAGACGTTGCCGTCGGGGAGCAGGTGCAGGCGGGAGACGCCGCCGGGGGCGTTGCGGACAAGGCGGGTCCAGATTCCGGCGGAGGCGGAGGGCGCGAGGGCGGCAAGGCCGGCGACGCCGAGCAGGACGGGGATGCAAGCAGAGAGTGCCGTGGACGGTGACGTCGTGGTGCGCATCGGGCTCCGATCGGTGGGACCCCCACCGCAGTGCCCTGGGGCGGTGCGCGTGCAGGCGCGCGGTGAGTCAGGGACGCCGGGCAGGCTCTTGCGGTGGGTCGGTTCGGAGGAATGATAATCGAAATCGCTCGATATGCACAGCGATTTGCAGGCGGGGGCGGGTTGTCTGGCCGAGCGCGGGCTGGCCACGGAGGGACGCGGAATGTCCATACGTCCGACTTTGTCGGCGCGAAGCGGGCGGGGACGGCAAGAGAACGTTTCTGTGGCGTCCGGCGTGGTTCTTTGCACGCGTCTGTTTACGACAGACTTAAGTAAGTACTGGTGGGAGAACCAGGTCTTCGATGGCGTTGAGGGCTGGCGGATCGCGGGCGAGCGGTGTGGGGACGCGAACAGGCACGGCGATGCCGGGCGACGAATGTTGAGTCTCCGGAGAGAGCGAGGCAGGTGTTGTCCGGGCTTGCGGTGAGCGTCGTGAAAGTGCCAATGGCTGATGTTCCAGCGAAGGCCTTGGGAGACGTCGGGCATGCGGGCACCGCCGACGCTGGGACCGAGGTCGCCCAAGGTGAGTCATGCGGGAGGCAAATGCCTGCCGGGGAAACTCCGAGTCTCCAAGCTTTTCCTTCGGTGTGGGGTGAGTTACTGAGGGGTTTCGCGGGGTCGTGCGGTCTGCGCGGGCGCGAGTGGCCTGTTATCAGACGAGTACCTCTCCGATAAACGGCTGATGAACTGAATGTTCGTGGGCCGGGGTCCGATCCTACCGGAGAGTCGATCCCGCATTCGCGGATGGGAATCCCATGGACGACAGCGCCGAGCAGTTCAAGATCCGCCAGCACGTGCGCAGCACCTGCAGCCTGCGGGCGGAGGTCGGCATCACCGAGCACTCTCCCACGCGGGCGGCGCTGTCGCGCACGGTGGGGAACGGCACGGGGGTGTTCGGCGCGACGGTGGTGGATTGCAGCCCTGGCGGGATGGGGCTGGAGAGCCCGGTGTTCCTGCCCAGGCAGGCGCGGCTGTGCCTGCGTGTGGAGCTGAGCAATCCCGGAGAGCCTTCGACGCCGCTGGACCTGGAGGGGACCGTGCAGCGCGTGGCGATGATCAGTCGGGAGCCGCGGTATTACCTTGGTCTTGATTTCAAGGGCCGCAACGCCCCCACTCCCGCGGTGATCGAGCGGCTGCTGAACCACGTCGCCGCTCAGAAGCGTCCGCCGGGCGAGGGAGGGCTGGCGGCATGACGGGGACCGACGACTTCGTGATCGCGGCGATGCTGGAGGCGGGCACGCTGGACAGCGCCAAGGTGGACGCGGCGCGGCGGTTTGCGGCGACGCACGGTGTAGGCCTGTGCGAATCGCTGACGGCGCAGGGGCTGCTGAGCGTGCGCGAGCTGGCGCTGTTCCGGGCGGAGACCAGCGAATATCCGTACGTGGACCTGGAGCATTACGACGTTGACTACGGGAATACGGCGCGACTTCCCAAGGCGGCGGCGGAGCAGTTCTGCGCGTACCCGCTGTTCATCTCGGGAGAGCTGGCGACGGTGGGGATGGCCAACCCGCTGGACCTGCGGTCGGTGGATCAGCTGCGAACGCTGATGGCGGTGGATATCGATCCGGTGCTGTGCGAGCCTGAAGCACTTCGGGCGCTGATCGACCGGGCGTATGCGCTCTCGGGCGAGGCTCGCGGGGCGGATGCCCGCGTCGATGTGATGAGCGAGGACCTGACGACGGGCAAGGAGCCGATCGTCGCGGCGGTGAACCAGATCATCGCGCAGGGGATCGAGCTGGGCGCCAGCGACATTCATATCAATCCCGACGAGCACAACCTGCACCTGCGCTACCGGGTGGACGGGACGCTGCGCACGAGCCAGGGGCCGAGCCTTTCGACGCACGGGGGGCTGGTGCAGCGGCTGAAGGTGATGGCGGACCTGGACCTGACGCAGACGCGCCGTCCGCAGGACGGCAAGTTCCGCTTCACGCACAACGGCCGGTCGGTGGATATCCGCCTGAGCCTGATTCCCACGGTGTGCGGTGAGAACGTGGTGATGCGGCTGCTCAGCAGCGCGGGGAATATCCGGGACTTTGCGGCGCTGGGCTTTCCGCAGGACGAGATCGCGTCGCTTGAGCGGATCATCAAGAACCCGTACGGGATGATCCTGGTGACGGGCCCGACGGGCTCGGGCAAGACGACGACGCTGTATACCGCGCTCAAGCGGCTCAACTCTCCCGACGTCAACGTGATGACCATCGAGGATCCGGTCGAGATCCGCCTGCCGATGATCCGGCAGGTGCAGGCGAACGCGGAGATCGGGCTGAGCTTTGCCAGCGCGCTGCGGTCGATCCTGCGGCAGGATCCCGACGTGGTGTTCGTGGGTGAGATCCGTGACGAGGAGACGGCGCGGATCTCGATGCAGGCGGCGCTGACGGGGCACCTGGTGCTCTCGAGCCTGCACACCAACGACGCGGCGGGGGCGATCCCGCGGCTGCGGGACCTGAGCTGCCCGGGGTTTGCGATCAACGCGGCGCTGCTGGCGGTGATCGGCCAGCGGCTGGTGCGGCGGGTCTGTCCGGAGTGCGCCCGGATCTGCACGCCCGACGCGGCGCAGTGCGAACGCTTCGCGGTGCGGGCCGACGAGGTGAAGTGGATGCGGGGCGCGGGGTGCGGCCGCTGCGGCAGCAGCGGGTACCGCGGGCGCGTGGGCGTGTACGAACTGCTTTCCATGTCCCCCGCGGTGGTCCGCGCGGTGGACCGCGGTGAGTCGGCGGCGTCGATCCAGGCCGCGGCCGTCGCCGAGGGGATGCGTCTCATGTGGCAGGACGGGCTGGTCAAGGCCAAGCTCGGGCTCACCACGCTCGAAGAGATCAATCGCGTCGTCGCCGTGCAGGCGACGGAGTTCCCGGCGCCCGTCGGCGGGGCGGGAAGCTCGCATGAGACGCAGGAAGCGCGGCGGGTCGCATGAGCGCCGTGACGTTTGAATACAAGGCGATCGACAAGCTGGGCGCCCGCCACAAGGGCGCGCTGCCGGCGGGGAGCGAGGCGGAGGCCTTCCGCAAGGTTTCGGCGATGGGGCTCACGCCGCTGTCGCTGCGAAGCGCCTCGCGGGAGAAGGTTGGTCGCCGGGCGCGGCGGATCCAGCCGCGCGACCTGGCGCACTTCACGTACCAGCTGGGGGTGCTGGTCTCCAGCCGGATTCCGATCAGCGAGGGCCTGCGGAGCATCGCCGAGCAGGAGCGCCCTGGCGGGCTGCGGGACACGATCCTGGACGTGACGCGGCGCATCGAGAGCGGGCAGCAGGTCGCGGCGGCGATGGATGCGAGCCGAGAGGTCTTCGGTGAGGTGTACATCGAGACCATCCGCGCGGCGGAGCAGAGCGGCAACCTGGTCAAGGTGCTGGAGCAGCTGTCGGAGAGTCTGGAGCGCGGGCAGGAGATGACGCGGCAGGTGCGCGGCGCGCTGATGTATCCCCTGTGCGTCTCGGGGATTCTCGTGCTGGCGGTGATCTTTCTGGTGCAGTTCGTGGTGCCGCGCATCGCCAAGACGTTCGAATCACGGCATGTTCATCTTCCGGTCTTTACCCGGGCGCTGGTCGCCGCGGGGGAGAGCGCCCAGCACTACTGGTGGGCGTACACGCTCGCCGCCGCGGCGGTGATCTTCGCGGGGATCCGCGTGCGTCGCAGCCCGCGCGGGGCGGAACTGATCGACGACCTTCTGGGCCGCGTGCCGCACTTGGGGGACATTCTGCGGGGGCTGGCGGTGGCAAGGTTCACGCGAATACTGGGACTTTCCATCTCCTCGGGGCTGGGGCTGATCGAGTCCCTGGAACTGGCGGGCAAGGCGTCGGGGCGCGTGTCGATGCAGCGCGACGCGCACATCATGGCGGCGCAGGTTCGGCGAGGGGGGAAGCTGAGCGAGGTGCTGGGCGGGTGCCGGCAGATTTCGGGGTTCACGCGGCGCATGCTTAGCGCGGGGGAGCAGTCGGCGGAGCTGCCGCGGATGTGCGCGATCATCTCTCGCCACTACGAGCGTGAATCGGGGCACATGGTCAAGAACATCGCCACGGTTATCGAGCCGCTCATGATCGTCGGGATCGCGGGCGTGGTACTGGTAATAGCACTGGCTATTTTTCTTCCGATGTGGGATATGTTGAAGTTGGTGGGTTGAAGTGACCTCAATCTCTCACCAATCCCATTTTCATCTTAATATTCTGTAAGTCGTATCCCGATCAGTCTATCAAAGGAGTACATCTGTATGTTGCTCACCACTCATCGCCGTCCTTTCCTCCGTGCCTTCACCCTCATCGAGCTGGTCGTCGTGATCGTGGTCCTGGCGATCCTGTCGGGCGTGGCGATTCCCAAGTACCTTGACTACTCGGCCAAGGCGAAGGAATCGGCCGTCAAGGCGACGCTGGGCGCGGTCCGCGCGTCGATCGCCAACTGGTACGCGAACCAGGTCGTCTCGACCGGCACCGGGGCGTACCCGACGCTGACGCAGCTTCAGACCAACGGCGTGGTAATGGCCGAGGCGATCCCGGGAAATCCGTACACAAGCAACAACTCCGCGGACATCTCCGCGGCAACGTGGTCGACCACGCCGCCCATCAGCGGGAGCGCGGGATGGAACTACGACGCCGCGGCGGGACGCTTCTGGGCGAACACCAACACGACCAACGTGGAAGAGAACGCCTGGTGATTCGCCGCCACGCCGGCGCCCGGGGGCGTCGGCACACGGGGAGCGTGCGTGATGTTGATTCCGCGCCGTCCGCCGCCCCGGGCACGCCCGGGGCGCGGATTCACGATGGTCGAATTGGCGGTGGTCATGGTCATCGTCGGGGTCCTCGCCGCCGCGGCGATCCCCGCGATGACGGGCCTTGGATCCACCAGGGCTCGCGTCGCCGCCCGCCAGCTGGCTCGCGACATCACGTTTGCCCGGGAGCGGGCGATCACCACCGGCAGCGTCGTGTGGGTCTCGCTGGACGTTCCAGGGAACGCTTACACGATCCTGGAGGAGCAGCTGGGGTCTCCGGGGCGCGGCGGGGCCGCGGCGCTGACGGACCCCGCGACGGGGCGGAGCTTCGCGCAGCCATTGAACTCAGGGGAGTTTGCGGGCGTGGTGATCACCGGGGTGTCGCTCGGCGCGGGGCATGAGGTCGGGTTTGACTGGCGTGGGCGGCCACGAGATTCCGCGCTGGCGTCGCTGAGTTCCGCCGGGACCATCACTCTTTCCGAGGGCTGCAGCGTGACGATCCAGCCCGAGACGGGGTTCACGGCGGCTCGGCCCTGAACGCGGTTGATGTGCTTGGGGTTTCACGATCATCCAGAGACATGCCTTCGCACCGCCCATCTCCGGCTTTCACGCTCATCGAGGCGATCATTGCGCTGGTGATTCTCTCTGTCGCGGCGCCGGCGATGTTCCTGGCGGTGACCGACGCGCACGCGAGGCGGATGAACCCCGTGCAGGACACGCGGGCACGATGGCTCGCGGCGGAGAAGCTCGAGGACATCATCGCCGACCGCCACAGCCCGTCGCGCGGGTACGGGTACGTGATCTCGCCCAACTATCCCGATGAATCTCCGCTTGCGGAGTTCCCGGGGTTCTCGCGGCGGGTGGTCATCAGCGAAACTGGCGCCGATCTATCGAGCGCGGGGACGGGGTACAAGACCGTGAACGTGACCGTAACGTATGCCGGGGCCGCCGGGGCCTCGCGGGCGTTTTCACTCTCCACCGTGCTTGCGGACTACACCCCATGAGCCCACCAGGAGCCCAGAGCGGTTCACGCGGGCGCCGCCCGGCGCGCGGCTTCACGCTGGTGGAGGCGGTGGCGACGATGTCGATCATCGCGGTGGTGTCGGTGGTGGCGTCGCGTTCGATCTTTGCCGCCGCGGATGCGTATGCGAGCGCCGCGACGCGGGCCGAGCTTTCCGGCTCGCTGTCGGCCGCCCTTGATCGCCTCTCGACGGACCTCCGCGCGATCCCCTTCCGCCCGGAGACCTCCCCCACCGAGCCGTTCCTGGATTCCCTGACACCGACCTCGATCGCCTGGAGCAACGGCACGGGCTTCAGCTTGAGCGGGACTGATCTGCTTTACACCTCCGGGGGCGCGTCGAGCATCCTGCTTGAAAATGTCTCCTCGCTCTCGCTGCAGGCCTTTGACGCGGGCAATTCGGAACTGGGGGAGAACCTCTCGGGCAACGGATGCGACGCGGTACGGCGGGTGCAGATCACGATCAGCGCGACGCGCTTCGGGGTGACCGAGACGCTGCGCACGCGGGTCTTTCTGCGGTGCATGATGGCGGGGGCTGCGCCATGAGCCTTCAGCATTGCCGATGCGTGCTTGCGGGGCGGCGGCGCCCAGCTTCCGGAGCCCGGGCTCCCGCCGCGCGCGGCGCCGTCGCCGTTGCGGCGGTCATCGCGCTCATCCTGCTCCAGCTCATCGTGGTGGGGATCGTGATCGCCGGGGCACGCGACCACGATCTGGGCGGGCAGCGAGCCCAAGCGGCGAGGGCGTTTTACAGCGCCGAGGCGGGGATGAACATGTCCCTCGCCGAGCTGTACAACAACGTCGATATCGACGGGGACGGCGTGATCGGGGGCATTTCCGCCAACAGCGCCTGGGCAGATGACCCGGTGATCGGGAACGCGCGATTCACGGTCGAGGCGATGTCGGCGGTGTCGGGCCGGAAGTTCGGGGCCCAGGGCCGGGGCGGCCCGGCGCTCTCCCGGTGCGAGTTCACGATCCAGGACGCGAACATCAGCGTTGAGGGCTTCCAGGGGTACGCGCCGGGAACCGCGCTCAACAACGTGGGCGGGTGGAGGCTGTGGGACAACAACCCCGCGGTCGTCGCCTACACGACCAACACGCTCGCGCGCAATGGAGGGCTGTCGTGCGACATCCTGGCGCCCAGCGACGTGGTGCACATATACACGCCCACCTCGGGACGCTGGCTGTATACGGCGTGGCAGTACATCCCCTCGTCGACGACGGGCACGGACACGTATTTCATCCTGATGAACACCTACAACGCCAACGGGGCCAAGTACTGGAGCACACAGGTGCGCTTCGTGCTGGGGTCCAACCAGCTATATGACAATCTGGTGGGCGGGGTGACGGGGAACGTGCTGACGATCGTGCGGGATGCGTGGGTGCTGATTTCCGTGGATATCGACCTGGACGCGGGGACGCAGACCGTGCGGTACAACGACCAGCTGCTGTACACGGCGTCGTGGAACCGCCTCGGGGGCGTCCGCGCCTTTGCGGCGGTGGATCTGTACGGCAGCTCGGCGAGTCATGTGTACTACGACGACATCCGCCTCGCGCCGTATAACGCGGGGGCTTCGAAGATCACGAGCTGGACGATGGCGGCGCCGTCGCCGTGATTGCTGCTGTGCTGCTTCCCGCCCGGGGCGCGGCAGACCGACAGAGTTCCACGGACAGAGAACGCGAGATACCCATGAACGCCCTCCTATTTCTGTTCACTCTCTCTCTCGCCGCCGCGGAGCCCCGGCCCGGGACGCCGCGCAACGAGCCGGTGCCGGTTCCGTCCCCTTCACCTGCGCCCACGCCCGCTCCGCAACCGGCGCAACCGACACCACAACGACCGGCCAGGCCCCCCACTTCCTCCCCGGGGCGTGTGACCCCGGCACCCGGGAGGTCGCCGTCACCTGTACACCCGCCTTCCAGTGTGGCGCCGGCCAGCGAGCCGACGACCAGCACACCGACATCCACCTCGCCGCGGACACCTCCGGCGAAGGCTGACCCAGGGGAGGTCGGTTCGCCGCGGTCGTCGCCGCCGTCCCCGGATTCAACCGGCTCGACCGCGGAGAGCGTGATTGATGTCGCGAGGACCCGCTCGGCGGCGCCTGCGGGTCCGCCATCGAGGTTGATCCCGATCTGGACCGCGGGGCAAGACGCCGCGCCGCCGGTGCTCGACGCCGTCACGCACAGGCTGTACATCCCGGTTGATTCCGCCGTCCTGGTGGTCAGCGCGGATTCCGGCGCGTCCATTGGCGCCATTGAAGTTGCGGCGGGCGCGACGCACCTTGCCCTCGCGCCGGCGCTTCACAAGGGGTTCATCAGCCATCGTCAGGCGGGGACGGTGACCGCGCTGGACCTTCGAACGCTGCGGACGTCCCGGACGATCACCGCCGGCAAGGGTCCCGGGCCGATGGCCTTTGATCCGCTCTCGGGGACGCTGTGTGTGCTCAATACGGCCGGCAAGGATGTCACGGTCGTGTCGGCGGAGCATGCGATCGCGCGGGCAACGCTCACGCTTGCGGCATCGCCCGCGGGGATCGCCGCGGGGACGAGCGGGTTGGTGTACATCAGCCTGCCGTCGACCAACGAGATTCTCCGGGTGGATGCGAGCGGTCTGCGGGTGGAGACGCGGTGGACGCTTCCTCCGGGCACGGCGCCGGGAGACCTCGCGTTTGATGCCCGGACGTCACGGCTCTTTGCCCGCTGTCATGGCGGGGCGATCGCGGTGCTGGACGCGGAATCGGGCCGGGTGGTGACCACGATCCCCATCGCCCCCGCGCCGGGAGGACTTGTGCTGGACACCTCCGCGGACGTGGCGATCACGTTTCTGGAGAACGGGGCGGCGGCGGTGTTCTCGCTGGGCTCGTCGGGCTCGCTGGGGCCCGCGCACGCGATAACTGCTGCGACGGACGCTCGCGTGGTAGCCCTGGACCCGGTGTCACGGCGACTCTTCTACCTCGGCGCAGGGCCCGCGGCCGGGCGTGACGGTGGGTACCAGGTTCGGATGGTGGATGCGCCGTTTCTGCCCGTCCACGCGGCTTCCGTGAGCGATCCGTCCTCCAGATAACCCCGGATCGTGGCCCAAACCCGGTCGCGCCAAAGCCGCGACCGGTTCGGACCGATACCTCCCTGCGGGCACGGCCCGTGTTCCGCGCGTTCCTCCCTGTCCAGACACCCCCCCCGCGCCGGGCGCGATGGAGCTTTGGGTTTGCGAAACTCTCGGGTCATCGTCGATGTCTCCCCTTCCGCGCTGGAGGTCGCCGTCTGCCGAGGGGAGGCCATCGTGGCGCACCGCAGGGTGGATCTGGACCGTGGAGAATGGCCATCGGCGTGGCTGCCCGCGCTGGAAGAGCTCAAGGCCCCGCTGGGGGAGTGCGTCTCGCACCTGGGGTGCGCCGGCATGCCGGCGGCGATCGTGTATTCGCTGCCCGGGACGTTCGTCAACGTTCATTCATGCCCCGCGGGCGCGGGCCGCTGGGGCGCTGCAGAGGCCGCCAAGCTGGCGCTGGCGAGCCTCGCGACCTTTCCGCTGGACTCTAACCCGCACGGGATGACGCTGCTCCACGCCGACCGGCCGGGGAGCAAGGACGACCAGGCTCCGCTGCGGCTGCACATGCTCAGCGCCGCGGACCACGACGGGACCATCGCCGCCCTGACGGCGTGGGCCGCGTCCGCGGGCCTCAACGTCACGTCGGTCACGCCCGCGGAAGCGGTGCTGAACGCATCGGCCGTTGCGCTCGCGATGTCGGCCGGCCCGCTTGAAAATACCGCAACGCTGTGGATCGGCGCTCACCAATCGGTGCTCGCCGTCAGTCTCGGTCACCGGCTCGAGCTGGTCCGCACCATCGCGACCGGCACCGAAACGCTTGTGGACGCCCTGCTGCGGCCGATCCGTCGCCGCGGGGAGGGAGAGCCTGTAACGCTTGACCGCGCTACGGCGCGGCGACTGCTCGCCTCGGTCGGAATTCCTTGCCCGCAGCAGCCGCTGCCGGAGATGCCCGGCTTCGACGGCGCGTGCATACTGCCCTTCCTCCAGCCCGCGTTGCAACGGCTGGCGGTGGAGATCAAGCAGTCGCTGCGATTTGGCGTTGGGGAAGCGCTGCGAGGGAGCGTCAAGCTCCACGTCGCCGGAGAAGGAGCGGCAACGCCCAATCTGGGGGACGTGCTTTCTCGCCAGGCCGCGTTCGCGCCGGCAAGCTCCGACGCGGAGCACGGGAGCACACCTTCAGTCTGCAGCGCCGCCCCGCGTCTCACTGAGCAGTTCTTGCGGATGGGGGAGACGCCCATCTGCCTGCTGGGGCTGCAGGCCGCCGACGACATGGCGCTCAAGGGACTTCGCCGCACGCTGCTGGCGGGGGTCACGGCCGCCGCCGCCCTTCTCACGGTGCAGGGGCTTTCCGCCCGCGCCGCTCTCAACGAAGAACAAAAGAGGCTCGACGCGATCAAGTCCGTCGCCGCGGGCACGCAGGCCCTCGCCGGCGTGCAGGATCGTGCCCTGGCCGCCAAGGCGGCGACGGCCGCCATCGACCAGCGCATCGCCGCGGCGATGGGACAGGCGCCCGACTGGGCGACGTTCATGGCGGTGATCGCCGAGCGCACGCCCGCGTCGATGCGCATCGTCGATGCCGGGATGTCCACCGGGCAGGGGCGGGCCACCTGCGCGCTTCGCGGCTATGTCCGCATCGATGAGACGCCCGACGCGCCCGGTGAGATCCGCCGCTTCGTCGAGACCCTGTCCAGGGAGCCGATCGTCGAATCCGTCAAGCTCGGCGCGACGCAGAGGAATCAGGCCCGCGGCCACGACGCCGCAACCTTCGAACTCTCCATCGCGCTGGTCGCGCTCCCCGCCGCGCCCCAGCAGCCTCTCGCCGCCGCGGGGGACACCGGAGGCGCCCCATGAGATCCGCCCATGCCCGCCGCGCCTTCGCCGAGTTTTCCGTCGCCGCGCTGGTCTGCGGCGGTATCTACCTCTTCGTCGTCGCGCCGCTCGAAGACAAGGTGCACCGCGTCCAGGCACAGGCCGACGCCCTCGCCCATCCGCCGGAAGCCTCCGCTTCTCTCAACGTCTCCCAGCTCCAGTCGTTCACGGACCAGGCCCGCGCCGCCTCCGCACGCATCGCCACGTTGAGCGCTCCGGCGCGAGACCAGACCGAGCTGTTCGGCCGCATCATGGCTCTCGCCTCCGCGAGCGGGGTGCGGGTTGAATCCCTGCAGCCTACGGGGGACGCGGCGTCGCGCCGCCCCAACGCTCCGGCCAGCGGCGGGCTGCCCGATCTCTCCCCGCCTGCATCTCCCTCACCAACGGGGGCAAGCACGCAGGCTCGCGCCAAGTCCGCCGACACGTGCGTCGGGTACACGATGGTCATCACCGCTCCCTACGCCGGCGTCGCCGCGTTCGTCCGCCAGCTCCCCGCCTCCATCGGCTTTGCCGTGGTCCGCGGCGTCAAAGTCGAGGCCGGGGACACGCTTTCTCCCGGGACCGTCCGCGCCCACATCGATACCGAGCACTTCGCCTTCGACGTCTCGCGCCTCTCCGCCCTCGCCGACGGCTCCGAGCAGCGCCCCGCCAACCCCGCGGAGGGACACTAACCCATGTTCTCCCTGCCCGACCATACCACACGCAAGATTGTCTGGTTCTGCGCGGTCATGGCGCCCCTGGCCACCGTGCAGGTGGCCAGGCTCTTCGGAGGGCCCGGTCCCGCCGGCGCATCCGCGAGCCTCGCGCACGTCTCGACGCTGAAGCCGGAGCTTGCGCTGCCTGCGGACGTGGCGCCGGCCCTCTCACCCGCGCAGCAGCGGGCACGGGATTTCATCCAGAACTACCAGCTTCCGGCGGACCTTCCATCACCGATGGACCGCCCCGACCCGGTCCCCGCGACGCCGGCCCCGCTTGTGGAGGCCGCCCCGGAGCCTGTAGCCCCGCCCGCGGCTGCGGCCGCGGACCCGCTCGCGGGGATCACCATCTCGGCGATCATCGGGCGCGATGAGGCCGTGGTCGCGATGATCAATCACAAGCTTCGCCGCATCGGAGACCTGGTGGTCCCTGGCTGGCGGGTCGATTCGATCGACCCCCGCACCCGCCAGGTCACCATCGTGAACGACCAGGGCACGAAAGCTGTCCTCTCGTTCCCCACGCCGGGGGAATGACTTCTCTCGACGCCTGCACGAGCTTGCGCGCGTCCAACACGCGGTCCGCGGCAGGGCGGCTCAACATAGGCTGGACCGTCTCGCGTTACTTGCGATCACCGTGGCAGCAGAGGTCGATCACGACGACAGCGGCGAGGATCATGACATCGTCCTGGCCGGGGGCGATCTCGACGCCGTAGGAGTCGCTGATCGAGATCCATTTTTTGGAGACGCTGGCGACGGGTGTTCCGGCCGCGTTTTGGAATTGGTACTCCATATCAAGGAAGTTTCCCGTCGCCTCCAGATCGTTGGGACCGGGGACATCGACGCTGAACCTGCACTTGAAGAGCGTGAACAGGTGCTTGTGGACGACGGTGACGTGGCCGCCGCGCTCGATCTCGTAGGTCATTCCCAGGCTGAGGAGGCGCCGGCGTAGGTGGGCGACCTCGTGGCCCTGCATGTCCCGGATCGAGGTGCTGTCCCGGATGGTGAACGCCGCGCCGTCGACCACGTAGACAGGCCGGCCGTGCTGGTCGTTGATGGTAAAGTCGTCCCCGAAGCAGAAGATCTTCTGGCGAAGCTGGTAGATCATGCCCGCAGCATACCCGGCGCTCGCGCGTTGCTCTCTCGTCGCAGGGCGCCGGGGGCTGCGAAGAGTTTCCTCGCGGGCACCCTGGACATCGATGCCGGCTCATGGCGGCGGGTGGTTGCAGGTGGCGGGTGGCGGGTGCTTCTGGCCCCGGGGCTTTGCCGTACGGGGCCGGGGCGCCGGACCGGGGGGGCCGGAGCGCCGACGACTTTCCTTCCGTCCTTCAGAATGCACTTGCACGGACCGCAGCACCTGATATCTTGGCGGGTCGCGCCATTCTCGCGTGATTCGGGGCCCGCCTGCCCCTCACAGACCGACTTTATTAACTCGGGGAGAACGCCCGTGCCAGAGATTCAGCGGACTTTCGCTCCCACCGTTCCCTTGCCGGCCCCACGCCGCGGACGCTCCGCCGCTCGCGGCTTCACGCTGATCGAGCTGCTGGTGGTGATCGCGATCATCGCGATCCTCATCGGCATCCTGCTTCCAGCGCTGGGCAAGGCACGCAAGGCGAGCCAGGCGACGGCGTGCATGATGAACAACAAGCAGCTGGTGCAGGTGGGGCACTTCTACTCCAACGACAACAAGGGCAAGCTGTGGTTTGATTACTATTACAACTCGGGGAACAAGGCGGACAACCTGGAGCAGACCTGGTGCCGCATCCGGGTGGGTTCCAACTGGCTGAACCCCGAACCGGGGGTGTTCTACAAGTACGTGGACCGCACCTCGCGCATCACCGAGTGCCCGCTGAACAAGCGCCGCGGCGGGTACGGAGCCGACAACAACACCAACACCAAGACCGGCGGCCGCGACATGTTCGGCGGCAACAAGCGCAACAACTTTGATTACACGCTGGTCTCGGGCGTGGGCGGGGCGGAGCTTGGGATTGATCTCCAGGCGGCGTACGTCCCCCCCACCGTTGCGGGCGCCTCGAACCTGGCCGTCGCCGACGTTCCCAAGCTCACGCGCCTCCAGGGCGTACCGATCTTCGTGGAAGAGAGCAGCTACTGGTACAACGACACCAAGACGGGCAAGTACGACGACGGACTGTGGGGCAATCTCGACCAGGTGAGCATGCGGCACGAAAACGGCAGCATGATCGCGATCTGGGACGGCACCGTGCAATGGTTCAAGCCGCCGCGCGGCACGCAGGAAGATCTGGAAGAGACCAACAAGAACTTCTGCGCTAATGACCTGTATATCACGCGCAGCGGCAAGCCCAAGGGCTGGTACTGCGTGGGCCGCGGGTTCAACAACTTCGGATGGATCAATACGCCGCGGTAATGCCGCTGAATCGGCCGGGAATCTCGAGCGCCCGCGCGGGGCCGCTCAGGTCCGGTCGGGGGCACGGTCGGCGGGAACGCCGCCCTGCACCTTGTGATCGTGGATGACGATCGCGTCGCGCTTGTCCGCGTCTTCACGCTCCTTGCCGCGGGCGATCGCCGACCAGACCGCGGGGCTGGTCATCGCGGCGAAGACGCCGAAGCTGGCGACGGCGAGCCCCAGCTTCCAGTTGGACGTTGCGAACCAGATCACCAGTCCGCCGATGACCATCATCCCGGCGATGGCGAGAAGCACGCCGGTGATCCCCTTGCCTCGAAGCTCCGGATCCCCGGGCCGCCCTTCGGGAGATTCCCGTGCCATGGTCGCGGCCATGCGCGGATCGGACATGTGGTGAGGCTGGGTCTCCACCGATCCTTCGGGCTGCTTGAGGACGTGTTCCATCGCTGCCATCCTTTCAGGCCACGGGCTCGCGTCGGTCCACGCACGGTGGACCGTCCGCGCTGGGGCATCCTGCCCTGCCACGGCGGCGCTGTGCTGTCCTACAGGCTGCGGGCGGGACATGACGCCACGGTGAAGCCCGCGTGAACGGGGCGGCGGCCGGGAGGCGACATGCCTTACCAAGAAAAACACCGGACCCCTGGCGGGGTCCGGTGTGGATGAGTGCACTGAGTTATCCGCGGGGCGAGCAGGGGCTCGCGGCGGCTCAATAGCGGTAGTGGTCGGACTTGTAGGGGCCTTCGACGGGCACGCCGATGTAGGCGGCCTGCTCGGGGGTGAGGGTGGTGAGCTTCACGCCCAGCTTGGCGAGGTGGAGGCGGGCCACTTCCTCGTCGAGCTTCTTGGGAAGGGTGTAGACCTTGCCCGACTCGTAGCGGAAGCCCGAGAGGGTGGGCTTATTGGTGGCGTTGAACCAGAGGTCGAGCTGGGCGATGGTCTGGTTGGTGAAGGAGGAGGACATGACGAAGCTGGGGTGGCCGGTGGCGCAGCCCAGGTTCATCAGGCGGCCCTCGGCGAGGATGAGGATGGAGCGGCCGGTGGCCTTGAAGACGAACTCGTCGTACTGGGCCTTGATGTTGATGCGCTCGATCTTGCCGGCCTTCTCGGCGGCGTAGAGCTCGGCGATGTCGATCTCGTTGTCGAAGTGGCCGATGTTGGCGACGATCGCCTTGTCCTTCATCTTGCTCATCTGCTCGAGCGTGATGACGTTCTTGTTGCCGGTGGTGGTGATGAAGATGTCGGCGGTCTCCAGGGCGTCCTCGAGGACGGTGACCTGGTAGCCTTCCATCGCGGCCTGGAGGGCGTTGATGGGATCGATCTCGGTGACGATGACGCGGCAGCCCTGGCCGCGGAGGGCCTGGCAGCAGCCCTTGCCCACGTCGCCGTAGCCCAGCACCACGGCCGCCTTGCCCGAGAGCATGACGTCGGTGGCGCGGTTGAGGCCGTCGACCAGGGAGTGGCGGCAGCCGTAGAGGTTGTCGAACTTGCTCTTGGTCGCCGAGTCGTTGACGTTGATCGCCGCGAAGGCGAGCTGGCCCTTCTTCTGCATTTCGTACAGGCGATGAACGCCGGTGGTGGTCTCCTCGGAGACGCCCTTGATGTCCTTGATGAGGGCGGTGTAGTAGCCGGGGGTGGCGGCGATCTTCTTGCGAAGGACCGAGAGGATCACGCCCCACTCCTCGGGGTCGCTCTTGGCGTTGAACTCGGGGACCTTGCCGGCCTTCTCGAACTCGGCGCCCTTGTGGACCAGCAGGGTCGCGTCACCGCCGTCGTCCAGCAGGAGGTTGGGGCCGACGCCGTTGCCGAAGTTGAAGATCTGCTCCGTGCACCACCAGTATTCCTCGAGCGTCTCGCCCTTCCACGCGAAGACGGGCGTGCCCTTGGGGGCGTCGGGGGTGCCGTGGGGGCCGACGGCGATGGCCGCGGCGGCGCTGTCCTGGGTGCTGAAGATATTGCAGCTCGCCCAGCGGACCTGGGCGCCCAGTTCGACGAGGGTTTCGATGAGGACGGCGGTCTGCACAGTCATGTGCAGGGAGCCGGCGATGCGGGCGCCGGCGAGGGGCTTCTGGCCCTTGTAGCGCTCGCGCAGGGCCATCAGGCCGGGCATTTCATGCTCGGCGAGGCGGATTTCCTTGCGTCCCAGCTCGGCCTGGGAGAGGTCGCGGACCTTGAAATCGAGGTTCACCGAGGGGGTGGTCACGGTCTTGGGTTTGGCCGCCATCGTCGTCATGATCTGCTCCAATTGCGTACTTGAACTGGGCGAGCGGGCCTCACACCCGCGCCCCTTGGCACTGAATGCATCGGACTACTTCTTCACGCGCCCGGTCGCGACAAACAGCCCCGGACCCCGGGCGTCGGGCTCCCCGGGAAGCTCTCTTAGCTGCACGTCGGTCAATCCGGCTTGGGAGAAGAGCCGGGAAGTGTCATCGGCGGAAAATCCGAGGTGGCGGTGGCCCATGGTGTGGCGGTAGTGCTCACGGTCATGGCGGACCATGTCCACCACCAGCACCACGCCGCCCCCGCGGTCGGGCCGGCAGACACGGGCCATCTCGGCGATGGCCTTGGCGGGATCCTGCACGTGATGCAGCACCAGCAGGGAGACGCAGGCGTCCACCGAGCGGGCGGGGATGGGGAGGGACTCGACGTCACCGGTCAGGAACTGGACGTTGCTCGCATGCGCCAGGCGCTGGCGGGCGGCGCCCAGCATCGGCTCGGACTGATCGATCGAGATCACCCGTTCCACGCACGGGGCGAGCAGTTCGCTCGCATTTCCCGTGCCGCAGCCGACGTCGGCGACGACCCAGTTGCTGGGCAGCAGGGAGAGCATGGCCCGCGGCGTGAAGCGGTCGCCGAACAGCTGGGCGCGAAGGTCGTCCCATTCCCCGGCGACGCGGCCGAAGAAGGACTGGCTGTCGGTCATGCGTTCGGCGATGACGGACTTAAGGCGGCGGCCGTCCTCGGCAAGCTCGGCATCGACGGTGATCTGGTCCCGGACGGTCACCCACAGGGCCCGCTGGCCGCTGGGGACGTCGTCGAGGACCATGCGGTAGAGCGTCGCCGCCCCGTCGCTGCGGCGCATCAGCCAGCCGCCGTCGGAGAGGGTCTTGAGGTGCCGGCTGACCGTGGACTGCGGAAGCTGGACGACCTTGGCGAGTTCGCCGACCGACAACTCCTCGATTTCCAGCAGGCGAAGCAGCCGGAGGCGGATGGGCTCGCCCAGCGTGGTTAGGAGGTCGGTAATTGAAAGGTACTTTTCCCGCTTCATCCGTTTATCCGGATGAATGGTAGAAAGCACCCCACCCAAGTCAAGGGAAGGATCCGCGGAGGCTGCCCGGAGGATTACCGGGCCTTGCCGGAGGGGAAGCCCGAATCGGCGGCGGATGGACCCATGTCGGTTTCCATGGGACGCACGCCCCAGGTCGGGCCGACGACTTCGCCCAGGGCCTTGGCGCGGGCGAGGACGTGGTCGTTGTGCGGCCCGAGGAAGTAGGCCATGCGGAGGCGTTCGACCTCGTGGGTGCGATCGCCGACCTTCTCGTAGAACTTGGCGAGGGCGATCTGGTACTGGGCGTGGACGCCGCCGTCGAGCTTGGCGGCGGTGATGAGGGCGGCGGCGGCATCGTCGGCGTTACCGATCTTGGTGCCGTATTCGCCCAGGCGGAGGTAGTCACCGGCGAGGCCGCGTTCGTTGACGACCTTGGTGAGGAAGGCGAAGAGCTGCTCGTTTTCGCCCGCCCGCATGAGGGATTCGGCGTAGGCGTCGATGTACTCCTCGGTATCGGGCTTGAGGTCGTAGGCGACCTGGAGGTTCTGCTTGGCCTCGCGGTAGCGGCCCAGTTCCATATAGCACTGGCCGAGCTTGTAGCGGATGTCGGCCTCGTTGGGTCGGACGTCGACGTACTGCTGGTAGTGGTCGGCGGCCTCGGCGTAGTTGCCGACGGCAAAGCGGACGTCGCCGTCCGATCGCATCGCGTGCAGGGGGCGGGTACCGCCGTTGTTGCAGCCGGCGGCGAGGGCGAGCGCCAGCACCGCGGTCAATGTGCCCAGGTTGATCAGATGCGAGACACGCTTCATGGGGGATTCCTCAACAGACCTGCGGACCAATACTCGCCCGGGTGGGCGGCTGGGGGTGGCTGGGAGGGAGCGGGGTCGATACGTTTCAAAGTCCGCTTCCAGCCCCCGGCACAGCATCCTATCGGACCAGACCCGCGGAGCGGCATGAGACGCACGGTTGTTCTCCAGCACGATCTGCCCTCGGGCGAGGGTCACCTTGACTGGCTGATCCAGGTTTCCGCTGACCCGGCGGAGCTGGTCTGGGCGTTTCGCGCCGCGTGCCGGCCGGATGATTCGGGGGCGCTGGTGTTCACCGCCGAACGGATCGGGGACCACCGGCCTTTCTACCTGGAACACCAGGGTGCCGTTTCGGGGGGGAGGGGGGTGGTGACGAGGTTGGCGACGGGGGGTGTGGTGGAATTGGAGGCGGACCCGAGGCGGCTACGAATCGCGGTCGACTTTGGCGGCGGGGTCATGCGGTTGAGGGGGGAGGGGAGGTCGGGGGGCGTCTGGGTGTTCGAGCGGGAGGGGTGAAGCTCACGGGCGGGGCGTCTCGGACCGATAATCACGACTCGTCATGTGCGGCATCGCGGGCATTTTCTCTTCCCGGCGAGACCAGCGGATCGACCGCGGGGTTCTGGACGCGATGCGCGACCGGATGGACCGGCGGGGGCCGGACGGGGCAGGAAGCTGGACGGGGGCCGGGGCGGGGATGGGGCATCGGCGGCTGGCGGTGGTGGATCCGTCGCCGACGGGGGCCCAGCCGATGCTGTGGGTGCAGGGGGCCGGCGGACGCGGGGGAGCCGTGACGGCGGATCGGTATGCCCACGCGGGGATGCGGGAGCCCGTGCGCTTCGCCCTGGTCTACAACGGGGAGCTGTACAACGACGCGGAGCTTCGGGAGGAGCTTGCGGGGCTCGGGGTTGAGTTTCACTCGCGGTCGGACACGGAAACGGTGCTCGCCGCCCTGGCGGTGTGGGGCATGACTGGGGTTGACCGGCTTCGCGGGATGTATGCGCTGGGGTTTGTCGATGTGCGCTCGCATCGGCTGCTGCTGGCGAGGGATCCGCTGGGGATCAAGCCGCTGTACTTCACGAGCGTGAAGGACGAAGGGACGGGGCAACTGCTGTTTGGGAGCCAGATCCCGGCGCTGCTGGAGCATCCGGGCGTGCAGGCACGGCCCGATGCGGTGACGGTGAGCGCGTACCTGACGACGATCCGCACGACCTTGGGGGAGCGCACGCTGTACGAGGGGATCTCGACGCTGGAGCCGGGGCAGCGGATGGTGGTCGAAGGCGCTGGGAACGAGCTTCGCCTCACGCGGAGTTCGTGGTGGGATGGCAGGGGAGCAGGGACCGGCGTCGAAGTGGATGTCGGGGACGCGGGCGTGGCGGCGCGGGTCGAGGATTCCGTGCGGCGGCACCTTCGCAGCGACGTGCCGGTGTGTTGCCTGCTTTCGGGAGGACTGGACAGCTCGATCATCGCGCGGGTGAGCCGGGACCTGACGGGCTCGCGGCTGACGACGTTCTGCGCGGGGGCGGACGGGGCCTCCGGGGGATCGGACGATTTTGCATTTGCGCGGATGATGGCGGAGGAACTTGGATCCACCCATGTGGAAGCCCCCGTGACGCAGGAGATGTTCATCGCCCGCTGGCAGGAGATGGTGGAGCGGCTGGGGATCCCGATCAGCACGCCCAACGAGATCGCGATCAACGAGGTGGCGAGGAAACTGCGGGCGGGGGGCTTCACGGTGGCGCTGAGCGGGGAGGGGGCCGACGAGTTGTTCGGGGGGTACGAGGGGATTATGGCGCAGTGCCAGCAGCATGTGTCGGCGGCGCGGGGGGACGCGTGGCGGGGGAGCGGCGGTCGGTTCCACCTGGATTTGGCGGCGTGGGTTCCCGTGGAGGCGAAGGACGCGGTGCTGGGGGCGGAGATGGTTGCGGCGGCGGGGGGTGACGTGCATCTTCGGGCGGAGTATGAGCGGATGTTCGCCGGGAGCGCGGCGGGGCTGGGGCCCGAGGGCGGGATGCAGGCGCACCTGCGTTTTCAGCGGCGAGTAAACCTGGCGGGGCTGCTGCTGCGGCTGGACCAGGCGACGATGCTGGAATCGGTGGAGGGGCGAACGCCGCTGGCGGATCAGGAGATCGCGGCCCTCGCCGAAGGGTTGCCGATGGGGCGCAAGTTCGTCGCCGGCGCTTCGGCGGCGGGCCCCCACGAATCGAAGATCGCTCTGCGGGGAGCCTTTGGGGCGCGGCTGCCGGAAGCGATCGCGGCACGGCCGAAGGCGAGCTTTCCGCTGCCGTTCCAGCAATGGCTGGGTGACGCCCAGGACCTGGTGCGGAATTCACCGGCGGCGAAGGAGTGGTTCACGGAAGCGGGGACGGCGGTGATGTGCTCGCAAGCCGCGCAGGCGTGGAAATTTGCGTGGCCGATGATGAACGTGGCGATGTGGAGCAGGAGGTTTGGGTAGCGGGGAAGAGAAGAGAGAGGGAGAGAGACGCAGAGACGGAGTGGGAAAGAAAAGACCCGGACGGGGGGTCCGGGTCTGAGGGGTGATTTGCAAGATGCGGGGTTGGTCTTAGCGGTTGTAGCCGATGGCGTCGAAGAAGGTCAGGTCGCTGGTGCGGTAGAAGGTGGGATAGAAGGTTTCGCCGTAGCTGAAGGCGGGGTCCATGATGCCGATGGCGGGAACCTGCTCACGCCAGTGGCTCGCCTGGTAGGGGGAGCCGTCGCTGAAGCGGTACTCGACGCCGCCGATGTCGTCGAAGTTGACATCGTCGTTGGGGTTGTTGAAGACGGCCCAGCGGGGGCGAGCGGTGAACTCGGCGGTGGTGTCGGGGTTGAAGTCGCTGGCGCCGTCGGTGCGGCGGAACCGGAAGATGTCCATCGCCTCGATGTCGTTGACGCGGAAGTCAACGCCGCTGGTGCAGCCCAGGGCGTGGCCGGTCTCGTGGATGATGACATCCTGGAGGGAGATGGTGTTGGCGGTGACGCCGTTGGAGGGGTCGTAATCGAAGGGGAAGTTGGTGCTGTACTGCATGGACGCGTCGTTGCCGGCGATGGTTCCGCCGTTGGCCTTCCAGTTGGCGAAGGTCCAGAAGACGCGGTTCTCGTTGGTGGTGGCGCCGGTGGTGTAGCGGACGGGGATGGAGGCGGAGGGAAGGAAGCTCTGGATGGTGTCGGAGGCGTCCATCCCCCCCACCAGCAAGGCCCGGGAGGAGGTCCAGCTCGCGGTGCCGTAGCTGCTGCCGGTGCCGCCGATGATGCCCGCGCCCAGGGAGGCGAAACTGACGGGGATCGTGACGGTCATGGGGTCGCTGGAGAACTGGGATTCGATGTAGGCTTCGGCGGCGGCGAAGGCCGGAATCGCGGCGGCGGGAACGCTGCCGCCCAGGACGAAGACCAGATCGAGACCGGCGCGGGTGGTGCCTCCACCCTTGCGATCGACGATGATGACCTTGGCGGGGTCGTCAAAGTCGGCGGCGTGGGTCTTGACCATGGTTTTGAGGTCTTCGACGGTCATGGGCGCCCGGTTGGAGCAGATGGGCTTCCAGACGGTCTGGGTTTCGGAGCGCACGACGATGCCGCCGGGGAGGGTGGCGTTGACGTCGGGGCCGGGGATGACCAGGCGGACCTGCCCGGTGTAGAGCTGGTAGCCAACGCTTTGCGCAAGATCTGGCGCCGGGGCGACTTGCGCTGACGCGGCCCCGGCAACGGCGGACACGACCATCGCCCAGGACGCAGCGCGACCAGTGACACGTGACGTGTGCATGACTCAAACTCCCGAACGGGCGGACCTGAGACGGGGAAGCCGCGGGTGGGTGAGGAGAATCCTCACGCGAGTGAATCGCCCAACGGCTGGAGGGGAGAGGCCCCGCGAGGTCGCCGAAGAACGGAGAACCCGGTGTATCGAGCGGCGGCGGGGAGTGTCAAGAGAAATCTCTACTCAGCGGGAAATAGACTGGCAGCGTACGAGGGAATGGTGCCCCGGGCGGGCAGGGTCCGACGCCCGTATACTCGCGTCGCATGTGGACCAAGGTTTGCTCATCCCGCGTTTCCCTGTGGTGCGCACGAGGCGCGGTGGTTGCGGCGATGGCGTGCTTCGCCGGGTGCGATACGACGGGCATGCGGCGAGGGGCGGACAGCATCCTGGACGTGTTCGCCGAGCCTTCGGCGGCGGAGGCGGTGGAGCTGGCGCTGGACAAGTACGACGCCGACAAGCGGTATCGCGGGACGCTGCTGCTGTCGACGCAGCCGTACGCGGGGGAAGAGCTTTACATGAAGCTCTTCGTGGACAACGCCAAGGACATGGATCCGGGCGTGCGGACGGCGGCGACGCGGGCGGTTGCCAATCACGGGGGACCGGAGCACGTGCCGCTGCTGGTGGAGCGCCTGGTGGACGAGGACCGGCTGGTGCGGATCGAGGCGGCGCGGGGCCTGCAGCGGATTCACTCCGCGGCGGCGGTCGATCCACTGATCAAGGCGATCAATCCGGAGAACGAGGCGGACGCGGCGGTCCGGTCGGAGGCGGCCGATGCGCTGGGGCAGTATGCCCAGAACAAGGTGCTGGAGGCGTTAATCGCCTCGCTGGACGACTCGAATCTTGCGGTCAACTCGAGAACCCTGGCCTCGCTGCGGACGCTGACGGGGCAGGATTACGGGTTTGACCGGCGTGAGTGGCTGGACTGGTTCAAGGCGACCACAACGCCGTTTGCGGCGCGGAGCGTCTACACGTTCCCGGCGTTCATCCGGGAGAAGACGTTCATCGAGCATCTTCCGTTTGTGCCGCCGCCGCCGAATGAGGCCTCGACGGCGCCGGTGGGGATGGAACTGCCTTCAGGCGGGTGATCGGCGCTTATGGGTGACACGGCGCGCGCCGTGCACCTTGAACGAATACTCTCAAAAAAGAAGCTCGCGGCCGGTGACACCGGCCGCGAGCACTGTGGTTCACTGCGGTCACTCACGTCCTTCGCGGACAGCCCGAGGCGATGTCACTTGGCCTGGAGTTCCTTCACCTTGCCTTCGATCGCTTCGGCCCACATCTCGTAGCCCTTGGGGGAGAGGTGGAGCAGGTCGGGCATGATTTCCTTGCTCAGGGTGCCGTCGGCGGAGAGGAAAGTCTTGCCGATGTCCATGTAGTGGACCATCTTGCCGTCGGCGGCCTTGGAGGCGATCTCGCTGGCCTGGGCGTTCTTCTCGCGCTGGGCGTCGGGCTTCTCGCCGCGGGGGAAGATGGCGAGGATAAGGATCTTGGTCGTCGGCAGCTTGGCGCGGAGGTCCTTGACGATGGCGGTGATGCCCTCGCCGATTTCGGCGGCGGTGTTGTCCTTGCCGTTGCTGTTGTTGGTGCCGATCATGAGGACGGCGACGGAGGGGGCGGCGCCGGCCTTGGGGGAGGCGAGGCCGTCGATGTTGCCGTGATCGAGTCGCCAGAGGACGTGCTGGGTGCGGTCGCCGCCGATGCCGAGGTTGACGGCGTTCATGGGGGCAAAGTGCTTGGCCCAGGCTTCCTTGCCGGCGCCTTCCCAGCCTTCGGTGATCGAGTCACCGATGAAGAGGACGCCGATGTCGCCCTTCTCGGCGCCCTGCTTGGCGCGGGCGTTCATCGCGTCGTTGCGCTTGACCCACCACTCCTCCTTGTCGCGCGGGACGGGGGTGATGGCGGAGTTGGCCATCGAGGGCTTTTCCGCGGACGCGGGCTGCGCAGCGGGCTTGCCCGCGGGTTGGCCCGATGGCTGGCTCGCGGGCTTGGCCGCGGGGTGCGGCGCCGGCTTGGCGGCGGGCTGGCCCATGGTGAGGGCGGCGAGGAAGGGGGAAACGAGAACGCCTGCAAGGGTGGTGTATCGCATAAGCGGCGAGTGTACCGCGCTATTGGTGGGCGTGGAGGCGTGGGGCGGGTGGGACAGGCGGCCAGGTTCCCTGGTGGGCACATGGGAGTGCACACCCATGACCGCATAGGGTGGTTGCGGGTAGCCGCAATGACCGGGGGATGGTGCGTACCATCGCCGGTTCCGGTTCGTTTGGGAACATTTGAACCGCCTCAGAGGATCGACTCCATGCCCCATGTGATCGCCGAACCGTGCATCGGCACCAAGGACACTTCCTGCGTCGACGTCTGCCCCGTCGACTGCATCCATCCGACCAAGAACGAAGCGGAATTCGCGACCGCGGAGCAGCTGTACATCGATCCGGATACGTGCATCGACTGCGGGCTGTGCGTGGACGAGTGCCCGGTGAAGGCGATCGCGCCGCAGGAAGACTTGCCGGCCGAATGGAAGAAGTACATCCAGATCAACCTGGACTACTACAAGAAGTAGAAGTCGGGGAGTCGACGGCCTGAACGGCCTTGCGGGCCGGGCGGGGAAGGAATGTCACGGGCGTGTCACGCGGGGAAGCGGGGTGAGGAACTCCGGTGGCCGCGGGGCGTCGGATTCGTGCAACCCGGAGGCTCTCGCATGGACATCTCACTCCCGATCGGCTTGCTTTCCGCGTTTCGCGGCGGGGTCGGCGCGATGGCGGCGATCTCGGCGGCGGCGGGGATTCTCGCGTGCTGCGGGTGCGCGGCGCGGTCGCCTGAGCCGGAGCGGCGGGTGCTGCCGGTGAAGCCCGCGGCGGCGAAGACTCAAGAACTGGCGGGGCAGAACGCGGACTTTGCGTTCGATCTGCTGCGTGCGCTGGCGCCGGCGGATGACGCGACGGCGCGGACGGGCGTCAACGTGTTTTTTTCTCCGCATAGCATCTCGACGGCGATGGGGATGGTGTGGGCGGGGGCGCGGGGAGCGACGGAGCGGGACATTGCCGGGGTAATGCACTGGTCGATGGGGCAGGACGGGACGCACGACGCGTTTGCGGGGCTGGCGAACGAGATCGAGCCGCCGGTGAGCGCCGCGGATGGGCCGGGGACGTATGAGTGGGCCTCGGCGAACCGGCTGTGGCTGGGCGGTGAGGTGCTGGAGAGTTTCACCCGGCGGCTGACAACGAGTTACGCGTCGGATGTGGAGCGGGTGGATTTTCTGAAGCAGGAAGAGACGGCGGCGGCGATCAATGGGTGGACGGAGCGTTGGACGCGTGGGCACATCAACAAGATCGTGGAGGCGAAGGACCTGCGGGACATGCGCCTCATGATCACCAACGCGGTGTATTTCAGGGGGACTTGGAAAGAGCCGTTTATGACGGAGGGGACGACGCGGGATCCGTTCCACATCGCGCCGGGGCGGACCGAGACGGTGGAGATGATGCACGACGCGCGGCACGTGGAATACGCGGCCGTGGATGGGATGACGGCGGTCTCCCTGCCGTACAACGGGGGCGTCTCTTGCGTGTTCATCCTGCCCGACGAGGGAGGTATGGAGAAAGCGGTCGGGACGATCACGGGGAGCGGGTTTGGGACGCTGCGCGCGGGGATGGCGCGGGCGGAGGTGATCCTGTCGATCCCGAAGCTGAAGGCCCGGACGATGTTCTCGGCGCGGCCGGCGCTGGAGCGGATGGGGATGGGATCGGCGTTTTCGGATGGGGCGGATTTTTCGGGGATTTCGACCGCTGAGCGGCTGCAGATTTCCGATGTGCTGCACGCGGCGACGGTGGACATGGATGAGGTAGGAACGGTGGCAACGGCGGTGACGGCGATCGGGGTGCGTGTGACGTCGGCGCCGATGCCGGGGCAGCTCAAGGTGTTCAACGTGGACCGGCCGTACCTGCTCGCCTTGGTGCATGACGGGACGGGAGAAGTGCTGTTCCTGGGGAAGATCGGTGATCCTCGCGGATGACGGTCGAGGGGAGTGAGGGCGTTGGCGGGGTGAATGCTGGGAGTGACGATGATGAACGCAAGGCGATTGCTGTGGACGGGGTGCGCGGCGCTGGCGGCGGCGGTGGTGGCGGGGATGTCCGCGCAGCCGACGATCCCGATCGATCCGACACCGCGGCGCCCGCCGGATCCCGTCACGGCGGGGAAGGCGGCGAAGTTCCCCCGGTTGATCGCCCTGAAGCTGCACGCGGACTGGTGCCCAAGCTGCAAGGCGATGGGGACGCTGTTCGAGGATCTGGGGCGCAAGTTTGACGCGGAGCCGGTGCTGTTCGTGCGGCTGGACCTGACGGATCAGCGGGGCCGGAGCCAGGCGGAGTACATGGTTGCTTCTCTGGGGATTGGGAAGCTGTGGACGTCGCTCGGGGAAGGCAAGACGACAGGGCAGATCGTGCTGATCGATCCGACGGGCAAGTCGGTGGTGCAGACGATTCCGCACGATGCGGAATGGGCAAAGGCGGAGAAGATGCTCGCCGACTCGATCAAGAAGTAGGCCGCGCCCGCGGTCCCGGGGGCGTACCGTCTGGCCGTGCAGAGCGGCGGCGACCAACAGGAGCGATCGGTCTCGGCGTGGAGGGTGCTGGTTCGCCGGCCCTCGGTGGTGGTCGGTCTGGTCATGCTCATCTTGATGCTCGCGGCGTCGATGGGATCGCTTCCATGGATGCTCGCCCCCACCGCCGGGGATCCGACGCCGCGGTACAACTCGGGAACGCTTGGCGAGGCGAGGCTGGCGCCGTCGTGGTGGCCACAGCGGCCCGCGGCGGAGGGGACGGCCGGGGCCACGTCGGGGGCGGTCTTCCGCGCCATGGGGACTGATGTTCTTGGAAGAAGCCTGCTGTATCGGGTGCTTGTAGGAGGCGCGATCTCGCTGACGGTGGGCCTGGCGGCGGCGCTGATCAGCGTGCTCATCGGGACGGCGTATGGCGCGGTGGCTGGGCTGGCTGGCGGGCGGGTGGATGGGGTGATGATGCGGGCGGTGGATGTGCTGTACGGGCTTCCGTACATCCTGCTGGTGGTGCTACTGGCGGTGGCGATCGATTCAGCGGTGGAGCGGGTGGTGGTGGCGCGGATGACGGAGTTGGCGCGCCAGCGGGCGGCGTATGTGCAGAAACGCTTGGCCGTGACGTCCCCGAGCGTTGGGGAGGCCGCCGCGGAACGGGACCGCCTTTCGCGTGAGGCGATGGAGCGGTTTGGGGCGGGCGAGATTTCTCCGGGAACGCAAAGCCTGATCAACATCGTGACGCTGCTGGCGGCGATCGGCTCGGTGAGCTGGCTGACGATGGCCCGGGTGGTGCGTGGGGAAGTGCTGAGCCTCAAGTCGCGTCCGTTTGTGGAGGCGGCGAGGGCGATCGGGGTTTCGCGCACGGGGATCCTGGTGCGGCACATCCTGCCGAACCTGGCGGGGCCGATCATCGTGTACGCGACGCTGACGGTGCCGCAGGCGATCCTGCAGGAGTCGTTTCTGAGTTTCCTGGGGATCGGCATCCGTCCCCCGCTGCCGAGCTGGGGCAATCTGGCGGCGGAGGGACTGTCGGAGATCAATCCGTATGCTTCGAACTGGTGGCTGATCGCGTTTCCGTGCGGGCTGCTGGCGGTGGTGCTGGTTTCCCTCAATATCGTGGGTGACGGGCTGCGGGACGCGCTGGATCCGCGGTCGAGGAATCGGCGAGGATGACGCCCCGCCCCGATCCATCGCTTTCGGGTCGCCCGCTGCTGGAGGTCGATGACCTGTCGGTCTCGTTCGGGCGCGAGGGCGGGTCGCCGGCGCCGGCGGTTCGCAACGTGGGGTTCCGGCTCCACGCAGGGCAGACGCTGGCGCTGGTGGGGGAATCCGGGTCGGGCAAGTCGGTGACGGCGCTGAGCATTCTGCGGCTTCTGGCATCGCCGCCGGCGAGGTACGTTGGCGGACGCGTGCTGCTGGATCTCAACGACGGCCGCGGAGCGACGGATCTGATGGGAGCGGAGGAGCGGGAGCTGCAGCGCGTGCGGGGCGGGCAGATCGCGATGATCTTCCAGGAACCGATGACCAGCCTGAACCCGGTGATGACGGTCGGTGAGCAGATCGTGGAGGCGGTGCGGCACCACCAGCCGCTGAGCGCGACACAGGCCCGGGCGGCGGGGGCCGCGGCGATGGCGGAGGTGGGAATCCCCGCGGCGGAAAGCCGCATGAGGTCGTATCCGCACGAGTTTTCGGGGGGGATGCGGCAGAGGGTGATGATCGCGATGGCGCTGGCGTGCAAACCGCGGCTGCTGATCGCCGATGAGCCCACGACGGCGCTGGATGTCACGGTGCAGGCGAGGATTCTTGAGCTGCTGGGGAAGCTCAAGACGGACCGGGGCATGGCGGTGCTGCTGATCACGCACGACCTTGGGCTGGTGGCGGATCACGCCGACGCGGTGTGCGTGATGTACGGTGGGCGCGTCGTCGAACTGGGGGCGACGGCGGAGGTGCTGGGCAGCCCGGTGCATCCGTATACCGCGGCGCTGCTGGCGTGCCGGCCGAGCCTTCAGCACAGTCTCGCGCACGCGGGGGGACGCCCGCCCCGGCTGCGAACCGTGGCGGAGTTTCTGGACGATCCGCGCACGTGCGAGCACGCGACGCCCGAGGGTCCGGTGCAATGGTGGTGGCCGCATCACGTTTCACCTGTGAAGGGGCCGGACGGGGGTGACGCCTCCCCGGTGCTCATGTTTGCCGGGGAGCGCCGCTGGGTGTGCGCGTGGCCGGGCGCCGCGGCGATGGGCCGAAGAGCGTTGTCACCGCCGGGGATTGCACCGTCCGCGGTCGGCGCGGATTCTCCGGTGGGCAGCGGCTTGCGTGCGTAAAGTCGAAGGTGCCGGCGTTCTCGGGAGGCGTCGATGAAGGTCCTCATCCTGGCTGACGAGCTCTTTGCGATGCGTGAGCGGTCGATGCTCGCGCGCCTGGAGCTTGGCCTGGCGGATGAGGGTGTGCGGGTGATCCACGCGATCCCCAAGGAGGCGGCGTCCCACGACACGGGCGGCGTGTTTTCACGCGCGGTGGTGTACGAGACCTCACGGTTCGCGGCGTTCCGGCGCATCCTCGCCCGGCGGCTGGCGGACACCATCCGGGATCCCGAAGCGGAAGAGGACGATCAGCCCGTGTCGATCGTGCACGTCTTTGGCGGCTCGATCTGGGACATGGGGCAGGAACTCGCGGCGGAGCTGAAATCGGAGCTGGTGCTGGAGCTGTGGCGCCCGGCGCTGCGTGAGCGGGCCGAACGCATCGCGCTGGCATCGACCACGGTGAGCGCCCCGGTGTTTACGGTGCCCGACCCGAAGCTTGAGCGTCTGATCCACGACCTTTCGCCCAAGCTGACGATCCGCACGACGCCCTGGGGAGTGCATGTGGAGGACAAGCCCCACGAACTGCTGGGAGCGGGAAAGGTGCCCACGGCGGTGATCATCGGCGGAGGTCACGACCGCGGGGCGTGCTCGGCGGCGCTGGCGGGCCTGGCGGAGGTGCTCCCCCACCACCGGGATTTGATGATCTTCATCGACTCGCGCATGGTGCAGCGGGGGGACCTGTGGTCAGTGGCGAAGAAGCTGGGGCTGCTGGCGTCGATGTCGCTGATCGAGGACATCGAGGCGCGGCGCGATCTGCTGACGCAGGCGGATCTGTTGATCCTGCCGGAATCGCGTGGGGAGCATCACAGCGTGGTGCTGGAAGCGATGGCGGCGCCGATGGCGGTAATCGCCGCGGCGGACCCCGCGGTGGGGACACTGATCGCCGGTCGCACCGCGCGGCTGGTGGACCGCCCCGACGCGGGCCTGTGGGCAGCGGCGATCCGTGAGCTGCTGACCGATCCGCAGGAAGCGAACCGGCTGGCGATGTCGGCGCGTGAGTTTGTGCGGCAGGAGCGGACGGTGTTCAAGCACGTGCGGGGGGTGCTGGAGCTGTATCAGTGGATGACCAGCGCGGCGGCGATCCCGATCGCGACGACGCCGGGGAGCGGCTTGCCGGCCTCTGGAACCCCCAAACCGGGGGTTTAGGGGATCTGGGCGAGGCGTGGACCGTGGAATTGGCTTGACAAAGCTAAGTTCTGTTGCATCTTGGAGTTAGGAGGAAGGGAAGCGCCGGTCCGGCTTCACGCTGCATCGGCGCCGTTCCGATGTTTTTGCCGCGCGGGCGCGGCGTGATGGATAGCACGAAAGAGAGGCTGGAGATGGTCGCTGCGCGTCTATGGTCGAGCACGGTCGTGGTGTCATGCGCGGTGGGCGCCGCGCTGGCGGCTCCGCACCCCCTGCAGGGTCCGTACCGAGACAAAGACCGTGTGCTGGCGACGCGGGCTCCGTATCCCGAAGGCGGCGTTGACGATGTTCGCCGGCCGGGGAACAACGGGATGCTCTTTGAGAGCCGGGGCTTTATCGGTGACCCCGAAGGGAAGTACCCGCGGATGTACCGGGCCGATTGGGGCTCGCCCGGCCCGGCGGCGTATGGAGCGCCGGAAGACGACATGTCGGCCGTGTTCGTGCGCGTCGGGGAAACCACCGTGGCGATCAACCCGTGGGAGGCGATCCCCGAGGCGGGGTACCAGCGGCTGGAGCGCGGGCGCGATGCGTGGCTGAAAGAACGCGGGTTCACGGGCGGGGTGCGGACGTTCACCAACCCGGTCTTCCGACGGGAGACGAGGCCTGAGACGGTTTCGGCGGCGCAGAGCAAGAAGCTGCCCGAACCCCGGGCCGTGTTCGAGCTTCCGCCGGACATGCCGCGGTTCAAGAAGCGCCAGGAAGTGGAGGCGACGCCGGGAATGTCGGCGCCTGCGGAACGCGCCCCCACGATCGTGGTGGTGCGGACGAAGGACCAGCCAGCGGTGACGCCCCAGATCGGTTCCAAGGAGCGTGCGCAGGTGGCGGTGAAGGACGCGAAGACCGTCGCGGAGAGTCCCAAGGAGCGGAAGGTCGCCGAGGCCGCCGAGGGGACGGAGATCAAACCCGGGACGTGAGCCTGAGACGGGGGAAGGGTGCGTGATCGCGGCACTGACCGCGCGACGGGCTCCTACCGTGGAGCGTGGACCGGCTTCCATTTGATTCATCGAAGATGGCCGCGAAAAAGGCCGCGGGCGCGGCGGAGAAGAAGTCCGCGCCCGCGGAGAACCCGGTGCTCACGGTCTCGCAGCTTTCGGCGCGGATCGAGGGCGTGCTGCGCGATCACTTCTCCGCGTCCGTGCGTGTGGTGGGCGAGGTCACCGGGTTCCGTGACCGCACGCACTGGTATTTCGACATCAAGGACGAGGCGGCGGTCGCCAACTGCGTGATGTTCCAGTCCGCGGCACGGCGAGCGCCGCTGGTACCCGAGAACGGCATGCAGGTCGTGGTGCGGGGCCGGGTGGAGTACTACGCCAAGCAGGGCCGCGTGACGCTGGTGGTGGATTCGCTGGAGCCGGTGGGTTCGGGGGCGCTGGACCTGGCGTTTCGGCGTCTGGTGGAGGAAGTGCGCGAGCTTGGGTGGCTGGACCCGCAGCGCAAGCGGCCGGTGCCGCGGTTTCCGCGCCGGATCGCTGTGGTGACCAGCCGCAGCGCCGCAGCGCTGCAGGACGTGCTGGTCACGATGAAAGCGCGTTGTCCTGCTGTGCAGGTGATCCTCGCCGACACGCGGGTGCAGGGAGACGGTGCGGCGGCGGAGATCGCCGCGGTCATCCGCCAGCTTTCGGAGCATCACGAGGCGCTGGGGATCGACGCGCTGCTGGTGACGCGAGGCGGCGGTTCCAAGGAAGACCTGTGGTGCTTCAACGAGCGCGTGGTCGCGGAGGCGATCGTGGGATGCGCCGTGCCGGTGGTGGCGGCGATCGGGCACGAGACGGACGTGACGCTGGCGGAACTCGTCGCCGACGAGCGGTGCGCGACGCCGACGCAGGCGGCGATGCGGCTGACGCCGGAGACGTCCGAACTTGTTCGACAGCTCGATTCGATGCGGCAGCGGCTCGACGGGTACGCGCGCCGCGCGGTGGTGATGGACCGCCGGCGCCTGGAAACAGCGGCCCAGAGGCCGATGTTCCGGGATCCGGCGTCGATCGTGCGGAGGTCTGCTGAAACGCTGGACGACGCCGGTGAGCGTCTCGCCGCAGCGACGGAGCGGCGCGTGGAGGTTGCGGGATCGGATTTGGCGCTGATCGCGGCGCGGCTGGAGCGGCACCGGCCGGCGTCGGTGAACGCGGCGAGGGGCGTACAGCTGGCGGCGCTGGAGCACCGTCTGACGGCGGCGGCAGCTGCGTCACTTGCGGGGACTGACGTTGAGGGCCTGGGGGCGCGGCTGGTGCGGGCGGCGAATCTCGCTTGGTCGAGCCGGGCGGCGAGGCTGGATGCGCTTGAGCGGGAACTCAAGGCGGTGAGCCCGCTGCGAGTGCTGGACCGCGGGTTCAGCGTGACAATGTCGGCGGACGGCCGGGTGGTGCGGACGGCGGGGCAGGTCCGGCCGGGGGAACGATTGACAACGCGGCTCGCGGACGGCCAGGTGGAATCGGTGGTGGATGGGGGCGGAGCTGCGCCGGCGGCGCGGGCGATGCCGCCGCGAGCGGAAAAGCCGCGGCGACGGGCGCGAGAAGAGCCCGATCTGTTCGGCGGAGGCTGATCAGAGAGCCGCGGGGGAGCGGTCAGGGAACGGCTTCGACGCCGACTTCAAGCACGGCGTGTCCGTCGATCTCGAAGTACTCGACCTTGAGATCGACGGGACCTTCCTTGTCTTGCGTGAATTCCGCGGTGTCACGCGTCGGGCCGTGCCAGGACCAGTTCTCGATGACGTTCTTGCCGTTGACGGCGAGGCGGACGCCGTCGTCGCTCATCGTCCACACGCGCCACTTTCCGGCGGGGAGCATGAAGCGGGTGGTGGCGATGGCGCCGAAATGGTCATTGCCGATCATGCTCTCCTCGATCGACTTGCCGAGCTTGAGGCTGGCGGGTCCGCCGCCGCCGAATCGCAGGGCGAGTTCACCGGCGATGGTGCCGCGGGCCTTGGATTCCGCGCCGAGCTTGCGCCACGCGGGGAGCTTGGCCTCCTGGCGCGGGTCGGTGTCGTCGTTCCAGGGGAAGAAGGCGACGGTCCAGCGCGCGGGCATGAGCGTCGCTTTCACGGTGCGCTCGAAGGTCGATCCGACCTTGACCTTGAGCGTGTAGGGCTGGACGAGGCTGCCGCCGGTGATGGTGATGCGGCCGGGGCTGTCCCCGGAGCCCTGCTGGACCTGGGCGGCGAGGGTGCTGGGCTCGATCGTCGCGGAAACAGGCTGATCTGCCGCGCCCAGGAGCTCGTAGGCGTGGTTGGCGCCGCGTGTGTTGGCGGCTCGCAGGAGGGGGGATTCGTGATCCCAGGGGCCCCACTCGTCCATGATGATCTGCTTGCGGCCGGCGAGGCGGGCGCGGGGGCTGACGCGCTTGCGGTCACCGGAGACATAGGGCGTGCGCTCGCCGAGGATCTCCAGGCGAGGGAGCTGGAACTTGGGGGTCGGGCCCGAATCCTTGGGCTCGGTTCCCGGATCGACGGCGAGTTCGAGGGAAGGAACGCCGGTCATCTGGACGACGTTCTGGGAGACCTGGTTGTTCTTGAAGTGCTCGTCCTTCTTTTTCCCGGTCTTGGGGGCGGCGTCCTTGTCGGCGGGGCGCTCGGCGACGTCCCGGAACTGCCACGCGTAGAACATGGCGTCGGGCTTGAGGTCCCGGAAGGGGTGGTCGGCGTTGACGGTGACGTCGTTTTCGGCGATGACGTTGCCGGAGACGCCCTTGTAGCCCTTCTTGACGCCGGGCTTTTCGAGCAGGGCGGCGTCGTTGTCCCACCAGAGGTGGACGGCGACCTTGTTGTTGAGGAACGTGTTCTCGAAGATCTTGTTGTCGCTGGCATGCTCCATGTTGATGGCGCCGCGCTCGAGGCCGTAGGCCATGCCGCCGTTGCCGATGAACTCGTTCCTGGTGATGATCGTGTCCTGGGAGTAGCCGGCCCAGATGCCGCAAATGGCGTTCTCCTCGAATCGGTTTTCGACGATCTTGTTTCCGTGGCTGAAGGTGAGTTCCAGGCCGTGGGCGGAGGCGTAGGAGAAGTCGTTGCGCAGGAAGAGGTTGTCGTTGCACCCCTTGCGGCCGTAGGCGAAGCCGGCGGGCGCGGGCGTTTCCCCGATGGCCTCGTTGCCGGCGAAGGAGAAGAAGCCGTCACCCCCGTGGGTGATGGAGTTCTCGGCGATGATGTTGTTTGAACACTGCTCGAACATGAGCAGGCCGGCGGAATCCTGGCCGCGGTTGTAGACACCCTCGACATGGCCGCGGACGCAGAAATCCAGGGCGTTGCGGGAGATCATGTTCTTGCTGGATCTCCACATGGAGAGGCCCCAGCCCGAAAGGAACGAGCAGTCGTTGTCGTAGATCTTGGAATCGTTGACGCGGACGAGCATGATGCCGTTCTGGCCGCGCCGGCAGATCACGTTCTTGACGGTCGCCTGCTGGGAGTCCTCGATCAGCAGCCCTGCGCCGTAGTTGGTCGCCCACTCGTTCTTGTCGTTGTTGTGGGGGAAGAGCCAGTCGGAGCTGACCTCGGCCTGCGGGGTGGAGGCCAGGTGCTGGCGGAAGTTGCCGGAGATGTCCATGCCGTCGATGGTGAACGCGGTGGTCTTCTGGACACGCACGCCGACCTTGTAGCCGTGCACCGCGGCGCCCTTGATGGTGATTCGCCGTCCACCGCTCACAACGATGCCGGTGCCCGTCAGCGTGTCTCCCGGGGCGGCGGGATCGGCGCCCCAAAGCTCGGAGCCGGCGGCGAACTCGATGGTGATGTTGTCTCCCTTGATCTGGATGACGCCGTTGCCGTCGGCATCGGGGATCACCGTCCCCGCGGGGATCACCACGCGGCACGACGAGGAGATCACGGTGTTGTCGGCGGTCACGGTGACTTCCGCGGGCGGCGCGGCGGGGAGGGCTGGAGCGATCGCCAGGCCCGACATCATCACGATCAGTGAGCAGAGCATCATGCCGGTAGCGTACCAGCAGAGGCCGGGCCCGTCCCGGGCAGGGCGGCGGGCGTGCCGGGGGATCATCCGGGCCTCTGCGGCGTGCATGAATCGGCATTAATACTGCCCGCGGAAGCAGGCGGAGGAAGTACCATTTCCGCATGTCGAACCGAAACCACGACGAGCGGATGCACGACGCCCAGTCCCACCGGTCCCGCGCCGGGAATGAACCGGGGAACTGGGCCCTGGCGTTCTCCGCCCAGGCGCTGCGCGACATCGATCGGCTCGCCTTCCAAACTTATGGGATCCCGACCATCCTGCTGATGGAAAACGCCGCCCGGGCCCTCGCCGGCGTCGCGGAGCATCGGGCGCGGACGGCCGATTCGGGCGCGGCGATGATCCTGTGCGGACCGGGGAACAACGGGGGCGACGGCCTTGCCGCGGCGCGTCACCTGCACAACGCGGGGCTCCAGGTCTCGATCCTGATGACCCATCCCGAGCCCCGGACGCAGGATGCGCAGCTCCAGCTTCGCATCGCCCGCGCGATGGGACTGACCATCGTTGACGCCTCGCGGAACGCCCCCAAGGTTGCCGCCGACGCGTGGGAAGCGCTGGGCCATGCGCCGGTGGTGGTGGACGCCCTTTTGGGCACCGGCCTCTCCCTTCCTCCACATGGGCCGATCCGGGACCTCATCCACTGGACCAACAGCCTGGGTCCGGCGTCGTCGATCGTGGTTTCCGCCGACATCCCCTCCGGGCTGGATGCGGATTCGGGGGAGCCGCTGGAGTGCGCGGTCAAGGCCGCCGTCACGGTCACTTTCGCCGGCCTGAAGCTGGGCTTCCAGGCCCTGCCGGCGCAGGTGTACCTCGGAGAGGTCATCGTCGCCGACATCGGGGCTCCCCGTCAGCTGCTCGAGACGCTCGGCCAGCGGCTGCTGCGACCCCCGCAGTGGGATTCGCTCCCGGCCGACGACCCGATGCTTGCCGCCCACGGCGCCCATCCCGGGCTGCGGTGAAGCGGCTTACCCACATTCACACGCCCCTGGGGAAAGTGGGTAGCCACTTCCATGGTCCGCCGGGCGTCCACACCGCGGGGGATGCCCGTTTGACACACGCCCTTGCCCGGCTCACGATGAAGGGCAGGAGTCCAGACGATGGCAGTGCGAATGGAGCTCTCCAGAATCCTGATCCGCGAGCTCAATGACTACCAGATCATCGAGCTGAGCGAGGTTTCGCCCGACGGGCAGAAGCCCGCGGCGCAGTCCGCGGAAGCGGCGGCGGCGCGGACATTCCCCATCGTGATCGGCCTGCCCGAGGCGCAGGCGATCGAGCGGCGTCTGAAGGGCAACACGATCAAGCGTCCTCAGACGCACGACCTCCTGGCGAGCGTGATCACCGCGCTGGGGGGGACGCTCAAGTCGATCACGATCAGTGACCTGCAGGAGCACACGTTCTTCGCGACCCTTGACGTACTGCACGACGGGGAGCTTCAGCGGATTGACGCGCGGCCGAGCGACGCCATCGCGCTGGGGATCGCCGAGAATGTTCCGATCTATGTGGAGGAGCACGTGCTCAGCGCGGCGAGCGAAGAGCCGGAGGATCCCGCGTAGGCCACGCCGGCAGCGATACTCACACCCACCCTCTTGGTCCATCGTCCTGAGTTCCGCCGACGCACGCCGCGGCTCGCCTTGCTCCCCCACTCCCTTCCCGTGGATACTTCACCGCCATCCGACGCCGCGACCAGCGGAGCCACCCGGGCCGCCGATGGACCCGCGCCGCGCGGTGATACCGGGGCGCACATCGTGCCGCCGCGGTACATCACGCAGGACGTGCCGGGGACAGGGGGCGTGATCAAGCAGCGGGCGGGGGACTTCTTCGTCGAGGAGATACCTCTCTACCAGCCCTCGGGCGAGGGGGAGCACATCTACCTGTTTGTCGAGAAACGGGATCTCTCGACCTTTGAGCTGGTGAACATCCTCGCCCGGCATTTCAACGTCCCCCGCCACGCGCTGGGGTATGCGGGGCTGAAGGACAAGGCGGCCGTCACGCGGCAGGTGATCTCGGTGCACACCCCCGGAAGGACGTATGCGGACTTTCCCGACATCCGGGAAGAGCGCGTGACGCTTCTGTGGGCGGACCAGCACCAGAACAAGCTGCGCACGGGGCACCTGCTGGGCAACCGTTTCAACATCAGGATCCGGGGACTGCCGCCGACCGCCGTGCTTTCCGCGCGTCGCGTGCTCACGAAGCTGGCGGCGACGGGTGTTCCCAACCGCATCGGGGAGCAGCGGTTTGGCCACCTGCAGAACAATCACCTGATCGCGCGGGCGATGGTGCTGGGAGAGTTTCAACAGGCGATCGATCTACTGCTGGGCCCCAGCGCCGCGTTCCCGCGGGCGCAGGCGGATTCGCGAGCGGCGTACGCGGCCAAGAACTACCCCGACGCGCTGCACCTGATGCCCCGGCACCTCGCGGCGGAATCCACGGTCCTTCGGCAGCTCTGCCGGGGGGCCGATGCGCGGCGAGCGTTCCGCTCGATGGACGATCGGGCACGGGGCTTTCTGCTCTCGGCGCTGCAGTCGGCGATCTTCAACGCGGTGCTGGACCAGCGGATCCTCGCGGGCACGTTCGACCGGCTCCAGCTCGGGGACCTGGCCTTCAAGCACGACAATCGGGCGGTATTTGCGGTTGACCAGGGCGTGCTGGAAGATCCGGGAACTGCGTCGCGCCTTGCCCGCTTTGAGATCAGTCCTTCGGGGCCGATGTGGGGGGCGGGGATGCCGCGGGCGGCCGCGGACGTTGATGACGCTGAGTGTGCGGCCCTCGCGGCGTTCGACCTGACGCCGCACATCCTGGCCGACTTCACGGCGAAAGATCGCTCGGCGATGGACGGGGCTCGCCGCCCGCTGCGGATCCCGCTGGTGGATCCCGACGCCGAAGGGGGCGTGGACGAGCACGGGCCGTATGTGCGGGTGTCATTCGAGCTGCCCCGCGGGTCGTTTGCGACGGTGGTGCTGCGGGAGATCATGAAGCCGGCGGGCCAGAGCCTGATGGAGTCGGGCCCGGAGGCCGAAACCGAGGCGCTTGATCGATGAGCGGTGTGCCGAGCTTTCAGAATTCGCTGGGAACGCGAGAAGTTCTGGGCCGGTACTCCAGCGAAGCGGCACGCCGGTATCGGCAGGAAGTCATGGGAGAGCTTGCGCCGCTGCTCGCGTGGAGGAACCGCCATTTAACGTTTGTTGCGAGAGTGACCTCGGCTGCTGCCGTGTTGACAGGGGCGATGGGTGGTATCGCGGTCCATTTCACGGCCGCTCGGCTTCACGTCCTGGAAACGGGGCTCACGGCGGCCATCGTGGGAGGGGTGGTGGCGTTCCATCTAGCCAGGGGCCGTCACAGGGTGACGCATACCTGGCTCAACACATTCATCTCGACGGTCGCGGGGGAAAGTCCCCCGGGCGCGCAGCAGCACAATCCGGTCGGATTTGCTCGATTCGACGAGACACAGTTCTATTGCTCGACCGAGAGTAATCACATTGCGCTGCCGTGGGGAGCGGTCGCCTGGGTCATGGTGCGTCACGACTTCATCGCGATCGCCCCGTTGATCGAGTGCTGCGAAACGGCGATCATCCCGCGCCAAGCGTTCCGAGACCAGGCCCATTTCGAGACCTTCTGCAGGGAGGCGCGGCAATTCCACAGTGATGCCGTGGGGAGCGCGGCGGATCAGGTCGCGAGCCTGCTCCGGGACCGCTTTACCCCTTGCCCATCCTGCGCGTATGACCTCCGAGACGTCGCCGGAATCCGCTGTCCCGAGTGCGGCATGGAACTCTCGGTGATCCTTGTCGGACTTTGGCAGGATCTGAACTGTTTCCAGTCAGATCCCCGTGCCGGGGAACCCCCGATCGGCCGCTCGCAAGGCGACGACAGTCCCGCGGGGAGTTCCGGGACTTCCTGAAGGCGACCGATCATCCCCCGGTCTAGACTTGCAAAGGCATGACCTCCACCCCCTCCACGCAGTCCGTCCCGACGACGATCGATCCCTTACCCGTGCAGATCGACCGGGAAGGTCCCTGGGCGAACATCGCGATTCTCCGGCTCGACCAGCCCGGCAAGCCGGTGGTGGTGCTGGACCATCCGCTGATCCAGCGGCTGGAGGCGGCGATCATGGGGTTGCCCGGGGGCCTGCGAGGCCTTGTGCTTGCCTCCACTTCTCCGCGGGCCTTTGTCGCCGGGGCGGATCTCAAGACCATCAGCGAATGGGACGACGACCAGCTGCACCGGTACCTGGCCTACGGGTCCCATGTCTTCGGGCTGCTGAGCCAGCTCCCGTACCCCACCGTCGCGGCGATCAACGGCGCGGTGCTGGGGGGCGGGCTTGAACTGGCGATGCACTGCGACGCCCTGGTCGCTTCCCCCCCACCATCCAAGGACGGCCAGCCGGGCAAGCCCTACCCCGTGGGACTTCCCGAAACCGGGCTTGCCCTTTGCCCGGGCTGGGGCGGCACCAACCTGCTCCCGGCCCGCATGGACCCCGAGAAGGCCCTGATCATGACCGCATCGGGCACCACCATGACGTTTGACCAGGCGCAGGCCGCCGGCCTCTTTGACGCCGTCGCCTCTGGACCGGACGACCTCCTCCCCGCCGCGCATCGCTGGATCGTCGGCCAATCGGGCGCCCGCGTGAGCCGGGACGGCGCGCCATCCCGATGGATCGGCCGCGGCGCGTGCGCCCCCAAGGTCATGGCCGCGCTGGACCGGGTCCGCATGGAAACCACGACGACCCCGCCCGCCTCCGCGGTCTTTGAGGCCGCCGACGCAGGCCTCACCCGAGGCTGGAAGGCCGCGCTTGAAGTCGAGCGGCACCACCTGGTCCGCCTCCGCCATGCGCCGGCGGCGAAGTCCGCCCTCGCGGCGTTCTTTGCGAAGTCTGCCCCCAAGCCCTGAACCGATCGTTTCGATACACCCCTACCACCGCGTTTTTTCTCTTCAGTTCCCGTACCGACGACCCTTCCTCACCGAGTTCCATTCTTTCGAGGTGTTCCATGGCCGACCTGAAGTCCATCAAAGGCATCTCCGCCGCCGACAAGAAACTCCTCGAGCAGGCCGAGGAATGGCTCGGTTCAGAGCCAACGAAGCTGGGGCCGGTGAAGAACCTGTTCTGGGGGAACATCAAGGAAGACTTTTACTACCCCTACCCCAGCCAGGACGCGCGCGAGCAGGCCGAGTGCGACCAGCTCCTCGCACGGCTGGACGAATACCTCCGCAACGAGCATCCCTCGATCGCCATCGACCAGGATCAGGAAATCCCCCGCTGGGTCATCGACCGGCTCTTTGAGATCGGCGTGCTGGGGATGACGATCAGCAAAGAGCACGGCGGGCTGGGGATGGGGATCACCAGTTACAACCGCGTGCTGGAGCGGATCGGCATGTACTGCGGCTCGACCGCCGTGATGGTGTCGGCGCACCAGTCGATCGGATGCAAGGCGGTCATGCTCTTTGGGACCGAGGAGCAGAAGACCAAGTGGCTTCCGCACCTGGCGAAGGACTGGCTGAGCGCGTTCTGCCTGTCGGAGCCCAACGTGGGGTGCGACGCGGGCGGTGCCGAGACGTACTTCGAACGCGACGGGGACTACTACGTCATTTACGGTGAGAAGAAGTGGGCGACCTCCGGGGCGCTCTCGGGGCTGTTCACGGTGATGGCGCGCGAGAAGACACCCGACGGCAACGGGCGGATCTCGGCGCTGGTCGTGCACCCGTGGATGGAAGGCGTGGACGTTTTCCAGAAGAACCGCAGCAAGTGCGGCATCCGCGGCACGTGGCAGGCCCGCATCCGCTTCCACGGCGTGCGGGTTCACAAGAGCCACCTGCTGGGCAAGGAAGGCCGCGGGCTGCAGATGGCGCTCTCGTGCCTGAATTACGGCCGCTGCACGCTCTCCGCGGGGATGCTGGGCGGCGCCAGGCGCGTGCGGGATCAGGCGACCAAGTGGGCGACCACCCGCTTCCAGTTCCAGGCCCCGCTCGCCAAGCAGGAGCTGGTTCGCAAGCGCATCGCCCACATGGCGGCGCTGGACTACGCGATGGACGCGGTGCTGTACATGACCACGGGAATGCTCGACCGCAAGGACGAGGACATCCAGGTCGAGACGGCGATGTGCAAGGTCTTCTGCTCGGAGATGGGCTGGCGTGTGGTCAACGACGGCGTCCAGATCATGGGCGGTGAGTCGTACATGACCGAGAACGAGGTCGAGCGCGTCTTCCGGGACTCTCGCATCAACCTCATCGTCGAGGGCGCCAACGAGGTCATGCAGTCGTACATCTTCGGCTACGGCGGCAAGCAGCTTGCCGAGCAGATGCTGGGCATCAAGCAGGCCCTGCTCAAGGACGACGACGAGCCGGTGGGCGCGTTCCTCGCCAAGGCCGTCAAGAACTCCCTCAACCCGCGGATCATGAAGCTGGCGATCCCGCTGGGGCTGGAGGTCTTCCTGGGCATCCGCCGCCGGCTGCCACGCATCAACAAGGTGATGCCCGACCTGCGTTCCCAGGCCGACCGCATCTCCCGCCTGGTCCGCGAACTGACCTACCAGTTCAAGATGATGTCGTACAAGTTCGACGTCAAGCTGCTGGAGCGCCAGGCGGTGCAGGCACGCATCGCCGACGCGGCGATGTGGCTGCACGCGTGGAACTGCACCCTGAGCAAGCTCGACGCGGACATGCGCCAGCACAAGGGCAACGGGGCCGACTCCGAATACCAGCGCGACAAGGCCGCGGCCTTCCACTTCTTCGACATCGCCGAGTGCGCCGTCCACGAGTGCTTCCGCGGCCTCTACGAGAACTCCGACGAGACCATGCTCTCCGCCGCCGACGCCGCGATCGCCCATACTGAGACGCTGCCCCCCTCCCTCTACATCATCTCCGAGCGCTCCCCCACCCCCCAGCGCGGCAAGGGGCGGGTGCCGCGACAGGACGGCATCAAGCAGTTCCCCGGCGACGGCATCCCGGCCGTGTCCCGACCGGCCGAATACGTCGGCTGATCACCTCGCCGGGGCGCACGCGTCCGGCACGCCCTGGAGAACTGGTGTGATTCACGCGGCGGGGTCCCGCGAGGGCCGTGCCATGCGCGGTGGACCGATTCCTCCTATTCCCGAGAATATTTGATACATCTGGTTCCGAGTTGGGCTGAACCCGATGCGACGGGTGAGTTCCTCATTGTCGCCCGCGGGTGCAACCCACTCTGGGGCGTCACGCTATAACGCATGAACCTTGCTACCTTTGCAAAGCTACCTTGATGCCCGGAATCGCTTCAAGGGCGGAGAGATTGGGAGGACTTGTTCTTGGCACATCACGCCCCGCTGGTGCTCATCATCCGTGACGGATGGGGTCAGAATCCACATCCGGAGCACGATGCCTTTAACGCCGTGAAGCTCGCCCGCACGCCTGTCGCTCACCGCCTCACCGCGGAGTATCCCTCGACGCTGATCAAGACCAGCGGAGAGGATGTCGGGCTTCCCGACGGCACGATGGGCAACTCCGAGGTCGGCCACCAGAATATCGGCGCCGGCCGCATCGTTGACCAGGAATCGGTCGCCATTACCAAGGCCTGCCGTACGGGCAAGCTCGTCGACAACAAGACCATCGTCAACTCGATCACCCGCACGCGCGACGCCGGCAAGGTCATCCATCTCATGGGGATCTGCTCCGACGCCGGCGTGCACGGACAGCTCGGCCACCTCTTTGCGCTGCTGGACCTGTGCAAGAAGCTCAACCATCCGCGGGTCGCCGTCCACCTGTTCATGGACGGGCGTGACACCGGCCCGTTCACCGGCAAAGACTTCGTCAAGCAGGTGATGGACAAGTGCGCCGCGGTCGGCAACGCCAAAATCGCGTCCATCATCGGCCGCTACTGGGCGATGGACCGTGACAACCGCTGGGAGCGTGTGCAGAAGGCTTACTTCGCGCTCACCGCCCGGGGTGGAACCGTCAGCGACCTGGTGACCTTCTCCGACCCCGTCGCGGCGGTGCAGGACTATTACGACAACCCGATCTCCCCGACCCAGAACGGGGACGAGTTCATCACGCCCCGGTGGATCGCCGCGACCCCGCAGATCGGCCTTTCCCTGCGGATCACCGACGGGGACGCGATCATCTTCTACAACTACCGCGGAGACCGCCCGCGGGAGATCATCCAGGCGTTCGTGCTGCCCGAGTTCTTCGGCCACGTTGCCCCCTCCCCGGACTCCGGCCTCAAGGGCTTTGATCGCGGGGAGCCGCTGGACGTTGAGATGGTCACGTTCACCCGCTACTGGGACGCGCTGGACCCCTACGTCTCGGTCGCCTTCACCAAGCCCCCCAAGATGGTCAACATCCTCGGGGAGTACCTCTCGGCTCTGAACATCTCCCAGTTCCGCTGCGCCGAGACGGAAAAATATCCGCATGTGACGTTCTTCTTCAACGATTACCGTGAGCAGCCCTTCCCGGGCGAGGCGAGGGAGATCATCCCCTCACCTAAGGTCGCGACGTATGACATGAAGCCCGAGATGTCCGCCGAGGGCGTCTGCGAGGCCGTGCTGCGGCGGATCAACGACCCGGCCGGGCAGCGGGTGATCATCGTGAACTTCGCCAACGGTGACATGGTGGGCCACACCGGGAGCCTGCCGGCGACGATCAAGGCGTGCGAGACCGTGGACGCCTGCGTCGGGCGGATCATCGACGCGGTCCTCGCCCGGGGCGGCAGCGCGATCGTCACGGCCGATCACGGCAATGCGGAACAGATATTCGACCCGGCGACGGGCAGCCCGCACACCTCCCACACCATCTACGACGTCCCGCTGCTGGTGGTGGGAGCGGCCTTCAAGGGACGCACCCTCCGGTCGGGTGGGCGGCTTGCCGACATCGCTCCCACCATGCTGGACATCCTGGGAGTTCCCAAGCCTGCGGAGATGACCGGGGAGTCGCTTCTGGCCTAGCGGCTCTCAGCCAGCCCGCGTAAGGACGTTTGTTCATGGGCAACGCCGTACCGCGCGACCCAACATCTGTCGGCGGGACGCGGGATCACGCCGGGCAGGCAGGCGGGCGGGACTGGAACCCGATACGCTACCCGTCCATGAACCCCCACGCGATCTTCCCCGCCGTCGCACTCGCCGCGTTCTCCACGTGCTCCTTGGCGCGTCAGAACGCGGAACTTCCGCCCCTCGACACGTCCGTCGCCGCCGTTTCGCTCCAGCCCGCCGAGAGCACCACACCCGCCGACGCCCCTGCATCGACCACGCCGCCCCCCCTTCACCCCGCCTACGGCGTTGAAGGAGGCCAGTGGCTGGGGTTTGGCTATGGCGTCGCCGACAACTTCACCGACTCCACCGACCAGTACCTCTATTTCACATGGTCCACCTTCCTCGCCCAGGACATCGAAATGGGCCTTGAAGCCGGCGCGTGGTATTTCAACCAGCCAGGGGACAACGAGGCCGGCGCCAGCGGCGTCATGCTCTTCCGCTGGCACTTCATCAACAGGGAAACCTGGTCGGCCTACGCAATGGCCGGGATCGGCGTCCTCGCCGCGACGGGAAACGTGCCCGACACCGGCACCAGTTTCGATCTGCTGCCGCGGGTGGGCGTGGGCATCACCAAGCAGCTCACCGACGACGGCCTGCGGCTGGACGTCGGCGTGCGGTGGCACCACATCTCCAACGCGCGGATTCACGGGGATGACGACAATCCTTCCCGTGACGGCGCGATGCTGTACGTCGGGCTGATCTTCCCGTTCTGATCGGCCCGGGCTGATCTGCCCGTTCTGATCTGCCCGTTCTGATCTGCCCGGGCTGGCGTGCGCCGCCTCGCGGGCATGTATACTCGACCGATGTCGTCCCTTAGCAGCCGTGAAATCCGCGAGCTCGCCCCCGGCGACTATTACACGGCGTACCACGCGCCCCGATATTCCCACGTGCTGCGCCTGGCCGGCGAGTTCTGGCGACCGACAGCGCACCCCGCAGGCGCGGGCGCTGAACCGATGGCGCTGGACATCGGTCGTTCGCTGCTGACGACCCTGCTCGCCCGGCGGCTGGGCGCGAGGGTCGACACGCTGGGCTTCGAGCCCGATTCCACCACCCAGACCGGACGGCACTGGCAGGTGGATCTCAACAGCGCCCAGCACGAGCACGGGTGGCGGCGAGACCTTCCCGGCTACGACCTGATCGTGATGGCCGAGGTGATCGAGCACCTGCACACCGCGCCGCTGCTGGTGCTGCGCTTCATCCGTTCGCTGCTGCGTCCGGGGGGCGTGTTGATCCTCCAGACGCCCAACGCCGCTTCCTGGAACAAGCGGGTGCTGCTGCTGCTGGGGCGCCAGCCATACGACCCGATCTCCCTGAACCCGGGCACGCCGGGGCATTTCCGGGAGTACACGCGCGATGAGCTGCGTCGCCTGGCGTCGGACGCGGCGCTGCGCGTGGTTCGCTGCGAGATGTCGAGCTATTTCGACTATCGGTACCGCTTCAGCCGCGTAAGCGGTCTCAACCGGCCGACGCCCGGGAGCGCATGGGCCAACGTCCTGGCCGCCTTCCTTCCGCCGTCGCTGCGGCGTGGGATCACGCTCACCATGGTGCGCGATGCGTAGCCCGGATCTTAAGGACCGGAAGGGTCGGTAGTCCTCTCAGCTCGCGGCCCGCACGACGCAGTCGGTGGGCTTGAGTTCGGAGGAGGAGGCGATCACGCGGTTTCGGCCGGCGTGCTTGGCGCCGTAGAGGTTCTTGTCCGCGTTCTCCAGCAGCGTTTCGGCGGAGAACATTCCCGAGCCGGCGACGGAGGCGACGCCGATGGAGACGGTGGTCTTGCGCTCGGGGTGCCGGGGCCAGTTGAGCTGTTCGAAGGCGGCGCGGATGCGGTCGGCGACATTGCGGGCGTCGGCGAGGGCGGTATCGGGCATGATGATGCCGAACTCTTCCCCGCCGTAGCGGCAGACCGAATCGGTATGCCGGCATTCCTTGAGCAGCAGCTTGCCCAGCCCTTGGATGACGGCGTCCCCCGAGGGGTGCCCGTAGGTGTCGTTGATCGATTTGAAGTGATCGATATCCAGGACGGCCAGGGAGAGGTTGCCGACGCGGCGCGAGAGCCGGCCGATCTCTTCGGAGAGGCGGGTGTTGAAAAAGACCCGGTTCCACAGGCCGGTCAGGCCGTCGATCTGCGCCTTCTGGGCGAGCATCTTGATGAGCCGCTGCATCTTGATCGTCGCCCGGACGCGGACGCGCAGTTCGGTGAGATCGAACGGCTTGGTGACGTAGTCGACGGCGCCCAGGTCGAAGGCGGTGACCTTGTCCTGGGAGCTCTGAAGCCCCGAGAGCACGATCACGGGGATCTGGAGGGTGACGGGGTTTTCCTTCAGGACGCGGAGAACTTCGAACCCGTCCATGCCGGGCATGTCCAGGTCCAGGAGGATGACGGTGGGCACGTGCTCCTCGGCGAGCTTGAGGCCCGAGGGGCCGTCGGTGGCCTCCCGGAACTCGAGTTCCTCGGTGCGCAGGCGGGCCTTGAGCAGCCGGTGCACGTCCATCGAATCATCGATGACAAGCACCTGCGGCTTGAACTCATCAACCGGATTGGTACTGCTGTCAGTCACGGGTCGGCACCACCTCGATGATCCCAGCACTCGCTCTCGACGCACACACGAACGCACCCCACGCGGCGGCGGTCAGGGGCGGGCCCGAACGCTCCGGCACATTTCCAGCAGGTTCTCGATATCTCGTTTCACGTCGTCGAGGGCCGAGGCGTTGGCGGAATCCGCGGGCAGGGCGATCAGCCGCTGCTCGATGCGTCCCGCGGCCTCCCCCACGCTTCCAAACCCGTATCCCCCCGCGGCGCCCTTGAGCTGGTGGGCGAGGCGGCGCAGGTCGTCCCACCGTCCGGCGGCGAGGGCGTTCTCGAACACGGCGACCTTTCCGGGCATTTCACCGGCGAAGAGTTCGACCAGCTCTCGCATGTCCGGATCGTTGCAGAACTCGCTGAAGACGGGCTTGCGGGATTGGGACGGGTCGAGCATCAGAAACTCCTGCTCCTGCATCGGCATCCCTTACCGGGGAATTTACCCGAGATCGGAAACGAATCCGTGGGTAGACACGAGGCATCCGAACGAAATGGACCCCGCGAGGGCGGAGCGGCGTCGTGTGTTCATACATCGTGCCGTCACAGGCAGCATCTGCGGCGCAACCGAAAACTCCGGGTGATTTCCTGGGACGGGAGCGCGGATTCTCAAGCGGGAGAGATGCGTGTGAATGGATGGAGAACGCCGGGCGGACTGAATCCCCGTGCCTGCCACCGATAACTGATTCAGGACCTGCGTCGCATTGCCGAGCAGCCGGCCTCCGGTCCGCGATCCGGCCAGTGTTCATCTCTCTTTACAAATGCGTTCAGCCGCGAGTCAAGGCCCAACCGGCCGCACCACCTTGCCACCGAAAGTCCTCAATAACCGCATTCGGCAGCCTATGTGCCACCGGAACGGCCACTCGGATCGCTTCCCTGGCGCCCGCGTGTGCAGCGACCTCGTGGGCCACCACACCACATCCCGCATTCGCGTCATTTAGCTCCGAGAGAATCGTTCCGCGACGCTTCGACGCGCCTCGCGATACGGCGAGCCGGAAGCGTCGGAGCCTAAAGGGGTTACCTCCAAAAACGCAGCACCCTCCGAAGAATCGGAGGGTGTGCCAGTGGGCGCAACAGGACTCGAACCTGTGACCTCGGCTATGTGACAGCCGCGCTCTAGCCAACTGAGCTATGCGCCCGGTCGCGTGCCCGGGGACGGCTGCTGTAAAGCTCGGCAGCGTGGTCTCCGGCGGGGGTAAAGATAGGGCTGGTCGGGCGAGGTGTCATCTTGGGGGGCGGGCAAACTGGGGGTAAGGACGGGGCGGCCGCTTCGCCGATGGGTTACTCCCCCGGATCGGGGGCGGGGAGGGGATTCCAGCGGGGACCGTCCAGACGCGTTGCGGTGAGGTCGTCCCGGTGCCAGAGGATGGTTTCGCCGGGGCCGGGGGCGAAGCCGCCGCGGCGGTGGTAGAGGATGGTGGCGCCAGGCGGAGGCGGGGCGGTGATCGCGCCGGTGCGGTCCCGCGTGGGGTGGGGCCAGGCGCCGGTCTGGAGGTAGAGGCGGGCGGCGGGGGCGCCGGCGAAGGAGCCGTCCCAGACCTGCGTGATCCCGCTGGCCTTCATCCAGTCGAACAGTGACGGCCATTGCGGGGCGACGCCGCGCTGCACGCGGACGGGAAGGAGGGCGAAAATCGACGCGGCAATTGCGATGACGATCGGCGCCCACCGAAGGGTGACGGAGAGGGCGCGGACCCGCGCGGCGAGAAGACCACCGAGCACTAAAGCCATCCCGGCGTGCACGGGGATCGCATAACGGTCCCGGCGATCGGGGAACAGCGTGAGCAGCAGCAGCCAGCCCAGGACCCAGATGGCCCCCATCGCCGTCAGCGGGGTGTTCCATCGAACACGGGCGGGACGGCGCGCGATCAGCACCAGAGCGGCGACGAGCCAGAGAGTCCAGGCGGAGGCGAGGTTGGCGAGGTAGAACCAGGCTGGCTGGGTCTGGCGTTGTCCGCCGACCAGGTCGCCGGCGGCGCGATCGGCGATTTCTCGACCGAAATACTGGGACGTGAACGCCTCGCCGTGGATGAGGGCCATGGAGACATGCCAGGGAGCGGCCACCGCCACCGCCAGGATCAGCACGCTGCCGGCTCGAACAAGCTGCTGAAGGGGTGATGGTTGGGGCCCGGGTGCCTGAGGCAGGTTCTTTCGCCGCGCGGACCACACGAGCCAACCGCCGATCAAAGCGGGCGCCGCAAGCCCCACCAGCGGCTTGGTCATGAGGGCCGCGCCGATCGCGAGGCCCGCGAGGATGACACGAAGTGCCCCGCGTGAACGGGAGGAGGCGAGCCCGACCATCGCCCATGCACCCAGGAACATGAAGGCGGTATTCCACATATCGAGAGAAATCTCCCGCGTGCGGCGGAAGTACTCGACGTTGATGGCGACGAGCAGAGCGCAGAGCAGGGCCGCCTGGCGACCGGCGAGGCGTCGGGCGATCGCGCCGACCGACAGGACACCGATCCCGGCGGCGAGGATGGTCCACGCGCGTGCCTGCCAGGGTCCCACGCCGGCGAGTGACATCCACGCGCCCTGCATCCAGAACCCCAGCGGTGGCTTGTTGAAATACGGCGTGCCGGGAGCTTCGAAGAGGGTCCAGAGGTTCCCGGTACGCCATGCCTGCACGCCGATCGCCGCGTACCAGGCGCTGTCTCCTCGCATCCAGTCGCCGTCCGCGAGGTGGGGAAGGGTGAGGCCCAGCAGGATCGCCAAGGGCGTCAACCACCAGGCGCGGCGGATCCACGCCCTTCGCACCGCGGCGGATGTGCGATTCACCTCTCCCACTCGACCCGATCCCTTTCCATGCCGCGGCGCGGCACATGATGGCCAGAAGCAGCGTGCGAACCGCCGGGGAACCCACGCTGCTACGCTTGCCCCGAATTCAACCCGCGGCGCTGGCCGACGTTGTCCCCGCTCTCACACGCAGAGGAACATTGATGCTCAAGAGTACGACCTCGGTGATGATCCTGACCGCCCTGCTGGGCTTCTCCCCGGCGGCCCGCGCCGCCGCCCCGCTCGCCGGACCCGTCGCGGCGCCCGCGGACGACTGGTCCAAGCTCCTTGCCGACCGCTCTCCCTGCCTGGTGACGGTCAAGTTCGTCATGAAGATCGAGCCCGGCTCCCAGGAGCAGGAGGCCGAGATCAGCGCGGTGGTGATCGATCCCAAGGGCCTCTTGCTGTGCTCCAACACCCAGACCGGCGGCTTTCCTCCGCTGATCCAGGCACGCATGAACGGCATGACCGCCACGCCCACCAACATCAAGGTCCTCGCCGGTGACGACACCGAGGGCGTCCCCGCGAAGCTCCTGGCCCGGGACAGCGAAATGGACCTGGCCTGGATCCAGGTCGACGAATCGGCCGGCAAGACGTTCGCGGCCGTCGATTTCACCAAGAGCGTGGTGCCGGGCGTGGGAGATTCGCTCCTGACCGTCAGCCGGCTTGGAAAGTTCTTCGATCGCGCCCCGATCATCCAGACCACCCGCCTGGGCGGCAGCACCAAGAAGCCCCGCAAGCTCTATATCCCTGCGGACCAGGCCATCGCCAACGACCTTGGCATGCCGGTCTTCTCCACCGATGGCACGGTCGTGGGATTCACGGCCCTTCAGCTTCCCGAGGCCGAAGATGTCGAGGGCGGCGGCATGGGCGCCCGGGAGTACATGTCCGCGGTGATCCTGCCGGCGGAGGATGTGGTGAAGGCGACCAAGCGGGCGCTGGAATCGGCCGCGGCGGGCGTTTCTCCCGACGCCAAGCCCGCGGGGGATGAGAAAGCCATCGAGCCCAAGCCCACCGAGCCTGCGCCGAAGTAAGCACGGCGGGTTCACGTTCGATTCAGATTTGTCACTCGCATTTCGCCGCCCGGATGTCCGGGCGGTTTTTCTTGCGCCGATGGCGAGTGGCGTCGCCGCGGTCGCGGGGTACCTGATGAAGACGAATGCTGGTTCTTGGCGCCCGGGCCATCCCCGGGGAAGACATCCCGGCTACATTCGGTCGTTCATCCGGGGCGCGTCAAATTCACCTGATTTGATCCGTTTTCAAGGGAGTTCCCTCATGGCCAAGACCGACATGATCACCCCCGACAACTGCGCCCTTGTCCTCATCGACTTCCAGCCGGCGATGTTCCAGGGAGTCGAGTCGCACGATCGCCTGAGCATCGTGCACAACGTGCAGGTGCTTGCCAAGTCGGCGAAGCTCTTCAAGCTCCCCACGGTCATCTCCACGGTGGCGAAGGACTCGTTCTCCGGGCCGTTCATGCCGGAGGTCACGGACCTGTTCCCGACGGTGAACGTGGTGGATCGCACGAGCATCAACTCATGGGTGGACGCGAACTTTCGCAAGGCGGTGGAGGCGACGGGGCGGAAGAAGATCGTGCTTGCCGGGCTGTGGACCGAGGCGTGCGTGATGTTCCCCTCCCTTGACCTGCTGCGCAGCGGCTACGAGGTGTACATCCCCACGGACGCGTGCGGAGACGTGACCAGCGAGGCGCACGAGCGCGCGGTGCAGCGGCTGGTACAGGCGGGCGCGGTGCCGATGACCTCCCTGCAGGTGACGTTCGAGCTTCAGCAGGACTGGGCTCGCGGCGCGACGTATGAAGGCGTCATGGACATCCTGCGGGCCCACACGCCTTATGGCATCCAGGTGCGCTTCAGCAAGTGGGCGCTGGGGGAGCACGCCAGCGAGGGCGGCTCACACTGAAGTATGGTGGCTTCGGGCCGAACGGCCGGAGGATGAGCCGGCCGCGAGACACGAGGTTCGCCGCACGTTCTCCCGAGTTGGGCGGAGTGTCTCCCTGCCGGGAGATCGGAGCACACCATGCCATCAGAAGGGACGGTTCGTCGAGAGTTTCTGAAAACCGGCGCCGTCGCCGGGCTGGGAATCATGCTCAAGGGATGCGCCATGAACAGCACGCAGCGGCCATCGCACGACGTCGCGGACCTGGTCATTCACAATGCAAGGATCACGACGATGGACCCGGCGCAGCGCGACGCGACGGCCGCGGCGATGCGCGGCGGCCGATTCCTGGCCGTCGGGAGCGACGCGGAGGTTCTCGCGTCCACAGGCGCGGGGACCACGGTCATCGACGCGGGGGGCCGGCGGGTCATTCCCGGGTTGTACGATTCGCACCTGCACATCATCCGCGGGGGCCTGAATTACAACATGGAACTGCGCTGGGACGGCGTGCCCAGCCTCGCCGACGCGATGCGGCTGCTGAGGGAGCAGGTTGCCCGAACGCCCCCGGGGCAATGGGTGCGGGTGGTCGGGGGGTTCGCCGAACTTCAGTTCGCCGAGCGGCGGCTCCCGACACTCGATGAACTCAATGCGGCCGCACCCGACACGCCGGTGTTCATCCTGCACCTCTACGACCGGGCGCTGCTGAACCGGGCGGCGCTGCGGGCTGTGGGGTATACCAAGGACACGCCACAGCCCCCCGGGGGCATGATCGAGCGAGACAAGAACGGCAATCCCACGGGCCTGCTCGTCGCCGAGCCCAACGCCTTCATCCTCTACAAGACGCTCTCGCTCGGGCCCAAGCTCTCACCCGAGCACCAGATGAACTCGACGCGCCACTTCATGCGCGAGCTCAACCGCCTGGGAGTGACGAGCGTCGCCGACGCCGGCGGTGGATTCCAGAACTACCCCGACGACTACGCCGTCATCAACCATCTGCACCAGCGCGGGGAGATGACGCTGCGCATCGCGTACAACCTGTTCACGCAGCGTCCGCAGAAGGAACGGGAGGACTTCGCGGCGTGGGCGACGAATAACAGGATGTACCAGGGGGACGAATTCCTCCGGCTCAACGGCGCGGGTGAGATGCTCGTCTATTCCGCCGCGGATTTCGAGGACTTTCTCGTCGCCCGCCCCGACATGCCCCCGAGCATGGAGGCGGATCTGGAATCGGTCGTCGGCCTGCTCGCGCGCAACAAGTGGGCGTTCAGGCTGCACGCGACGTACAACGAAACCGTCACGCGGGCGCTGGACGTCTTTGAGCGCGTGAACCGGGAGGCGCCGATCGGAGATCTGCGCTGGTTCTTCGATCACTGCGAGACGGTCAGCGACCGGAATATCGAACGCATCCGGGCGCTGGGCGGCGGGATCGCCGTGCAGCACCGCATGGCGTTCCAGGGTGAGTACTTCATCAATCGCTACGGCGCCCCAGCCGCCCAGCGGACTCCGCCGGTGAAGCGGATGCTCGAGATGGGCGTGCCCGTGGGCGCGGGCACCGACGCGACGCGTGTGGCGAGCTACAACCCGTGGACGAGCCTGTCGTGGCTGGTGACGGGCAGAACGGTGGGCGGAACCTCGCTGTATCCGGAGAGCAACCTGCTCAGCCGGGAAGAGGCGCTGCGGCTGTACACCTCGGGCAGCGCATGGTTCAGCCGGGAAGAGGCTGTGAAGGGACAGATCGCCCCGGGCCAATTCGCGGACCTCGCGGTGCTCAGCGAAGATTACTTCAGCGTTCCACCCGAACGGATCCGCGGGATCGAGAGCCTGATGACCGTCGTCGGAGGACGCGTCGTGCACGCGGCGGGCGTTTTTGCCCCTCACGCGCCGCCACCGATCCCTGTCCTGCCGGACTGGTCCCCGGTCTCCGCGTTCGGAGGGCACTGGCGAGTGAGCGCGGGCGCGGCCCTTCCGCCGGCGCCTGTGGCGTGCGCCCACGGGCACGTCACCTCGCCCCTGGGGAACGACGCCCTGAGCCACGGCGCGGGGGGCTGCTCCTGCTGGGCCTTCTAGCGTCGGGGGAGGACCGGGATCACACGCTCGCCTTGAGCGGGGACTTTCGCGGCGGGCCGTGGCTCGTCCGAACGATCTTTCCGCAAAGATGCGGGGAAGCAGGGCCCGCGTGCTTCCCGCCGTCCCACCCGCAGACCGGGCGGGATGGATGCTCTGCTATGCTGGGAACGTGCCAACACTCCCACGCATCTTCATCGCGCTCGCATGTCTGACGCTGCTCTTTGTGGGCGGGTGCGCCGCGACTTCATCCCCCACGTCAGCCTTCGCCCCCTCCACCGCCACCGGTCCGATGCGCATCGGCATCGCCGGCATGGTCCACGGCCATGTCGAGGGCCTGCTATGGCAATCAACGCATCGCAAGGACATCGAGCTGGTGGGCATCGTGGAGCCCGATACGGCCCTGTTCACGCGGCTGGCGGAGAAATACAAGCTTTCTCCGTCACTCAGGTATGACTCTCTCGACGCGATGATCAAGGGCGCGAAGCCCGAAGCGGTCAGCGTGATGACATCCATCGCCGACCATGTCGGCGTCGCCCGCGCCTGCGCCCCGCGCGGCGTGCACATGCTCTTTGAAAAGCCGCTGGCGTTTCGAAATGAAGACGCGAAGGAGATCGCGGAGCTCGCCCAGCGCCACGGCGTGCTTGCTCTCACGAATTACGAGACCAGCTGGTACGCCTCCGTGCGTGAAGCGAAGCGGATGGTTGAATCGGGGGAGATGGCGCCGATTCGCCGAATGGTCTTTCGCCACGGCCACAAGGGGCCCAAGGAAATTGGATGCTCTCCCGAGTTCCTCGCCTGGCTGACGGATCCCGCGGAGAACGGCGGGGGTGCGATCGTGGACTTTGGCTGCTACGGGGCTGTGCTTTCCACGTGGATGATGAACGGGGAGCGGCCGACCAGCGTGACGGCGTCGGCGAGCACGCTCAAACCGTCGATCTATCCGCGGGTTGACGACGACGCCACGATCGTGCTGACCTACCCGACGGCGACGGCGGTGATCCAGGCTTCCTGGGCGTGGACGCACGACAACAAGGAAATGGATGTGCACACGGAGCGGGGCTCGATCCACGCCGGCAAGTGGAACGACCTGGCCGTCCGCGCTCCAGACCAGCCCGCCCGGAGTGTCTCCCCGCCGACCAAGCCAGAGGCGATTGAAAACGAGTGGACATACCTTCGCAAGGTGATCCGTGGAGAGTGCCCGGTGGATCCCCTGTCGAGCCTTGAACTCAACGTGATCACCGTCGAGATCCTGGACGCGGCGCGGGCGGATGCGGGGAGAAAACGCTGATTCCCCGCACGCGTACGAAGGACCGCCAAGAATTGCTCTGTCCTTGGGCAGCGGGCAACATGCTGCGTGCGACGATGGTGCGGAGCGGCAGAATTCCGGAGGGTGAGGCGTGGAACAGACAGGCAAGCAGGGGACCGCGGGAATGGTGGGAACGGGAGATTCACCCTCGGGACGCGGCGGCGAGGTTCCGCCCCCGGCGGACGGCGCGATGGACGTCGCCCTGATCATCCGGGACCGGGATGTGATCACGTATCTCCAGGGATTTGCCGAGGGGGATATGCGCGACCGCGCGGCGCAGGCGGCGTTGCGGGTGGGCGTGCTGGCGATCCGCCAGGCGAGCGGCGCGGTCGATGCCGCCTCGGTGCGGAGCGAAGGAGAGCGCGTCATCGCCGGCGTGCGGGCGGAGCTTGACCGCCACGCGGCGTCACTCTCCGCGGAACTCGGCTCGTCCCTGCGCCAGTACCTTGATCCCAAGGACGGCCAGCTCCCTGTCAAGCTGCACGAGATGCTCCGGCCCGGCGGGCAGATGGAACAGCTGCTCACGCGGCACGTGGGCGCGGATAACTCCACCCTCGCCGGCGCCCTTGCCCGCCAAGTCGGTGAAAGCAGCCCGATCCTTCGGTCGCTGGACCCCCGGCAGAAGGACGGCCTGGTGGAGACGATGCGGACGGCGATCCAGCAATCGCTCGACGAGCAACGCAAGCACGTGATCGGCCAGTTCTCCCTCTCGGACCCGCAGTCGGCGCTGAGCGTCTTCCGGGACCAGCTCACCAAGGCCAACGGTCAGCTCCGGGACGAGCTTTCCAAGGACGTGATCCGGGTGCAGCGTGAATTCGACCTGGGCAACGGGGACGGGGCGCTGGCAAGGCTGGTGATGCGCGTCGAGGAAGCGCAGAAGAAGATCACCGGAGAGTTCACGCTGGACAACACCGCGTCGGCGCTCTCCCGCCTCAAGGGCGAGATCGTCGGCCTGCTGGAGCAGCTGCGCGATCGCAACACCGAGTTCCAGCGCGACGTGAAGGCGGCGGTCGAATCCCTGCGCGCGGTGCGAGGTGAGCGGGACAAGACAACCGCCGGCGGGCAGGACTTTGAAGTCGCGCTGGGCGCCCTGCTCGCCGCGGAGGCATCGCGCCTGGGCGACCAGTTCGAGATGGTCGGCAATTTCCCGGGGGAGATCCCGCGGTGCAAGAAGGGTGACGGGCTCATCACGCTGGGGGCGGAGACCGCCGCGGCGGGAAGGCGGATCGTGATCGAAGCCAAGCGTGAGGCCAAGGGCGTGGTGAAGGCCCTGGAAGAGCTTGCGGAGGCGAGGAAGAACCGCCGGGCCGATATCGGCATCTTCGCCTTCGCGGCCTCTTCCGCCGAGGGCATCGAGCCCTTCAGCCGCCACGGGGATGACCTGATCGTGGTGTGGAACCCCGACGACCCGGCCTCCAACGTGTACGTGAAGGCGGCGATCTCGGTCGCCCGGGCCCTGGCCGTGCGTCGAAAGATCGAGCAGGATTCGGCGAAGGTCGATCTCTCTCCCGTCGAGGCGGCGCTGGACACGCTCGTCAAGTCCGCGGAGGCGGTGCAGGAGATCTCGGGATGGTCGGCGCTCGCGTCGGCGAACAACAAGAAGATCCTGGACAAGGCCGAGAAGATGAAGTCGGACCTGGGCGCGGGTGCGGAGCGGCTATCGGCGTGCCTGGCGAGGCTTCGGGCGGGCGGGTCTGCCTCCTAGTCGTGCAGGATCGCGCGGAGAACCCCCTGCCCTGCATCCATCGGGCACGAAATCCACGACAGGGCCGACGATAGAGAAATTTCCTATGATGGACCACAAGGGTCCGCCACGGATCGGCGGGCCCTCCATGGAGTGATCGCTTGAAGAACCCACGCGGCTCGGTCGTTTCGGTGGCGGTGATGATGGTGGCGGCGGGAATGGCGTGCTCGAGCGCCACGGCCCGGCAGCAGCCCGCGAAATCTCCGCCCACCGTCCCCGCCGAGGCCCAGGACGTCCGGGAGGGCATCCGGGAGATGGTCAGCACCGCCCGGGACCGCGTCTTCCCCGCCCTGGTCAACATCCGCGTGGTCACCGTCTCCTTCTGGGACGGCAAGGAGACCAAAGGCCAATCCACCGGCAGCGGAACAATCATCAGCAAGCAGGGCCACGTCCTCACCAACGCCCACGTCACCAACAACGGCAAGCGCTTCCGCCTCACCCTTGCCGACAAACGCGAGGTCGCGGCGACGCTCGTCGGGGAAGATCCGCTGACCGACCTGGCCGTCCTCAAGATGGACGTGGAGTCGATGGACGACAAGGGCGCCAGCCTCGCCGTCGCCGAGTTCGGCAACAGCGACGAACTCGTGGTCGGGGACATGGTGATGGCGATGGGCTCGCCCTTCTCCCTCTCGCGCTCGGTCACCCTGGGCATCGTCTCCAACACCGAGCGGGTCTTCAGCGGCTCCACGGGCGAAGTCGAAGACCTGGATTTTGAGGGGGATCAGCGAACCGGCGTCTTCACACGCTGGATCCAGCACGATGCGCTCATCAACCCCGGCAACAGCGGCGGACCGCTGGTGAACCTGCGCGGCCAGATCGTCGGCGTCAATACCCGCGGCGGCACCGGCATGGGCTTCGCCAGCCCCAGCAACCTCGCCCGGCAAATTTCTTCCACGCTCATCGAGCACGGGGAAGTTCCCCGCAGCTGGTTTGGTTTCTCGCTTCGCCAGATCCAGCGCACCGGCCTTGACAGGGGCGTGCTGATCACCGGCGTGGTGAACAACAGCCCGGCCTCCAAGGGCGGCCTCAAGGCCGGGGATGTCATCACCTCCGTGAACGGGGAGGATGTCACCGTCCGCTTCGGGGAAGAGATCCCTCCGCTGCTCAAGAAGCTCGCCGAGCTTCCCATCGGCGCCGAGGCGAAGCTGGGATACCAGCGCGACGGCAAGGCGATGACCACCGCCGTGACCACCGAAAAAATGCTCCAGGAACGCGGCAAGGAGACGACCCTGCGCGGCTGGGGCCTGAACCTCCAGGAGATCACCGCCTACATGGCCCGGGAGCGCCAACTCGACGTCTCCGAGGGCGCGTACATCTCCGGCGTGCGCTCCGGCGGCTCGGGTGACCTCGCCGAACCCAAGCTCCAGTGGGGCGACATCATCACCGCCATCGATTCCAAGCCCGTCAAGTCGATGGAAGACGCGACGAAGATCTACGACGAGGTCATGGGCCGCGAAAAAGCCCCCGAGTTCCTCCTGGTCGAATTTGATCGCCAGGGCAAGCGCCAGGTCACGCTCATCAAGCCCAAACCGCCCAAGCGCGAGGATCCCCCGCGCGAAGTCCCCAAGGCCTGGCTCGGTATCGCGACCCAGCCCGTTCTCAAGGACCTCGCCAAGTTCCTGGGCCACTCCGACACCACCGGCTTCCGCGTCACCCGCGTCTACCCCTCCACCGCCGCCGCCGGGGCCGACCTCAAGCCCGGAGATCTCATCACGGCGATCAACGGGGAGAAGCTTGCCCCCAAGGGAATGCAAGAGGCCGGCATGCTTCAGCGCCGCGTCCGCAGCCTCGGGATCGACGAGGCCGTGAAGGTCACCGTGCTGCGCGAGGGCAAGCCGGTCGAGGTCGCCGTCAAGCTCGAGCGCACCCGCATCGGGCCCGAAGAAGCCCGCCGGGACGAGAACAAGGACTGGGAGATGACGGTGCGCGAGTTGACGTTCTTCGACCGCGATGAGAATCGCTGGGGCGAGGACGTGCAGGGCGTGCTGGTGGATTCCGCGGAGCGGGCTGGCTGGGCAGGAATCGCCGGCATCGACGCCGGAGAGCTCATCGTCAGCATCGACGGCACGCCGGTGCCCGACCTGGCGACGTACCGCAAGAAGATGGAAGACCTCGCCAAGGCCCAGCCCCAGCGCGTCGTCTTCGTGACGCTCCGCGGAACGCGGACCTCGTACAAGTTCGCGGAGCCGGAATGGAAGCCGATCGAGGAAGAAAAGAAGAAGTAGGAAGAAGTCACGGAGTCACGGAGTCACGGAGTCACGGAGCGAATCGTGGACAAGGTTGATCTCACCCGGGGCTTCGCGTCGTTCTCCGATCACTGGTCACCCAAGGTCGCCGCCGAGCTCAACGGGCAGCACGTCAAGCTCGTAAAGTTCAAGGGCGAATTCGTGTGGCATCATCACGAGCATGAGGACGAAATGTTCCTCGTGCACAAGGGCCGTTTCGTGATGGAGTTCCGGGATCGGCGCGTCCCGCTGGGCCCGGGAGAATTCATCGTGGTGCCGCGCGGCGTCGAGCACCGGCCGGTCGCCGATGAAGAAGTCCAGGTCGTGCTCTTCGAGCCCGCCGGAACGCTCAACACGGGGAACGTCGTGAACGAACGAACCGTCGCGGCTCCCGGAACGCTGGCGTAGCGTCGCCGGAAGCCGACGGGAAGGGGATGCTCCCGTGCGGTGCATCATTTGAGTGCTCCCCGGCGGCATGGCAATCCACCGCGATCCTGACTGGACGATCGAACCGGTTTCCCCCAGACACGCCCGTCAAGCATTCCACGAGCCCCTCACGCACGATGACACCCGCCGTCCCTTCCATCTCCCCGCCTCCCGCCGCTCGGCCGCTGGCCTCTTCCACCGCCGGCTTTGACCGCCTCTCCCCCCGCGCCCGAATCCTCGCCGCACTCGCCGCCCTCCTCCTCCTGGCCTGGCTCATTGTCGGGGCCTCCCTCACCCCGGACGCTTCCGGCATGGGCACCCACCGCCAACTGGGATTGCCCCCCTGCGGATGGGTCCTGGCCTTCGGCAAACCGTGCCCGACCTGCGGCATGACCACCTCGTTCGCGAACGCCTCCCATGGGTGGCTCTGGGCGTCCCTGAAGGCCCAGCCCTTTGCCACGTTCCTGGCGATCGGGGCCGGGATCGGGTTCTGGGCATGCCTCTATTCCGCCCTCACCGGCTCGGGCGTCGTGCGGGTCTATGCTTTCCTGCTGCGGCCGCGCTGGGTCTGGGCGATGCTCGGATTTCTTGTACTCTCATGGGGTTACAAGCTTGCGGTCGCCACGGGCTAACACCATGGGTCACACCGTTTACACCGGACGCCGGTCCACCGATCCGCTCCTCCACGCTGCGGCATGCCTCGTCGCCGCGCTGCTGCTGTGCGGCCTGGGCGGCTGCACGCTCATCGGCGGGATGGCGGAAAGCTACAAGCAGTCCAGCACCCACGCCGTGCCCGCGGAGTACGTCGGCATCACCGGAAAGAGCGTCGCCGTCGTTGTCGTTGCCGACCGATCCATCGAGGCCGACTTCCCCGGCATCACCTCCACGCTCATCGACCGCATCAACCTGCGCATCCGGGAAAACTGCCAGCCCTACAAGGCCTTCCCCGGCGTGCAGCTCGTGCAGTACCTCACCAACAACCCCCAGCTCCTCGTCCGCCCGCGAGGGGAACTCGCCCAGGACCTGGGTGTCGAGCGGCTGATCGTCGTGGAACTCCAGGAATTCCGTCTCAACGACCCCGGCAACCAGTACCTCTGGGACGGCGTCGCCGGCGCCCAGGTCTCGGTGGTCGAGGCCGACGGCCCCCTCCCCGACGACTACGCCTTCAGCCGCGCCATCCGCGTCGGCTTCCCCGACCAAAAGGGCGTCGGGCCGGAGCAGTTCGGGCGAGACGTTGTCTCCTCGGCCCTGCTGGTGCGCCTCGTGGACCGGGCAAGCTGGCTCTTTTACGAGCACCAGGAACCGTACTACCCCAAGTACTAGCCCAAGTACAAGCACACATACAAGCACACGTCTCCCCATCCGCTGGTATAGTGCGTCACGCCCCCGCGAACGCGGGGAAACACCATCACAGGCCTCCCACCCCCCCCACCACGCCGCGGGCAGGACCCTCATGCAGACCATGCCGCGAATCATGCCCAGCCTCCGCTCCGCCGCCCTCATTGCCCTCACCATGGCGTGCCTGGGCGCCGCATTCCTCTCCGCGGGCTGCAACATCGCGGCCGGCGCGTTCTACATCCTGCACGGGCCGGACGAGAAGATTTCCGAGAAGTTCAAGCTCCCCGCCGAACGCACCACCGTCATCTTCGTGGACGACCGCAACAGCCGGCTCCCCTCGCGCGACCTGCGAGAGATGATCGCCACCTCCGCCGGCCAGATCCTGCTCGAGGACGGCGCCGTCAAGGACCTGATCGACCCCCGATCCGCCCTGGGCGCGGCGGCGAAGGACCGGTTCGGTGAGCCCATGACCATCGCCGAAATCGGCCGCTCGGTCGGGGCCGATGTGGTGATCTACGTCACGGTGGACAGCTTCAACTTCTCGTCCGACGGCCAGAGCGTCTCCCCCACGTCCAAGCTTCGCGTGAAGGTGATCGACGCGGTGAGCGAGGCACGCCTGTGGCCCACCGATGAGGACAAGGGGTACGCGCTGGGAATCCAGTCCCCCGCGAAGCAGGGCGTACTGAACGGATCGGCGACGGAGATGTTCAAGGTCCGTCAGGACGCCGCGAACCGCGCCGGCCTGGGCATCGCCCAGCTCTTCACCGAGCACATCGCCCGGGAATCGGCGACGTCGGGCACGGCGGCGACGCAGTAACCCGCCCATCGCCCGGGAGCGGCCGAGTCCCCGCGCCAGCGTACCGTTCAACGATCCCTCGCGTGGCAACCCGCATTCTTCATCTGATCACCGCCTTTGACCCCGCACTGCACGGGCCCGATGCCGCGCCGTCGCGCTGGCGAGGCGTCGAGCATGCCCCCGACGACTGCAGCGCCGTCGCTGCCTCCATCGCGATCTCGCTCACGCCCCAGATCAAGCATGAGGTGCTCATCATCGGCGGTTCGAGGATCCGCGACCGGCTCGCACGCCTGGGCATCAGCTCCCCCAACCGGATCTGCCCGCTGTGGGGCCTTCCCGCCGCGGGAGCCCGCGCGCTGCGCCGGTTCCTGCACGCCCGCACCGCATATGACGCGATCCAGCCGTGGGATGATCGCCTTGCCCGGATGATCCCTCCGACCGCCCGCGCGTGGGCGGTGCCGTCGATCGAAGAACTGACGCGGCTGCTGGCGATGAGTTCTCGGACCCTGGCGCCCTTCCCCGCGCCGAGCGACGATCCGCTCCTGCTCCAGGAAACCGCCGCCCATGCCGGCCGGCTGCCCGTCGTGCTGTTCGGCGCCGACCCGCCGTGCGCCGGGGACGCGGCCTCGCTCTTTCGTGTGATCGGACTTGCCGACAAGTCGGGAGAGCGTTTTGCGCTCGTGCTGCCGCGCGGGGTCCGCGGGGCGCGGCGAGCCACACGCCTGCACCGAGACGCCCAGATCAAAGGCCCCCTCATCCTCACCGACCGTTCCCCCGTGGAATGGCTTTCCACCGCCGATGTCGTGCTCACCGTCGCCGTCCGCGGGGGCCGGGAGGGCCTGCTCAGGGCGCTCGCCCAGGCCCGCGGCGTGCCGGTCGTGACAGCCCCGGACGGGGCCGAAACGATGCGGGAATTCTTTGCGCCCGCCGCGACGCAGCTTCGCCACCGGCTCCGCGGTGAGCCCGACGCCCCGTCCCACTCAGCGGAAACTGCGGCCGCGCCCGCGAGCAGAGGCGGGCACGGGACGGAGAGAGGAAACCTCCCCGAAGCATGGGGCCAAGTCCTCTACGGGGTGACCTCCTCAGCGTAATTTCATGGACGACGTATTACCATCTGTCCATGCAGCAGGAATCTCAATCCCCGGTCGCTCCCTCTCAGCAGAGGTGTGTCGCGATCGATGCCGCCCCGGCAGGACGCACCGGCGTGCTCTTTGTGTGCACCGGGAACATCTGCCGATCTCCGCTCGCGGAGTGGATCTTTCGCCAGCTGGTCGAAGCCCAGGGCGTGGCCGGGGAGTTCGACATCGGCTCCTGCGGCACGGGCGGATGGCACACCGGAGACCCTGCCGATCCACGCACGCTCGACATCGCCAAACGCTACGGCATCCCGATGAAGCACACCGCCCGGCAGTTCGATCCCGGACGCGACTATGAGCGCTTCGAGTGGATCATGGCGATGGATCGCTGGCATTTCCAGGCCATGACGCTGGGCGCCTACGGCCGTCCTGCGACGTCCCGCATCCACATGATGCGGTCGTTCGATCCGACGCTCCAGGGCGTGACGGGCACGCAGCTGGACGTCCCCGATCCGTATTACGGCGGAGAGGCGGGCTTCGACGACATGTACCACATGCTCGACCGGGCCTGCCGCGGCCTCCTCGCCCATATGCGGGCCCAGAGCGGCCGGTAGCCGTCCCCGGCGGTCCCCCAATTTGCGACTTCCTTCCCCGGGTTTTTCGAAAAGCGGCGGCGGGTTCCATACCATCGGCCCGTGTCAGTCCTGGCAGCCACCAACATCCGCGTCGTCTACGGCAGTCGAGTGATCCTCGACGGCGTCTCTCTGTCCATCGAGCCCGGGGAACGCATCGGCGTTGTCGGGCGCAACGGCGCGGGCAAGTCCACGCTCCTGAAGGTCATGGCGGGGCTGATCACCCCCGACCAGGGCTCCGTCAGCGTCCAGCGCGGCTCCCGCGCGGGGTACCTGCACCAGGACCCCAAGCTCGAGCTGAACGACACGCTGCGCGAGGCCGCCGAGCGGGCTTTTGAGAAGCTCCACGACCTGCACGAGGAGCAGCACAAGCTCTTCGACCAGATGAGCTCGGCGACGGGCAACGAGATGGACCGCCTGATGAAGAAGCAGGCGGAGATCGAGCGCCAGATCGACGCCCTGGGCGGCTACGCGATCGACCACAAGATCGACCAGATCCTCCACGGCCTGGGATTCACCGACGCCCAGTTCTCCGTCAAGGTCTCGGGCCTTTCCGGCGGCCAGCGCGGCCGCCTCGCCCTCGCCAAGCTGCTCCTCGAAGAGCCCGACGTCCTGCTGCTGGACGAGCCCACCAACCACCTCGACATCGACGGCCGGCTCTGGCTGGAAGACTTCCTGCGCAACCAGTACAAGGGGGCCGTCGTGGTTATCTCCCACGACCGCTACCTGCTGGACAACGTCGTAGACCGCATCCTCGAGACCGAGCAGTGCCGGCTCATCGATTACCCCGGCAATTACGCGGCGTTCGTGCAGCTCCGCGCCGAGCGCCGCATGGCGATGGCCCGGGCGTACGAGAATCAGCAGAAGAAGTTCGACAAGGAAGAGCAGTTCATCCTGAAGTACAAGGCCGGCCAGCGAGCCAAGGAAGCCCGCGGGCGCGCCACCAAGCTCGCCCGCGCCCGCCGGGACCTGCAGATGGAACGGCCGCTCGAGCTGGCCACCTTCAAGATGGAACTGCCCCGGGCCGAGCGCTCGGGGGACATCGTCGTCACCGCCCAGGGCGTCTCCAAGAAGTACACCAGCGACCAGGGCGTCAAGGTGCTCTTCAACGACCTGTCCGTGAAGATCGCCCGCGGGGAGCGTTGGGCGATTATCGGTCCCAACGGCGCCGGCAAGACCACCCTGGTGCGCTGCGTGCTGGGCGAAACCCCCGTCGATGCGGGGCTCACCAAGCTCGGGGCGAGCGTCAAGATCGGCTACTACTCCCAGACCCACGAATCGATCGACCCGTCCAAGCCCGTCTACCGCTACCTCCAGGACATCATCGCCAAGGAAGTGCCGGGCGTGCAGATGTCCGAGCAGCAGGCCCGCAACCTCGCCGGCGCGTTCCTCTTCGGCGGTGACGAGCAGGAACGGTTATTGGGCTCTCTCTCGGGCGGGGAGCGCAGCCGGGCGGTCCTCGCAGGTCTCATCTGCTCCGCCAAGAACCTCCTGATCCTCGACGAACCGACCAACCACCTCGATATCCCCAGCGCCGAGCGCCTGGAAGACTGCCTGAGCATCGAGGAGGGGTTCGAGGGGACGCTCATCCTGATCAGCCACGATCGTGCACTCATCGATGAGACATGCGACCACCTGATCGTTCTTGACGGCAAGGGCGGCGCCGAGATCTTCCACGGCACCTACACCGAGTGGTACGAGAAGCACCTGGAAAAGGCCAAGGAGCAGGCGGCCTACGAGCTCGCCGCCAAGCGCAAGCGTGAAGATGCCGAGAAGGCCCGCCGGCTCCAGGAAGAAAGCCGGAAGAAGGCCGCCTCAAAGCCGGCCTCGGGCCAGCTCGACAAGTACGCCCGGATGAAGACCGACCAGATCGAGGTCCGCATCGAGCAGATCGAGCGCCGGATGCGCGAACTGGACGCGGAGCTGGGTTCCGCCGACACCTGGGCGAACGCCGCCCGCGCCGCCAAGCTGGGGGACGAACGCTCCAGCCTCGCCGCCGAGCTCGAGCCCCTGGAATTCGAATGGTCGCGCCGGGCCGACGAGCGTGACGGCGCCTAAGGCCCGAGAACTCGGAGCGCCCCTCCGGCGGATCCATGCCCCGATCGGCCGCGTATGGAACCGCGTGCGGCGAATGATCGGTGCTGGCACGCTGGGCGAAGGAACCGGGCGATCGCAGTTCGGTCCCGGACCGAGAACCCTGCAAATACCCCATAGTCGAGGCCTCGCAACGCCGACCACAAGCCAATAGACTGGGTGCTCCGGGTTTGCATGAGGGGCGGTTATGCGGAAAGAAGTCGGTTCGTGCGCGGTGGCGCTGCGGGCGCCCTGGGCGCGGCAACTCCTGACATGGTGCGTGGCGATCGTCGCCGCGTGGCAGGCCGCGGCGCAGCCGGCCCTCACGTTCCGATTCGACCAGCAGCCCATCCTCGACCCGCCGCTGCAGTTCGTCTTCAACCGGTTTGCGCCGTCCATCGCCGAGGACGGATCGGTCGTCCCCGCCAACCAGCCTCGCTACCGCGGCGTGCGGCTGCTCAGCCCCGTGCCGCAGGTGACGCTTGTGCCGGGAACCAACGGTGAGGCCGCGGCAAACATCCTCGCAACGGGCGTCGCCGCCGACGGCGTGACGCCCGTCTGGGTCGTCGCCGAATACTCCAAGGTCAAGCTGGAGATCTATCTCGGCGCATTGCCCAGCACTCCATACGTCTATTCGATGTCGTACAACGGGCTCAAGGGCAACCTCATGGACGCCATGGCCCAGTCGGTGGACAACCTGCCGGGGGAGGCGTGGCGCCCCGTCGCCGGCGCGGTCTGCCACGGCTTCATCGTGCTGCAGTGCAACGTCGCGGTGCCCGGCGCGGCAGGATGGAATTCCAGCCGCATCGGTTTCATGACCTGCAACCTCGCCGATCTCTCGGGACCGCAGAACCGCTGGTGGCGACGCCACGCGATCTCCGACGCACTCTCCCCACTGCCCAAGGACGTGGGGCTGGGCTCGTTCTGGTCCCTGCAGAACTGGTGGAGCACCCAGCGCGACGGAACGCCTCCCACCAAGGCGTGGATCGCCGCGACGGATTATCACTCCGCGCCCAACAAAGATGGTGGAACGTCATTCGTCTTCCCGATCCAGCGCAGCAGCGCGACCAGCGGTGACTGGACCGCTTCAGCGGTGGTTGAGCTTCCCGGGCGCTGGAACGATCCCACCAACCGCTCGCATGCGCACTCCATCGGACTTTCGAAGTACGGGGAGCACGGGATGATCGCCCTGGGCTCACGCGGTGACAGCGTGGGCAACGCGGCGGTGTACACCTGGACGATCGACGATGAAGCCCAGTACGCGGCCGGGGCGATACCTCGGGCCGGCGGGTACAACTGGTTTCAGGCCGGGGGCGTCTGGACCGGCCCGACCGTGCGCAACGGGATTCTCGACCCCCTGCTCGTGAACCCGCAGACGAGGGCGAAGGGCAACCAGTTCATCGGCCTGGCGCCCGGCCCCACCGAGGGCACGTTCCTCGCGGGGAGCGATGAAGTCACCGATTCGCTGTGGCTGACATCGAATCTGCTCACGCCTGGCGCCGACCTGACCTTTACCACTCCATACCGGATCTCCCAGACGCTCCCGCTGCTGGGCGCCGGCAACGACGGGCCGTGGCGGCATTACCTGTGCTTCCATCTCCGCACGAGCGCCCCAAACGCCCTGCACGGCGCGTACATCGGACAACTCGCCCCCAGCCAGAACGACATGGACGGGTGGAACAACCAGCGCGTCATCTACTCTCCCGACGGGGAGCACTGGAGCCAGGTCTGGTCGCACTTTGAAGGCACGCAGGTGCCGGTGTGGCTCGCCGACGGCAGAATCTGGGCCGGTTCTTACGGCAAGCACTCGGGCAACGGGGTGCGCAGCATCCCCGTTCCCGACCTGGTTTCCGCGCGCCCGCTGGCGATCTCTCCCGGGGGCCGCAACGCCGCAACGGCGTCCCCGTCGGTGAGCGATACCGGCCTGGGCGTGAGCGTCGCGGTCAATCCGGCACTTCCATCGGGGATCACCCCCCCACCCTGCACGGGGCCGTGGTACCGGGTGCAGAATGCGCCCCCATCCCTGGGTGCCGGCAGCTTCGCGCTGGGACGCTACCGGCTGGCGACAGGCGTGCCCGCGGGGACCAAGGAAGTCTCCATCAAGCTGTGGGTGCGGCAGGATCTGCCCTCCGAAGGCGGGATCCCCAGTTCCCTGATCCTGATGGCGAAGCTGCGCTCTTCCAACGCGGCGGGGTCTCCGCCCAGCGTGCGGTCATCGATCAATTCGAGTTCGATCGACATTTCCGCCCAGGGCCAATGGATGCCCGTCGTGCTCACGACCGACCTCACGACGTGGGCGAACATGGGCTCGTGGGATGCCCAGGGCGGCGTGCTGGACCTGGTGCTCAGCAACGCGTGGGACATGGCGGGACCGGCGTCGTTCTACTTCGCCGTCGAGTCGGTCTCGTGGGGAATGTCTCCGCCGTACCCGGGAACGGTGGAAACCCTGCTGCCGCAGGAACGCGGAGAGATCAGCGGCTTTTCGGTGCCCGGCAACTGGACGGTCTTCATGGCCGGCATGGTGCCCCAAGCCTCGTGGGACAACAGCTGGGCGGGAACGGATCCCGTCGAGCGGCCGCTCTTTTCGATCCTGAGCGAATCCGGTCTTTCGTGGATCGACGTGATCGCCGGCCGCAGCCAATCCTCCATCATCCTGCGTCCCGGCGGCGCCGCCGAAGGGCCGTCGGACGAGATCATGTCGTACAACTGGTGGCCTGGTTCTCCGGCGTACTTCGCCGTGACCTTCTGCTCCGAGTGGAACGGGTTCATCCTGCACGGCAACGTGGGCAACTCCAAGCTCAAGTCGACCTATGCCGTCCACGCGACCCTTGATTCACCGGCCGCGGCGATCATCCTGGGTTCGGGGGACGGCGTGCGTGTCACCGACTTTGACTGGTTCGGCGGGGCGATCGTGCCCGGGGAAGCCACCAAGGCGGACGCCGAAGGCGTGTTCGGTTCCCTGCCCATGCTGCGGGGGCTGCCGATGCCGGCGATGACGGGGGACTGCACCGACATGGCGGTGGGCCCATGCACGGCCGACTTTGACCAGAGCGGGTTCATCGACACCGACGATTTCGACGCCTTCGTGCACGCCTTCGAGGACGGGGTGCAGGAGGCCGACTTCGATCAGTCGGGCTTCGTCGATACCGACGATTTCGACGCGTTTGTCATCGCCTTCATGGCGGGGTGCTGATCACGGGTCCCGGCCGCGTGATCCAAGGCATTTTCCCCCGCAGTGGCACCGTCCGCACGGCGCGCACACAATGGTGGGATGATTGAGTTTGGAGACGACGACGCGCCCGCCTTCCGAAAGCCCGATCTGCCCGGCACGGTGGTGATCCGCCCCGAGTTCGAGGATGTCATCGACGCCGTCCTCGCCGACATGCTGATGCAGTCCCAGAGCTGCGTCCGGGCGTTCGGAGACTTCCACCTTGCCGTCTCCGCCTCCGCGGCCATGGAACCCGTGCTCATCCGTCTGATGCTCGACCCCGCCTATCGCTCCCTGCCCTGGAAGCGCACGCACCTGTGGACCGTCGACGACTGCGTGGTGGACCTGGAGGACGATCGCTCCCGCGGCAAACGCCTGAGGGAGATCCTGGTGGATCACTCGGACATCCCCGTTGACCAGGTGCATGGCATCATGGTGTCGGCGGATGACCCGGGAAAGGAATACCAGCAGGAACTTCAGGAAGCCCTGGGATGGCGGGAAAAGGGCCAGGATCGTCTGGACTTCGCCCTGCTTTCCCTCGCCGACGGGGGTCCTGCTGCAGAATCCCTGGTGGGCAGGCACGCGCCGGTGGATCCCAACGACCTCGTCCTTCGGCGGCCCTGGAAGGACGCGGAGGGTCTGGCGTGGTACGGGCTGTCGCCGCGGATGATCTCGGCGACGCGGTTCATCGCCGTGGTGGGCGCGGGTGAACCCGCCCGCGGGGATGTCGCTACGCTCGAATCGGCTCGCCGCGCTGGAAAGCAGCCGGGAGTCATCAAGCCCATCGGGGGCGAACTGCGGTGGTACCTGGACTCGCTGGCGTGTCCGGAGGATGTCCAGCGGCCCGGTCCTGCGGCGGGCGGAGAAGCACGTTGAGCCTTTTCTCGGTCGAACCCAACGAGTTCATCACGTTCAAAGTGCGTCACGAGGATGAGCACCTGCTGGTGGTGGAGAAGCCCCCCGGCGTGCCCACGCAGCCGGGCCTGGGCCACGACCACGACACGCTGCTCAACGGCCTGTTCGTCAAGCACGGGCAGAAGCTTCAGAACCTGGGGAAGGACCGGGATTACGGCCTGCTGCACCGGCTGGACCGGCAGGCGAGCGGGCTCTTGATCATCGGGCTCACCGCCAAGGCGTACGACGCCCTGCGCGAAGGCTTCATGGAGCGGCGCATCGGCAAGTTCTACTGGGTGGTGGTCAAGGGCACGCCGAGCACGCCCCAGGGCGTGATCGACAAGCCTATTGCCGAGTCGATCCCGCGCAACGAGCACTCGATCAAGAAGGCGAGGATCTCGGGGCTGGGCAAGCAAGCGATCACGGCGTTCCGCGTGCTGGAGGCGGGACGGGACGCCTCCCTGGTGGAGTGCCGCCCGGTGACGGGCCGCCTGCACCAGATCCGCGTGCACATGGAACTGATCGGCTGCCCCGTGCTGGGGGACGACGTGTACGCACCGCCGCCGATCAAGGCCGCGGCGCCCCGCCTGGCGCTGCATTCCCACCGCGTCGCCTTTGTGCATCCCATCACGGGCGAAAAAGTGGACGTGCGCTCGGTGTGGCCCAAGGACCTGCGCAATCTGCTCGACCGCTTCGGGCTCAAGCGGCCCGAAAGTGATGATGGGGGCATCCAGGGCGGCGTGCAGAATGATCCGGCTGGGGCTTGAAAGCGATCACCGTAGTTCGGGCGTGCTCGCAGCCGTGGGACGCGGCCAGGACGCGCGGTGGCCGTAGAGGCGATCACGCGTGGTCATTGCGTGACACTCCATGCACGACTGGATCGCCCCGACCTCAAGCACAGCGGCGGCATCGGGCGTGGTCACTGCGTAGATCCACCCGTTGTCGGTGTGCGGCGTCGCGGGGTCGAGCTTGAGCATGATGAACAGACCCGCGGGGTCGCCCGCGCGGTAGAGCGTGCCATTCTCTTCCAGATACCCGTCGGGGAGCGTCGGCTCGCCCTGCGGAGTCTTCAAGGATTCCGGCCGCTGCGCGGCGAGTACCTCTTCGGGACGAAAGGCTTCCTTGACCACGGCCTGGCCCACGGGATTGCCGCGCCAGGCGGTGTCCGCCGACCCATAGCTCATCTCGTCGTAGGCCGCAGAATTCGCGGCGTACAGGTGGTACAGCTTGCGACCGTGCGTGCCAGCATCGTTGCTCGCCGACTGCTGCACCCCTGTCGGCCGTGGCGCACGGCACAGCTGCGGAGACCAGTGCGCCCGGTCGGAGACACGCGCAAACGAACGTTTGTAGTTGGCGGCGATGAGGAGTATCTGCTGCTCAAAGTCACTGGCTCTCGGAGCGTCCTTGCTCGACGAAAGACCGGAAGCTTCGCTTTCCGACGCCTGCGGCCGCGACCCAGAACTCGATTCACAGCCCATCAGCAGGGCCGACGCTCCTATGAAAACGATCGGGAGCTTCCGCATGGCACGAGTCTACCAACACCCATCGCTCAATCCAGCGTTTCGAACATCTCCACGGCCAGGCCGTCGGCGAAGAGGATGCCCTGGTCGGTAAGTCGCCAACGGTTGTGGTCGGGGAACAAGAGTCCCCGCGCCGCCATCGACTTCGCCGACGCGGCAAGCCGTTCACCTGCGCCGGGGGTGAGCGAATCGGCGCGGGCGAGCAGAGTGTGAGCGTCGAGACCTTCTGAGAGCCTCAGGCCGGTCATGATGACCTCGCGCAGGGCGCGCGCCGGGTCGGGGAGCTCATGGTCGGCGAGGCATGCAGTCCCCGAGGCATCGGTGCGGGTCAGGTAGTCGTCCAGCCTGGGGATGTTCTTCCAGCGATATCCAGAGACCCCATCGGCAGAGAGCAGGTGGCCGGAGGCGGAAGGTCCCGCGGCGAGCCAGGATTCCTGACGCCAGTAGGCGAGGTTGTGGCGGCACTGGGCGCCGGGGCGGGCGAAGTTGCTGACTTCGTAGCGATCCATGCCGGCCGACCGAACGGCGCGCCAGGCGGCGTGGTGCATCTCGACCTCGACATCCTCATCGGCGGGGGTAAATTCTCCGCGCTTGAGCCGGGCGGTCATCGCCGTCTGGGGCTCGTAGGTCAGGGAGTAGCAGGAGAGGTGCTCGGTGCCCAGGGAGAGGCCGCGGGCGAGGTCGCTTTCCCAGTCGGCGAGGGTCTGGCCGGGGACCCCGAAAATAAGGTCGATGGACTGCCGGCGGATGCCGGCGGCCCGGGCGAGTTCCAGGGCTCTGGGGACGTTCTCGGGGTCGTGCCACCGCTCCAGGGTCTTGAGATGGCGTGCATCGAACGACTGGGCCCCCATGCTGACCCGGGTGACGCCGCCGGCCCGGAGGGTGTCCATCAGCTCCCCGGTGACGGTCTCGGGGTTGCATTCGACGGTGAACTCGGGGAGGGAATCAGGCCAGGGAACGCCGGATGGGGGGGATGCGGCGGTCGCCTGGATGGCGGACAGGTCGAAGGCCTGGGAGAGGCAGGTGAGAATCCGCTCCCACAGGGGAACCCGGAGCAGGCTGGGGGTGCCCCCCCCCACGAAGATGGTCTGGAGGGGCTGGCCGGCGGAATAAGGGGCCAGGGCCCGGAGTTCTCGGATCAACCGGTCGGTAAACGCTTCCTGGCGGTCCTGGGTGTCAACAATGCTGTAGAAGTCGCAGTAATGGCACTTGTGGAAGCAGAACGGGACGTGGATGTAGAGGGAACGTGCCGGACGGAGCCCCTCGGAGCCCGCGGGCGGAAGGATCTGGCCCAGCAGGAGCGGCGGGGCGGATCGCCCGTCGCGTTGCGGAAGCACGTTGAGAGGTGTATTGTGCGTCATTGGGTGCGGCGTGCCGGAGTGGGGCGTGCCGGACCGGGAAGGATAGCGATCGCGTGGACGCATCATTCGTACTGATCACCCAGGACCTGAACCAGCGGGTCATCCCGATCACCAAGGCGCGGACGATCATCGGCCGTCAGACCGACTGCAACATCCGGATCCCGTCGGGGGACATCTCCCGCCAGCACTGCGAGATCGTGGTGCAGGGCGACTCCGTGCAGATCAAGGACCTGGGCTCGAGCAACGGCACCTACGTCAACCGCAAGAAGGTCTCCCAGGCGGCGCTGGCCGCGGGGGACCTGATCTCGGTCGGGGCGTGCGTCTTCGTGGTGCGGCTGAACGGCAGCCCGGCGGAGATCGATGCGGAGGACGCCTACGAGGACGGGGTGGTCGCCACAACCGCGACGGCCCCGGCGGCGCACCGCGCCCCGGAATCCCCCACCATCCTGACCCGGCCCGCGCCGGCGAAGAAGCTGGTGGACGATGACGACGACGACAAGAACGACGACAGCGACGCCTTCGACTTTGATTTCTCCGACGACGAGGACGAGAAGCACAAGAAGCCCAAGACCAAGTGACGGGCTCCGGCTGCCCGCGGGCGTTTGCATTTCGTACATTCCGCACAAGGCGGCCGCGCCCGGGTAGACTCCGGGCTGCATGATCCTCGCCTGCTTCATGATGATCCTGATCGGCGCGGCGGTCGCCCTGCCGCTGACGGCGCTGCTGGCGCGGCTGGGACATCGGCTGGGCACCTTTGATTCCGCGGGCGTTCCGGGACAGATCAAGCCGCCCCCCCGGCGAATCCCCAACACCGGCGGGATTGCGGTCTTCTGCGGGGTGACCGTGCCGATGGCCGTGGGCCTGCTGGTCGTGCACGCGGCGTGGGGAGTCGATGCCGCGGGCCAGGTCACCGCAACCGGCCTGGGATCCTGGCTCGAATCGGTCTTCCCGGGGGTGGCGCCGCACGTGCCAGGGATCCTTCTGCGCGGCCCCGAAGCCGTCGTGCTGATGGCGGCCCTCGCGGTGGTGCACGGGATGGGACTGGTGGATGATCGCCGGCCCATGCGGGCCATACCCAAGCTGGTGATCATGATCGGCGTCACCAGCGCCCTGGCGGTGCTGACGGGTTCACGCCTGCTGACGGCGCTGGACGGCCTGGCGGGCGGCGCGTGGCTCTCGTATGCCGTCACCGTGCTCTGGCTCATCGTCGTGATGAACGCGATGAACTTCCTGGACAACATGGACGGGCTCTCGGGTGGAATCGGCCTGATCGCCTCGGCCTTCTTCCTCGCGGCCACGCTCACTACCGAACACCCACAGTGGTTCATCGCGGCGAGTCTGTCCCTGCTGATCGGGTCGCTCGCCGGATTTCTCTGGTTCAACGCGCCCCGGCCGTGGAGCCAGCGCGGGGCCAGGATCTTCCTGGGCGACGGCGGCTCCCTCGTGGTGGGCCTGCTGCTGGGGTTCCTGACGGTTCGCACAACCTATATCGACCATGCCGCGACGGCGGACGCCCTGCGCCCCTCGCCGTGGTACAGCGTGTTCATGCCGGTGATCGTGCTCGCGATCCCGCTCTACGACTTCACCACCGTGGTCACGCTGCGGGTGCGGCAGGGCAAGAGCCCCCTGGTGGGGGACCTCCAGCACGTCAGCCATCGGCTGGTGCAGCGTGGGCTCTCCCGGCGCGGGGCGGTGTACGTGCTCTGGGCGCTGACCGCGGCGACGGGGTGCGGCGCGGTCGCACTTCGCTCCCTTCAGGACTGGCAGGCCCTGCTCGTCGCCGCGCAGACACTGATGATCCTGGGCGTTCTCTTTGCCATCGAGCACGCCAGCCGCCATGCCGCGACGGCACTCTCCCAGCATCGAAACGCCGCGCCGGAGTCGGCCGCAGGGGATCATGCGCCCCGCTCTTCAACCGCCGAGAATCCCCCCGCGCGATCGGCGGAACCCTCATGACGGCGCCGCATCCGCGAGTTCCCCGCCGCGGAGAAACCGCCGTCCTCGCCGCGGCGCTGGCGATGGGCGGACTGATCTGCTTCAAGATGCTCGTGACCTACGACGTTCTGCCCGGCTGGGGATCGGATCCCACGGTCTCCGACGGCGTCGTGGGCGTGTCGGTCGGGCCCGCGGGACAGCTTGGAGTCAACGTCGTCATCATGGCCCTTGCGGCGGGGGTCATGGCCTACCGCTGGCTTGCCACCGGTCTGCTTGCATGGGCTGATGGCGTGCGCTCGCTGCTGCTGGCCATCGGTTTGGGGGTGATCGCGTACCACCTGACCCGCAACCGTGACGGCAGCATTGAAGATTGGCTGGGCGGAACCGACATGGCCGCGGCGATATCGGCGGGGTCGGCGTGCGCATGTCTGGGCGCGATCCCGCGTGTCCGCCGGGCGATGACCGGCCTGCTGCTGGGCGTGGTGGTCGTGGTCGTCGCCAAGGGACTGCTCCAGTACTTCGTTGAGCAACCTCAGACGGTCGAAACGTACCGAGCATCCCGGGAACAGATCCTCGCCGCCAATGGCTGGAGCCCCGATTCGCCCATGGCCATGGCGTACGAGCGGCGGCTCATGCAGCGGGAGGCGACGGGATGGTTCGGGCTTTCCAACGTCTTTGCCAGCATCACGGGAGCCTCGGCGGTGGCGCTCATCGGGATCGCGTGGGACAGTTCCCGGTCCGGCGCTCGCCGCCTTGCGACCGCTGCCGCGGTGATGGCATTGGTGGGGCTCGTCCTCAGCGAATCCAAGGGCGGCATCGCCTCCGCGATGATCGGGATGGGCGTACTGCTGGCTTTTCGCTGGCTGAGGGCCCGGCATCAGCGCATCTCCGCCGGCAGCGGTCTGGTCTCCGCCACATCACACCCCTTGCCCGTCCGGCTCATCCCATGGCTCATGGTCGGGCTCATGCTCGCCGGCCAGGCGGGGATCGCCGCACGCGGCCTGCTCGGTGACCGGCTGGGAGAACTCAGCCTGTGGTTCCGCTGGTTCTACATGCAGGGCGCGGCACGGATTTTCGCGCAGCATCCCCTGATGGGAGCGGGGCCCGCGGGTTTCAAGGATGCCTACCTCCTTGCCAAGACGCCCATCGCCCCCGAAGACGTCAGCAGCCCCCACTCCCTGCCCTGGGACCTGGCGGCAACGCTGGGAGTGGGCGGTCTCGCGCTGCTGCTGCTGTGGGTAAGTTGGGTGTGGATGGCAGGACGCAATGCCGCGCGGAGCATGTGCGAGGACGAATTGGCCAAGGCGCACGGGCCGGATCGGGTTGCCGACGGCGAATCCCAGTGGCTTGAACTTCGCCTGGTCGCCCTGACCGCGGCGAGCGCGGTGATCGCATCGGTCTGGATGGAACGGGCCGCGACCGCGCCGGAGACCGCCCTGATGAAGGTCGCCGGACTGCTCGGCTGGGTCGCGTGTGCGACGGCGATCGGCCGTGCGCTTGGGAGCGGTGCGGCATCCCGACGTTCGGCGGCCCCACTGGCCTTGGGCGCGGCCGCCGCGGGGCTGGGCCTGCACGGCCAGATCGAGATGACCCCCATCTGGACCGGCGCCGGCGCGTGGTTCATGGGGATCATCGGCCTCGCCGCGGCGTCGCGGGAACCCAAAACGGACTCAAGCTCTGAGTATGGCCGTGAGATTGCGGCTGCCGCCGCTCGCCCCGCGCCCGGCCCCATGGTTCACGTCGCGGGCGCGGCCGGGCTGATGGCCGTGGGCGCGTGCATCGTCGGCGCGGGAAGCATGTATCCCGACCTTGCGGCGTGGCAGGCGCTGCTGGAACGCTCGGCGCAACGGGCGCTGGTGATCACCCGGGCACGGGATGAAATCGGGCAGGTGATGCGTTCTGGGGTCTCACCTGCTGAGCGCAGCGCGGCGATCACGGGCATCCTGCAGTCGTCTGGATTGCTGGACGGCGGAGCCGAGCCCGGCAAGGAGCCTTCGCTGGATCGGCTCCTCGAAGACCGGTCCTTTGAAGCGTGGAACCTCTCCCTGACCGACCTGCTGGTCGCGTCGAGCATCATCCCTTCCCACGCTCCGACGCACCGGGCGGCGAGCCAGCTGGCGCTGCGCCTGGTGGAAGCGGCCAAGGGCCGCTCCCCGGAAGATCACGCCAAGCACGTGCGGACCTCGCTGGAGGAGGCTCAGGCCGCGGCGGGGTGTGGTCGCCAGCGAAGCACCAGCCTGGGCTGGCTTGCCACGGTCCGTGTGGGCCTGAACGAGCGCGGAACGGCGGAGCCTGAAGCAGAGTCCCAAGGACCGGGATCCCTGGAGCGTGCCCGGGCAGCGCTGGAGCAGGCGGTAACCCTCGATCCGTACAACTACCACCACAGTCAGTCGCTGGCGCGACTTGAGCAGCAGCTGGGACGGCCGCGAGAAGCGGCGGCGTGGGCACGCAAGGCCCTGGAGCAGGAACAGCTCGGCAAGCTTGATCCGCTCACGATGATGGACGAGGCTTCCCGGCGCGAGATGGCACGTCTCGCGGGGAACTGACACCACTCTCGGCGACAAGGGCCACCCAGGACCCCGCGTCAGGCACGCTTGGTCATGAACTCCAGCACGTCCACCTTGCTGATGATGCCCACGATCTGGTTGTTGTCCACCACCACACCGACCTGGTCGGTCTCGAAGATTCGGAAGAGTTCTTCGATGCGAGCCTTGGGGTAGATCAACCCGCCGATGGAGGTCGAGATCGCCTTCGCCGGGCTGGTGGGAGTGACGCGGCCGTCGTTCAGGCCTCGGAGCACGTCGACCTCGTGGATCATGCCGACGGGGTGGCCCTTGGCGTCGATCACCGGGACCTGGGAGACGCCGTTGCTCTTGAAGAGCTGGATGATCTCCTGGATCGTGTCGGTTTCCTTCGCCGTGATCACCTTGGTCTTGCCGCGGACCTTGAGGATGTCTTCGACCGTGCCCAGGTCTCGGTCCCCGCCCAGGAAGCCGTAGTCCTTCATCCAGGCGTCCTGGAGGAACTTGCTGATGTATCGCGTGCCCGAGTCGGGCAGGACCGTGACGATCGTCTTGCCCTTGCCCAGCTGCTTGGCGAGCTTGACGGCGATGTGGACGTTGGAGCCCGACGACCCGCCGCAGAAAAGGCCCTCTTCCCGGATGAGCCTGCGGGCCATGGTGAACGATTCCTTGTCGTTCACCTGGTAGAAATCGTCCACGACGGAGTAGTCCATCGCCTGGCAGAGGATGTCCTCGCCCACGCCCTCGACCTTGTAGACGTGGGGCGTCGGCATGGTCTTGGTGTAGAAGTAGTGGTAATGGATAGAGCCGATGGGGTCGACCCCCACGACCTTGACGTTGGGGGCGGTCTTCTTCATGAAGCGGCCGATGCCCGAGACGGTGCCGCCCGTGCCCGCGCCGGCGATGACCATGTCGAGCTTGCCGCCGGTGTCGGCCCAGATTTCAGGGCCGGTCGAGAGCTCGTGGGCCATGATGTTGTCGGGGTTGTGGTACTGGTTGACGTAGAAGGCGTTGGGCGTTTCCCGCGCGATGCGCTTGGCGGTCTCCACATAGTGCTGGGGGCTGTCACCGGGCACATCGGTGGGCGTAATGACCACCTCCGCCCCGAAGCCCTTGAGCATGTTGACCTTCTCGATGCTCATCTTGTCGGGCATCGTGAAGATGCAGCGGTATCCCTTCACCGCCGCCCACATCGCCACGCCCTGACCGGTGTTGCCCGACGTGTTCTCCACGATGGTGCCGCCGGGCTTGATCGTGCCCCGCTTCTCGGCCTGGTCGAGGATGTACACCGCCATCCGGTCCTTGATGGAGCCGGTGGGGTTCATGTATTCGCACTTGACCAGCACCGTCGCATCGTCGGGCCCGACCACCTTGTTGAGCTTGACGAGAGGCGTGCGACCGACGGCCTGGAGAATGTTCTCGAAATGGGGCATGGAGAAGCCTTCCTGAAAGCCCCGCCGGGAGGGGCGGGAGAGAAGGCTAGGCATGGCCCCCGCAGAAATTCGGCGGGCCCGCGTGCACGCGGACCTGATGGGGTGAGGGGTTCCATTTCAACCCGCCGGAGCACGACCCGCGAATGCGTCTGGCGGGGCCACTACTGGCCCAGCACTTCCTCGCAGATCTTCATCGCCTCGGGCACGGCGTCGGCGACCTTGTCCCAGTTGACAGGCGCCGAAGGCGGGACCACAAACGATCGCATTTCGGGCGTGGAGGCGAGCCAGGGGCGGATCGGCTGGGTGTGCTGCTCCATCTGGGAGAGCATCGCCTCGGTACGGGCCGAGAGCAGGAATTCGGCGAGGACCCGGGCCTCCCGAGGATGCGGGCCGCCCTTGACGATTGCCACCGTATTGGGGATCGCCAGCGGCCCAAGGCCGGGCATGGTTGGCGCCGCGGCGGCCGATGCCCCGGAATGATGGGCGAGCGCGCCGCCGGGGGATTCTTCGGGCGTGGAGGCCATGGAGTCTGCCGAGACTTCGTGGGCCTCGTAGTTCATGGCGACGGACCAGGCGTTGCGCTGGGCGGCCCAGACATCGTCGGTATCGACCAGGCCCACGTCGATCTCTCCCATGCCCAGGGCGCGGGTGACGGCGGAGTTGCCGTCGTAAAGGCGGACATCGTTGGCCTTGAGGGCCTCCAGCCAGCGGCGGAAGACCTCCGGGCCGTGCTGGGAGAGAAGGGCCGCCATCTGGGTGCGGGTGGTGCCAAACTGGGGCCGGGCCATGCCGACGCGACCCTTCCAGTCGGGATTGGCCAGGTCGCGGAGGGTGGTGGGAGAGCGGGTCGATTTGACCCACTTGGAGTTATACGCGATGACCCGGGCCCGCTGCGCGATGGCGTGCCAGGTGCCGTCCGCGGACTTGTACTGGGTGGGCCAGGCAAGGTGCTGATCGGAATCCAGCAGCGGGGATTCCATGGGTGCCAGGACGCCGCGGCGGGCGAGCAGGACGGTTCCCAGGGGCTCGCTGGACCACCAGACGTCCGCCTTGGGGGCATCTTTCTCGGCTTCGAGGCGCTGGACCAGGCCCGTGGTCTTGGTGGCCTCGGTGTCCCCCACGATCTGGACGATGATGCCCATCTCTTCCCGGAAGCGGTCGGCGACGGCCTGGGCGATGGGATCGTCCACGCTGGTGTAGAGCACGACGGTGCGGGGGGCGACGCGCTTGACGCTCGCCCGGTCCCAGCGGCCGGTGAATGCGAATACTGCCAGGGCAATGGCTCCCAGCAGCACGATCACGGCCGAGATGCTCCGAGCCCAATCACGGGCACTGCGCATGTCTTGTCCCCTTGCGCGGCGTCCCTCGAGTCAACTACGGTATACCACAGGGGGTCGGGTTTCGTCCATCCGACTTGGTCTTTCGGCGGTCGGATTGCCCGCCCGTGCGCGGGAGTCGGTAAACTCTGCGCATGGCGACGCCCTCCACCTCATCGTCACGCCGGTCAGGCCCTCGTACCAGCCCTAAGAAATCGGCCGGAAGTCCTCCCCGCGGCTCCGCGGACGCGACGGACGGCATCCTGCTGGGCAAGGTCCACCTGCAGAAGTGGATCAAGGCCAATCGCAAGAACCTCGCCCCGCCCGTCAGCAACAAGCAGCTCTACACGGGCAGCAAGGACGCGATCCTCTTTGTTTCGGGGGGGCCCAACACCCGCAACGACTTCCACGTGAACCCGACCGAGGAGCTCTTCTACCAGCTCAAGGGGGACATCGCCGTCCGGGTGCGTCCGCTCGACGGCTCCAAGCCGTACGACATCGTGGTAAAGGAAGGGGAGCTGTTCATGCTCCCCCGGTGGATCCCCCACCGCCCGCAGCGGCCCGCGGGGACTGTGGGGCTGATCGTGGAGTTCCCGCGGGGGGTTGACGCCGATGGGCAGCCGCAGAAAGACGGCCTGCAGTGGTATTGCCCGGTGTGCGACCACCTCGTGCACGACGCGCGCTGGGTGCTGGGGCGCATCGACAAGGATCTCAAGGTCATCATGGAGGCATTCTGGGGCGGACCCGCGGAAGCCCGCACCTGCCGGTCGTGCGGGCACGTGATCGAGCGGGCCGGGGCGGTCAAGCTCGCCGGCGGCAAGGTGCGTCCGAGTGGGAAGACTTCCGGCGCCAGGAAGCCCGAGAAACTCGCCAAGGGGCGAAGTGCCCGCAGGGCGTGACGACCCGCTTCAGGGAGCGTCCCCGCGCACCGTCAGCGGTGGCAGCGACCGGACATCCTCCATCGATTCCAGGTTCAGGATCGCCCGCTGGAGGCGATCGCAGGCCGCCTTGCCGATCACATCGTCCCCCAGGGCGTGGAACTTCACGCCGATCTCTTCCGCGGTCATGGGGTCGCGGGGATCTCCCTTGGGAACATCCACGCGGGTGGAGTGCGTGTTGCCCGTGCGCGTGGTGATCGTCACGCGCGAGGGCTGGAACTTGGGGAAGAGTGATTCAAATTCGTCGTTGGCGACGACCTTGACCATGTCCATGACCGGCCGCAGCGCGGGGTCGAGGACTCGTTTTTCCTGGAACTGCAGGGGCGTCACCATGCCGTCCACCAGGCCGACGGCGAGGCAGTACGGGAGGGAATGGTCGGCGGTTTCCTTGCTGTCGGGCCTGTACTTGTGCGGATCCCCCAGGATGTCCGCGGCGCGGGCGATCACCTCGACTTTGATCTCCGCGACATCGGCGGGGCGGATGCCATGCTCCTTGACGCACCTCAGCATCGCCGTCAGCGGCGCATGGCTCAACGCCTCGATGGGGAAGCTCTTCATGCCGCAATCCAGGATGCGGTAGTGGTCGGAGCGTGATGTGGGAAGCCCCTCCACCAAGGCCGCGGTGTCGAACCGGGCCGCCTCCCCCTTGTACCGAACGTGTCCGAAGACGGCGTACAGCCCTTCCTTGCCGTCGAAGATGTGCTCGGGACCGGAGAAGCCGCGCCGGGCGAGCAGGGCGGACTCCACGCCCATCCGCGTCGCCCACGGGTCCACCGTGTTCTTCATGTTGGTGAGCTTGCCGGCGGTCACCGCGCCGGGGGTGAACGTGCGGCTCGCCGAGATCCCGATCGCCTGCACCATCTGCTCGACGCTGAGGTGCAGCACGCGGCCGGCGGCGATAGGGGCGGCGAAGGCCGTCAGCGTCGCGTGGTGCCAGCCGTATTCTCGAACGCCCGGCACACCGAACTCGCAGAGCCGCTGCTCGACCTCGTAGGCGATCACCGTCGCCAGGATCAGGTCGCGGCCGCTCAGGCCCAGGTATTCGCACAGCGCCAGCGGCCCGGCGATGATGTCCGATGGATGGCACGGATCGGCCTTCCAGTAGATGTCGTTGTAGTCCATCGCCCGGATCATGTGGTCGTTGAGGAACGCCGCATCGACCGGGTTGGTGCGGAAGCCCGACACAAACGTCGTGCACGCCCCCGTGCCCGGGCCCCCGTGCTCCCCGGGGCGCAGGCCCGCCATCTCCCGGTAGTGCTCGAGCAGGATGCGGGCATCTTCCTGCCGGCTGCCCCCCAGGGCGCATCCCAGAGAATCGAACCAGAAGAGCTTGGCCTTCTGGATCGCCGCGGCCGAAAGGTCCTCGTAGCGGAGCCCGCACGCCCAGCGAGCCAGCGTGTGAGAGATATACGTCGTGTTCGAATCCACCGGGCCCTTGGACATGGCAAAAACTCCTGGGTGGCGTGCCAGGATGATTTTACCGCCCTTTTTGTCCTGTTTCTAATCCGGCTGTTTTCAGGGCGATTTCCGCACAACGTACCACGCCATGCCGCGGGCAGGAACCCGAACCGATACCACGCCTCGCCCTCGCGGATCGACCACGACCTGCCCTGCGTCCCCGTCCGCGCCCGTCACACGCGCGCTCCCGGAAAGGCCCGAATACGAGAGATCAACGGAAAGCTCGCGCCGGACCTCGTGGGCGGTGGGGTTGTACACCACCAGCATCGCCGGCTCCTCAAGACGCGGATTCACATGGACGAACCAGTCGATGTCACGGCCATCGGGGCGACGCCCGTGGATGATGTCCGATTCCAGGATCGCCCGGTGCGACTTGTACCACCCAACCCGGCGCTTCACCATGTCGCGGGTGCGCGGGGTGTCGTAGAGGCGGGGTCCTCGGAAGCACGCCTGCACGCCCGCCCCCAGCAGGTTCATCAGCCGCCGCTCGTAATGATCGATGTGTTCGTCCAGCGGTTCGATCGTCGCCGCCGCTCCCCCGCCCTGGTACTCGGTCAGGGGAACGAACATCCATCCCATGCTGGGCGTCTTGGTCCACGTTCCGTCGTGGATGTTCTGGCGCTCGATGATCTCCTGCTGGTCGCGCGGGAGCGACCAGTTGGTCTCCCGGTACCCCATGGCGCACTTGCTGGAGCCGGAGAGGTAGTACCAGTCGGGCACGTTGAGATAGATCCCTCGCGCTCGACACCACGCGTAGAAACCAGTCACCGTCCTCCACTGGCTCCACTGCGAATCCGCGAGCCCCCGGTGGCCGGGATGGTGACTCGACGCGCACACATCACCCGGGTACGACCCGTCGTGCTCCAGCACGTCCAGGCCCGTCTTCTCAAAGGCCGCGTAGAGCTTGCGAAAATACGCCTGCCCCCATGCCGAGCCCAGGCAGGGAGAATTGCCAAAGGCCGCGAAGCCCCCGGGCTTGCCCGTCGCCGGGTTGATCACGTCGTTTGCCGCATCGATCGATCGGCTCGCCAGCAGCGAATAACCGCCCAGGGCGATCCCCCGCGCGTGCGCATGGTCGGCGAGCTCTCGCAGCTGAGCGAGGTAGGCCGGATCCTCGTTCTCGATCTCAAAGCCGCTGCCGAAGGTCATGATGACGAGCTCGAAGCCCACCTCCGCGGCCTGGTCGATCGCCGCGCGCACGCTCGCGGGCTCCGCCGACCTCGCGTGGAAGATCAGGGGGTTCTCCAGCACCCACGGCGCGATGGTCCGGTACATCCGCCGCAGCGCCAGCCCGCGCCGCTCCCGGTCGGTCGAATCGTGCACCAGTTCAAAGACCCGGAACGTCTCAAACTGCCCGCCCGGCTCGACCACCTGCGCCGGCCCGGCTCGAGGAGCACACTCCAGCAGGCACGGCGTGCGGCGCTCGTAGTTCACCTGCGTGCTGTACAGCGGATCCACCTTCCACGCCACGGCGGGGTTGTCGGCGCCGGTATCCATCGCCCCGCCGAAGGCGTAATCGGTTTCGACGTGGATGGATCGCTGGAACCCCGCGAAGACCTTCTCATCCCCGCCCACCAGAGACGCGGGTTCGACGGCGGCGAGGATCTCGGCCTTGAACGAATCGACCGTGACGGGCGCCGCGCCGCGGTTGAACACGGTCACCCACTTGCAGAACAGCGGGATGCCGTCGTATAGCTCGTAATGAACCACGATCTCGACGCCGCTCGCCGCACCCGCGGGGGGCGCAAAGGAGAGCTCCAGAGAGACGCCCGGGGGAGGCCAGGCCGCGTCCCCGCTCATCCACTCGCGCCGCGGCTTCCACGCCAGCCTCGGCTGCGTGCGACCGACCTTGTGGGAGCGGTAGGTCCATGCCGAGGGATCCGCCGTAAGGTCATTGACCCACTGGGGCAGCAGAAAGTTCTGGATCGGCTGGCCGAGCAGTCCCCCGATGTCGAAGCTCTTCCCATCGATCGAAACCATCGCTTCGGGACGCACTCCGCGAAGCTCGGACTCACCGGTCATCAGGTTGTCCAGCGCGATGGTCGCGGCGTTGGGAGAAAGCCTCCAGACCCGCCGAACCAGGCCGTTGGTGAGCGAGATCTCGCGTGCCTCATCCCGCTGCTCGATTCGTGCCGCGAAGCCGGACGGGTCGATGAGCCAGTCCCGCTCGATCGGTGCTTGCCGAGCTCCCGCCGGGAGCGCGAGCAGGCCGATGATCAGCAGGGCGTGGACCAGCGTGCGGCAGGCATCCACGACTGTTCGGCGGGGTTCGATCATGTCGCCATCCTACCGCGCCGGCACCCCCGCGCCGGCGAGCGAGGCGACCCGCAGGAACATCTTCGCGGCATGGCGAGCAGGCGCCAACCGACATACCGTGTTCGAACGATGTAGGACTCGACCGGAGTAGACGGAGATGCGCATGCTGATCTATCTCGTGGTGACGGTGGTCGGGGTTCTGGTCACGCTCTTCGGCGTCGCCGGGCTGGTCGGATCGTTCCTCCCTGCAACCCATACGGCGTCCGCCTCCGTGGAGGTCGCCGCCCCCATCGACCAGGTCTGGGCGGCCCTGGACGATGTGCAGGCGTTCCCCTCGTGGCTACCCGAGATTTCGAAGATCGAACTGCTGCCCGACCGCAACGGCCATCGGACGTTCCGCCAGCAGCAGGGACGCAATTCGTTCGTGCTCGAGGAAACCGCCAAGCAGCCGCCCACGCTGGTCACCCGGACCATCGCCGACGACAACAACTTTTTCAGCGGGAGCTGGGAGCACCGGCTGGAAGACCTGGGCAACGGACGCACCCGCGTCACGCTTACGGAAACCGGCACGGTTTCCAGCCCGATTCCGCGGGCGATCATGCGGTACGCCGTGGGGTACGACTTCTATCTCAAGAAGTTCACAGGCACGCTGCGCAGCCATTTCGGGGCATGAGCCAGGAGAGGCACCAAGGCCCGCGCGTCACATAGTTGTCCGCGCGAGCCCCATCGCCCTCCTCCACGCCGAGAGCTGGCCCAGGTGTCCAGCCTCGTGCTTAACCATCAGCGTGACGAGCATGTCACCCACCGTGGGGTGCAGCGATCTCCACCGCTCGATGGGCGTGGGTGCGCCCGTTCGCCGCTCATCCGCCACTTTCAGGGCGGCCATCCCTTCCTGATGCAGCTGCTGCCACCGGGACAGCAACTGCTCCGGCGCGTCGTAGGCGCGGGAGTCGGGCAGGGGCTCCGACTTCGCGCCGAAGCGGTGCTCCGCGGGATCTTCGATCGCCTCTCCGCGGGCCAGGGAGACGGCGATGCCGGCGTAAAGATTGAGATGGCTCATGATCCACGCCGGGTGGTTGATCACGCGCCCGGGGACGGGCTGCGCGGTGATCATCTCGGGCGTGACGCCCGCCAGGAGCCGCTGCGCGTAGCTGGCGTTGCGTTCCCATGTAATCGCGATCGCGGAGGTCAGCGGTGTCATGGACGAACGATAGTGCCCCGCCGCGGCAGGAATCACGTCCCTCCGGAGCAACGCGGAGCGGTCATTCCACGATGGTCGGACGATTCCAGAAGATGTAGTCGGCGTCGATCGGCTGTCCGCCCAGGTCTTTGACCAGCGTCGCGATCTGGCCGCGGTGGTACCACGCGTGCCCGAAGATCTGCGTGAGCAGGTCCATCAGCGGCCAGCGACGCCGCTTGCCGTCGTAGCCCATCCATTCAACGTCGGCGAGGACCTGCGATTCGCTCAGCCCGGCGAGGTAGTGGACCCAGCGGCGCTCGACATCGGCGGTGACCTGCGGGAGTTCCTCCAGCGTCGTGGGCGGAAACCAGTCCACGGGCCGGTCCTCACAGAGCCCAAGCCGGTAGAGCCACATGTGCCTCGCCGCCACCAGGTGCGCGGCCTTGCCCACGGCCCGTGCGAACTGCGGAGAAACCCGGGCGGATTCCGGCACCGACTGCAGCATGGCGATGACCTTGGCGTTGCAATCGCGCTCATAGTCATACCAGAGGCGAAAACGGGAGGAGAACGTGGGAGACTGGGCAGGGTGGGCCATGGCCGAACGGTATGCGTACCCCGGACCGTAACGCCTTGCAAGACAAGGCCCGATTCTGCTATTCTCCCGCCAGTTTTCGGCGTCTCCAAGGAGGGGATGCCATGCCGCACGACGAGCACCGCTCGCGGCGGCTCGATGGGGCATTGAAGGAGAGAGAAGGCATGCGTACGTTCTGTTTCGTGACCGCCACGGCGTTGGCGGCGGCTTGTGCATCCACCGCCTCGGCCCAGCTGGTCTTCGGCACCACCACCCCGAACACTTCCAATCCCGCCGCCGTCTATCTCAACGTCGGCACGGGCGCCACCACCACGCTCTGGAACTCGGTCTCCCAGAAGAAGGTCAACGGCCTCGCCGCCGACACCTCCACCGGGCACCTCTACTCCAACGACGCCGCCCGTCTCAGCGTCTGGAACTACGGAAGCGTCGGCACCGCCCCCACCCTCATCGCCGGCATGTACCGCACCAACGATTTCATCACCTACACGGCGACGGGCGTCGACGGGCTCGCCTGGGCGCACGGGCAGCTCTACGGCGCGACCTCCTTCGGCAGCACCATCTACGACCGTGGCATCTATTCCATCAACACGACGCCCGACTCCGGGAACCGCTGCGTGATGCAGCCCCTGTGGCTCGACCCCACGGGCGTGGGCTCTTCCAGCGGTACCATCGCCCTGGGCGGCATCGACTTCAACCCCGCCGACGACAAGTTCTGGGCCGTCAACGGCTCCGACGACACTTCCACGGGCGGCACCTACACCCGCGGCCTGTTCACCATCGACGCCTTCGGCTCGGGCGCGCTGACCAAGATCGCCAACTTCCCCGCCGGCCACACGCAGATCGACGGCCTGGCGATCGGCGGCGGGTACGCCTGGCTCACCGAGCAGGCGCCCTCCTCCAACACCGTCAACATCTTTGGCTACAACATCGCCGCGGGCGTCTACGACAAGAACTTCACCTTCACCCTCGCCGACGGCACGCAGCGCGCCTCGGGCGCTACTTGGGCCCCCGGCGCAACGCAGATCTTCCCCGCCCCCTCCGCCGCCGCCCTCTTCATGCTCGCCGGCGGGGTCGCCTCCCGTCGCCGACGCTGATCGCACTCTTCATATCGAGGACAGGCCTCGCGCCTGTGAACTACCCCACAATTCCATACTGCTTGTTCACTTCGCTCGGCCGCGCCATCGCGCGGCCGAGTTTTTTTTGATCGATCGCCCAGCAGGTATCAGGGCTGCTCCGCGGGCGTCCCCTCCGCAGCAGCGAATTACGGCTTGATGATCGCCCCAGTTTCCACCGCTTCGAAGTTGCTCCCCTTCACGCTGGAAAGCGTCGCCAGCTCGTCGTCGTTCCAGCGTGGATCGGGCGCGCCGGAGATGTACCAGTTGCTGCCGTTGTCGGCGACGAACATGCCATAGGTCTTGAGCGCCCGCAGGATCGGACGCACGCTGGGCGGATAGGCGTTCACATTAAAACTCGCCTTAAGCCGCAGCCGCAGGCCCATCGGCGGGCGGTTGGCGTTGGTCGAGCTGCTCGCCCAGTGCGTCGCCGGGTGGATGTACGCCCTCTGCGAGTTTTGCACCGTGAACCGCAGCGCGTGGCGGATCTCCCCCTTGATCACCGCCTCGTCGTACCGCACCAGGCCGGGAAAGATCGGCAGCCCGGCCGCGTCGGCGCTGGTCCACCCTTCGGGCCGCAGAGCGTTGGAGGTCAGGTCGAAGACCGCGCCGCATCCCGCCTTCCAGCTTCCGTCCGCGTTTGGGAACGCGTAGTACAGCTCGTAGAGCGTGCGGTTGACCTGGTCGATCACGATGACGTGGCGATCACCCGTGGAGTTGGGCCCGCCCTCGATCGGCGCGTTGCGCGGGATCGGGTACGGGCCGGGATCGGACTCATTCCCGTATAGCGTGAACTCGATCGGCACCGGCGGCTGATGGAACATGGCGAGGCTGTAGGGGATGCCGTTGGGCGCCCCGTCCCACACGGTGCCAAAGTCGGGATGCAGCCCTGTCCCCGACCCGATCGAGGCGATGAAGTTCGCCGAGTTTGCGTGCACCGGCAGCGCCGAAATGTCCTGGTTCCACGGGTTGTCGGGCGGAAAGATCGGGATCCGCAGCGTGCGAGAGTCGTCTTCCGCTTCCAGCCGCGTCCGCTGGACCGGGTCCACCGGCTGCGCTTCCCGTGCAAACGAAATCGCGGTCCACACCCCCACCCCCACGGCGATCGATCCGACGAGGTATGTGCGCTTCATGGGTGCCAGCGTACCGCGCCCCCCGGAATCCGTGAACCACATTTTGCTGTTAAGGGCGGTGTGCGGCCTCCGGCGCAAATAAGGGACACCATGAAACCATGGGGCGGGCGTTGATCAACGAATATCTCATGCCCGCTCGCGCGTCGTCCCTTACCCCGCGTACCTCGCCACTTCCTTCCCAACCTCCAGCGTCGTCGCCTTGCCTCCAAGGTCATACGTCCGCACCTTGCCCTCCTTGATGACCCGCGCGATCGCCGACTCCAGCCGGGACGACAGCTCTTTCTCACCGAGCCAGTCGAACATCATCCGCACCGTCAGCAGCATCGCCATCGGGTTCACCTTGTACTGGCCCGCGTACTTGGGCGCCGAGCCGTGCGTCGGCTCGAACACCGCGTACGTATCCCCCATGTTCGCCGAGGGCGCAAAGCCCAGCCCTCCCACCAGCCCCGCGCACAGGTCGCTCACGATGTCACCGAACATGTTCTCGGCGACCAGCACCGAGTAGTCCTGCGGGTTCTTGAACATCCACATGCAGATCGCGTCGATGTTCGCTTCGTCGGCCCAGATCCCCCCGTTCGCCGGCGCTTCGTACTCCGCCGCCATCTTGCGGAAGATCCGCGTCATCAGCCCGCCCGTCTCCCGAAGCACGTTGGGCTTTTCCACCAGCGTCACACGCTTGCGGCCCGTCTTCTTTGCGTACTCAAACGCCTGGCGGCAGATGTTGGTGCACCCCTGCACGCTCACGATGCGGGTGGAAAGGGCGACGTTCTCCAGCCCCTTGTCCTTCCACGGCTTCATCTTCGGATTGGCGCACAGGGCCGTGTACACCGGCTCGGGCAGCGGAAAGAACTCCACGCCGCCGTACATGCCCTCGGTATTCTCCCGGAAAATGACCTGGTCGATCCTCACCTCCGAAGCGCCGGGGTTGGCGAGGGCGGTGCCGCGGTAGTTCAGCGGGTTGCCCGCGTAGCTCTTGCACGGGCGCATGTTGGTGTGCAGGTTGAACATCTGCCGCAGCTTGACGATCGGGGAGAAGTAGACCAGGCCCTTGTCCTTCAGGCCGGGGGCAAGCTCGAGCTTCGCGTCGTCCTGCGGCTTGCTCGTGATCGCTCCGAACAACCCGCACGTCGTTCCCTGGAGGGCCTTGATCGTGCGGTCGGGCAGCGCGTTGCCCTCGTTGCACCAGAACTCCCACCCGATGTCGCAGGGCACGTACTCCGCATCAAACTTCATCGCGTCCAGCACGATTCGGGCCGCGTCCATCACATCCTTGCCGATCCCGTCCCCGGGCATCCACGCGATCTGGTACTTGGACATTTCTGAACTCCAGAGAGATTGAACTCAGAGAACGCAGTCAGCCACGGAGAAGATAGAGCGGCGGCAGATTGCGTGCCACAGCCAATCCTCGATGCACGGGGGGATTCCGCGGGTGCCTATTCAGAAAGCCCCAGCGCTCGGCGATACTCGTGAGAAAGAGGGCACGAAAGATTCTCAAACCAGAGAATGCAGCACGTGGTATTGATGTTCATGGCACGCTGGACGGCGTCAACGAAGATCGCCGGAACCCAGGCGAGCAGGGCCCCGCCCTCCACTCCGGGAACCGTGTCCAAGTAGAGCAGCCACGTATCAGTCGGCGGGGTTGCGTAGAGATCGAGGTATCCACCACATTCGGTCCACTCCCACCGTTCATGCAGATACAGATCCGGCTCAAACGCCATCACGCGGCCGCCGAGAAGTTCGCTCCCCGCAAGCAGCGGCTCCCCTCCCGGCGTGCAAGGCCGGTCTTCTGCGCACGCTCCAAGTCGCTTCGCTCGCTCATGTGCCACTTCTTCGACCAGAAAGTGCCGTGAACAGAATGGATAGAGTTCAAACGGCAGCGTGCGCAGGCATGACGCCGGGGCCGCGGCATCAGCGCGAGGCTGACACCACGCCATTGCCTCCCGAATTCTGCGGGACAGGAGTTGGATCGAGGGCTGCATAAGCGCCTGTTTCGGTGTGGGGTTCACTTCCAAAGGCACTGTCACAGAACGGTGTACGAAAGGCGATGCAGAGTAGGGAGTTTGCACCTGCATTGACTTTGGCCCCCAACCGCACTTCAATAGGTCGATGCTCGTGCACGCCGTTCTCAAACCCCTCGCCCCCAAAGCGGTCAAAAAACCCCGCGGTGGTCGCGTTCCGGTGGAACTGGCGAGCAAACGGCGAGCATCACGCTAAGACAGCGGATCCCGCACGATTCTCCAGGCCCGACGGAACGCTTCCGCCGGGCCTTGTTCGTTTTTGACCCTCCCCCCGCGCTCGCGGCGAGGTCCCCCCAAAGCCATTCACGCCACGACCCAACGCGTTCTCAAAACGCTCACCCCTCTTTCAAGGTCCCCCATGCCCCCCATCGCCCCTCCCACGCCCGCCTCTCCCATCCGCCGCTTCTCCATCATCGAATCGACCCTCCGAGAGGGGGAGCAGTTCGTCAACGCCTTCTTCACCACCGCCCAGAAGGTCCGCATCGCCACCATGCTCGACGCCCTGGGCGTTGAGTACCTCGAACTCACAAGCCCACTGGCCTCCCCGCAGAGCGCCGCCGACCTCGAAACCATCGCCAACCTCGGCCTCAAGGCCAAGATCCTCACCCACACCCGCTGCCATCCCGACGATGTCTCCGCCGCCCTCAAGCTCGGCGTCGACGGCGTGGACGTCGTCATCGGAACCTCCAGCCAGCTCCGCAAGTTCAGCCACGGCAAGTCGATCGACGAGATCATCGCCATCGCCCGTGACGTGCTTCCCATGATCAAGGAGGCCGGCGTCGAGGTCCGGTTCAGCACCGAGGACAGCCTGCGCTCCGACCTCAACGACCTCATCCGCATCTACGAGGCCGTCGACGCTATCGGAGTCCACCGCGTCGGCATCGCCGACACCGTCGGCATCGGCAACCCCCGCCAGATCTACGACCTGGTCGCCCAGGTCCGCGCCCGCGTCAGCTGCGACATCGAATTCCACGGCCACAACGACACGGGCTGCGCCATCGCCAACGCCTTCGCCGCCTGGGAAGCCGGGGCGACGCACATCGACACCAGCGTCCTGGGCATCGGTGAGCGAAACGGCATCGCCTCCCTGGGCGGGTTCATCGCCCGCATGTACGCGATCGACCCCGAAGGCGTCCGCCGCAAGTACCGCCTTCCCCTGCTTCACGACATCGATCACATGGTCGCCGAGCTGGTCGACGTTGACGTCCCCTTCAACAACTTCATCACCGGCTTCTGCGCTTTCAGCCACAAGGCCGGCATCCACGCCAAGGCCGTCCTCAACGACCCCTCCACGTACGAGGCCCTCAAGCCCGAGGATTTCGGGCTCACCCGCTACATCCACATCGCCCACCGCCTCACCGGCTGGAACGCCGTCAAGCACCGCGCCGATCAGCTCGGTCTCAACTTCACCGACGTGCAGGTCAAGACGATCACCGGCCGCATCAAGTCCCTTGCCGACCAGCAGGCGATGACGCTGGACCACGTGGACCAGTTGCTGCGGGAAGTGGCGGGCACGTCCGAGATTCCTTCGTCCCCCGCCCCGACCTCGGGAACGCGCGCGACGCTCTCCGCGGCGACGGCCTGAGGAAACGTGCGTCTGGCGATGAGAGAGCAAGCCCGCGCGCCGGCAGGGAGCGTCGCCGCTCGCCCATGACAGCCAGATCACGTCGGCGCTCAGGGCGCACGAAGCAGCCGTTGCTGCACCACCTGCTCCGCCCCTCCCGCCACCACGAGCTCCTGCGCAACCTGACTCAACGCGGGGAAGGGAAACTCGATTGCGGGTTCGCCTTCCAGCGCGGCAAGACGCAGCACCGACGCTCGGTAATCGATCTCGACCTGCCCCGCGAGGCGAGACTTGGATCCCGCGCCCCCGGCCCCGGTCCGCAGGTGCTCCACCAGCGCGGCGCACTCAAAGACCACAAACCCGTTGTTGAACGCGTTGCGCTTGTACGTCTCTGAAAAGCTCGCCGCGACCACGCATGGAATGCCAAAGTACTTCAGCGCCGTCGCCGCCTGCTCCCGGCTCGATCCCGTGCCGAAATTGAAGCCCCCCACCACGACATCACCGGGCTCGAGCCTCGGACGCAGCGTCGCGTCGTAGTTCTCAAAGATCACCTCCGCCATCTGCGCGGGCGTCATCGCGTCGTTGTACGTGTGCTTGCCCGCGTAGATCCCGTCGGTGTTCAGGTTGTCTCTATCCAGGAACCACAGGCGGCCGCGCACAACGGGTGGAAAGCCCTCAATCACCGATGATGCACCCTCCCGGGCGCCTGCCGCGGTTCGCCCCCCTCGCGAGACCACCCTCGCCGCCGGCGTTACGGCGGTGTAGGAGGTAGGCGAGGCGATGTACCCCGCCACCGCGCTGGCGGCGACGACCGCGGGAGACCCCAGGTACACCAGGCCCGCCTTGTCGCCCATCCGGCCTTCGAAATTCCGGTTGGTGGCGCTGATGCCCACTTCCCCCGCCTTGATCGTCCCTCGCCCCAGGCCGATGCACGTCCCGCAGCCGGGTGGGAGCGGAATCGCGCCCGCGGCGAGGAGCGCCTGCCAGTCACCCTTCCCCTCCGCCGCTCGCTGAACATCCGCACTTGCCGCGGCAAGGTAGAGCTCAACGCCCTGCGCCACGCGCTTGCCCCTCACCACGTCCGCCGCGGCGGAAAGGTCCTCCAGGCGCGCATTGACGCACGACATGAGCCACGCCTTGTGGATCATCACTTTCCGGGACTCGATCTCCGGGAGCGAGGTCATCGTCTTGACGTCGTTGGGTCCCGAGACATGCGGGATCACGGACGAGAGGTCCAGTTCCAGTTCGATCGCGTACACGGCGCCCGCGTCCGCGGTGAGGCCGTCGCGCTCCGCCCACCAGCCGTCCACATCAGCGCGGCTGTAGCCGCCCAGGGTCCCCGTCCGGCGGATCCCCGGGCGGGAGCCGGCGGCGAAGTAGTCGGCGCGGGCCGCCAGATACGTCTTGAGACGCTCGTCAAAGGGGAAGAGCCCGGCAAGAGCGCCCCACTCGGTGGACATGTTGGCGATGCTCATCCGCTGGTCGATCGTGAGCGACTCGACGCCATCTCCGCAGAATTCCACCGCGTGATTCAGCACCTCGTCGTTGCGGAAAATCGCGCACAGGGCCACGATCACGTCCTTGCCCACCACGCCCGGTCGCAGCCGCCCTCGCAGAGAGACACGGGCCACAGGCGGCGCCTGCCACCATGTCACGCCCGATGCCCAGATGCTCGCCGCATCCGTCCTCACCACGGGCGTCCCCAGGCAGCACAGTGCCCCGTACAGGTTGGAATGCGAGTCGCTCCCCACCACCATCGATCCGGGCGCCACGTACCCCTGCTCCACCATCACCTGGTGGGAGATGCCCGTCCCGGCGGGATAGAAATCAACCCCGTGCTCGTTCGCGAACGATTCAATCTTCGCGTACTTCCCCAGGTTCTCCGGGGTGACATTCTGAATGTCGTGATCGATCGCAAAAACGGGCTGCCGCGGATCATGGATAGAGGCGGCCCGCGCCGGGAGTCCTGCCGCGCTTCGAGCCGCCGCGACGGCTTTCCAGATCTCGCGGAACTTGGGGATCACCGCGCCCGTGTTGTCGTGGGTCATCACGTGCTTGGGGCGGATCATCACGAAGTCGCCCGACCGCACGGGATGGTCCGCATCCCGGCCCTCGGCATAGCGCGTCGCGATCTTCTCCACCAGCGTCAGCGGCGTCTTGGATGCCATGATGCCCGGATGGTACCGCTCACGGACCGAGGTGTGCGGAATCGGGTGTCCGGCAACCGGCGAGCTCAGCGCTCGTTGACGCGGAGCACCTGGCACGCCCATGCAATGCCCGCGCCGAAGCCCACGACCACGACGAGCTGCCCGGGCCGGAAGCGGCCGCGCTCCCTCGCCCGACCGATGGCGATCGGAATCGACGCCGCCGCCGTGTTGCCGGTCTGGCCGATATCCACCACCAGGTGTTCCTGCGCCACGCCCAGCTGCTCCCCGACCGCCTCGACGATGCGGGCGTTGGCCTGGTGCGGAATGACCAGCCCGAAGTCCTTGGGATCGATCTCGAGCGCTCTTGCCGCCTCCCGGATCGACTCGGCCATCTGCCGAACGGCGGATTTGAAGACTTCCCGGCCCCGGAGTTCCAGCGTGTGCATGGACGCGGCAACCGAATCCATGGACGCGGGCATGCGGCTGCCGCCCGCCTGGATGCGGATCATCCCCGCCCCCCGCCCGTCGGCCCCGATATTGGAGTAAACCACGTCCAGAAAGCCCTCGGACCCCACCACCGCCGCGCCCGCACCATCCCCGAACAGGATGCACGATTGGCGGTCCCCGTAGTTGGTCACGCGGGTCAGGGCATCGGCCCCCACCACCAGCACCCGACGGTGCATGCCCGACCGAACCGCCGACGCGGCCATGTGGAGCCCGTAGCCGAACCCCGAACACCCCGCCCCAAGGTCCATCGCCGGCACGCCCGGGCATTCCAGACGCGCCTGGAGGTGGCACGCGGTCGAGGGGACAGGAGAATCCGGCGTTGCCGTCGCCAGAAGAATCAGATCCAGGTCGGCGGGCGTCAGGCCCGCGTCGGCGAGGGCCGCGGACGCGGCGCGGTGGGCCATATCGCTGGTCGCTTCACCCTGCGCGATGCGGTGGCGCTCGTGGATGCCGGTCCGCTCCACGATCCACTCGTCGCTCGTCTCAACGGTCATGGCGAGCTGGTGATTCGTCACCATCTCGTCGGGAAGGAAATACCCCAGCCCGGAGATCGAGCACAACGATCGATCGCTCGCGGGAGCCCTCAACTTCTCTGTCCGCGGAAGATTCTCCGATACCTGCATAGGGTCCTTTTGCTCGCCCGTCCCGTCCCCACTCGGAACCCGTCAGTGTGTCCGAGGTGCCCCCAAACGGTACGCCGGTCATACCCATGGCGCGCTCCCGCGGACGGTGAGGCCAAAGTGCCCGCCATTCCGGAAAGCGCGCGGTCTGAGGCGCCGCGGCACCGTCGCTTGGGATCCCCGTAAGCGCCTCAGGTTTCTATACCCGTAAGGCGTTCCGATCCCGCGTCCTCTGTAGTTTCAGGAAATCTACTCATTGCGGATATAAAAATCATCAATAGATTGCCGACATGAGCAGGACAGTCCCCAGCGTGATCTGTCAGGCCCGGCGCGCCGTTCTCGCGTCGTCCGCCCACGGGAAGAATCCAAACGCGCTACCGCCGCCCGGTTGTAACATCGCGCGCCTCGATTCCAATATCGCGTGAGGAAACTTGAGGGACATACCCCTGTGGATGAGCGTGTTTTTCGGCTCCTCTCGCGCGCACGCGCGGTATAACGCGATTCGCGGAACCGCTGGAGCCACGGCTGCCGCGCCATCTCCTCTCTCCTCCTCGTGTTGGCCGGGCCGCCCGAAAGGCGGCCCGGCCTTTTTTTGGCTTCTACGCTTGCGCCAATGGAGCGTCAGACCCGCCAGCGACAGGCCATCCGCGATGCGCTCCACCACGCCGGAAGGCCGCTGAGCCCCGCGGAGGTGCACGCCCTCGCCCGCCCTTCGGTGCGGGGGCTGGGCATGGCCACGGTCTACCGCTCGATCAAGGCCCTGGTCGACGCGGGTGAGCTGGTTACCGTGGAGCTTCCCGGTGAACCCGCCCGCTACGAGTCCGCGGGAAAGCACCATCACCACCATTTCCACTGCCGTACCTGCAAGAAGGTCTACGAGGTCGAAGGGTGCCCCGACGACATCGAATCCCTCGTCCCCCGCGGCTTTGCCCTCGAGCATCACGAGGTCGTGCTCTACGGCCGCTGCGCGGCCTGCCGCCGATGATCTACACTCGCTCCGCATGCGAGGCGTTGTATTCGACTTTGACGGCGTGATCGTGGACTCCGAACCGGTGCACGAGGAAGCCCTGCGCCTGGCCGTGCGCGAGCTTGGGATGGACTTCACACACGCCCGCTACGTCGCGGAGTACATCGGCTACGACGACCGGGATGTTCTCCGCGCCGTCGCCCGGGACTGCCGCGTCACCGTCACCCCCCAGCAGGAATCGGTCTTCCACGACATCAAGCGCACGTCCTTCCTTGCCGTCGTACACGCAGGAAATGTCTCCCCGTTCCCAGGATCCGTTGAACTGATCCGCGCCGCCGCGGCCCGCGGGCCCATCGCCGTCTGCTCGGGGGCCCGTCTCCACGAGATCGACCCCATCCTCAAGGTCCTGGGAGTTCGGGATCTCATGGCGACGCTTGTCACCGCCGACGATGTCCCCCAGAGCAAGCCCAACCCCGCCCCCTACGTGCTGACCGCCAAGCGGCTGGGAATCCCCGCCGCCGATCTGGTCGCCATAGAAGATACCTCCACCGGCATCGAGTCCGCCGTCGGCGCCGGCTACCGCGTCGCCGGGGTCGGCCACAGCGTTGCCCTCTCCGAACTCACCCGCGCCAACCGCGTCTTCCCCACCATCGCCGACATCACCACCGAGCTGCTGGCCGCGATGTAACCCCGCACGAGACCCGCCATGCTCGCCCTGATCGTCCGCAGGCTCCTGCAGCTCCCCCTGATCCTCGCGGTGATCTACACCCTCACGCTCGTGCTGGCCTGGGCTGTCCCCGGCAACCCCCTCGACCGGCCCGAAGGCCGCCGCCCACCCGCGGAAGTTGAGATGGCGATGCGACGCCAGTACAACCTCGACAGCTTCGGGTCTTTCTACTTCAGCTACCTTGACAGCGCCTCGGGCCTGCGCTTTATTCGCCAGCAACTCTCGGGCGCTGCGGAGCTTCAGGCACGTCAGCTCGCCGGGGACGGCCTCACCGCCCCGCCCAGGCGCATCTTCGATCTGGGTCCTTCCCTTCAGTACCGGGACCGCACCGTCAACGAGATCATCGGAGAGTCGCTCCCCGTCTCCGTCCGCCTGGGACTTTTGTCGATCTTCATCGCCCTGCTCATCGGTCTCTCCGCCGGGGTCGCGGGAGCGTGGAAACCCGGCTCCCTGCTGGACGCCTCGACGCTCTCCCTGGCTCTGGTAGGCGTCAGCCTTCCCACCTTCGTGATCGGCACCGCCCTGCTGCTGATCTTCCCCGTCTGGCTGGGCATGGGACGCGTGGGACCACCGCAGGGACTCTGGGGCCTCATCCTGCCCGCCTTCACCCTCAGCCTCCCCACCGCGGCGTACATCGCCCGCCTCACCCGCATGGGCATGATCGAGCAGCTCACCGCCGACTACGTGCGCACCGCCCGCGCCAAGGGGCTCTCGGAATCGGCCGTCGTTCTCCGCCATGCCCTGCGCAACGCGCTGCTGCCCGTGGTCAGCTTCCTGGGCCCGGCGACGGCGGCGGCCCTGACGGGCTCATTCGTCGTCGAGCGCGTCTTTTCCGTCCCCGGGCTGGGCCAGCACTTCGTCAGCGCCGTGCAGAACAAGGACCTGTTCCTGATCATCGGCGTGGTGATGATCTACGCGACGATGCTGGTGCTGTTCAACCTCGCCTCCGATCTGATGTACCGCTGGATCGATCCCCGCATCCAGTAGCTCTTCAGCTCAGCCCACGGCGGCGACGGCGTTGCGGAACATGCGCATGCCGGGCGTCTCGAGCTTCTTCACCTTGTCGCTGAGGCGTGTCCAGTACGGATGCCGCGTCCATTCCAGGTAGCGCTCGGGATGCGGCATGAGGGCGAAGATCCGCCCCGTCGGGTCGCAGATGCCCGCGATGCGGTCTTCCGAGCCGTTGTAGTTGTCCGAGTACCGCAGGGCCACCTGCCCCCCCTGCTGCAACTGGGCGAGGGTTTGCGGTGAGGCGGCGGTGAACCGGCCTTCCCCGTGGGCGACGGGCAGCTGGAGCACATCCGCGCGCTCCTGCGGCTCAAACGCGTCCGAAATCCCCTGCGTCCAGATGCACACCGAAGACGGGTCGGCCTCGATTCCTACCCAGCGGTCCACGAACCGGGCCTGAATGTTCTCGGCAAGCGCGACGGTCTGATCCGGACGCTGCGTGGGCCACGAGGCTCCCTTCGCCGGCCCGGGGAGCAGTCCCACCTGCACCATGACCTGGAACCCGTTGCACGCCCCGATCATCGGGGCGCCCTTGGTCGCCGCTTCCCGCAGCGCCGGCCAGAGCGTCTCCCCCAGCCGCATCGCAAAGATCCGCCCCGAGGCGATGTCATCCCCGTAGCTGAATCCGCCCGGAAAACCGAAGAGCTGGAAGCGGGCGATCATTCCCGGATCCCGGGCAAGGGCGTCCACGTGCACACGCTGCGCGGTGGCGCCGGCAAGCTCAAAGGCCCGGCACATCTCTCCATCACAGTTGGTACCGGCCGCTCGGATGACTAAGGCGTGTGGCTTCACGCCCAAGCATAGATCGGGCTCCCTCCTCCGGGCGGCTTTCCTCTCGCTCGACCCACCGGCGGGCAAGCGGTACCATCGGGAAGGCACCACGCTGGGCTCGGCCGCGGTGCACGAGGAGTTCCCCATGCCCGCTGTCTACCCCTTCCCGGCCATCCAGTTCCACGGCGGCGCCGGCGACGTCAGCACGCTCGTCGCCCCTCCCTATGACGTGCTCGACATGGACTCCAAGCGGCGTCTGCTCGCCCACGAACCCTCGAACATTGTCAGCATCGACCTGCCGCACGTCCCCGCCAAGGAACTCGGGCCCCCGGAAACCTACGAGGCCGCGGGCGCCCACTTTGCCTCCATGCGCAAGGCCGGCACGCTCACCCAGCGCCAGTCCCCCTCGATGTTCGCCTACCGCCAGACCTTCACCTTCATGGGCAAGACGCACCAGCGCCTGGGCATGGCCTGCACCGTCGACACCGTCCCCTTCGGCCCCCGCACCGGGGGCGGCATCCTGCCGCACGAAGAGACCTTTTCCGGCCCCAAGGAGGACCGCTTCGCGCTGATGAAGGCGACCAAAGCGCAGCTCTCCCCCATCTTCGGCCTCCACGCCGACGATTCTGGCGCCGCCGTCTCGATCCTTCGAACGATCATGGCCTCCCGCCCCGCCGACATGACCGCGCAGATGGCCGACGGCGTCCGCCACGAAGTGTGGACCGTCGACCAGCCCGATCTCGTGTCCAGGTACACCCGCGCGCTGGCGGGAGAAGACATCTTCATCGCCGACGGACATCACCGCTACACCACCGCCCTCAACTACCTCAAGACCCTCGAGTCCCAGGGCCAGGTCCCCGCCGATCACCCCGCCCGCCGCTCGATGATGGTTCTCGTGGGCATGTCCGACCCGGGCCTGGTCATCGGGCCAACCCATCGCGTGCTGGGCGGCATGGCCTCGTACTCCATCGACCACTTCCTCGCCGCCGCCCGGCAGTACTTCGACATCACCGAGGGCCCCACCAACCTCCACGACATCGAGAAGGCCATGGCCGCCGCAGGCGCCGCCGCGGGCGGCCGCAATGTGCTTGGCCTGGTCGATTTCAAGACCCGCACATCCTTCCTCGCCGCCCTCAAGCACGACGACCCCCTCGCGCCCGCCTTTCCCGACAAGCCGCGCGAGTGGCGCACGCTCGATGTCGCCCTGATCCAGCACATCATCGTTCGCCAGATCTGCGAGCCCGTGCTTAACGCCGGCGACCCCGTCAAGTGGGCCTTCCCGCACTCGGTGGAGGAAGTTCAGGAGATCGGACGCGGCAGGGAAACCGGCGCCGGCGGGGGCTCGGGCTTCGCCCAGCTCGCCGTGATCGTCCGGCCCACCCCGCTCACCGCGGTGCGTGCCGTCAGCAAGGCCAACCAGCTCATGCCGCAGAAGTCCACGTTCTTCTATCCCAAGCTGGCGACCGGGCTGTTCATCAATCCTGTCGGCTGAACCGCCCCGCGCGTGGTCGGCGCCCTGTCATCGGTCAGGGCAGACACATCTGCGCACGCAGAGCAGACGCGGCCATTCCAGCCTGGCCCGGTCAGCCCATCCGCACAAGCGCCCCTTCACCCGCGAGCACTTCCGCAAGGCGCATGATCTCCGCGGCAAGCTCCGCGCGATCTCCACCCGCCATCGAACCCGCTTCATCGATGACGCTCTTGAGCGTCCGGCGCCCCGTCAGCCTCATCATGACGTCCACCGCCCCCGCGCTGCCACTGACCACCGGACGTCCGCGTGCTCCCAGCGTGATCGTCGCCTCCGCCGCCCGCCATCCGCTCTCGGCCGGCCCCACCACCTGCACCGCCCGCACATCGTCTGCGATCTTCCATCGGGAGGACATCATCACGTCCGATCGTGCACTCGAATCCCGATCGCGCCCTTGCCCGGGCTGAGCGGGCATCAATCCATGCAGCGTCTCCCGTCCTTCCAGCATGCGATGAATGGAAACGCCCCCCGCATCGATCCACGCGCTGTCGGCGTCCACGACGTCAAAGAATCCCGGAGAACCGCGACGCACAACCATCGCCCCGTACGAGATCTTGTCGATCCCCAGCGCGGCGTAGTGCCACATCCAGCGATCAAAGAGCTCGTAGAACGCCCGCTCGTTCCATCCAGGCTGCCCGAACATGGTGTGGCGGATCCACATCGACGCGTATTCATCCACCGCCTGGGTGTCGGTGCGGATCACCAGCGTCTGCATCCCCCCAGGCGCCCAAGTCGAAAGCCGCTCGCGCCAGTCCATGCGCGGCGCGTGGCCCCAGTTCATCAGCATCACCATCACGCCGCCCTCGGTCAGCAGCTTCGGCGCTTCTCCCGCGAGGGTCCGGCAGAACTCGTCCCCGAATCTGCCCTCCGTCGCGCGGGACGAATCGCTCCCGCTCATCCCCGTGAGCGTCACACCGCCATCCCGGTAGCTCAGGTCCGACTGCGGGGAGATCACAAACGGCGGGTTGGACACGATCAGGTCGAACCTCTCACCCGCGACCGGGTCGGTAAGGCTCCCGCACCGAAATTTCGCGTGCCCGATCCCGTTCAGCCTCGCGTTAAAGGCCGCGAATGAGAGCGCTCGCTCGTTGATGTCCGTGCCGACAACTTCCCGAGCGATGCTCGCCGCGCGCAGCCCGAGGAACCCGCACCCGCACCCCAGGTCCAGCGCCCGATCCGGACGCCCCGGCGAAGCACATCTCCCGGTGGTTGACGCGTTGATCCAGTCCCCCATTGCCAGGCGAGCCAGCGAAGCAGAGCTCCGGCCGACGCCCATCACGTGGTCCCGCACGTATTCCGCAGGCCCGACCGGTCGCCGGGAGAAATCAGCGGCAAGCACAAGGTCCTCAAACGGCATGAGCGCGATCGCAGCCTCGATGTGCTCGATCCCCGCGTGCTCTCCCTCGCCCTGTGGTACTCGCCGCAACAGCCCGCCCGCGACCGCCTCGTCAATCCCCAGCGGGGCGAGCACCTCCGCCGCCTTGGCACGCTCGACGGTGCCCCCCACCACAAACATCCGCAGCAGGGTGTGGATCGGGGTCTCCCCCTTCGTACGCGACATCGCGAGCGGCCCGCTGGACAGGTCGACGAACCCGCTGGCGGAGATTCCCAGCACCTCCTGCACCCGGGCGTGGGTGTACTGGGCCCGCTCCAGGGCAACGCGGAGCCGGTCGGCGATTGCTGCGGAGAGCGGCTCGGCCACGGTGCGATCCTTCAGCGAAGCGAATCCACGAACGCCTTGGCCTCCGCGAGTCCCACCCCGGTCTGCTGGCGATACAGCTTGATCGCCTCGATCGCCTGCCCCTGGCTCGCGAGGGCCCGAACCTCCTCAAATCCTTCCAGGACAGGAACTTCGATTCCAAGATGCTGGATGATCAGGTCGAGCTTGCGCTCGATCGCCGCAAGCTTGACGCCGATGTTTGGATCGCTGGAGAACAGGCCCATGGCGCCGAGTATACAGGTCCGGCCGGGCTGAGCCGCGCCCGTTCGGGCAGCCGGGCCACGGTGGACGCCAGACAAGTTCCAACTCTGCCGGAACCGTCCGATTCTTCCCGGCGCACATGTACTACCCCCGCGCTCCCAGTGCGCGAGGGGGCTGCTGCGGGCACCAACGTGGAGGTCCGGGGCGGCCGTTATCGACCGACTTGGGGAGAGAGAACTATGTCATCTGTTCGCCGTCTGATGGTTATCGGTCTCGTCGGGTCCGTTACGGCTTCCGCCAACGCCGCCGTGCTGCGGTTTGACGACCTTGTCCGCGAGGACCATGTCGGGGAGCAGTACGCCGCGCTGGGCGTTCACTTCGCCGCCACGGATTTCGGCGTGGTCGGCGGCATCGGGGAGGGGGATCCGGGCAACTGGAGCCTCTTCGGCACCAACGGCACCGCGTTCATGGGCTTCAACGGGGTCTTCCCGACGACCTACGCGATGGACATGACCTTCGACGGCCCTGTCTCCGGCATCGCGTTCGACGCCTCCCGGTCCGAAGGATCTTCGAACGGGGACGGCCTCTCGGTGGCCTTCTGGCTCGGCGGCAACCAAGTCTCGGCCACCGTCATCACCTTCCAGGCGATCAACACATGGTCCACCATTTCCTACAGCGGGGAAGTGGATCGCGTGACCTTCGAAGGCTTCGGCACGAACTTCCACCCCTACGGCGTTGACAACGTGCAGTTCAACGTGCCCTCCCCCGGCGGCGTGCTCGCCTTTGCCGCTGGCGGCATGGCCGCGATGCGCCGCCGCCGGACCGCGTAAGGCAAGCCAGCATCAATCCCATGCCCGTAGATCCACGCCTCCCGCCCCGGGGGGCGTTTTTCTGCGCTCCCGAGAACTCGCCGCGGGCCGCCCGTCTCGCCGGACCGGTCGCCCTCCCGCGTCACCCCCGAGGCACCGGGAGCACCTCCCCGAGAAACTCCAGCAGCACGCGATTGAACTCCTCCGGCCGCTGCAGCGGCGCAAAGTGACTGACCGCCGGCAGTTCGATGAATTCCGCGCCGGGAATTGTGCGGGCGAGGTACTGCGCATGCTCGGGCCTGATGAACTCGTCATGCTCACTCTGCACGATTGCCACTGGCACCCTGATCTGCTCCAGGTCGTGCATGGTGTAATTCGGCTGGGTCTTCATCATCACCCCCACCGCCGCCGAGAACGAATCAAACTCTCCCGGGGTCGCCGACAGCCGCGCGTAATCCTCCCTGTGCCGCCGCAGGCAGCGCTCCAGGATGGGATTGGGCCACGAGATCTCCTTCGTGCCGCTGGGATCCATGTTGCAGCCGAAGAAGAACACGCCCGCGACGCGCTCGGGCGCCTGACTGGCCAGCACCAGCCCCGTGCATGCGCCGTCGCTCCAACCGACTATCGCCCCGCGGGCGATCCCTTCCCGGGCCATCATCGCCCGCACATCGCTGGCCATCAGTTCATAGGAATAGGGCCGGGAATCACGCGTGCTGCGGCCGTGGCCGCGGCTGTCCACCACGACGACGCGGTAGCCAGCGTCCCGAAGAGTCGGGACCTGGTATCCCCAGTTGCCGCTGTGCCCCAGGCCACCATGCAGCAAGATCACGGCCTGACCCGTCCCATACGACGCGTACCAGATCCGGGCGCCCTCGTTCTCGACTGAGCCCTGGGTCCCGTCGCCGGGAAGCGCCGGGGCCCCTGCCGCCTCGAACCGGGTCAGGTCGTCGTCGTGCATCTGCATCACGCCAGTCTACTTCACGGGCTTGGGCACGTGCTGGTCAATCAGGATCGGGTTTCCGTCCGGGTCCGTGAGCATCAGACTCGCCGGCCCCGTCGAGGCCTCGTCTGCGGACATGGTCATCGGCAGTCCGCCGGCCCTGACCCGGCGCTGGATCTCACGCACGTCGTCGAAATCCGTGAGCGTGTTGCACGCCGCATCCCAGCCCGGATTGAACGTCAGCACGTTGCGTGTGAACTGCGGACCGTGGAACAGCCCGATCGTGCTGGTCTGATTCTGCAGGATCAGCCAGTTCTGCGCCTGATTCCCCCCGATCACCCGGAATCCCAGCTTCTCGTAGAACGCCCGGGACGCGGCGATGTCCTTGACGGCGAGGCTGACCGAAAAATTACCGAGTCTCATGGCGCTTTCTCCAGGGGCGCGAACCGTCGCGGGGGCCGCGGCGGGCGGCGGGGCGTCGTGGGGGGCCGGGCCCGACGCACACCCACCCAAGAAACAGGCCAAAACGGCTATCATCGCTCGTGTCACGGGGATCTCCATGCCCCGGCCGGGCCTCTCGATGGCCCGCCCGCCAGGGTCCGGGCATGATACAAATCACGCAACGGAGGTCTTGCCAAATCTTGCGAACCCGCTCCAAAATCCGCGCGGCAACGTCCGAGGCCTACCTCCAGCGAGTCAACCTCGCTATAGACCACATCGTCACCCACCTTTCCGAGCCGCTCCCGCTCAAGAGCATCGCCCGCGCCGCAAGCCTTTCCCCGTTCCACTTCCACCGCATCTTCCAGGCGATCATCGGCGTCACTCTCGCCGACTTCGTGAAGCGCCTTCGCCTCGAACGCGCCGTGGTCATGATGGTCCACGGTCCCCGCCGCGCCTCCCTCACCTCCATCGCCTTGGCGTGCGGTTTCTCATCTTCTTCCGATTTCTCACGCTGCTTCAAGCAGCGATTCGGCGTTGCTCCAAGCTCTTTCGACGCGGCCAACTGGAGCCGCACCCACGCGAAAGAGTTCGACCAGATGGCCGCCCTCGCCGCCGATCGTTTCCACCTCCAGAGCCTCCCGGACGGCAGCAACCCCGACCGATTCTCCGTCACGCTCCGGGAGCTCCCCGCCCGGACCGTCGCATATATCCGCGTGATCGATCCCTACAAGCCTTCCGCCGTCACTGACGCGGCGACCCGCCTCGTCGCATGGGCGGAACAGAACAACCTCGCCCACCACCCGTGGCTTGGATACCAGTGGGACAACCCGCGAATCACCTCCCTCGAGCAGTGCCATTACCACGTCGCCGTCGAGGCGGATCGCTTCACCGCGCGCGGGGAGGTCGGTCGATTCCGATTCCCTCCCATGCGTGTCGCGCAGCTTGAGATCCGGGGGCCCATCGACCTTGAGATCCGCGCGCTCACCTGGCTCTACGGAACCTGGCTCCCCGCGAGCGGGCATGTCCCCGACGATCAGCCCTGCTTCGAAGCCTGGCACGGTCGCCCCTTCGCCCACGGCGTGGAGCACTTTGAACTCACCCTCCAGCTCCCCGTCCGCCGCGGTTGAGCATTCGACGCATCAGAATTCAGGCTCGATCACGCTCCCCGCCGTTCGTCGAGCAGCGACGCCTGTAACTTCAGACGCCTCGCCGACCGCGTATCCTGACGCCCGCCATGCACGACCTTTCCCAAACCGTCGAGATTCTCGGCCGCACGCCCGCCGTTCTGCATTCCCTGCTGCACGGCGTCTCCGACTCCTGGGCCAAGGGCCGGTACGGGGAAGGCACCTGGAACGCCTACGAAGTGGTCGGACACCTCATCGTCGCCGAACGCGACGATTGGATGCCCCGCCTCCGCAGAATCCTGCAGGACGGCGAATCCCGCCCGTTCGACCCCTTCGCGCACGATGCCACCGCCGACCCGGCGATGAAGACACCATTGCCCACACTCCTCCACGAATTCCAGCGACTGCGAACCGGCAACCTGGAGGACCTGCGCGCGCTCAACCTGTCCCCCGCCGACCTCGCCCGCACCGGCATGCACCCCGCCCTTGGACGAGTGACCGCGGCACAATTGCTTTCGACCTGGACCGTCCACGACCTTCACCACATCCGCCAGGCGTGCCTGGCGATGGCGTGGCAATACCGCGACGACGTCGGGCCGTGGCGCGCCTACCTGAATACGTTGCAGCGGTAGCGAGGCCTTTTTCGTGACGCGTGGCGTCCCGCACGCGTGTGCGATCTTCACGGCGGAGTGTCGCGGTCGCGAGTTGCTCGCCAACCATCATTCAGTCCCGCAGCACGCTCGTATCCCACTCGCTCCACGTCAGCGTCGGGATCTCGCAGCGCCACGACTGCGTGATCGCCGTTTCCCCGCGATTCACCACCACGGGCTGCGAAACTCCCCCGGGAGTCAGCACTCGTCGCCGAACATCTCCCCGGTAGCCGTCGAGCAGCAGCGATTCGGGCGGATGATTCCCGTCCCGGTGCCAGCGGACGCCGAACACCGCGCCGGCGCTCTCACACCATCCCAGCCCGCCCAGGAGCGAACCCTCTCCGCAGTCATATCGCCACCGTTCCTTGCCCGCGGCGATCTCATAGAAACGCACCAGCCCGCCTGGCTGTGCCACGATCACGCCGCCCGGCGCAAACGCCGCGCTGTGAAAAGGTTCAGACACTGGAAATCTCGCTACGGCAGCAGCGTCCAGCCGCGTTCGAAATTCCAGTGACCGCAAGTGAATCAGCGCCCCGCGACCCAGCGTGTCGCACGCGATCCCGCGCGTCCCCTGGATCACCAGAATCTCTCGGCCGTCATCTCCATCTCGCAGCGAGGCGCTCCCGTTGCTTCCCTCGGCGAGAATGTGCTTCCCGAAGCCGTGCAACCCGTGCAGCCGCTCCTTCGCCTTTACCTTCCACCGCGTTTCTCCGCTCCCATAATCAATCGCCTCGATCATCCCGGATTCATATTCTCCAAGGCACACGACACCCGCGGCCGCACTGACCATGAACTGCGTGCCCGCATCGCACGGTCGCGAGACCGCCGGGCCTAGCCGCCGCCCCGAGGTCGTCCCCACCACAACCCGGCCATTGTGTGTAAGGCACACCACATCCGCTTCCGCATCTCCGCAGATCATCAACGCCCCCTCCCTTTCCCCACATTTCACCACTCCTGCACGAGGTTCCCCCTCGCGCAACGACCTTCACCGTGCGTTTTCATTCAGGCTCACCGGTCTCGGTCGACCCGACGCGAATCCTCGCCTCCGTTCCAGGGACATGGCGAAGCCCCCAGTCACGCATCGCCTCCAGTACCGGGAGCAGCGAGCGTCCCTTCGCGGTCAGGTGATACTCCAGGCTTCCGGCCCGGTGCCGCGACGATCGTGCGGCGACCAAGCCATTCTGCTGAAGCCGCGCCAGCCGCGCCGCGAGGATATTGCTCGCAATGCCTTCCGGAGAGGCCGCCAGTTCCCGGTATCGCGACCTGCCCGCTAGCAGATCCCGGATGATCAAGAGCGTCCATTTGTCCCCGATCAGATCGAGCGTCCCCGCGACGGGGCACGGTGAACGCTGGAGCGCCTTGCCTCGCGAGCTCACGGGAGCTGCTCCGTCCGCTCCGCGAGGATTCTCGCAATCTGGGCACGATGAATGCCCATGTGCATCGCCGCCATCGCATGCCAGCCAGCGCCGTCCAGAGGCCCGAACCACGGATGTGAATACCTGGCCGCGGTCCGCAGCGTCGAACAGGATGCCGCACACCCGACAAGCCGATCGCACGATCGCTCGTACCCCGCGACGACTTCCTCTCCTGCGTCCGGGCTCGGCTTGACCGCCGCCGTGCTCGCCCGGCCCTCGGGAACTCGTCCTTGTGTCAACGATGCGATCACCCCGGTGATCTGATTGTTCACGATACGAAGGTGATCCAGCGTCATCCATACGGACCAGAATCGGCTGCTGTCCTCAAGGCCGCGCAGCCGCGGGATGAGGGTGCGCGTGCGAAGCACACCTTGATCCTTGCCCGTGCAAAGCGCGGTGATCGCCGCCCGTTCACGCTGAAACTGCGCCGTAAACCGCTCGGGCGTTCCCCGCCATCGGTTGAACGCGAAGACCATTCCCCCCACCAACCTCTCGATGGCGGGAATCCCGGCCCCCGGCGGCGCAAGCCGGGGTGCAGCGTCCGACGTCTGTTCCATGCTCACAGTGTACGGCACTACGCTTGCATTGTGCAAGTGATTGTGCTGACGGTGGGTACCGTCAGTTTCGGCGGCACCAGCCCACTGCGGCACGCACCCACTCTTCGCCTTAGACTTTAAACTTCTCGAACGCCGTCCCGTTGAACCGGTACGCCCCGTGCTCGTGCGAGCCCAGCCACAGCACGCCCTGTTTGTCTTTGTAGATCGAGAACAGCATCACGGCCGCCCCGCCGTCCTCTACGCGATGGTGGGTCAGGCGGTCCCCATCGTACTGCCACACGCCGTCTCGGAGAGAGACCATCCACACATCACCTTTCGCGTCCTTGAGCGATGACATGAACCTCGGCGGCCCGTCCTGCCCTCCCGCAAACCCGGGTTCACTTCGGTACCTCAGGCCGCCTTCGCTCCGCGCCGAGGCGCCATCGGTTGACGGGGGATGGACATCGAAGCGATTTCGGGTGTTGCTGAACCAGAACTTGCCGTCCTTGTCCTCCAGGATCGAGCGAAGCCCGAAGCTGTCATCCGCATCAAAGCCCAGTTCCGGCTTGGAGGCCCATTCAAAGTTCGTTCCGTCGTAGCGGCACGCCCCCAGCACGTGCGTGCCGAACCAAAGATCCCCCCTGCTGTCCTTGAAAATCGTGTACACGTCATACGGGTTGAACGTCATCGCAGGAAACTGTGCCCGCGGATACCTCTTGAGGTGGTCGTCCCCCATCGGAGTCTTGGGAAACGCAAGACGATGCAGCGCTGCCCCGTCGTAGCGGTACACCACGCCCTCATCCTGCCAGCCCGTGAACCACAGGTCGTCCGCGGAAAGCCTCCACCCCTTCGCGTCGTCCGCCGCAACCTCAAGCGGACGGAACGCGCGGCCATCGAACAGGCTCACGCCGCCGTCCCCGCTTACCAGGATGTTCCCCGCACGATCTTCCTGGATACTCCGGATGCGATTGCCGCGCAGCCCGTTCCCCGTGGAGAATCGCACGAGCGTCTTCCCGTCGTGGTGAAACACGCCCTGCCCGTCGCTGCCGAACCAGTACGAGCCGTCGCTCGCCTGGAAAATCACAAAGATGCACTTGTCAAGCGCCGCGACCCGCTCACCGGCCGCGTTCGCTGAGCGCACGCCTGGCTGCACCGCCGGCGCAGATGTTGCGGCCGGAACCTGCCGCGCGCCGCAGGACGCGGCGGCCAGAAGAGAGAGTCCAAGGATCGCCAGGTTGATCCGCGAGGCGTAACGCAGCTGACACAGCACGTTGAATCTCCAATTGAAGCAGACGGTGCTTCAGGCCGGGAGCAAGCGCCAGCCGCTCCGTCACCATCTTCACTCCCCGTTAGAACCACGGCGTCGGCGACGCGTCCCCGGCCACTCCAGTCCCGGCCCGCGCTCCGCGATTTACCTCGCCGCCTTCTTCTTCGCCGCGGTCTTCTTTGTAGTCTTGGCGAGCTTCTTCCCGGCCGTGCCGACCTTGAGCTTCTTGCCGTCGGGGCCGCGGCCCGTGCTCGCCAGCTGCTTGACGTAGTTCTCAACGTACGCCTTCGCGGGCGTTCGGCGCACGGCCTCCCCGATCACATCCAGCGCGGCATCGTCCAGCGTCCTGAAGTGCACGCAGCACCCGCCCATCTTCAGCTTCTTCCCCGTCTTGGCCCAGGCCTTCTGAAACCACGCACGCTCCGCCTTGTCCGAATACACGCTCATCAGGTACACCGTCATGGTGTTCTTCTGGCTTGCGAGGGAGCACATCATCAGCGGCTTCTTCGGGTCGCAGTGATACCCCAGCGGCCACACGCGGTGGGGAACGGCATAGCCGATCATTCCCCACATCATGCCCTCTTCATAGTCCTTGTCGAGGTTCTTGAGGATCACCGTGCGCACCGCCTCGATGCCCGCGCGGCGATCCGCAGGCAGGGAGGCGAGGTACTCCTTGACGGTCTTGGCGCTGCTCTTCATGCTCGCAGCAGTGTACCAATGCCGCCCCTCCCTTGGCGCGCATGCTCAGGAGCGAGGGCCAGCTCCAGCCCCCTTTCTCACGGCGCCACGCGAAAACCCACGCAAGACCAGGTTCATAGGACATCACGCGGACAGTGCAGGCCCGGCCCATCAGCTCCAACCAGATTCCGTCGCTCGCCGTTCATTTCACCGGCGGGGCCGTCTCGGGCTTGCCGTTCATGCGCCGCAGCGACTGGAGCAGAAAATCCATGTCGGTGAAGGGATCTCCACCCGTGCGCTTCCAGTGCACGCGTCCCTTGGTGTCGATCAGGATCGTGGAATGCAGTTCCATTTCCTCAAAGTCGTCGTAAGACGTGAACCGGCGTGCATTGGCGTGATCGTGATCCGAGAGCAGGCGGATCGCCAGCGTGCTCAGCGTGTCGGAAGCCTTGTTCTTCTCAACGCCGGTGCTGCTCACCGCCAGCACCACGGCGTTCTCGTGCTCCCAGTCGCCGGCCCGGGCGTTGATCGAGACGAGCTGCTCCACGCAGTGCGGGCATTCGTCATTGAGATAGAACACCAGGATGATGTTCTTGCCGCGAAAATCCTCGAGGCGGACCGTCTTGCCCTCGGTATTCAGGCACTCAAGCGACGGCGCCGCGAAGGGCTCCCAGTTGAGCGGCCCGATCTTCGACTGCGCCTCGAGCGTGTACGGCCGCTCCGTCGCCGGCGTCTGCGCAACCGGTGCGGCGTTCAGCCCGAGCGCATCCACCTCCGCCTTCCATCGAAGTCCCGCGTCGCACCCCGACCAGACGTAGGCGAATCGCCCCGCATATTCGGTCGCCTTCTCCCGATTCCCCGACTTGAAGCAGGCCTGCGCGAGCCCGGCGAGGGAGAACGCGTCGTTGCGTTCCTGCTTGAGTGTCCGCTCATACGCCTCGATCGCCAGCCGATACTCACCGGCGCGGAGGTACACGTCTCCCAGCACGCGATTGGCCGGCCAGGGCGCGTCCGGCGGGTCGTTGGGGTAGAGATCCGCGTCCCGCCGCTTCTTCTCGATCGCCGCCGCTTCGGTAAGGAACCGGGTCGCGTCCAGCAGGTTGCCCTCCGCGGCGCACAGCAGTCCCTCGGCGATGTTGAGCTCGATCGCAAGCGGATCTTCACCCGCCGGGAGGCCGCTCGTGCCTGCCCCCTTGTTCCCCTCCGCCCGCGCGCGGAGGATGTCTTTCAATTCCCCGAGTCGGCTGCGCGCGTCGACGGTCTTTCCCTGCCCGGTGTAGGCGAGCGTCTCCACAAGCGCCCTGCCCAGCTTGTCGTCGTCTCCGTCACGCCATTGGATCGTTCCGGGCTTGAGGATGTCATCCCAGCGTTCAAACTTGACAAGCGCCCGGATCTGCGCGGCGAAGCCCTGGTCGGAAGCGCCGTACTCTGGCCCCTTGCCCCGCTTGGGTTCCCGGGGCGCGGCGAGCAGGTCGGCGGCGCCCTGGAGTGAGGCGGCGGCCATGCCGAGTTGCTCCTGGATGTAGCAGAGGTAGTTGCGGTTGTGGGCGTAGTTCCACGTCTCAAACGGCAGCGCGAGCCGCTCGTTCATGTAGCGCAGCTCCACGCGCGTCGCCGCGTCCATCGACCTCGCGGCCTCGTGCCACATGCCGAGCTTGGAGTAGTTGTGCCCCGGCATGTGATTGGAGTGGCCGATGCCGGGCGCGATGCGGCCATAGGCCTGGCAGCTGGGGATCGCCTGCTCGGCGAGCACCCCGTCCCAGTTGTGGATCCGGGTGTGGTGCGCCCCGGGGTGATCGGGAGCCTTGCGAAGGATGTCCCGGACGATCATCTCCGTACCCATCGCGTTTCCCGACTCGATCGAGAAGAGCGCCAGCAGCGTCTCGGCCTCCACGTCGTCGGGAAACTGCAGGACAAGTTCCTGCAGCTTCTTGCACAGGCACTTCACGCGGTTCGGGGCGTCCATTCCCATCGCGCTGTCCCACGCCTCGATGTACATCCGCTCTCGCGGCGTCACCGAGTCCTTGCGCCGCACCGCCTCCTTGAGGAAGTCCTTGTACCGCTTGACCTCCGGAAAATCGCTCATCCCCGTGGACCAGTTGAGCCCCGTGCGAGCCATCCCCCAGTACGCCATCGCGCACTCGGGATCGAGCTTCAGACACCACCGAAACGACCGCTCGGCCTCCTCGTACCAGAACGATTGCAGCAGCGCGTTGCCCTGGTCGAACCACTCCTGGACCTCGGGGACCTTCGTGGTGATCGGGAAGTGCGCCGTCCCGATCCCCACCATCCGCCACGGCTTCTGCCGCAACCCCGTATCAAACGCGCTGCCGTGCCGGGAATGGCCCATCGTCTCGTCGGAGGTGGCCATGCTCATGCCCGCCAGCGCGACAAGAACGGCTCGCAGAACGTTTGATGTGATCATCGTTGCTCCGAATGCGTTGCAAGAATCAAAAAAGCAGCCGATTGGAATCGCCATGACCGGCGTCCACGGGCGGATCGAACGAATTGACACGTCCGAGGAGACAGAAACCGGACGAACCCGGATGATATTCGAAATTCAAAGAGTTTGCGAGTGACGCGTCCAACCCCTGCACTCAGCGTGCACGCTCCTCGCGAATATCACGGAAAAACCAGATCCATTCCGAGGCACCACGCGGCTCAGTCCGCGTGCCGTCGTGAACCTTCGGAATCTTCATCCACGAATTCGGTCACTGGGCGGATCGGGGGTGAGCCTGGAACGATTCCGTGACCCTGACAGCGCGGATCTCCGCTGAACAATCCGTCCCACCAGCGCTTCCCCGCTCCGATGAACTCCTGCAGTGGAATCTCCGTGTAATCGGGGCGGTACACGCGCAGCCCGCCAAACCAGATCCTCAGGTCAAGGTGGCGGTCATGCCCTTCCTGAAAGAGCATCATCGAGTGCAGCATGCTCCCGCCATCGATAGACTCATCCAAACTCGTGCGGTTCTCCCAGCCTTCGTACCCCTGTTCCGTATCTATGAACTCCCACCCGTAGACAGGGAGGCCTCCGAATGACTGGACAGTGTTGAATAACTCCTCAAGCGACATCGGCACCGCAGGCGCCCGGTCGTCATTCCAGTGTGCGTTGCGTAGCGACGCAACGACTCGGCCCACCTGTTCAAGCACCATGGACACCCGAGAATCGTTACGCGGCGGTGCACCATCCGCGGGCAGTGCCAGCACGGAAAATGTGATTGCCGCGATACGCCGCTCGCGATCCACTTCAACACCCAGAAGCTTTGCTTCATTGAGCGCGACGCCGATCCCCATCTTCGTATCAAGGTCCACGATGCCCTCTCCATTGCATCAAGCAGGGTGAGAGTACGCCAAGCGAGCTCTTCGTGACTCGCTCCCACGCTTTGAACCTCAGCGTTGGGATTGAGGTCGAGACCTAGCGGCCCTCTCGCGTAAATTCGTAGCGGCGCGGCGTCCCGCCCTTCATGTAACCGGTGGTGGCGGAGAGCGTGCCGTCGGCCAAGAGTTCGTACACAATGCGCTTGGGGTAATCGTGGCGCGGGTTGTCGAAGACAGCGCGGTTGCCGCCGGCCTCGGTCGGGCCAAACTCCGTGAGCACAAAGTCGGTCTTCGGCGCGCCGCCCGGCTGCGCGACATAGACCAGCCCACCCTCACGCTCCACGATGCGCAGGTATTCGAAGGCGATCATCTTTCCGCTCGTGTTGACCGTGCGCGAGACGGCGAGCATCGCCCCGCCCAGCGGCGGACTCCAGCGCTCCTCGATCGACGACCCCGAGGGCCGAGTCCCGACCCAGGCCCCGGCGATCCAGGCCACATCGGCAATCGCGGCCTTCGCCGGCGTCGGCAGCACAATGTCCTCGGCATGACGGTAGAGACCGACCGACTCGGCCCCCCCACCTTCCGCCGGCGGGTCCACGGCGACGCGCACGATCAGCCCTTCAGGCGTGACCTGGAAGCGCCGCCGGATCACCCCGATCCCGGGCTTGCCGGGTTCGCGGCTGAAATCGACTTCGTACTCGAGTACGCCGTCCTTCCAGGAGCCTCGGTACCGCACAACTCGATTGCCCTGCTCGGCGACCTCGGTGATCGAACCGTCCAGGGCGAGGCGCACATCGCGGTGACCCGAGCCGTGCCCGTTCAGAATGACCGCGTCCCCGGCGTCTTCCACGCGTATCGAGAACTTTGAGGCCATGGGCGGGCCCAGCCGCTCGATCGCCTGGCCCTCGGTGCGATCTTCAACGTAGACCCACTCCCCGCCCAGCGTGCGGATACCTTCAGCCCCGGGCTGAACGGGAACCTGCGCGGGAGGCGTGCTCTTGGCGGCCGCAGGCTGAATTGCACCAAGGCATGCGGAAATTGCCAGCAGTGCGAAAACCCAACGCAGGCGCAGGCTCATGGGACATCTCCTCTCGGGTCCGTCGGTCGGGTTTGACACGATCGTCGATCACCAACTCGGACGCAACACCGTGGCCGAAGTTCCCCCGCGCTCAGGCAGAGTTGCCGATCCACCGGCCGCATGAGGTTGCCAGAGCAGCGATCCTGTTCCCAACTGCGAAGTTGATTCCCCCTGCCGCACGTGCTTTGAATCCTGCCAATACCCACCGGGCATCGCACAATTCAGCCGCCCGCACGCAATCGCTTGATCCACACGCGCTCACCGCAAATCGCGGCCCCCCCTCACGAAAAAGCCCTTATACCAATTCAAGGACTCTGCCCGCGAGATCAGGGAGATAGTACCTCAATAGAACCTTTCCTGGTCCGCGTCAGGAGGCGGAACGCTGAGCTTCAGGGGATGCCGTGTCTCTGCGCCGGTCCATCGACCTTGGCCAAGGTCTGCCGCAACGTCCTATAACTTCGATTCCCGCCGCTCACCCTGGGCGTTCCCTGCGAAATGGACACGTGTCGGCCGCGTTGATCGCAGGCGATGTGGAGAGCCGTGGAGAGGAGCTTTCCATATGCCGTAGTGCGTTCGGGCGCAAGAACAACTGCACGGCAACGCCGTCGGCGGGCTTCGTCGAGACACCAGCGCGTGCCGCGATTTCGCGCCCAGAGGCCAGGAAGCGAAAGAGTCGAACGCACCCCCCGACAACGAGTGCCACCTCGATCTGACCGAGGCTTTTGCCCGGACAGAACCTCGGGCCGTGCCCAAACCCGAAGTGGAGCAGGTCATTGGCGTTTCGGCCCTGGGATTCGATCGCTTCCCAGCGCGCCGGCACGAACTCGGCCGCCGGATACCCCGTCACGGGGATACCCCAATGGTCTTCATGTCGGTTGGCGTGCCACACGTCCAGCAGGATGTGCGTGCCGCGTGGAATGATCAGGGTGCCGCCGTTGGAGGTGGTGACGGTGGTGTCGGCCGAAGCGCGTCGCGGATGGAAGTAGAGCGACGGAGTCAGTCGGAGGGTTTCATCAAGCACTCGCCCCAGGAGCTTTGCAGCGGAGAGCGTCTCCGGAGTGTACGAATCGATGTCTTTGATCTCCTCGTAAACGCTCTCCTGAAGTTCAGGCTGACGCGCCAGGTGGGCGATCGCCCAGCTCGCGTAGGACGTGGTTGCCTCGAGCGCCCCGGCGAGGAACACGCGGATGTTGCCGCGGAGGGCCGCGTCGGGCGCCTCGGACTTGAACTGCCCCCAGAGTCCACGCCCCGCGCCGCGGGCCGCGAGCACCCGGTCTGTCAGTTCCTCGAATGCCGCAGCGGCGCGCCGAGCGTCTCGAATGCCAGCACTGCACCACGCTGGGAGCCGAGAGAGCGGCACACCCACACGGCTCAGCACGGTATCGCGAACGATGTGATCGATCACGCAGTCGAGCGCGGGCACAAAGCGTTCGCGTATCTCCTCATACGGCACCCCCGCACCGAAGAAGTTGCTCACGAGCATCTCGAGCATGATGGCTTTGATCTCGGGTTCGAGAACGACGCTCAGTGGCCCGCTGTGTTCCGCCACCTTTGCATGGATCGCGGCCAGACGCCGAGCGACAGTGCAACGAAAGGTCTCCTCAAACTCACCGAATCGCTCGGGCTGGAACAGCGTCGTCCGTGCGAAGGGCGGCGTCGCGAGTTTCTTCTGCCGCTTCCACGCTTCGCCGTTGGAATACAGAAGCGTGTCCGCACCCGTTGCTCGGGCGATGCCCGCTGATGGCAGCGTGTCTCGATCGAACTGTCCGGGCTTTTCACCCGTATCCTGCGAGATCGCTCGAATGACACGGGGATCCCGTGTCACCAAGACCGGCGCGAATCCGGGCACTTCGAGGTAACGGTTGTGCCGCCCCGGTCCGTCCAGGGCGTCGGCATTCCAGAAGAAGGAATCGAGAATCCGCAGCGGCCGAGTGAAGTTCCACGGGTGCGGGAAGGGCAACGACGGTCGGCCCGACCCGGGTGCGATGAGGTGCACACGCGCGGGCGCCAGCGTGCCCGCGAAGGGCGTTCGTCCCAGCAACTGACGCGGCAACCGAGTGAGGCGGCCCATGTTTTCCCCCGCAACTCGAACAAGACCCCATGCTGCGTCAGGGGTACGTGAACCGTTGGCCCGCGCTCATGAATCAGGGTGACAGGATTCGAACCTGCGGCCTTGTGGACCCAAACCACACGCTCTACCAAGCTGAGCTACACCCTGCAGACCGCGGATCGTAGTCCTCCGGCACGCCTCGCGGGCGCCGTCCGGCCCCTCGCGCGTCGGCCCTGCGGGCGCCTCGCCCCCGCACACTCCAAAAAACCGACAACCCGCCGACAGGAGAGTACGGCGGGCTGGTCGGCGTGGAACGCGGTCGGCTGGCCGGGCATGACGCCCCCCGCCCCGGTTGCGTGAAGACCGGACGAGGATCACGACTTGCCCGCGAACGCGTCCACCGGATTGTGCGGACGGAACACTCCCTGCACGTACCCCGAGTGGGGCGGTTGTTACATCGGAACCTCACGGAAGAAGACGATCCGCGGGCGATCCCCGCGCTTCACCACGGACGAGCGGTCCACCACCATCACGTACCGCCGCTCGACCGACGGGACCATGGGGGTGGTGAGGCTCAGGCCGCGGACATCGGTGCTCTTGAAGCCGGCGACGACGAACCAGACGGCGAAGTAGTCGCTGCGGTTGGACACGGCCCCCAGGGTCGCGTTGGAGATCAGCAGCTTGTCCTCGAACATCTCGTAGTCGTTCTTCGCCGTGCCGGTGTCGAGATTCGAATAGTCCAGGGAGCCCACGCCCTTCTGGATGGAGTTGATCTTCGTGGTGCCGCCGGCGGCGAGGGTGGAACGGTCCCAGCCCAGGAAATCGATGTTCGAGCGGTCGGTCGCCGGCACCGGGGCGGCCGCCCCGGGCGCCTGGTAGCGGCGCGTGGCGCCCATGATCTCGCTGGCGACCAGGAAGCCGGGCTGCTCCCGGATCCCGATGAAGTCCGAGCGTCCGGCGCGGCCGTTGAGCAGCGCCTCGTTGGCGAGATTGTTGAGCGGGTTGCCGGAGTTGTCCCGGTCATCGAAGCTGACCAGCGTGCCCTGGGTGCCGAAGGGATTCTGCCGGGCGCGGACCCAGCCCTTGTCACGGTACGCGGCAATCGTCGCCGCCAGGTCCACCGATTCGTCGAGCTTGGTGTTGAAGCCCGACTGATCGGCGGCGGTCCACCACCAGCCCACCGAACCTCCGCCGTTGTTCACCTCGCTCGTCGGGCTGAGCATGGGCAGCACGCGCAGCACGGCCAGCGGCGCCGTCCCGATGTTCACCGTGCCCAGCTGCGCCTTCTGGAGGCTCGGCGTCCCCGGCAGCGACGTGAACTGGTCCACGATCGCCATCGCCGGTGTGATCCCCATCGACAGGTCTTCCCGCGGGCCCGCCGCCACGCGCTCGAACTGCCCGTCGGCGTTCTGGTCCACGAACGGGATGAACGGGTTCAGGGTCTGCGTCGAGGCCGACGGCAGCGCAGGATCGGCATACGAAGGCTCGATCACCAACCGGCCCGCGTCGGTGACGGGGAAGATCGGCGGCGTCGCCGTGGGAGAAGCCTCGGCGAACTTGTCGTACACCTTCCAGCGGGTACTGGTCTGCAGGAGCGTGTTGTTGTACTCGTAGTTGAGCGCCAGGGCCCAGGACTCGGAGAGGGTCATCCACCGCTCCTCGAGCTGCGTCTCCGAGGTCGGGGCAAGATCTCCCACGCGGTAGGAGAACTGCGCCCCGATCGCCAGCGGCAGCAGCACGTCGGCGGGACGGGTCACGCTGCCCGCGACCTTCTTCGCCGAGAGCAGCGGGCGGATGTCGTTGAAGGGGATCAGGCTCTGCGGGATCTGCGGAACCTTCGCCGCGCCGGTCTGAAGCACGTCGCCGGTCGCGCCCTCGTCCACTGTATCCCACTGGGAAGGCGCCGTGCCCATGGTGTGGAACAGCGGGGTGCCGCCGGCCTGCTGATCAAACCAGGAGTCGTTGGAGCCCATGGCGCTCCCGCTCTTCTCCTTGTACATGATCCGGCCGCCTCCCAGGTTGTCAAACCGGGTGAGCTTGATGTCGAACTTCACGTTGCCCGTGCCGTCGACCTCGTAGGTCTTGACGGCGGTGTTCTTCAGTGCCGTGCTGCCGAACGCGCTCTCCAGGCAGTAGGCCGGGAGGAGGCCCGTCTTCTCGAGGTTGTTGAGCTTGAACTCTTCATCACCGCGGCGATTGACCAGACCCGCGAACGTGAAGGTGATGCCCGAGGGACGGTTGTCGTTGCGGCTGTTGCCCAGGTCGCGCGGATCCGAATCCCAGTCCCAGCCGTGAGAGCCGGCGACCTTGTTCATGCCCGCCTTGACGGGGTGCTTCCAGGTCGAGCCGCCCTCGGGGTCCCGCAGGCGATCGACGAGCACGTCGTTCTCGAGGTTCTGCTTGGGAAGGTTCTGATACGTGGATGGATCGGAGGCGAGCTCGTTACCCCACACCCACTCGTTGGAGGTGCCGAGCTTGTCGTCGTAGGTGTCCCGGTGGGCGCGCCACAGCCGGACGGTCTTGGTCGAGCCCGTGGGGTTGGTCGCGTCAAGGGACGTGATGTCCACGACAGTCCCCGAGTTCACGGGGGTGGCGTCACCGGTCGTGGGATCGAACTGCTCCACGAACACCGGTGTTCCGCCGGGAGAGACCGCGCCCAGCTGGGTCTTGAGCCAGCGCTTGATCACCGCGGCCTTGTCCCCATCGCTGGCGACGGGGAAGTCCAGCGCGCCCTCGGCCGTGTCCTGCGCGGCCCGCATGCGTTCCTCGATCTTCTCCAGCGGCAGGCTGCAGAAGTAGAAGACGCGCGACTCGGCGGGTCCCAGCACGAGCTTCACCGGGCCGTCGTCGCTGGAGATGTCGGGCGTGCCGCCGTTGTTCCAGTCGGCCAGGCGGTAGTAGCGCCCGGCATACTCGATGTAGTAATCAAAGCGGTTGCGGGTCTTGAGCCAGATCGCCGCGAGGTTGGAATCGGTGTTGTTGGGCGTTCCCTGGATCACCTCTCCCAAGGTCACCGCCGCGGGGAACGGGTTGACGATCTCCACCGCGAAGATGTCGGCGATGTAGTCGGAGTTTCCCTGCGTGCGGTCGCCCTTGACCTCGACCTCGGGCGCGCCGGAGGGGAAGCCGTCCACATAGGCGGTGCCGTCGGCGATGTCCGGAGGGCTGTCGTTCTTGCCGGTGCCCTTGGAGTCGGTGAAGATCGAGAAGCTCGCCGCGGCCGTGATGAAGGGCTGGGGCGTCACGCCGTAGACGTTGACCGCGTCGGACGTGAGCTGGTCCCCCGCGGCGTCGGCCTTGGTGCGCGAGAGCAGCGTGGAGCTGATCTCGCCGCGATTGGCGCCGTAGATCCACGAGGACCACTTGTACGTGCGGTCCTCCCACTTCTTCAGGTCGCCGTTGGCGAGCATGTCGACGCCCAGGCCCGTGGTGCGGCTCTTGAGATCGTCCCAGAGCGGCACCGTGAGCATCGGGCCGTCCAGAGAAACGCTGCCGCGCATCGCGTCCATGTTCACGGCCATCTGCGCGGCCATCCGCAGGCCGATCTCCGGGGACCGGTAGCCGTAGTTGAGGTACTTGTACTTGGCAAAGTCCGCCGCGTTCGCCGAGGGCCACGCGCGGGGGTCCGCGGCGTGGGGCACCAGGCCGTCGGCATACGCCTGGATCGACGAGTTCGCCGCCGCCACCGTCACGCGCTTGAGCTCCGAATCGCTGAGCTGCTCATCGGCGAGGCGGTACTGCAGCGTCACCGGATCCTGGATGACGGGCACGTCACCGGTCTTGATGGGGCGGGCGCCGCTGAGGGTCGTGATGCGGTGACGCACGTCCGCGGCGAGGTGGGCGTAGATCTGCCGCTCGCGCTGGGCGGTGTACTTGCCGTCGGGAACATCGAGCCGCTCGACATCGAGCGGGCGGTTGTCGCGCAACGGGCTGTAGCGCAGCACCTGGTTGGCGTTGGCGACGATCGCGCCCTCGTACTTGCCGCCGGCGGCGCTCTCCAGCGTGGAGGTGTACGAAGGGTCGTTGAGGCCGCGGAAGGTCAGCAGCTCGACCAGGTCGGAGACGCCAAACGGGCTCTTGACGACCGTTGTGTACGCTGTGTTGCTCGACGAGCCCACCACGCCCTCTACGCTGGAGCCCAGCAGGGCGTAGTACTCCGAGCGGTTCTTGGCGCCGTTGGTCTTGTCGTCGTCCTTGCCGAATCGCTCCTGCGGATTGGAGATGTTTACGTCCCGGAGCGCGGCGATCGTGCCACGGTTGATCGTGTACCCGATCGAGAGGAACGCGCGGTTGCCGATCAGGGACGTCAGCGGGGACGGGGTGTTGGTATATCCCAGGTAGTTCTGCGGACGGTTGTCGTCGTTGGTGTTGTCGCTCTGGGCCAGCGCGTCGTAGGCGAAGCCCTCCGCACGCCACACGTCCTCCAGGGCCAGCAGGCGGCGCAGGTCCACGTCGGCAGGGGTCGCCCCGACCGGGTACTTGCCGTCGCTGGAGGGCGGGGAGACGAAATCTCCCGCCGTGTTCACGTTCACGCTCCCCGACAGATCGACGACGCGGGCCGCGAAGAAATACCGCAGGTCACCCCCGCCGATGCCCAGCACGTCCGTGGGGCTCGCAAGGTCGTAGGTGGTCGGATTGACGCGCGGATCGACCATCTCGAACCAGCGGGAGTCGTAGATGCCGTCACCGTCGGCGTCGGCCCACTGGTACGGGCGGTAGAACTGCGACGACGGCAGCACCGTCTCGGTCCCCACCGGCACCGCCGCGCCGCGCTGGCGCATCGTCCAGTGGGCGGGGATCTTGACGTCGGAGTTGCCGCCGAAATCAAGCTTGGTCGTCGGCTTGCCCGTATCGTCGGTCAGGGAGAGCTTGGCTCGCATCTGCGCGTGGTCGGCGTCGAAGCTGCCCACGTAATCCGCGGGAAGGCCGCGCATGTTCCAGAGGTTCACGAAGACGCCGTCGGGGGCGAGGTTGGAGATCTGGCCCCAGTCCTTGCGGTAGAGGAACTCATCCTCCCAGTTGGCGCCCGCCGTCGCGGGGTGGTTAAGCCACACCGGCTCGGTGGAGGCGAGCCACGGGTCCGACGCGCGCCACACGTCGGGCGCGTCGTTCACGTTCATGTCGGTGCGGAAGGTGCCGATGGGGTCGAAGAACTTGCCCGGATCGACGCCGATGAGCGCGTCGGAATTGCGGTTCCAGTCGGTGTACGGATAGTCCGAGGCTTCGCGGGTGAGACGGATGGTGTTGGCGATGGAAATGCCGTCGGAGCGGACGGCCTCCTCGCTCTTGTTGTTGTAGAAGGTGGCGAGGGCGTCGTCGGCGATCACCTGGGAGGCGTACTTGGCGAACTTCTCGGCGACCGAGTCACGGTACGAGCTTCCCGAGCGTCCGTCGGGGGAATCCGACAGGCCCACGGAGGAGCGGGCGACGGCGGAGCTGAGCTGCTGGTCGGCCCGGCCCACGGCGACGTAGATCACCATGAAGGCGGAGATGAGCGCGAGCACGCCGATGACCAGGACGAGGAACGATCCCCGGCGGTCCCGGCGGCGCGCGGCGGGAGCGCCGCTGGCCTGCTGGAGCAGGACGGCCTCGGAGCCTTCGGAGCGGACCGCGATCTCGCGAAGCCCGTGAGAGCCGGCGGAGAGCGGTGCGTCCGTGCCGCGAATGTCATTGTCGTTTGGTGCCATGGTGTATTTCCAATCATCCTGCGCCGGGCGTGTGTGCCCCGGACGTGGCCGTCCACGCATGTACGCTCGAACTTTCAAACCTGCGGCGGCCAGCGTGCCGCACAGACCCCGCCTCCACGAAACTCAAAGCCCCGTCATCCCCACCACCTGTGGGAGGACCTCCGCACATGAGCGGGATTACATCCTGCCGCCGGAGTTGCCCGGCGTCTTGAACACGTACTGGAAGGTCTGCTCCGTGGAGGCGTCCTGCGGATCCACGAGCTTGACGGTGATTCGCACAAACTCCGGCCAGACCCAGGGGCGGCCCGCGGTGCCGGTGGTGTCGGTGAACCCGAAGTAGGACGTGAGGCACATCACCGGGGAGAGCGCGTTCGCGACGGGTGTGCCGTAGATCAGCTCGGGCGTCACGTGGTCGGTCACGCCCACCGAGCCGCCGCCCTGGGAGGACCACGCGGCGGTGGTGCCGGCGACGAGCTTGCCCTGGTCGTTGACATAGGGGAAGGCGAACGGCGGCATCGGGACTGAGGTGTCCAGCGACCGGAACGGGAAGGGACGGGTGACGATGCGCTCGTTGGGGGCCTTCACGCCGTTAAGATCGATGTCGTCGAAACGCGAGAGGCCGTACCACACCATCTCCCCCGTACCGGGGTCGGGCTCGCCCAGGGACCAGTCGACAATGAACTCGCTGCACGCGCGGAGGAACGAGTTGGAGGCGAGCTGGAGCTGATCGATCCGGTAGTCCGAGGCGGTGCGGTCGTCCTTGGAGTTGAAATTGCCGTCGCTGCGGAGAACCTCCAGCAGGTGGGCCGGGCGGGGCTCCACCCGCATGCGTCCGCCGGTGGGGACCTGGAGCGAGACGCCGTTATAGACCGAGAGCATGTTCTCAAAGGCCGGGGCGCGGACCTGGTCGGACTGGGTCGGCCACGCATCGTCCATCCACGCCTGGATGCGCGTGGTCACCGGGAACGGTCCGGTTGACTTGCCGTCCACCAGGAATGTGCTGCCCGTGGGGTTGGGGCCCACGGTGGTGTACCAGTTGGTCCCGTTGCTGCTGAGAAACCTCGGAAAGTTCTGGGACGCCTCCACGATGTCCCGGACCTCGCGCAGCGTGATCGTCGCCACGTCGGTCAGGCCCGAGGAGAGCCGCCGCGTGCCCGTGCGGAGCATCAACGTCTTGTCCTGCAGCGGAGAGACCGCCGCCGTCGACGGGGGCTGGGAGAGCGGGATCGGCGCCAGGTGACGGAACACGCTCACCGCCGCCGGCTGCAGGGCAACCTGGCCTTCCTTGTCCGCAAGCTTGATCGCGTCCGCCGGGTTGCTGGGATCGAGCCCGAACACCGGCTGCAGGTCGTACTTGGTCTGGCGGGGATCCACCAGCACGCACTGGTGACGGGCGAGGCACCAATCGCCGGCGAAGGCGTTGGGCGTATTGGCCTGCCCGAGCTTGCCGCCGACGGTGTTGAAATCGGTGAGCGCCGGAGGCTTGGGATTCCCGGTCTCGAGTTGGCGGGTGCCGTGGCCGTAATAGATCCGGGCCGAGTCACCGCGGGCCTCGTAGGCGGGGTGCACCGGCTCGCGCGTTGAGGTGAAATCACCCTTGGCGAAGAACAGGATCTCGTCGATGCGGCGGGTGCGGGGGGAGCTGTCCGCGGGGTTGAGGGCGATCTTCTTTTCCGCGGCGCGGGGGCCGCCGGTGTTGGTGTTCTGCTGGCGGATCATCAGGAAGCCGTCGCGCGTCATGCGGGCGAAATCCTGCCGCATCACCGACTCGATCTGCGCCGACTGCGCCGTGAGCTGGCTGATCCGCCGCCCGCCGGAAACAGTCTTGCCGATCGCCGAGAAGACCGAGGCGATACCCACCGTGAGGATCGCGACGGCGCCGATCGCCACGAGCATTTCCATCAGCGTGAATCCCGCGCGGTTCCCGCCGGCCGCGGGCGCGGCGCCGGCGGATTCGGCGAGCATTTCGCACGAGGATTTCTGAGGGTTCGTCACGTCAAACTCCTTGAACGGGCCCGTGAAAACCGGTCCGCGTCCTTCCGCCGCCCCGGTGGCGGCCGCCGGCTCATTCCACGTCGATCACGCTCACCGCCGCGGGGACTTGCGGGGTCAAAAGCATTTCAATCTTCGCGCCCAGCTTCTGCTCCTGCCACGTCGCGCGGCTCAGCGGGGGGTCCAGCCGCAGCCACTGGATCGGCCGCCCATCGCTGGCGCTCTCCTTGCCCTCGCGCGTCCCTGTCACCGTGTACACATTGCCCATGTTGTCCACCAGCCGCTGGCCGATCACTTCCGCCCGCCGCAGCGCGCTGCTCCCGTCGTTCCAGTTCGGGTCGCCGTCGTTGATCGCCTTCACCGTGATCTCGCTGGCGTTGCGCTCGTTCTTGTCGTCACCGCCCCAGCGGTCAAGCTGCAGCATCCGCACGCGGGAGTACGACCCCACGCCGTTGCCCGTCGGGATCGACTTTCCATCCGTCGCCAGCGGGACCCTCGCCGACGCCGCCGGCAGGTCGTGCCCCGTCAACGCATGGGAGAGCGTCCAGCCCGTCGGCACGCCGATCTGCGAATCGATCCGCCGCGTGAAGATCACCACCTGCGCCCCGCCCGACTTCTTGCGGCGAAGCGCGATGTCCCACGCGTACTGCGGATCAAGCCCCTGCGTGAACGGGGAGGGGAACAGCCGGTCGGCCATCGGGATGTAGATCGTCGTGGCCGCCACCGTCTTGTCGGGGTTGGGCAGCAGCACCCCGCCGGTCTTGGGGTCGATCCCGCCCACCGCCGCCGCGTTGTTCGCCCAGATGTACCACGGGGACGCGTTGTAGTCCGGCGGATCGTCCACGTTGTTGTCGACGTTCATGTCGTACGCCAGCTCCCGCAGCGACGACAGCATGTTCTGCCGGCCCATCACGTACGCCGACGCCGCCCGCGCCGCGACCTGCCCCTGGATCACGTCCTGCGACTGCCGCTGGGAACGGATCACCACCGGGAAGACCGCGCCCACGCCCAGCAGGCCCAGCGCCAGCACCACCACCGCGATCAGCACCTCGATGAGCGAAAAGCCGCCCCGCGGACGCCTGCACGCATCCCGCAGAACGCGGCCGCAGCGGTCAAGGTCGATCCGCACATGTCGCATGGTCATGCTCATCAGCGCACCTCCGTCGGCCGGCCGCTGGCGCGGTCGATCGAGTACACGAACGCCCCGCCCGTGCCGGGCTTGGCGTCGGGATCTGCCTCATCGATCGCGAACCACTCGTTGGTCCGCTTGGCGACTTCCTGCGCCCCCGGGAAACCCGTCCCCCACAGCGTCGAATCGAGCTGGGGAGAAGGCAGCAGCTTGCGGCCGTTGTCGTACACCGCGTACAGCGACTTGCTGTCACGGTTCAGCCCGCCCGCGCCGATCCCCGCGGCAAGGTCGACCTCCCGGTACAGCGCGATCTCCGTCACGCCCGCGGCGAGCACGGTGTCGGTCGCCTGGTCTCCCAGCAGCAGCCGCTTGTCCTTGATGGGCAGGTCGGCCTCCCGGGCCTGGAGGATCTGGCTCACCAGCACGCCCACGTCGTCCCCGCGGTTGAAGCGGTAGTACCGGTACGGCAGCGTCGTGCGGAACGCGTTGGAGGGGGAAGGATCGATCACCAGCGCCAGCCGCCGGTCCCCGGTCTTGAGCAGCCCGGAGCCCGCCTCGAACCGCACCATGAACGTCTGGCGCACCGAGGCCCCGTTGCCCGTCGAGAAATCGTCCCGCGCCTTCTTGGGGTCGAAGAAGCCCGTCTCCGGGAAGACCCAGTTCCACCACATCTGCGGCGGGTTGCCGCTGGTGCCCTTCTCAAACTCGCGCTTGCCGCTGACGGCCTCGTACCACCCCGACTTGTCCACGCCGTTGTCGATCGCGCCGATCGGCGCCAGCCCGCGGATCATCCAACCCGTGGGGAGCCGGAACGGCTGAAGCCCGGTCGGAACGAAGACGTCCCGCGTCGTCGGCGTGCCGTTTCCATCGATGTCGCTGAGTTCCCCCGCCTTGCGGAAGACGCTGATCGTCAGCTTCCCGCCCGGCTTGTAGAAGAACACCGCCGCCGTGTCGCTCCCAGACTCCGACGTGATCGCCAGCGAACGCGCCGCCGACATCGCCACGTCCAGCTGGTTCTTCGCCCCCGCCTCGTCGGTGGACTTCACGATCGAGTTCACCGCCGGCGCCGCGATCGCCAGCAGCAGCGCGATCAGCGAAATCACCACCAGCAGTTCCAGCAGCGTGAAACCCCGCCGCAGGCCGCGGCCCACCCCAAGGCCCGCACCCGTCACCGGGCCCGAAGTTGTCTGGTCAGTTGATCGCACTGCCGGCCTCCACCAGGTTGTCCGCCCAGGCGCGGGCCCTGAGCATCGCCTCGGGCATCGACGCATCCACCGACGCCCCGGTGCTCTGCAGCGCCTGCACGATCACCGCGATGTCCTCGTCACCGAACACGCGGTTGGGACCCGCCATCACGAACGCCCAGTTCGCCCCGGTCACCTGCGCGTCGGGCTGCGCCCGGTCCGCCGCCGCCGTCTTGGACGAGTACTTGGCGTAGTCCGGCCCCACCACCATCGCCGGGATGTTCAGGTCGTCCCAGGTGCTCACGTTTTTGTTCTTCAGCCACCGGTAATACCGGATCGGCACCCGGTTGCGGTCCTGAAGCTCCGCCGTCGGGTTCAGGGACGAAATGTCGTCGTTGCGGACGATCTGCAGCGTCCGGGAGCTCGCGTCGATGAACGGGCCGAACTTGCCCTTTTCAAAGCTCCCCGAGAGGTTGGGCCGCCCCGTCCCCGGGCCCGACACAAGGTCGATCGGCACGTCGGCCTTGTCGGACCGCAGCGGCACTTCCAGCGCCCCGGCGAGGTAGATCCCCAGGGAGTCGTTGCTGTACCGCAGGTCGGGCTTGGGGGTGGGCCTGAGCGGGTTGTTGATGTCCGCCACGCCCGGGCCGCGGAGGAAATCCGCGTCCGCCGCCGGGGTGTACACCGCGATCGCGTACACGTCCGTCGAGTTGACCTTCACCTTGACGATCGTCCCCTTGCCCGTCTTGTCGCTCTGGTCCTTCACCAGGGGCGGCGCGAAATCAAAGCTCGAGATGAACCCGGTCATCCCCGTCGCGATCGTGCCCTTGATCTGCGTGTCGGCCCCGGCGACGGCCGATGCCCGCGCAGCCCGCATCGCCACCAGCAGCAGCCCCGCAAGGGTGGCCAGGATCCCCACCGCCACCAGCAGCTGGATCAGCGTGAAGCCGCGGTGAGCCGCTGGTCCAGAGTGTCTTCCCGAGCCTGACCGCATCGTGGGATCCTTTCACACGCTCTCCCGGGCACGCGCCCGGGAGAGCCTCAAGCGTCCGTCGTTCCCGCCCGGCCTTACTTGCCGCCGCCCTGCAGGGAGTTGATCATCGCCACCATCGGCATGAACATCGCCACAACGATCGTTCCGACCATGCCGCCCAGCACCACGACCATCAGCGGCTCCAGCAGCGAGACCAGCGCCTCGACCTGCTCGTCCACCTCCTCGTCGTAGTTGTCGGCGATCTTCAGCAGCATGCCATCGAGCTCGCCGGTCTCCTCACCCACGTCGATCATGTTCACCACGATCGCGTCGCACGTCTTGCTCTCGCGCAGCGGGCCGGCGAAGCTCTCACCCTCCCGGATCGAGTCGTGCACGTTGCCCAGGGCCTTCTCGTACACGTAGTTGCCCGACGTTTCCTTGGTGATGTTGATCGCCTCGAGGATCGGCACGCCCGCGGAGATCAGCGTTCCCAGCGTCCGCGTGAACCGCGCGATCGACGTCTTCTTGATCAGCTTGCCGAAGATCGGAATCTTCAGCACGCACCAGTCCGTCGTCGCCCGCCCGACCTCCGCCTTGCGCACCATCTTCAGCCCGAAGAAGATGATGAACGGGCTGATGATCACGAACACGAACCCGGGGATCGTCTGCCCGGGGATGTTGCCCGCCACCCAGCGGCTGGTATTCATCAGCCACAGCGTGATCGCCGGCAGCTTCACCCCGAAGTCCGTGAAGATTTCCTCGAACTTGGGGATGATGAACACCATGATGCCCGTCAGGATGATCACCGCGATCGAGATGACCACGATCGGGTACACCATCGCGCCCTTGATCTTCCTCTTGAGCCGCTGGCTCTTCTCCATGAACTCCGACAGGCGCTGAAGGATGATGTCCAGCACGCCGCCGATCTCTCCGGCGTTCACCATCTTCACGAACAGCCGGTTGAACGCCCGCGGGTACTTGCTCATCGCCTCCGACAGGGACGAGCCGCCCTCCACCTCGTCGCACACGCCCTGCAGGATGTTCTTCATCAGCCCGGGCTTCTGCTGACCCTCCAGGATCTGCAGGGACCGCAGCAGCGGCAGGCCCGCGTCCTGCAGCGTCGAGAGCTGCCGGGTGAACAGCGTCAGAAGCTTGGGGCTCACGCGGCCAAAGCCGCCGCTGCCGCCGCGCTTCTTCTTCTTCTTGCTCGTCTGGTTCGCCGCTTCCTTCTCCGCCTGCTTCTTGGCCTTCTGCTCACGCACCGACGTCGGGAAGAATCCCTGGGAGCGGATCTTCTGCACCGCCTCGTCGTTGGTCGCGGCGTCCACCGTCCCCTTCTGGGGCTTGCCCGCCGCGTTCAGTGCCTCGTATGCGAACGTTGCCATGCTTCACGCTCCACTCACGCGCCAGCTCGCGCGCTTCTGTGCTTCATTCCACCAACCAGCCTTACCCGTCTTCTGCCTAGTGCCTGATGCCCGATGCCTGATGCCTTCCCTTACGAATCCTCACCCAGCGTCTCGCGCACCACCTCGTCGATCGTCGTGATGCCCTCGTAGATCGCCAGCATCCCCGACTCGCGCAGCGTCCGCATGCCGCGCTTGCGCGACGCCTGGCGCAGCACCGCCGTGCTCGCCTCACGCATGATCATCTCGCGCATCTCGTCGTCCAGCGTCATGATCTCAAACAGCGCCAGTCGACCCTTGTACCCCGAGCCGTTGCACGCCGTGCACCCCTTGCCGCGGAAGAACTTCTTCCCCCGCACCTGCTCGGGCGTCAATTCAAGCTCCATGAGCTCCTCTTCCGACGGCGTGTACTGCTCCTTGCACGAGACGCAGATGCGCCTCGCCAAGCGCTGGGCGATGATCCCCTCCACAGTCGCCGTCAGGAGGAACGCCTCCAGCCCAAGGTCCATCAGACGCACGATTGAGCTCGGCGCGTCGTTGGTGTGCAGCGTGCTCAGCACAAGGTGGCCCGTCAGAGAGGCCTGCACGGCGATCTGCGCCGTCTCCAGGTCTCGGATCTCGCCCACCAGGATGATGTCGGGGTCCTGACGCAGGAAGCTTCGAAGCGCCTTGGCGAAGGTCAGCCCCACCTCGGTATTCATCTGGCACTGGCACAGGCCGTCGATGTCGTATTCGACTGGGTCCTCGGCCGTCAGGATCTTGGTCTGGATGTCGTTCAGGCTCGACAGCGCCGCGTACAGCGTGGTCGTCTTGCCCGAGCCCGTGGGGCCCGTCACGATCACGATCCCGTTGGGCTTGTTGATCAGGCGGTTGACCGTGTCCAGGTCGTCCTCACGAAGCCCGATGCGGTCCAGCGACAGCTCGACGTTCGAGCGGTCCAGCACTCGCATCACGACCGACTCACCGTGCATCGTGGGCAGCACGGCGACGCGAAGATCGACCGGGTTGCCCCCGATCGTCAGCTCGATGCGGCCGTCCTGCGGCAGGCGCCGCTCGGCGATGTCCAGGTTCGACATGACCTTGACGCGGCTGGTGATCGCCGGCCCCAGGTGCTTGGGCGGGGAGTTCATCTCGTACAGCACCCCGTCGATGCGGTACCGCATCTTGAACTCGTTCTCGAACGGCTCGAAGTGGATGTCCGACGCCCGGTCCTTGATCGCCGTCAGCAGCACCAGGTTCAGAAGCTTGATCACCTGGTTGTCGTCGGCCATCTCCATGATGGCGTCCAGGTCGATCGACTCACCGCGGCCCTCCAGGGACTTGAACTTGTCGTCCTTGGCCAGCTGCGTCACCACGTCCACCATCGACTCGCTCTTGGAGTAGTGCTTCTTGATGAGCGAATCGATGATCGCAGCGTCGGCGACGACGGCCTCGACGTTGAACCCCATCAGCAGGCGAAGGTCATCCACCGCCCGGAAGTTGTCCGGGCTCTTCATCGCGATCTTCAGCCGCTTGCTGACCGGGTTGTACTCGATCGGGATCACCTGGTACGACTGGACGTTGTCCGCCGGGATCACCGACCGGACATCCTCGGGAATGTCCTTGCCCACCAGGTCCATGTACTGCATGCCCGCCTGGCCGGCCAGCGCCTCGGCGACGTCCTTGGCCGTCACCAGGCCCAGCTCGGTCAGAAGCTGGCCCAGCAGCACCTTGCGGGTCTTCTGCACGGCCAGCGCCTCGTGCACCTGGTCGCGCGTCACCTTGCCCATCTTGGTAAGGATGCGACCGATCTTCTTGCCTTTGAGTTCGAGTGCTTCGACCGCCGCCATTGTCGCGCTTCCTTCTCTGGGGCTCGACCACTCTGCGCCTGTCGTTCCGACCCGGGGTGCCAGCCGCGGAAGAAGCCTTGGGCAAGCCGATCAACGCCCAAACGCATTCCCGAACCGGACAACCGGACGCTTCCGGTGGACCGATTCACACTTCCGCTCCGCCGCACCCTCATCGGAGTTGCCGTCGAGGCCGATGCCGCTCGCAAGACCAAGCTCACGAGGCCAAGCTCGATCGACCCTCAAGGTTGTCGCCCTCGCTCGGGCCCGCCCGAACGCCGCCCGTTCCTCCCCGCCAACCAAGGTCTCCTCCCGCACAGCGCTTCTCGCCGCCACGCGGTTGAGGATGGACGCCGTGACCCTGCGGCTGCTCCGCACGGCACACGCGACCACCCCCCAATAGAGCCCCGACAGGCGAACCGGATCTTCTCTCGTCGTCGTCCAAGCCCACCCACCCCTCTCGGAGCATGCGAGCCTTTTGAGGCGACTTTGAAGACCACGGCGGAGGTTCAGGTCTGGCCTTCGCCGGACTGACGCGAATTCCCGGACGGACCGGCTCCGGAAACTCGCGCCCTACAACCTCTTCGACCACAATAACAGAATAGACGAACCAAACCTACCTGAACAACACGCAAAAACACAATAGACAACTGGATTTTGAAACTACGCCAACCCCGATATCCACCCGTCAACCGGGTGGATATCCCGCAGAACGGCATCATTCCTTCTGCAGGTCAAGGTCCTCGTCCCACTCGGCCCGGCCGACCTTTCCACCTTCCTTGTGGATCTTATCGGTCAGGTCAACTGGATTTTTGCTCTTGTCAATCATCTCTTCCGCCGAAATCATCCCGCGCTTGTACAGCGACCAGAGGTGGTCGTCCAGCAGCTGCATGCCGAACTTGCGACCGGTCTGGATCGCCGAGTCGATGCGGAAGGTCTTGGCTTCGCGGACAAGGTTGGCGATAGCCGGGGTAACCACCAGGAACTCATACCCTGCCACCATGCCCGGCGTATCCACGCGGGAGAGAAGCACCTGACTCAGCACGCAGATCAGGGCGGTGGAGAGCTGGACCCGAATCTGGTTCTGCTGGCTCACCGGGAAGGCGTCCACCAGACGGTCGATGGTCTTGGCGGCGCCGGTGGTGTGGAGGGTACCAAACACCAAGTGGCCCGTCTCGGCGGCTCGCACGGCCGCTTCGATGGTTTCCAGGTCTCGCATTTCACCCACCAGGATCACGTCCGGGTCCTGCCGGAGCACGCGGCGAAGAGCCTCGGAGAACGACGGGACGTCGTCGTGGATCGCCCGCTGGTTGATGATGCTCTTCTTGTGGTAGTGGTAGTACTCGATCGGGTCTTCCATCGTGACGATGTGCCGGTCCATCGTCATGTTGATGTAGTCGATCATCGTCGCCAGCGAGGTCGTCTTTCCCGAGCCGGTAGGCCCGGTCACCAGGAACATCCCGCGGGGACGCCTGATCAGATCCCGAACAATCTCGGGGAGACCGATCTGCTCGAAGGTCAGGAGCTTGTTGGGGATTCGACGCAGCACCATCGCCAGGTCGCCGCGCTGCCGGAAGACGCTGGTGCGGAAGCGGGCGGCGTCCCCGTAGGCGAACCCAAAGTCCGTGCCCCCCACCTCGGCCAGTTCCTGCTGGTTGCGTTCGGGGGTAATCGACTTCATGAGGGAGACCATGTCGTCGGATTCAAGGACCTTGGTCTTGAGGTTCTGGAGGTGCCCGTGCAACCGGACGGTGGGCGGGCGGCCGACCGTCAGGTGAAGGTCGCTCGAGCCCGTCTTGACGACGGTGTCCAGGAGACGGTCAATCTGCATCTGCGACATCGTGAACCCTTACATCAGTGCACACACGGGGACAGCATGTTCCCGTGACTCGTTGTACCCACGATTCCGCGTGGGGCCACCGACCGCGATGGCCCGCTCTCTCGAACATCTGCCGGACGCTGCCTACGCCGCCGCCCCGCCCGCCGCGTTGTCGAGGTCGACCTGCGTCGACCGGGCGATCTCTTCGGGGGTGCTGCGGCCGCTGAGGATCTTGATTTTGCCGTCGGAAACCAGTGGCCGCATCCCGCTCGCCAGCGCCGCCCGCCGGAGCTCGGAGACGGGGGCGAGCTTGAAGGCCAGGTCACGGATCGCCGCGTTCATCACCATCATTTCGAATATGCCCTGGCGGCCGCGGTAGCCGGTCCGGTTGCAGTTATCGCACCCGGTGCCCTTCATGACCTTGCCCGCCGCTTCCTCGGGGGAGATGCCCGTGAGCTGGAGGTACTTGGGGTCCACGTCGGGGTCGACCGCCTTGCACTGCTTGCAGATGATGCGGATCAGGCGCTGGGCGAGGACCGCCTGGATCGACGAGGCGACCAGGAAGGGCTTGACGCCCATGTCCACCAGTCGCGTGATCGCCGAGGGCGCGTCGTTGGTGTGCAGGGTGGAGAACACAAGGTGGCCGGTCAGGGCGGCCTGGATGGCGATTTCGGCCACTTCCTTGTCTCGGATTTCACCCACCAGGATGATGTTGGGTGCCTGGCGGAGCATGGATTTGAGAATCGCCGGGAAGGTCAGGCCGATCGACTCTCGCACCTGGCACTGGTTGATGCCCGTGAAGTTGTATTCGACCGGGTCTTCCGCGGTGATGATCTTCTTGTCGGGGCGGTTGAGGGTGTCCAGGGCGGAGTAGAGGGTGGTCGTCTTGCCCGAACCGGTTGGTCCGGTGACCAGGAAGATGCCGTTGGGGCGGCGGATGATCTTGTTGAAGGTGGTGAGCGTGTCGGGCTCAAAACCGATGTTCACCAGGCCGATTCGCACCGATTCGGGCCGCAGAATACGCAGCACCACGCTCTCACCGTGGTACGCGGGGCACGCAGAGACGCGGAAGTCGACCTGCACATCGTCCACGGGCAGCTTGATGCGGCCGTCCTGCGGAACACGCTTCTCCGCGATGTTCATGCTGGACATCAGTTTCACGCGGGAAAGCATGGCGTTCTGCATGCGAGACGGGAGGTTGTCACGCTCGATGCACACACCGTCGATCCGGTAGCGCAGCCGCACGCGGTCGGCCATGGGCTCGATATGGATATCGCTCGCCCGCATCTTCACCGCTTCGGTCAGGATGCGATTGCACAGGCGGACGATCGGGGCGTCCTCGCTGGCGATGTCGATGGATTTGTCCATCGAGCGGTCCACCGAGCGGTCGACCGTGCGGTCCATGGACTCGGAGATGAGGGATTCGGTCGGGGCGACGCCCTTGTCGGGCTTGGCGCCCCCGCCGCCCTCGAGGAACTTCTTGATCTGGCTGCGGGGGGCCAGGCGCGGCTCGACCTCGACGTTCAGCCGGAAGCGGAGCATGTCGAGCATTTCCAGATCCATGGGATCGTGGATGACCAGCTGCAGCCGGCCGTTGCTCTTGGACATGGGCAGGACCAGGAACTTCTTGATGAGGTCGTCGGGGATGAGCTTGAGGTCGATCTTGGTCGCCATTCCCTGGGCGCCGATGTCGACATATTCCATCCCGAACTGGTGCGCCAACGCCTTGGAAACCTGGTCTTCCTTGGAGAAACCAAGCTCCACCAGGGCGTCGCCCATGCGCTTGCCCGAGGCCTTGGCGACCTGCGCCGCCTTGTCCGCCTGGGCGGCGTTGATCAGTCCCCAGCCCACCAGGATTTCGCCAAGCTTCTTCTTCGATCGTGCCATGCTCTTCTCGCGTCAACCCTTGGCCCGGCGAGTGGTCCGGGCGTCCTGCCCCAGCCACGCACACACCGAGCGCCAGACTTCAACACACCGACCCCGCGAAAGAACGCGGGATCGAACAACATTCCATCGGCGTACCGGTCCGATCGGATCCCTGACAGAACGCATTTCTGCGAGGAACCGGCGCCCATCGTAGCGACCCGAGCTTCCCTCTACCTCACCAGCCCGGCCCCGACGCGTGATCCTCCCGGAGCCGGGGACCGGGAGCGTCAGGAGCCGCCGACGGGGCGGGCGGGCATTATGCCCGCAACCCTCCCCGCTCGCAATGCGCCCCAAACCTGCGCCCGGTTCCCCCTCCGCCGGGGACACGCCCCAATCCATCCGCGGATACCGTTGCACCGTCGGCGATGGCCCCCTGCGGCCGCCTGCTCCCCGCGCCTGCCCGTATGACGACACCACGACGCATCCTCATCACCGCCGGGCCCACCCACGAGCCCATCGACGCCGTCCGGTTCATCGGGAATCGAAGCTCGGGCCGGGCCGGGCTCGCCCTCGCCGACGAGGCGGCTCGCCGCGGGCACCACGTCACCCTGCTCCTGGGTCCGGTTCACCTGCTCCCAGCCGCCGCGGCGGTGGAACTGCACCGGTTCACGACCTGCGAAGATCTGCGGACGCTCTTGGCGCTCCACGCACCCCGCGCCGACGTCATCATCATGGCCGCGGCCGTCGCCGATTACAGGCCCATTCCAAGTACGGTTCGCGCCGACGCCAAGTTCAGGCGAGCCGGTGGCCCCTTGACCCTCGAGCTCGAATCCACCCCCGACCTCATCGCCGAGGTCTCCGCGCACCGCCCGCGCGGCCAGTTCCTGGTGGCGTTCGCGCTTGAGCCCGCCGCCTCCATGGTGGCCTCCGCACATGAAAAGCTCTCCCGCAAGCGTGTCGACCTGGTCGTAGGGAATCCACTCCAGACCATGGACGCCCCCACCATCGAGGCCGTCGTCGTGGACGCCGCGGGCGGAGAAACCCGGACTCCGGGCGCCGTGGACAAGTCCGCTTTTGCCCCCTGGCTTCTCGATTTGATCGAATCACGGGCTTCTTGACCCCTGCAAGTGGCCCTGAAGCCCCGCGAGGCGACTCCTTTCACCTACCCTACCCGATGCCCACTTCAGGCCGTCCATCCCGCGGTTCCGGCTCCTCTTCATTCTCACGGGAGAAGCGAGCCCCCGGTCCGGGTCGTCCTCCGTCCCGCGGCCCCCGTCCCGAGGGCCCTCGCGGCAAGCAGGCCCGCCAGTACACCGGACACGACGATTACATGCCCCCGGCGAGCCACGACCCCAGCGACATCGGCCTGGGCGTGCGACTGGTCTACGAGGACGACGAGATTGTGGTGGTCGACAAGCCCACCGGCCTCATCACCGCGCCGATGCCCGGCACCCCCGAGCACGACAACCTCGAGCTCCGGGAGCAGAGCGTCTTCGGCGTCGTCAAGCACTTCATCAAGGACAAGCGCCGCCTCCGCGGCACCCGCGTGTGGATCATCCACCGCCTCGACAAAGAGGCGAGCGGCCTCCTGGTCTTCGCCGCCAGCGACCGCGCCTTCGAGCAGCTCAAGGAAGAGTTCCGCACCAAGCGGGCGCACCGGCTCTACATGGCCGTGGTCGAAGGGGAGATCCGTCAGGACGCCCCCGCCCTCCCCGGCCGCACGCCCCAGCCCCCCTCGGGCATCATCCGCAGCTTCCTCGCCGAGGGTGACGACGGGCTCATGCGCTCGGTCAACACCGACGACTCACGCCGCCGCGATGGTGATCCGGGTCAGAACGCCGTCACGCACTGGCGAGGCGTGGGCGTGGGCAGCAACCGCACGCTGATCCAGCTCCGCCTCGACACCGGCCGCAAGAACCAGATCCGCGTGCACATGCGCGAGGCGGGCCACCCGCTCGTAGGCGATCGCCGCTACGGCGGCCGCACCAACCCGATTTCCCGACTCTGCCTGCACGCGACGGAGCTTGGTTTCACGCACCCGGCGACCGGGCAGGACGTGCGCTTCTTCTCCCCGCCCCCGCAGTCGTTCTACGGCCTGATCGGTCAGCAGCCGCCGGTCAACAGCCTGGGAGAGACGCGCCCGACCATCGTGGGTGAACCGCCGGTGCTTCCCAACGCCCTGAAGAAGGGCAAGTCTGTCAACAAGGGCGGAGACGACGACGGCCAGGACACTTCCTGGGACCACGTCGCCGAGTGGTACGACCAGCTCATCGGTGAACGCAAGAGCGACCACCACGAGAACGTCATCATCCCCGGCGCGCTGCGCCTGCTCCGCCCCCGCGCTGGAATGCGCGTCCTCGACGTCGCCTGCGGCCAGGGAGACTTCTGCCGCCGACTCGCCTCACTGGGTGTGCGTTGCGTGGGTGTCGATGCCTCCCCACGCCTCATCGATGCGGCACGGGAGGCCAAGACCGACCTCGCCCGCTTCGTCACGGGTGATGCCCGCTCGCTGGACCGCCTCCCCGGCATCGCCGACGAGCCTTTCGACGCGGCGATCAGCATCATGGCGATGATGAACATCGACGGCGTGGAATCGGTATTTACCGGCGTCGCAAGCATGCTCGCCTCGGGCGGCACGTTCACATTCATCATCCTCCATCCCTCCTTCCGCGCCCCGGGCCAGACCGAATGGGGCTGGGCGAAGGAGGAGAAGGACGAAAGCAAGGCCCGCCACCGCGCGGGCGGTCCGCCGCCCTCGCCCATCCGCCAGTACCGCCGCGTGGACGGCTACCTCTCCGCGGGCCGCGCCTCGATCGTGATGAACCCCGGCAAGGTCGCCCGCGGCGCCGACCCGGTCACCACGTGGACATTCCATCGCCCGCTCCAGGCGTATTCCAAGCTGCTGCACGACGCGGGATTCGCCATCGACCTGATCGAGGAATGGGCGAGCCTTCGCAAGAGCGCTCCGGGCCCGCGGGCGGCGGAAGAGAACCGGGCGAGGCGCGAGATCCCGATGTTCATGGCGGTGCGAGCGGTGCTGATGCCGGCGGTGCCGGTGGCCCCGGTGCCGTAAGGCTACCGGTGACTCCGTAAGTATTGCGGGCCCTGCATGAAGTGGGTGAGCACATTCACATGCCCGGATGATCGTGGTGTGATGCGCCAGGTTCCTTATCCTGGATTGTTCGCTCGCTCGCCATCGCTCCAGCCCCTTCGCCGGCGCCGATCGATGCTGCGGCTGCGCTGCATGCTTTCAAGCCGGTACCTTGTCTGTTACCTGGGCGGCCTTGCCGGTGCAAGTCTCGTCCTCGTCTGGCTGGTCCTCACGGGGAGCGTGAGGTCCAGCAATCCACTGGAAGGGTTGGCGACGATCGTGTTGGCGACGATCGCTGTTGCATACATCCCGATTGAGAAACGCGCGCTGCGCCGCATCACCATCGCGGTCGACGCCGACCCTCCCGTGTGCGCGGTGTGCGGCTACGACATGGCAGGGTTGCACGTTGAGGACGACCACTGCCGTATCTGCCCCGAGTGCGGGGCGGCATGGAAAGGCTGCCTTCTGGGGGACATGCAGACGCAGGTGCCCGCCGCAGCGATGAAGCCGCCCGAGCAAACGGGACTCATCGAGAGAGACGCACGCGATGGCGTTTCGCGCGACGTGACTCGGTAAGAGTAAAACTACTGAACCGACGCGGCCACGAGCGGCTCATCCGCCCCCACCGCCAACGCCAGCGTCTTGCCGATCACGTCGTCAAGGTGAAACGGCTCCAGGCCCGTGCCCGGACGCTTGATCGTCAAGTCTTCTCGCCGTATCACATGCCCCGCGGCCAGATCACGCGTCGCGACGAGCGACTGGCGCGAAACACGCCGCACGTCCTGTTCGATCTCCAGCACGCGCTTGCTCGCCTCGATCGGCCGGCGCGAGAACGTGGTCGGTGAACCGTACTTGCGGCTGGCTTCAAGCTCTCCCACCGCTTCACGAGCAATCTGCACGTACTCACGCATCTCTGCCGGCTCGAGGGAGGCGGCATGATCGGGTCCCTGCGCCTTCTTGTCGAGCGTGAAGTGTTTTTCGAGGATGCACGCGCCGCGTGAGACGGCTTCGCGGCCCGTGACGACATCGGGCGTGTGGTCGCTGTAGCCCACAGGGCCGGGGAAGATGTCGGCGATCGCGGCGATGCCGCCCAGCTCCGCGTTCTCGTGACTGGTCGGGTAGCTGCTGACGCACTGCAGCACGGCGACGCGGTCCCGGATGTCGCGGAGCCACGTCAGGGCGCGGCCGACCTCCGAGAGCGTGGACGCGCCGGTGCTGACGATCATGGGACGCCCCGTCAAGGCGAGCGCCGAGAGCAGCGGCCGGTGGATAATGTCGGGAGAGGCCGTCTTGTACGCGTCCCACGGGAGCTTGTCAGCGCCCTCGACAAGCTCGAGGGAGAACACGGTCACGATCGCGTGAATTCCGCGAGCGTGGGCGAGCTCGACGATCGGGGCCATCTGGTCCAGGGTGAGCTCGAGCCGGCGGAGCATCTCCACGGGATCACGTTCTCCCGCGGCCTGCTGGTAGGCGGCGAGGCGCGAGGCTTTGCTCATCAGGCGCTCGGCCTGGAAATACTGGAGCTTGATCGCGTCCACGCGTGCCTCGGCGGCGGCGGCGGCGAGTTCGAGGGCCTTTGCGGCCGAGCCGTCGTGGTTCACGCCCAGCTCGGCGATGACGTAGGGTGAGACGCTGGTGGAGATGGTGCGGCCGGAGATCTGCATGGTGTTTGCGGGTTTCCCCGCGTGTTACGGCGCGGCTTTGAGCATCTGCTCGGCGACGACAGTGTCGATCTCGGAGTCGATGTCGACGACCGAGCCCTCGGGGTTGATGATGCCGCGGCGATCAGCGCCGAAGAAGGCGTGCGGTCCCGCGGGGACGCCGGGGACTTTCAGGAACAGCGCCCGGCGGCGCACGACGATGATCCCGCCGTCGGGGATATACGCGGGCGGGAGATCCTGGCGGCGGAAGACGCCGTGGTTGAGCACGTCACCTTCCCACGGGCGGACCTGCCCACCGGCGTCGAGCCGGGCGGTCCACCAGGGGTGATGCTTGCCGACGGGGGCGTAGCTTTGCACGCTGTCGCATCCGCTTGTCTCGCACAGCTCGATGGCGCGGTCGATGAGGCCCGCGGGGCGGATGGGTACGTTGGCGTAGAGGATCACGACCGGGTCGAGCATCGTGGGCACGGCGCGGTCGGCCTCCTGCATGCACACGGCGTGGTCGAGGGTCATGACGGCGTGGCGCGCGGCGTCGTCGATCGTCGCGGTATCGGAGGCGAGGGCGTCAGGACGCTGGATGAGGTTGACGCCCGCGGCCTTGCCGATGGAGCGGAGGGTGGGGTCGTCGGTGGAGAGGGCGACGAGGGTGGCACGGCGTGCGGCGCGGGCGGCCTCGATGGTCCACTGGATGCAGGGTTTTCCGGCGATGACGCGGGAGTTCTTCCCGGGCACGCCCTTGCTCCCACCACGCCCGAGTATCACGACCAGCGCACTCATGATCCCGGCTCCGCCTTCCCTTGCCGTCCCGATGCTTGCTGCCTCGATGCCTCGATGCCTTCCCTACCAGATCAACCGCATGCGGCCAAAGTCGGGCATGGGAATACGGCGTGAATTATCCATCGCCGGGAAGTACACGAAGAACGCCTTGCCGATGAGCAGGTTGCGGTGGACCACGCCCGGGGTGGGATCGATCTCCGCGGCGACCCACGGCTCGACCTGCGTCCACGAGCGGCCATCGAAGCTCGAGGGGCTGTTGTCACCGCAGCAGAAGAAGTGGTCGGGCCCGGTGGTCAGCACGCTGTCGGGCGCCGTCGCCAGGCCGGGGGCGGCGCGGGTCGAGCCCTTGATCGTCGCCTGGTAGTGCAGGTCGCGCCACACGCCCACGCGCTGCAGCGTCACCGCCGCGCCGTCAAAGGCCATGCTCAACCCCGGCAGGCGGTACTTGGTGCCGTCGATCAGCACGCCGGGCTTGGTCGAGTCGTGGGAAGACTCGACGATCTGCTCGACATCCAGGCCCGTCGCGTTGCGGATGCGCTCCGCGGGGGACCAGTTGTACTCGGCCCTGAGGACCAGGTCTCCGTCCACCCACACCTGCAGGGCCTGATCGACGTGCCAGAACTCCACGTTGGTGACGCGGTCCTTGGCGAAGAGATCGGCTTTGTCGAGTGAGGCGAGCGTCTTCCACGGCTCGTCGGCCGTCTCGGAAGCGGGCTGGGGCCGCATGTTGAGCGTGATCTTGCCCTTGCCCAGGCGGGCCTGGAACTGGTGGCCGCGGGCGACGAGGTTGATGGCGCACTCAAGGTCCGGAGAATCGGGCTGGATCCCCGCGGCGACGCGAAGGTCCGACACGGGGTAGTAGAACATCGGGCCTTCGAAGTGGTACGTGGGCTTCCACCACGAGCCCAGGAGCACGGTGCTCGGGCCGCCCGAACCGCGCAGGAACGCCTCGTTGTACGCGTAGCGATCGACCAGCGGCCAGTGCTCAAAGTCCCAGTCCAGCCGCGTGGGCTTGCTCTCCCCGTAGCGGTAGGTCGGGCGATCGGTCATCTCCCACCCGCCCGTGGAGGGCTTCCACGGGCAGAAGAACCACTGGCGCTGGTCGGTGCGGGATTCCTTAGGCGTGTACTGGCTCTCAAACACCGGCTGCCACACGGCCCGCTGCACGCGCTCGGGCTTGCGGGCGATCGTCCACCCCGGCTGGGCCCACGCGTTCTCCCCGTCGGCCTGGCTCGCCATCGATGCCGGCCGCACGAACACGTCCCCGTCAACCAGGGCGATCTGTTCGCCGGGCAGGCCGATCAGCCGCTTGATGAAGTTCTCCTGCGGGTTCTGCGGGTTCTTGAAGACCACGACGTCGAATCGCGCGGGATCAAAGATCGAGTACAGGTACTTGAGCACGAAGATCCGGTCCCCGGCGAGCGTTCGCATGGAACTGGGCCGGATCTCGTAGTTGCTCATGGGGTCGTGGACAACGATCGGCCCCTCGGGGCTGCCGGTCTGCTCGCGCTTGGGAAAATCGAACCCGTCACCCTGGTATTCCCAAGGCGCCACGGTCCACTCCGCGCCGGTGACGGGGCTGCGGAAACGCATGTGCGCGCCCAGCAGCGTGGGCGCCATCGAACCGGTGGGGATCTGGAACGCCTCCACCACGAAGCCGCGGAAGACGAAGGCGAGCACCAGGGAGATGAGCACGGAGATCACCGTGTCCTTCACGCTGGTCTGTTCCGCGGGGGGCGTTCCGGCCGCGGAGATCACGCCGGGAGTGGGTGTGGTCATGGACCCGGAGAATAGCATCGGCGTCAGCACCGGGCGGGCCCCACGCGGCCCATGCACAGCCAACATGCAGCCCCGTCAGGGATCGGCCCGCAAGTCTCGCGCCGCGGGATTTGTCGTGGATTCAGCGCCCCGCGGCGCTGCAGCCCCGCTGCGCCACGATTGCACTAGCAGCATCCCGATCGCCACCAGCAGGAACAGGTCGGCGACGTTCGAGACGTAGGGCCAGACTTCCCGTGAACCGTTGGGCAGCGTCCACCCGAAGGGGAGCTTCACACCCGGCAGCGGATGGATGAAATCCCGCACGCAGGCGTAGACCATGCGGTCGTAAAGGTTGCCGATCGCGCCGGCGATGAGCAAGCCAATCGCCGCGTGCATCATCGGCCGGTCGGGCCGCGTCCACCGCGCAAACATCCACCCGGCGAAGACGATCGCCGCGAAGGTCACCACGATGAAGAACGCCCGCTTGCCGGCGCCGATCCCAAAGACAGCGCCGGGGTTGAGCACGAGCGTGAATTCGAGCAGGTTGGGAGCGACCACCACCGGCGTGTGCGAGGGGATCAGGCGTCCCAGGGAGGGCGCCGCGAGGACGGCTTCCCGGTCCACCACCACCGGCACCCCGGCGACGGAATGAAACGCCCAGGACTTGGTCCCCAGGTCGGCGACGATGCCCAGCACGGTCACCAGCACCAGCACCGCCCATGCCTTGGGGCTGCGCAGCGTGGAACCCGCCGCGGAAGGCCCGGGTTGATCCACGGCGGCGGGCTGATGTTCAGGATGCGGGGTCGTCACAGCCTCATCTGGCGGCGTTCAAGATCGCGGGCCGCCTCGATCGAGTACCGAGCCCAGGGGAGTTCCTCGAGACGCTCGACCTTGATCGGCTTGCCGGTGAGTTCGCAGATGCCGAAGGTGCCGTTGTCGATCCGCACGAGGGCGTCGTCGATCTCCTTGATCAGCTTGCGGTCGGCCGCGGCGAGATCAAGGGAGAGCGACTGGTCGTAGTTCTCCGACCCCTGCTCGGCCATGTGCTGGGGAACGCTCGAGAGCGAGCCGCTCTCCCCCTTGAGGGCCTCGGATTCCATGGACGAAACGTCCCGGACCAATTCGACCCGCTTCTGGAGCAGGATCTGGCGGAAGTGGGCGAGTTCCTTCTTGCCAAAGGGGCTCTTGAGGTCGGCGCGGGGACCGTCGGAGGTGTGGCCGTGATAGCCCAGGGGCTGGTGCGGCACCGCCGCGGGTCCGGAAGGAATCAGGGGCTTCATGCTCCCCCGACCACCCAGAATCGATGGAACCGACGACGCCCCGCTCATCGGGGAGCGCGGCTTGGGCTTGGCCTTCTTCACCGGCTTGGGGGTGACGATCGTGATGCCCTTGCGGCCACCCTTCGCATCCGCAGCCGGGGCCGCGGGAGCGCCGGGCTTACCCGCGGCGGGGGAACCGGCCGGAGCCGACTTTCCTGCAGGAACCTTTCCACCCTTGGCGGGGGGAGCACCCTTCACCGGAGCGGCGGCGACCTTCGCAGGCGCCACGGGCGCCTTGGCGGGCGCACCCTTGCCGGCGACTTTGGCTTCAATCTTGGTCTCGGGCTTCCCGGCGGGCTTGCCACTGGACTTGCCGTCGGGCTTGCCCACATGATTCCCGGCAGGCTTCACGGGCGCCTTGCCGTTCTTTGCGGGAACCGCCGCGGGCTTGGGGGCAGGCTTCGCGGTCGCCGCGGGCTTGGAAGCAGCACCCTTCGACGCCGCCGGCTTGGAACTGGCAGCCTTCGAGGCACTCGGGGCCTTTGCGGATGCCGACGTCCCGGGCTTGCCGCTCGCGGGCTTCATAGGTTTGGAGGTCTTTTTCGCCAAGAGGTTCGCCCGAAGAGTGTCGCGACGCGGAATGCCCCGGCGGGCCTACCACACCCTGACGAAAGGGTGCCAACCGTAGGAACTTGAGCCCGTGGAGTCAAAATCCCCATAGGAAACCGCTTCCCAATTGACGCTGGGGAAGCCACCAAGGTTCGCCGTTCTTCCAACTCGAGATTCAGGCAGATTTTGCGCCGCCGCCGCCCGATGAAAGCGCTTCATCCGCCCCCGCCGGCGCCTCTTCCAGCCATTCTCCCATCTTGCGGAAGCGGGCGTACCGCCCGGCGAGCAGTTCATCCACCGGAACCGGCCGCAATTCCTCGATGCTCTGCACGATCCAGTTCCGCAGTGCGTCCGCCGTTCCGCGCGGGTCCCGGTGAGCCCCCCCCACCGGCTCGGGGATGATCGAATCGACGATCCCCAGGGAGAGGTTGTCCTTCGCCGTCAGTTTCAGGGACTGGGCCGCCGCCGAGTTGGTCTGCTCGTTGGCTTCCTTCCACAGGATCGCCGCGCACCCCTCGGGGCTGATGACCGAGTACCACGAATTCTGCAGCATCGCTACCCGGTCGGCGACGGCGATCCCCAGCGCCCCGCCCGACCCGCCTTCACCGATCACGATGCTGACGATCGGCACCGGCAGCCGGGACATCTCCCGCATGTTCACGGCGATCGCCTCCGCCTGGCCGCGCTGCTCGGCCCCCAGGCCCGGGTAGGCGCCAGGAGTGTCCACCAGCGTCACGATCGGCACGCCGTACTTGGCCGCCATTTCCATCTTCGCCAGGGCCTTGCGGTACCCCTCGGGATGGGCGCAGCCGAAGTGGCAGGCGATTTTCTCGGACGTCTCCTTCCCCTTCTGGTGGCCCACCAGCATGACCTTGAAGGGGCCGATGCGTGCAAACCCGGTCACGATCGCCGGGTCTTCCCCGTACCGACGGTCCCCGTGCAGTTCGGCGAAGTCGCGGCAGATCATGTTGATGTAGTCCCGGGTCTGGGGACGCCCGGGATGCCGGGCGACGCGGACCGTCTGCCAGGGGGTGAGCTTGCCGTAGATTTCGGTGAGCTGGCGCTGGTGCTGGGAGCGCAGGTCGGCGATCTCGGCGAGGAGGCGCTGGGCCGCAGGATCGACGGTGGTCACCGAACCGACGCTCTCGCTCGCGGCGGGATCGGCCGGGGGGACCGGGAATTCCTGCTTGAGCCGGGTCTCGGCGGCGGCGAGGCGCTGTTCGAGGTCGGAGAGGGGCTTTTCAAAGTCCAGTGTGTAAAAGACGGACATGGCGGTAAGTGTAGAGGGGGGGTGTCGAGGCCGCCCGGGGCCGCCGAGCACGTGGGAGGCTGGCAGCCGGCGTGGCTCGCTTGCGTTCTGCCATCGCCCCGCCGACGGCTCGGGCTTGACACCACGGTCGAGAATCAGTAACCTTTTCGTTATCAATGGCCCGGCCCGTTCGCCACATCCCCGATCCCCTGGACAGCGTCTTCGACGCCTTGGCGAGCCCCGACCGCCGCCGCATGCTGGACCTGCTTCAGGAAGCTCCTGGCATCAGCATCGCGGCCCTCACCTCCCACTTTGAGATGTCTCCCGTGGGCGTGCTCAAGCACGTGCGGATCCTCGAAGGCGCGGGCCTGGTGCACTCGGTCAAGCAGGGCCGCGTGCGCAAGCTGTACTTCAACGTCATGCCCATCCAGCTCATTTACGACCGGTGGACCGACCGCTACAGCCAGTTCTGGGCGGGGCGGCTGTCGGACTTCAAGTCCAGGATCGAATCACACGCAAAGGCCGCCAAACATGCCTGAAACCATCGAACGCGTCTTCAAGGTCGTCATCCACGCGGACATCCACGCCGTCTGGAACGAGATCACGCGCACCGACGCGCCGATCAAGTGCTTCTTCAACAACCGCATGGACACGCGATCCCTCGCCCCGGGCTCAAAGCTTGCGATGCGCACGGTGGACGGGGCGTACACCGGCGTGGTGGGCGAGATCCTGGAAGTCTCTCCGCCCACGCGCTTCGCCCACACATTCCGTTTCACCAATTTCGACGACCCGCCCTGCCGCGTGGTCTACGAGCTCCGCCCCGTAGACGCCGGGACCGAGTTTGTGATGCGCATCGAGAACCTGACGCCGGGCACCAAGACGGCCAAGCAGATGGTGCAGGGCGCGGGCCTCATCACCGGCACGCTCAAGAACGTGCTGGAGAACGGTCGTCCCTCCCTGGGAGTCCGCATGCTCTTCGTGCTCTTCAAGGTGCTTGGGCCCCTGACGCCCAAGAAGTGCCGGAGCGAACACTGGCCGGTGTGACCGCGCGGGCTTACGCACGCGGCGACTTGGTGCGTCTTGATCGCCTATTTCTTCGCCGGCGTTCCCGCCGCGGGCTGCGTCGGCGCGGCAGGCGCGGCGGCCGCGGGCTTGAGTTCCCTTACGAAGAACTCCCGCACCTTCTCCAGCTGCGCGAGTCCGCGGAACGCGTGCCCCTCGCCCTTGAGCACGATCAGCTCCGTCCGCACCCCCGCCGCCCGCAGCGCTTCGTCGAGCCGCACGCTCTGGGCGACGTTCACCACCTTGTCCGCGTCCCCATGCATGATCAGGAAGGGCGGATCGTCCGCGGTGATGTGCGTCACGGGGCTCGCCTGCGCCAGCATGTCTTTCTTCTGCGCGGGCGGGCCGCCGAAGAGCTTATACACCGCGCTCTTGGGACCCATCAGCTCCAGCCCCGGCATCACCGTGAAATCCGCGGGCCCGTACCAGTCGCAGACCGCCTGCACGGCGCTGGACTGCTCCGCGTTGCCCAGTTCGCCTTCCAGTTCCGGCAGCCCGCCCGACGTACCCAGCAGCGCCACCAGGTGGCCGCCCGCGGAACCGCCCCACGCGCCAAACTTCTGCGGATCCAGGTTGTACTCCGCCGCGTGCGCCCGCAGCCATCGGACCGCCGCCTTCACATCGTGGATCTGCGCGGGGTACGCCGCGACATCGGTGAGGCGATACTCCACGCTCGCCGCCGCAAAGCCGTCCCTGATCATCGAGATCGTCGGGCAGAATTCCTTGCTACCGCTCTCCCACCCTCCGCCGTGCACCCAGATGACCAGCGGCACGGGCCCCTTGGCGTCTTTGGGCAGGTAGAGGTCGAGCTTCAGGGAGTGGTCCCCGGCCTTGGCGTACTCAAGATCCTTGTGGGTGATCATGACCTCGGACGCCCGCTCCTTCACGGCCTCTCGCACGCGCTGGCGGGCCGCGTCTCGGGGACCGCCGGCCGGGGCGGGGGCCGGAGACTGGTCAGGCGGCGCGGTGGGAGCCGCCGCGGGCTGCGCGAGGGCGTCCGCCGCGCCGGCGGCAAGACATGCGCACGCAAGGACCGCGAGCAGGGCTGGGAACTGGCCTGTGAACTGGCCTGTGAACTGGGCCGTGCCGACCGAACGATACCGCGTGTGCCTCATCATGACATCCTCTGTGAGACCCAACGTGCAAGCCGCGTTCGGATTGCGGGGCGGGGTGGCCGCGGTCAGATCCGGGCCTTTTTCTGCTTTTCAACTTCCTTCGCCGTCATGTCCCGGACATAGGTCTGGAAGTCGTTGTGCAGGATCTTCATTTTGCGGTCGTCGATCATCTTCTGGAAGGACTCTTCCTGCTCCAGCAGCTTCATCCGATCGACCCAGCTCTGGTAGTAGTCCTCGGGGAGCTGCTTCATGCGATGGCTGAACCAGACGATCTCAAAGACCGAGAGCTGCATGAGGTTCATGAAGTGCTCACGGATCTCCTGGTCGGTCTGGAGATCAACAACGTCGTGCTTGTAGATCTTGGCGAGGCTGGGATCGTCGACGCGCATCTTGCGGAGCTGCATCTGGAGTTCGACGAGCTTGGTGAAATTGGCGACGTAGGCGGCGCGGCGCCAGTGGCGGAACTGGAGGGCGGTGTACATGAGGCCGCAGACAAAGGCGGCGCTGGAGACCAGCTGGAGGCCGGCCTTGATCCATTCAAGGGTCATCTGTTCCGTCGTGGGCATGGGGCGATGGTACGGGAGGGGGAGGGTGAGCATTGCTCGAGGCGATCAGACCCCCGGACCCACATCCCACGCCGCGGCCCGCGAACGGGCTTCATGACTGCGGCGAGCACGGGGATGAAATCTCACGTTGCACGCAAGCGGCATCCCTGCTACAACAGTCCGGTCGCGGGCCCTCACCCGCGCACGTCAGGGGGCTTCCTCGCATGTCAACGTCCAAGCGCTCCACGCGTCCCACGACGACCTCGTTCCGCGGCGGATTGCCGCCGCCGGCGACGCCCACGCGGCGACGGCTGCGGGTCTACGCCTTTGACCCCAGCCTCAGCACGCAGTTGGAAACCTGGCGAACCAACCAGGTCACGCTGAGCATCCCATGGGAGCCGCTGGGTTTGTGGCACGGGGAGCAGTTCATCCCCGGACCGATCGGGGATTACGTGGAGGTCGTGGATGTGGACCCGGCGTCGGGGCAGTCGTACTCCGCGGTGAATCTGGAAGATCCCAGCCTGCTCGCCACCGACGGCATGGCGGTGAGCGAGATCGATCCACGGTTCCACCAGCAGATGGTGTACGCGGTGGCGATCAACACGATCACGCACTTTGAGCGAGCCCTGGGCCGCACCGCCCTGTGGAGCCCGCGCTGGAAGGTGGTCGACGCCAAGTCCGGCAAGGAACTGACGCCCGCGCAGGCCGCCAAGCTGCGGCCGGGCGAGAAACGCTGGGAGCAGGAGTACATCCACCGCCTGCGGATCTACCCCCACGCGATGCGCGAGGCCAACGCGTACTACAGCCCCGAGAAAAAGGCCCTGCTCTTTGGCTACTTCAAGGCCGTGGACAACGACTCTGGCCTGGTCATGCCCGGCTCGACCGTCTTCACGTGTCTCTCCCACGACGTCGTGGCGCACGAGACTACCCACGCCCTGCTCGACGGCCTGCACCCGTATTTCACGGACGCGAGCAACCCCGACGTGCTCGCCTTCCACGAGGCGTTCGCCGACATCGTCGCGCTCTTCTCACGCTTCTCGATGCCCGAGGTGGTGCGCAGCGAGATCGGCCGCGCCCGCGGGCAGCTCGATGCGGAGAACATGCTGGGCTCCCTCGCCCTGCAGTTCGGCGCCGCGACCGGCCGCCGATCGGCCCTGCGCAACGCCATCGGGGAGATGAAGGACGGCCGCTGGGTCCGGCGCGTCCCCGACCCCGCCCTCATCCGTGAGACCTTCGAGCCCCACGCCCGCGGCTCACTCCTGGTCGCGGCAATCTTCGACGCTTTCCTGGGCATCTACCGCGGCCGCACCGCCGACCTCATCCGCATCGCCACCGGCGGCACGGGCACCCTCCCGGCCGGGGAACTCCATCCCGACCTGGTCGATCGACTCGCCCGGGAGGCGTACACCTCCGCCCGTCACGTGCTGACCATGTGCATCCGCGCGCTGGATTACTGCCCCCCGGTCGACATGACCTTCGGGGAGTATCTCCGGGCCCTGATCACCGCCGACAGCGACATGGTCCCCGACGACGACAAGAACTACCGCGTCGCCATGATCGAGGGCTTCCGCCGCCACGGCATCTATCCCGAGGGCGTTTCGTCGATGTCCGAGGAAGCCCTGCGGTGGGAGCGCCCGGAGTTCTCCGAGCAGCTCCAGCACTGCATCGCCGCGGCGATGAACGTGGTGGAAGAACGCGAACGCGCCGAGGCCCGCTCACCCGCTCGCGCACGTCCTCAGGTCAGTTCCACCGCTTTCGGAACCGCCATCCCGCCCCTGCAGACTCCCCGGGGACAGACGTGGTCCAAGATGGACCGCGCCTGCACGGTGATCCGTGATTACCTGCTCCGCAACCTCGCCGACGACGAAAACATCCAGTGGCAACTGGGCGTGTGCGTAGGGGAGCGGGCCCCCGGCTCCGTGCATTCCGAGGACAAGAACGGCCGCCCCAGCTTCCAGGTCAATCGCCTCCGCACGGCCCGGCGCATCGGCCCGGGCGGCCTGGAGGTCACCGACTACGTGCTGGAGATCACCCAGAAGCGCGACGGCTATCTCAGCGCCCAGCGGCAGGAGGAACGTGACGGCCAGCCCCGCTCGGCGCGAAGCACCGGCGGCTGCGATTTCGTCATGCGCGGCGGGTGCACCCTGAACATCGACATGCGCTCCAAGCGCATCCGCTACTGCGTCGCCAAGAACATCCTCAGCAACCGCCGCCTCGCCCTCCAGCGCGAATACCTCGCCGGCGCCAACCCCACGCTGGGAATCTATGCCCGCTCCAAGGAAACCTTCGCCATGCTCCACCGCTGCGGCGGCTGACCTGCTGGCCTGGTGATTTCCTGCCTTTGCTTCGTGACTCCGTGACTTTTTGACTCCGTGATTTCCTGCCTTCGCGACTTTTTGACTCCGTGACTTCCGAGACGCCCATGCCCACCAAAGCCAAAGATCCCACCGTCACCGTCCGCATGTACCGCCAGGGGCTGGGGGACTGCTTTCTCATCTCCATCGGCGGCGCCAAGCCCTTCCACATGCTCATCGACTGCGGCGTCTGGGATACCTCCGCCGCGGCGAAGGAGACCATCCAGAAGTGCGCCAAGGACATCGCCCAGGTCACCGGCGGCTCCCTCGACCTCCTGGTGGTGACGCACGAGCACTGGGACCACGTCTCAGGCTTCTCCCAGGCCCAGGCACGCCAGATCTTCGATTCCCTCCGCATCGCCGAGCTCATGACGGCCTGGACGGAAAACCCCGACGATCCCGTCGCCATCGATATCCGGGCCAAGATGCAGGCCCTCAAGATGAACCTCGCCGGCGCCATCAAGAACGCCCAGACCGCAGGCCTTGCCATCGGCGGCCACGCCGTCCTCGCAGCCTCCGGGCTGGGCCTTGGCACCGATCCGGGCGAAGCCTTCACGTGGCTCAAGCAAAAGGCCATCGCCGCGCCCGATACCAAAGTCACCTACGCCCTGCCCGGCAACGTCTACAACATCCCCGGCGCTCGCCTCTACGTGCTGGGACCGCCCCACGACCCCGTGGCGCTGCGCAAGACCACCGGCGGCGCACGCGGAGAAAAATCTGGTGAGTCCTACCTCCATGCCGCCGAGATCGACGACCTGGGCGACCTGCTCAATGGGGGAATCTCCAGCGCCCTCTTCGCGGCGAGCAAGCGGGCGGCGGGTTCCACCGATCCATACCTCGACAAGTCCCGGCCCTTTGGCGTAGGGCTAGGCATACCGCTCACGCCCGAGGCGGCGGACCCCTACGCCCACGCGATTTACGACCAAGGCAAGCCCGACGGCTCGGGCGGGGCATGGCGCCGCATCGACACGGACTGGACCTCGTCGATCTCCGAGCTTGCCCTGCGCATGGATAAGTTCACCAACAACACCAGCCTGGTGCTGGCGATCGAGCTGCTCGCCACCGGCCGCGTGCTGCTCTTCCCCGCCGATGCACAGTTCGGCAACTGGATGTCGTGGGACAGCGTGAAGTTTGAGAGCAGGCCCGAGGTCACCGCCGAGGATCTGCTCCGCCGCACGGTGCTGTACAAGGTCGGCCACCACGGGAGTCACAACGCGACGCTCCGCAAACGCGGCATCGACCGCATGACCTCCCCGGACCTGGTGGCGATGATCCCCGTGGACGAGGAGTTCGCCCACAGGCAGCCCGGCGGCGGCTGGAGCATGCCGTACCCTGCCCTGAACGAGGACCTCAAGCAGCGCACGCGCGGGCGCGTGCTGCGGGCCGACAAGGGACTGCCGGACCTGCAGGAAGTGCACCCGCAGGTTCGCGCGGGCTTCAAGAAGGCGGCGAAGGCGACGCCCCTGTGCGTCTCCCTCACCCTCTAGGGCGCGGCAATACCATCCTGCCACATGTTGACGCCCGACTTTGAGCAGCTCGGCTCGTTCTACCTTGGTCGCCGCTACGACCTTGAGCAGCGCCGGCGCACCGATCAGCCGATCCTCTACGAATCCCGGGACCTGGTGACGCACGCGCTGTGCGTCGGCATGACCGGCAGCGGCAAGACCGGCCTGTGCCTGGGCCTGCTGGAAGAGGCGGCGATCGACGGGATCCCGGCGATCATCATCGATCCCAAGGGCGACCTGGGCAACCTGCTGCTGACCTTCCCCAACCTCGCTCCCCAGGATTTTCTCCCCTGGATCAACCCCGACGATGCCCGCAAGGCCGGCCAGTCCCCCGCGGACTTCGCCCAGTCACAGGCGGCCGCATGGAAAGCGGGCCTGGCGCAGTGGGGACAGGACGCCTCGAGAATCGCACGCCTGCGAGAGGCGGCGGATTTCGCGATCTACACGCCCGGCTCCAGTGCGGGACTCCAGGTCTCCGTGCTGCGATCCTTCGACGCGCCCGACCAGCCCATCCTCGACGATCCTGAACTGTTCCAGGAACGCGTCTCCACCACGGTAACCAGCCTGCTGGGGCTCATCGGGATCAACGCCGATCCTGTGCAGAGCCGGGAGCACATCCTGCTCTCCACGATCTTCTCCCACGGCTGGTCTCGCGGAGAAAACCTCGACCTGCCCACCATCATCCACCGCATCCAGCAGCCCCCCGTGCCTCGCGTGGGCGTGCTGGATGTCGACACGTTCTTCCCCGCCGAGCAGCGATTCACCCTCGCGATGCAGGTGAACAACCTCATCGCCTCTCCCGGTTTCTCACGCTGGATGGACGGCCAGAAACTCGACATCCAGTCGCTGCTGTACACCCCCCAGGGCAAGCCGCGGCACGCGATCTTTTCCATCTCCCACCTCTCCGACGCCGAGCGCATGTTCTTCGTCTCCCTGCTGCTCAACCAGGTCCTGGGCTGGGTGCGCACACAGCCCGGCACCACCAGCCTCCGCGCCATCCTCTACATGGACGAGATCGCCGGCTACTTCCCCCCCGTCGCCATGCCCCCCAGCAAGCGCCCGCTGCTTACGCTGATGAAGCAGGCCCGCGCCCAGGGCCTGGGCGTCGTCCTCGCCACTCAGAATCCCGTCGATATCGACTACAAGGGCCTCTCCAACGCCGGCACGTGGTTCATCGGCCGCCTCCAGACCGACCGGGACAAGCAGCGCGTGCTTGATGGGTTGGAGGGAGCGTCCACAGGGGCGATGGACCGCGCGGCGATGGACCGGGCGCTCTCCGCTCTCTCCTCCCGCGTCTTCCTGATGCACAACGTGCACGAGGCGGCGCCGGTGGTCTTCGAGACGCGCTGGGCGATGTCGTACCTGCGCGGCCCGCTCACGCGGGACGAGATCCGCACGCTCACCGCCGCGCATCGCACGCCCGCCGCGGGAAACCCCGCCTCCAGCACCTCTCCCGCCGCCTCAGCAACCGCCCCCGCACGATCTCCGGCGGCGTCAGCGTCCCCTTCGGCGGCGCCCGGCCCGCGGCCCATGCTCCCTCCGGATGTGCCGCAGTACTTCCTGCCTCCGGCATCCCCCACCGCCATCGAATCCGCCGCGACGCTCCTCTACAAGCCCATGCTCCTGGGCCTGGCGAGCATTCATTACACCGACGCCAAGTCCGGCATCGATCTCGAGGAATCCGTCTCTCTCCTCGCCCCGCTCCAGCCCGGCCCGGTCCCGCTCGACTGGTCGCAGGCATGCGAAGTTCCCGTGCGCCAGGATGAACTCGCCGGTGATCCCGCGGCAATGGCAAGCTTCGATCCACTCCCGCCCGAGGCCGCCAAGCCCAAGTCGTTCGAAGCCTGGAGCAAGGCTCTTTCCACCCACCTCACTCGATCTCGCCCCATCCGCCTCCAGCAGTGCGTCGAACTCGACCTCATCAGCCGCCCCGGGGAATCCGCCCGCGATTTCCAGGTCCGACTTCGCCAGACCGCCCGTGAACAGCGCGACGCCCGCGTCGAAACACTCAAAGCCAGGTACGGCCCGCGAGTCGCCGCGCTCCAGGAACGCATCCGCCGCGCCGAGCAGGCCCTCGCCGTTCAGCAGGAACAAGCATCGTCCGCGCAGATGTCCGGCGTTCTCTCCATCGGCTCCGCCCTCATCGGCGCCTTCCTCGGCCGCAAACTCGTCAGCAGCGCCACCGTGACCCGCGCCGCCTCCGCCGCCAAGGGCGTTGCCCGCACATCCAAAGAACGCTCCGACGTCTCCCGCGCCCAGGAAGACCTCGACGAGGCCCACCGCCAACTGCTCGCCATCGAATCCAAGCTCTCCGAAGAGGCCGACGTCATCACCGCCGAAATCGATGCGGCGACGACGCAGGTCACGCAGCTCTCCATCAAGCCCAAGCGCGGGTCGGTCACGGTGCGGGCCGTGGTCCTCGCGTGGTCCCCGCAGATCACGCCGACTTCCGCCGCATCGACCACGTCCACTCAACCCACCGACCCACCTTCCCCACGCCCTCGCTAGCATTCAAACCACCAAGGAGCACCGACCATGAATTCCAACATCTCCCGTCGCCAAGCCCTCGCCAGCGCCGCCGCCCTCCTCGCCGCCCCCGCGCTCGTCCGCGCCAGGCCCGCGATGCACATCTGGCGTGACGCGGGCCTCGAGCTTCCCCACGCCGGTGAATTCACGCTGCCCCCGCTCCCCTACGCCTACAACGCCCTCGAGCCGCACATCGACGCCGAAACGATGGAGATCCACCACTCCCGCCACCACAAGGCCTACATCGACAACGCGAACAAGGCCCTCGCCGGCACCCCGTTCGTCGACATGACCAGCGAACGCATCCTCGCCTCCCTCGACGAAGTTTCCGAGGACAAGCGAGCCGCCGTCCGCAACAACGTCGGGGGCCACGTCAACCACTCCATGTTCTGGCTCCTCATGGCCCCCGCGGGCAAGGGCGGCGGCGGAGAGCCCACCGGCGCCCTCGCCGACGCCATCAAGGACGCCTTCGGCAGCTTCTCCGGCAAAGGCGGCTTCAAGGAGCAGTTCGCCGAGGCCGCGGCCAAGCGCTTCGGCTCGGGCTGGGCCTGGCTGGTCTCGCGCGACGGCAAGCTCTCCATCGCCTCCACCGCGAACCAGGATTCACCCCTGATGAGCGAGAAGTACGCCGGCGCCGGCGTGATCGGCACGCCGATCCTGGGCCTGGACGTGTGGGAGCACGCGTACTACCTCAAGTACCGCAACAAGCGCGCGGACTACGTCACCGCCTGGTGGAACGTGGTCAACTGGACCAAGGCCGCCCAGCTCCACACCGCGACCATCGGCGGCGCGGAGATCAGCAAGTAAGTGGCCTAGTTCCGGTGCGCCGGTGCTTTGCCCGGAACGCGGCGGCGCCGACCGGGCTGCCATACGCGCTCAGCGGCTTTGAAGAACACGGCGAGATCTTGCCGTTCTCTGATGAACGCCGAGACGAGGTCGCTGACCTCGTCATCGGAGAGATGCAGCCATCCCAGAATATTGCCGAGACGCTCAACGGGCATCGGACGCCCTTTTTCCCAAAGGGACACGATCGAGTGGTCGCTGACACCTGCAGCCTTAGCGGCTTGCGTCTGCGTTCCTCGACGCTTGCGGAAGTAGCGGAATTGGTCAGCGAATGATTTGGTCATGCCATGCACCTCGGCGATGAGTGTCTTCGGCACTCCGGTCGCATCGGTTACGGCCGAGTCATGGTCACCTCGCGCCGCGGGTTGTTTGGTAGAACGCACGCGGCCGGTGAGGGGCCGATAGCTTTTGTGTGAAGTTTCGTTCATCGCATCACCCGATTTGTGGACGTGCATTCTGTGAACCTTTCGGCATGCCGGTGGGCGTTACGGTACGCACTCCAGTTATCGGCCAATCGTGAAAAAAAGTCACAAAATCCGAACCGGCGGAGTTTGCGCGGCGTACTTGATTGTGTGAACTACGTTCACACGGCGACCGGCGTCTCCAATTCGTTCGCCGTTGCGATTCCACTCTCGCTTCCTCGTGCGCTGGTGTCAGCGCGGTCGTCGTCGGCTCATTCTTGTTTAGGGATATAGCTATGGAAAAGACCGTCAAGATCCATCAGATTTCCCAGGTTGGCCAGGCTGGCACCGCGCCCGGGCCTGATCTTCCGGAGGCGGGCGTGTGGGTGGGTGGCGTTCCCACCGGACACACCCGCCTGCTCATCGGCGGGCGCACCGATACGCGAGCCATTCTCGCGACGGCAGGCCAGACCACGACCAAGTCTGGCGCGCACCTCGTCGAGCACACGTGCCGCGTCGTCGAGTTGCAGTCGCCCTCGACCAAAGCTGAAGGAGGCGTGGAGCGCGACCGCTACGCTGTTCTGGCATGGCGCGTCCGCGGCCAGGAGCGCTCGCTCGACACCCTGGTGGATACATGGTATTCGTCACTGTCGCCCACCGTCGCGCTGATGGCGCTGGATATCCAGCGACCGCGGGATTGGCGCAACGTGGAATGGGAACGCATCCCAGGTCGCTTCGCCCTGTCGTACGTGGGGCCTGAGACCTCACCCACGTCTCAGCAGGGTGCTCCCGAGATCCAGATCTTCCAGCGACTGTCCCGCCACATGAACGTCATCTGGTCCGCTTCCAATCGCGAGCACAACGATCTCACGGGCAAGCCGGTCGTCGAAATGGGCGCGGTGTTCGACCTCCTGCCCTTCGTTACCGTGGAGCAGCTCATCTCAACGCTCCGCGAGTGGAAATCGTACGAGTTTCAGCCGGACATTGAGAGCAGATTCAAGCCGTCGATCACGCTCGAAGATTTGTCCAAGCACCCCGAGGACCCTAACTCCACCGAAGTGGTTTGAGTGTGCGGCTGCTAATTTCAACCGGCGCCGATCATCACGATCGGCGTCATTTCATTTTTGCAGGCTTATCTCTCCGCCACAATGTACGCGACGTGCACCGGACAGACCTTGGGCGCCTTCACCTCACGGAAGACTCCGTTGCCCCCGCCCTTGTCGTCGTCCCCTTCCCAGTAGACCCGCACCTTCCGAAAGCCCGCTTCCTTCAGCAGCTCGTCGACCTCGGGCAGCTGCCACATGCGCCAGGGATACACGAACGCGTCCTGCATCTTCGTGCCATCCCGGAACTCAAAGTGGATGCGGCATTCCGCGTCGAACGTCACCGGGTTGAAGAAGTGCTGCTCCCACAGGTACGTGAACCCCGTGCACCGCTTGCGGTCGGTCTGCGGACGCAGCGCCTCCCACCCGCCGTAGTGGTCCAGGAAGAAGATCCCGTCCTTCTTCATCGTCCTGTACACCACCTCGAAGTACTTGCGCAGCTGCTCCCGGGTCTTGAAGATCCAGTAGCTGAAGTTCATCGCCAGTACCGCGTCCACGCCCGAGGCCTCCGCCCCCGGCGTCAGCACGTTGCGTCGCCGCAGCGCCAGCCGCGTCCGCTGCTCGTCCGTCAGCTTCGAGACGTGGTTCTCACGCCCCCACTGCAGCGTCTTCTCGTCCAGGTCGAGGCCGATCGCCGTGTTCTCCGCGCTGCGAGCGACCCACGTGCAGCTGGTGAACGCCGTGCCGCAGAAGTCTTCCCGAATCCCCCGCAGCTCGCGTCCGCGAAGCCGGCGAAAGACCCGGGTCACAAAGTCCAGGTCCGCGTCGGGGTTCTGCACCGCATCTTCATATAACCGGTGCCGGTCCGCCGTCCTGGCCGTCAGAATCGGCTTGGCCTTCGGCCTCTTGCCCCGCCGCGCCGCGCTTGCCTTCTTCTTCCCGTCCGTGGTGCCTCGTGTCGTCATGGGGCGGACAATAGCAGCCCGAGGACCTGCCATTCATGGGCCGGATAACCCCGGTCCATAACCCAAGACCACGCCCCGGATCGCCGATGAACCTCCCTGCGGCCGGCCCTCCCGGGACGGGGATATCCTCACCTCCCGCCAAGGGGCAAGTGACCGGCCGTCAAGGGCCGGAAAGGAACGTGACAGATGCGTCTGACCATGGTCGGTACGGGATATGTCGGGCTCGTCACGGGCGTCTGCCTGTCGAACACCGGGAACACCGTCACATGCCTTGACGTCGATCCCTCCAAGATCGACAAGCTCAAGAAGAACATCTGCCCCATCTACGAGCCCGGCCTCACCGAGCTCATGATCCACAACGCCCAGGCCGGCCGCCTCCTCTACACGCTCGACAAGGCCGCCGCCTACCGGGACGCCGACTCCATCTTCATCTGCGTCGGAACTCCCAGCGACGAACGCGGCCACACCGATCTCTCCTACGTCCTGGGCGCCGCCGACGACATCGCCGACGCCCTCAAGCAGCGCAAGGCCGGCGCCAAGCCCTGCGTCGTCGTCGTGAAGTCCACCGTCCCCGTCGGCACCACGCTCGAGGTCCAGAAACGAATCCTCGCACGCCTGGCAATGGCCCCCGACGCCGCCCGCGCCCTGTTCCGCATCGCCGACAACCCCGAGTTCCTCAAGGAAGGGGACGCCGTCAGCGATTTCAACAAGCCCGACCGCGTCGTCTGCGGCGTCGAGGTCGGACCCGACGGCAAGCTCGACGAGTTCTCCTCCCAGTTCTTCCGGGACGTCTACGACCCCTTCGTCCGCAACGGGCACCCCATCTATCTCATGGACATCCTCTCCAGCGAGATGGTCAAGTACGCCTCCAACAACTTCCTCGCCACCAAGATCAGCTTCATCAACGAGATGGCGAACCTGTGCGAGGCGTACGGCGCCGACATCTCCAAGGTCCGGGAAGGCATGTGCGCCGACAAGCGCATCGGCAATCAGTTCCTCTACCCCGGCCTGGGCTACGGCGGCTCGTGCTTCCCCAAGGACACCCTCGCCTGCATCATGATGGGCGACAAGGCCGGCATGGAGGCGACGCTCAGCAAGTCCGTCCACGCCGTCAACGCCCGCCAGCGTGAGCGCTTCTTCGACAAGATCCAGGGCCACTTCAAGTCCACCGGCGGCCTCGCCGGCAAGACCCTCGCCTTCTGGGGCCTGTCCTTCAAGCCCCGAACCGACGACATCCGCGAATCTCCCGCCCTCACGCTCATCCGCAAGTCCGTCGGCTTCGGCGCCGCCGTCAAGGGCTACGACCCCGTCGCCGCCGAGAACGCCGCGAAGGAACTCGGCCCCGCCGCCAAGGTCGTCGCCGACATGTACGAGGCCGCCCAGGGCGCCGACGCCCTGGTCGTCTGCACCGACTGGGACGAGTTCAAGAGCCCCGACTGGGACCGACTCGCCTCGGCGATGAAGGGCAAGGTCATCTTCGACGGCCGCAACCTCTACCGCCCCCAGCAGATGCGCGACGCCGGCTTTGCCTACTACAGCGTCGGCCGCGCGCCGGTGAAGCCGAGGTAAAGCGCAAAGTCACGGAGTCACGGAGTCACGAAGACACGAAGTCACGAAGTCACGAAGAGAAGAAATCTCTTCGGGCTTGTGCTTTCCCCTCTTCTCCTTCGCCCTTCTTCTTCTCTGTGCCCGCTGTGCCTCTGTGGTGAGTCCTCTTCTATTCAATCCACCGCAACAACGCACACCCCCGCGCCGCCCACCTCCGCGCCGACTCACAACATCACCCGCGCCCAAACCAACGTCTGCCGCATGTGCCGCTCTGCCCCATTTGCCCCATTTCAGTCTCTCACCGTCGCCTCAATCACCACCGCCGTCCCGTAGCACAGCACTTCCGTCGCCCTCCCCGACCCTCCCACATCCGACGCATCGAACCGCAGCCCAACCACCGCGTTGGCCCCCATCGCCCGCGCGTGGTCGATCATCAGCTCGAACGCCTGCTGCCTCGCCTGGTCGCACATCTCCGTGTACGCCTCGATCCGCCCACCCACGATCGATTTCAGGCCGCCGAAAAACCCCTGCGAAATCGTCGGCGCTCGCACCGTGATCCCCCGCACCACGCCCTTGTACTCCCGGATGCGGTGCCCCTCGATCGTGAACGTCGTCGTCACCGGAATACTCATGCTCGCTCCCTCCAATCGCCCCCTCCCCAGGCACACCGGCCCGCGGGCAGCGATCAATTTTCCATCATACCCCCCACCCCCCGTCCCCTTCCCCTCCCCCCCCTGTGCCGCTGTGCCGCTGTGCGGCTGTGCGGCTGTGCGGCTGTGCGGCTGTGTCATTCTCACCCCACCCCCATACCCTCAATGTGCCGCCTTGGCCCCTCTGCCCCTTCGCCCTATTTCCCTCCATGCCCGCCCACGACCCTTCCCACCCCTCCTCCCCACCCCCTCGCGACCGCGCCGGCAC
>JBGAHA010000017.1:0-83012 GCA_044226385.1 Phycisphaerales bacterium
GTGGGGGGGCGGCGAGGGATATTCCTCAAGTGCGCGTCGGGTGGGCGCCCGGATGGAGAAGATCAAGAACCGGCGAAGGGCGACTTGCGTACAAACGTCAGTTCGACGATACTCGTCGCATCGGAATTTGAGCGGGGCCCGGCGAGCGTGCAAAACACGCCAGCAGCCCTGGGAGAAACCGATGGCCGAGGTGATTGCCGGTCGCGACGGCAGTTCTCGGCACGGGCCGCGGGCGACGGCTTGCGGCGGAAAGAGGTCGGCGGCGAGGTGTACAACCCTCGCGACGGCTGACTGGTCTCTTTCAGAAGGAGGTGATCCAGTGTCTGACTGTATGAAGGGCTTGCGCCACTAACGCAGCTCGACGGAGCTGCCAAGCGCAGCCCAGTTACGATTCAAACGTACAGCCGGCGGTCCCTATCGGGTCCGCCGGTTGTGTTTTTGGGGCTGGTTGAACCCGGGCGATGCCGCTGGCGTTTTTTCCGACGCCCCCGCCGCAGGCTCACGCGACGACGAGCTTGATCACGTTGGACGTGATGTCGGGCTTGGCGGCCCGGCGTACATTGATGGCCACGTCCCCGGCCTGGGCGAGGTGCTTCGCCGGCACGGTGACCTGCACCTCGGTGGCGGAGACGAAGGCGACGGGGACCTCGTCACCGCCGATGGCGGCGAGGTCGTCGGGCTGCAGCGCCGAACCGGTGAGGGTGATGGCGGTGTCGGGTGATCCCTTGGGAAGCTTGGCGGGGTTGGACTGGAGGAGCGCGGGCCGACCCGACACGGTGATCGGGTCCTTGCTCGCCGGCCTTTCCGTCTTGAAGAGCGTCTCGAAGAGTTCGGAGAGCTTGGCCGTGGCGCTCTCGGAGCAGAGCCCGGCGAGCGCGGCCAGTGCGCCCAGGCCGTAGGGGTTGATGGCATCACCCGCGGAGGCGGTGGAGACCAGCAGCCCGCCGCGCACGACGAAGTAGATGACGATGGCGAGGGAGACGCCGATGGGGGCGCGGAGCAAGTACCACCAGACCCAGCTCCGCACGAGGTTGCGGTTGCCGACGAAGGAGGCGAACGAGCCCAGCGCGTGCGTGCTGCCGCCCATGGCGCCCAGCACGGCGACGCTCATGATGAGGGCGACTTCCTGCGTGATGGGGCAGGTGAGGAACGTGCGGGTCCAGGGGCCTTCCTTCTTCACGGCCTCGGGCCAGAAGAACATCAGCGCGGCGATCTGGAGGCCCATCTGCCCCCAGAGAAAGAGGCCAAGGAGCACGCGGCCCTTGGGACCAAGGCGGGCACGCTGGGTGGGCAGGTCGTCGATCGTTGTCATGTGGAGTACCCCCGCGGCGCGGCCGGATCTGGCCCGTCGCGGGGCAAGTGTACCACGGTCCTTGCGTGGGCAGGGACGCGTGGACGCTGGCTCGCGGGATCGGTCTACTTGGCGGGACCGGCGGGCGCGGCGGCCGTGGTGGAACTGCCGGGCTTGATGGTTTCGAGCTGGCCCTGGCGGGCGTAGTCGATCGCCTCCCCCAGTAGCCTCGCCGCTTCCTGCGGAGCGTGGAATCCCATCGAGTTCTCGGCGTTGATGAAATCCAGCCGCCACTGGGCCTTGCGCTGGAGGTCCCGGGCGGTCTTGAGGGACTCGTCGCTCGCGCCGCCGTCCATCGAGCTCTTGATGCTGGAGATGAGAGCGACGACCGCGATCTCGGCGCGGTCCTGGAGGCCCTTGGTGCGAGCCTGGATCGCCTCGACGCGCGACTTGATCTCTTCCTCGGGATAGTTGTGGCAGGTCTGGCAGGCGCGGGCGATGTTGAGCATGGGGCTGCGGACGTGGTGGTCGCTGACCTTCACCGCGCCCTCGCGCTGGTAGGGCATGTGGCAGTCGGCGCAGGCGACGCCGCTGCGGGCGTGGATGCCCTGGCTCCACATCTCAAACTCGGGGTGCTGGGCCTTGAGGACCGGGGCCTTGCTCTGGGCGTGCGTCCAGTCCTTGAACTGCTGCTGGTCGTAGTAGCGTTCGATCTGCTCGGCCTTCAGGCCGTTCTGCCAGGGGTACGTGACGACCTTGCCCTCGCCCTTGAAGTAGTACTCGACGTGGCACTGGCCGCAGGCCATGCTGCGCATCTCCTGGCGGGTGCCGTCGATGTTGGGGTCGTAATCCCGGCGGCGGTCTCCCTTACGCCAGCGCTCGATGCTGGGCAGATGCGGGACCGGGTCGTCGCTGGTGGCCAGAGCCTGTATGCCGCGCAGGAAACCCGGGCGCGTGACGCGCAGGGCCATGGTCTGAGGGTCGTGGCAATCGATGCAGGAGACGGGATGGGCGACCAGCTGCGTCGCGTCGTTGTAATCCATGGCGCAGACGGCCTCGAAGCCGGCGAAGAGCTGGGCCTTGCCGTTGGGTGAGAAGAGGGCCTCCTCGATGGTGCCGGGCGCGCCCTTCTCGATGCCCTTGCCGCGATAGGCCATGAGGTTGGAGGCGTGGCACTGGAGGCAGGCGCCGGGCTGCTTCTTCTTGATGACGCGCTCGGTCTCGCGCTGGTCGCTGAGCATGTAGGCGTGGCCGCGTTCTTCGCGGTAATCGATGGAGAAGGCGTAGCCGTCGAAGATGCTGCGCAGGCGGGGGTCGGTGTCGAGCTTCTGCACGGCCTCGGATCCGCCGAAGCGGGTGCGCTCGATGTCCACGGTGCGCTTGTAGCCGTCGTATTGGCGCGGGTAGTTCTTGCCCCACTCGGCGGGATCGAGGGTGTTCTCGGCGAGGTCGGTGACGCGGAAGACCGTCTGGCGGGCCTCGATCTTGCGCTGGGTGATGTTCTGGTAGAGGGTCATGACGGCGACGGTCATCGCCGCGGCGACGACGGCGACGACCCAGAGGATGGCGCGACCGGCGCGGGCGCGGGCGCGGCGGGTGAGCGGAGATGAAGGCTGCGGCGCGGCGGGAGATGGTGTATGCGTCATGGTCAAGTTCCCCGGGGGAGAGAGTTCTCGGGAAGCGCGAGGATCAGCGTCGCCAGCCGTGGGCGATGCGGGAGTGGCAATGGATGCAGTCGAGGGACGTGTCGGCGACGGAGCCGGGCGCGCCGACGTGCGCGATGTCGCCGACGAGCCCGGAATGGCAGCGGACGCAGTTGTCCAGCACGACCTGGCGGCTGGATTCCTTGATCCGTATGGGCTCGTGGAAGTCGTTGAGGGTGAAGCCCTTGGAGTGTCGCCAGCCGTGGTCGGCCTTGGTGTAGTACTTGCCGAAGAAGTCGTGGGGCACGTGGCAGTCGTTGCAGGCGGCGACGGCGTGGTGCGCGGATTTCTGCCATCCGTCGAACTGGTCGCGCATGATGTGGCAGTTGACGCAGGCGTTGGGATCGTTGGAGAGGTAGGAAAGGCCCTCGGCGTGGGAGAACGTGCCGGCGCTGGCGCCGATGAGCACGCCCACGGCGATCGCGGCGGCGAGGGCGGCAAGGGTGACGCGGCGGACGGGATGGGCGGAATTTGCCCCGTGCCTCCCGGGATACTTGGGCGCAGCGGGAACGGGCGATGTGGAAGGTGGTGCGGAGGGATCGGGCGTGGACGGTTCCAGAGGCTGCGTCACGGTTCACCTCGACTGGCGGCATCATACCACTCGAAGCGAAGACGTGCGGTGAGCGAGTTATATAAGACGGGGAGATTCATTGATGAGAATCGCACGCAGGCAACGGCCACGCGAGATCATTCGCGGATTGAAGGTACTGGCGCATATTCCGCGCGAACGCGAGCGACGCACGAAGCGCGCTCAGGGAACTCTCGGGGCGCGGACCGTCGTAAGGCTCGAATCTTCCCCATCGGAAGCGAGCCACGCGGTTCCGAACTTCCCGCCGTTGTCCACGCCATCGGGGCCGTGGCAGTACAGCACGAATGAAGCATCCGGGCCGGGGCGGTACACAATCCCCGCCAGCGGGGGCTGCGGATGGGAGAAAGTCCCCGAGTCCAGCGCCGAGAGGGACGCGGGGAATTCGCCGTGACGCAGCCGGTAGCGTTCGATCGCGATCAGGACGCGGATCGCCGACGTGCGGACGCGATCCTGCCGCAGAACCCGGGCCAGCGTGTCCATCATGTTGCGGAGATCGTCGACGACGGCATCGAGTTCCTGGGTCGCGCTCCATGCGAGGGCGGGTGCTGGAGAGAGGGGCCGATCGAGCCCTGCTCGCTGGGCGGTGGGCTGGTCGGGAGGGAGCTGGGCCAGCGCGGTGAAATCGTCAATGACGGAGTTCCATCGCCCGTACAGACGTCGCCGGTTGATGCGTGAGTTGAGATGGCGGTGGGCGAGCGCTTCGTCAGGGCGTGCCTGAAGGATGAGGGTGTAGCCCTTGGCGATGGAAGAGATCCGCGCTTTCCAGCCCGGGTCATCCGGCGTACGTGCCGCGAGGAGTGCTTCGCACGCCGCGAGCGCGGGTTCGGGCAGCCGACGTTCGAGGATCTGCAAGCGAAGCTCATCCAGCGTGCCTTCTCTACAGAGGGCGGCGGTGATCACCGCGTCGGGCGTCAAGCCGCTTTCGATGGAGGCGGCGAGCCAGAGCGACGTGCGGAGCGCGCTCACGCACTCTGTGGAGTTTCCATCGAGGCCCGCGAGACGCATGCGGCACCACAGTGCGCGCTGTGTCCGGTGGAGCGGGGTGTTCTGCACGATTCGCTGGGCGAGCTGATCCGCGATCGGCGTGGATCCTGACCATGGGGTCGGCGCTTCCGGCCCCGTTGCCAAGTCGTCCAGAACGCCGACGAACGGAGCGACTCCCGAGAGCGTGGCGCGGGCGAGGGCTTCGTGGACGGGGGGATTGGTGAGGACATCGGTGAGCGAGGCGCTTGGAAAGGAATTATCCGCTTCGACGGCGGCGCGTCCGCGATTGGTCACCGCGGCGGAATCCAGGAACTTAAGCGATTCATAGATGCCGTCCACCGTTTCTGTGAGCTTGCTCGCCCGCGTCGCGGCGTCGGCGGAAGACGACCCCGCGAGGGCGTTCATCTCATCCGCACATTGCTGAGGAGAAAGGGGGGCGATATCTTCGACCCACGGCTGGAAATAGAAGAGGAAGACGCCCGCGGCGACGGCGCACAGGAACGCGAAGACGAGAAGGCGAGGTTTCACCGTTCGCGCTCTTTGGATTCACTCCCCTCGTACATCGGCTCCCTGTTTTTGCGCGGGAGCGTGAACACCGCGTCGGTGCCGATGCCGACGAACCATGAAATGCCGGGCTCTCCGCCGTTGTCGACCGCGTCGGGCCCGAAGGCGTAGAGCACGAAGGTTCCATTGGGCGCGGGGCGGTAGACGATGGTCTGGAAGGATGGGGGCGGGGTGAGGATCGCCGCGGGGTCGAGGGCGTCGAGCGTCGCGGGAAGGGCGTGGTGGCGGAGGCGATGGCGTTCGATGGCGACGAGGGCTCGCAGCGCCGAGACGGCGACCCGCTCGGCGCGGAGGACGCGGGCGGTTTGGAAGACAGCCCGTCGGGACTGCTCGATCGCTTCCTCGATGCTCTCCGAGCCGTTCTGGGCCATGTCGACCATCCTGTCAACGTCCAAGTCCGCGCTGACGATGGGCTGGTCGGGCGGGAGGGCGGCCGCGGCACGGAAATCGGCGAGGGCCAGTTCGAAATCATCGTGCGCGCGGCGGCGATTGACGCGGGTATTGAGCTTGGGGGAGGATTCCAGGGTTTCTTTCGCCGTGGCGTTGCTGAAAAGCCCTTCGCCGCGGGCGACGCGGTCGATGCGGGCGAGCCAGGCGGGCTGGTCGAACGAGAGGGCGGCGAGCATGGATTCGCAGGCGGCGAGGGATTGCTCGGGCATGTGCTCGAGGATCTGGCAGCGGAGTTCCTCGAGGACGCCGGCCCGGAGCCGGGCGCCGGCGAGGACGTCGATGAGCACGGGATGGAGATCGATGGACGTTCCGAGCCAGAGGGCGGCGCGGGCGCTGCGGGTGGAGCGATCCCAGTCCTGGTCGAGGTCGGCGAGCCGCATTCGGGCGATCAGGGCGCGGGTGGCAGCGCGGGTCCGGCCGCTCGCGAAGATATGGTCGGTGAGCTGCTGCGGGATGGGCGTGTCGGGCAACCAGGGGAGCGGCAGCGGGGGAGTCTGGGAGAGGGCTTCAAGCTCGGCGAACAGGCCGGTGGATTCGAAGCGCGCGACGCATGCGCGGGCCTGGGGGACTTGGCGTGGCGGGCCTTCCAAAACGAGCATCAGGGAACTGCTGGGGAGTTCGTCTCCCTCCTTCATGATGTTGAAGTCTTCGCGTTCCATGACCTCCTTATCGAGGTCGCGAGAGATGGTATGGATCCGCGTCAGGGCGTCGATCATGCGGGCGGCGCGGCTGCTGGTGTCGGGCGCCTGCGGGCCGGTGAGGGCGTTCATTTCGTCGGCAAATTCCTGGGATGAAATCGCCGTCACGTCGCGCACCCACGGCTGGAGGTAGACCAGAATCAGGCCGCCGCCGAGGGCGAGCGCGAGGGCCAGGGCGATGATGGGGGCTGGTTTCATGGGGATTTGCTCGCGGGGGCGCGTGGCGCGGGGCGGGCTCGCCGGGGCCCGGGCATGGTTCGTAGAATACCCAGGTCACTCTGGAGCCGCACGATGCGAGCCGACATCAAATACAACAACATCATCGATTCGGACGAGGCGAGGATCGCGCAGGCGGCGGCGGATGCGGCGCCGGGGCTGCCGGCAAGCGAGATCAACGCCGACCGGTTCTATATCACGCAGAATTACGCTCGCTACACGCGCGAGAACCATGATGTGTGGCGCGAGATGTTCGACAAGCGCTGGTCGGTGCTGGAGCAGCAGGTCAGCGGGCAGTTCATCGAGGGGATGAAGATCCTGCGGCTGACGCGCGACCGCATCCCGCTGCTGGACGACCTGACGCTGGACCAGGACCTGGCCATCGCCGGCGGCACGGTGCTGGCCAAGGGAACACGGCTCGACGGCATCAACAAGTTCCTCCAGGCCCAGAGCAGCTGGGGAAGCCACGCCGTGCCGGGGTACCTTCCGGCGAAGGCGTTCTTTGCGTGCCTCGCCCAGCGCGAGTTCCCCACGACGGTGCTGATCCGGCCCCGGGAGACGATGGACTACCTGCCCGAGCCGGACATCTTCCACGATGTCTTCGGGCACGTGCCGCTGCACACGCTGCGGGTCTTTGCCGACTTTCTCCAGACCTACGGCAAGGCCGCGCTGCTGTGCGAGGATGAGGAGCACATCAAACGCCTGGGCCGGCTCTTCTGGTTCACGGTGGAGTTCGGGCTGATCCGTGAGAACGGGAAGATCAAGGTGTACGGCAGCGGCCTGGTGAGCAGCCACTCGGAGGCGGAATACTCCCTGCACGGCGCCTGGGAAACCAAGGGCCGCCCCGCGCCCGACTGCACGCCCCGTGAAGTGCCCGAGTATCGTCCGTTCGACCTGGACCGCATCTGCGAGACGGACTTTGAGATCGATCACTTCCAGCCGATTTATTACGTGCTGGAGAGCTTCGAGCAGCTGCGGGACGCGATGAACGAGTACGCGGAGGAAGTGATCGGGGAGGCGGGGATGGCGAAGATGGCGGCGGGGAGGTAGAGGGAGTGCGTGACGCTTCCTTCTGCGGGCAGGTAAAGACGAACAAGGAAGAGATCTGGCAGCGGCGGGCGGCGGAACGCGCCGGGGAGCGGCTGCGTGATGCGGGGGTGGAGTGTCCGCCGCTGCGAAGCGGGCTGTACATTCCTACCTCCTTGAATTTCGGGGATCACATTGAAGGCCACCGGCGTCTCTTGCCCGGGGTTATGGGATTTGAAGTTGATCCCGGCGCCGCGTGCGAGTGGCTGGAACGGTTGCTCACGGTCAGCGCCCACACGGGCCTTCAGCCGGTGCTGCACGAGCACGAGCCTGGGGCGCTTGTGAGCGGGTGGTATGTGAACGGCCGGAACGCCGCGGCGAGGCGGCTGCGGCGCGGGGCGATGCGAGATCGGGAAGGGTGGATCCTCCGCGGGTCGTTGTGGAGCGCGGCGGACGACATTTCGGATGAGCAGATCATCGCGGCCCGCCCGGCTTCTCACACAGACTATGTGCGGTCATGTTGTTCGGACGGGCGCACCGTCTGGATGCTGCTGGTTCCCACGCCCTCGCCGTGGGAGGCGCCGGCTTACATCCCGCTGACGGGCGGGAACATCTTCGCAGCGCCCTGGCACATCGCCGCGGCGAGGCGCTGGTGGCGTGAGTACGGCGCGAGGATCGTCGCCGCCCGCAGTGACGTCTACATCTCGAGGGTCGATCGCCCACCCGCCGATCCCGCCGCCGCACTGGCCTTGGCGAAGCAGCACGTGCGATACTGTTCCGACAGGCTGGTGGAAGACACACGGGGCTCTCGATTGGAAGTTCTCGCCGGTGAACTCCTCGGGGCGTCCACGTGGTGGTTCTGGTGGGACTGAGGCCTCGCCGGGCGCTGGAAACGAGGGCTCACCGAATCCGTCAAATCAGGTTTGACGCCGCCTCGTGTTCGTATTATGATCGGTACGTGCCCACCCGACGCGACCACACGACGTCCGAGGATTTGCCCGATGGTCCCGCGCCTCGCGAAGGGGTGCCCGATGCGCTCACGGCGGGAAAACTGCGCGGGCGGGGGGCGGCGCTGAATCCGGCGAACCGGTTTGAGCCGATCCGGCTCGAGGTGCTGGGGGAGCATCTGGACGAGCGGGCGAGGGAAGCGCCGGCGGGGACGCAGATCGCCACGCAGGTCTTCGAGGACGATTCCCGGACGATCATCAACAAGGTGGAGTCGCCCGACATCCCGTTCAACTGGTCGGTGAACCCGTATCGCGGGTGCGAGCACGGGTGCATCTACTGCTACGCGCGGCCGGGGCACGAATACTTCGGGCTCTCGCTGGGCGTGGACTTTGAGACCAAGATCTACGCGAAGAAGCGGGCGGCGGAGCTGCTGCGGCGCGAGCTGGACCACCCGCGATGGCGCGGGGAGCCGGTGACGATGTCGGGGGTGACGGATCCGTACCAGCCGATCGAGCGCGAGCTGAAGATCACGCGGGCGTGCCTGCAGATCATGGCCGATCGCCGCCAGCCGGTGAGCATCATCACCAAGAGTTCGCTGGTGACGCGGGATTTGGACCTGCTGCGCGAGCTGGCGCGGCACGAGGCGGCGTCGGTGGCGATCAGCATCACGACGCTGGACAACGCCCTCGCCGCGAAGATGGAGCCGCGGGCGAGCAGTCCGCGGGACCGGCTGGAGGCGGTGCGCAAGCTCTCGGAATCGGGGATCCCCGTCTCGGTCATGACGGCGCCGATCATCCCGGGGCTGAACGACCACGAGATCCCCGCGCTGCTGGAGGCGGCGAAGGCTGCGGGGGCGCGCAACGCGGGGTACGTGATCCTGCGGCTGCCGTACCAGATCAAGGACCTGTTTCTGGAGTGGCTGCAGCGGCACTTTCCCGACAAGGCGGGCAAGGTGGAATCACTGATCCGGGAGATGCGCGGCGGGGAGCTGTACGACGCGAGGACCTTCACGCGGATGCGAGGGGAAGGGGCGTACGCGGAGCAGATCCAGGCGACCTTCGAGCTCTTCGCCAAAAAGCACGGCCTGGACCGCAAGCGGCGGCCGCTGAACTCCTCGGCCTTTGTCCCCGGCATGCCCGGCGGCCAGACCGCGCTGTTCGCCGAAGAAAAGCGCGCCCCCGAACCCGAGCAGCCCTCGCTGCTGGATTGATTGGCGAAGAGAACGCGGAGAGCACGGAGCGGACAGAGAAACGCAGAGAAGGCGAGGAAACAGAGGAGGCCTGGAAAGAGAGCCTGCCAGCCTTCGGTCTGTATTCAGGTGTTTTTTCTCTGTGCCCTCTGTGCCTCTGTGGTGAGTTCAGTTTTTTAGCTCAGAGTTCGCAGAAAACGCAGAGGACAACGCAGGGAACCTGTTTTCCCATCTCCTTCTGAGACCTCCGCGCCTTCCGCGTTATTAAAATTCTTCGTCGGTCCAGCGATGAGCCCGCTCACCCGCGCAGGGTCTTGCGGATCCCGCGAAGGACGCCTTCGATGCCGCGGCCGGCGCGGCTCAAGCCGCGCGGCGCGGGGCGGTAGAGGTTCTTGGGCTGGTCGAAGTGCCGCTGCACGTCGTCACCGGCCCGCATCTTGTCGCGCAGGGAGAGCAGCTTGCGGCCGGACTTGTTGATGTGGAAGATCATCCACTCCATCGATTCTCGCCGCGCCAGCGTCACCAGGCCGCGGGCCTTGCAGTGCTCCTGCCATGCCCACTCGATCAGGGCCCGGCGATAACGCTCCTCACACTGGATATGCGAGGGAAACTCCCCGCGGAAGCCGCCGGCGATGAACGCGCCGATCTGCGAGTCCATCGCCTCCCGGAACGCGGAACGTTTCATCAGGGAGAAGTTGAGGCTCGCAAAGTCGTGGACGTCGAACTCACCGCGGGCGCCCTTCGCCGGGTCGATCAGGTGAGACATGGTGACGGCAAAGACGTCGGGCGCGTCGAGCTGGGCGATATCCCGGGCGAGCCAGCCTTCGTGGCCGCGGCGCAGCGGGAGCACGTCGGGCTTGACGAAGATGATGTAGGGATTGCGGGCGAGGATGCCGGCCTCGTGCTCCTGGATGTAGCAGCGGTGGAAGCTGTTTTCCCACGAGCGCGGGTTGAGCAGCTCCAGCCGGTCGATGACGCCGCGGCGAACCAGGGAGGTCAGCACGCGCACCGTGCTCTGCCCCGATCCGCCGTCCACGTACACCACCTCGGCGGGGCGTCCGCCCAGGAAGGTGAACCAGTCCTCAAGGACCACGCCGATCGCCCCGTCTCCGCCGAAGCCGGAGACGGCGAGGGTGACCGATTCCCAGGGTTTCCGCGGATCGAACCCCGGCGCGGCGGGTGCGGAGGTCGCGGCGAGGGTCGGCGCCGGCGGGGGAGAATGAGGGGCTGGTGAAGATGGTTCCACGGGAGCAAGAGGGTACGACGCGAGCGGCAGGGGGGCGCTAAACTGGCCGCTTGCTCGCCGGGGGGTCTCACGATCGACCACACATCGGGCCGCGCCGGGATACCGCGGCCCCGAGGAGAACGACCGATGGCTCGCCACGACCGAATCGCCGCCCTGACCCTCGCCGCCGCCGTCCTGGGCGCGGGATGGATGATGCACCCCGCGGCCGCGACCGCGACGGGCAACGCCGCGCCGGTGCGGATGCAGGAGCAGCGGCTCGCCACCATCAACGTCTTCCAGGTGGTGGAGAAGATGGTCCAGAGCGACCGCTACAAGCCCGCGCGCGAGGCGATGATGAAGGAATACCAGGACAAGCTCGACGCGCCCAAGCGCGAGATCGAATCCCTGGTCAAGGACATCATCGCCGCCGGCCAGGATTCGGAGAAGGGCAAGGCCCTGATCCCGCAGTACCAGGCGCGCAAGCGCGAGGCCGACCAGCTCGAGCAGGAACTCCAGGGCAAGGCCGCGGAGTTCAACACCCAGCAGCTGGGGGAGGCGTACCGCATCGTGGTCGAGACGGCGAACCAGCTCGCCGAGAAGGGCGGCTACACGCACGTAATCGCCTCGCGGGGCGTCGCCGCCGAGCCGCTGCACAGCACCAACGTCGCGGCGGCCGTGCAGGAGATCCTCGCGCGTCCCATGGTGAAGTTCCCGTCGGCCGATGATCTCACCGACGCGGTGGCGAAGGAACTCAAGGTGGATTTGGTCAAGACCGAGTCCGACGCCCCCGCGCCGGGCGCGGAAGCTCCCGCGCCGGCCCCCGCTCCGGCCCAGCCCAAGTAAGCCTCGCATACCGTTGTGGATGCCTGGTCCACACCGCCGCGCCGTCATTGTGTCGATGGGTGATGAACTGACCCTGGGTCAGTCGCTGGATACCAACGCGCAGTGGCTGGCGCAGCAGCTGGTCGCGCGCGGGATCGTGCCCGTCGAGCACGTCACGGTGCCCGACGATCTCGACGCGGTGATGCGCACGCTGGCGAGGGCGGCGAGGGAGAGTGATCTGATCCTCTGCACCGGCGGCCTGGGCCCCACGGCCGACGACCTGACGCGTGAGGCGGTGGCGAAGGTTTCGGGTGACGTGCTGGTGGAGGACTCGCGATCACTGGCCGAGATCTCAGCGTGGTTTGCGTCGCGCGGGCGGACGATGCCGCGCATCAACGCGGTGCAGGCGCTGCGGCCGTCCCGGGCGTCGGCGATCACCAACGCCTGGGGCACCGCGCCCGGGATCGCGGCGGTGATCCCTCGATCTCACGGCGCTGGTGAACGTGAGGGTGGCGGCGTGGACTGCTTCTGCGTGCCCGGCCCGCCGTCGGAGATGAAACCGATGTTCGAGGCGGCGGTGGCGTCGAGGCTGGAGCCGCCCGCGGGGCTGCACGTGATCACGGCGGCGATTCACACGGTGGGGCTGGGTGAATCGGAGATCGCGACGCGGCTGGGGGATTTGATGCGGCGGGATGCGGCGATCCTGGTGGGGACGACGGCGTCGATGGGCGTGGTCTCGATCCGCGTGCGCAGCGAGCGATTTGCGGAGCTGGCGCAGGCCCGGGCGGAGGTCGACCAGATCCTGCGGACGGCGAGGCAGGCGGTCGCGGGGCACATCGTCGGGGAGGGGGACGAGTCGACCGCGCAGTCGTTGGTGGACGAGCTGCGTCGGCGCGGCGAGAGGCTCGCCGTGGTGGAATCGTGCACGGGCGGACTGCTGGGGGAACTGATCACGGCGGTCGCGGGGTCATCGGACGTGATGGTGGGGGGGTGGATCACATACAGCAACGAGATGAAACGGTCCCAGGTGGGTGTCGAGGAAAGCCTGCTCGCCGAGCACGGCGCGGTGAGCGCACAGGTCGCGAGGGCGATGGCGCGGGGCGGCCTGGAGCGGAGCGGGGCCGATCACTGCATCTCGATTACGGGGATCGCGGGCCCGGGCGGGGGGACGGCCCAGAAGCCGGTGGGGACGGTGTTCATCTGCCACGTGGCGCGCGGGGGGGCGGAGGATTGCCGTCATTTCCGGATGATGGGGGGGAGAGAGACGGTGCGGCAGTGGAGCGCGCGGGCGGGAATGCTGATGGCGATCTTTGCGGCGAGGGGAGCAAGGGCGCCGGGGATGTTGAGGGAAGTGGTGGGGAAGTAGGCGCCGGGGGAAGGCATCGAGGCATCGAGGCATCGAGGCATCAAGGAAACGAGATCGGGGCAGCGGGGAGCCACGAGGGCGAAGCGGCGGGGATGCGGGCGGGATGAATCGCGAGGGGTGTGACGAGGGGCAGGCGCGGGGAAGCCGCCGGGGGTGAGGGAGCGCTCAAAGCGAGGAAGGGGGTGCGAAGGGACGCAGGTCCTGGGGCGGTGGCACGGCCGGGTGGAGCCGGTGGGGGCTGCAAACACGATGAAGACTGGTGCAAAAACAACCGCCCGCACCTTTCGGTGCGGGCGGATAGAACTTTTCAGTTCAGATCGATCGAGAGGGCTGAATTAGCAGCCGTTCTCGAAGGCAGCGACGAAGCCGCTGAAGTCATCGAGGTCGACGAAGCCCGAGCCGTCGAAGTCGGCGTCGCAAGCGAACACGCCGATGTTCAGCATCAGGTTGGCGACCGTGGGGCTACCACCGTAGTAGTAGAGCCACTCGTTGCCGTTGAACTCGCCCGAGCCGTCGCCATCGAACAGGAAGAGGTCGATGGAGGCGCCGAGGTAGTTGTCACCGTCGGTGCCGGAGGCGGAGCCGTCGCCGTTGTAGGCGGTGAGGCCGTTGGGATCGGCGACGGGGAAGCCACCCGAGCCGGTCACGGAGATGATGTGGCGGTAGGTGACGAAGTTGTCGTCGATGGCGATGGGCAGAGCGGCGGCGATGCCGGAGGTGCCGTAGCCATAGAAGCAACCGCAGGAGTTGATGTCAGGAGCGGGCAGGTCGGCGAAGTAGAAGCCGCCCTCGAGGCTGCCACGGGTGATGTCCGTGAGGGTCGCGCCCGAGTCCCAGGTCACGAGGTCATCGTAGAAGAGGTGGTAGTCATCGACGGGGGTGTCGGAACCAGCGCCCAGGTAGGAGATGCCCCACGAGAGCGAGTCGACGTAGCCGACGACCGAGTCACCGAACACGCCACGGCCGCCGAAGTTGCGGTCGAGGGTGAGGTAATCGCCGGCGTCAGCGACGAGACCGAGGAAGAAGTAGTCGGCGGCCGAGCCGTCGACGGCGGAGACGACGCCGGGGGTACCGTCGGCGAAATCGCCCATGTTGTCGTACGCGCTGGTCGACAGCTGACGGGTGCCGTACTGGCTGACTTCGCCGGTGTTGATGTCCACCCAGCCCTTGAACACGGGCGTCGCGCCAGTGATGGGCTGAAGGGCAATCCGATCGCCGGCGCTGGCGGCCGTAGCGGCCATACCAACGACCATCGCAAGCTTGAGGCAGTTAGAGAACTTCATTAAACACTCCTCATGGAAAAAAAGAAACCACTCTCCGATTCAGACCCCTTCGGGGGCCGAAAGCCCATAGATAGTTTCAGCATGGATGCGGGAAGAACCGCTTACAGACTCTTGCTACAACAAATCAAGATCTCTGGAATCCTTGCCTGAAACGGCAAACCCTCTACATTCCTCCGCTGCCTTGGATCCGCCCGATGCGGACTCCAGCAGCCTTTCCTCACTCTCGGGATTGTACAAGAATTCGACCCTCGTGCAAGGGCTTTTCGGTGGAAAATGCCCCCGCATCGGTAATTTCTGCAGCCAAAAACCGTTCCCAGATTACCCATTTTGCCTTGACACGACCCCGGTCGACCTCTCTCAACTTTCCCACCCGCCGCGCATTGCATGCGCTGGCGGGGTCATGAGGGCACGGCGTTTCGCATCGACGCTACGAACTGATCGAACAGATAGGACGCATCGTGCGGACCGGGCGACGCTTCCGGATGGTACTGCACGCAGAAGACCGGCTTGCCGCGCAGACGGAAGCCCGCGAGCGTGCCGTCGTTGAGGTGCACGTGCGTGGGCTCGGCCCCCAGCGATTGCAACGACGCGGGATCGATTGCAAAGCCATGGTTCTGGCTCGTGATTTCCACGCGCCCCGTGACCGTGTTCATCACCGGCTGGTTGATCCCGCGGTGGCCGAACTTCAGCTTGAAGGCCTTGGCCCCCAGCGCCAGCCCCAGCAGTTGATGCCCCAGGCAGATCCCGAAGGTCGGGATCGGCGGGGTGGGCGCCTCCAGAATCGAACGAAGCGTCGCGATTGTCTGCTCCACGGCCGCGGGGTCCCCGGGACCGTTGGAGATGAACAGTCCGTCGATCTCCCCCGCGTTGAACAGCCGGAGGATCTCCTGCGCGGACGTGGTGTGCGGTACCACCGTGACGCGGCAGCCGCGATCGGTCAGGTTTCGGAGAATGTTGGACTTGGCGCCGCAGTCCAGCGCCAGCACCCGGGGGCCGGTCGCATCCTTCTGCTGATCCCCGGGCGACCATTCACCCAGCGATTCGGACCAGGGGTGCTTGGAAGCGCATCCCACCAGCGGGACGAGGTTCTGCCCGGCCATTGATGGGGCGCTGCGAGCCATTTCGACCAGCGCGGCGTCGGACAGGTCCTGGCGATCGGTGAGAACGCCAGTTACCACGCCGCCCGAGCGGAGTTGTTTGGTCAATGCACGGGTGTCGATGCCTTCCAGGCCAAGGACGCCGTGGCGGGCGAGGTAGGCGGAGAGGTCGCCCTCGGAGCGGAAGTTGGAATGGCGGCGGGCGAGTTCCCGCACGATCAGGCCGGAGACCTGGACCTTGGGAGACTCTTCATCCTCGGTATTGACGCCGGTGTTCCCGATGAGGGGGAATGTGGCGACGAGAATCTGGCCGGTGTAGGAGGGATCCGTGATGGATTCCTGGTAGCCGCTGACGGCGGTGTTGAAGACGACTTCGGCGACGGCGGTGATCCCGCGGCCGGTGGCGCCGAAGGCGTTTCCGGTGAGGATGGTGCCATCGGCGAGGGCGAGTCGTGCGGTGTTGCGGGCGGGACGGACCGGAGCGTGTTCCTGCATCGATAGAGTCTAGTCCTGTGGAAGACGCTCGCGAGGAACTTGGGACCCTGTTCGGCGGCGTGCCGAGAGGCCGCGCGGGGAAGGTCCGCGCGCCGGCGAAGGGTCCGTTGGTGCGGGTGGTGGTGGAGCGGGGGATCGACGATCCGGACCTTGCGGATGGGTTTACGTACCGGGCGCTGGACGAGACGATCCAGGTCGGTGACCGCGTGAGCGTGCCGCTGGGAAAGGGAGGGAAGGCGACGGGGGGCCTGGTGATCTCGCTGGAGGATCCGGCGTCCGTGCCGGCGGGGATGGTGGTCAAGGGCGTGCTGGAGCAGTCGCAGTCACGGCTTCCGGCGGGGTTGATCGAGCTGGCGAGGTGGATGTCCAAGTACTACTGCAGCCCGCTGGGGATGGTGCTCTCGACGATGGTGCCCGCGGCGGTGAAGCAGCAGGTGGGGAGGCGGACGGAACGGCTGCTGGACATCGCGCCGGGGGATCACGCGGAAAAAGTGCAGGCGCTCAGCCCCGCGGCGAGGCGCGCGTGGGAGCGCCTGGCGGCGTTGGCGGCGGGTTCCCTGCCGGCGGGGAAGCGGGCGATGGTGGCGCTGATCGAAGAGTCATCGGCGCTGGGGATCAACGCGCTGACCAAAGCGGGCGTGCTGGTCGAGGTCGAGCGGACCAGCGTGCGGGCGGCGGAGGTGTTCTGGCGAGAGGGTGGGAGCGGGAGCGTCGCGGCGGAATCGCTGCCGACGCTTACCGACGAGCAGCAGGCGTGCGTGACGGGGATCGGGGATTCGCTCGGCCGATTTGGCATGCACGTGCTGCGGGGTGTGACGGGATCGGGCAAAACCGAGGTATACCTGCGGGTGATCGACCGGGCGCTGCGGGAGGGCAAGACCGCCCTGGTGCTGGTGCCGGAGATCTCCCTGACCCCGCAGACGGTGGAGCGATTTGAGCGGCGATTCGGGACGGCGGGGGTCGCCGTGCTGCATTCGGGGCTGTCGGCCGCCCAGCGGCATCGCCAATGGATGATGGTCTCCAGCGGGCGGGCGAAGATCGTGGTGGGGGCGCGGTCGGCGGTCTTCGCGCCCGTCACGGGCCTGGGCGTGGTGATCGTGGACGAGGAGCACGACGCGTCGTACAAGCAGGACCAGGCGCCGCGCTACAACGGGCGCGACGTCGCGGTGAAGCGGGCGCAGATCGAAGGATGCCCGGTGGTGGTCGGGTCGGCGACGCCCGCGCTGGAAAGCTGGCACAACGTCAAGGCCGGCAAGGCAAAGCTGTGGGAACTGACCCGGCGCGTCGCGGGGGGCGTGCTTCCGCCGGTGGAGATCGTGGACCTTGCTATGGAGAACCGGCTGCGGGCGATGCAGGCCCCAGGGGAAAAATCAGGGCCCGGCGCGGGGTCGCTGCAGGCCCTTGGGCCGACGCTGGAGAGCGCCATCGATTCCACGCTGCGTGACGGGGGACAGGTAATCCTGCTGCTGAATCGCCGCGGCTTCGCCAATTACATCTGCTGCCCGAGCCGGACGTGCGGATGGATGCTGTCGTGCGAGCAGTGCGACGCGGCGATGGTGCTGCACCGGGACAAGCGCCTGCCTCGCGGGGGCGTGGTGGTGTGCCACCACTGCGGGAGCGAGCAGCGGGTCCCCACCGCGTGCCCTTCGTGCGGCAAGCCGCCGCTGCCGCTGGGGATCGGCACGCAGCGTGTGGAGGAGGAGCTCGCCGCCAAATTCGGGGCGAGCCACGGGCTGGAGCTGGGCGTCTCCCTGCTGCGCGTGGATTCGGACACGATGAAATCCGCCCGAGACTACTTCGACGTGCTGGGCCGGTTCGGGCGGGGGGACGTGCGGATGATGGTCGGCACGCAGATGATCGCCAAGGGTCTGGATTTCCCCAACGTGCGTCTGGTGGGCGTCGTGAACGCCGACACCGCGGTCTGGATGCCCGACTTCCGCGCGTGGGAACGCACGTTCCAGCTCGTCAGCCAGGTCGCCGGCCGCGCGGGCCGCGGCAGCCTTCCCGGGCGCGTCATCGTGCAGACCGCCTGCCCCGACAATATCGCCATCCGCCTCGCCGCCCAGCACGACTACGTCACCTTCGCCGATGGTGAGCTCGACGCCCGCCGCCAAGGGGGACGTCCCCCGATTTCCCGCATGGCCCGCGTGGTCTGCCGGGACGAAGACGACCGCGTCGCCCAGGCCGCGGCGCAGACCATCGCCGACGCCGCCCGCCGGGTCGGCGGCCGGGATGTCGAGGTCGTGGGGCCCATGCCCTGCGCCCTGGCACGCCTCCACAACCAGTTCCGCTTCGCGGTGGAGCTCACCGCCGCCCGGGCGACGGATATCCAGGGCGTGTTGTGGGCTCTGCGCCGGGAGCGGGCGGTGGTTTCCGACGCGGCCACGGCGGTGGACGTGGATCCGATCTCGTTCCTGTGAAACGGCGAACCTACGCTCGGCTCGTGCTGGTACACCTCAACGGTCAACTCGTCCCGCGCGACCAGGCGATGGTCAGCGTGTTCGATCGCGGCTTCCTCTTCGGGGACGGCCTCTACGAGGGCCTGAGAGCCTTCGACGGCGTCGTCGTCGGCATGGATCGCCACGTGCATCGACTTGCCGAGGGCCTCGCCGAGGCTCGGATCCCCTGGGATGCGCGGCGGATGCCACAGCTCACCGATGAACTCCTCGCCGCCAGCGGGCTCAAGGACGCGTTCATCTACTGGCAGATCACCCGCGGCGTTCCCGCGCCGGGGGAGCCCGTGCGGGCCCGCGTGCTGGGTGGAGAGATTCGCCCGACGGTGATGGGGTTCTGCTACCCCACGCCGGCGCTGGAGTCGCACGCCGAGCCGGCGAGCAAGCGCGTCATCACCACGCGCGACACCCGGTGGCTGCGTGGAGCGATGAAGTCGATCTCCCTGCTGGGGGGCGTGCTGGGGGCGATCGAGGCGAGCGAGGCGGGGACCGATGACGCGATCCTGATCCGTGACGGGATTGTCGCCGAGGGGACCTCGGCGAACGTGTTCCTGGCGATCCCCGGCGCGGGTGGGTCGGTGCGTCTTGCGACGCCGTCGTTGCAGAGCGCCCCGATCCTGGCGGGCGTGACGCGGGACCTGCTGCTGGCGGCGATGCCCACGATCGAGGTGAGGTCGATCGGGCAGCAGGAGCTTGCGGAGGCGAGCGAGGTGATGCTGGTGGGCACGCTGACGATGGTGACGTCGTTGCTGTCGATCGACGGGCGGGCGGTGGGAGATGGCCGGGTGGGCCCCGCGGCCCGGCGGCTGCTGCGGACGCTGACGGACGTGATCCGATCGGAATCCCCGCGCGTCGCCTCGTGCCCGCACGTGTTTTCTGAGAATCACGCGTGAAAACTGCAGCGGGAGAGCCCCAACAGCCGCATTGAAGCTGCATACGACATATGTTCTGGTGCGCCGGCGCGGTCGCCGGCGTGGAACCAGGAAAGCTCGGGGGACAGGCGCGAGCGGACATGGCTGCAGATCAGAGCTTTCAGGGTAAACGAGTCACCGTCATGGGCCTGGGCCGCTTCGGAGGCGGCGTCGGCGTGACCCGGTGGCTCGCCGAGCACGGCGCGTCCCTGCGCGTCACCGACCTGGAGGCGCCCGATCAGCTCGCCGCGTCGGTGGAGCAGATCACCGACTTGGTCACGTCGGGCGCCGTCACGCTTCGCCTGGGCGGGCACGACGAGGCCGACTTTGTCGACTGCGACGTCGTCATCGCCAACCCCGCGGTGTCCGCCCCGTGGAACAACCGCTACCTCCAGGCCGCCCAGAACGCCGGCGTCACCATCACCACCGAGATGCGGATGGTCGTGGACCGCCTGCCCGATCGCCGCCGCGTCATCGGGATCACCGGGTCGGCCGGCAAGAGCACGACGTCGGCGATGATCGCCCACATCCTGCGCGACCTGGGCCGTCCCGTGGTCTTTGGCGGTAACATCGGCGGCTCCATGCTCCCGGCCGTCGGAACCATCGCGGCCGATACGTGGGTCGTGCTGGAGCTCTCCAGTTTCATGCTCCACTGGCTCGCCGGCTGGTCTCCCGGCGTCTCCGTGGTCACCAGCTTCTCCCCGAATCACCTGGATTGGCACGGGGGGATCGACCACTACCGGGCCAGCAAGCAGCAGCTGCTGGCCTCCCAGCGGCCGGGGGATACGGCGATCCTGTGCGAGGAGCTTTCGGACTGGGCTCCGCCCCCGGGCGTGCGGTGCGTGCGGCTGGATCGCCACGCGATGGTCGAAGGGCTTGTGATTCCCGGGCACCACAACCATCGCAACGCGGCGATGGCGGTGGAAGCGGTCCTTGCCGCCGTGACTTCCCAGCCCATGGAGGCCGATCGCCTCCGCGGGCCTGCTGAGGCCGCGGTCCGGTCCTTCCCGGGGCTGCCCCACCGGCTTGAACTGGTCGGCCAGCATCGCGGGATTCGTTTCTACAACGACTCCAAGTCCACCACCCCCGAATCCACCATGCTCGCCGTCGCCTCCTTCGCCGAGGAGCCGGGCGTGGGCGGCGGACGCATCCACCTCATCGTCGGTGGGTACGACAAGGGCTCGGACCTTGCCCCCCTCGGGCGCCTCGCGGCCTCGCTCGCCGGTCTGTACACCATCGGCGTCACCGGCCCGGCGATCGATCAGGCCTCGGGCGGCGCCTCCACGCCGTGCGGGACGCTGGAAGCCGCGTTCGACACGCTCTGGCCGCGGCTCAAGCCCGGTGACATCGTGCTGCTCAGCCCCGGGTGCGCGTCGTGGGACCAGTTCCAGAACTACGAGGCCCGCGGCGCCCGCTTCACGGAGCTTGCCCGCGCCAGGATCGGGCGGTGAAGCTCCCGATGAGTCATTCAGCACGTCCCCGCCGTCCCGCGCGAACGGACGCCGTCCGTTGCACGGCCCGCGCGTCGCTGCTTGGCGCGGTCGCGTCGCTCGTCGGGCTTGCGGTGCTGGCGGGATGTGCCGGGGGCAACGGCAGCCCTCCCACGCCCGTCACCAACGCTCTCGAAGCGCCGCGCGAGTGGATCACCCCCTTCCCCCACGTGCGGGTGGACGTGTCCGGACGGATCGTTGAGTTCGACGGTGAAGTGCCTATCGATCCGCACGACCGTGAAACCCCGCTGGTCTATCTCGAGGTCGCCGTCTGTTCCCGGAACTCCCGGGAGTATGAAGCCCTGGTGGTGACCGACGCCCTGCCGTCGCACGTGCACGCGGCCTTGCTGTTGATGGGGATCGAGCCCGGCAAGCCCGGCGGCTGGCGAAGGGCGACGGGAGAAGGGCGAGCGACGCCCACCGCCCCCACGGGCCCTCCGCTGGATGTGACGCTGATCTACACCGCTCGCGATGGTGTTCGCCGCGCGGTCGATCCCGCGGCGTGGATCATCGACGTTCGAACCCGCAGGTCCCTGCGCGACCGTGCCGGTCTGCCGGACGCGCCGTGGATCTTCGCGGGCTCCACCTTCGCCCCCCGGCCCGACGGGCCCGGGGAGTACTACAAGGCCGACATCGAGGGCACCCTGATCGGATTGGCGACGTTCGGCACCGAGACGATCGCCTGGCCGGGCGTCTTCAGCCCGGAAGCCTCCGTGCAGGCCCCCGAATGGATCGCCGACGACGCGCAGGTTCCCCCCGTGGGCACCAAGGTCACGGTCCGTGTGCACGCCCGCGAAACCGCCGGCCCCACGCCCTGATGGCGGGCGGTAGGCGCTGCGGGAACTCGCCGGCTGCGTGTATGCTGGAGGCGTGCACGCCGCCCAGGTCACCAATACCCGTTCACGGTCCGCGGTCGCGCGGCGAGTGCTCGCCGCGGCGCTCGCGCTTGTCTCGCTCTCCGCCGCCTCCGTCGCCCGGGCACAGACGCTGAATCTCGATGCCCCCGCGCCGCCGCCTCCCGGGGCCGGCAAGGCGACGCTGGACCTCGCCGCGGCGATGGAAAAGCAGATGGAGTCCATCGCCCGGGGGCAGGATTCGGGACGCCTGGACGGGCCCGCGGCCGCGCTCCGAATGGCGCTGCGGACGCTCGCCCGCAACCTGCTCAAGGCCGGGGAAGATGGCGGGGAAGCGGGCTCGGCGCAGGTGGTGGCGGGGCGCACCCTTGCCCTGCGGCTGGACGCCCTGGATGCGCACCTTGCGGTCAAAGGACCCAAGCTCCCTCCGGCGGTGGTCGCGTCCATCGTCAAGCGGTGCAGCGTGTCCCCTGAAAAGCTGCCCGTCGATGCGCCCACGCTGTGGCGCTACATGCGTGATGCCCTGGCGCCGCTGGTGGACAACATTCCCGCAGTCGATGCCTCCGCGCCGTCCGAGGACGTGGAAGCTTCGCTTCCGACCTCCGCGCTGATGGTCGTGGAGGGGCCGCTGCAGGCCTGGGCCCAGAACGCCAAAGCGCCGGCGGAGATGATCGACGCGTGCGGGCTGATCGATCAGCGAGCGGCCCTCGCCCAGCGCTGGCCCGCGTACGCCTCCTCCCTGGAGACGCTGCGATCACGCGCCGTGGATGTGCTCTGGCTGTGGTCCTCACCGGCGGGATCGGGCTTCCCGCTCGCCGCGCGGCCCGTGCTTGCCAGCCAGTTCGCGAGCTTTGTGCGCGAGGCGTGCGCCGCGGAGGGCGGGGAAACGATCCCCAGCGCCGAGGATGCCCAGGCGCGCGGGGCACGGGGCCTGCGCACGCTCGCCCTCATCGCCCGGTGCATCGAGCTCTCCTCCCGCGCCGCCCCGGACAACGCGGCGAAGCTGCTGCGAGAGGCGCTGGTACGCCTCGCCGGTTCCAAGGACCTTCGCACCAACGTGCCCGCCGACCTGAGCGCCGATGCGCTGATTCCTGAGCGGCTGGCGCGGATCGAGCGCCTGCTGCGGAGCGTCTGTCCTCCTCCGGGTGAGTCACCGGGACCCACCGCGTGGACGGGGGTGGACGACGTGCCGCGGCAGCTGCGACCGGCGATCAAGCCCCTGGACGAGGCCCGTCGCCAGGCGGCGGGGGAACTGCTGGAGGCCGCGGCGCGGGCGGTGAACTCTCCCGACGTGCTCTCCGATCCGGGGTTCTTGCAGGCGATGAGCTCGTACCAGCGTCGGCGAGAAGATCTGGTGCTTGCCACCGAGCTGACCCGCGCGGTGTGTGAGAAGCCCGCGGGGAAATCTGCCGGCGGCGCGTGGGTTGTTCGCCCGGGGAACGAGGCGGTGGGGGAACGAATGCTGCTCCTGGCTCGCGGTATCGCCTCGGGCAAGGACCATGACGACGCGATCGCGCAGTGGCGAACCTTTGCGCCCGCGGCGCTGCTGGTGACCCGGGATGCCGAACTGCGGGCGCTCCGTACCGCGGTGGAGGATGGGACTTCGCCCCTCGCCGATCATGTGCGGACGGTGACGGGGGGACGGGCCGCCGATCTTGTGACCCGGGCCGAATCCGCCCGCGGCGCGTGGCTGGAACAGGTGAAGAAGGCCCGGCAGATCAGGTCCGCGGAGCTGGAGGCGGCGGGCAGGACGCTGACGGCCTCCCGGGCGGCAATCACGCTCGCGCTGGAGTGGGCGCGGCTGCGGCAGGCGTTGTCGATGGACGCCGGCGGGTGGATGGCGCCGGCAAGCGACCCGGGCACGGCGCTGCCGGGGTGGGAACTCTCGGCGCAGGCGGCCTCGGTGCTTGCCGCGGCGGAGATGCCGGGGCTTGCCGCCGGTTTCGGGCTCGCCGCCGATGGGAAGTTCGACGAGTTCCTGGCGCGCTCGTGGGAGCGGCCGGGGGCGGCGCCCCGAGCACTGGTCGCCGCCGTCGCCGCGCGCGGTTTCCGGCACGGGGCGCGGGCGCTCAGCGACGGTGCGGCCGATGCGCTGCGGCAGGTGGCCGCGGGACTTGCCGACGTGGACCGGGACGTGGGCGCGGCAAGCGATGGACCAACCAATGCGCCGCTGGTGGGGATGAGCCGTTACCTTGAAGAACTCGCCGCCGCGATGGCGCGCGGGGATGTGCAGGCGGAGGCGAGCCTCGCCCGGTACCTGCAGACGCGGGCCGCGGCGGTGCGGTGACTCGGGAGAACTGAATAAGAAGCCACTGAGCAAAAAAAGCCCCGCGGGCCGTGGGGCCCGCGGGGTGATGGAACGCAATCAGTTGGAGGCGTGGACGATTACTTCTTGGCCTTGGCGGCTTTGAACTCGTCGAGGCGGGCCTGCATTTCCTTGACGGTGTCGGCGGGGGCGCCCTTCACGAGCGCGACGGCCTTGGTCTGGGTGGCGATGGCGCCGTCGATGTTGCCCTTCTTGAACTGGGCGTAGGCGAGGGAGTCGAGGATCATGCCATCCTCGTTCTTGGTGAGGTCGGCGGCCTTCTGGGCGAGGCTGAGGGCCAGGTCATAGTCGGGGTTCTTGAGGGTCTTGGTGTCGAGGATGGTCCAGGCCAGGTCGTTGAGGCCCTGGGCGTTGTCCTTGAACTCGTTGTCGGCGAGGCTCTTGGCGGTCGCGAAGGCGGCGGCGGAGTCCCCGACCAGGAGCTTGTTGAACTTATCCATCTTGAGGCCCAGGGCCAGCTCGGGGCTCTTGGCCTTGGCGATGAGATCGTCGTAGGCCTTGGCGGCGGCGGCGTAGTCCTTGGCCTTGATGGCGTCGTAGACGGGCTTCATCTGGGCCATCTGCTTCTCGCGTTCGGCGCGATCGGCGGCGGCCTTGGCGGCTTCCTCTTCCCCGGCCTTCTTGGCGGCGTTCATGTCGTAGGTGCCGGCGATGATCTGGTCCAGGGCCTTGTCGATGGCGCCCTGGGGATAGATGGGGTTGCCGATCCAGGCGATCTTGCCTTCACCGTTGACGATGAACGCGGCGGGGATGCCGTTCTGGTTGGCGGCCGAGAGCCAGTTCTTGGCGACGTGGCCCGTCTGGTCGCTGGCGGTGTCGATGGCGACGGTGTAGTCCATCTTGTCGCTCATCTCCTGCACGAAGTCCTGCACGCGCTGGGTGTAGGCGGACTCGCTGGGCAGGGGCTTGGCGTTCTCCCACACGCTGACGCCGATGAAGGTGACCTTGTCCTTGTTCTTGTGGGCGAGCTCGGTCATGTGGGGGATGGCGATCTTGCACGGCCCGCACCAGGTGGCCCAGCCTTCGACCACGTAGATCTTGCCCTTCTCGAACGAGGCGACCTCGGTTCCCTTGATCCACTTGCCGACCTTGAGGGTGGGGGCGGCGTCGCCGATGCCCAGGGCCTTGGGGGCGGCCTCGGCGGGCTTGGCCGCGGGCTGCGCGGCGGGCTTGGCGGCCTGGGCCTGCGCGGAGGCGGTCAGGGCGGTGCCGGCCGCGAGGGCCAGGGCGATCATGGAGAGACCGAGGACATTGCGTTTCATCTGTGCGTTCCCTTTTGTGTTGGCGTGCTCGTCTTGGTGAACACCCGGCCTGCGAGCCAGCCTCCCGTGCCGATAACCGGGCCGGTGGTGAATGATGGTTGGATTCCCGCCGCAGGCAAGGGTTCCCGAGTCCGTACTGATAAGAAGGAAGGGAAAAGCCGTCGCCGTCGGCGGGGGAATCTACCCTAACAAAATTCGATCGATTTCCCCGGGTTATCCGTGGCCATCGTCTTCCGCGATCATCGGCGTCTTTCCGGCCCGAGTTTGAATCAAGGGGCGATCGAAGACGATCCGCATCTTGCCAAGCTCTGGGTGGATCTTGGCGGCTTTTTCGCGGATGGCCTGCTCGGCCTGGCGGCGGATGGAGTCCATCGCCGGTGCTTCCACGGGGTTCGTGGCGGCGAGGAGGATCCGCAGCTCCGCAATTCCGCCGCTCTGTCCGGAGACGGCGGGCCGGGACTGGATGATCTGGAAGCGTCCGACGGAATGCACGCCTTCGACGCAGTGCTTGATGCCCATGGTGTGGACGCGGGTGCCATCGGCAAGCTGGATGAAGGAGTTGGCCCGGCCGACGACGGAGGCGACGCGGATCAGGGAGGTGGTCGGGTCCCCCGGGTAGAGGTTGACCGAATCCCCGATGCGGTAGCGGACAAGGGGGAAGCAGCGGGGGTAGAGGCTGGTGACCAGGAGGGAGCAGTCCCCGTCGGGGCTTGGGGCCTCGCACTCGAGGTAGTAGCGTCTCCAGAAGACGCGGAATCCGCGTCCCGCGGGGCCGAGGGGTGAGACCTTGTCGGGATGGGTATGGGCGAGAATGTCGGTTTCGACCGAGCCGTATTCCATGGCGACGGGGCAGCCCAGGACCTTGGCGACGGTTTCGGGGCCGTCTTCGGAGGGGAAGATTTCGCCGGTGGCGAGGGCGAGCTTGAGCCCGCAGCGGGCGAAGTCGGCGGCGCGGTCCTCGTTGACGCGGGCGAAGAATTCCAGGGCGCTGCTGTAGGCGATGATGTAGTCGGGGCGTGTGGAGAGGACGATATCGGCGGCGCGGCGGCTCGCGGCGGGGCTGAGGTCGTAGGCGCTGAAGCGATAGGTGCCGATCAGGTGGTCTTTGAGGCGGCGGAGGTTGGCGTTGATGCGGCCGCGGAGGCCCTTGCCCAGCAGGTGGCTGTGGCCCCAGATGGTGAAGAGGCGGTCGCTGGGTGAGACGCCGTAAAAGGCACGTCCGACCCACTTGTCGATCAGGGTGGTGTCGTACTCGGACTTCCAGGCGGGCATCTTGGTCGGTTCGCCCGTGGACCCGCCGGTGACCCGGAAGCGATCCATGGGACGGATCGGGTCGGTCAGATCGTTGCAGCGGTCGCGGACCGCCGTTTTATCGATGATGGGAACGGCCTGGCTGAACTGCTCGAACGACTCGAAGCGGATCGGGATCCGTCCGGCCTGGTGCAGTTCCCGGTAGTACGGGATGCGCTGGATATAGCCGGGCCAGAGGCGATTGAGGGCCTCGAGCTGATACTGCTCGGGCGATAGACGTCCGTCACCCCTCCACTGGGGGCCGTAGCCACGGGTTTCGGCCGCCACGGCCATACCGGAGCGCATCGCGCGGAATGAGCGGACAATCTGCATTCGAGGATGGAGTTTACCGAGTCCAGCGGCCGATCGGCCCGAGCGGGCACAAAGACGAGGCGAACGAATGACTCTTATTCGAGGTAGGTATACCCCTCCATACCCGAGTCGTAGAACTTCAAGAGGCTCTGGGCCTCGGGAACGCTGAGCGTGCCGGACTTGACGGCCCGCTCGACATCCCGACGCATCGATCGAACGAGGTCCTCGCTGTCGTATTGCACGTACGACAGCACCTCCTTGACGGTGTCCCCCTCGATGACTTCGTCCAGATCCCAGTCGCCCACCCCGGGGGAATCGTCAAACGAGACGTGCACCACGTGGGTGTCCCCGTACAGGTTGTGCAGGTCGCCCAGCACCTCCTGGTAGGCGCCCAGCAGGAACATCCCGAGGTAGTACGGCTCGGGCTTGCCGTCGGCGTTGCCGTTGTACTTCAGATCGTGGAGTTCGATGACCGGTTTGTGGGACGACTTGCGGTCAATGAATTTGTCGACCAGGCCGTCGGAATCGCAGGTGATGTCGGCGAGCACGGCGCGGCGGGGGGGCTCCTCGCACAGGCGATGGATCGGGCAGATGGGGAAGAGCTGGTCGATGGCCCAGTGGTCGGGGAGGCTCTGGAAGAGGGAGAAGTTGACGTAGTAGATGTCGCTGAGGATCTGGGGGAGGTCGATCAGGTCGTCGGGAAGTTCTCCCTTGGCCTGGGCGAGGGTGAGGACCTTGCGGCCGATGGCCCAGAAGAGCCGTTCGGTCGCCGATCGCATGGAAAGGCTCAGATAGCCCAGGTTGAAGAGGCTCATCGCCTCGTCACGGGCCTGCACGGCGTCGTGGTAAACCTCGACAATGTTCACGCGAGGCTGGGTGAGGGACTCGTACGCGTCGATGAGCTCGAGCACGGGCTGGGGGCGCTCGTTCTCGCTCTTCATCAGCGCCTGGGCCTGCTCGATGTCGGGGTCGGAGGGGAAGTGGGTCTTTCCCAGGACGTCGACGATGAGCAGGGACGAGTGGGCGACCATGGCCCGGCCGGACTCGGAGAGGATGCGCGGGTGGGGGAAGCCGCCCGAGTCGCAGACGCTCTTGACGCGGTAGACGATGTCGGCGGCGTACTCGGAGACGCCGTAGTTGACGCTGGAGGGGGAGTCGGACTGGCTGCCGTCGTAGTCGATGCCCATGCCGCCGCCGACGTCGATCGTGTCGAGGCCCGCGCCGAGCTTCTTGAGCTCGCAGTAGATGTGGGCGAGCTCGTTGACGGCGCCCTTGATGTGGCGGATGTCCCCGATCTGGCTGCCGATGTGGAAGTGGATCATGTTCAGGCAGTCGGCCATGCCGTGCTGCTTGAGGAAATCCAGGGCGTGGAGGAGCTCGATGACGGTGAGTCCGAACTTGGAGCGCATGCCGCCGGAGGATTCCCACTGGCCCGAGCCGCGGGAGCTGGGCTTGGCGCGGACGCCGATGCGGGGGCGGACGTTGTAGCGCTTGGCGTGCTTGACGATGAGCTCGAGGTCGCTGAAGCGTTCGACGACGGGGATGATGTGGCGGCCGAGCTTGGTGGCGAGGATGACGGTCTCGATGAACTCCGAGTCCTTGAACCCGTTGCACACGATGGGCATGGCGGGGAGGTTCTCGGTGAGGCCCAGGACGGCCAGGAGCTCGGGCTTGGAGCCGGCCTCAAGGCCGAAGCCCAGCTGGCTACCGATGTCCCGGACTTCCTCGCAGAGCTGGCGCTGCTGGTTCACCTTGATGGGGTAGATGCAGGCGTAGGTGCCCTGGTAGTTGTGATCCTTGATCGCCGCGTCGAAGGATTCACGAATCTCGGTCAGGCGGTGCTTGAGCAGGTCCCGGAAGCGGATGATGACGGGGGTGGAGATCTCGCGCTCGCGCAGGCCCTCGAGGACCTCGTAGAGGTCGATCTGGCGGCGGGCGTTCTTCTCGGGCATGACCACCAGGTGGCCGGCCTCGTTGATGCCGAAGTAGCCCGCACCCCAGTCGCGCACGGCGTAGGTGCGCATGGAGTCTTCCACGGTCCAGGGGGCCGCGGGGGCGGCGCGTCCGGTGGCGCTGGAGAGTGCGGCGGGTGAGGCGGCGCTGGGGGAGAGGCTTTGGGCAGGGGAAGGGCTGCCCGGTGTGATCGTCGCCATCGTGGGCCCCGTCGTTGGCGACCGGGGCTCCATCGGCGGGCTCAAGTGCGGACGAGCCCGGCCAGGTGCGGATCGGCGCAACACGCGCCTGTGGCCGCGCGGGCGGAAAATCTCCGCGACGCGTGGCATGAAAACGATAGCGAATCCGTGGGGCGTGACAACCGAATCGACCGGCGGGCTTTGGATTTTGTTTCGGCCCTGACTCGCCTTCGATGTACGCGGATGCGCCGGTGATGGATCCGAAAAACGCGGGGAAGCTCCCCACGGCTCCGCGTGAGAGCCGTGTGCATCGTTGGGAACGCTCCGGGATGAATTTCATTTCAGCTCCGCCCGTGGCCGCCGCCGTGCGCGGGCGTGATGGCCCGCCGGCCTTTGGTGCGCCGCGGCGCCGGACTGGCGGGGTGAACACCGGGGGCCGGCGGCAGGCGGCGGCTACGCTTTGCACCTATGGCAGACCGCATCATCGATTTCCGCAGCGACACCGTGACCCGGCCGACCCCCGCGATGCGTCAGGCGATGGCCAACGCCGTCGTGGGAGACGATGTGCTGGGGGACGACCCGAGCGTGAACCGCCTGCAGGAGAAGGTGGCGGAGCTGATGGGCAAGGAGGCGGCGTGCTTTGTGCCGACGGGAACGATGGCGAACCAGACGGCGATCCGGGCCCAGACCGAGCCGGGGGATGAGGTGATCGGCCACGAGGACAGCCACATCATTCATTATGAGACAGGGGGACCCGCGGCGCTGTCGGGGGTGATGATCCGCCCGGCGAGGGGTGAGCGGGGGCTGTACGACGTGGAGCAGCTCGAGGAGCTGTACCGCTCGCCGTCGATCCACGCTCCCAACAGCAGGCTGCTGCTGATCGAGAACACGCAGAACCGCGGGGGCGGGGCGGTGTGGCCGATCGAGCAGATCCAGCGGGTGACGGCGCGGGCGAAGGAGCTTGGCCTTCGCCGGCACCTGGACGGGGCCCGCGTGTGGAACGCCTGCATCGCCTCCGGGCTGCGGCCCGCGGACTACGCGAAGCACTTCGACACGGTCTCCTGCTGCTTCTCCAAGGGGTTGGGGGCTCCCTGCGGGTCGGCGGTCGCCGGCGACAAGGCGACGATCGCCCGGGTGCACCGCTTCCGCAAGATGTTCGGGGGCACGATGCGTCAGTCGGGCGTGCTTGCCGCGGCGGCGATGTACGCCCTGGACAATCACTTCGAGCGCCTCGCCGAGGACCACGCCAACGCCAAGCGGCTCGCCGCGGGGATTGCCGAGATCCCCGGGCTGACGCTCGACTCGGTGGGCGTCGAGACCAACATGGTCTTCTTCATGGTCGATCCGGTCGTGGGGACGGCGGCGGAGTTCTGCACGCGGCTCAAGGGCCTGGGCGTGCTGATGCTCCCCAACGCGCCGCGGCGCGTGCGGGCGGTGTGCCACCTGGATGTGGTGGGGGACGCGGTGGATGTCGCGATCAAGAAGGTGGCGGAGGCGGCGAGGGTGGGGGTGGCGGTGGGGGTGTGAGGATCCAAGCGGGCCAGCGAGAAATTGCTGATCCCGTGCGTATGCGGCATTGACCTCTCGGCAGAGCCTTCGAGGTCCGTGGCACGAGATCGTTTCCTTGCATGGGACGGAGCGGGGGCGGGGCTGTACACTGGGTGCATGATCCACCGGCTGTTTCTGCTGCCAGTTCTGGCGTTGTGCTCGTTCCTGACCGCCTGCACCTCGTATTCAGCGCCCACGCTCGACGTGGCGGCGGTGAAGCTGGGGAACCAGACGCCCCAGGGGCTGGTGATCGATTTCACGCTCGACGCGGACAATTCCAATTCCGAGTCCCTGCCGCTGCAGAGCGTGCGGTACACGCTCTACCTGAACGGGGAGCCGGTGTTTACGGGGTACCGGTCTCCGGAGGCGACGCTGCGGCGGTTTGGCACGCAGCAGATCACGCTGCCGGCGGTGGTGGCGCTGGGTGAGCGGCGCGCGAGGCCCACGGGGCGTGCGGCGTACCGGCTTGAGGGGACTTTGGAGTACGTGACGCCCGGTGAGATCGCCAGGATCCTGTACGACTCGGAGATCCAGCGGCCGACGGTGGCGTTCGCGACGCAGGGCGAACTCGACCTGGGCAGCTGATCGGGGCGGGTTGCGGCTGGTGTGCACCGCCACGGCCGGATTTCCCAATCTCAAGATTGGTGGCGGAGGCGCCGGTGGCTCCGGACGCTGTGATCGGCATGGAAGGAACGGATTCATGGCGTCGTCGCGGCAGGCACGGGGCGGGGGAACGGCGGGGGCGCCGGCGGGCCGTGCGCACGCGGTGATCGGGCCGGTGCTGGTGCTGATCTCGGCGATCTCGTTTGGGTTCATGCCGCTGTTCTCCCACTGGGCGGCGGGCGTCGGGCTGGAGATGAAGCTGGGGCTGCGCTTCGTGATCGGCGCAGCGCTGCTCACGGGGCTGGCGCTGAAGGAGAAGACCGCGTGGCCGCGCGGGCGGAACCTGCTCGCCCTGGTGCTGCTGGGGGCCGCGGTCTATTTCGTGGAGGCGTACTCGTACTTCGGGGCGCTGGCGAGGGGGACGCCCTCGGGGCTGGTGGCGCTGCTGCTGTACCTGTACCCGGTGTCGGTGACGATCGGGGCGTGGCTGCTGTTCCGGGAGCGTCTTTCCCGGCTTCGCTGGATCGCGCTGGGGCTGGCGATGGCGGGGCTGGTGCTGACGATCGGGCCGATGGAGCTGCGGTCTGGCTCGGGAATTCCCGGCGGCCTTGCGGGAATCGGGCTGGGGCTCGCGGCGGGCGTCGCGTATGCGGTGTACATCCTTTCGACCAGCCGGGTGGTGACGAAGGAAACGGCGATGACCGCCTCCGCGGTGGTGTGCTGGTCGGCGGCGGCGGTGTTTTTGGGGCTCGCCGCGGCGCGTCACCAGGCGTTGCCGGCGACGGGGATGGGCGTGCTGGGGGTGGTGATGCTTGGGACGGTGAGCACGGCGATCGCGCTGACGTGCTTTCTCGCCGGCTCGGCATGGATCGGGCCGGTGCGGGCCTCGACGTTGTCGATCGTGGAGCCGGTGACGACGGTCGCAGTGGGGTGGATGCTGCTGGGGGAGACGGTGACGGGGGTGCAGCTGGCCGGCGGGGCGCTGATCCTGGTGGGGGCGGCGCTGGCGGCGAGGAAGGGCTAACGCGGGATGCTGGCTTGGGGTGTTCCTGGCGCGGGCGCACGTGGGGGGAGGCGTTCGATATACTCTGGCGCGCTTGGCACAAAAACCACGATCCAATTCCAGTGACGCGATCGCCCCGGCCCTTGCCGGGGTGAAGTTCCCGATCCCTCAGCCCGCGGAGCCGGCGAGGGTGCTCAAGGGGCTTGGCGTTTCCCCGGGGATCGTGATCGGGCGGGCGATCGTGCTGGACTCAGGGCTGGGGCGTGTGCACCGCCGGACGATCAGCGCCAGCCACGTGAAGGCCGAGCTGATGAAGTTCGACCAGGCGCTGCGGGCGTCGATCGACGAGCTCGCCGCCTTTCAGAAGCAGGCCGCCCGGGAGATGGGGGAGGAAACGGCCCGGATCTTCGAGGTCCACCAGGGGATGCTCAAGGACAAGTCCCTGGTGATCCCCATCCGGCGGATGATCGAGAAGGAGATGGTGACGGCGGAATTTGCCGTGTACCACACGTTCTCGGAGATCGCCGCCAAGTTCCGCAAGATCCCCGACACGGCGTTCACGACCAAGGTCAACGACATCGACGACCTCTCGATCCGGCTGCTGCGGCACCTGATCGGGGACAGCGTGATGCGCGTCAAGGCCGCGGGGGAGAACACGATCATCGTCGCCCGGGACCTCACGCCCTCCCAGGCGGCGGGGTTTGACCGCAAGAAGATCAAGGCCTTCGCCACCGACCTTGGCGGGCGCACGGGGCACACGGCGATCGTGGCGCGGGCGCTGGGCGTGCCGGCGGTGGTGGGGTGCGAGCAGGTCACCGAGGCGTGCATCGACGGGTCGGTGGTGATCCTCGACGGGGAGCGCGGGGTGGTGATCGTCAACCCCGACAACGAGCAGCTCGAGCAGTACCGGGGGTACATCGAGCAGGCGCGGGTGTACAAGCTTTCGATTCCCGAGCTTGCGAACCGTCCGTCGGTGACGGTGGACGGGGCGAAGATCGAGATCCTGGGCAACATCGAGTTCCCCGACGAGGTGAACACGGTGAAGGAGATGGGCGGGGACGGGATCGGGCTGTACCGCACGGAGTTCCTGTACCTCACCAGCGACCACGAGCCTTCGGAGCGCGAGCAGTTCCAGGCGTACCGGCGGTGCGTGGAGCTGCTGGGCGGGATGCCGCTGACGATCCGCACGCTGGACCTGGGGGCGGACAAGTACACGCAGTCGCGGGAGGAGAACCCCGAGCGCAACCCGTTCCTGGGGCTGCGGTCGATCCGCTACTGCCTGAAGCGCCAGCCGATGTTCAAGATTCAGCTGCGGGCGATCCTGCGGGCCAGCGCGCTGGGCCCGGTGAAGATGATGTTCCCGCTGATCACCTCGACGGGGGAGTTCCGCCAGGCCAAGTACCTGGTGAACGACGTGATGGAGGACCTTGCCGAGGAGGCGATCCCCTTCGACCGCAAGATCCAGGTGGGGATGATGGTGGAGGTGCCCTCGGCGGCGCTGATGGCCGACGCGTTCGCGCAGGAGGTCGATTTCTTCTCGATCGGGACCAACGACCTGGTGCAGTACACCCTCGCGGTGGACCGGACCAACGAGCGGGTGGCGAGCTATTACAACCCGGCGCACCCGGCGGTGGTGCGCCTGATCCGTGACACGGTGCGGGCGGCGCGGCGGCGGGGGATCCCGGTGTCGTGCTGCGGGGAGTCGGCGTCGGACCTGGAATACGCCCTTTTGCTTATCGGGTTAGGTTTGCGTACTCTGTCCATGACGAGTTCGGCGATCCCGCACCTCAAGCGGCTGATCCGGAGCGTCAGTGTTTCCCAGTGTGAGCGGATTGCCCGGAAGGTCATCTCGCTCGATTCGGACGTGCAGGTCTCGTCGTATCTGCGGGATTGTGCACGAAAGATCGTCCCCGAAGCCTTCGACGATCGTGCCGGCGACTGACCCCTTGTGGGGCCGGTCATCGGGCACGGGATCGGAACGCCGGACTTTTCCGGCGGCGAGGGTGGATTTGGGAAGTCGTACAGCGGTCTGACGCCCTTCGCCGGGCGCAGGACCGGAAAGCCGGTGTCCTCCGCCCTGTCGAGTCGACGTCCCTGCCGCGCCTGCGGCGAGCCGGTCACTCCAGAGCGTCGAGAAGTCGTGTGGCGCCTCCCGCGGGCTTTGTCCGCGGAGATGGAGGGCGCCCGCGGTGTTCAGGGGCGAGCGCGGGGGGTGTTCCATCCCCGATGCGTGCTCGCGGAGGGGCGCCGGGTTTCTGAGTTCTGTCGATCGGCGGGCGTCCGAAGGGAAAGGACGCTCCATGCCCCACACGCAGATGATCATCAACTACGTCCCCGGCGAAGAATGCCGCGTGGCCGTCGTTGAGGACGGCAAGCTCGAAGAACTCCACACAGAACGGTTCGCCTCCGCCTCCCGGGTCGGCAATATCTACCTGGGACGGGTCTCCAACGTCGAGGCGAACATCCAGGCCGCGTTCGTCGACTTCGGCGTCGAGGAGAACGGGTTCCTGCACATCTCCGACCTGCACCCGCGCTACTTCCCCGGTGAAGACGTGGAAGAAACCACCGAGCGCGTGGGCCACAAGACTCCGCGCCGGGAGCGTCCGCCCATCCAGCACAGCCTTCGCCGCGGCCAGGAGGTCGTGGTGCAGGTGCTCAAGGAGGGCGTGGGCACCAAGGGCCCGTCACTCACCAGCTACCTGTCGATCCCCGGCCGATTCCTGGTGATGATGCCGCAGATGGACCGCGTGGGCGTCTCGCGCAAGGTCGAGGACGAGGAAGTCCGCCACAAGATGCGCGAGATCCTCGACCAGCTCGAGCTGCCCGAGGGCTTCGGGTTCATCCTCCGCACCGCGGGCATGGACCGCACCAAGACCGAGCTCAAGCGCGACCTGGCGTACCTTCAGCGGCTCTGGAAGGACATGGACAAGCGCCTCGCCGCGGGCAACAAGCCGCGGCTGCTCTACTCCGAGAGCGATCTCCTGGTCCGCTGCCTGCGCGACGTGCTGACGGCCGAGACCGACGAGATCATCATCGACAACGAGATGGCCCTCAAGCGGGCCAGCCGCTTCCTGAAGATCGTCGCCCCGCGCACCAGCACCAAGCTGCTGCACTGCCCGGGCAAGACGCCGATCTTCCACGCCTTCGGCATCGAGCAGCAGATCGCCCTGATCAATGCCCGCGAAGTCCCCCTGCCCTCGGGCGGGCGGCTGGTGATCGACCAGACCGAGGCGCTGGTCGCGATCGACGTCAACTCCGGCAAGTCGCGCGACGCGCGCGACGCCGAGGACAACGCCTACCGCACCAACGTGGAGGCGGTGGACGAGATCTGCCGGCAGCTGCGCCTGCGCGACCTGGGCGGCATCGTCATCAACGACCTGATCGACATGCGGCACGCCTCCCACCGCAAGGACATCGAGACCCGCTTCCGGGAGCGGCTCAAGCGCGACCGCGCCCGCAGCACGATCAACACGATCAGCGAGTTCGGCATCCTGGAGATGACCCGCCAGCGCATGCGCGGCAGCCACGAGCAGGTCCACTTCCACGACTGCCCCACCTGCCGCGGACGCGGCCTGGTCCAGCGGCCCGAATCCGTCGCCGCCGACGCCCTGCGCGAGCTCGCCGCCGTGCTCGACATGGACCGCATCCACAAGGTCGAGCTCGCCGTTCCCCCGCGCGTCGCTGGTGAACTGCTGAGCACCAAGCGCCAGCTCCTCTCGCGCATCGAGCGCCACAGCGGCAAGAAGATCGAAGTTCGCGTGAGCGAGACCCTCCCCGCCGACCGCGTGACCTTCTACGCCTACGACGCGCAGGGCGCCGACATCGACCTGACCAACCTCCCCAAGCCGCGCCGTCCGCGCGACCTCAAGGCCTGGGAAGAGCCCGATTCCAAGCAGGCCGCCGCGGAGGCGGGGTGGTCGATCACCGACGACGAGATCAAGTCCCAGGCCGAACCCGAGCTCGACATGGTCGAGGACGAGCCGCACCCCATCGAGATCGACGACGACGGCTCCCCCGTGCTCAACGACGACGAAGAGGAATCCGTGTCGGCCTCCTCTTCCGCCGCCGCCGGTGATCTCAATGGTGATGGTGAACGCCGCGGGGGCCGCCGTCGCCGCCGTCGCGGCCGCGGTCGCGGCGGACGGGACCGGGACGGTGACGCCCGCGGTGAATCGCGCCCCGGTGAACGTCACGGAGACCGGTCCGCGGACCGCCCAGGGGATCGCGGCGGGTCTCGCGGCAATCAGGGCGGCCGTGGTGGACACGGGGAGCCTCGCCCGCAGTCTCACAGCGCCCAGGGCGCCGGCGCACCCATGCAACATCAGTCCGGCGCCGCCGACGGCGCACGCGGCCCCGATTCCGCGGAGCCGATTGGCCCCGGGGGCGAAGGCGCTGGTTCCCAGCCCGGGCAGGGCCCCGGAGACCGAAATGATGAGGGCATGGGCGTCGGTCCCGACGGTGAACCGCGCCGCGGCCGGCGTCGGCGCCGGCGTCGCGGCCGTGGCGGCCGTGGTGGTGGCGGCGGTGGTGGCAACGGCCCCAACGGGGAATTCGCGTCCAGCGGCGGTCCGCAGGGCGAAGGCGGGGAAGGCGGCTTTACGGAAGGCCCGGGCGGGCCCAATGCGGAACACGGCGGCAACGAACCCGGGAACGAACCCAGCGATGAGCTTGCGGGCGCGGAAGGCTCGGGCGAATTCGCCGGAGAGCAGGCGTCGCCTCGCGGCGGCCCGCGTGATGGTCGCGGGCGCGGCGGCATGCTGCGCGTGCAGCCCTCGGGCGAAGTCGGCGACAACCCGGACGCGTCGGGCGACATGAACGACGGGCCCGCGGACGACGCGGGCGGAGACTTCGAAGGCCAGCCCGGCTCCGATGGCAACGGACCGCAGGGCGAGGGCGCAGAAGGCGGAGATGGCACGGGTCGTCGCCGTCGTCGTCGCCGGCGTCGTGGCCGCGGTGGTCGCGGCGGCGGTGAAGGATCCCAGGGCGGCGGACCTGAAGGCCAGGGCATCGGCGCGGCCGATGGTTCCGGCCCCGCTCCTTCGCAGGCGCCTCGCCAGAATACCGGCGGCGGATCCTCGGAGGCTCGTCCCTTCCCCCAGGGCCAGCGATCAGGACGTGACGGGAGTGGGCGTGACGGTGGCGGACGTGATGGCGGAGGCCGCGACGGCGCGGGCTCGCGCGGCCCCCAGCCCGTGATGCAGGAACGTGAACCCCGCCGTGATGATCGCGGTGGGGGCGGCGGCGGCGATCGTGGCGGAGGTCGCGGAGGTGATCGCGGCGGCCGTGGTGATCGCGGTGGACGTGGCGGCGGCCGAAGTGGCCGTGCTGGTGGAGGAGGCGAGCGTGATCGCGGAGGCGGCGGTGGTGGTGGCGGGGGCGATCGCCCACGTTCCGAGCCGCGCTCCGAGCCCGCGCCACGGGCCCAGCCCGCGCCGGCGGCCCCGGCGACTCCCCCGGCGCCCCAGCCCAAGCTCCTCTACAGCTTCCGGCGCAAGCTCTCTCCCAGTGAACTCAACCGCAGGCCCAAGCCCGAGTGATCGGGCCATCGTCCTCGGCCACGTCGTACGACTCCCACCGTGAACCTGCCCCCGTGCGCCCTGAGCGGCGACGGCGGCGCGTGCTCCGCCGCACCCCATGTCATCTCGCCGTGTGATCATTCTGGGTTCAACGGGCTCGATCGGCACGCAGACGATCGACGTGGTGCGGCACGTCAACGAGCTGGCCCGCCGCGGGGAGGTCGAGCACGGCCTCGAAGTCGTCGGGCTCGCGGGGCGAAGCAACATCGACCTGCTCGCGCGCCAGGCCGCGGAGTTCCCCGCCGCGCGCGTCGCCTGCACGACCGGTGAGGCCTGCGAGGTGCACGGCGTCCCAAACGCCATCACCGGACCCGACGCGGCCGAGCGGCTCGTGCGCGAAGTTGAGTGCGATATCGTCGTCGCGGCGATCGTGGGGTGCGCTGGGCTGCCCGCGACGCTCGCCGCGGTGGAGCTTGGGCGAGACGTCGCGCTGGCGAACAAGGAAACGCTCGTCGCCGCGGGAGCCCTCATGGTGCCGGCCGCGCTTCGGTCGGACTCGAGGCTGCTCCCGGTGGACAGCGAGCATTCGGCGGTGTGGCAGTGCCTGGAGGCGGGGGGGGGGAAAGGCCAAAGGGCCAAAGGGCCAAAGGGCCAAAAGGCCACAGAGTCAGAGGGCCACATTGAAAATGGGATGGCGACGGCGGAAAGCGGACGACGCGGCGCGCCTCCGCTGGCGTGGGATGATGATGTTGCGAAGGTGATCCTGACGGCCTCGGGGGGGCCGTTTCGGACGTGGACGCGCGAGCAGATTTCGGAGGCGACGCCCACGCAGGCGCTCAAGCATCCCACGTGGAGCATGGGCTCGAAGGTGACGATCGATTCTGCATCCCTGATGAACAAGGCGCTGGAGATCATCGAGGCGCACTGGCTCTTCGGGGTTCCGGCGGAGCGGATCGAGGCGGTGATCCATCCCCAGTCGATCGTCCACGCGTTGGTGGAGTTCAGCGACGGCGGCGTGATCGCCCACATGGCCCCCGCGGACATGCGGATCCCCATTCAGCACGCGCTGACCTGGCCCACCCGCCTCCCCGGCGCCGGACCGCGGCTGGACTGGCGAGTCGCGGGGCGGCTGGACTTCGAGCCGCCCGATCTTGAACGATTTCCCGCTCTAGCTCTCGCGTACCGGGTGATCGATCCGGCCGCGCGGGCGACCACGGCGGGCGCCGTGGTGAACGCGGCGAACGAGGAGGCGGTGGGGGCCTTCCTCTCGGGGAACATCGGCTTTGGGCGCATCGCCGCGCTGGCGGAGATGGCCCTCGCGGCGGTGGGGACGTCGGCCATTCACGAGCTGTCGGACGTGATGGACGCCCAGGACGAAGCGCGGGCCTACGTGCGACGCCAGATCAACGCGGGATGATCATCAACGCCCACGGGACAGCTCGGCGGCTCGCGGGTGGGCTCTGGCTCGTTGTCCACCGCTACCGGTTACCGGCGAGCCGGCGGACCGTCATGTCAAACGTCCGCACCATGTTGGTATGGATGCCGTACACCGCTCCGCAGTGGATCGCCGCGGAGACCAGGGAGCCGAACGCCAGGGCGATGCGAGCGGCCGTCGGCCCGCCGCCCTCACTCAGCCGCACTTGAAGTGCGTCGGCGGGGTTGATGAGAGCGAAGATGAGGGACGCGGGACTGAGGGCGGCCAGCGCGGGGCCGATCGAAGTGATCGCCGGGCCCGAGTTCCATCCGCACAGGCCCACCACGCCGGCGATGATGCCCACCACGGCGACGGTCGCGACCACCGACCCGATGGTGCCCTTGCTGCGGAGGGACCATTGCAGCCCGACCATACAGCAGAAGGCCATGAAGGGGATGATGACCAGCGGCGCGAGGATCCCGGCCTCGGGGAAGAGCACGGGGAGGGTCACGGGGGAGGGGCCGACCTTCATCGTGACTTCGGTGATGCCGCCGACGCGGCCGACGCCGTCGAGCAGCACGTAGACGCCGGCGATCGCCAGCAGCCCGCAGGGCACGGCGATCATGGGCAGGATGTACGCGATGAGGCCGCGCAGCTTGCCGGTGAGGTACTGGCTGGGCGTGATGGGTGTGGTAAGGAGCAGGTCGAGCGTGCCGTCCTCCCGTTCACGGCTGATCGCCGTCGCGGCCATGTTCATTGCCACCAGCGCGGTGACGATCAGCATGCCCCAGACGGTGGCGAGCATCGCGAAGCGGAACTCCGTGATGGTGAGCACGCGGGTGTGGAACATGATGAGCAGGGCGACGCCGAAGATGGCCCCCGCCGCGATGAACGCCCATCGCATCAGGATGCGGAACAAGGTCGAGTTGCGTGCCGCCGCCTCGCGCCAGGCGATGGGGTTGTTCCAGACCGCCCGGGGCGGCCGGTGCTCCGCGCCCGAGGCGCCCAGGCCGACCATCTTGCGGTACCACGGGACGCCGGTTCCCTCACCGCTGAGGGCCTGCAGCCCGCCGGTGCGGACTGTGACGGTGGAGGCGAGCATGAGGACGATGCTCAACAGCGAGCTGCCCACGCACCAGGTGGTGACGGGGGATTCCAGGAACCACCGGGCGATGCCGGTGTGCGTGCCCTCGGCGGCTCGCATGTAGGTGGAGGGGTTGAGCAGGGCGTGCAGGGCGAGGAAGGGGTTGATCGCCGTGCACCAGGTGACGCCCTGGCCCGTGGGGCCCGCCCCGCCGTTGCCGGAGATGATCCACCGGTCGACGGCGACGGTCACGGCGAGGTAGCTGACGACGGAGATGTAGAACGTGAACACCGCCCGCTTGCCGACCAGGCGGGAGACCGAAAGAGAGATCGCCGTCGCGCCCACCAGCAGGGCGGCGCAGGCGGCGATGAGATAACTCGCCATGATCGACGGCCCGGGCACGCCGCCGAAGTACTGGGTGAGGGCGAAGAGCGGGAGACTGGCAAAGAGCAGGGCCAGGACGAAAAAGAGCCTTCCCAGCAGGTTGCCCAGCACGATCTGGACGCCCGTGAGCGGCGTGGTGAGCAGGACCTCCCAGGTGCGCGGGCTGGATTCCTGGGCGATGGCGCTGGCCATGAAGACGGGGGCGAGGATGCAGATGAGGCCGATCTGGAGGTAGGCGATCGCCGTGAAGCTGAAGGCCCCGGCGGCGGCGAGGTCTCGGTAGGACATCGCCGACCCGCCCCCGCCGCGGATCAGCAGGGCCCATAACAGCACGACGATGAGCACCCCCAGGTACGCCGCCCGGACGTACAGGTGCTTGAGCCGCCGGGATCCGTTCTGGACCAGCCGCACGGTGATGGGATTGGTCGGGCCGATCGCCAAGAGGTATCGCAGAAAGACGGGCATTGCGGTATGGTACGGCCTGAGCGTGGGGAAGTTGCAGGCTTGGGGACGGGGCGCCCGTCCACCGCACCTCCCCGCGGTCATGCACCATGCATCCGGGGAGGTATCCATATGTCAGGGGAAGCACGTATTGATCTTGATCCGCAGATCCACGCGCCCGTTGAACCAGCCGACGGGAACGCCGGTCTCGCCGCCGACGCCATTGTCGTCACCAATACAACGCCGCTGACCGACAAGCTCGTCGTCGTCACACCCCAGGCCCTGATAGTTTCGAGCCCTTCCGAAGAGACGGCCAAGGCCCTCGCCGAGGCGATCGAGCAGGGCGGCAACGCGGCGGAACTGCTCAAGTCCGCCCGGCATATCGAGTATGAGAAGGTCAGGGACTTCAAGGCGGAGAAGGCCGGCAACACCCTGACCATCCGCATTCTCAAGTTCCTGGGCTCGATCGAAACGGTGAACGTGACCTTCGATGACCCCGCCCGGCGCGATATTGCCCTGGAAGCGCTCGAGATCCAACTGTCGGGCAGGGCGGCGCGCACCGAAAAGCAGTACTCCAGGATCGGCGCCACACTCTCCCCGCTCGTCTCGATGATCGTGACGGCGGGGTTTGGATACGCCGCCCATTACACCGCCGTCCTGGCGGCGCACGGGCAACACGTGAAGCGGTCGGGGAGCGGAAAATCGAGGCTTTTCATCGCGATTGCCGAGTTCCTCGGCCCGGGCGGCGTGATCGCCGTTACCTGCCTACTGCTCGCCCTCTTCGCGTACTGGCTGGTCAAGCGCGTCAACAACCCGCCGTGCGTCGTCACGCTGACGATGGCCAAGGCCTAGAAAAGCCTGTCGAGCGCACGAAAAAGCCCGGGCGCATCCCCGGTAGGATGACGCGCCCGGGCGAGGAAGTGTCTCGATCAGTTCCGGCGACTTCGCCGCAACTTATTTTCTGGTGCCGTCCCCGTCCCGGCCGTTGCCCACGTCGCCGCCGTGGTTGTTCTGGTCACCGGCCGTGCTGTCCGCGTCACCGCTGCCGGACTTGTCCGGCGCGTCCCCGTTCTCGTCGAACATGGTGCGGTACTTGCCGGGCACGGTCCATTCCCAGCTGCGGGCGGCCCGCACGTCTCCCACGGTGCCCACCTGGCGCCACACCATCGGCACGTAGCCCATCGAGGCGAACCACCGCACGTCCGCGTCGACCTCCGCGTCGGTGGGCGAGTGGTTGAAGAACTCCTCGTGGAAGTTGTAGCGGAAGCTCATCACCGTCTCGTTGCCGGGGAGGAGGAAGTCGGCGAGGTAGTGGGGGTTCTTGAAGGGGTAGCAGTCCGAGAGGGTCTTGGGATCTCCGCCGTCCAGCGCCCAGCCCGGCAGCACGCCGCCGACCTGGGTGTTGAGCACGTCGCAGGGGCTGGGCTCGGAGATGAAGGTGATGCTGGGGAACTGCTCGCGCAGGTGCTTCACCCACCGGTACGCGTTGCGGATGCCGTTGATCGACGGGTTGCACGTGTCAAGGCCCACGAGGTGGACGCCGGCTCTCACAGCGCCGTCCAGTTCCCGCTCGGCCAGGCGAACGTGCTCAGGGTTGTCGGGGTCCAGCGGGGTGACGTCCGAGGCGTCCCACGCCGTCGAGACGTCCAGGCTCCGGCCCCACCACAGGCCCAGCGTCGTGCCCGAGGCCTGCACGCGGGGAAGGCCGACCGCGGGGTCGTACGCCGTCGCCGCCATGAGCGGGTTGGCGTCCCAGCGGGTGGTGATCTGGAACGGGTAGTTGTACTGCGGATTGAAGAAGTAGAGCCCCGAGGGCGCCCACAGCATCACCGCCGAGTAGCCCTTGATGCTGACCAGCTGGTCGGCCCAGGGGCCCCAGCCAAAGAGGTCGGGGCGGCGGAGGTTGGGATCCCCGAAGCCGTCGAGGTTGCCGGGTTCCTGGTAGTACGAATCGGCGATGCCCACGGGCAGGATGGGCTGCGTCATCCGCGTGTAGGCGACGCCGCCGTACATGGCCCGGAAGTACTTGAGGTAGGGGACGAGCGTTCCCATCCAGTCCTGGGTGTCACGGCTCACGCGGACCGTCACGACGTAGGTGCGCGACGTGTGAGGCGGCAGCGCGCCGGGGTGCTTCATGAGCTGGGAGGGCGGGCAGTTGGCGGGGTTGGAGAGGCGGAAGCCCGCGCCCCATCCCGGTCCGCCTTCCCCCGAGTTGCTGCCGCTGGGGTTCATGGTGGCGATGCGCACGTCGTGGTCGTACTCGATCACCGGGTATCGCAGGGAGACTCCCACGGCATATTTCGAGCCGCGGACCATGAACACGGGGGAGTAGAGGTCGTCGGGATAGGTGTACCCCTTGCCGACGTAGGTGGAGAAGTTGGCGGGCCGCCACACGCTGCTGTGGCGGACGTCGAGGTACTCGATGTCCGCGCCCAGGGTGAGCATGCCGACGTAGATGGTCCCGATGGGAAGAGGCTGGTTCGTGGGATTGGTGAAGGTCACCACCGCGTCGTACCCCGAGGGCTGCTCGTTGACGCGCAGCGAGTACGTGACGCGGGAGTCCATCACGGTCACCATGGGCAGGGCGTTGCGCTCCTGCATGACCATGGCGCCGGTGACGGCGTCGCGCAGTTCATACTTGCCGTTGACGATCTTGAGATCGGTCACCGCGGGACCCCCCTCGGGTCCCGGGATGACATCGACCGCCCGGGCAATTGAAGAGCACGACACAACGGCGGCCGCAATGGCCGCGAAGCAGGCACGAAGTCCCATTGGCATGCGAGTTTTCCCGATGCGAGAGAAGCCGGATGTCCCCGCCCCGATCCACAGCGCCGAACAAGCTCGACGCCCCGCCCCTACCGGCTTCCAGTCCGCCGCGCCCCTGGACACGCGGCTCATGACACAAATGAAATACGCTTCATATTCCCGATGTCTCCCGTTCAGGCGAAAATGGTGGGAATATGAAGCAAAAGCCTGTAATCCTCGGAACTTACGCCCGCAATCCCACACGTTTTCCACGGAAAATCTCTTGACGCGGATCGTCCCGGACGTCCTTTCGGCTTCATCTGGGCTTCATCTCGAACGACGCGGGGCCGCCGTAAGAACACCCCGCGCCGCCTTCCGCCCGCGGCCCGCCACGCCCGGGGGCACCCCCTGCCGCACCGCCCCCGCGGGCGCTATGTTGTCGCGAGGACCCCATGCCCTACGCGCCCTCCAAGCTCAACCTCTCGGTGATCTCACCATGGCGGGTCTTCTTCCTTGTCATGTCGCTGGTCTTCGCCGTCGAGCTGGGCATCATGCTGCTCATCTCACTCTTTGAGCCCTTCCCCGGCGGCCCCTACTCCCGCGCCGTCATCGACGCCGTCGCCCTCACCGCCGTCCTCTCTCCCGCCGTGTGGTTCCTCGTGCTCCGCCCGCTGCGAGCCCTGTTCGACCAGCGCGGCAGGCTTCTCTCGCGAGTCTTTGAGGTCCAGGAACAGGAACGCGCCAAGCTCTCACGGGATCTGCACGACGAGCTCGGACAGCAGCTCACCGCCGTCCTGCTCGGCCTGCGCGCCGTCGAGCAGGCGCCCGACATCCAGCACGCCCGGGAGCGGGCTCAGACCGTCGGCCAGATCGCCGCGGCGAGCATGGAGTCCGTCCGCCGCCTCGCCCGCGGCCTGCGACCGCTGGTGCTCGCCGACCTGGGCCTGCGCCCCGCCGTCGAGCGGCTGTGCGAAGATGTCTCGCGCAGCTCGGGCATGCCCATCACGCTCCGCATCGAGCTCTCGGATCGCCGCCTCCCCGCCGCGACCGAGATCGCCGTCTACCGCGTGCTCCAAGAGGCCCTGACCAACGTGGTCCGCCACGCCCAGGCGACCGAGGCGCGGGTCTCTCTCGTGCTGGAGCGCGGGGATCTCCTGCTGGAAGTCAGCGACAACGGCCGAGCTTCTCTCCCGCCCCGCCCCGAAACCTCCACGCCTTCGGGCCTGGGAGTGCAGGGCATGCGCGAGCGGGTGTCATCTCTCAACGGTGAATTCCGCGTCGACTGGGGATCGGCGACGCGGCAGGGCACCACCATCGGCGTCCGCATCCCCAAGGTGACGTCAGGCAATGAACCGCACGAAAGTACTGATCGTGGATGACCACGCCGTGGTCCGCGGCGGGCTCAAGATGCTCATCGACGCCCAGCCCGACATGCAGGTGGTGGGGGAGGCAGGCACCCTCGACCAGGCCCTGGAGGTCGGCGGCCAGCGCCAGCCCGACGTCATCACGCTCGACCTCTCCATGCCCGGCCCCTCCGGCGTCGCCTCGGTCGAGAAGCTCCGCGCCGCCCTTCCCGCGGCACGCATCGTCGTCCTCACCATGCACGACGACCCCGCCTACGTCCGCAGCGCCGTCGCCCTGGGCGCCGCCGGATATGTCGTCAAGAGCGCCGCCGATACCGAGCTCATCACCGCCATCCGCACCGTCGCCGGCGGCCGCTCCTTCATCGCCCTGGGCGACCGCACCACCCTCGACAAGGTCCTGGCGCCCCAGGAACTCTCCCCCGGCGCAGAAACACCCGTCGACGCCCTCAGCGACCGGGAACGCGAAGTCCTCCGCCAGGTCGCCAAGGGCTACACCAACCAGCACATCGCCGACCAGCTCGGCCTGAGTGTCAAGACGGTCGAGTCGTACCGCGCGCGGCTCATGAAGAAGCTCGGCTTCAAGGACCGCGCCGACCTGGTCCGGCTGGCGATGGAGATGGGGCTGCTGAAGGAAGATGTTCCCGGGTGAGCCTCCGCCGCCCGTTCCGCGTTCGATTTTCGCGAACTCCCGTAAGCGCTCCGCCCCCCGCATCGGACGCGACATTCCCACCCGCCGCCCTGACAGGCGCGGGCGCGTCTGAGGTTCGCCGCGCCCACCGCGGATGAAATCCATTTCAGCCGGTGTTCATGGCGCACGCTCCCCCGCGAGACACCGGGGTGTACGCGTCGCACCTTGCCGGATGATGACGCGGGTTACTCGGGAATGTCGCCAGCGACGTTTCCAGCCCAACCCACCCGTCCACCCACGGCCCAAGTCCCTTGGCCGGAGATTCCCCGCATGCTCTCACGCACCGCCTCCACACGTCCGATCCAGCCCCGCCACGCGGGTCTTGCCGCCGGCATCGAGATGCTCAAAGCGCGCAAGATGCTCAGCGCCGATTTCAACCACGACGCCCGCACCGACCTGGTGTGGCACAACAAGAACAGCGGGGAGGTCGTGATCTGGGAGCTCGAGAACGAGCAGGTGGAGACCCAGAAGTCCCTCCCCAACGTCCCCGCGGCGTGGGACATCGTCGGCTTTGGCGACTTCAACCGGGACGGGGACGACGACATCTTCTGGCGCAACGCTCAGACCGGTGAGAACGTCGTGTGGCTCATGGATTCCGAGTCCCTCAGCTCGTCCGCGACGCTCCCCGCCGTCGCCGTCGACTCGGGCTGGCAGGCCCAGGGCGTGGGCGATTTCAACTCCGACCTCCGCGCCGACATCCTGTGGCGCAACGTCTTCACCGGCGAGAACGTGGTGTGGATCATGTCGAACTCATCGACGATCAACCGCACCGACTCCCTGGACACCATCACCGACCAGGCCTCCCACATGGTGGGAACGGCCGACTTCAATAACGATCTCCACACCGACATCCTGTGGCGCAACGACAACACCGGCGAGAACGTGATCTGGCTGATGGACGGGACCGACCACACGGGCGACGCCGTCCTCCCGCAGGTCAGCGGATCCCAGTGGCGCATCGGGGCGGTCGGGCAGTTCACCGGCGGGCTCGACGAGGACATCCTGTGGCGCCGCGCCACCGACAACGCAAACATCGTCTGGCGCATGGACGGTGATTCCGTCGCCGGCGACACCACCCTGGTGACCCAGACCGACCACAACTGGTTCCTCGGCGGCGCCGACACCTCCAGCGCGGTGAACGACTGGAACTCCGACTCCCAGGAAGACATTCTCTGGCTCGATTCCCAGACGGGCCGCGGCCTGCTCTGGTACATGAACAACGACCAGATCGAGAGCACCAACACCGTCAACAATCTCGGCCAGCAGGTCAGTGGCCTGGTCGCCGTCGAAGATTTCGACAACCGCGGCGGGATCGATTTCCTGACCCGGGACACGGGCACGGGAGCGGTCGCCATCATCCTCCGCGAGGGCGGCGCCGGCAACTTCTCCGAGAGCAACCGCGGCGAGCTTCGCCAGATCGATCTTCCCGCCGTCGCCGACTCGAGCTGGCACATCGTCGGCGTCGCCGACTTCAACGGGGACGAGTTCGCCGACATCCTCTGGCGCAACACCGCCACCGGTGAGAACGTCACCTGGAACCTCGTGCAGGGCCAGTACGTCGGCGCCGTCGCCATCCCCACCGTCGAAGACTCCGCCTGGCAGGTGCAGTCCGTCCACACCAACGACTCCGCCGACACCGCCGACATCTACTGGCGCAACACCACCACCGGCGAAGACGTTGTCTGGAACATGTCCGGCGCCAACATCCTTGGCACCACGTTCCTCTTCGCCGTCGAAGACCAGAACTGGCACATCGCCGCAACCCCCGACAGCGATCACAACGGCTACACCGACATCATCTGGGTGAACGACTCGACCCAGGAAGTCCGCATCTGGTTCTTCGATGGCGCGGGATACTCCTCCTCCACGGTCATCGGCCAGGTTCCCACCGGCAACTCCTCGATCGTTGCCTGATCGGCCTTCGCCCCCGCGCGCGACACCCTTGCCCCCCTCCACAGCCGCGAGCCTGCCCACTTCGGGCGGGCTTGCGGTCCTTTTGGAGACATGCGGTCGCGGCGAAGGCCCCACAACACTCACCGTCGCGCCACGCCGCGCAGACCGACCCGCGAGGGAATTCCTGAGGTGTTCCAGGTGGCCGCGCGGTCGAGCGTGGGGTAGGTTTCGGCGAGTCAATGGACCACGGTGTCCACTGATGTCAGACGAACAACGGATTGAGAACGTCCGAATATCCGGATTTTGGCGGACTTGGCGCTCTTGATGCGCTCGGGCGTGGCGCCGCGTGCGTATCGCCGTCCGCACCAGCGATTCCGCTGGGTCACAGTCGTGTCGCTGCTGGAAACAGGTCCATCAGCGGTTCTCGTGGGAGTGGGTGACAGAGTCTCGCGAGAAGCAGTTCGTGCCGGCCTCACACGCCATACAGGAACGTGTGAACGAAGGCCGGTCTCTGTCGGGGTAGCTTCAGGGAGAGAGAGAAATGAAGACTTCGCTGTTCGCGTGCGCGTTCGTTGCCGCCGGTCTGGCCTCCGCCGCCGTCGCCAATCCCGTCTCCGTCGGTGGCAACAGCGCCACCGGTCTGAGCAGCGGCCGGGCGGTTCTCTGGAACCAGGCCATCTCCGACGGCTCGGCCTCACTGGTTGACCAGGACTTCTCCGACTTCCCCTCCTTCTCCACCTACATGGTCGATGACTTCTCCACCGGCGGCCAGACCTGGAACGTCTCCTCGGTCGATACGTTCTTCACGGTCGGCTTCGGTCGCTGGGATCCCTCCATCACGTCCGCCAGCCTGAACTTCTACGCCAAGACCGGCTCCATGCCCGGCGCGGGCGACTCCGCCCCCGAGTACACCGTCCCCGTCACCCTCACCAACCTGGGCAGCTTCTGGCAGGTCACCGGCGACACCACCGGCGTCGCCGAGCTCCAGGGCATCAACGGTGATTTCTGGATCGGTCTCAGCCCCCAGGCCGCCTTCGGCACCTACGGCCAGGAGTTCCACGTCGGCTTCGTCGGCAACGTGGGCGACAACGCCGCCATGCGGAACCCCGGCGGCGGCTTCGGCTTCGCCGGCGGCACCGGCTGGCAGCGCGACATCGTCGGCGTCAACGGCGCCATGACCGAGATGGCCTTCGTCGTCAACGGCGAAGTTGTTCCCGCCCCCGCCAGCATGGCCCTGCTCGGCCTCGCCGGCCTGGCGACCGGCCGTCGTCGCCGCTGAATCACGCCCGGCCTTCCGGCCTGATTCCAACACACGCTCTCAATTCGCTCGCCGAGCGGGGTACAACCCCCGCTCGGCGTTTTTCATTGATGCCCAGCGCCGTACGCCCCCTCCAGCCGCGCGGCAGTTCCCGGGATTTCGGTACGATCTCCCCGTGAACGACTCTCTCCCCATGCGCGGCGTGCGACTCGGCCGCCGCCTCTTCTTCCGCATCGCGAGCTCGATATTGGTCGCCCTTCTCGCCGCGTACCTCGTTTACGCGTGGCCCTACTTCACACGCGCCCCGATCATCACGCGCCACGCCGCCGCGGACTTCAACGCCGATCTCCTCGCCGAAGCTCCCCAAGACCTTGCATGGCCCGAAATCCACCGCGCTCGCACCCTCCAGCTCGAGATCATCGACGAGGTCTACCGCGACCTCAGCGGCTCCCTCCTTACCCCCGAATCCAAGGACTGGGACCTGCTCGCCTCGATGCTCGACCGGCAGCGCTGAAGATGTCGATGGGGATGTGATCGACGCCGAAGGCGGCGAGTGCCAGGGCAAGCGCGGAGGGATCCGCAGGGTAGTCGCCGCGGGCGAGGCGGTGGCGTTCAAGGGCGATCCAGACGATCGCGGCCTCGCAGTGTCCTCGCACGGTCTGCATGGTGCGCACGGCGCGGAGGACGGCGCGGCGGCGAACTCCTGTACGCTCGCCTCCCCGATGGCTGCGTGCTCTACTCCGTCGGAACCGACGGCGATGATGACCAGGCCCAGCGCACGCGAGACCCCTTCGACGCCCAGTCCTTCCACCCCCAAGCACGGTTGGAGCGATTCCTGCGGGAAACCCCGGAGCGCTGGGATGGTGACCTGGTGTACTGGCCGCCGACGGCGACGGTAGATGGGGAGAAGGTGGCGCGGGAGGTGAGGGCGAGGCAGTAGTCAGGGCGGCGATGAGACGGTGGGTCACATGCAAAGAGCGCAGACCGACTCGATGCAGACTTCAGACCGCGCGGGTGACGCTTTCAAACCTCCAAGGATTCGTTGGGCTCAGTAATGCATGATCACTTCACCCGACGCTGACTTCCCAACCTGGCTGAGTTCGTTCGCGATCATCAATATACGCGCGCATGATGAGAGGAATGCCGCGCCGCGAAGCATCGCCAATTCCTCCCGGGCATTGCGCGCGGAGCCAGACCGGACCCTCCTTGAGTGCCCGAATACCTCGCAACTGCCGACGCTTCGTCGGAAGATCGCAAAACCCGAGAAGTCTAAAAGTCCCGTCCGGCTGATTTCAAGCGACGGACGAATCGCTGGAGGCAAGTCCTCTTCTGTCCTCGCCCTCGGCCCGGCGCGGGTCGCCTTATCCCCCGACGCGGCGGCGGCGAATGGCGAGCAGGCCGCCCAGGCCGACGCACGCCGCGGGGCCAGGCGCGGGGATCGCTTCCAGCGTCACGTTGTCAAGGCCGCACGTATGACTGTAATTCGGGCTGCCGTTGTAAAAGGTGATGTTCGTCACACCGCTGGTTGCCACAAAATCGGCGGAGAACATCCGCCAGTCCAGCCTGTCCAGCGGCGCCGTCGGATTCGTGAAACTCTGCCTGCTGCCCCCGTCGATGCTGAGGTCCACGGTCGAGGCGAAGACGTTGAGATTGTCGGTCGCCGAACCGACATAGAAGCTGACTCGATACCACTGACCGATAGTGGTAGCGACGTCCTGCGTGACCCCATTCCCGGGCGAATTGGATCCAAAGCCCGTGAGATCCAACCACTGCTCTCCGTCCTGCGCGTACAGCGAAATCAGCCCGTTCACCGCCGCCGTGTTGCACAGATCCACGTTGACGCCCACCACGGTCCAGCCGGTGATACCGGTCGAGTTGGCCGCGAACGTGGTAAAGGAACCTACCGACACGGTCTGCTGCTCGAACGATCCGTTGGTGAGCGTGCCGTGTGCCGCGGCGCCCAGGCTCAGCGCCAAGGCGACCCCCGCGAGTCGTGGGGCTTGAGCCAGCGTAAAGCGTGGAGAACAAGCGGGACGGACGCTCAGGCAGCGATCAAAGGAACGAGATGACATGCCCAATCCTCCTATGGATGGGCGAACGACAGCCAGCGATGGTGCGGTGTTGCGGACGAAATCGCTGAAAGTGTTCCCCCATTCTCAGCAGCCTATGAATCCGATGTATCACACGCAAGTATTTTTCTTGCGTTTGGGCATGCGCGAGCTTCAGGCGAACATCGTCCCGTACGTGCTCCCCTCGTCGTCTTCTGCGAAGGGTGATGTAACTGGATGGGCGATCGGAATTTGTATTCGAAATCCGTCCCCTGGAGATCTAGAAGTACTCTGAGCTCGTGCCTGCTGCTTTTTCCTCGAGCCCGCCCCCATACCCTCCCCTCCATCCATGGCCAAGCGCCCTCCCACCCCCTCCTCTTCCCCTTCCCCCGCCTCACCCATCATCCTTCTCAAGGGCGCCGACGCCTTCATGCGCTGGCTCAAGACCAACGAGATTCGCCAGGCGCTCACGCAGGCGCACGGGGCGTTCGACACGTTCCAGTTTGACGGCGAAACGGCGAAGGTTGCCGAGGTGCTCGACGAGTGCCGGACGTTCGGGCTGATGGCCGGTCACAAGCTCATCATCGTGGACAGTGCTGACAAGCTCATCAAGGCGGCGAGCGATGATGATGGGGACGACGCCCCGCCCGCCGCGCCCTCTTCCCCTCGCCGCGGCGCATCTTCCGTCGACACCTCCCCTCGCGGCCTCCTGACCCGGTACGCGGAGGCTCCCTCCGACGGCGCGACGCTGGTGCTGCGCGCGGCGACGTGGCGGCCGGGGAACCTGGACAAGGCGATCGAGGCCCACGGCGGGGCGATCGTCTCGTGCGACGAGCTGCGAGATCACGAGGCCGCGGCGTGGGCGATCGAGCGGGCCAAGACTGCGCACCGCGTCCAGCTCAAGCCCGACGCCGCCCAGACCATGATCCAGCGCCTGGGCACCGACCTGGGCCGCATCGACGGCGAACTCGGCAAGCTCGCCATCGATTCGGGGGAAACGGCGACGATCACCGCGGACATGGTCGCCCGCTCCGTGGGCTTTACGCGAGAAGAGGAAGCCTGGGACCTCCAGCGCGTTCTGCTCACCGCCGACGCACCCACCATCCTCGGCCATGTGCGCCAGGTCGTCGAAGTCTCTCGCCAGCCCGCCACGCTGGTCACCTGGGCCTGCACCGACCTCGCCCGCAAGCTGCACGGGGCGTGCGTGGGCCTGAAGTCGGGGGTCAAGGCCCCGCAGATCTCCGCGACGCTCAAGCTCTGGGGCGAAAGCCAGCAGACGGTGCTGGGCGCCGCCGCCCGCATCACCCCCGCCGCCGCCGCGCGGCTCCTAAGCGCCTGCGTGGACGCCGACGCGAGGCAGAAGTCCGGCCTGGGGGACGCCCAGCGTTCCCTGGAAGCCCTCGCCATCAAGTTTGTCCGCGCCCGCGGCCGCTGAGGTCCATCCCTCACGCGCCCAAGAGCCCGCTCTCCCCACACATCCAAGCAATTCACCCCGATCGGCCGATAGAGGCGAAGTCAGCGGAGTCTGACGGGGTTGTCTATCCACCCGGGGCCAGCCGCCCCGGGCCGAGCAGGAGGCTCACCGTTCCATGGCATTCCATCCCTCGCGGTCCTTGCATCCCCACGCCGCCCTCGGGCTGATGATCCTCGCCGGCTCGGCGATCACCCTCGTCGCCGGCTGCTCCTCGGCCCCCCGCCAGGCACCGGTGACCTCCCCGGGCGTGATCCCCGAGGAAGAGCAGAGCACGCCCAACAACGGCCTGTCGGCAATGGCCGCCCGCTTCGCCAAGCATCCCGAAACCGAAGAATCCACCGTCTTTACGCCCGAAGCCCCCCGGGAGGCTCGACCCGACGCGGCGTCCCCTTCCCCCGGCGTGATGGGCCGGCCCACCCCGGCCGCCACGATCACCGTGGACACCAATCCGCAGCCGGCCCCTCCGGTGGATCCACCCGAGCCTGTCAAAGTCCACCTGACGCCCGAGGCCGAGATCGCCGCGAAGGCCGCCGAGCTCCGCGCCCTTCTCGCCGCGCAGGCCCCCAGCCGCACCGACGTCCTGAACGCCCGCCTGGGACTCTCGGCGCTGGACTCCTTCTTCAGCGGCCCGGGAGAACGCCCCGCCGTCAATCTGCGGCTTTCACCCGCGGAACAGCGGATCGCCGCCGCCGTCGGGGATCTATTCACCAAGCTCGACGCCCAGACCCGCACCACCGCCGATGCCCCACGCCTCGCCGAACTCTTCGCCGCCGCCGCCGATTCCCTGGCGAGCAACGACCGCGTCCGCATCTCCTATGCCGGCCTCTGCCGCCGCGTCGATTCCTTCGGCCGCTTCGAGCCCTTCACCTCCACGGCGTTCCTCGCCGGACAGGCCCAGAAAGCGATCGTCTACGTCGAGCTCGACCGCTTCGCCGCCCGCACCCCCAATTCCGCGGACATCGCCGCCGGCCAGAACGCGGGCTGGGTCGTGGAGATCTCCCAGGAGCTCGAGCTGATCCACGACGCCGACGGCCGCCAGCAGTGGTACCGGCCCCCCCAGACCATCACCGACTCAAGCCGCACTCGCCGGCGAGACTTCTACCTCGTCAACACCATCGAGCTGCCCGCGACCCTGAGCGTCGGGGCGTATTCCTTAAAAGTAACGATCCGGGACAAGACCTCCGGCTCGACCGACGAGCAGGTGATCCCCCTCCAGATCATCGCCGACGCGAGCGCCACGCAGTCTCCCCGGTCAGTCTCCCTGATGAAGAAGCAGCCCCCCCAGCCCCCGCAGCCCGTCATCACGCCGTTCTCAGGGTCGGACGCGCGGAAATAGCGACCCCAAAGACGACCTCGTGATCCGAATAAAAACCTGCCACATGGGCAGTTTCGGGTCGGCACGCCGCCTGGATGGGTTCATCGGGAGCTCATCTGGGCCCTTCAAGCGAGATCCGGGGGCAGATTATCGACTCGGCGCAATCGGCATGCCCCGTGCTACCGATGTATTCCTGCCCTCGCGGCTGGTTCGGCGGTTTGGGTGGTACGGGCGTTGTCCGGGACTACCATGACTTCCGAGCACGCCCTCCGAGGGCATGCGGAAGGCAGCCTTTGCGCTGGTCACGAGAAAGTCGTGCCCGCAGGGGCTGAAAATGAGTCCTCGCGCGAACCGCGCGGGCGAGGTCTGGCGAACCACTTATACGGACCCACCCGGTCCGAGAAACAGCGGGAGGCACAGAGATGTTCGAACGCTTCACCGATCGCGCCCGGAAAGTCATGGCACTGGCCAACCAGGAAGCCCAGCGCTTCAACCATGAGTACATCGGGACCGAGCACATCCTGCTCGGGCTGGTCAAGGAAGGCTCCGGCGTCGGGGCCAACGTGCTCAAGAACCTCGACGTGGACCTGCGCAAGGTCCGCCTGGAGGTCGAGAAGCTCGTCAAGGCCGGGCCCGAGATGGTCACCATGGGCAAGCTGCCCCAGACCCCCCGCGCCAAGAAGGTCATTGAGTACGCCATCGAGGAGGCGCGCAACCTCAACCACAACTACGTCGGCACCGAGCACCTGCTGCTGGGCCTGCTGCGCGAGCACGACGGCGTCGCCGCCCAGGTCCTCATGAACCTCAACCTCAAGCTCGAAGAGGTCCGCGAGGAGGTTCTCAACCTCCTGGGCGCGGGCCAGGGCAACGAGGACGCGGGCAGCGCCGGCGCCTCGGGCGAGCAGCCCGGGCCGGGCACCGGTGGCACGCTGGGCTCTTCCGCCGGCGCCGCCGCCAAGGGCAAGAGCAAGACCCCGGCCCTGGATAGCTTCGGCCGCGACCTGACCGAATTGGCGAAGGAAACCCAGCTCGACCCGGTGATCGGCCGCCAGACCGAGATCGAGCGCGTCGTGCAGGTCCTCTGCCGCCGCACCAAGAACAACCCCGTCCTGCTCGGAGAGGCCGGCGTTGGCAAGACCGCCATCGTCGAGGGCCTCGCCCAGCGGATCATCGCCGGTGAAGTCCCCGAGATCCTCCACGAGAAGCGCCTGGTCGTGCTCGACCTGGCGATGATGGTCGCCGGCACCAAGTACCGCGGCCAGTTCGAGGAGCGCATCAAGGCCGTGATGAACGAGGTCCGCCGCGCCAAGAACGTGGTCCTGTTCATCGACGAGCTGCACACCCTCGTGGGCGCCGGCGGCGCCGAGGGCGCCATCGACGCCTCCAACGTCCTCAAGCCCGCCCTCGCCCGCGGGGAGATCCAGTGCATCGGCGCCACGACCTTCGACGAGTACCGCAAGTACATCGAGAAAGACGCCGCCCTCGCCCGCCGCTTCCAGGCGATCACCGTCGATCCGCCCAGCAACGAGCAGACCGTCGAGATCATCAAGGGCCTGCGCGACAAGTACGAGCAGCACCACCGCGTCCGGATCACCGACGAGGCGATCAAGGCCGCCGTGGACCTCTCGGGCCGCTACATCACCGGCCGCGTGCAGCCCGACAAGTCGATCGACGTGATCGACGAGGCCGGCGCCCGCGTGCGCATCCGCACCATGACCAAGCCGCCGGACCTCGCCGAGATCGAGGCCGACATCGAGCGTCTGAGCGTCGAGAAGGACGAGGCCGTCAAGGCCGCGGACTACGAGCGTGCCGCGGAGCTGCGTGACAAGGCCGAGCAGCTGCGCAAGCGCAAGGAAGAGATCCAGAAGCAGTGGCGCGCCAAGGCCCAGGAGATCGACGGCGTCGTCGACGAGGACGTGGTGGCCGAGGTCGTCTCCAAGATGACCGGCGTGCCGCTCAAGCGCCTCGAAAAGGAAGAGGCCCAGCGCCTGCTCGACCTCGAGAAGGAGCTGCACAAGAAGGTCATCAGCCAGGAGGACGCCATCAAGGCGGTCTCCAAGGCGATCCGCCGCGCCCGCGCCGGCCTGAAGGATCCCAAGCGGCCGATGGGCAGCTTCATCTTCATCGGACCCTCGGGCGTGGGCAAGACCCTGCTCTCCAAGGCCCTGGCCGAGTTCATGTTCGGGGACGAGGAAGCCCTGGTCCACCTCGACATGTCCGAGTACATGGAGAAGCACAACGTCTCCCGGCTCGTCGGCGCGCCCCCCGGGTACGTCGGCTACGAGGAAGGCGGACAGCTCACCGAGCGCATCCGTCGCCGGCCCTACTCCGTGGTCCTGCTCGACGAAGTAGAGAAGGCCCACCCCGACGTCTTCAACATGCTCCTCCAGATCATGGAGGAAGGTCGCCTGACCGACTCCTTCGGCCGCAACGTCGATTTCCGCAACACCGTCATGATCATGACCAGCAACATCGGCGCTGACCTGATCAAGGGCGGGGCGGGCTTTGGCTTCGGCAAGCGGACCGAGAGCAGCGACTTCGACAACATCAAGTCGATCCTGATGAAGGAAGTCGAGCGCTTCTTCCGCCCCGAGTTCATCAACCGCCTCGACGACATCATTGTCTTCCGCCCGCTCACCAAGGAAGACCTCACCCGCATCGTCGACTACGAGGTGGGCAAGGTCTCCAAGCGCCTGACCGCGCAGGGCTTCGTGCTCGAGCTCGACCAGGCCGCGAAGGATTTCCTGATCGAGAAGGGGTACAACCCCGACTACGGCGCTCGCCCGCTCCGCCGGTCGATCGGCACCTACGTGGAGGATCCCCTCTCCGAGATGCTGCTCACCGGTGACGTGAAGGCGCCGGCCAAGATCATGGTCACCCGCCGCAACGACGCCGACGGCAAGGGCGAAGAGCACCTGTTCTTCGACTCCAAGCCCACCGAGACACCGGCCCCCGCGGGCCCCGCCACGGCGACGGCGGGTTCCTCCAGCGGCAAGTCCGACGGCGGCGGCGACAAGGCCGTCGGCGCGGGCGCTGGATCGACGTAAGCGGTAGGCACTGGGCATTGGGCACTGGTGCCGGAGACATCCAACGCAGCATCACTCGACACCCGGCCCCGCGGCCGGGTGTTTTTTTACGTATTCGCGCTGTGACCAAGGCCGACGCGCTGGCATAATGGCACGATGAACCCGCATCGAATGCTCGGCAGCGTCCTCATGCTCGCCGCCCTGCTCGCGCCCGCCGCCCGATCGCAGCAGGCATCTTTCGAGGCTTTCCGGCCGGCATGGGCAACCTCGGACGTCAGCTTCGCGTGGGTGGGCGACGATGGCGATGTCGCGATTGGTAACGCGGGCAACCGCGTGCTCCGCTGGTCGCGTGAAGACGGCTTGGAAGACTGGGGCGGGCCTGGACGCGGCACCCACGCCTCGGCCGATGGCCGCACCATCATGGTCAAATCCGGCTGCTGCGCGGTCTACAAGGTCACTTCGCCGACTCAATGGCAATTAATTTCCGATTACGGCAGCCCCTACCCCGCGGGTATTTCTGCCAATGCCAGCACCCTCGTCTACGGGTTCGATGGTAGTGGCGGCGAGGGTGCCCTTAGTATCTATCGCACGGTCGGTAACCAGGGCTCCTTCATCTACGGCGTTGGCGGCTGCGACTCAGTGTTTTGGTCGATCGCGAGCGGATTGTCGGTCGACGGCAACTCTGTCGCCGGCTACAGCTGCGGTGGCGCTTTTGTCTGGACTCTCCTCGCCGGGTCGCGAGCGTTGCACTTGAACACCGATAGCTACTGGAACCAAAGCACCACGGCCATCTCCCGTAATGGGCAGTGGATCGCCGGTCTTGCCACCCGCTACAAGCAGCCCGATCGTCACTTTCTTTCCACCCCCCTCGACGACACGCACGAACTCCTCCCCCCGCCCGTCGGAACTGTCTCCGGTATCAGCGACAACGCCGACCTGAGCGTTTCCTCCACAATCAACGAAGGCTGGATCTGGACCCCCGCTCGCGGAAGTGTTCGCGTGCAGGAGGTCCTCACATCGGCTGGTGTCCTGCCTTCTGGATGGATCGTCCGCTCGGCGCGAAGCGTCGCCGCGACGGCGCGGTGGATCGCCGGCGAAGCGAGCTCTCCCGCCGGAGTTTCGCATGCCTACATCGCGCGAATCCCACCCTCCTGCCCCGCCGACCGCGACTGGTCCGGCACCGTCGACATGACCGATTTTGATCTGTTCCTGTCGGCCTTCATCGCCGGTTCTCCAGACGCCGATGTGGACCTCTCGGGGTTCGTCGATACCGACGATTTCGATGCGTTTGTCGTCGCGTTTGAGCGGGGATGCTGACACGCGCGGTGTGAACGCCCCGAAGTACCGGGCGCCTAAACTCGCCCGATGGCTGTCCTTAGCACTCAGAACATCGCCGTCATCGGCGCCGGCGTCGCCGGCCTCACCACCGCGATCGAGCTCCGCGCCCGCGGCGCCGAGGTCACCGTCTTCGCCCCTGGCGGCGGCGAATTCCCTCCACCAGACCGGCCCTTCTCCCTCACGGCCCCCGCCCACCGCGCCCCCGCCTCCTTCGTCGCCCCCGCGCTCTTCACGCCCTACCCCGGGCCCGACGAGGACCGCTTCCGCGCGTGGACCATCGCCTCCTACGCCGCGCTCTCCCGTATCGCCGGCGAGGGAGGGCTGGCGAGCCCCAACGACACCGGCGTGCACATGGGCACCCTGCGGGAGTATCAGTACCGCGAAGAGCCGCGCCGCCCGTGGATGGACCAACTCCTCCACACCTCCCCCATCCGCCCCATCCCCGGCGTATGCGTGGAGGCGACGGCGAGCCTGCGACCCCACATCGACATGCTCCGCTACATGCCGTGGCTGCGGGCCCAGGCCCTCGCCGCCGGCGTGCGCTTCGTGGATCACCATGTCCAGTCCTTCGACGAGCTCTTCGCCCGCGGGCACCAGACGCTGATCAACTGCGCGGGGCTGGGGGCGAGGGAACTCGCCCGCGACCAGCTCCTCAAGCCCATGCACGGCCAGGTGGTCCACGTTCCCAACGACATCGGCCTGGACTACAGCCTGCACGACGATGCGCCCGGCGGGCTGGTCGCCTACATCTTCGTCTTCCGTGATCGCCTCGTGCTGGGCGGCACCTTTGAAGACTGGCGAGACGACGACCAGACCGACCCCGCTTCCACCAACGCCGTTATCCAGCGCTGCCGCCACCTGCTGCGCATCGACGGCCATCCACGCTGGGAAGAGCTCGCCCGCGTGCAGACCCGCGCCCTCGCCGCCGTGCGCCCCACGCGAGGCCCCCAGGGCGCCTTCGAGTACACACGCGTCGAGCGGACCGACCTGCCGGGGGGGCACGCGATCGTCCACAACTACGGCCACGGCCGCGCCGGGGCGTCGCTCTCCTGGGGTACGGCCCAGGAAGCGGCGACGCTGGCGATGGGCGGGCCCGGGCTGACGCTCACGAGGTAGGTGGGCCTCCCCGCGAGCCCTTGGAATACCGGCGAGCACGGTGCTGCCGCGTTATCCTCCTTGCATGCTCGTGCTCAACGTCATCCAGGGGCCCGACAAAGGCCGGAAGTACCAGCTCCCCGTCAACGAGCCTCAGCTCATCGGCCGCTCCAGCGAGGCCCTGCCGCTGCAGGACACCACGGTCTCTCGCCGCCACGCCGAGCTGACGCCCGACGACGGGATCTGGTGGATCCGTGACCTGGCAAGCCAGAACGGCACGTACGTCAACGGCGTCGCCATCCAGGAGCGCACGCGGCTACGCCCGGGGGACCAGATCCGCACGGGCTCGACGCTGTTTGTCTTCGGCGTGACCGAGAGCTCCGACCCCGACGTGGTGCGGCTGCTGAGCCCCAGCCAGATCGACTCGTCGGTCGAGCGCTCCATCCCCAGCAACGACGACTCGGTGATCATGTCCGAGCCCGAGCCCCGCGCCGCGGCCGTCGACCACCTGCGCGTCATCTACCAGCTCACCTCACTGGTCTCGGGCTCGACCGATCGCCAGCAGCTCCTCAAGGGCGTGATGGACGTGGTCTTTGAGGAATTCGAGCCCGAGCGCGGCTTCATCATGATGGCCCAGCCCCCGGTCGACGTCGGCGCCCCGCCCGGAGGCTCGGAACTCCAGATCGTCCCCGCGGTGGTCAAGTACCTGATCCCGCCGCGCGATCCCGACGAGGCTCGCATCAACGTCAGCCGAACGATCGTGCTCCACGCCATCCGAAAGAGCGAGGGCGTGCTGAGCACCAACGCGATGGGGGACTCACGGTTCAAGTCCGGGGACAGCGTGCAGCGGTTCCATATCCGCTCGGCGATCTGCTCCCCCATCCGCTCGCGCGACAAGGTCTTCGGCGCGATCTACATCGACAGCACCATCGCCAACTACACCTTCACCGCCGAGCAGCTCAACCTGATGAACGCCATCGGCCAGCACACCGGCCTGGCCCTCTCCAACGCCGAGCTGTACGCGGAGAAGCTGCGATCGGAGCGACTCGCCGCCATGGGCGAGGCCGTCGCGAGCCTTTCCCACTCGGTCAAGAACATCCTCCAGGGCCTGCGCGGCGGGGCCGACGTGGTGGAGCTGGGGCTGAAGAAGGACAACCTCCAGATCGCCAAGCAGGGGTGGGGGATCCTGCGCCGCAACGTCGACCGCATCGTGACCCTCACCGGCAACATGCTCGCATACTCCCGCCAGCGCCGCGCCGAGGTCCAGCTCGCCAAGCTCGGCGCCGTGGTGGACGACGTCGCCTCCCTTATGCAGCCGCAGGCGGCGAGCAAGGGCGTCGCCTTCATCATCGACGTCGATCCCGAGATGCCCCCGATCCCGATCGATCCCGAGCTCATCCACCAGGCCCTGATGAACCTCGCCGGCAACGCGGTGGAAGCCGTCGAGCCGCAGACCGGCGCGGTGACCATCCGCGGCGCGTTCCATCCCCCGGTCGCGTCACCCCGCGGCAGCCATCCCTTCGGCGGCGCGGCGTACGCCGAGATCTCCGTCATCGACAACGGCCCGGGCATCCCCGCCGACCGCATCCCCTGGCTCTTCGAGCCTTTCAATTCCACCAAGGGCCTGCGCGGCACGGGCCTGGGCCTGGCCGTGACCAAGCGCATCGTGGAGGAGCACGGCGGACGCATCGACATCGAGAGTCATGTGGACAAGGGCCCGCAGCGCGGCACCACGTTCCGCATCCTGCTCCCCGCCGACAGCGAGAGCGCGATCGATCCGTCGGCGACGTCGGCGTGACGGTTCACTCCGTGGCAGAACGTTCAGGGCGCCGTCTCGGCATCCTGGCGTCTCCGCGCCTTGACCAGCAGGCGGTTGAGCTCGGCAAGCTCCTTGCGTGAAAGGTGGCCGAGCTGGTCCCGGTGCAGCGCCAGCAGGGCCTCGTCGATGCTCGCCAGCAGGTCGAGCCCCTTGCGGGTGATTTTGACGTACACCACGCGGCGATCCTGCACGCAGCGGCAGCGCTGGGCCAGGCCCATGCTCTCGATACGGTCCACGACGCGGGTGACGTCGGGGACCTGGGCGATCATCTGGTCCCCGATCTCCGAGCAGGCCCGCTTGCCGGGGGCGTCGGGCCCGAGGGTGGCGCCGCGGAGGATCCGCAGCGCGTTGTACGTCGCCTCCGACAGCCCGTGCTCCCTGAAAAACCGCTCGAACTCCACGTTGAGGGAGCTCGCCGTACGGATCAGGTTGAGGTACGCCTCCTGCTCGGGAAGGTCGAAGGGGTGCTTCTTGCCGATCTCATGCTGTAGGCCCGTAAAGGGCGGAGGTGTCATGGGGAGTAGTCACGGAGTGAAGAAGTCACGAAGTCACGGAGTCACGGAGTCAGAAGTCAGAAGTCACGGAGTGAGGTGGCCGCCGGCTCTTTGCCTTTCCCCAGTGCCCAGTGCCTGATGCCCAGTGCCTTCCTTAGCACCCTTCCTGGAACCACTGCACGAAGGTGTCGAAGTCTTCGAGGTCGACGAACCCCGAGCCATCGACGTCGGCGCGGAGGGTGCCCTCCTCGAACGCCTGCACGAAGGCGTCGTAGTCGTCGGTGTCGGCAAAGCCGGTGAGGTCGAAATCGGCGCGGCAGGTGCCGGCGATGGAGAAGTCGGCGTCGCTGGTGTCAAAGCCGGTGTGGCCGTCGGCGTCCCGTGCGACGACCTTGACGCGGGCATGGGCCGTGTTGTAGTCGGGCACGGTCCAGGATTCGCTGCCGTCGTCGGTGATCGCCGAGGCGATGGGGTACGGGAAGGTTTCCCCGCCGTCCAGGGAGAGCATGAGATCGACGTTGGTGACGGCGACGTCGTCGTCGGTCGCCCAGGCGATGGTGACCTGCTCCCCGGGCGTGAACGTGGCGCCGCCGTTGGGGGAACGGAGATACGCGACGGGATTCACGCCCCCGCGGTTCACCGGAACGTGCATGGCGATGCAGTGGAAGACGCCCGCGGAGGTGACCACCGACTGGCCGTTGACCTGCACGACGGTCTTGGTGGGGTTGGCGGCCTGCCAGGTGTTGAAGGCCTGCGTGTTGTACCCCGCGTTGACGATCGTGGTGTTGGTGTACGAGGGAACGATGATCAGGTTGTTGCAGATGATGACGTTGGTGTACGTGTAGTGCACGCCGCCCACCTGCCGCGCCGGGAGACGGTTGACGGTGAATCCCTGGCCGGCAAAGTACGTCGCCGCGTTGTCGCAGATGGTGTCGGCCGTGGTCATGTCCCCGCCGGTGACGGGCCAGTCGCTGACCATCACCTGGTGATCACCGTAGACCTCGACCCACATGTCCAGGTGCTGGGTGGAGTCGAGCGACGTGGGGAAGGGATCGAAGAAGTGGGTGTCCACGCCCTGGAAGGCCGACCACTTGTCGTGGATCTGCGTCTCGGTGAGCGTGGGGTTCTCGTTGTTGATCAGGCGGGTGCAGTAGCTCTTGTCGAGGGCGTTGAGGTGGTAGTTCCCGCCGCCGTGCACGAGGCCGACGTCGTAGACGTCTTCCTTGCGCTGCTGCCCGAACCAGGGGGAGAAGGCGTCGTCGTTGGGGCGCGGGCGGTTGTAGGTGTGGTCCACGATCGCGCGGACGTTGCCCTCGTAGATGTAGCGCGGGCCGTAGTCCCGGATCCACACCGTGTCGGTGGTGCGGATGTAGAACTTCACCCGCGACATGTTTACGCCGCCGTTGGTGAGCGTCGTCGTCGCCGTCGTCTGCTCACCCGCGGTATCCACCACCACGTAGGCGTTGGCGTTGCCGGTGGTGGTGATGTGCTTGGCCAACTCGGTGAGCACGGGGTTGAAGGATTCCCAGGCGAGCAGGATGCCCTCCATGGGCTCATACTCCGCGGCGCACTCGACGGGGCCGGTGGGAGGGGCGGAGCGGCGTCCGGCGTTCTGGTTGCGGAAGTAGTCGGGGTTCAAGGCGAGGAAGGCCTTTTCCGCGCCCGTCAGGCCGCGGGAGACCGCCGCGCCCTCGGGGCTGGACAGCACCGGGGGCTGGAGCTGGCCCGCGGGGGAGGACTCGGGACGGGTCAGTCCCATAAGCGAGGCGGCGCCGATGGCGGCGCCGGCGAGGGCGGTAAGCAGGAAGGCGGCGGCAAGGGTCCGGGTGCGGATATGGCTCTGCATGGATGCTCTCCCGACCCGAGGCCGGAGCGTTGAGGGAACAAAGCGGCGGCATCAGGATCCGCCGAAGACAGTATCGAAAGTGCGGGACCGGCCGCTGAGCCGATCCCGCGAGGATGCGAGGAGTTATTGAGGCCCTGAGAGAGGATGTAGAAGAATGGGCCGTGTGGAGAGGGGTCGGGCAGGCGCCGGCGCGGGGTCGATCAGCACCCCTCGATGAACCGCTCGACGAAGTAGCCGTAGTCGTCGAAGTCGATGAAGCCCGAGCCGTCGAAGTCGGCCTGCGGCACGCCGGCCTCGAAGTCCAGGACGTACGCCGTGAAGTCATCGGTATCGACAAAGTCCGAGCGGTCGTAGTCGGCCCAGCAGAAGAACTGCACCTTGTTGGCGAACCCCCAGGACTGACCCGTCCGGATGGCCGTCAGCTCGTCGTTGTCCGTCCAGTAGCTGTAGAGGCCGTTCTCGGTGGTGAAGAGCCACAGCCCGTGCTTGAGCTCGTTGTCGAGCTCCATGATGCCGGTGGGGTGGCCGACGTTCTGGGGGTAGAAGGCAGTCTGGTCCCCCGTGAGGTCAAAGTTGTACAGGCCCGCGGGGGCGTCGGCGCCGGCGACGATGACCTCCCCGCTGTGGTGGTTGCGCGACATCTGCATCGGCCGATCGATGCTGGAGATGCCGTCGGAATCGACCAGGTGGCCCAGGAACTGGCCGCTGAGGGAGTAGCGGTCGATGGTGTCGTCGGTCGCGTTGGTGATCAGCAGCTCCCCGCGCTCGGGGGACCACATGATGTCGGTCGGATTCGTCGCCGGGAACGATCCCACGGGCTGGCCGGTGAGGTCGAACATCAGCACGCGGTCACCGGGCGCGGCGAAGTTCGTGCCCGAGTGGGCGACGTACACCGTGAAGTTCTCCTTCACGTACTCCATGCCGCGGAGCTGGTCCACGGGACCCGTGAACACGTCGGTGAGGTACGCGGGCGGATAGTTGATGTCGGCGTCGAAGCGATGGATGGTGTGCGTCGTGGTGTCGGTCACCCAGATCTGCCGCCAGACGTTGATCGCGTCCCCGGGAGTTCCGCTGAACCCGTAGTACGAGAACGGGATGAAGTTGTCTTCCATCACGTAGCCGATCACCGAGTTGACCAGCGCCACGGATCGGGTGGTGTGGTTGCACACCATCAGGTTGAACGGTTCGTGGTTGCGGACCTGCGCCCCCGCGAGGCCGCAGGTGGTCAGGAGCAGGGTGAAGGCGGCCAGACGCTGACTCAGTGCCATGCAAAGACTCCCTGCCGCGCGGGGCGGCAATCCGACGTCTTGAAGATACCCCCTGCACATCCCTTCGCCAAGCAAACTCGCGCGGATCCCACGCCGGTCCGGGAACGCACACAAGGCAGGTGGATCACCTGCCTTGTGCGGAAATCGCGATGGATATAAACAGATCCCAAACAACGGTCAAATGACCGTCACTCGCCTGAGAAACCGGCGACGGGAAACAGATTCGGCGCTCGCACCGATGCGGGCACGCGCCCGGGCGTCATCAGAACGGAGGATTGGCCTGGGCTTCGGTGGTCGGAGCGCCCATGTCGGAAGGAGCGGGGGGGGGGTTCATGGGCGCGGGGGCGGGAGCCGGCGCCGCGGGGGCCGGTGAAGCCTTGGGGGCGGCGGGCTTGGACGCGGCCTTGCGGGCGGGCGCCTTGCTCGCCGGCTTGGCTCCGGACATCGCGCCCTTCATCGCGGGCTTGCCCGCCGACTTGCCCGCCGACTTGCTTGCCGTCTTCTTCCCCGACTTGGCGGGCGACTTCGCGCTGGACTTGGACGCCGCGGCTTTCTTGACGGCCTTGCGTCCGGCCTTCTTGGCGGGCGCCTTGCTCATCTTCTTCGCGGCCTTCTTGGTGGTCTTTTTCGCGGCTTTTTTGCTGTTTTTCTTGGCCATGGTTGAGTACCTCCTCGAGCCTTTCGCGCAGTTTGTACCAGAGGAGCGTATCGCTCGCAAGCCGCGACACTCGCTTGTCGGCACGAATCCGCAGCGCTTTATGAGATCGTCAGCGTCGGGCGCGTCTGGCCCTGCCGCATGGATTCCAGTGAGACCTGCGCAAGCAGGCTCCGGGAGAGCCCCTCCAGCGCCGCGCACAGCGGCGTGCCGGGGATGAAGTTGGCGCTGGGATCACCCCGGTCGCTGTTCTCCCGCAGCGCCGGCGTCAGCGGCACCGCCCCCAGGAACGGAACCCCCAGCCGCTGGGCCATGTACTGCGCTCCCCCGCGGCCGAAAATGTCGTACTCCGTGCCGTGCTCGCACACGAAATAGCTCATGTTCTCCACCACCCCCAGCACCGTGATTCCCAGCTGCTGGAACATCCGGGCCGCGCGGACCGCGTCGTCCTGGGCGACCTTCTGCGGCGTGCAGACCACCACCGCCCCCGTGAGCTGGATCAACTGCGCCATCGTCAGCGGAACATCCCCGGTGCCCGGGGGAAGGTCGATGATGAGGTAGTCGAGCTCTCCCCAGCTGGTCTGCTCGGCGAGCTGCTTGAACGCGCCGTGCGCCATCGGCCCGCGCCAGATCAGGGGCTTTTCCGCATCCACCAGCTTGCCGATGGTCATGGACTTGATGCCGTGGACCACAAAGGGCTGAAGCATGCCTCCGTGGGTCACCACATCCAGGCCGCCCAGGCCCAGCAGCGTGGGGAGGCTGGGGCCGTAGATGTCCCCGTCCATCAGGCCCACGCTGTGGCCCTGGCGGGCGAGGGAGACGGCGAGGTTGACCGCGACGGTGCTCTTGCCCACGCCCCCCTTTCCCGCGCCCACGGCGATCACGCGCTGCACGCCCGGGAGGATTTTGGACGCCGACTGGGGCGTGGGCGCCGCGCCCCGGCTCGCCGGGGCATTGGCGCTCGCCCCAGGGGCGGGCGTCGACATCGTGGGTAACGGTGCCGCCGGACGGCCGACAGGAGCGGTCCCCGGCGCCGCGGCCATCGGTGAGGCCGGGCCGGTCGCGGGGCGGGCGGTGTGGATGACCGTGCCCGCGTCGTCCACGAACTCGACGATGACGGAGTGAATGGGCTGCGAAGCCGCCGCGCCGGCGGTGGAGAAGGCGGCCGCGACGCCGCGAGAGAGCTGGTCCCACTCCCCGCGGGCGCCCGGAGGAAGGTGGAGCTTGGCGCTCACCGATGACTCGCACAGCGCGATCCACTGCAGCGCGCCCGATGACACCAGATCGCCCGGGAGCCCCGGGGCGGGGAGCGTGCGGAGGGAATCCCTGAGTGCGTCCTTGGTGAGCGTCATGCGATCAATCTCCGAACGGCCCGGGCGAAGGGTCGGGCCGATCATGCCGATGGTAGTGGTGGGGCGGCGTGCATCGCGCTCGCCGGCGCGGTGATTGGGCAATGGACGCCCAAGTGCGTCGTTGTTCCCTGGGCGTGATTGTGAGGCCCGGCAAACGCCGCTGGCCCAGGAGTAGAACGATGAATGGATCGACGAAGCAGCGTGTGTTTTCCGTGCGGATGCTGGGCGTGACGGCGGCGGTGCTCGCGGGCCTGTGCGGCCATGCCGCTGCCCAGGACTCGGGCAAGGACAAGGCTCCGCCCGCCGACAACGGCGTGCTGCGCGGCCCGCAGGTCCGGGATAACAGCGTCCCAGGCACCAGGGGCAAGTTCGGCGGCGCCGGCAACCAGAAGGATCAGCGAGCCCAGCAGCCGATCCCGCCGCGCATGATGATGGAAGCGGTGGGGGTCCTCAAGAAGGATCCCACGCCCCAGGAGCTGCGCCTCACCGCCGAGCAGGAAACCAAGCTCCAGGCCGTGCAGGAAGACTTCCGCGCCAAGCAGAAGGCGTTCGTCGATCAGCACCGCGAAGAGATCATGAAGCTCCGCGCGGAGCTTGGGCCCGACGCGAGGAAGAAGATGGATGAGCGGCTGCGGTCGCTGCCGGGGTTCGGCGGTCGCGGCGGCGGGCCCGACGGCGTGCCCGGGGACAACGCCAAGGGCCGTCCCGAGCGTCGTCCCGGCAAGGGCGGGGCGCCGGGCCCGGGCGGTGACGATGCGATGAAAGAAGCCTCCCCCGCGGACCAGAGCGCGGCGCTGGCGAAGCTCAAAGAGCTTGCGGAGAAAGCGCCCGACGCCAAGGACGCGCAGACCCGTGCCTGGGCGGTCCTGACCGACGGGCAGAAGCCCATCGTCGAGAAGGAACTCGCCCGCCTCCGCAAAGAGGGCGGCGGCCGCGGCCCTGGAGGCCCCGAAGCGGGCGGCCCCGGCGGCGACAGGCTTCCCCCGGGCGTGATCGGCGCCGATGGGAAGGTGGACATGTCCAAGCTTCCCCCGCGGCTGCGGGAGCGGCTGGAGAAGATGACTCCCCAGGAGCGCGAGAAGGCGATCCAGCGGCTCAAGGAACGCGTGGACGCGGGCCGCAAGGGCGCGGGCAAGGGCGGCAACGGTGAGAAGCCGGCGCCGGAGATGGACGATGTGCAGGTGCCTGCACCGGAAAGTGATACCAAGCCTCGGTAAGCCGACGTGAGTTGAACGTGAGAGGCCCGCGCATGCGCGGGCCTCTTTCTTGCGCGATTGGGTCGGCATACATAGGGAAACTTCCCGACATGCAAGGCTTTTGCATGGGTTCCCACGACAAGATTGCAAAGAATCAGGTGAATAAGTTGTCGTTTCCCTCACAGTTTTTCGAGCGGACGCAACGTTCATCCGATAAAAAGGTATACTCACTCAGATCTCTCTCTCCTCCAGCGGGGCGCTGACGAAACACGAAGCGCCCTGCTTGTTTTTTTGGAGATCGTCCGAGCGGCCCTTCGCCCCACGCGCGCGATCTCTCCATCCCGTTTCTCCCCGCGTGTGATCGGCTACGCTCCGAGGATGGCACCACGTGCATCCATGTCGACTCCCCCGCGGGCGATCACCGGGCCGGTCCTGGTGACCGGCGTCGCCGGCTTCATCGGCTCACACGTCGCGGCCCGCCTCCTCTCGTCGGGCGTCGACGTCGTGGGGATCGACAACCTCGATTCGATGTACGATCCTCGGCTCAAACGGGCCAACCTCCAGATGCTCGCCGACGTCTCGGGCAAGGGCGACGGCAGCGCCCCCGCGGGCACCCTGCGGTTCCTTGAGGCCGATCTCAACGACGCCGCGTCCGTCATGTCCTTCCTCGAAACCGTCCGTCCCCGGGGCGTCATCCACCTCGCCGCCAAGGCGGGCGTTCGACCCAGCATCCTGGACCCGGTGGGCTACTGCACGGCCAATGTAACAGCCACCGCGGCGCTCCTAACTCATGCTGGGAAGCTTGGTTGCGATCGATTTGTGATGGCCTCCTCCAGCTCCGTATATGGCAATTCTCCCACCGCCCCGTTCTCCGAATCGCAGGATGTCTCCCACCCCATCAGCCCATACGCCGCAACCAAGAAGGCCTGCGAACTCATCGGCCACACCCATTGGCACCTGACGCGCATGCCCACCGCCTGCCTGCGCTTCTTTACCGTCTACGGACCCCGCCAGCGGCCGGACCTGGCGATCCAGATGTTCATGGGCAGGATCGCCCGTGGAGAGCCCCTCACGCTCTTCGGGGAGGGCACCAGCCGTGACTACACCTACATCGACGACATCGTCGACGGCGTGCTGAGCGCCTACGAGCGCATCCCAGCCCTGGGCTACCGCGTCTGGAACCTGGGCAGCGACCACCCCGTGGGGCTGGACGAGATGGTCGACACCATCTGCCGCGTCGTCGGCCGCCGCGTGGAGATCACCCGCAAGCCCATGCAGGCCGGGGACGTGGTCCAGACGTGGGCCGACCTCACGCTGGTTCGCCGCGAGCTCGACTACGCCCCCAAGGTCGGTTTTGAGCAGGGCGTGCGCCACCAGTGGGAATGGAACCAAGCCGCCGCCCGGAATGGTCGATAACACGTCTTCACTCTGTTCGCACGCCGGTCGGTGCGGTGTGCATCCCGCGTGCTTCCATGAACGCCCGTCGCGCGAGGGCGTACCAGTGTGGCGGGGCCTTGCCTCAGGCGTTCCCCGCCGACGGCGTGGTTCCGGTCGTGCCCGCGCCCTGCGCTCCAGGAGTCGTCCGTTGAAGATCGATCGATCGCTCCCTCGTGCCTCGAACCTGCTTGCTTTGCTGCTGAGCGCGGCGTGCGGCGGCCTTGCCGCAGCGCAGCCCGCCTCCGCGCCTCCTGTCGATGCCGCCGCAACCGCGGCCGCCGCGGAACGCATCATGCAGTCGGCCTACGCCCTGGGGGAGCGCGCCTCGGCGATCCGGGCGCAGATCCCGGTCCTCTCGGTGGTGGTCATCGTGCCCGACGACGCCGTCTCCTACATCGAGGCCGTCGCCGGCTGGACGCCCCGCCTGCGATACCCCGTGCTGATCGACGACGGCTCCATCCAGGCGACCGAGGATATCGCCCGCTTCGTGCGCGGCTTCAAGCCCTCGTCGGTCGTCCGCTGGAGCATGCCCAAGGACGCAAAGCCCCGGGACAATGAACCCGCCGCGCTCCCCGGCGGCGTGCCCGAGCACCATCCCAAGGAGCTCCAGGCCTTGGTGGACCGCGCCGTCGCGCGGGCGTGGGGATACGAACGCACGGCGACCGACGTCACCGGCTTCATCGCCCATCTCAAAACCATGAACCTCACGCCCCCCGGCGTGGTGCTGAGCAACCCCGAAGACCAGGCCTGGACCGCCGGCCTCGCCCTCGCCGCCGGCCGCGGCCAGCCCATCTCGTGGGTCAAGGCCCCGCAGGCCCCGGGCGGAACGATGAGCGTCGCCCAGGCCGAGGCGCTGGTGAAGGCCGCCGACGACGCGAGCAAGGCGACGGGGCTGAAGTACGACGCGATCGGAGACGAGATCGACGCGATTTCCCTCTGCATGAACGTCCCCGCGAAGTTCCCGCGCGGCGCCGCGCCGCAGCAGACCATGATCTCCACCACCGACGTCGTCGGCCGCCGCAACTTCGCCGTCGCCGGCGATCAGCCCCTGCGCTGGGCCTGGACCGGCACCGTCTGGGGTTCGCGCCCCCGCGCCGCGTACTCGGCGATGTGCTCCCTCTTCCTCGCCTCCTCCAAGGCCTGGATCTTCGACGGATACCCCGACGACGGCGCCTTCAAGGCCTTCGATGGCACCAAGGCCGGCGAGATCCTCTCCAGCAAGGCGGGGATGACCGTCGACGTGGACGACGCGCCCCAGCAGAACGATGTCCGCTGGCGCCAGCGCTCGTCAAAGCCCGTCGACGCCGGGCTCATCATGGTCAACAGCAAGGGCAACGCCGACTTCTTCGACGCCAATCCCGGCCGGCTCAAGCCTGCCGACGTCCCGATGCTCAACATTCCCGCCGCGGTGCATTTCGTGCACTCATGGTCCGCCGCCGACGTCAGCGCGAACTCCACCGTCGCCGGACGCTGGTTCGAGCACGGGGTCTTTGCGTATTTCGGCTCAGTGGAAGAGCCTTTCCTCCAGGCCTTTGTCCCCACGCCCGTCCTGGCCGCTCGCCTCTCCAGCCATTTTCCCTGGGGCGCGGCGACACGCGTCGAGAGCAGCCCCATCTGGAAGCTCGCCTGCTTCGGAGACCCCCTGTGGACTCTCGCCCCCGCGGGCAAGCGGGTGGAACCGGGCGCCGAAGCCAAGCTCCCGGTGGAAGGTGGAACCAGCGTCGCCGACGCGCTCCGGGAACATCTCAAGGGAGGTGACTTCGCCGCCGCGGCCCGGGACCTGGTGTTGCTGGGCCGGGACAGTGACGTCGCAAGGTTGACCGACGGCACGCTCAAGGACAAGCCCGGCGCGGTGAAGAGCCCCTTCGTCGAGGCCGCGATTCCCGCCCTTTTCCGCGTCGGCCGCACCGACCTGGTCGTCGAGTGCTACTCACGCCTCGACAACCAGCCCGCGGCAAACGCGTACCTGCGAGACGTGCTGTGGCTCGCCTGCCAAGACGCCGTGGTCTCCGCCCCCACGCCGATCATGCTTGAGCAACTGGCGAAGAACATGCGGGTGGATAACAGGGAACGGGATGAGGCGGTGGTGGGGAGGAGGAAGAAATAGGGCAAAGGGGCAGATGGGGCAAAGGCGGCAAAGGTTGGGTGGGGGCGAGGGAAGCATCATCGACAGCGGCACAGCGGCACAGCGGCACAGCGGCACAGCGGCACAGCGGCACAGCAGGAGTTCGCCGGTTTGCTTTGGCTGGAGAGTCGGGCGCCGTGGCGCGTCGCGGCCGAGCGGGCTTACTTCTTTTCCTTCCAGGCCTTGATGATCTCGGTCTCCCGCTCCTGAGAGAGCGTCGGTGAGCCGGGTTCACCGGGGGCCGGGGGGAGCACGCCCTTGCGGACATCCTCGGGGAGCGTGGCGATCCACTCCATGGTCGCCTTCGCCGTGTCTCCGCAGGGACGGAACTTGAGCCCGGCGGCGACGGCCTTGGCGACGCTCACGCGGTGGAAGCCGGCGTACTGATCCTTCGGCGGGATCCACAGCGGGAATCCGCCCTGGGGCACGCCCTGCTCCTGGAGGAACTCGGGGGAAATCCACGTGAACGTCGTGTTCGCGCCCAGGCCCTTCTTCGTGCCCTCGCAGAAGGCCTGCATGCTCAGTTCCTTGTCAGGGCCCGTCGCGTTGAAGACGCCCATGGTCTTGTTCTCGATCAGCGTCACGCACCACTCGGCCAGGTCGCGCACGTCGATGATCTGGATCGGGTCGGTGGGCTCACCGGGAACAACCATCTCTCCGCCCTGGGCGATGCGGCTGGGCCAGAACGTGTAGCGGCGGGTGTTGTCGCGCGGGCCGACAATAAAGCCGGGTCGAACGATCGTCGCCTTGCCGGGGCACGCCTTCTCCACGGCCTGCTCGCTCAGGACCTTGCCGCCGCCGTAGTTTTCAAACTGCGCCCCGAACTCTTCGGTCGTCGGGTCGGCGAGGGTCGTCAGCTCCGCCGTCTCGTCGGCGCCGGGCTTGTCGTTGTTCTTGTACACCGAGATCGTCGAGATGAACAGGTACTGGCCGATGTTGGGGGCGAGCAGTTCCGCCGAGGCCTTCGCCATGCGCGGGAAGAAGGCCGAGGTGTCGATCACCGCGTCCCACTTCTTGCCCTCAAGCTGCGAAAGCCCCTTGGGGTTGTCGCTCTTCTTCTCCCGGTTCTGCCCGGGGGGGGCGGCGCGAGGGTCGTCCTTCCAGTCCTCGGCGGACTTGAGCGGATCCCGGTTGCCATAGAGCACATCCACGCCTTCGGGCACCACGCTGGGCCGGCCCCGCTCCTTGCGGAGTGATTCCATGCGGCCGCGGTTGAAGAGCGTCACCTTGTGGCCCTTGGCGAGGGCGGCTTCCATGCACGCCGGCCCGAGGAACCCGGTGCCGCCGAGGATGAGGATCCGCAGCGGGGCCGAGGGCGTGAAGGCCTTGGCGAGCCCCGCGCGTGCCATGATCGCGGGCAGGCCCAGGGCCATGGCTCCGGCCGAAAGCGCGGAGTTCTGGAGGAAGGAACGGCGAGATGATGTCATGAGTGTGAATTCCCTTGAGCAGGCGCGGGCGAACGCCCGGCGGCTCCCACGGCCGGAGAGTATGACGCCTTGGGCGGCAAAGTGTTCCCGGAAGTTGCCGGCGGGGGAAGCATGGTGCGAAACGGACTATATGAAGGGACTGGGCATCGGGCACCGGGCACTGGGGAAGACAAAAAGGCATTTGGCATCAGGCATCAGGCACTCGGGGAAGGCAGAAGACATCAGGCATCGGCACCTGGTGGGCGTGGGCGGGTACACTCCGGGCTCTTGGCTTGCGAGTGGGTCGCGAGCGGGCGTTTCACCGTGCGAGCCGCATGAACCAGCACACCACCCCTCCCTCCCCCGGCCGCTGGACCTGGGCCGCGATCGTCCCCGTGCGCAAGGGCGAGTGGCGGGCGGTGCTGCTCTCGGCGCTGTACTTCTTCTTCGTGCTGGAGAGCTATTACCTGCTCAGGCCCGTCCGAGAGGCGATGGGCATCGGCGGCGGGGCCGACAAGCTCCCCTGGCTCATGACCGGCACTCTGCTGGCGATGACCGGCGTCAACCCCCTCTTTGCCTGGCTGGTCTCGCGCAGCCCCCGCCGCGTCTTCATCCCCGTCACCTACCGCTTCTTCGCCGTCAACATGCTCCTGTTCTTTGGACTCTTCTCCCTCTTCCCCAAGGAGTGGATCACCGGCCTGGGGTACGCCTTCTACATCTGGCTCAGCGTCTTCAACCTCTTCGTCGTCTCGGTCTTCTGGAGCCTGATGTCGGACATCTACACCCGGGAGAAGAGCAAGCGTCTCTTCGGGATCATCGCCATCGGCGGAACCATCGGCGCCATCTTCGGCTCCACCATCACCGGATGGTTCGTCTCGGGCATCGATCTCGAGAAGCTGGGCATGGGCCCCTACATCTTCAAAGTCCCTGTCGCCGGCATGCTCCTCATCGCCATCGTGCCCCTGGAACTCGCCGTCTGGTGCGTGAAGTGGCTCCTCAAGTGGCAGGCGACCCGCGCCGCGCCCATGGATCTCAAGTGCAAGGGCTGCCAGTACGACCTTGCCGGCCTCGCGACCCCGGGCCTCGAAGTCCGCTGCCCCGAGTGCGGCCGCGTCCAGATCTTCGGAGAGCCCGCCCCCCGCGAGCCCAGCGTCGGCATCTTCGACGGCCTCACCGGCATCGCCAAGTCCCCCTACATGCTCCTGATCGCCCTCTACATGCTCCTGCTCGCCATCACCAGCACCTTCGTCTACATCGAGCAGGGACGCATCATCGAGGCCGCCTTCCCCGGCGACAAGGCCGGCCAGACCAGCGCCTTCGCCCAGATCGATTCCTGGTCCAACATCCTCACCCTCATCACCCAGGTGCTCCTCACCGGCCAGGCCCTGCGCATCATCGGCATCGGCGGCGCCCTGTGCCTGCTCCCGCTGCTCACCATCGGCGGCTTCGCCGCCTTGTGGATGTACCCGACCGTCGCCGTCCTGACCTGGTTCCAGGTCACCCGCCGCGGCATGCACTACGCGATGATGCGCCCGGCCCGGGAAATGCTCTTCACCGTGCTGGGGCAGAACGAACGCTACAAGAGCAAGACGTTCATCGACACCTTCGTCTTCCGCGCCGGGGACATGATCGGCGGATGGGTCCCCCTCTGGGTCAAGGCCCTGAGCGTCGCCATCGGCTGGCTCGCCGTCCCCGTCTCCATCCTCTGGCTGGTGATCGGCGGCGCCCTCGGCGTGCTCCAGGCACGCAAGGCCGCGGCCGCAGAGACGAAGAGAAATAGAGACGCAGAGACGAAGTGAAGGCAGGTCCCCTGCACCCTCTTACTGAGGTGGCTCTCTGCCTGCCTGTCTTCTCCCCACTGCGTCTCTTCGTCTCTCCCTCTCTCCGTCTCTGCTCCTACACCCCCACCTTGCCCTTGTTGATCACCTTGCCATCCCGGAAGGTGACCGAGATCTCCGCGCCATCCTTCTTCCAGACGAAGGTCTTGTCCTTGGAGTCCTTGGTCCCCGACATCAGCCCGTCGGCCCCGATGGAGACGCCCGCGGCCTGGGATTCCTCCCCCGCCCCGCCCAGCAGGTCCTGCACCTGGCTCTGGGTCATCCCGTCCTTGATCGCCGTGTAGTTCTCCATCGTGATCTTGTTCTCGCACCCGGCGAAGACCAGCGCGGCGGCGGCGAGGGCGAGCAGGCGGACGTGGATGTTCATGGGAGGCTCCTTGAACACGCAGCATACTGCCTTTGGCGCTCGCCTGTGGTTCGGCCTGGAACGGCACTCCGTGCCGTTTCCTGTTGATCTCGTCCCTTGCTCAGCAAACAGGCAAGCAAGCCGGCACGGAGTGCCGGCCTACCCCCAAGGAATGAAACGCCCTTCCCAACGGTTCACTCTTGCATGATCTCCTGGGGGCATTTTTTATGGAGATGCATCATGCATGAGTTTCATCGGTCTCGCCGGGCGTTCACCATGTTGGAGCTGGGCGTCGTGCTCCTCATCGCCGTGCTCGCGGTCGCAATCCTGCTGCCGGCGTTCGGCGGGTCGCGTTGCCGAGGGAGTCGTCAGGTCAAAGACTCTTCCCAGATCCGTGGCGTCCTCCAGGGCCTGGTGGTGTGGGCCCAGAACAACCAGGAGCACTACCCCGTTCCCGGAACGCTGGACAAGGACAACGCGACCACGGCGGAGGTCGGATCTGCAAAGAATCACACCGCCAACATCCTGTCGGTCATGGTCTTCAACGGATTCGTTCCCCCGGACCTGCTGGTGAGCCCCGCCGAGTCCAACGGAAACATCACTCCAAACACGAGCTACGAGTTCAATAACCCCTCCAAGGCGGCGGCGCCCACCAAGGCCCTGTGGGACCCGGCGTTCTCGGTCGATTTCACCAAGGGCCAGGGCGGGACGAGCTACGCGATGAATCCGGCGAGCGCGTCGAGGATTTCCACGACCTGGAACAGCACGTTCGACCCCAGCGAGCCCGTCGTCGGTAATCGCGGGCCCCAGGTGACGGGCGTGACCTACAACGGTCAGTCGGCAACGCCCACCGTCGCCAACCCTGACAGCAACACCTACCTGATCCACGGCGGCCGCACCACCTGGGAAGGCAACATCGGCTTCAACGACAACCACGTGGACTTCATGACCGACTACCTGTGGAAGAGCTACAGCCCCGTGCCCAAGTACGCAACGACGGGCGGTCAACTGAGGACCGATGTCCCGTTCTTTGATGAACCCGACGACGCGAAGGAAACCAACGCCTTCCTGGGCATCTTCACCACCGCGGGCGACTCGACCAAGGATTTTAATGCGATCTGGGATTGATTGGGGTGCCGGGTGGGCCGGCACTCCGTGCTGGCTCTCCTGGTTCTCTCTGCAAACCCCACAGCACAGGAGGGTCGGCACGCCGTGCCGACCCTCCTGATTTGCTTCGTGCAATACTCACTGACAAGCAGGAGATGGCACGGGGTGCCGTCCCACCCTGGAAGTTCCCATGCGCCCCACCGCATTCCACCGCCCTGCCTTCACGATACGAGACCTCTTCGCCGTGCTCGTCGTGCTCATCCTCATCCTCGCCGGCGGTCTCGTGGTCGCGTACCACACCGTGCGGCGAAGCGCGATGATGGCGTACGACGAGGTTCAGCTCCGGTCTGTCGCGCAGGGATTGATCGTCTGGGCCCAGAACAACACGGGCGACTTCCCTCTTCCTCAGCAGCTCGACAAAGACAACGCGACGACCGCGGAAGTGGGAGCGGCCAAGAACCACACCGCCAACATCTATTCGCTGCTCATCTACAACGGCTTCGCCTCCCCCAACGTGCTGGTCTCCCCCGCGGAGGTGAACCGCAACATCAAGCCGTTCGAGAAGTTTCAGTTCTCGTCCCCATCCTTCGCCGTGAACCCCAACAAGGCCTTGTGGGACCCCGCCTTCACCGTCGATTTCACCAAGGGCGTCGGCGGGGCGAGCTACGCCTGCCTTCAGCCCACGCCCGCGCGATACGCGAGCGTGAAATGGAGCGGCGAAACCACGGACGCCTCCCGCGTCGTCCTCGCCAGCCGCGGGCCCCGCGTGACGGGCGTGAGCCAGCGCGACGGATCCCTCGTTCCAACCGTGGACAACCCCGCGTCCAATTCGTTCCGCATGTACGGCGACGGCCCCGCGTGGAAAGGACACTTCGCCTTTAACGACGGCCGCGTCGATTCCACCGGCGGCTTTGTGTGGCAGGACGAGCCGAACCCGCCCACCTACACCACGGTGCAAGGCCAGCGCCGGCCCGACGTGCCGTACTACGACGAACCCGACGATGCGACGGGAGATAACTCGTACGTCGGCCTCTTCACAACCGCGGGCGAGCGAGCCAAGGACTTTGTGGGCATCTGGGATTGATGGGTAGGTTGGCACTCCGTGCCGACTGCCTTTGTTTTCTTCCTGCAACACCCCCAAAAACAAAGAGGGGCGGCACGCAGTGCCGCCCTTCTTTGCTGCATTCACTGCATCAGAGAGAGTTCTGTTCAGCACCCCGCCTCAAAGGCGAGGACGAACGCCGTGAAGTCGTCCGTATCCACGAACCCCGACCCGTCGAAGTCGGCGTGGATGTCCCCGGCTTCGAAGGTCTCGACGAACGCCGTGAAGTCGTCGGTATCGACGAACCCGGTGTGGTCAAAGTCCGCCCCGCACAGCACCACGGCGATGTCATCAACCGGCGTCGCGATCGTGCCGATCACGCCCAGCAGCGTCGCCGCGCCCGTGGTCAGGTCGAGCTGGTGGAGCGTCGTCGTCACCAGCGCCGTCCGCGTCGAGAGGTACGCGACGTTGGTGCGGCCGATGTCCATCCCCGCCTCGGCGCTCAGCGGCGTCGTCACCGTCCCCACCGAGTTCAGCGTCCCCGCGTTGGGCGGCGCCTGCGTCAGCAGCGCGTTGGCCGTGAAGTCCAGGTCGTACAGCGTCGTCGCCGTCGCGCCCGGGAAGCTGTTGGTGTACGCCGACGCCACCACGCCCGGGTTCTGCCCCGCGCGGATGTCCCCGACCTCGTACGCCAGATCACCATCGCCCTGCACACCCGCGGTCACCGTGTCCCCATCCACCACCGCGCCCGTGTCGGGATTCACACGCAGGTTCTGGTCCTGGTCGCTGGTGATGCGGATGCGATCCACCGTCGGATTGAAATCAATCCCGAAGTTCGCGCCCCGCAGCGGCACCACGAACGTCCCCGTGCCCGACTGCACCGCCGCGCCCGTGTGCTCATCGATCGCGTAGATCCGCCCCGTGCTCCCCAGCCCGTACAGCCGGTTGTTCGCCGGGCGGAAGTCGATCCCCAGGATCGTCTCCCCCGCCTGCAAACCCGTGATCGCGATCGGGCTCGAGAGGTTCAGCACGTTCTGGCTGTCGATCCGCACCAGCCCCGGCGCGCCCGCCGCCGAGGTCAGCCCGTAGATCGATTCCGCGTGCGCCGGCGCCGCGGTCATGGCGAGCGCCGAAACAAGCGCGGCCGCGCCCGTCACCGTCAGAGAGCGATTCGAAAAACCTGTGCGTGTCATGCGGGAATCCTTGTGAAAGTCCCCCGACTCCACTCACGGGCGAATCGTGAGTGATCGCCCGTCCGCCATGGCCCTTCGGACGACGCCGCGTGAAGGATGGTTCATGTCGAGATTTTGGCCCCGATGCCCGCGCAAAAAAAACGGCCACGCCCGGTGGCGTGGCCGTCTGATCTCTTTCCATGACACTCACGAGGCTCGGCCCGCGGCAGCCCGGGCCATTCCCGCTTCAGTTCGGGGACACGTTCAATCCTTCTCGTCCGAATCGTCGTCGATGTCCTGGCCCATCCCGCCCTTTTCCATCTCGGCGAAGTAGGCGTCGGCGTCGATCTCGTCCACATCGTCCTCCCCCTCGGGAGTATGGATCACGCCCTGCTCGACCGCATCCTCGGGCAGCTCATCCTCGTCCTTCTTCTTTTTCTTCTTCTTGCCCGGGGCGATGCGCTCGGGCTGGGCCTTGCCGGGCCGCAGCGACGACGAGCCGTCATCACCCACGTCCAACTCTCCGCCCGGACCCACGCCCATGCCCACGTCGGTGTCCACGCCCGCGAGATCGGCGTCAAACTCGGAGAAGAACTCTTCCGCGCTCGCCGCCGATGCCGCGTCGGTCGGCCGCGGCATGCGGACGCCCGCGGCGGCGATGGGACCATCCCCCGGCGCGGCGCGGACCGACCGCAGGCGGATGTTGACCTTGATCGGCACCTCGTGGAAGGGCAGCTCTTCCCGGAAGCGGTTCTTGAGATACCGCTGGTAGTTGGGCGTGAAAAGCTCGAGCTTGTTGACGACCATCGAGATCGTCGGCGGGTTGGTGCCGGTCTGGGCGACGTAGTACACATTCGCCTGCGAGCCCAGCTTGTCCGTCGGCCCGCTGGTCTCCAGGATCCGCGCCACCAGCCGGTTGAGCTTGCCCGTCGTCACGCGCTCGGACGCCTGGCGGTGCAGGTCGAAGGCCAGTTCCACCGTTTCCTTGACGTTCAGGCCCGATTCACCGGACATGAACGAGATCGGCGCGTACCACAGGCCCTGCAGCTCCCGGCGGATGTATTCCTCGTACTTGCCCGTGGTCACCGGCGTGCCGTCGGGCCCGCTGCGCCCCTCGGCCAGGTCCCACTTGTTCACCACGATGATCGCCGGCTTGAACGCCTTCTGCGCCAGCATCGCCACCTGCTCGTCCACCTGGCTGATCTTCACCGTCGCGTCGATCAGCACCATGATCACGTCGGCGCGGTTCACCGAGAGCTGGAGGCGATCAAACGCGAACCATTCCACCTGGTTGGCGAAGCTGCGCTTGCGCCGCAGCCCCGCGGTGTCGATGGCGACCAGCACCTTGCCGTCGTACTCAAACCGCACGTCGACCGAGTCGCGCGTCGTGCCGGCGATCTCGCTCACGATCATCCGCGGCTCACCCGCGAGGGTGTTCACCAGCGTGCTCTTGCCGGCGTTGCGCTTGCCGATGATCGCCAGCCGCAGCTCGGGCCGCGCATCTTTGGGATCCACCGCGTGCCCCGCCGCTTCGCCCAGCTTCTCGTGCTGGCGAACGATCTTGGAGATCGTGATGTACAGCGAATCGAGGAATTCGCGCCGCATGTAGTTGTTCTTCGCCGAGACGATCCACGGCTCACCCAGGCCCAGCGCCGAAACCTCCAGCGCGTGCGGTTCCCACCGCTGGCCGTCGGTCTTGGTCGCCACCATCTGGATCGGTGTCGCCGGCGGCCCCTTGGGCTTGGGCCCCGCTGCGGCCTTGGCCGCCTTGTCCGCGGCCTTCTGCGCGGCGGTCTTCTTCGGAGTCTTCTCCCCGTCCTTGCTGCCCCCCTGTCCCTTCGCCGCCTTCCCCAGCGACCGCTCACGCAGCTTGCGCGCGATCTCCTGGTCCAGCGCCGTCACCCCCGCCTGCGCGTCCACGGCGAACAGCACCAGGTCCGCATCTTGCGTCGCCTTGGCGATCTGGAACTCGATCTCTCCCGCCAGGGTGGTGAGATCTTCCCCGACGTCATCGAAGCGTTCGCCCTCGGCGACGTACGCCCCGAACCCGCCGGTATCGACGACCTCGACGATGATCGGCGGCCCCTTCTTGTCGGGGGCTTCCAGGGTCACGATGGACGTGACGCGGTCCCGGGTGACGCCCGGCGTGGGGTCCACGATCGAGACCTTGGACTTGGCCAGCATGTTCATGAGCGAGGACTTGCCCACATTGGGCCGTCCGACGATGGCGATGCGAGGAATAGGCACGATCGATCATAGACCCTCTGTTCGGTCTTCTTTTGTATGGGTCGGTCCCGTAATCCCCAAGCGACCGCGCAGATTTGGCGTATGGCATGCACCCCGGGCGGCCCTCGATCCGTATTGGAAGCCGGGGACGGCGCGCTCGCGCCGACCCGTACAGGGTGGGGTAATAGGTTTAACAAGGAGAGACGCATGAAGGGCAAGAACACTGTCGCCGCAGCGATGCTGCTGGCGGGGGCCGCGCTGTCAGCGCACGCAACGATCGTCACCGATCCCAACGATCCTCGCTCGTGGCAGGGCGCCAGCGTGGGGACGTTTGCGCAGCTGTATTATGGGGCCGACACCCTCGCCAACCGCCAGCTCGTGGTCGACAACCAGCTCCTCGATGACAGCAGCTTCAACGTCGCCGGATACGTTCCCGCCACGCTGATGGCCAACGCATGGTCCTTGGGTGGGGGCGGCGGCAGCTTGGGTGTCTCGTACGATACCACCGGCACCGGCTCGTATGACTACGGCGCCTCGGGTCTGAATGTCTTCGATTCCGCCAACGGGATCGATAACTACTGGTTCCAGAGCGGTGGCAACATCGGAGATACGGTCTTTGATCTGGGCTTCAACGCCACCCACGCCGCCGTCTTCTCGGTGATCGACCACGGCCCCATCCCCCAGGAAGCCATCGAGTCCACCGTCTACCTCTCCAACGACCTGGTGAACTGGACCCAGGGCCAGGTCCAGCGCGTGTGGCTGGAAGGCTTCGCGTTCAATCACGGCATCCTCTGGGACGGCTTCACCTACGTCGTCCAGCCCGTCGGCGGCGGCACCTTCCGCTACGCCTCTATCATCCACGGCGGCCCCGGCGCCTTGATCAATGATGGCGACGACGAGATCAGCGGCATCATGGGCCTGCCCGACGTCCCCAGCCCCGGCGCCTTGGCTGTCGCCGGCCTCGCCGGCGCGTTCATCGGCCGTCGCCGCCGCTGATCCCCCCCTCACGTGCAACCGTTGATCCACGGGGCTCGGCCGCACGGCCGGGCCCCGATTGTTTAACCACGCCATGCAATCAGCGGCTTTTCGGTGCATTCTCTTGTCAGGCGCTTGATGCCCCGTTCCCCGCGGCGTCTTGAGTGGTGGATGCGGTTCCCAGGACATGCCAATCTTCATGATCCCAGCCTCCGTCCCTCGCCCCCTACCCACCGATACCGCCTCCCCGCACACGTTCTCCCGGCCCGTGATGGACGCCCAGGTCGATTGGGAAGTCATCTCGCGCCGCCTGCGCCGCTACGCCATCGCCCTGACCGGCAACATCGACCAGGCCGAGGACCTCGCCCAGCAGACCATCTCGGCCCTATTGACCAAAGCTCCACAGCGTGCCGACCACCTGGGCTACGCCCGCCAGACCCTCACCCGGCTCTGGCTCGATGGAGAACGCTCCGTGCGGCGACGCATCCGCCGGCTCCTCGGCCTCGCCGCCGGAACCGTCGCGTGGGCGATGCCCCGCGAGGCTCCGGCCGAGATGCACGAGCAGGTGGAACGTCTGCGCGCCGCCATCGCCGCCCTTCCCTCCCGGCAGCGAGCCGCGATCACGCTTCGACTGGTGGAGGGCCTCGAATACGCCCAGATCGCCGAGGCCATGGGGTGCGACATCGGCGCCGTGCGGGCCAACCTGCACCTCGCCCGCGCCCGGCTCCGTCACGTGCTTGAAGACTCAACCTCCACGGTTCAACGGTAATCGACCATGCCCCGCGACCCTTCCACATCCCCCGGCCCCACGCCCCCCGTCGCCGCGCGTCGCGGCCCTTCGGACGCCGCCCACGCGTGGACCCGCGCCGACCTGGAAACCCTCGCCGACGGAGCCCTTGACGCGGATACCGCTCGCCAGCTGACCGACGACCTCCGTTCCCACGCCTCCCTTCGCCGCGAGCTCGATCGCGTCCGCGAACTCGACAGCCTGACCTTGCGGGCACTGCTCGAGTCACCGCAGCCCCGCCCCGAATCCCACGCGATGCCGACCACGACCCGCGGACGGTCTCGCCCGCTGGCCATCGTCACGGTGGCTGGACTCCTGGTCCTGTTCGTTGTGTTTGCCGTGAGAGGCAGACTCCAATCAACTCCTTCCAATCCCTCCCCCTTCGCCGCCGCCCCCGCACCCCAAACCGCCGCGCCGACGGCAACCAGTTCCACATCTTCCCAGACCCCTTCAGCTCAACCGACCCCGGCGACCATCACCCTCGCCTCCCTCCCGCCCCGCGCGACAGCCCGCGGCGTGCGCGTCGTGTTCACCATTCCCATCAACGAGCCCGGCGAGCCAGATGAACCGTCCGCCGCCCTGGCGCAGGCCCCCTCCGACCCGCTTCCCGAGTCTCCCAGCCAATCCGAACTCGCTTCCGATGATGCGGCCGCCGTCGCCAGCGCCCACCTCTCCTCCCTCGCCCCCCAGTTGCAGAAAGCCCAGTTG
>JBGAHA010000003.1:0-463848 GCA_044226385.1 Phycisphaerales bacterium
CCAGCAGTATCTGCGTGCCGCCGCGAAGGAGGGAGCCGGCGACGATGGCCTGATCCAGCGGTTCCAGCTCATGGTCTGGCCGGACATCTCGAAGGAATGGACGAACGTCGATCGCAAACCGAACGCCGACGCGAGGGCCAAGGCGCGGGCGGTGTACGACGGGCTGAACGAACTCGACGCCGACTTGATCTTCGCCGATCACGACCCGGACGAACCGGACGGCATCCCCTTCCTGCGGTTCAGCGAGCAGGCTCAGGTTGCCTTCGACGGCTGGCGCGAGCGCCTGGAGTTCCGCGTGCGATCCGGGGATCTGCAGCCGTCGCTGGAGAGTCACCTCGCAAAGTACCGGAGCTTGGTCCCCTCGCTGGCCCTGCTGATTCACCTTGCCGACGGCGGCCAAGGTCCTGTGCCCCTCTCCTGCCTGCAGAAAGCCCTAGGCTGGGCGGAATACCTGGAGACGCACGCCCGCCGGGTGTACGCCCAGATCCTGCACCCGGATCTCGCCGCGGCGCGGGCGCTGGGGAAGAAGATCCTGGGGAGGCAGGTCTCCGACGGGTTCGACCTGCGGAGCGTGTACCGCAAGGGGTGGTCGGGGCTCATCACGAGCGAGGATGCGAAGGGAGCGGCGGACCTGCTGGTGGACTTTGACTGGCTGGTCGTGGTCACAAATGCGACGGAAGGACGGACGGGCAAGACCTACCGCATCAACCCCAAGCTGACCGGCAGCGCCGCCGCAAAATCTCTGGTCCCCCCCTCCAAGGGCACTGACAAAGCTGACGGAAGCCCCCCTCAAGACCCTTCTGTCGGTTCTGTCAGCCCGTCCGGAGGGGGTAACCCAGATTCTGAGGGCGGGGACGACGGCTGGGAGGTGGTGGAATGAGCCGCACTGCCGCCCCCAACCCGATCACCCAACTCCTCGCCAGCATCGCCCCGCGTGGTGTCCAGTTCAGCGTCGTAGGTGACCAGCTCCGCATCAAGCCCGGGAGCGGTCTCACGGCGGGCCAGCGGTCGGAGATCGCCACATACAAGGAAGGAATCGTGGCGCTCGCCCGCCGGGTGGCAGGGACGGACCCGGTGTTGGCGAAAGACCTGTGGGTAGCCGCAACCGCCGCGCCGCCGCCCACCGACCCCGAGATGGTCTCCTGGTCCGAGGACGCCCGGTACATCTACCACGAGCGCCTTGGCGTCGCCCTCGACCAGGGCATGGACATTGCCCCCGGCTCCGAAGCCGAGACCATCGCCCGCCGCGAGGCTCGCCGCGCCCACGCCGGTATCCCCGCCGACTTCGGCCAGTCCCGCACCCCCGACATCTTCGACGCAGCACTGGAGGCATTCTTGCCTTTGGGCGGCGTCGCGTTCACCCACTCCGAACCACGCCTCCCCAGCACCCCCAGCGAAGACGCTGGTACGCCGAAGCACAAGGACTCGATTCCATGACGACATCAGCAGGAACGCCCACGACCGTTCAGCACAACCACAAGAACAACTCCGCCCCGCTGCCTCAGAAGGCCATCGGTGATTACCTGTTCACCATCGCCGCCGGGGATGGCCCCGTGGTGCCGGGTCGCCGTGAACTCATCATGGAGCACATCGCGGCGTGGCTGCTGGATGAATGGCGTCACGAGCAGGACGCGGGATGCGCCCCCGCCCCGACTGCATCTTCTTCTCAGCGCGGTTGTCCCACCTGAGCACAAAGACCTCTCGCCGCTCGCCTTGAACCAGCGCGCCATGCGAGCCTTGAGTCAGACGGGGGCTTGGTCGGGTGACCGTGCCTTCCCAAACGAGCGGATCCCGAGCGATGACCAAGCCAGCACTAATCCCCGCAGTCGGATACGTCCGGCGCTCGACCGATTTACAGGAACGGTCGATCCCCGACCAGAAGATCGCCATCGAGCGGTGGGCCAAGGACCACGGCCACCATGTGGTGAAGTGGTACGTGGACGACGCGGTGAGCGGCACCAGCGCCCGCGGGCGAGAGCAGTTTGAACTTCTGATGCAGGCCGCCGAGAACGGCAGGAACTTTGACACCGTCCTCTGCTACGACATGAGCAGGTTCTCGCGCGGCGGCACCAACGAGACCGGCTTCTACTTGCACCGTCTCCGCAGGGCCGGGGTCGAGACGGTCTTCACCGCCGAAGGCATCCCCGAGGGCGACGAGGGTGAACTGCTCCAGGGCGTCAAATCTTGGCAGGCGAGGCAGTATTCGGTCAAGCTCTCGCGCGACAGCATCCGGGGCCAGCACTCAACCGTGACGGTGCGGCACAGCGCCATGGGTGGGCGTGCGCCGTACGGATACGACCGGCAGTACGTGACGACCAGCGGGCAGGTGCTCAAGACCGTTCGGTCGCTGACGGACGGCCGCCGCGAGGAGTTCGGCCCCGACGGTCGGCACCTGCGGTACATCGAGCACAACGAAAAGCTCGCCAAGAAGATGAAGTCCGATGTGGTGAGACTCGTCCCGGGCGATCCCGCTCAGATCAGCGTGGTCCAGAAGATCTTCCGCATGTGCGCCAAAGGCTACGGGTGCCGGTCGATCCTGATCGAACTCAACGCGCAAGGCGTTCCCGGCCCCATGAACGGGATGTGGAACCAGATGGCGATCAAGACCATTTTGACGAACCCGTGTTACAGGGGGGCGCTGGCGTGGAACCGGCGAACCTTCGGCAAGATCCACGGGGTCGCTGCGGACGGGAGCGCGATCGCAAAGAAGGTCGCCTGCTCTACCCGTAACCCCAAGGACCGCTGGGTGGTGATCGAACACGTCCACGAGCCGCTGGTCTCCGAGGATCTCTTCCGGCAGGCCCACGAGCAGATGGCCAAGCGCCGCAACGCCGGCGGGCTTGCCCGTCCCGGCCAGCGGTACCTGCTCTCGGGCCTGCTGCGGTGCACGCACTGCGGGATGAACTTCTGGGGCTGCCGGGTCAAGAAAAACGGCAAAGATGTCCTTTATTACGCCGACGCTGGCTACCGCGCCCAGGGGCCTGCGGTCTGCAAAGCCACCCACCTTCCGGCCCCGACGCTGGACGCCTGGGTCCTCGAGCAGGTCCGCACCACGCTCTTTGCCAACCCCGCCGATACCGACCGGGTGATCGAGAAGTTCGTGGCCGCGGCGGTGGGGGGGCAGCCCGAACCGGATTCGGGGGCGACGGATCGTGAACTTGCCGCCGTCAACAAGAGGATCCAGTCCACGGTGGCCCTGCTGACCGACAGCGATCTTGGGGATGTCCAGGAACTCCGGGCCGTGCTGGTGAAGCTCAAAAAGCAGCGGGAGGCTCTGGAAGCCGCGAAGAAGGCCGCGCCAGAGGCCCCCCAGCGGGCCGAGCCCGCCACCCTCCGGGCGTGGGCACGCGAGCGTCTGGCGGGCCTGACGGAGGCGCTGAAGCCCGGCACGCCCACGATGGAACTGCGGAAGGCCGTGCACGAGTTCGTGGACCGGATCGAGGTGGATCCCGACCGGAATGTGGGTACGTTGTACCTGCCGCAGGACATGCTGGCAGCCCTTGAATCAATGAACGCCAGCCGGGAAAGGCAGGCATCTTCAAGCCACTCGTGCACGGTGCTCATCGCGGGGCGCTTGGAATCGCCCAGCCAGTCGAGCAGCGGGGTCTCGTAGGGGCTGACGATCCCGATGATGTCGGAGACATCCTCGATGAGCTCGGGAAGGGTGTCGCCCGCGTCGTACGTTGCCTTGCCGGTGAATGCCATGGTGATCTCCTTGCAAGCGCGGAGCTTGCGTGGGTGAGGGATGGAATGAACAGGTGGTTGAACGACGGAGAGATCGGGGACGCGCCGGTCAGTGGCGACGGCGGGCGCGGAGGTAGCGCATGAGCAGGCGGCGGTCCCCGCTGTCGCGGGCCTGGGAGGCCAGAGCGCCCAGCGGGTCGGGCGCGTCGACCGCGCCGCTCATCGCCGAGATGCGTGGTCCGGGCGGAGGCGATTGTTTGAAGAGCATGGGCTTGCGCTGCTTGAGGTCGGCGACGGCCGCGAGGACGTCGGGCGTGGGCATCGATTCCAGGGCGCGGTTGATCAGCAGGGTGGTCGATTCAAGGTCCAGCGCTCCGGCGGCGGTGAGTTCGCGCTGGACGAGGGACTGCTGCTGGGTGGTGTCGAGGCGCTCGCGGGCCTGGGCGAGGGTGTCCTTGATCTGGGCGAGTTCGGACTGGAGCTGGGCGACTTCTTCCTCGGCCTTGAGGGCGCGGGCGCGCCAGTCGAGCTCTTCGCTGAGAAGGGGCGGTCCGTCGGGGGCGGGCTGACCGGGGAGGTCGCGGCCCTGCGTGCCGGGCCCGCCGGGAGGGCCGCCGGCGCCGCCGTTTTCCTGATCGCCCGAACTTCCGCCCGATGTGCTGGGCATGGCAATGCTCCTTGATGCGTGGTGAACGATGCATGCGAACACGTCTGTCATTGCGCGGCCGCGCTGAGAGCGCGGTAAGGCCGCGGCGATGCGCCAGAGGCGCGGGTGGCGTGGATCAGGTGATGCCGACGTCGCCGGGGGCGTAGCCCAGCTCGCTGAGCACGCGCTCGTGCGGCACGCCCAGGCGCAGCTTTGCCTCGGCGCCGCGGGCGGCTTCCTGGTCGTCCACGGGGAGCGGGTCGGGCCAGTTGAGCGTGACGGCGCGGTTTTCGGGCGTGGTGCGAAGGATGCCCAGGGAGTCCAGGGCGGCGAGGATGAGCTCGCACGCCTGTGAGATGCCGCGGCCGTAGGTGACGCGCTTGCGGGCGGTCTTGCTGAGCAGGCCCATGAGGGTGATGCGCAGGGCGTTGGCGCTGGTGAGGTTGCCGATGCGGGCGCGGACCACGCCGCTGGCGAGCGGGGGGATGCAGGAGACCTTGTCCATCGCCTCCCGGATTTCCTGCACGTGCGCGGCCTCGCTGGGAGACGCGCCGTCGCCGCCGAACTCCTGGATGGAGGCGTTCATGTTGTCGGTGGACCACATCATGCCCGGTCCGACGGGGGACTTCTCGAAGCCCTCGATGCCCTTGGCGAGGTACATCTTGAAGCTCTGGAGCGTGACGCGGCTGGCGCGGTCGGAGAGGCGTGTGTTCAGCTCGTCCTGCAGCGGGATGAGCGGCTCGACCTCCCCCAGGCCCTCGTAGCGGAAGGGCTCGGAGATGTTCTGGATGTGAACGACGGGGACGCGTCCGCTGGTCCAGTCGAGGGTTTCCTCCCGGGCGAGGGTGTCGTTGAGGTAGAGCTGGCGCGTGCCGGCGGAGATGATCTCGGTGACGCAGGTGCGGCGACGGGAGGTGGTGGAGGTTGCGTCAGTGGCGGCGGGCTCCCTTCGGCGCGCGGCGGCGAAGTTGAGTGACTTGAGCCAGGGCTGTCGCTGGGCGCCGATCTCGTCGCGCTCGAAGTGGACGATGTAGGCGACCAGGCGGCGGTAATCGGCCGGATCCAGCACGGGGATGCCGCGGGTGGGCTCGATGACCTCGATGCGGATGGATTCGAGGCCGGAGAGGTTGGGATCGATGCGGACGGCGAGGTCCACGTGGCCGTAGACGTGGCCGAGCAGGGCGATGTCCTGGAAGAGGGCGATGCCGCCGGAGAGTTCCCAGACGCGGTCGAGGGCTCGCTCGATCTCGCGGCGGAGGGATTCATCGCCCGCGGTGCTGAGCATGGTGACGGGCTTGGAGAACATGAAGTCGACCATGGCCTGCACGCGCCAGGCGATGTCGTTCTCGATGACGACTTCCCGGCGTCCGCCCTGGACGGTGTCGGCGGTGGCGAGGCCGGCGCGGCCGACGATGCGGGCGGGGAGTCCGAGCTCCTGCGCCTGGCGGTACCAAGGCCCGCGGGACTGATCGGAGGTTGGTGCATGGCCTGCCGGCCGGAGGGGATTCCTGTAATACGTCCAGTATCGTGCGAGCCGCGGGCGGCGGCCGCTGGTGTGCTCATCGATGATGAGCGAGAGGAATGCCTCGTCGAGGCCGACGTCGGAAAACGCTCCAAGCCGGTAGGCCATGGACCAACTCCCTTCGTGTCGCGGGGGGTGGGGGGACCGTGAGGGCGGTGAGTCGAGGCGGGTTCTCGACGCGGCGTGCCCTCACCACTTCCGACGGGGGACACTGGCGCGCGCACAGGCGTGGTCGGTGCGGCAGGGCCCAGAGAGCGCAAGTCGACGCGGGCGCTGGAGATAAAAAATCTTCAAAATTCGCAAGGTGGGCGGGCGCGCGGGCCGGCGTTGTGCGCGGGGGGAAGCGCTGCGAGAGAACACCCAACGGAGCGGAGGGGTCGCGGTGTAATGGACGCGTGCGCAGACCGCCCGATCCCGCGCGATTCTGTTCGCGGGTGCTTTCAGGCCATGACTTGGCGAGAACACCAGTTCCGCCAGGCTTCCCGGAGCAGCGATTCAAAGCGGTGGGCGAAGCCGGGGCCATCGCAGAGTGGTGAAGCGATCATGCGCCCGCGGAGGCTGCTGGGGGAGTCCGAGCGCAGCTGGGCGCGGCGGACGTGGTCGGCGGCGAGGCGGCGGGCGAGGTCGATGTACTGGTCCTGGTCGCGGGCAATGAGGTCGTCCATGCCGAGGTTTGAGAGCAGTGAGACGCCGACGCGCGAGGCGTGGGACTGGCCGGCGAGGGTGATGACGGGCACGCCCATCCACATGGCTTCGCAGGTGGTGGTGGTGCCGGCGTAGGGGATGGGGTCCAGGCCGATGTCGAGCCGGGCGTAGGTGGCGAGGTGATCTTCGAGGGTCTTGGTAGAGGGAAGCGTCTCGATGCGGGAGGGATCAATGCCGCGGGCGACGAATCTCGCGGCGGTGTCTTCCCGGGTTCGGGGGTCGGCGAGCTGGCGGCACTTGAGCAGCAGCCGGGAGCCGGGGATCTCGGTGAGCAGGCGCGACCAGAGGGCGACGGTCTCGTCGCTGAGCTTGATGAGCGTGTTGAACGAGCCGAAGGTGACGTGGCCCGCGGCGGTAGAGGGAACGGCGGGCGCGGGCTCGGGCATTCCGGGCGCGGGGGTGTAACAGAGGAAGCAGGGATCGAGGCGCAGAAGTTTTTCCGTTGCGTTCGCCTCCGCGCCGACGGGATCGGTGTGTGAATCGACGATGCGGTAGTCGATGCACGAAAGGCCGGTGGTGTTGGGATAGCCCAGGTAGGTCATCTGCACGGGCGCGGGGTGGTGGATGAAGGCACCCAGGCGCTCTCCGGCGGTCAAGCCGGCGAGGTCGATGAAGATCTCGACTTTGTCGGCGCGGACATGCGTCGCGGTGTCGAGGGCGGTCCACTTCGACGCGTCGCGCCACTGGTCGGCGAGTGAGCGGAGCCGCTGGGTGGTGGGATCTTCGCGCGGGGCGGTGGAGTAGCAGACCAGTGAGAGGCGGGCGCGGTCGGCGTGGCGGAGGAGGGGCTCGATGAAGAAGGCGACCGAGTGGGAGCGGAAGTCGGGAGAGATGAGACCAACGCGCAGGGGGCGATCGGGGTCGGGGGTGACGGCGGTGGGCCGGATGGTGGGGCTGCGCTCGAGGACGGCGGCGAAGGCGCGGTGGGCGGCAAGAGACTGCTGGGGCGTGGTCGCGGAGATGTAGTTGAGGGCGTAGGGCATCCAGGCGGCGAGTTCGGGGGTCTGGGGCCAGGTGGGGATGGCCTTCTGCGCGATCGCGACGGCGTCCTGGGCGCGGCCGGTGTTGAGCAGGGCCTGCATGAGGGCGATGGTGATCTCCCGGTCGCCGGGTGCGTGGGCGAGGGCGGCGCGGCAGTGGTCGATGACATCGGCGTGGCGATCGAGGCCGGCGAGAGAGTTGGCGATGGCCAGGCGGGGGTTGGGCGCGGCGGGGTCGGCGGCGATGGCGCGTTCGAGGGTTTCGACGGCCTGGGAGTACTGGCCCAGGGCGCAGAGAATGCTGCCGAGGGTGCACTGGATATCGGTCTGGCGCGGCGCGGCCTTGGCGGCCTTGGAAGCGTAGTAGTGCGCCTGCTGATGCTGGCCCTGGACAACGAAGGTGACGGCCATGGCGTTATTGAGCCAGGGGTCGGCGGGGTCTTTCTGCAGGGCGCGGGCGGCGGCGGAGCGGGCCTGGTCGGGCTTGCCGGCGGCGATGAACTTCTGGATCTGCTGGAGCGTGGCGGCGTGGCGGGACATGGCGGGGAGTGTAGTGGGAGCTGGGCGGCAGACCCGAGAACCGCGGGGTGGAGGCCCCAATCCGCCCGCGGGGCTCGAACCTGCGGGGCGGAAGACCCTGGGCGTCAAGTTGGGTAAGAGATTGGCCGATACGCACCACAGCACGCGGGCGGAGGGCACGCACGCCCGACGACGGCCATGGACGGCCGCCACCCGCCAGTGCTTCTTGTCGGTGCGAGCGTCGGGCGTTTGCTCGCACATCCTCTCTGACGGCCCGAGGCAGGGGTACGAATGGGCGAGAACGGCCCCCAATCGGATTGGTCCGTCAAGGACGTGTTCACGACCGGTGAGGCGGCGGAGGTCTGCCGCGTGAGCCAGCAGACGATCATCCGGTGCTTTGACTCGGGTCGTCTGACGGGCTTCAAGGTTCCCGGGTCCAAGTTTCGCCGCATCCCGCGCGACGAGCTGCTGCGCTTCATGCGTACGAACAACATCCCGACCGACTCGATCAACGGCGGCCCCGTGGTGCGGGTGCTGGTGATCTGTGCCGACGGGCGGCTGCACGAGGCGGCGCGCAGCGCGGTCGACCAGGACGCGTTTATGAAAGACCGCGCGGGCGTGTCGATGGTGAGCACGGCGCTGGACGCGGGCATCGAGGCGGCGTCGAATCTTCCGGGCGTGGTGATCATCTCGTCGGATGTTCCGGGCATCGAGATGGGCGCGGCGGTGCGGCGCATGCTGCTGCTGGAACACAAGCCCGATGTCATCTGCGCCGTTCAGCATGCGAATGAATCCGTCGCCCAGTCCCTGCGCGACCAGGGCGCGGCGGCGGTGGTGGCGCTGGGTGACCGGCGCGACACGCTGGGCACGGTGCTGCTGACGGTGCTGCGATCGCGCGTGTCCGAGAACGGACACTGAGCGGCGGGCAAACACCCCGCTCTCCGCGCCGCACGGGCCGAGAACGTACCCCAATTGATGCCCGCCCCGACCGGAGAAACCGCGGCGCAAGGCCGCCGGGCCGCGTGCACGTTGATGCGCGCCATCGACTTGTGACAAGTCGGGCCGATCCTTGCGTTGAAGGCTCAAACTGCATCGATGGATCGCCGAACTTGGAAACGGTCGCGCCGCTTCCGGATTGTTCTCCGGCAGCACCCGACCGACGGCGACACTCATGGCACGCAAGCGCAAGAACTCCACGTCCCTCCCTTCCGACCCGGCCACCGCGTCCGCGCCGCCCGAGCCGCGGGCCGACCTTCGCGGCCGGTCGCGACCCGAGTCACCGCTGGAGGAGGAACGCGCAGAGTGCACGCTGGTCCGGCCGCGGGTCCTGGTCGTGGTCGCCTCCGCGAGCCTGCGGGAGACCGTGGTGGGGCACCTGGGGGTGGGAGAGTTCGACGCCTGCCTGACCGACACCTCCGCCGACGCCCTGCGGCACCTCAGCAAAGACACCTTCGACGCGGTCATCATCCAGCTGCGCCTGGCCGACGGGCCCGGGGCGACGCTGGTGCGGCAGATCGCCGAATCGCACCCCCGCCTGTGCCCGATCCTGGTCTCCGACCGCCCGACGCTCGAAGACGCCTCCGCGGCCCTGCGCTGCGGCGCGGCGGACCTGCTCGCGGCCGGGATGAGTTCGTCGGAGTTCGTGGACCGCATCGCCGACGCCCTGCGCCGCACCGCCGGCGCCCGGGAACGGGAAGACCGAATTCATAAACTCCGCAAGGTCTGCCGGGAGCTGAACAAGGCCCGGCAGGTTGTTTCCAGCCAGGTCGGCTCCCTGTGCGACGACCTCGCCGCCGCCTACCAGGACCTGACGGACAAAGTCGCCTGCGCCGCCGCCGCGGCGGAGTTCAACAGCCTGGTTCGCCAGGAACTGGACCTGGAGAGCCTGCTGCGGGTGGTGCTGGAATACGTCCTGGCCAAGGCCGGCCCGACCAACGCGGCGATCTTCCTCCCTGCGAGCAGCGGGGATTTCACCCTCGGGGCGTACATCAACTATGACGGGCCGAAGGACTCGGCGGAAACGCTGCTGGAGCACCTGGCGTGCACCATCGCCCCTCGGCTGGAGCACCAGTCCGAGATCTTGCAGCTGAGCGGGCGTCAGGAAATGATCGATCACCTGGGCGCCGAGGCGGACTGGATCGACGATTCCCACATGATCGCCTTCTCCTGCATGGAGGCGGGTGAATGCCTGGCGGTGGTGCTGATCCACCGCAGCATCCGCACCCCGTTCTCGGAAACGTTTACACGCCAGCTGCCGGGCATTTCCGAGCACTTTGGCAAGCAGCTCTCCCGCATCATCCACGTCTTCCACCGGCACCTGCCCAAGGACAAGTGGGGCCTCAAGCCCGGCAGCCTGGGTGAAGATCCCGATATCGATCTTGCGGCCTGAGCCGTCAAACGCCCGGCGGGCCGACCTACGCTCACGCCCGTCATGAGCACGAATACCCGCCTCGAAATCGCCCGCCGCGTCGCGACGCTGACGCCCTCCGTCACCGTCGCCTTCACCAACCGCGCCAAGAAAATGCGTGAGCAGGGCCTCGATGTCCTGGGCTTCGCCGCCGGGGAACCCGACTTCGACACCCCCGACGTCATCAAGCAGGCGGCGATCGATTCCCTGAAGGCGGGGAATACCAAGTACATGCCCACGCTGGGTGATACCGCCTCCCGGACCGCGGTGGCGAAGAAGTTCACCGAAGAGAACGGCATCCCCAACTGCACGCCCGAGCACATCGCCATCGCCGCGGGCGGCAAGCACTCGCTCTTTGTAGCCTGCCACACCATCCTCGACGCCGCCAGGCCCGGTGAGCCCCAGCAGGAAGTGCTGCTGCCCGTGCCGACCTGGGTGAGCTACGCCCCGATCGCCGAACTGGCGGGGGGCAAGGTGGTGGAGCTGCCCACGACGGTCGAGTCGGGGTTCCGGATCAATCCCGAGCAGCTGCGCAAGGCGATCACGCCCAACTCACGGCTCTTGATCCTCAACTCCCCCAGCAATCCGTGCGGGACGATGTACACGCCCGAGGACCTCAAGGCGATCGCCAAGGTCGTCGCCGAGGCCGTGAAGACCACCGCGCCCAACCTGCTCGTGCTGTCTGATGAGATCTACGAGAAGATCGTGTACGGCGGGGTGGAGCATTTCTCGATCGGCTCGATCCCGGAGATCGCCGAGCGGGTGATCACGATCAACGGGCTGAGCAAGGCGTACTCGATGACCGGCTGGCGCGTGGGATACACGGCGACGAGCGGGGAGTTTGGCCTGCGCTTCACCAAGGCGATGGGCGTGCTGCAGGGGCAGATGTCGACGAACATCACATCGTTCATCTACGCGGCGATCCCCGTGGCGCTGAGCAAGTGCTCCGCGGACGTGGAGCGGATGCGTCAGGCCTTCGCCGAGCGGGCGGAATTGACCAACGCGCGGCTGGCGAAGATCCCCGGTGTGCGGAACGTGAAGGCGACGGGCGCGTTCTACGCCTTCCCCGACGTTTCGGCGCACTTTGGCAAGACGACCAAGGGCGGCAAGCAGGTGAACTCGGCGCTGGACTTCTGCGAGGCGCTGCTCGCCGAGAACCTGGTGGCGCTGGTGCCGGGGGAAGACTTCGGCGGCTGCGGGAAGAACCACATCCGCATCTCGTTCGCGTGCTCGAACGACCACATCAACAAGGGCATGGACCGGGTGGCGGAGTTTGTGGCGGGGCTGCGGTAAAGACGCTGCGTCCGCGCGTTGTCCCGACAACATGCATCCACATAGACGGCATACTGCACCAGTGTGTTGTGTTGCACTTCATCCCGGTATGTGGGCCCGAGCATCGCGGGCGTGTGCAGATGCACTTCATGACCGAGTAATCGTGTGAGCTGGCCTTCCAGCAGAATTGGTCTTGATGGGCGTGGTGCTGACCAGGCCACACTCTGGGCAAGGGGCGCCCTCGGCAAGCCCCACTCTGCTGTAGCCGCAGGCAGGGCACTCGTGACGAGATGCCCGCCAGAAGCGCGTGACCAAGAATGGGATGCACCAGATCAATGCGTACATTCCAGTGTTTGCGATGAGGCCGAACCAGCGAGGGAGAATCGGAAGAGGTCGCGGCGATCCGGTCGGCATCATCGTGGATGAGATCTGGTGGCACAGCGGTACACTCGGCCTCAGGCTTGAGGGAAAAATCGTTCTCACATCGAACGACCAGGTATCCGGTGACTGGTGCCGAACGCGAGTAGCGCGAAAACTTCGGAATGGCCAGCCAACATCGAAATCCTGGCGTGCGATCGGCAAAGACATACTACAGGCGGTCATATTTGTCGGGCAGGATTCGTAGATGGTCTCGGAATAGGTGCAGAAGGTGCTCTCCATCGGCAATTCCTGCACCGAGAAGCCAACTTGCTCGTGGTCGAATTTCCCGGTGAGTGATGGCGCGCCATCTTCGATGCCTTGGGCTCAGACAAGGTCTTCAACCGTTCCTTTCGCGTCCGGCGGGAGCGAGACAAGTTCGCGGAGCAGATTCACGGGTGCTATGACAGAGAGTGTTCGGCTGGCGTCGCCTGTAAACTCACCGATCGGCGCCATTTGCGATGCAATCAGTGAGACGAGCACGTTCGAAGCGGTGGCAGCAATCAGAACTGTTGCGATTCGGTTCATGCCCATTGGGTGAACTCCCTGCGAGATCACGTGATGCAAGCCGTGACATGCGACCGCAACGTCTTGCGTGATCACCCGGTCCCTGGCGGCACCCCAATGTCCTCATCCCACAGCTCCGGCCTCGCCGCAATGAACTCCCGCATCATCTGAACGCATCGCGGGTCGCTGAGGTTCACCACGGTGATGCCTTCGGCTCGCATCCAGTCCTCCCGGCCTTGGAAGGTCGAGTTCTCCCCGATCACCACTCGCGGGATGCGGTGGAGCACCGTCGTGCCGCTGCACATGGCGCAGGGGCTGAGCGTGGAGGCGAGGGTGAGGGTGTGCCAGTCCCGGCGGCGGCCCGCGTTGCGGATGCAGACGGTCTCGGCGTGGGCGGTGGAGTCACCCGTCTGCACTCGAAGGTTGTGGCCGAGGGAGACGACCACGCCCTGGGCGGTGACCAGCGCGGAGCCGATGGGGATGCCGCCCTCGGCGCGGCTCTTGAGCGCCTGCTCATAGGCGGCTTCGAGCGCCAGCCGGTCAATCTCAGTCTGGTTCATCGCGCACCTCAAGACTCGACCGTCGCGGCAGAGCTTTCCCAAGTCGTACCGAGGCCTGGCTTCGTGGTTGGCTTCGTGCCTCGGCTTCCTGCTGGGCACAGCGGCGAGGCTTGAGTGGCTGGGCTCTAGTGGCTGGGGACGGTGCCCTGGACGGGGCGGTCTTCGGTCGCCATGAGCGACGTGGGCCGCGTGATCACGATCTCATCGGGCATGGGGCTGAAGCGCGAGCCGTAGAGGGGGATGCGGCGATTGGCGGTGTACTTGGGCATCAGGGGCATCGCCGCCAGCGTGATAGCGATCATCGCGGCGTTGGCCAGGAGCATGGGCCCGATGCTGGTGTGGCCGAGGTAGACCATGATGGAGGTGATGACGACCGAGAGCAGGGCGATCGGGATGACGGCCTGCCAGCCGACCATCATGACCTGGTCGAATCGCATGCGGGGGATGGTCCAGCGGACAACCATCATGAAGCAGACGACCAGGACGGTCTTGGTGAAGAAGATGGCGAACTTGAGCAGGGCGGCGACAAGCATGGTGTGCTCGGGCTGGGCGCCGGGGAGGAAGGGCAGGTGGTATCCGCCGAGGAAGAGCAGGGTGAAGAAAGCGGCCGACGTGGTCATGTGGGAGTATTCGGCGAGGGGGAACAGGGCGTACCGCATCGAGGAGTACTCGGTGTGGAAGCCGCCGACGAGTTCCTGCTCGCACTCGGCGTTGTCGAAGGGGGCGCGGTTGGCCTCGGCGAGGCCGCAGATGAAGAAGATGATCGCCGCGAGGGGCTGCACGAAGAGGAGCCAGCCGTGCTCGGCCTGGTACTGCACGATCTCGCTGGGAAGCACCGAGCCGACGATGAGCAGCGCGGCGAGCAGGGAGAGGCCCAGCGGGATCTCGTAGGAGATCATCTGGGCCGTGCAGCGAAGGCCGCCCAGGAAGGAGAACTTGTTATTGCTCGCCCACCCGCCCAGGGTGACGCCGTAGACGCCCAGGGAGGCGACGGCGAGCATGTAGACGACGCCGACGTTGATGTTCGCCCCGGCGACGACGACCGGTCCGCCCGTGAAGTGCAGGCCGAGGATGTTGAGGTCGGGGGCGACCCAGGTTCCGCCCCAGGGGATGACGATGAAGCCGATGAGGGCCGGGATGACGCCGACCAGGGGGGCGAGGGAGAAAAGGACCTTGTCAACGTTCGCCGGGGTGAAATCTTCCTTGACGAAGAACTTGATGCCGTCGGCGAGTGACTGGCCCAGGCCCCAGAAGCCGAACTTGGGGAGGAACTCCTGCCCGAGGTTGAAGCCGGTGCGGTTGGGGCCGACGCGGTCCTGCATGTAGGCGGAGATCTTGCGCTCGAAGTAGATGAAGATGCCCGCGTGCGCGAGGATCAGGTGCACGACGACGAAGCACATGATCGCGTTGACGAGCAACTGAACGGTAAGAAGTCCTGAAGCTTCCATGGGGTGGCAAGTGTAGCGGTGAACAGGGGCTCCGATAGGGGCGCGGGGAAGTCTCCAAGAGGCGGCGGAAGATTGGGGCAAAAACAAGACCTCCCGCCGGTGTGGCGGGAGGTCCGTGGGTCAGATGGGACTGATGGGACATGGGGACTGGTCCAGCGTGGACCGGTCCGGATCAGCGACGGCGACGGCCGGCGGCGATCATGGCCATGCCGGCCAGGCCGAGGCTGGCGGGGGCGGGGATGGGATCCCAGTAGTACTTGATGGTGACATCGCCGCTGCCGGCGAAGTCCGAGACGCCCAGGCTGGAGTCGGTCGAGCCGGAGACGGAGAAGCCGCCCGAGCCGAAGACGGTGGCGTTGATGGTGCCGGGCCCGTAGTAGCCGCCCAGGCCGGAGGTGGTGTCATCAGAGCCGCTGTCGGAGTCGGAGAGGAGACCGAAGTTGTGGTAGTCGGGGCCAGAGTCGGCGATGCCGTCGCTGGCGGAGACCGCGGCGCTGGCGCTCTGGGAGAGGCCGACGAAGCCGCTCAGGGAGCTGAAGCTCACGGTGACGAAGCCGCTGAGATTGACGGCAAAGTCGGGGGCGGGCAGGGCCGAGTCGTTCTCGGCGGTGACGTTGGCGCCCATCGTGGCGTTGAACAGCATTTCAACCTTGGTGAGCACCTTGGTGCCCGCGCCATCGTCGAACTTGTTGAACGGCAGGATCTGGCTGTTGGGCGACAGCGGGAACGCCCAGGGCAGGGTCTGGGTGTCCACGCCGGCAAGCGACGTGGCCGCAGCCCCTGCGAGAACCGCAAGGCAAACGATCTTCATGATGTCCCTCTCCAAAAAGTAAGGAAACTCCTGTTTGGGGGTAACCGGAAGACAGCTTCCGGAGAGGAAACCCCCTGTGCTCCCGGATGCTACTGGTCATTTCCTGGGGTGTCAATGACACTCTTGGGGCAGTCCGAGAATTGGTGACGATTGGGTGGGTTTGCATGGACGTCCGATAATACCGGATGTGGCAATTCCAGAACTTCGGCATCTCGTGCGCCGGAAACCCTCACGATTTGGTACCGTAATCCCGGCAACCAGGTTGAAGCGACGCTCGACGACGTTCCGGGGGGAGGGGAGCGGGCGAACGGTGAAGTGCTGGCAACTCGCGGCGATGGTGGGTGTCTGTGGGTGGCCGGCGCTTCGCGCCCCGGCCGCGCAGGTCATCCGGGTGGATTCAGCCGCGCTCCCCGGGGGGGACGGCCTGACCTGGGGCACCGCGATCTCGGATCTTTCGGCCGCGCTCGCCCTGGCGGCGGGGAGCCCTCCCTGCCAGGTCTGGGTCGCCCAGGGAACCTACCGGCCTGACGGCGGGTCGGGCAACCGGGAGCTTTCGTTCACCGTCGCCGCCGGCGTCGGGGTGTACGGGGGCTTCTCGGGGGTCGAAACCGACATTTCCCAGCGTGACCCCGCAACGCACATCACCCTGCTGAGCGGGGACATCGGCCAGCCGAACATTCCCGACGACAACTCCCGGCATGTCGTCGTGGTCCCGGCGAGCGGAAACCCGGCGACCGTGATCGATGGGGTGGTGATCGCCGGGGGGAATGCCAACGGCGCCAGCTTCCCGCAGGACAGCGGTGGGGGCATCCTGATCGACGGCGGCAGCCCCACGGTGCGCGACTGCGTCGTGCGAACGTGCGCTGGGAAGTACGGCGGGGGGATCTTCACGCGGGGCGGGTCCCCGGCGATCCTGGATTGCACGCTGGCGCAGAATGTCGCCTCGGCCGATGGCGGGGGCATGAACGCCAACGGCTCCATCGTGCTCTCGGGATGCTGGTTCGACGCCAACCGCGCCGGCTTTGGCGGGGGCATGGTGATCTGCTGCGGCAATTCCCGGGTGACCGACTGCCGCTTCACGGGCAACTTTGCCGGGACCGGCGGGGGTCTTTTCAGTCCCGTGGGGACGCTCGCGGTGGTGCGCTGCGCGTTCGAGGCCAACAGCGCCGGCAGCGGCGGGGGGATCAACTCAAGCTCCGCATCGTCCACGATGTCGATCCTGGCGAGCTCGTTCACCGGCAACGCGGCGACGCAGGGAGGCGGGCTGTATCTCACCAACGCGCCGCTGCTCTTTGATTGCATTGTTTCGAAGAACACGGGGATGCAGCGCGGGGCGGGGCTGTATCTCCAGGGCGGGGCCAAGGTCATCAACTGCACGCTCTTCTCCAACTGGTCGCTCACGCAGGGCGGGGGGATCTACGCCGCGTCGGGGATTCCCACCCTCGCCAACTCGATCCTGTGGTCCAACGCCGACACGCAGGCCTCGGCGCAGGCGAGCCAGCTCTCCAGCGCCTCGGGGCAGTGGAACGTGAACTACTGCTGCGTGCAGGGATGGACGGGCTCGATCCCGGGCATCGGCAACACCGCGTCTCCGCCCCTGTTCGCCGCTCCTGCCGGGGCAGACCAGCGGCTGGGGACGGCGGACGATTCGTTCCTGCTGCTCCCGGGCTCGTCGTGCATCGATGCCGGTGATGCACTGCTGGTCCCGCTGGACCAGTGGGACCTGGACGGGGACGGGGACCTCTCGGAGCGCTCGCCGCTGGACTACGCCGGTGCCACCCGCATGATCGACGATCCCGAGGCGCCCAACGTGGGCCCGGGCGCCCCGCCGCATGTAGACATCGGGGCTTACGAGCGGCAGGCATTCTGCCGCGCGGACTTCGACGGCAGCGGATGGGTGGATGTGGATGACTATTCCGCGTTCGTGCAGGCGTTTGAAGCGGGGCTGGACTCCGCCGATTACGACCACAGCGGCTTTGTTGATGTCGAGGACTTCAACACGTTCGTGCAGAATTTCGAAGGCGGCTGCTGAGCCTGTTTATCGCAGGAGGCCGCCGCGGCGCAGGGTCTCCATCACGAAGCGGTCGACGGGCGTGTCGGAGGTGACCTGCAGGCACGCGATGCCGCGGGCGCGGCAGTCGTTCTTCAGCGTGGTGGAGAACTGCGTGAAGCGTTCGCGGTACTTCGCGAGCAGCGCGGCGGAGAGGGTGAGATCCACGCCCTTGCCGGACTCAACGTCGGAGAGACGGACGTCGCCGCTCAGCCGGCGGGAGTTGTCCTTGCGGGGGTCGAGCTCGGCGGGGGCGACGACCTGGATGCAGTAGGTGTCGAACCCGGCGACGCCCGCGCCGGTGCCGGCGAGGACGTTGAGGCCTTGTATGTAGCCTTCGGGGACGAGGAAGTCGGAGATGACGATCATGACGCCCTTGCCAGAGCGGGTGGAGGCGGCGAGCTTGAGGGCGGCGTTGAAATCGGGGGCGCCCGCGACGTTGGTGGCGGGGCCGCCGGCGGGGCGGAGGGCGAGGGTGTCGAGGAGGAAGCGTCCGACGCGCTGGGCGCTGGGACGCCCGCGGGAGGCGGCGAGCTGGCGGAGGGCGGGGCGGGACTGTGGGCAGTAGGCGGTGACGGCGACGCGGTTCTGCTTCACCAGCCCCAGGTAGGCCAGGGCCATGGCGAGGCGGTGGGCGAAGAGCAGCTTGGTGGGCTCACCGGTTTCCATCGAGAGGGAGCTATCGACAAAGAGGTGGACGGAGAGGTCTTCATCCTCCCGGAAGAGCTTGATGAAGAGCTTGTCGAGGCGGGCCAGGACGTTCCAGTCCACGTGGCGCAGGTCGTCCCCGGGGATGTAGTCACGAAAATCGTCGAACTCGACGCTGCGTCCCCGCCGCTTGGAGCGGCGTTCCCCTGGGAGCTTGCCGGAGAACATCTTGGTCGTGAGCACGTCCATGCGATCGAGGCGCGCGGCGAGTTCGCGGCCCAGGAGCTCGTCGATGGTGGTGGGGGGAGGTGTGCCGAGCGTTACGAGCATGGGGGCAATGATCCCTGAAGAAATCGTCGAATCGCATCGTTCTCGTATGGCAGAGGTCTTACCACCCATCGTCCGCGCGACGCGGCACGTCCGGCGAGGGCTGCGCACGGTCCGGCAGCGGGTTCTATCGGCGCGGACGTTGTTGCCGTGACTTTGCGGGTGTCAGGTGTGACGCTTCGGTGCGCGCAAGGTCGATGAGTCCCCGCACGGTGCCGCCGGCATCTCGCCACATCCGCGAGCGTATCGCCCGCACTTCCGCGACCGTCGCGGGATCACTTGATGTGGACTTTGCAGGGGCTGGCTTCTTGGTTCGGCGTGCCATCGGTCACTCCGGAACGAGTTCAAACGGTGTAGCGATGATAGGAGTCGACAACCCGAGCCGATCATTCAAAACACGCATATGACGGGCCTTGTTGGCGTTGGCGAGGTGGCGACAATTCCACGTCAATATGAAATCGATCCCATGCAGGGAGGCCATCGCAAGATGGGCAGCGTCCCCCACGGCGTCCGATGGCATCAATTTCTGTTCGATGTAGAAACGGACTGTCCGCTCAAGGTCCGGGTGCATCCGCAGTAATTCGGCGTCCTCGAACATCCGGCCTGCGTGAGCGGACTTGGCGGCCGGAGCTCGCAGGAACTCGGCGATTACAAATTCGCTGGTCACCAGGCGATACCCACTGCGATATCGGTCCCACCAGAGACGAGTCTGGTGACTCCAGTCTCGGGATCGACGATCCGAGCGGGTATCGAGGTAGTATGACGGGATCGTCGTTTCGATGAACACGCTGTTCATTCGCCGAGCATACCTCGCTCAAGCGGCGTCGGCTTGAACCGCTCTTTCAGCCGGCGGAAGTACCGACCGCCTTCTCCAGATCCACCGTCACCCCCGTCACCTCCGGCCTTTCCACCCGGCACCTCGCCCGCAGATCCTTCACCAGTTCCGCCATGTCACCCCGCAACGGCGCGGTGAACTGCATGGCCGTCTCGGTGATGGGGTGGCGGATGCCCAGGATGCACGCGTGCAAGGCTTGGCGGGCGATCACCGTGTCGCCGGCCGCATTCACATACGGCTTGCCGCCGTACATGTCGTCCCCCACGATCGGGTATCCCAGGTGGGAGAGATGCACGCGGATCTGGTGCGTGCGGCCCGTCTTGAGCTCGAGCTCCACCAGCGTGTAGCCGCGCGCGGAAGTCACGGAGTTGGAAGAAGTCACGGAGTCACGAAGCGACGAAGACGCGGAGTCGGGGAGGCGCATGGCGCTCCATCCCAGCACTTTCTTCACTTCGTGACTCCGTGACTTCGTCTCTTCGTGACTCTCCTCAAAATACCGCTCCCGCACGCGGCAGATGGTCACCGCGTTCTTGCCCAGCTCGTCGTGGCGAACGACCTGTTTCTCCCGGTAGCCCTTCTCGCGGGAGGGGTGGGGGCCGATAGGCATGTCGATGACTTCCGCGTCGGGCTCGATGATGCCTTGGACGACGGCGATGTAGCGCTTGTCGACGCGGCGGTACTCGAACTGGTGGCCGAGCTTCCAGTGGGCTTCGTCCTGCTTGGCGAAGACGATGACGCCGCTGGTGTGGCGATCCAGCCGGTGGACGACGCCGGGCCGCGCGAACTCCTTGCCCACGGCCGACAGCGCCCCGCCCGACTTCGAGCGGTTCTGGAAGTGGAACGCCAGGGCGTTGATGAGCGTGCCCTTGTTGTGGGAGCGGGCGGGGTGCACGATGATGTCGGGGCTCTTGTTGAGGACGAGCATGTGCTCATCCTCGAACAGGATGTCGAGCGGGATGTCTTCGGGGACCGTTTCCGATGAGGGCGGCGCGGGGACCACGACCTGCACCGTGTCACCCGCTCGCAGCACGGTCGAGGCCTTGGGGGAGCGGCCGTTGACCGTCACGCCGCCGGTATCGATCAGCTTCTGCAGCTGCGTGCGGCTCATGAACGTGATGCGGTCGGTGAGGTACTTATCCAGACGCTTCTGGAGGTCCCTGCGCAGGGAAAACGTGACGCGAGGCAGGATCGCGTCGGATTCGGAGTCCTCTCCCTGCTCCGCCGCGGCCGCCTGCGCGGCCTCCACCGCTCGCCGCAGCGCATCGGGGTCCACGGTCCCGCCCGGCAGCATCAGGTCTTCGCCGGTGGATGCCGCGCCCGACGTCGAAACCACTTCATCGGGTCCGCCGCTCTCGGCGATCTCCGGGCGAGCAGCGTCCCCGCCCGGCAATGACCGGGCGCCGGGTGAGGAATGACCGTGCTTTCGAGGCTGCTTGGCCATGGGCTGAAGAGACCGAGGCGTGGGATCACCAGGAACTGATCCCGCAGCGGTACAGGACCAGAACGCCGCCGGATGTGGATGCGGGCGTGACGCGGACCGTGAACGACTTACTTGGGACTCTCACCGGGCGCGGGGGCCGGGGCGGGTTCCTTCGGGGATTCCGCCGGCGGCGCCGAAGGCTGGGGCTGCGAACCCGCGTCGCTCCCCGGCGCATCCGCGGGAGGTCCCTGGGGCGCGGGGGGCGGGGTCGGAGCCTGGGGCTGGGGCACCGGGGCGGGGCCGCGCTGCGGCTCGAGCGGGGAAGGCGGGGCGAGGGCCGCCGCGGGCAGTTCCGCCGCCGCGTAGAGGTGGGGGACCTGCTTCACGGAGTCGAGGCTGCTCACGCGTCCGGCCGCGACGGTCGCCAGCGGGGAGAACGCGGTGTCCTTCGCCAGCGCGGCGGCGGCGTCGTACTGCTTGCGAGCGCCTTCGTAGTCTTCCCGGCATTCGGCGACGGCGGCGAGGCCGAAGGTGGCGCCGATGGCGATGAGGCGCTGCGCGTCGTCCTTGCGTGCTTTGGAGGCGACCTGCTCGTACAGGGACTGGGCCTGGTCGAGGAAGGCCTTGCGGTCTTCGGCGGCGATGAGGTCGTCCTTGTTGGTGACGTTGCCCTGCGGGTCGACGGCGGCGCCGGGCTTGACGCCGCGACGGACGGACTGGAGGTAGACGTCCGCGGCCTGGAGGCGGGCGAGCAGGGCGACGCCGCCCACGTCTTCATAATCCTCGGCGACGCGTTTGAGGGATTCGGGGCTGGGGTTCTGGACGCCCGAGACGCGTTCGTACTCGGCGTAGGCGTCGTTGAGGCGCTTGTGCTGGCTCTCGACCCAGCGGGTATAGCCGGCGTATCCGACGGCGACGAGGGCGATCACCACCAGGATGGGGGTGCTCCACTTCCTCAGGAATTCAATGAAGTCCTGATTGAGCCGGGCTTCCTCAAGCCCTGCACCTTCCCGAATCTCGCGGCGATCTTGCATCGATGAATCCTCTTTACTCGGCCCGGGCGGAGTGTGACCACGCAGGGCCATCACGTACGGCCCGCACTGTAGGAATCGCCCCGGCGGCACGCGTCCCGTGTCGCCCGATCAAAACCCCCACGGGCGTGGGTCGGCGAGGGCTTCCTCGGGGACCAGGGTGCCCCGGATCAGGGCCGCGAGGGCGGAAATCCCTTCTCCTGTGCGGGCCGAGGTGGCAAGGTCGGGGGTCCACGCGGGCTGGCACGCGAGGGGGGAACTGCGATCGGCCCTGAGCGCGACCGTCACGACCGGGCAGTTCAGCGGGCCCAGGGTCTGCAAGGCCGAGGGTGAGATCGGCGGCGTGTCCGCGTCACCGCAGTTCAGGACAAGGTTTGCCCGGCGCAGCAGTTCCCAGGTCTGATGCATCGCTCGCCGCTCCAGCTCGTCGGCACCCTCCCGGATCCCGGGTGTGTCCACGAATCGGACTACCAGTCCGTCGAGCGTCAGCAGCGCCCCGACGTGGTCGCGCGTCGTTCCCGGCTCGTCGGCGACGATGGAGACGTGGTCCCCCGCGAGGGCGTTGGTCAGGGTGCTCTTGCCGATGTTGGCCCCGCCGATCGCCGCGACCAGCGGTGGATGCAGCAGGTGATCCAGGGCCGCGGAGATTCCAGGATCCGGGCCTGGAAGCTCGCCCGCTTCATGGAGTGCCCAGCGCCGAGGCTGGTCGAGCAGGAGGTCAATCGCGCGCGGGCTCGGCGCGCGAGAGAGTGCATCGAGCATCCGGGCCTCGGCCGCGTTCCGGGCCTCGGGATATCGCCGAAGGATGTTCTTTGGGTCGCTCTCGAGGTCCTCGGCAAGGCCGGCCGCCGTCAGGGCTCGCGTGATCTCCTGGACCACCACGAGTCCACCGTGGGGCATGAGGTGGACGCTTTCGGGGCTCCAGCGGACGACCAGGCCCTCATCGACACCGCAGAGGTTTCGCAGCACCACCGAGCCCGCGGGCAGCGCGGGCAGCCCGAGGCGCGGGAGCATGGCATCGAGTTCCGACGACTCGCCGGTGAGCTCGATCACGGCGATCGCGCCGACGCCCGAGGCGCTGGTGGCGATTCGCCAGCGCGGCGCGGGCTCAGGCATCTTCCGCTCCGCCATCGTCGGCGGCGGGAGGCCGCAGGCCGGCGTCTCCGCGGACCTTCGCGTCGAGGCCCGCGGGGCGCGTGGTGCGCTCGTGGTGCTCCCGGTCGAGCTCTTCCTGCGGGTCTTCCATCAGGGAGCGTCGGCAGGCCTCGGCGATGCCCAGAAGCACCAGGTCGGGGACGATGTGCTCGACCAGGGGATCGTCCTCGAAGACGGGGGCGTCTCCGCCGGTGGCGACGATCTGCGGGTAGGCCCCGTAATAGTCGGCGTAGGAATCGATGAGGTACCGGGCCATGCCGACCAGCGCGGCGCGGGCGCCCAGCGTCATCGCGTGGGCGGTGTCTTTGCCCAGCGGTCCGCGGGCGAGGGCCGGGGGGGCATACGAGAGCGTGGGCAGCGCGGCGGTGTGCTCGTGCAGGGCCTGGAGCATCATGTTGAGCCCGGGGGCGATCGCGCCGCCCTGGAAGACGCCCGCGCCGTCGATGAAGTCGACGGTGATCGCCGTTCCCGCATCGATGACCACGCACGCCTGCTTGGCGCGGGAAAATGCCCCCAGCGCGGCGAGGAGACGGTCGTGCCCGACGGTGCTCGCATCGTCCAGGGCGGTCTGGAGCGGGATGGGGAGGTCGGAGCCCAGGCGGAACATGCGGTCTCGGGGGACGCGGTCTCCGATCGTCTTGATGAGCTGGTCGGCGACCGGGTTGTTGACCGAGGCGAGGACGACCAGGCGGTTGACGCCGCCGGGGCTGGTGACCATCGCCAGCTCGGCGATGGTGCGGGCGGCGTCCTCGAGGTCGGTGTTGGCGATCGCGGATGAGTGCTCGAGCTGTCCGCCATCAAAGACGCCCAGGCGGGTGCGGGTGTTGCCGACGCTGACGGCGACGAGGGAAAATGGCGTGTCGCGGGGGAGTTCGTTCATTGCGGAAGTATGCGCCGCAGAAATCACGAGGCAAACGGCGGACCGCAATCCCGGCGGGTTGTGGGCCGGGAGGTTTCGCCGCGATCCTCACCCCGGAGGACGGGGCTGGCAGGCCTCGACCTGGGAGCGGATGGTCGAAATCCACTTGGCCTGGTCGGGCTTTGTGGCATCCAGCGGCGCCAGGGCCTCATCGGCGAGGCGACGGGCCGACTCGGCGTCTCCCAGCAGACAGCGAATCTCGACCAGGGTCTGCACCGTTCTCAGGCGGGGGCCGAAGGTTGGCTTGGTGATCGGGCCGTAGATGGCCATGGCGTCTTCAAGGTCCTGCCTCGCCCCGGGAAGGTCGCCCAATCCCTTGCGGCAGACGGCGCGGTTGCGCAGCACCTGTGCGACGTCCACGTTCTGCTCCCCCATGGTCTTGCGGAAGATCGGCAGCGCCCCCTCGATCAGCGGCAGGGCGGCGGCGTAGTCGTTCTTCGCCAGCGCCACCGAGCCGATGTTGAAGCGGGTGCGGGCCGCGGGCATGCTGTCGGCGCCGAAGAGCTTCTCGCGCGTGCTCAGCACCTCTTTGAGGATCTCCAGGGCCTTCTCGTAGTTCTTGCGGCTGAACGAGATGTTGGCGAGGTTCTCAAGCGTCACCACCGTCAGGGGGTGCTGGTCCCCGCGGTGGGCGCGCTCGATCTGCAGGCTCTCGTTGAACAGGGCTTCGGCCTCGTCCAGCTTGGACTGCTTCATCTTCAGGGTCGCCAGAGAGTTGAGGCTGTCGGAAACGGCGGTGATTTCCCCCGATTCACGCTGGAGCGTCAGTTTCTGGTTCGTGAGCGATTCGGCTTCCTGGAGGTCGCCTTTCCACTGCTCGGCAAGGCGCGCCCGGTTGTCCAGGATCGAGCAGAGGATGTCGTTGCTCCGGCCGGGGAGTTTTTCGTATGCCGCGCGGGCCTTCTCGAGCATCTCCTCGGCCCGCGGAAACTGGGAGAGGCGGGCGAGGATATTGGCCATGTCGCAGTAGGCCATGGTCAGTTCCCCCGGCGCCGACACGGTGGGAAGCTCAAGGATGGCCAGGGCCTGCTGGTAGTAGCCCGACGCCGCGGTCAGGTCCCCCGTGCCCTCGGTCAGCCTCGCCAGCGCGCGGAGCGTTTCGGCGTGGGCGAGGGTGTTGGACTCGATGCCGGCGCTGCGCATCGCCAGCGCGCGGTTGAGCTCGGTGAACGACTCGTTGACCATTCCCAGGGAGCGGAAGGTGTTGCCCAGGAAGGTGCGGGCCGCGGCCTCGACCCGCGGCTGGCTCTTGAGGGACTTGCTGGCCAGGCCGGAAGCCTTGGAAAGCATCTGGACGACCGTGACGTCGCGCGAGCCTCCCAGCTCTGGATCGGCCGACAGGAGCATCTGCTGCATGAAGCTGTTGATCGCCGTCGCGCGGGCGGCCTGCTGCGTCGCCACCTCGCGCTGGGATTCGGCCAGCGCCCGCTGGGCCTCGGCCTCCTGGCGCTGCTGGGCCTCGGCGCGCTGCGACTGGCGGGCGGCGTCGCGTTCATGCTGGGCGATCGAGGCCTGCCATGCAAAGCCGGCCATCCCGATGGCCAGGGCCGCGGCGACCGCGCCCGACGCGGCGACAACCCCCAGGTGGCGGGTGACAAATTTCTTGGTGCGGTAGACCGCGCCGGGGGGGGCGGCGAGCACCGCGTGCCCCGCGAGGTAGCGGCCCACGTCCATGCCCAGCCCGCTCGCCGAGTCGTACCGGCGCTTGCGGTCCTTCTCCAGCGCCTTCATCACGATCCAGTCCAGCTCCCCGCGGACGATCGCCCCCAGGCGGCGCGGCTCGGTGTGACGCCGGGCGGCGACGCCCGCGAGCGTCTCTCCGGAGCGGGAGAGGCGTGTGGAGGGGTTGGGCGGGTCCACCTCCCGGATGATGCGCTGGATCTCTCCGTAGGCGGCGGAGCGGAGCTCCTTGCTTGTGAAGGGCGTGGTGCCGGTGAGCAGCTCGTACAGCAGCACGCCCAGGGAATACACGTCGGTGCGCGTGTCGATGTCCATCGAGCCCTCGGCCTGCTCGGGGCTCATGTACTCGGGCGTGCCGATCAGCTGGCGGTGCTCGGTGTACAGCGTCTTTTCCGTCAGCTTGCTCGCCGTCGCCTTGGCGATGCCAAAGTCAATGACCTTCACCATCGCCTGCCCGTCCTGGGAGCTCACCAGGATGTTGCCCGGCTTGAGGTCCCGGTGGATGATCCCCTTGGTGTGGGCATGCTGCACGGCGGCGCACACCTGTTCGAACAGCCGCAGGCGATCCTGGATCGTCAGGTTGTTCTTGTCGCAGTACTCGGCGATGGGTTCCCCTTTGACCAGGTCCATCACGAAGAACGGGCGTCCGGTCTGCGTCGCCCCGGCGTCGAGCACCCGGGCGATATTGGGGTGGTCCATCATCGCCAGCGCCTGGCGCTCGGCCTCGAAGCGGGCGATCACCTGGTGGGTGTCCATGCCCAGCTTGATGATCTTGAGCGCGACGATGCGGTGCACCGGCCGCTCCTGCTCCGCCATGAACACCGCCCCGAAGCCGCCCTCCCCGATCTGCTGCAAGAGCTTGTACGGCCCGATCATCGTGCCGGGCCCCTCGCTCAGCGGGCGGGAGATGGTCCCGGCCATCGCCGAGGAATCTTCCGTCGGAGAGGCGAGGAACTCGTCGTCGCGTTCCGCCGAGAGCAGCAGGCCCTCGACCCGGGAACGGAGCTCCGCGTCGGGCCCGCACTCTTGGTCGAGGTAGAGGCGGCGAGCGTCCCCGGATCTCTCGCTGGCCTCGTCGAATATCCGCCGGATCCGCCCAGAGTCTTCCATCGGTGACGCCTTGTGCTACGGGGCGCCGGGGCGCTCCAGATCTTCGCGGAGCCACCCCCGCGCAAACGCCCAGGCCCGTTTCACGGTCCGGGCCGACATGCCCAGGGCCGCGCCGGCCTGCTCGTTGTCCAGCCCGGCAAAGAACCGCAGGCGCACCACCGCGGCCGCCTGCTCGTCCACCCCCTCCAAGCGGATGAGGGCCTCGTCGAGGGCCAGCAATCCTTCCAATTGGTCACCGTTTTCGATTCCCGAGAGCCCCGAGATCGACAGCGCCCGCCGCCGAGCCTCCCGGCCAATCTCTCCGCGGCCGTACCTGGCCCGGGCGTGGTCCACCAGGATCCGGCGCATCGCCTGGGCGGCCGCGGCATAAAAATGCCCGCGATTCTGCCAAGGGATTTCCCTCGGGCCCATCAGCTTCACATACGCCTCGTGCACCAGCGCCGTGGGCTCCAGCGTGTGGCCGCGCCGCTCACCGTTCAGGAACTTCTGCGCCGTCGCCCGGAGCTGCTCGTACACCTGCGGGAGCAGGGCCTGCACGCCGTCGGCGGTGACCGGCTCGCGGTTCAGCGCGATCGTGACGGTCGGCGGGTCGGGCTCGCGGTTCATGCCCGGGGATTGTAAAAGAACCGGGGCGGAGCGGCACATGGTTTTCTGGGGACACAGAAAGACGGATCGTGCCCAGGGGGAGCGATGGGCGAACCATCGCGGCCCGGTCTCTCCCCCAGCGTCTACACTGCGAGCCGTCGGCGACGGGGCGCGTGCCCGCCGCGCGGCCGGAGGCGTGATGCTCGTCTGCAAGACCGATCCATCCCTGAAACGCGTGACCCTGGGCGGCTTTACCTTCCCCCTGGGCGTCTATCCGATCGAGGAAATGTCCCCCAAGCCGGGGTACACCCTGCTCTTTGAGTCCGCCGACGGCGGGGAAGACGAGGAGTGGGAGGAGTGGCCCGACCGCTACCTCTTTGATGCGGTGGTGACGCACGGCCGCCTGGAAAGCCTGGTCTGGTCCCTCTTTTCCCTCTTCCCGGGCCGGGTCTACCCGATCCTGGACGTGCTCGGCCACGACGATTACCGGGAGATCGACCCCTACGTCTCGTACGAGCTCATCGGGCTGGACCGCCTGATGGACAACCTCCGCAAGTACCGAGATTTCTTCTTCGAAGACGGCATGTGCGGCTTTGGCGCGATGACCGAAGAGCCGTTCCTGTATGTCTTTATCGACGAGCACAAGATCGTGACCATCCGGGCCCAGACCGACCTCAAGGAGCGGGTCGAGCGGGTCCTCAAGGCCTACGACCTCGAGCCGACCGAGGAGCCCGCCGGCGCCGATTCCGCAGCCCATGAGCACCGCAGCGTGCTGGTCACCCCCGAGGCCGACGAGAACGCCCTGTCCTTCGACGAGATCGTCGGCCGCCTGCGGGACGAGTGGCGGCTGGTCCTGAATGTGGATCCCGACGCCAATACCGACGACGACGGCAACGACCTGGGTGTCACCGCCTGGCGATGCGTCGTGCGGATTGACGACGAGGACGAAGAAAAAGATCCGCGATTCGCCGAGGTCTACCTCGCCGCCGACTGCCTCCGCTCCGCCGAGGACACCGCCCTCCAGGCCGCCGAAGAGCTGCTGGGGGACGACGAGGAGCTCCCCACCGACGACGCGGTGGACGTCATTGTCTTTGACCGCCTGGAGCCCGAGCATGTCCAGGAACTGCTGGGCGCCAAGGGCCGCCGTCCAAAGTCCGGGACCTGGGAATCGGGGACCGTGCTGCGGTCCCGCTGGCTGGGCGCGCCGGCCCAGGCGTAGGGCGCGGCGGCGAGCATAAGTCCTTCTTTTGCAATAATTTGAGACACGCCGATCTGGACCGGTCGTGGCCATGCCGTGGCGATCGGCCCGGCGAGGGCGGGGGCGTCGAACGACTCCCGGGGCGGGGGTTTGCATTCCGGGGCCGCAGACATTATCTTCTGGCACCCAGAGGCGGCCCAAGGCTCACCCGGCACCTGCCGATGCTGAGCGTTGCCCGGCCGCCGCGGCCCGGAACGGCGAACTTGATCTCAACTGGCCATGCCCCGGAGGATCCGGACTTGGCCGGGGGCGATCAAATCCTTCCATTTCGGCCCGAAGCTGGGCCCCGCGCCTTGCGGGTTTGCTGATTCGGCGCATGCTGCAACCGCGTCCCATCTGGCCGGTAGGCCTTGGGACACGTCCGCGCTGCAGGTGATTCCGCTCGGCGAGCCTCTCGGGAACGGGAAGGATGGAAGTCGGGTGATGGCCCGGGGTTGGGGAGAAGGATCCCTCGGGCTTGTGGGCGCGGGCTGGGGTGGCTAGGCTTGCAACCTTTCAATGGGACCCTGTCGGGCCCCACCGTCTGGTTCGCACACGGCCACCACGCCGCCGGCTCTGTTTGCGGGAATGTCCGAAGGGACGTTTTGACCGCCATTTTCGCGGCTCGCCTGTGATTCGGGGCGGCGAGCCTGGTCCTGCCGGTTCTGTCCCGCCGCGTTCCTCTCTCAAAGGAACGGGGCCGGGGCGGAGGTTTGAGTGCCCGTGAATTCCTGATCCTGGGCCGACTGTTCTGCGGGTTGAGTGTTGCTGGTGTCAATCACAACGTGATCGATGGGCGACATCGTTCTGGCCGACGTTTGGAGACGCACATGATTCGGATCAACGCCCGTTCTACCGGTTCGATGCTGACGATCGCCTCGATCGGCGGTGTCATCCTCGCGAGCCCCTCGCTCCTCCTGGCGCAGAACGCCGGAACGACGCACGCCGTCGCCCCCGCCGCCTCCAGCGCCGACGCGCTCGACCGGGCCTCCAAGCTCATCGGAGAAGGCCAGATCGTCCGCGGCCGGGCGATCCTCGTCGGGCTCACCGAGTCCGGCAAGGCCCAGGCCCTGACCGACGCCGAGCGCACCCGCGCCGCGAGCCTCCTGGCCTCCGCCACCAGCAAACTTTCCACCTTCGATCCGATCGAAGTGAGCCTCCAGAAGGCCGAACTCGCCCTCGACGACGCCGACCTCCGCACCGCGGATCGCCACGCCGCCAAGGTCCTCCAGTCGAGGCAGCTCACCCCCGAGCAGCGCGTCCGGGCCGAGCACGTCGCCACCGGCATCAAGACCCGCCGGGACCAGATCGCCCCCCAGGCCGCCGCGATCGTCTCCCAGGCCGCCGCCGACTTCTCCGCAGGCCGCCTCGCCGAGTCCAAGAACGCCCTGGAGTCCATCTTCCGCTCCGGCGTTGAACTCGCCCCCGAGGTCTCCCGCCAGGCCGACGACTTCCGCGCCCGCATCATCGAGACCGAGCACAAGCAGGGCGTGATCTTCACCGCCGCCTCCCCCGCCCTGGGCATGCTCCAGCCGGAAAACACGCCTGCCCCCGCCCAGCCCGAGGCCCAGCCCGCCCCCCAGCCCACCGAGCAGCCCGCGCCCCAGCCGGCCGACCCCGTCGCCGACGCCCGCCGCTTTGAAGCTTCCGCCCTGCTCGTCGAGGCCGACAAGGCCTTCGAGTCCGGCCGCTTCAACGAGGCCGACAGCAAGTTCAACCAGCTCCTCGCCGGCTACCGGGACTACCTCACCCCCGACCAGATCTCCCACGCCGAGCAGCGCATCACCGAGTCACGCCTCAAGCTCGATACCACCACCCGCGACCCCCTCAGTGGTGAAGTCGCCCGCCGCAGCCTGGTCAAGCAGCAGACCATGGCCGAGTTCAACAACCAGCTCAGCCAGGCGAGCACCGCCCTGAAGTCCGGTGACACCGCCCGCGCCCGGGAGCTCGCCGCCGGCGCCCGCTTCACCCTCAACAACGGCCGGGACTTCTTCTCCGGGCCCGAGCTTGAGACGCTGAACAAGCAGGTCAGCGACGCCCTCGCCGACATCGAGAAGCAGACCCAGGCCCTCGCCAAGGCCGACGCCGAGGCCCGCACCAAGCTGCTGGCCGAGCAGGCCCGCACCTCGGAGATCGACCGGGCCCGGGACAAGGAAAACAAGATTCGGGACTACCTCGCCCGCGCCCGCGACCTCCAGCACGAGATGAAGTACCGCGAGGCGCTGCAGGTCGTCGACCAGATCCTCTTCCTGGACCCGATCAACCCCGCCGGCCTCATCCTGCACGACATCCTTCAGGACGCGTACCTGTACCGCGCGTACAACCAGATCCGCGACGACCAGCGCCAGGCGATGGCCGAGCACGCGATCGACAACGAGCGCGCCCTGGTCGCCCCCCCCAACCTGGTGAATTTCCCCAGCGACTGGCCCACCACCAGCGCCCGCCGCGGTGAGCCGATCCAGTTCGCCGAGACGCCCGAGGATCGCCGCGTCCGCGCCGTCCTGGAAACCAAGCGCATCCCGATCTCGTTCCGGGACAACTCCCTGCGTGACGTGATCGGCTTCGTGCAGACCGTCTCCAACCTCGACATCGACATCGACTGGCCCTCCCTGGAGAACATCGGGATCACCCCCGACACGACGATCACCCTCGAGCTCAAGAACATCACCCTCCGTTCCGTGCTCGACCGCGTGATGTCCAAGATCGGTGACGACAACAACCGCGCCGGCTGGGAGATCTCCGACGGCATCCTCCGCATCGCCTCCGAGGAACTGCTCCGCAAGAACGTCGTGACCCTGGTCTACGACATCCGGGACCTGCTCCTGGAAGTCCCCGACTACTCCAACGCCCCCGAGTTCGACCTCCAGTCCGTGCTCCAGAGCTCCGGCTCGGGCGGCGGCGGCGGCGGCGGACAGAGCCCCTTCCGTGACACGCAGCAGAACCGCAACAACACCAACCGCCGCACGCTCGAGGAGCGCACGACCGACCTGCTCGACATCGTCCAGCAGAACGTCGACCCCAACGGCTGGGTGGAGGCCGGCGGCACCACGGGCCGCGTGCAGTCCCTCAACGGCAACCTGATCATCACCAACACGCCCAAGAACCACCAGACCATCGACGGCCTGCTCCGCAAGCTGCGCGAGGTCCGGGCGATGCAGATCAACGTCGAGTCCCGCTTCCTGCTGGTGAACACCGAGTTCTTCGAGCAGATCGGCTTCGACATCGACCTGTACTTCAACGCCAACAACAACCAGGTCCGCGCCGCCCGCGGCAACGACCCGACCATCCAGGCCAGCGACTTCTTCGGGGACGGCGGCACGCTCAAGCGCACCGTCACCGGCAGCGGCGTCGACACCAACGGTGACGGCACCAGCGACCTCTTCGTGACCCAGGGCGTCGTCAACCCCCGCTCCTGGTCCCCGATCGGCGTCACCCAGAACTCCTCCACGCTCTCCTCGGCCCTGATCCCCAACGAAGGCTTCGCCCAGGACATCCGTTCCTCCGGCGCCGCCCCCGCCCTGGGCATCGCCGGCCAGTTCCTCGACGACATCCAGGTCGACTTCCTGATCCAGGCGACCCAGGCCGACCGCCGCTCGGTCCGCCTCACCGCCCCCCGCCTGACCTTCACCAACGGCCAGGTCTCCAACATCTACGTCGCCACCCAGACGGCCTTCGTCTCCGACCTCCAGCCCATCGTCTCCGACTCGGCCGTCGGCTTCGACCCCACCCTCTCGACCCTGAACGAAGGCGTGGTCATGCTCGTCGAGGGCACGATCTCCTCCGACCGCCGCTACGTGACCCTCAACGTCGACGTCGCCGTCTCCAAGCTCGAAGGCTTCCAGAACCGCGCCGTGACCGCCGTCGCCGGCGGCCAGCTCGTCAACTCCGCCGATACCCAGGCCTTCATCCAGGCCCCGACCACCACGGTCACCCGCGTCCAGACGACCGTCACCGTCCCCGACCAGGGCACCATCCTCATCGGCGGACAGCGGCTGATCAACGAGGTCGAGTCCGAGTCGGGCGTGCCCGTGCTCTCCAAGATCCCGATCCTCAACCGCTTCTTCTCCAACCGCGTGCAGGTCAAGGAAGAGCAGACCCTCATCGTCCTCATCAAGCCCACGATCCTCATCCAGAACGAGGAAGAGGAACGCAACTTCCCCGGCCTGGCCGACACCCTCCGCACCGGCCTGGGCGGCTAAGCCTCCGGTCCACCATCCACGTTCCCCTTCAGGGCCCGGGCAAAACGCCCGGGCCCTGCTTTTTCTCCCTCGCGACCCCTCCGTCCCCTCGTACATTCCCTCGCACCCTTCCGCTTCGTTCACCGCTCTTCTCCTCTCCCATCCGCGTTCATCCGCGTCAATCCGCGGCCCCTTTCTCCCCGCTTTTTTCCCCTTTTCCCCCTCCGCGGCATCCCCCGGGCTCGGCGCTGCTGTATCTTTCAGGGGAGCCCCCGTCTACCCTGTCGAGCCGGCATCCGCTCACCGCGTCGTTTGGACCTTGGCGCGGCCGGCGCCGGGCACGGCTACCACGCCGAGTAGGAGATCGCGTCGATGCAAAGCAAGGACTCACGCCTCCGGGTTCGCCGGATCGACAACGTCACGCAGGTCGAGTTCATCGATCGCAACATCCTCGACGAGGGCAACATCCAGGCGATCGCCGAGGAAATCGGACGCCTCATCGACGCCGAACGCGAGCCCCGCCTGCTCATCAGCTTCCAGAACGTCGATCACCTCTCCTCCGCCGCCCTGGGCGCCCTGATCACCATCAACAACAAGGTCCGGGATCGTGCCGGCCAGCTCCGCCTCTCCAACATCGACCCCCAGATCCAGGAGGTCTTTGTCATCACCCGCCTCACCAAGATCTTCCAGATCCACGAGACCTCCGAAGACGCCCTCAAGAGTTTCAAAGGGTCCTGAAGCCGTTCGCCCGCCGCCGCCGGGGCAAGACCCCAGCGCCGGGCGCCCCGCGGGCACGCTCGTACGATCCAACGTCTTCACAGGCAGCCAGCGACAGCACCGCCCACCCGGGCCACTCGTCGATGACCCACCAACCTCCCTCTTTGACCCACTCCGCCGCGCTCGACGTCGCCAACGACCGGGCCGAGGTTGATCGCGTCATCGAACAGGTCGGCGGCATCCTGGATCGCCTCGGCTACGATAAGGCCTCACGCTTCGCGATCAAGCTCTCCCTCCAGGAGGGCATCGCCAACGCCCTGCACCATGGCCACAAGGACCTGCCCCCCCAGGTGCCCGTGCATGTGGAATACACCATCACCCCCCAGCAGGCGCGGATCTCGATCGAGGACAAGGGCCCCGGCTTCGACCCCGGAACCGTCCCCGACCCGACGCTGGATGAGAACCTCGAACGCCCCTGCGGCCGCGGCATCATGCTCATCCGGGCCTACATGACCGACGTGCATTTCAGCCCGTCGGGCAACAAGGTCGAGATGCGCTACGACCGCCCCCCCGCCCCCTGAACATTTGCGGCTGAAATCTGGCCGGTGACCTCACCAGAGCGCTGGAGAGGCTGTTTCCGCAGGGCCATGCCCGCTATACTGGAATGATTCTAATCCGCAATAACGGATAAAGTACTCCAGAGGAAGACCATGGCCCCCCTCAAGTTCCCGATCTACCTCGACCACGCCGCGACCACCCCCTGCGACCCCCGCGTGGTCGAGGCGATGCTGCCCTACTTCACCGAAGTCTTCGGCAACCCCGGCAGCCGCAACCACGAGTTCGGCTGGAAGGCCGAGGCGGCGGTGGACAAGGCCCGGGAGCAGGTCGCCTCCCTGCTGGGTGCCAGCGAGAAGGAGGTGATCTTCACCTCCGGCTCGACCGAGAGCAACAACCTCGCCCTCCGCGGCGCCGCCCTGATGTACGAGCGTGCCCCGATGAACTCCGGCAAGCCCCGGGGGCACATCATCACGCAGGCGATCGAGCACAAGGCCGTGCTGGACCCCTGCAAGCGTCTGCAGAAGGAAGGCTTCGACGTGACCTTCCTGGAGCCCGGCGCCGACGGCATCGTGACCGTGGAGATGGTCAAGGCCGCGATGCGTGAGGACACCATCCTGGTCTCGATCATGTGGGCGAACAATGAGATCGGGGTGATCAACCCGATCCCCGAGATCGGCGCGCTGTGCAAGTCGCGTGACGTGATCTTCCACACCGACGCGACGCAGTGGGTCGGCAAGATGCCCACCGACGTCGAGAAGGCCTCGGTCGACCTTCTGAGCCTCTCGGCCCACAAGATGTACGGGCCCAAGGGCATCGGCGCCCTGTACGTCCGCCGCCGCAAGCCCCGCGTGCGCCTTGCCGCCCTTGTCGATGGCGGCGGGCAGGAACGCGGCTTCCGCTCGGGCACCCTCAACGTCCCCGGCATCGTCGGACTGGGCAAGGCCGCCGAGATCGCCATGGCCGAGATGGAGCAGGACGCCGCCCGCCTCATCAAGATGCGCCGCCGCCTCGAGGACACCATCACCGCCCAGCTCGACAGCACCCAGGTCAACGGCCACCGGGATCTCCGCCTGCCCCACATCGCCAACATTTCCTTCGGCTTTGTCGAAGGGGAGAGCCTGATGATGGCCTGCAAGGAGATCGCCTGCTCCTCCGGCTCCGCCTGCACCAGCGCCTCCCTCGAGCCCAGCTACGTGCTCAAGGCCATCGGCGTCGGAGACGAGCTCGCCCACAGCTCCCTGCGACTCTCCATGGGGCGCTGGACCACCGACGAGCAGATCGACTTCACGATCCAGAAGGTCGTCTCCGCGGTGAAGAAGCTCCGGGAGCTCTCCCCGCTGTACGACATGCACAAGGAAGGCATCGACCTGAGCAAGGTGGAGTGGGCCCACCACTGAGAAAGCGCCAGATGGCCGCAGGGCCAAAGGGCCACATGCAGACAAGACCCGATCCAGCTTCCTGACCCGACCTTCACCATGTGGCCCTTTGGCCATGTGGATCTTTGGAGATTTTCCATGGCTTACGGCCCCAAGATCATCGACCACTATGAGAACCCCCGCAACGTCGGCAGCTTCGGCACGCAGGCCGACATCAAGGTCCGCAAGGACGTCGGCGTCGGCCTGGTGGGCGCCCCCGAGTGCGGGGATGTGATGCAGCTCCAGATCAAGGTCAACGACAAGACCGGCGTCATCGAGGACGCCAAGTTCAAGTGCTTTGGCTGCGGATCGGCGATCGCCAGTTCGTCCCTCGCCACCGAGTGGCTCAAGGGCCGCACCATCGAGCAGGCGGGGCAGATCAAGAACACCCAGATCGTCGAGGAGCTCAGCCTCCCGCCGGTCAAGATCCACTGCTCGGTCCTCGCCGAGGACGCGATCCACGCGGCGATCAACGACTACCGCCAGAAGAACGGCATCTCCGCCCCCGCCGAGAGCGCCGCCGCCGCGGTCCACTGAGCCGGTCAGCCGCACATCACGGTCTACCAATGACAACGGCCCGGTCGCGATGACCGGGCCGTTGTTCTGCGCGAGTGGAGCGGGTCGTAAATCCTCTCCGCGTCGCCTGTTCTCTCCTCAAAGGCCGGGGGCGGTCTTTCGACCCATGTCCCGCGGCTCACCAGACCGGGCCTGCCAGGCCGGGGTCGGGCGATGGTGCGATCAAGAGGATCAGCGGCGACGACGCACCGCAAAGATGCCGCCCAGGGCCGCAAGGGCGGTGGCGCCGGGGCCAGGGACGAGCGTGTAGCTGATGTTGTCGACGGCGGCCCAGTCCCCGTAGGCGCCCGGGAGGACGACCACCTTCGTCACGCCCTGCGCCGCGGTGTAGGTGCGGGAGATGGTCTCCCGGCCCGACGTGCCAGCCTTCACAAAGTTGACGATCGACGAGCCGCTGACGCCGGCGAGCACGCTGGCGCCGCTGGTGTCGCCGAACACGTCGATGGAGATCGATGTCACCGGCTGGCTGAAGGTGATGGTGAAGACGGGGTTGCCCGTCTCGTTGAGCCAGTCGGTGAAGGTGTGGAGCACCTTCTGGTCGGCGGGGTTGCTTGGGTAGGTTCCCACGTCGGTATCGGTGACCTTGAGCACCGTCACGGGGGAGAACGACGTGGAGTACGAGGAATTGGCCCCGAAGAGCCCGGCCGCCGTGCCGGAGACGCCCGCCGGAAGGCCGGAGGTAAACACGGCCTCCGGGGCGAACTGGTTGGCGACGGCGGTGTTGTTCGCCAGGGAGTTGAAGTTGATGAACCCGGCCGAGGCGGCGGTGGAAGCGGCGGCGAGGACGATCCCGGAAACGATGGTGAACGAGCGAGCCATGACGAAAACCTCCTGTGGGGACACTGCGTGCGCAGAAACATACGGCGCACATGTTGGAACATGAACTTACATCACATGCGTGCGAACACTCGCACGATGGAACGTGAACGACAACGTGATGGGTCGTGGATGGGATGGGGTGGAAGGCGCCCCGGACGCGGGGCGGATGTCTTCCAAGGTTGTGGACGTTCAGGCGATCAGGGCCTGGAATCGATCCCGTCCGCCGCACGGATGGACCCACGGATCTTCCCCGGCGAGCATTCGCACGCGAGGGAAAGGCCAGAAAGGGCCGAAATCAGCGTGTTGTGGGGGATTGGAGACCGCAGCGCCTTCGCCGACCGTCCGAATCTGCCTCAAAGGCAGCGGCAACAGTCAGGGCAACACAGACATAGGTGGAAAGCGTGTTTCATGGCGTGGTCCAGGCGGACGCCGGCAACGGCCGGGGAGTCCTGCGAAGAAACATTAGATCATCCAGGAAGTGCGGTCAAGGCGGTCGTGACAAAAAATGAGAAGTGTTCACACATGTATGACATGACGGATGCCGGACATTGCAACCTCGCGAGTTCATAAAGGTTCCGCGGCCGTGGCGGACGCCGGCGCACCATGGAGTTGAAGCGTCGGTCAGCGGGCCTTGCGGATCTGCTCGTACGCCTCGGCGGCGGGGCCTTCAAGAGACGTGCGGCCCGAGAGCCGCTGCAGCGCTTCTCCCTTGCGGCCGCGCATCGTGAGCACATACGCGACCAGCGCGTCGTGGTCCGGGTAGCGGACCCAGTAGCCCTCGTTCTGCCAGCGGATCCCGCCGGCAAGCATCAGCGTCTCGGCCTCGTCGATCCGCTTGGCCGTGTACGCAACCTCCGCGGCCTTGTTCGCAAGCCGCCCCACGCGATGCCAGAAGATCTCAAACTCCCCCGACGTGTGGAGCTGCGACTGCACCGCCTCGATCATGTCCAGCACCGCCCCGGCGTATGCCGTCGCATCCTCACCCTTGTCGAGCTTGTCGAAGGCGTGCGTCAGCGCGTCATCGACGGTGATCTGCTCCGCCTTGAACGCGGCGATCAGCCCGCTCGCCGCCGTCTTGCGGCTGGTCACCGCGCTCGCCGCATAGGCATCGAGCTGGGCCTTGGGATCGGGCGGGGCGCAGGACGCGAGCAGGAGCAGGAGGGCGAGGAGGAGGGGACGCATGGGGGTGGAGAAATGGGGCAAAAAAGGGCAAATGGGGCAAAGGCGGCAAATCGAGAAAGCGGCACAGCGGCACAGCGAGCATGTTATGCGGGAGCGGATGGCGAGAGTTCGTCAATGACTTTCCGCAGGCCGTGGAGATCGATGTGCGGGGCGATGCCGCGAGTGCGAGTGACGATGCGGCCGCGGCGGCCGCGTGAAGCGATCGTGAGCGTGGGTCGGTGCGGATCGGCTGTGCAGATGGTGAGCGAGCGGATGTCAGCGCGGGGTATCTTGATAACCGATCCTCCCCACGCGTGATCCAGTCCCCCGGACGACACCCGCAGCCGAACCGGGAATGCAAAGAATAACGCGACAATCAGAGCGAGCGTGAAGTGCAGCACCAGACCGCTGACGACCGCATCCTCCCAGGGCGGATTCTGGCGGAGGTCGGGGTACTTGCCCCGGAACCAGAGGTTGACTCCTGCCGCGGCAAGTCCGGTCGCGAAATCGGCCAGCAGCCAGAACCTGTTCCACAGGAGCGCAGAGGCGAATCGCCTCCATCGCGGGTTGTACGACCAGCGCGGTTCGCGCCAGCAGATCAGGATGGTTGACTTCGTGGACATTGGAACCCGAATGCGCGACATCCCACAATCAGGAAAATCCTGCGATCGTCAGTCCCCAAACGTCCGCACCTGATCGATGATGTCGCGGCCATTCATGCACCGGGGGCACTTGTGCTGGCCGCCCAGCTTGCCGCGAGACTGCATCCATCGATGGAACGCTCCCAGCGGGAGCGGGGTAATGGTGGGGGGGACCATGCCAAGGTCGTCCGTGCGCTTGGTGGTGTAATCCACGTTCTGCTGCTTGAGCGAGGCGTCGAAGGCCTCCCCGAATGCGTGGAGCGCTGCCCCGCTGGCGGGCTTGGATTCGATCTCCACGGCGAGCTCGAGCCCTGCCTTCTGTCCCGGCCCGGGATACACCGGCGCCGCAGTGAACTCACCGATCACCAGCCCCGCGGCCGAGGCCGCGTGGGCGACGGCGTTCTCGATGTGTTCGACGATCAGGTTCTCCCCGAACGCGTTGATGAAGTGCCGGTGGCGGCCCACGATCCGCAGCCGCGGCGGCCCGTCTCCGCTGCCCCCCACACGCCCGCCGCCCCCCAGCCGGTCGGGCACGGAATCAAACTCCACCACGTCCCCCAGCACGTATCGCCACAGCCCCGCGCACGTGGTCAGCACCACCACGTACTTCTGCCCCTTCTCCACCTGGTCGCACGTGAACGCCCGGGCCGTGGGAGAATCGATCTCCTCCAGCGGCACAAACTCGTGGAAGATCCCCATGTCGATGTTGAGCCGCAGCCCGGGCTCGCCCTTCACGTCCTGGATGGCGACGAAGCCTTCGGAGGCCGGGTAGAGCTCGACGCGGCAGGGCAGGTCGGGCCCGTCGGGCCTGCCGCTGAAGATCTGCCGCACCCGCGGATCGAACGGCGCATATTTCACGCCGCCGTGGATGAACACCGAGAAGTTCGGCCACACATCCCGGATGGTGGAGACCGTCCGCCCCTGCTCCCGGGCGAGCTGCATCACCCGCTCCATCAGCACAAGGCCCCACGAGCACATGCCGCTGATGATGCGGACATCTTCGTGCAGGCATCGCTGCGCCATCGCCTCGATCTTCGTGGGCCAGTGGCTCATCAGCGCGATCTTCGGTCCCGGCAGATACACCTCGCTCAGCGGCCAGCGGATCAGCGGCGTGACGATCCCCGACAGATCCCCCGTGCGAACGCCGTGCTGGTTCGCCTCCAGGTTGCTCGAGCCCCCCAGGAACAGGATCTTGCCGCCCGTCGCCCACGGCAAGGGAATTCCAAAGCGCGCCAAGTTCGCAAAGATGTCCAGCGAAGCTTTAAAATTCGATCCCAGCATCTCCCGGGAGACCGGGATGAACTTGTCACCCGCGGTGGTGCCGCTGGTCTGGGCGAAATCACGCACCAGCCCGGGCCACAGGACGTTGGGCTCCCCCTGCTCGCGCATGCGGGCGATCTGGGACTTGTAGACGTACCAGTCGGCGATCGGGCGCTGGGAGCGGTACGCCTCCACGATCTCGGCATCCGAGCATCCGGCGAGGCGGGCAAAGTCGTTCTGCCGTCCGATCTCCGTCCCCGCCGCCTTGCGCAGCAGCTTCCGCAGCTCCTCGCGCTGGATCCTCGCCGCGTTCTTCTGCCAGTACGCCCGGTCATTCAGCAGCGCGATGCGGCGCGAGAGATACGCCCGCATGCCGCGGCCGACGACCGAAGTCCACCGTGATCGCGTCCGAGGAAGTTGTGCGGCGAGGCTGCTCATGGGTGCCGTGATTGTTGGCCGCTGGGCTCAAAGACACCCGCGGCGGCGGCGGGCGGGGTGAATCCCATGGAATGCAGGGCCAGGTCCAGACGCGGGCGCGGCGGAGTCTCTAGCCTTGTGGCGTGACCTCCCGGACCCTCACGCTCGCCGTCGAGACTTCCAACCCATCGGCCTGGGAGCCGGGGATGGTGCGCCCGGGCGTCGCCCTGCTCGATGGCTCGACGGTGCTGGGCGTCGAAGAGATCGATCCCACCAGGCGGCACGACGATGAACTGCTCCCGGCGATCGATCGGCTCACCCGCGCCCTGGACATCCGCGCCGCCGACCTCGCCCGCGTCGCCGTCTCCGCCGGCCCCGGCGGCTTCACCGCCGTCCGCATGGCCGTCACCGTCGCCAAGACCCTCGCCGACGCCGCGAAGGTCCAGTGCGTCATGGTCCCCTCCGCCGTCGTCGCCGCCGCCGGCGCGACCGGCATGGGTCGCTCTCCCCGGAGCGTGAACGGCCCGTTTGCCGTGGCTCTGGCCTCCAAGGGCGACACCGCCTGGGTCATGGAATGCGACGGCGGGGATCTCTGGAAACACGAGTCCTGTCATGCGGGCGGCCTCATGTCGGCGCCCGATCTTGCCGTGCTCGCCGCCCGGGGCGTGAGATCGCTGGTCGCCGATCGCTTCCTTCCCCAGGAGATGGCCGCCGCGGCAGAGCAGGCCACCATGGCGATCGTGCGCCCCGTCTTCGATCCCGTTGCGTGCGGCATTGTCTCGCTCCTGATGCCGGCGACGGACCCTGCGGCGGCGAACCCCGTGTATCCCCGGCCTCCGGAGGCGGTCCGCAAGTGGGAAGAGCTCAAGGCGAAAAAACGTGCGACGGGCGCGGGACCGGCGAGTTGATGGACGCGGCCACGCGGCCCGGCAGCGCGCGGCGTCCGACCCGACCTGCACCAGCAAGAACGAGGATCCATGCGGCGAGATGTTTCAGTGAAGGCAAACCAGGATGTCATTCAGCGGCCCCGCCGGTGGTGGGTCCCCTTGCTGCTCGCCGGTCTGGCGCACTCGCTGCTCATGATCCTCGCCTTCGATCCCGTCGGCTTCTGGCCCGCCGCGTTCGTCGCGATCACCCCGCTGGTATGGGCGGCGTGCCGGGACACGCGCGTCCCGGGCGTCGCCGACATCGGCTGGTTTCGCCTGGGGCTCTGGGTGTGGGTTGGGTGTGTTCCGCTCTACCTCTTTGAACAGGGATGGTCCCTGGAAGTCAGCGCGGGCGGCTATGCGCTCATGGCGGCCTACCTCGCCCTCTACCCCGCATTGATGGTGGTCCTGCTGCGTCAGGTCCACCGTCGATTCCCGGGTCTTCCCGTCGGCCTCACGGGCGGATTGCTCTGGACGGCCCTGGAAGTCATGGAAGGCGACGTCGCTTTCAAGGGGTACAACTGGTTCGACCTCGCCCACCCCCTCGCCCAGTGGCCCGCCGCCGCCGCCTGCGGCGCGGTCGTCGGCATGTACGGCGCCACGCTGCTGCTCGCCCTGGTCGGCGCGTGCGTGGGCGCGATGGTGAGCCGAAATCGGCCGCGCGCCCAGGGGCTGGTCCTCGCCGCGACGCTCGTCCTCTGGACCGCGCTGAGCTGGTGGGGTTGGAGCATGACCGAGGCTGATCCCCCGTCGTCGTCACGGCTTCGTGTGGGCGTCGTGCAGACCAACCTGCCCCAGAGCAACAAGATCTCCCCCGACCTCGACACCACCATGGCCCTGTGGAAGGACATGGAGACGCTCACCATCCAGGCCGCCGCCGCGGAGCCTCGCCCCGACGTCATCGTGTGGCCCGAAACCATGAAGCCGGGCATGGCCCTGGAGCCCGACTCACTCAAGGCCGAGCGGGAAGCAAAGGTCGCCCTCTTCCCTCGCGACCCCGCGTCCCGCACCCAGCCCGTCCTCACCGCCTCCTTCGCCGACGCCACCCTGGCGCTCAACAAGGCCGCCGGGATCCCCATGCTCGTCGGTGAAGACGGCTACGACGGCCTGAAGATCACCGCCGATGCCAAGGGCCGTCTCGATGTCACCTACCGCCACCGTTACAACAGCGCATTCCTGCTGCGCGACGGCGTGGTCCTCCCCGGCCGCTACGACAAGGTCCGTCTCACGCCCTTCGGGGAAGAGATGCCCTACATCTCCGCGTGGCCCTGGCTGGAGAGCCAGCTCATGGACCTCGCCGCCCACGGCATGCGACTGGACCTATCCGCCGGGCACGACCTGACCGTCTTCTCCATCCCCGCGGCAAGCGGCCACACCGCCCGGCTCGTGACTCCGATCTGCTTCGAGGCGACCGAATGGGACCTGTGCCGCCGGATGGTCTTTGAGAACGGCCAGCGCCGCGCCGACCTCATGGTCAACATGACCAACGACGGCTGGTTTGGCTGGTGGAAGTCCGGGCGGACCCAACACCTGGAGATCGCCCGCTGGCGATGCATCGAACTCGGCACGCCCATGGTCCGGGCGGCCAACACCGGCGTCTCCTGCTCCATCGATACCCACGGCCGCGTGCGCCGCATCGCCATCGGCCCAGATAAGGTCGACTGGAAAGCCTCGGGCGTCTTCCTCGCCGACGTCGAGCTCCGCCCCGGCGTCACGCCGTTTGTGCGCGGGGGGTGGATGACCGGCTGGGTGCTCTTCGCCGCCGGCTGCCTTCTTGCCGCCCTCTCGTTCATCCCCCGGCGGGCGGCGAGCCGAACAAGTCAACAGAGCGCGACGTAAACTCGCTTCCGGGTTCGGTCGAGCGAAGGCTTGGGAGATTGACGCATGGACGCATCGGGCGCGACGGGTACGACGGCACATGGCGGGACGCTCACGCCCCCCGCGCGGTCCTCGCGCACGCTCCTGGCGCTGCTGCTGAGCCTTGCCGCCGCCGCAGGCCCCTCGGGCTGCAACCAGCCCACCGCCAAGCCCAAGCCGGCGACCAATGGCTCGACCGGATCGGCCCTCAAGACCGCCCCTCGCCCGCGAACCACCCCGATCGAAAAGCTCACGCCCACCAAGGACTACAGCAGCGCCGTGGTCCGCTCCGGGCTCCGCGAACAGGCGATCGAGGCTCTCATGGCCGGCGGCCGCAGCAAGGACGCCTCCGTCCGCGCCAACGCGACCGAAGCCTGCCTCCAGGCGCCCTCCCGCCTGGAAACGCTGGTCGCCTCGAGCCTCAAGGACGACAACCTGGGCGTTCGCTCCGTCAGCGCCGTGGTCGTGGGCAAGGCGATGCTCAAGTCCCTTTCCCCCGCCCTGCGGCCGCTGCTCTCGGATTCCTCCGCGTTCGTGCGGGCCGCGGCGATCTACGGCCTTCGCCGCTGCGGGGAAGATGTTGATGCCACCCCGCTGTCGAATTACCTGCTCAACGATCCCTCCCCCAAGGTCCGCTCCCACGCCGCATTCCTGCTGGGCGAACTGGGTGACCGCAGCGCCGCCCCCATGATCCGCGCGGCGGCGAAAAAATCCATGCCCCGTGCCTCCGAGGCGGATATCCGCCTGATGCAGCTCCAGTTCGCTGAGGCCCTGGTCAAGCTGGGGGATGAATCCCAGATCCAGAGCGTCCGTGCCGCCCTCTACCCCTCCCGGGTCGAGGAACTCGAGGCCACCGCCCTCGCCGTCCAGATCATCGGAACCCTCCGTGACCGCGGGGCCACCGACCAGCTCATCTACCTCTCCGCCAAGGAAGACCAGACCGGCAACCAGATGCCCGCCGAAATTCGGCTGGGCATCGCCTCTTCCCTCGCCCAGCTGGGGAATCGGCGCGGGAATTTCATCGCCGAGGAATTCTGGAACGATCCCAGCCCCGTCATCCGCTCCCAGGCCGCGTCCGTCTTCGGCGCCACCGGCCAGGCCGACGGGCTGGTCTATCTGGAAAGACTGATGATTGATCCATCCGAGCAGGTCCGCGTCTCCGCCGCCGCCGCGATGCTCAAGGCCCTGGGAACCGCCGATTCCAAGTGACGCGCGGGCCTTCCACCGGGCACAAAGGGGGCCTCCAGGCGCCGGGGATGCATCCGGGAAGGTTTGACAGCCGGATGGAGAGTCAGTATCAATGTCATTCCGGTTTGGCACGGTGTTCCCGGCGTCGCCGCGGGCGTACTGTTCCGGCCGGTCCTCTTGTGGGTTTGTGCGGGCTCTGATCGGTGCGTAGCCGCCTTGTGGGGTAGGGTCCGCCGCCGTGTGAATTCGCCGGGAACGGGTTGAATCGGGCCGCCGAGAAGGCGTCCGACGCTCGCGGCTCCGACCGGGATCAGATCCCCGGCCGCGGAGTTCGCGACCGCGAAAGGGAACGAGGAGTCGAACGTGCACATCCTGACCAAGGTTCTGATGGTGTTCGCGGCCGTGCTGGCCATCTTCCTCTCCGCCCTGACCATCGCCTATTCGGCGAACACCGACAAGATTGTCTCCGACTTCGCGCAGACCCAGGCCCAGGCCGACGCCGTCAAGTCGTCCGCCAGCGTCCAGGTCTCCCAGTCCAATGAAGAGCAGGCCCGCCTCAACGCCCAGATCGCCCAGCTCGGCCGGGAGCTTTCCACGCTCCAGAGCCGCCTGACCGATCTCGAGCGCGAGAACGGCGAGCAGCGCGACGCCAAGGCCCGCGCCGAGGCCCGCTTCGACTCCATCGAGGGCGAGAAGCGCGTCCTCACCGAGACCGCCAACACCCAGGCCAAGCTCCTGGACAGCTACCGCGGCGAGGTCAGCAAACTCCTCGCCAGCGAACTGGCCTTCCGCAAGCGTGAACTCGAACTCGACGAGCGCGTCAGCGAGCTCGAGAGCCAGCGCGAGGTCCTCCAGGCCAACGTCCGCGCCCTTCAGGAACAGCTCACCGAGTCGCGCATGGCCCAGGGCACCGGCCCCGGCAGCACCCTGGCGATCTCCACCGGCGGCGTCCGCGCCTCCGAGCCCTTCACCCTCTCCGGTCCCGTCGTCCGCTCCCGCATCGATCGGGTGACCACCGACACCGCCACCGGCGCCCTGCTCGCCCAGATCCCCGTCGGCAGCACCGGCAACCTCCGCAACAACACCAAGCTCTTCATCGTCCGCGACGGCACCTTCCTCGCCAACCTCATCATCGTCCAGACCGACCTCAACTGGGCCGTCGGCCGCGTTGAAACCCTCGGCCAGCAGGTCGAGATCAAGGCCGGCGACGAAGTCCTCAGCCGCCTGACCAACTAAGCCTTCGCCCCCTCGCACGCGAACACCACACCTCACGGCCGCGCTCGGGCAAACCCGCCCCCGGCCCGATCGAAGGGAAGACCTGGGATGAGCCAGTTCAAGATGCAGATGCCCGGCGGCCGCGGTCGACGCAGCGCCTCCCCCGATGTCTACACCGCCATGGCCTTCGTCGCCGTGGTCTTCCTCATCGTCGCCTGCGTCATCATGTGGCAGGCCGGCATGAAGGTCGCCCCCAAGGACGCCAGCTCCCCCTTCGACATGCAGCAGAGCGGCTCCATCAAGCTCACCAACGGCGGCTGACCGCAGATCTCCGACAACCAAGCCCTCACCCCACCCGGCGACTCATCGCCGGGTTTTTTCTTGCTTCAATCCGCACGCTCCGGCGTGACCTCCGCCTCCCCCTGGAGATGTCCGCCTCCGCGCGCGATGCCCAGCCCCCCCGCCCCCCAAGCCGCGAGCCGCCGCCCCTCGCCACGCCCGCTGTGCCATCCACTCAAACGCCCCGCCCCCCGAGCGTGCCCGCGTGACCCTTCGGACATTGACCGCACCGCGTCGCCCACTGGTACCGACACGTCCCATCCCACAATTTGCCGCCTCTGCCCCATCTGCCCCCTTTGCCCCTTTTTTTCCCCTCACCCCTTCCACCTCCCATAACCCCCCGCCCCTCCTCGCCCGGGCGAGCGAAGCCCGAACGCCCTCGCCGCCCGCTCCGTCTGGAGGAGACATTCTGAAAGTTCCTTCGCCGACTCTTCGCGCGAGTTCGGGCCAGGACTTGAATCGGCCGGGGAGCCGTCTACATTTTGGGGCTCACACGCCGGGTCGGTGGACACCCATCGCACCGGATGATTTGGGCCTGCCAAGGGCGAACTCGTCCGCGGCGGCACGATTCTGGCCCTCAGAATCACATTTGGGGCGGTAGCTCAATTGGTTAGAGTACCGGACTGTCGATCCGGTGGTTGCGGGTTCGAGTCCCGTCCGCCTCGCTTAGAACGGCCCTGAAATGGGGCCGTTTTCTATTGGTGAGTCACAGGGGGGGTCACAAACTTGTTCCCCGCGAATACGATTCGCCGGGATGGACCCCAACCATGTTCTCCACTTCCTGCGACAAAGCACACCACCCCCGGAACAGAACGTTCTGGCGTGCGAGTTCCGCTTAATTTGCAGCGGTCAGCTTTACGCTGGCCCTAATCCCTGGCAGAACATCCTCTCGCGGGTGCTGCTGAAAGAGCCGTTCGGTCTGTTTGTCGCTCTGCCGCACATGGTCGATATCAGCATGTCCTACCCCCAAGAGTTGGCTCTGAGGATCGGGGTCCAGCGCGTCGATGAACAGAAGGGGTCTGTCAGCATCCAGGGTTATCCGATCTGGGACATCGCCTTTGATCTGGCGGCGTTGCTGACTCTGCTTTGCCGAAGGCTCATCACGGTCGCCGGCCTTGCTTCCGTTAAGAATGATTCACCCTCACCGCAGCTTCCGCCGTGGCTCAGAGAATTGCCCGCGCCGCTTGTGACGGCGATGGACTTGAAGCACTGGCCCCAACAGCCGTCCGTATACATCAACCACCCCACCAAGCCGGAACTCAACCATTATCAGCCACTCATCAGGAAATTCGAGACGGATCGGATCAGCGGTATTCTGAAACGGCTGCCTAGCATCGAACATGCGGAACGCGTGGTGCTGGCAGCCCGGCTGTATTGGTCGGCGATGGCGGCGCTGTACGAACGCCCAGACATCGCCTACCTGCTTGTGACCATGAGCGTCGAAGCTCTCGCCAATCAAGCGGTGACAAAACAGGAAGCGAAGGACGACGCGAAGAAGTCCGTGCCGCGGCGGGTGCGGAAAAAGTGGGAAGCGCTGGGATTGACGGAGGATCAAGTCGCGGGCGCATGGGCGGAGGTAGCACCCGCGGGATCGACGTACAAGTTCGGTCGGTTCATGGCTGACAACGTCACGGATCAGTTGTGGGAAGCTGACGATCTCTTCTGCACCAACAGTTTTTTGGAGCCATTGCTGCCAACGAAGGCGACGCTCGGCGACGCGCTTAGGACGATCTACGATCAGCGAAATCTCTTCGTGCATCATGGTAAGCCCTATCCACAAATGATAGGTATTGGGATTGGGCCATTGCAGTCCAGCGAAGCATCGGCTGATGTACTGGCGGGTGTTCGGTTCCCGCCATTAGTCTGGTTCGAGAGGGCTGTTCATCTTGCACTCGTGAACTACATTGAAAAGCAATTGCTTAAGATTGACAAGTAAAGAGGAATGCACCGGACATGGAGCGGCTTGTGCAGTACATCGAACAGCTACAGCTTGCAGGAGTGTTCCTCCATGAGAAGGGACGTCAGCACGCCCGGCTGTCACTGATCTTGTGCGACAACGTGGTTGAATTGTTGGCCCATGAGCGGTGCAACCACTACTTGCTGAGTGAACCCCCGCCGTGGATCGCTCCGCCCAAGCTGAAAGGCACAGACAAGGCTGATGCTCGCGGTCAAGATTTTGCACCCAAACTGAACCTGCTCGCTCGGCTGGGTGATATCGAAGGGGACGAACGAGACTTCGCCACGCGTGCTCACACGTTGCGAAACGAGTGCTACCACACAGCCGCTATGCACGAAGAAGTATCGTGGCAGGTGGCTTGGGACTACCACGAACTCGCGTGCTCTCTTTTCGGCCGATTGCGGCAAGGTGGCTATTCATACGGCGGACCGGTTCCGAAGTCCGAAGCGGCGGCCAAGGTACTAGAGCAAGCCGGGTTCGTCGGGGGACGATTCCCAGTCAAGTTGGATGCGGCACTTGCTCAATTGCCGATGATTCTCCGTGCGTTGAAGCCGCCATCGTCCGAACCCTTACGCAAGGTGCTGTCCCGCGCGGCCAAACTGAGAATCACCGGTCTGATGGATGCCATCACCTTTCTAGCAAACGACGGTCACGAAAAGATGTCGGAGGATGAAGCGATACGTCAATCGTTTTTTCGTGCAGTCATCAATCATGACGAACTCAAGCATGGGATAGACGTTCAATCACGCGTGGGGTTCGTAGAGTTACTCCGTCGGTACGATGAGGCCAAGTCGAAGTACGTTTCTCCCGTGAGATTCGCACAGGTACGAGGGTGGCTGAACCGAGCGGAGAAGCTGGCCAGTGCCAAAACCCCGGCGAAGGCAATGGTGTGCTACATGGACATACTCCGTGAGTCCGAAGACTCAGACACTTTCATCCATGAAGCGGCAAGCGACCTTGATGCGGGGCATCAGCTGGCGATAGACGAAGCTCGCGGCAAGTAGTTCACCTTCAGACCTGCCCCACCCGCGCCTTGGCAGCCCGCGCTTCCGCTGGCGTCAGGTGTTTCGGGGGTGCGAACCCGCAAGGTCCACCGGCAGCCGCACTGAGAACAGCATTGCGATTTCTGGCATCAGCGGCCCGATTCGACGGACTACGCGGCAGGCGACACGGCAGGTGGCACCGATGTCTCACGTCCCGAACCTCGTTTGCTTTCACTCGTATCACCGACCGCCGCCCCTAAACGCTGTGTTCTCCAGATCTCCCCCCCAAAACACCCCCTCAAAATCCCCCTCGAACCCCCCAAACTTTCTGTTAGACTCCCCAATGCATGTCATCCCCCTCCATCCCCCCCTTTCTCGCCCGTCCTGACGCGATTTCACCCATGATTTCGCGGCCGCCGCGGCGTTTCACCGCCGCCTTCTGGCTCGGCGGCATCGCCGTCACCGCCGCCGCCCTCCTCGGGCGGGCCGCGTGGCTGAATTCGCAGGCCGGGGAAGCCCCGGCAGGAGCGGCGAAGGAACGTGGGAATGGGGCGAGCGGCCTCGTCCTCGCCGGCTTTGGTCCGGCGGGTTCCAGCGCCGCCAACCGTTCCGCCCCGCGAGGCGATGCCAATCCCGACAACAGTCCCACTCCCAACTCCGGAACTGGCCTCGCCAACAGCGGCAACCCTGCCGATGGCGGTGACCCCACCGCCGCGCCCGCCAGCCCGGTCAAAATCGCGGCGAACTCGGGGACGCGGGCGACAGATCCTGGCACGTCCGCTGCCCCCTCCACCCGGGCCAGCGCCGAGTCCGAGCCCAACGACCCTCGCGCCTCTCGCGTTTCCCACCCCTCCAAACCCTCCGACATCAAGTTCGGCCGCGATGTTCGCCCCATCCTCTCCGACCGCTGCTTCAAGTGCCACGGGCCCGATGCGGCGACGCGGGCGGCGAAGCTGCGGCTGGATGAACGCGAGAGCGCCATCGCCGACCTGGGCGGCTACTCCGCGATCGCCCCGGGCGATCCCGAGGGAAGCGAGCTGCTCAAGCGCGTCTCTTCCCACGATCCCGAAGAAGTGATGCCGCCGGTGAAGTCGGGCAAGAAGCCCATCACCGCCGACGAGCGCGAGATCCTGCGGCGATGGATCGAAGCCGGCGCGGTCTACGAGCCGCACTGGGCATTCGTCCCGCCCCACCAGGTCACGCCCCCGCAGGTCAAGGACGCCGCGTGGGCCCGCAACCCCATCGACCAGTTCATCCTCGCCAGGCTCGAGCACGAGGGCCTCGCCCCCGCGCCCGAAGCATCCCCCGAAATCCTCGTTCGCCGCGTCTTCCTCGACCTCACCGGCCTGCCCCCGACCCCCGAGGAGACCGACGCCTACCTCGCCGACAAATCTCCCGACGCGTACGAACGCCTTGTCGACCTGCTCATGACGCAGGATCCCTACCGCACTCGCACCGCCGAGCGCCTCGCCACCCCCTGGCTCGATACCGCCCGCTACGCCGACACCTGCGGCATCCATATGGACGCCGGCCGCCAGATGTGGCTGTGGCGAGACTGGGTGCTCGACGCCTTCCGCAACAACCTGCCCTTCGACCGCTTCGTCACCGAGCAGCTCGCCGGGGACCTCATCCCCGAGGCGAGCGAGGCCCAGAAGATCGCCAGCGGCTTCAACCGCAACCACGTGACGACCGACGAAGGCGGTGCGATCGCCGAGGAATACCTCATCGAGTACGCCGCGGAGCGCACGGCGACCACCGGCTCGGTCTTCATGGGCCTCACCATGGGCTGCGCCCGCTGCCACGACCACAAGTTCGACCCGGTGACGCAGTCGGACTTCTACAGCATGTTCGCGTTCTTTGATTCCATCGAAGAGCCCGGCCTGTACTCCCAGCTCCCCGACCCGCAGCGCGCGTTCGAGCCCTTCATCGTCGTCCCCACGGCGGAGCAGAAGTCCGCGAAGGACATGCTCACCGCCAGCCTCGCCGCCCTCACCGCCGACCTCGAAAAGCCCGACCCCGCCGAGGACGCCCAGCGTGAGGCCTTCTTCGCCGACCTTCCCGCCAAGGCCGGCGTGACGTGGGCGAGCGCCACCGTCACCGCCGCCTCCTCCACCGGCGGTTCGACGATGACCGTGAAGGAAGACGGTTCGATCCTCGCCTCGGGCGCCAACCCGGAGAAGGACGACTACCAGATCGAGCTGCGCACCGACGCGACCGATCTGCGGGTGATTTCCCTCGAAGCCATCGCCGATCCCAGCATGCCCGAGATGCGCATCGGCCGCGCCCCCAACGGCAACGCCGTCATGACGGGCATTGAGGCCGAGGCGATCTCCGTCGCCGACAACTCCAAGCACACCCCCATCCAGTTCCGCTGGGCGTGGGGCGATGTCGAGCAGAACAACGGTGATTTCCGTGCGATCAACATCATCCGCCCCACCGGGACCGACGGCTGGGCGGTGGGGGCGCACATGCGCCCCGGCGAGCGCATGGCGATGGTGATGACCGACGAGCCCTTCGGCTATCCCGGCGGCACGATCGTCAAGGTGACGCTCAAGTTCCAGTCCCGCTACGCGCAGCACTCCTTCGGCCGCGTCCGCCTCGCGATGGGCACGATCGGCTCCGAAGGCGAGACGCTCCTCGCCCCTGCCGAAGGCTCCTGGTACCTCGCCGGTCCCTTCACCGCCGGGCCCGGAGAGGATCCCTACGCCAAGGCCTTCGGCCCCGAAGAGGGCGCGACGCTGGATTTCACCCGCAACTTCGGCGCGGGCAATCAGTACTGGCGCTACGCCCCCACGCTGATGGACGGCAAGCTCAACAACGACCTGCCCGGCGGTCCCAGCGTCACCTACGTCGCCAAGCGCATCCTCTCTCCGACCGCCCGCACGCTGGATGTCTCCATCGGCAGCGACGACGGCTTCCAGCTCTACGTCAACGGCAAGGAGGCGGCGAAGAACAAGATCGACCGCGGCCTGATGCCCGACCAGGACAAGGCGACGATCCAGCTCGTCCCCGGCGAAAACACGATCGTGCTCAAGATCATCAACACCGGCGGACCCGGCGGGATGTACTGGAAGGAAGTGGGGGAGCAGGGCAAGCTGAGCGGAGACCTGGTGATGGCCCTCGCCCCGCCGACCGCGGCGAGCGGTGAACGCCTCAAAGCCGCTTCCGTCGCGTGGAAGACCGCTTTCTCCGAACGCTACCGCACACTCTCGGCGACGATCGGTGAAACCAAGGCCAAGATTGACGGCCTCGACGCCGCCGCCCCGCGAACCATGGTGATGAAAGAGCTCGCCATGCCCCGCCAGACCTACGTGCTCAAGCGCGGGGATTACGACAAGCCCGACAAGGAACGCCCCGTCGTCCGCGCTGTGCCCAAGTCCCTGGGCAAGCTTCCCGAAGGCGCCCCCGCCAACCGCCTGGGCCTCGCCCAGTGGCTGACCTCCGAGGAAGACCCGCTCCTCGCCCGCGTCGCCGTCAACCGGCTCTGGGAACAGCTCTTCGGCGCCGGCATCGTCCGCACCACCGAAGACTTCGGCTATCAGGGCGACTGGCCCAGCCATCCCGAGCTGCTCGACTGGCTCGCCGTCGAGTTCCGCCATCGCCACTGGGACACGCGGGCCATGCTCCGCATGCTCATCACAAGCAGCACCTACCGCCAGAGCTCCCGCGTCCGCGCCGAGGTTACCGCCGTCGATCCCGAGAACCGTCTGCTGGGCTACTTCCCCCGCAAGCGGCTGAGCGCCGAGCAGATCCGGGACCAGGCCTTGTACGTCTCCGGCCTGCTGGTCGAAAAGCTCGGCGGACCTTCCGTGAAGCCCTACCAGCCCGAAGGCCTGTGGCAGGAGGTGGCGATGCCCCAGTCCAACACGCGCATCTACGAGCGCGGCAAGGGCGAGGACCTCTGGCGCCGCAGCCTGTACACCTACTGGAAGCGGGCCTCCCCGCCGCCGTCTCTCATGACCTTCGACGCCCCGACGCGCGAATCCTGCACCATCCGCCGCATCTCCACCAACACCCCGCTCCAGGCCCTGGTGCTCTGGAACGACGTGCAGTTCGTCGAGGCCTCCCGCGTCCTCGCCCAGCGCACGCTCCAGCAGCCCGGTGACGACGCCTCGCGCCTCACCAGCATGTTCCGCCGCTGCACCGCCCGCACCCCGACCGCCGAAGAGCTCGATGCCGTCACCCGCACCCTCGCCGCCTTCCGGGAGCGCTACGCCGCCGCGCCCGACGACGCGAACAAGCTTTTGATGGTGGGGGAGGCCCCCCGCGTCGAAGGCCTCGCTCCCACCGAGCTCGCCGCGTGGACCCTCGTCGCCAACGCGCTTCTCAACCTCGATACCACGATCACCAAGGGCTGATATTCACGCTTCGAAACCGACTTTGCACCCGCGGGCCGACCCGCACGTCCGAATCGACGTCCGATCTGTAAAGGGCTGATCCATGGACCCGCTTGAATCACACCTGCTCAACATGACCCGCCGCCGGTTCTTCTCCACCACGGCGACGTCCATCGGCGCCAGCCTCGGCGCCGCCGCCCTCGCCTCCATCGTCGGCCCGGCGATGGCGCGCACTCCCATCCCCGGCGCCACCTTCCTCCCCCAGGGCCCCAGCTTCGCTCCCAAGGCCAAGCGCGTGATCTACATGCACATGGAAGGCGCGCCCAGCCAGCTTGATCTCTACGACTACAAGCCCGGCCTGCGCTCACGCTTCAACCAGGACCTCCCCGACTCGATCCGCAACGGCCAGCGCCTCACCGGCATGACCAGCGGCCAGTCCCGCTTCCCCGTCGCGCCTTCGGTCTTCAAGTTCACCCGCTACGCCAATAACCAGGACGGCGCGTGGATCAGCGAGCTCATGCCCCACACCGGCAGCGTCGCCCACCAGCTCTGCTTCATCCATTCCATGCACACCGAGGCGATCAACCACGAGCCGGGCATCACCTTCTTCCAGACCGGCAACCAGCAGCCCGGCCGCCCCTGCTTCGGCTCCTGGGTGAGCTACGGCTTGGGCAGCGCCAACGCCAACCTTCCCACCTTCGTCGTGCTCATCACCCAGGGCACCGGAAACATGCAGGCCCTCTCCGCCCGCTTCTGGGGCAGCGGTTTCCTCCCCAGCGAGCACCAGGGCTGCAAGCTCCGCAGCGGCGCCGACACCGTCCTCTACCTCCGCAACCCCGACGGCATGACCCGCGACGATCGCCGCAAGATGCTCGACCTGGTCTCCAAGCTCAATGAGACCGAGCTCGAGCGCAGCCTCGACCCCGAGATCAGCACCCGCATCGCCCAGGGCGAGATGGCCTACCGCATGCAGATGTCGGTCCCCGATCTCACCGACTTCTCCGACGAAGACCCCGAAACACTCGCCATGTACGGCCCCGATGTCTCCAAGGCCGGCTCCTTCGCCGCCAACTGCCTCCTCGCCCGCCGCCTCGCCGAGCGCGGCGTCCGCTTCATCCAGCTCTACATGCGCGGCTGGGACCAGCACGGCAACCTCCCCAACGAGATCAAGGCCCAGTGCAAGGCCGTCGACCAGCCCCAGGCCGCCCTCATCAAGGACCTCAGCCGCCGCGGCATGCTCGACGACACCCTCGTCCTCTGGTCCGGTGAATTCGGCCGCACCGTCTACAGCCAGGGCGTCCTCACGCCCCAGGATTACGGCCGCGATCACCACCCGCGCTGCTTCACCAACTGGCTCGCCGGCGGCGGCATCAAGCCAGGCATCAGCTACGGCAAGACCGACGATTTCTCCTACAACATCGTCGAAAACCCCGTCGACGTGCACGACCTGCACGCCACCATGCTCCACCTCCTGGGCATGCAGCACGAACACCTCACCTACCGCCACCAGGGCCGAGACTTCCGCCTCACCGATGTCTCCGGCAACGTCGTCAAGCCCATCGTCGCCTGATCAAATCGTTACCCCCGCGACGCGCAATCACGTCGCACGCGTCCGCGTCTCCACGCAGCAATCCACCGCGGGTTCCCGTCCCCGGCCAGAACCCAGGGAGTTCAACGTGTCAGAATGGCTTGAGGTCGTGGGCCGCTTCCACCCGCTCGTTCTCCACCTCCCGATCGGTCTGATCGCCGGCGTCGCCCTGCTCGAGGCCACCACGCTCCTGCGAGGCAGCCAGACCCATGCCGCCACCGCGCGCCTCCTGGTCTGGCTCGCCGCCCTCTCCGCCGTCGCCGCCGCCGGCACCGGCTTCTTCCTCGGCCAGGAATCCGGATACGACCAGGACGCCGTCAGCCTCCACAAGTGGCTCGGCATCGCCGTCGCCGCCGCCGCCGTCATCACCGCCTCCCTCTACGGACTCCGCTCCATCGCCTGGCCCCGCCGCGCCGCGCTGGGGCTTACCCTCGCCCTCCTCCTCCCCACCGGCCATCTCGGCGCCGCGATGACCCATGGCGACAACTTCCTCTTCGAACCCCTCAACCCCAAGGTCGCCGCCGCGCCCAGGCCCGCCGAAAACCCCGCCGGCCCTCGCGATGGCGCCTCGGTCCCGCCCGCGACCACGACCCAGGCGACCCCCGGCAACCCGCCCAGCGCGGAGCCCGCGATCGTTCCCGTCGCCTCCGTCTTTGACTCCCAGATCCTCCCCATCTTCACCGCCAAGTGCATCAACTGCCACGGCTCCACCAAGCGCAAGGGCGGCCTGGCCCTCCACACCGCCGAAGCCCTCGCCCACGGCGGCAAGGATGGCCCCGCCGTGGTCGCCGGCGATGTAGATGGCAGCGAGATCGTCCGCCGATTCCGCCTCCCTCTCGACGACGATGAGCACATGCCCCCCAGCGGCAAGTCCCAGCTCACCCCGCAGGAGATCACCGCGATCGAATCCTGGATCGCCGCCGGCGCCAGCACCACCGCCCCCGCCGGCATCGCGCAGGCCCCCGCCGAATCGTCCAAGCCCGCGAGGGAGCCCGATTCATCACCCTCGTCGGCTTCCACCGCCACCCCCAGCGCCACCCCCGCGCCCATCTCCACACCAGCGCTCGCCGAAAAAGCAGTCGCCTCCGCGGCCACCTCCCCCGAAGAGACGCTCGCCCCCGCTCCCGAAGAAGCCCTCGCCGCCATCCGCGAGCAGCTCGTCCACGTCTCACCCGTTACCCAGGGCTCCCCCAAACTCCTGGTCGACTTCGCCGCCGTCGCCCCCCAGACCACCGACGCCCAGGTCGAGAAGATCCTCACGCCCATCCGCAGCCAGGTCTCCGAGCTCTCCCTCGCGCGCACCAAGATCACCGACGCTTCGATGAAGTTCGTCGCCTCCCTGCCCAACCTGCGCAGGCTTGATGTCCGTTCCACCCCCGTCACCGCCGCTGGCGTCGCCGCCCTGCGCGACCATCGCACGCTGGAAATCCTCAACCTCGCCCAGACCAAGCTCTCCCCCGAGGTCATCGAGACCATCCCCGCCATCCAGCACCTAACCCAGGTCTTCGTGTGGAACGCCGGCCTCACCCCCGAGGCCATCGCCGACCTGCGCCAGCGCCGCGCCGAGCTCTCCGTTGACGCCGGCGACCGCACCGAAACCAAGGCCGCCGAAGCCGAGACCGAAGTCAAATTCACCAGCGATGCCCCCGCCCCCGGCCAACCCGCCGTCGCCGCGAAGGCCGACCTGGCCCCCATCAATCAGATGTGCCCCGTCTCCGGCAAGGCGGTCGATCCTAACTTCGCCATCGTCTACAAGGGCCGCGTCATCGGCTTCTGCTGCGAGCACTGCGGGGCGCAGTTCTGGGCCGACCCCTCCAAGTTCGAGGCCAAACTCCCGCCCCAGTGAGCGTGCATGGATGAACCGGGAACCGCTGCGTTATTTCCCGGCCGCCAGCGCATCCTTGCACGCCTGCAGCGTTGTCCGGTAGTTGGACAGATCAGTCTCCGGGATGTTCTCCAGCCGGCTCGCCCCCTCAAACGCTTCCTGCGCTTCCGGGAGCGCCCCCGCAGGATCCCCATCATCCATCCGCGTCTTGGCCGACAGCCACAGCACCCGGCACAGCGCCCACAGCCCCTGCTCGGGCGGAATCCGCCGCAGCATCGCGATCGACTCGTCGAAGTTCTGCCTCGCCTCGGGCTTGCGCCCCAGCGTGCGCCGCACCTGCGCCAGGCTGAACAGGCTCTTGGCCGTCCGCACCTCGTCCCCGTGGTACAGCCGCCGGTTCATCTCCAGGCTGCGGATGTACAGCGGCTCGGCCTCCGCCGCGTGCCCCCGCGCCGCCCGCACGTCGGCGAGCGATGACAGCGGCATCTCCACGTTGGGATGATCCCCCGGGTACAGCCGCTCGCACATCTCCAGCGCCTGCTGCAGGAGCTGCTCCGCGTCCTCCAGCCGGTTCTGCGCCTTGCGCAGGAACCCCAGGTTGTTCAGCCCCATCGCGATGTCCGGATGGTCCCCCTTGAACAGCCGCCGGTGCATCTCCAGCGCCTGCACGAAGATCGGGTCCGCCTCCGCCAGCTTCCCCTGGTCCTGCAGCACGTACGCCAGGCTGTTCAGGCTCATCGCCGTCGCCGGATGATCCCCCTTGAACAGCGCCCGCCGCATCTCCAGCGCCTGCGTGTACAGCTCCTGCGCCTTGGTGTAGTCCCCCTGCGCGTGCCGCGCGAACGCCGCGTTCGCCAGGCTCAGAGCCACATCGGGGTGGTTCCCGGGGAACAGCCGCCGGCGCATCTCCAGCGCCTCCACGTACATCGCCTCGGCCTCCACCGTCCGCCCCAGAAAATCCCGCTCCGACGCGAGGTTGTCCAGGCTCGTCGCCACCCCCGCGTTGTCCCCCGGGAACAGCCTGCGCCGCATCTCCAGCGCCTGCACCAGCAGCGGCTCGGGCTCGTCGATCATCCCCTCCGCGTGCTGCACCTGCGCCAGGTTGTCCATCGCCGCCGCCACGTCCTCGTGATCCTGCGGGTAGATCTGCCGGTACAGCGAGAGCGCCCGCTGCGCCAGCGGCAACGCCTCGCGCGACCGCCCGTTGCCCCGCAGAATGTTCGAGATCGTCAGCAGCAGGCTCGCTTCCACCTTGGGCTGGTCCTTGAACTCACCCTGATCAATCTGCGCCACCGCCCGCAGCATCGCATCGGCGACGAGCATCCCCTGGTCGCCCCCCTGGTGCGGGTCGGAGGTTTGCAGCGCCGTGCGGATGAACTGCGCGATCGATTCCGCTCGCCGCCGCTCCAGCTCCGCCGCGTCGCGCGCCGCGACGGCGACATCCCGCTGCGACGCCGCCTGCCTCGCCTGCCACGCAAACCCCACCACGCCCACCAGCAGGGACGCCGCCACCGCCGCCGCCGCCGTCACCTTGCCGCGATTGCGCCGGATCGTCTTGCGCAGCTTGTAGATCCGACCCGGCGGCGCCGCCGTCACCGCCTCACCCGTCAGGTACCGCTGGATGTCCGTCGCCAGCCCGCTCGCCGACTCGTACCGCCGCTGGCGATCCTTCTCCAGCGCCTTCATCACGATCCAGTCAAGCTCACCACGCACGATCGCCCCCAGCCGCTGCGGCTCCGATCGGCGGTTCGCCGCCACGCTCGCCAGCGTCTCGGCCGACTGGCTCAGCCGCGCGCTGGGGTTGGGAGGATCCACCTCCCGGATGATCCGCTGGATCTCCCCGTACGCCGCGTGCCGCAGGCTGTCACCGCCGAAGGGCGTGCTCCCCGTCAGCAGCTCGTACAGCAGCACGCCCAGCGAATACACGTCCGTCCGCGTGTCGATGTCCAGGCTCCCCTCGGCCTGCTCAGGGCTCATGTACTCCGGCGTCCCGATCAGCTGGCGGTGCTCGGTGAACAGCGTCTTTTCCGTCAGCTTGCTCCCCGTCGCCTTGGCGATGCCAAAGTCAATCACCTTCGCCGCCGGCCTCCCGTCCTGCGTGCTCACCAGGATGTTGCTGGGCTTGATGTCCCGGTGGATGATCCCCTTGGTGTGCGCGTGCTGCACCGCGCTGCACACCTGCCCGAAGAGCTCCAGCCGCTCCTGGATCGTGAGATTGTGCTTGTCGCAGTAGTCGGCGATCGGCTCCCCCTTCACCAGGTCCATCACGAAGTACGGCCGACCCGTCTCCGTCGCCCCCGCGTCCAGCACGCGGGCGATGTTGGGATGGTCCATCATCGCCAGCGCCTGGCGCTCCTGCTCGAACCGCGCCACCACCTGCCGCGTGTCCATTCCCAGCTTGATGATCTTCAGCGCCACCTTGCGCTGCACCGGCCGCTCCTGCTCCGCCATGAACACCGACCCGAAACCGCCCTCACCGATCAACTGCAGCAGCTTGTACGGACCGATCCGCGTCCCCGGCCGCTCGCGCAGCGAATCCACCCGCGTCGCCGCCTCCGCGGAGACCGGGGACATCGTTTCGCCCGTCGGGTCGACCAGGAATTTCCCGTCCTCTTCCGCGGCGGCGACCATCACCTGCAGGCGGCGGCGCAATTCCGCGTCCCCCCCGCACTCCTGGTTGAGGATCCCCGTCCGCTCTCCCGCCGGGGCGTCGATAAGGCGGTCAAAGATGCGGCGAAGGTTCTGTGAAGGGTGTTCCGTCAAAGTGCACGCTCCCCGCGTCCCCGCCCGCGCCTCCGCAGCGGCCTCGCGGCCACGCCGCGAACCCTGCTCCCCCACAAGCGGGCTGCTCCCGCCGCCGGGATCAGGATTCCGGAACATTCACGGATTTCTACGCAAAACGAGGGTTGTGGGTAAGGGCACGCGGGCGCAACCCCGCAGGGACCTTCGAATCAGCCCTCGGCGGGTGTTCGGTCAGGTATGTGGCAGATGATCCCCGGCCTCATCAGTGCTTGGCCTGCAGGTGGGCCTCGACGAACCACAGCCACTTGTCGGTCCCGCGAGAGATCTCCGTGAAGATGTCCGCGGTGTCCTTGTCATCAAGCTCGTCGCTCTGCTCGATCGCCTTGCGGGCCAGCGCCCCGAACGCCGCCAGGGCCGTCGCCAGCGCCGCCGCGTGCTCAAGACCGTCCCCGCCCTTCTCCGAATACTCGCTGAGCGAAGAACTCGCCGCGACGTTCCTCGCCGTCCCGTGCGCAATGCCACCCAGCTGCACCGCCCGCTCGGCGATGGTGTCCACGTAGTCCTCCACGTCCTCGTTCACCTTGTCGAAGAGCTCGTGCAGCGCGATGAAGCTGGGACCCTTCACGTTCCAGTGCGCCTGCTTGCACTGCGTCTGCAGGTCGATCGCGTCGGCGAGCCGCGCGTTGAGCAGGTCCACCAGCTTGGCGCGCGTCTTCTTGGGCAAGTCGTTCCGGGTGGGGTACATGGTGCGTCCTTGTGTAAGGCCTCCAGAGGCCGGCAGCGTGAGCGTAGTGCCCGCACCCCCGGGCGGGCATGCCCCTCCGAAAGTCTGCGCCGCCCATGAACATTTCTTCATGCGTTCCGGCCCCACCAAAGCCGCTCGCGCGTCGTGATACACTCGGCCCCGTCCACGCGCCGGTGGTTCTCGCAAGGGCACTCCACCGGCCCCACGCCACTCCACTTTCAAAGACGCACCATGCCACACGCCACCCTTCGCCCCGCGCTCCCGAGCCTCACCCTCCTCCTGGCCGCCTTTCTCACCGCATCCCTCCCCGGCTGCAGCGCGGCCCCTCCCGCTTCCCCGCCGCCCGCTCGCGTCATCCCCACCACATCCCTCGACGCCGCGCAGCAGGAAGCCATCTGGCAGACCCGCGGCTGCGAAGCCGACGAGCGCGGCGCCTGGTTCCGAGACGCCAAGTTCGGCGCCTTCATCCACTTTGGCCTCTACTCCCACCTGGGCGGGTACTACGAGGGCAAGGGTCCCTACCGCCCCGCGGAGCAGATCATCGGTCTGGGCGATCGCTACGCCGCCATCCCGCCCGCCGAGTACCGGGAAAAAGTCGGCGGCGCCTTCAACCCCGAGAAGTTCAACGCCCAGCAGTGGGTCAGCCTCATGAAGAAGGCCGGCCAGAAGTACGTCATCCTCACCACCAAGCACCACGACGGCTTCTGCATGTTCAAGACCGACACGACCTCCTACAACGTCGTCGACGCGACGCCCTTCCACCGCGACATCGTCAAGGAACTCGCCGACGAGTGCCGCGCCCAGGGCCTGGTCTTCTGCATCTACTACTCCATCGGTGACTGGTGCGCCCCGCAGGTCATGAACCCATCCTTCACCAATTACAAGGACTACATGTACGCCCAGCTCGCCGAGCTCCTCACCCGCTACGGCGACATCAAGATGCTCTGGTTCGACAACTACTGGTACGTCAACGACCAGTGGGCCAACGACGAGCCGCACGCCCGCGACATCTACTCCTTCGCCCGCGCCGTCAACCCCTCCATGCTCGTCAACGACCGCTGCGGCCGCGGCGCTGAATCCACCGATGGGGACTACGCCACCCCCGAGAACCAGCTCCGCGGCTTCCTCCAGAGCCGCTACTTCGAAGTGGTGATGACCAACACCGCCGACGACAACTGGGGCTGGGTGAACGGCGCGGTCAACTACCGCTCCCCCCGCGAACTCATCCGCAACCTCATCGATTCCACCAGCAAGGGCGGCAACTTCGTCCTCAACGTCGGCCCCAACGCCGACGGCCAGTTCCCTCCCGAGCACGTCAAGATCCTCGAATCCATGGGCGCATGGACCTCCGTCAACGGAGAAGCCATCTACGCCACCGTCCCCGCCCCCGACGTGACGCCCGACTCTACCCAAAATCCCGCCAACAGCGGCACTTGGTACGCCACCCGCTCCAAGGACGGCACATCCACCTACATCCACGTCGTCGCCTGGCCCGAACACGGCGCCGCCCTCACCATCCACATCCCCTCCGCCGCCGCCCTCCGCGCCACCCTCGTCGACCCCTCCCTGGGCTCCATCCAGTGCGCCGCCTCTCCCGACGACCCCACCCACGCCACCCTCACCATCTCCCGGCCCCTCAAGGTCGATCCCTACGCGACCGTCATCAAGCTCACCGCCCCCGCCGCCCGCTGAAACACCGCTCGCCCGTGCCCAATATCCCCCGTCGAACATGTGGATACCATGACCGCATGAGCATCCGCTTCGCCGCCGCACTCCTCTTCACCGCCGGCCTTTCACTCTCCACCGGCTGCGAGCAGTCATCGTCCCCGCCCGCCCCCAAGCCGGCGCCCACCACGACCTCAACCACCACTCCCGCCCCCTCCACAACCCCTTCCACGGCTCCCTCGACCGCGCCCGCCCCCGGCAGCACCACGCCCCTCTCCCCCCACGGAGGACCCGTCGCTCCCGCCCCCGCGGCGGTCGGCGGCGAGATCACCGCCGGCGGCGTCGCCTTCAAGGTCCCTGCCGGCTGGACCCAGGTCACCCCCAGCAGCACGATGCGCCTTGCCGAGCTCCACGTCCCCGATCCTTCCGGCAACGCCGCCAAGGACTGCATCATCGCCGTCTCCTCCGCCGGCGGAGACGTCGAATCCAACATCTCCCGCTGGGCCGGTCAGATCAAGGACGCCGCCGGCGCCCCCGCCAAGGCCGCCAAGCAGGACAAGCAGGTGGGCGGCCTCACCGTCCACACCGTCGAATTCGAAGGCGCCTACCAGGGCATGTCCGATCCCGCCCCCAACGCCAACTGGATGCTCCGCGGCGCCATTGTCGAGACCGCGCCCCAGATGCTCTTCATCAAGATGACCGGCCCCGCCGAGAGCATGAAGAGCGCCGCCCCCGGCTGGAACGCCCTCATCGACAGCCTCCGCAAGCCCTGACGCCACCATCCCAGCAAGGGGCCCGCCGCCGTCATGTCCACAACCTCACCGGCGTACCAGGCCGCCCGCAAGCTCTACGACCAGGGCCGCCTCGCCGAGGCCCGCGACGCTCTCCAGCGCGCCCTCCAGCGTTCCCCCGGCGACCCCGACCTCAACACCCTCATGGGCGGCGTCCTGGTCGAGATCGGCCAGGCCCAGAGCGCCATCTACTTCCTCGAGCGAGCGTCCGCCGCCGCCCCCGCCGATGCGATGGCCCGCGCCATCCTCGGTGAAGCCTACATGCACGCCGGCAACCTCGACGCCGCCGAAAAGACCTTCCGCCGCGTCATCGACGCCGACCCCGCCGCCTATTCCCCCCGCATCAACCTCGGCAACATCCTCATCAAGCGTGGCAAGCTCACCGAAGCCGAAGACCTGCTCCGCCGCGCCGCCGATCTCCGTCCCGAGCGCTTCGAAGCCGCCAACAACCTCGCCCTCCTCCTCCTCGACGCCGGTCGCGCCGACCAGGCCGCCGCCCTCGTCCGCGACAGGCTCGCCAAGAAGCCCGGCGACATGATGATCAGCCGCTGCCTCGCAAACATCCTCAACTACGTCCCCGAGATCCGCCACGGCGAATCCCTCCAGGCCCACCGCACTTTCGGCGACGCCGTCGTCGCCGCCGCCGCCGCTCCCGCCGCAACCCTCCCCCCCATCACGTCCACCCCAGATCCCGACCGCCGCATCCGCCTCGCTTACATGTCCCCCGACTTCCGGGAACACTCCGTCGCCTACTTCATCGAGCCCATCCTCCGCCACCACGACCGGTCCCGCTTCGAACTCTTCGCCTACTCCAACACCGCAAGCCCCGACGCCCGCACCGAGCAGTTCAAATCCCTCGTCGATCACTGGCGAGACATCGCCCGCATCAACGACCTCGCCGCCGCGCGCCAGGCACGCGCCGACCAGATCGACATCCTCATCGACCTCGCCGGTCTTACCAACAACCACCGCCTGGGCGTCCTCGCCCTCCGCGCCGCGCCCGTGCAGATGACCTACTGCGGCTCCCCCAGCACCACCGGCGTCTCCACCGTCGATTACCGCCTCGTTGACGACATCACCGATCCGCCCGGAGCCGAATCCAGCACCGTCGAGACGCTCCTGCGCATCCCCGGCCCCGGCAGCTTCAGTTGCTACGCCCCGCCCCCCGGCATGCCCGACCCGTCTCCTTGGTCCGCCGACCAGCCCGTTACCTTCGGCTCCTTCAACGTCCTCTCCAAGGTCAACCCCGCCGTCGTCGAGGTCTGGGCCCGCATCCTGCGTGAAGCTCCTGGCTCACGGCTCATCCTCAAGGCCCGCTCACTCTCCGAGCCCGCCGTGCACGACCGCTACGCCTCCGCCTTCGCCGCCCACGGCATCGGCCCCGATCAGCTCGAACTCCTGGGCCCACTCCCCTCCGTCGCCGATCACCTCGCCGTCTACCGCCGCATCGCCGTCGCCCTCGACCCTTTCCCCTACAACGGCACCACCACCACCTACGAAGCGCTCTGGATGGGCGTCCCCGTCGTCACCCTCGCCGGCACGACCCACGCCGGAAGAGTCGGCGCCAGCATCATGACCGGACTGGGCGAACCCGGACTGATCACCGGCGACATCGACCAGTATGTCGCAACCGCCGTGAGCCTTGCCCGCGACCCCGCCTGCATCAACCACTACCGCGCCACGCTCCGCCCCCGCCTCACCGCCTCCCCATTGTGCGACGCGCCCGGCTTCACCCGCCGCTTCGAAGGCGTGCTGCTCCAGGCGTGGCAACGCCACTGTTCAACGTAATCACGCGGCGTCCCCGGGATCAATGGCGCAAGCGGCCACGGCCGCTGAACACATCAGCGGCCGGGTCTCGCACATCTCAATGGTTCCTTCGCGCTAACTGTCCCGGCGATGGTTGCCCTTGCCCTTGTCACGGGCCTTGCTCTTCTGGCTGCGGCGAGCCCCGCCGGTCATCTTGCCGCGCGTGTCGATGTCCCGGAACCCCGCGCCCTTCCCGCCGCCGATGCCACCGCCCACGATCGGCCCGATGAGCTTGGCCTTCCCCGCCGCTCGCCCCTCGGCGTCGGCGATGACGCACTCCATCTGCCGCCTCGCCAGCTCCACCGCGACGACGCGGATCTTCACCGCGTCTCCCATGTTGAAGCTGCGACCCGACCGCTGGTCCACCAGCGCCCCGGTCCTCTGGTCGATCTGCCAGAACGGCGTCAGGTTTCCTCGCGTCACGTCCCCGGGGATGTCTTCTTTCTTCACGAACCCGTCGGCAAGGTACTTGTCCAGCTGCACGAACAAGCCACGCGGGCTCACGCCCGTCACCACGCCCGGGAACACCTCCCCGATGTGCTGCTCCAGAAGCTGCAGCACCAGGAACGTCCGCAGGCTCCGCTCCGCCTCCTCGGCGTTGGCCTCCTGCCGCGTCGCGTGCTTGCCGATCTCCGAGAGCTCTGATTCGCTCGGGCACATCTCGCTGTCGCGCAGCTTCGCCCCGAGTTTCGCCGCCTCGTGCTCGTCACGCGGACGCGACTTGCCGTTGTCGGTGTGCTTGAGATACTCCGCCATCGCCCGGTGCACCGTCAGATCCGCGTACCGCCGGATCGGGCTGGTGAAGTGCGCATACGCCTCGCTCGCCAGCGCAAAGTGACCGATCAGCGCCGGGGAATACTCCGCCTTGGTCAGCGTCCGCAGCACCGCCATGTGCACCGCGCGGGCCGCCGGCGTCCCGCGCGTCGCGTTCACCAGCGCCTGAAGCTCGTCGCGCGTCGGGCTCTTGGGAATCTTGAACCCCGCCACCATCGCCGCCTTGCGCAGCCCGTCGGACTCTCCCGGCGTCGGCTCGGGATGCGTCCGTCGCAGCAGCGGCACCGACAGCTTCTCAAACAGCCGCGCCAGAACCTCGTTGGCCTCCACCATGAACATCTCGATCAGCGTGTGCGTGAACGCGTCGTCCTCACGTTCCGCGTCGATCACGTGCCCCTGCTCGTCGTAGATCAGCACCACGTCGGGCAGCTCGAGGTTGATCATCCCCTGCCGCTGCCGCCGCCCCTGGATCGCCCTTGCCAGCGTGTTCATCTCCTGCAGGTGCCCGATCAGCTCGTCGGTGTACTTCGGCGGCGTCTTGGCGTGCTTGCGGGCCTCCTCAAAGTCCCCGTCGATCAGCGCCTGCGCTTCCAGGTACGTCAGCCGCTTGGCCGACTTGATCAGCGTGCTCCCCACGCCCTCGGCCAGCACCTTGCCCTCACGGTCGTAGCGGATGAACGCCGTCTTGCAGAACCGGTGCACGCCCTCCTGCAGCGAGCAGATGCCGTTGGAAAGCACCTCCGGCAGCATCGGGATCACCAGCCGCGGCAGGTACACCGAGTTCGACCGCTCCTTCGCCTCCAAGTCCAGCGGAGATTTCGGCGGGATGAACGTCGAGACGTCCGCGATATGGACCGCAAGTTCCCAGCCGCTCTCGGTCTTCCTGATGCTGATCGCGTCGTCGTAGTCCTTCGCGTCGGGCGGGTCGATGGTGAGGATGAACTCCCCCGTCAGGTCCGTTCGCAGCGGCAGCGCCTCGATCCCGTGCACCTTGTAGCGTTCGATCTGCACGTCAAACTCGGCCGCCGCCTCTCGCGCCTGTTCAAAGCACTCGGGCTCGAAGTCCCCCGGCAGGCTGAACGCGGCGAGCACCGCCGCCGTTTCCACGTCCGGCCGTCCCGCCTCACCCAGCACCTTCGTGATCACGCCCTCGGCGAGCACCGTCGTGCCCTGCTCACCAGCCTCGGGGAACACCGTGATATCCACGATGACCTTGAGGCCCTCACGGGCGTTCTTGCTCTCGGCGTCGCGCACGATGATCGGCTCGGTCAGGTTGCGGCCGTCGGGGTAGACCAGCCACTGGCCCCCCTTCTTCACCAGTTCACCGCTGAAGCTGCTGCGCTTGCGGGTCACGACCTCGATGATCCGCCCCGAGAAGCGGTTGTTGTCCCGCCGGTCCCGCAGGATCTGCACCCGCACGATGTCCCCCGACAGCGCGTCGGCCGTGTCCTCGGCGGGAACGAAGATCGAGCCCTCCCGGTACGGATTGGTGGGTTCCACGAACCCGAACCCGCGGGCGTTCTTGCGGAACGTTCCGTCCACCATCCCGCCCGATCCGGCGAGGGAGGGCAGCAGCAGGTGCCCGCTGGGCGTCAGTTCCATCGCCTTTTCGGTGGTGAGGCGGGTGATCTCCTGCGCAAAGGCGTCACGGTCCCCGTCGGGGATCCGCAGGTCCAAGGCGAGGGTCTCCAGCTTCGCGGGGATATACCCATCGTGGCTGAGATGTTCGATAAGTCGGCGGCGAAAGCGATACGGCATAGGGATTGGTCAGCTTGGATGGGGCACGGGCGTGAAACGATCCTCACCCGCCGAGGTTGCTCGGGGCAGAGGCCGGATCGTGCCGGGCCGAACGTGAAATTGGTCGTATGAAGAAAACGTGTGTGTGAGCGGCGCCATCGAAACGCCGCGTGGTTGTCCGCTCGTGTCCTCGCCCGGTTCCGCGGCACGCCATGGGCTCGGCACGCCTCGTCGGACTTGGAAGGGTGCAGCGCGTCAGAGCGATCCCGCGTACGCCCGGAAGGTCGAGGTGAACCCGCTGGGCTCCAGCCCCAGGTCCGCCCTGACTTTCTCGAGGGAGGCCGTGGAGTCTTCCATCCCCATGATCGCCATTCCCTCGTCGAATGGTATCGCCCATCCCAGCCCTGCGAGGCCCGCCGCCTTGGCCCCCATCGCCGCGACGTCTCCCGGGATCCCCCAAGGCTGCAGATTGGCCTTGGAACCCGGCGCGCCGTCCCGGATCATGATGAGCATTTCCGGCCACGAGATCGTCTCGCTTCCCACCAGGTTGTAGATCTCTCCCACGGTGCACGGGGTCGACAGCGCCTTCACGAACGCCGCCGCCACGTCCTCCACCGCGATCGGAGAAATCAGCGGATCGGCCTCCGGGGCCGTCCCGCCCGGGCAGGTCGGGTCCGTCAGCCTTCGCGTGAAATACGGCAGGAAGAACCACGGCGCCGTCTCGCCCGCCGCCCACGACGCCGCCGTCTGGATGAACTCTCCATCCTTGCCGTGGATCATCCCCGGCCGGAAAATCGTCCACGCCAGCCCGCTCCCCCGCACCACCTGCTCACCGTCCCACTTGGTCCGGCGATACTCAGTCCCCGCGTCCCGGCCAACGCCCAGCGCCGACATGTGCAGCAGGCGAGAGCACCCCGCCCGGCTCGCCGCCGCCGTCACGGCCTCGGTCGTCCGCACGTGGGCCTTCACAAACGTCGCGCCCTGCTCCTGCCGGATGATCCCGATCAAATGGATGCACGCCCCCGCGTGCTGGAGGAGCTGGTCCAGCGCTCCCGCGTCCACCGCGTCCCCTGTCACCAGCGTGAGCCGGGAATCACCCGTCGGCAGGGCCCCGCGGGCCTTCTCCCGGTCCCGCACCAGCGCGCGGACGTGGTACCCGGCGGCCAGAAGCTGGCGCACGACCTCACGACCGACAAACCCGGTGGAACCGGTGACCGCAACGGTTTTGATGGCATTCACGGGCGAACCTCTTGCTTGAACTCATCCGCCCGGTCAAGGCACGGGCAGGCCGCGATGGTAGCATCTGGGCGATGTCCCTGCGGATTGAGAATGTTCATGTCTCGTACGGATCCGGCCCCCGCGGCCGCAAGGTCCTCTGCGGTCTCACCGCCGAATTCCTCCCGGGAGTCGTCACCGCCGTCGTCGGCCCCAACGGCGCCGGCAAGAGCACGCTCCTGCGCGTCGCGCTGGGCCTGCTCACCCCCCAGTCCGGCACGGTCCGCCTCGGCCCGATACCCGTCTCCGCCATCCCCGCTCGCCAGCGAGCCCGCTCCCTGGTCTACGTCCCCCAGCGATCCGAAGTCGCCTTCGCCTTCACCGCCCGCGAACTGGTCGCCATGGGCCGCTACGCCGCCGGCGAAGGTCCCTCCGAGCACGCCCACCGCGCCGTCACCCGCGTCCTGGCCCTCATGGAGCTCGCCGACCGCGCCGGCGACCGCGTCGGAGAACTCTCCGCCGGACAGCAGCAGCGCGTCACCTTCGCCCGCGCCCTGCTCCAGATCGAGGTCGCCCTCGAGGCCGCCGCCAGCTCCCACCCCGCGCCCAACGACGCGTCCGCCCTCCCACGCCACCCCATCCTCCTCGCCGACGAGCCCATCTCCGCCATGGACCCCCGCCACGCCCTCCAGACCCTCGGGCTCCTGCGGGAACTCGCCGCCAGCGGCGTCGCCGTCGGCGTCATCCTCCACGATCTCACCCTTGCCGCCCGCGTTGCCGACCGCGCCCTGCTCCTGGGCGCCGGCGGCGCCCTCGCCGCCCACGGCCCCGCCGCCGACGTCCTGACCCCTGCCATCCTCGGCCCCGTCTTTGGCATGCCCCTGGAACGCATCACCACCCCCGGCGGCAGCGTCCTCATCGGCCCGGCCGCGGGACTTCCCGCCCCCGCCCCCTGATACCATCACCCCGTGACCAACCAACAAGTCATCCAGCTGATCATCTTCATCCTCTTTGTCGGCGGGTCCGGCATCGGCTGGGTCTTCCGCAAAATCGGGGAGCAGGCCCAGCGCCGCGCCGCCCAGGTCGCCCTCGAGCGCCAGCGCGCCGAGGCCTTCCGCACCGGCCGGCCCGTCGAGGAACGCGAATCCTCCGTCGCCGCCGCCACCATGCCCACCCCGCGGCCGAGAACCACCCCCGACGCAGATCCCGCACCCGCCACCCTCGCCGATCGTCGTCGCCAGCAGCTCGAGGAACTCCGCCGCCGCCAGCTCGCCCGCGCCCAGGCCACCTCCAGCCCCTCCTCCACCGCCCCCGCTCCTCGCGGCCAGGGCGGCGCCGGCGCCCAGCCCAACCGCTCATCCCCGATGCCCGTGGGGCTTCCCACCGACCTCGCCCCCGGCCGCACCGCCCCCACCATGCCCCGCTCCATCCCCGGCAGTTCGGGCCCGACCGTCCCCTCGATGGGAATGCCTGGCCGCAACCCGCCCCGCTCCCCCGTGCCCCGCCCCCGCAACGACAAGGGATTCTCTCCCGCGCAGGCCGCCGCCGAAGCCGCCCGGCGAGAAGCCCAGCGCCGCCAGCAGGATCGCCTCAAGAAGAAATCAGACGAGCAGCTCCGCCGCCAGGCCGAAGAGGCCCGCCGCGTCGCCCAGCGCGCCGACGAAGCCACCGAATCCAGCACCCAGCGCCTCGTCAAGGACGTTTCCGGCGCCGACGCCGCCTACGCGATTGATCGCCGCATCCCCCAGGCCGCCAGCGCCAACCGCTCCGGCGCCGCGATGCCCGGCCGTACCGGCCGCACCGTCATGCTCATGGGACAGGAAACCTCCATCGAGGATTGGCGCAGGTCCATGGTGATGAACGAGATCCTCGCACCCTGCGTCGCCATGCGCGAATTCGCCGACACGCCCATGACCCAGGGCTGATTACGGTCCCGCTCAGGCCGCCTCGCTGCGCGGATCCACCCGGAACCGCTCCTGCCACCGGCTCGGACGCACCTGCGCCGGCGCATCGGCCGCCTCCTGCCAGTCCTCCGCTCGGGAGAGGTGCAGGTCGCTGGGCCGCGTCTTGCGATACCCCAGCAGGCGGATCACCTCCAGCACGTCGGTCCACGTGGGGAAGGTCTTGTTATTGGCCTTCTTGAACTCGTCGATGGCGATGACGAACAGGAACTGCTCGGTGGTCAGTTCCCCTTCTTCCGCCGATCGCTGAAAGTCCGAGAGCCTGCGGCCCGGTCCGCGGCGGCGTTCCAGCCCCGAAAGGTCCGCGTTCCCGCTCCGCTCGGCGAGCTTGCGGCGGTCGGGAATGGTCCGGCGATCCACGACCGTCCCCGCCGGGAGCGCTTCTCCGGCGCCGGGGGCCGGCACGATGGTGGGGGGGTTATCCGGACTTGTGCAGCCCGCGGCCTGCCCCGCCGCACGCGGCGGATGGGTGTTTCCGGCCTGCGGGGTCAGGGGGTGCTGGTCGGAGGGCGGCTGGTGGGTGGGCCGCTGGTTGGCAGGCCCCTGGTTTGCAGGCATGTGAGATTCCGCGCGGGTCGAGGATGCACGACCGGCGCCCTTCTCACGGGGCCGCCATGGGGCCCGAAAACCGGGGACGTCGGGGCGGGATCAGAAGTCGTCATCCTCTTCCGCATCGTCCTCTTCGTCCGATTCGCCCTCTTCCTCTACCTCCTCTTCGTCGTCCTCGAGGAAATCTTCGTCGTCGTCCTCGAACTCTTCCTCCCCTTCGAACTCATCGTCGGAGAACTCGTCCTCGTCAACATCCTCGTCCTCGTCCTCGTCGTCATACGCCGCTTCCGCCGCCACCGACCACGGGGACGCCGACCACGGCGTCGTCCACGCCGGGTCCGCCCGAGGAATCTGCGGGACAGGCCCCGCCGGGGCTTGAGGTTCCACGTCGATCACGCCGCCGATCGAGAGGAATTGGTACTGATCCGTTGAGCTGGTCATCGGTTCACCCTTTTTCCTGCCAGTGAGCTTCAAATGCTTCCACCAACCACCCAGGCCGTGCCGCGGCACGGCGTTTCGTTCTGTTCCTCGCCTCACCCGCCATGGCCTCTGCACCATGTCCCGGCGGACGCACGAACTTTCAGAACACAATCACCAACGCCCCACACCCTCGACCTCGCTCACGCCGCCCCTGTCAGGGGCCGCGCGGGCCGTCGGTCGAACCGCCCGATTGTTCCCCGCTCAACGCCCGCGTCCACTCGCCCGGGCGTCTTCCTTCAAACCCGTCGCCCCGGACCCGGAAACACCCCGCCGCCCCGGGGATCAAAACGGCGGTAAAGTAACGACCCCGTGCGCCGTGTCAAACGCGCGGGGGGCAGCGGCGGGCGAGGCGACCACCGGGTTATCCTCACCACCGTGACCATCGTTCACCACGGCGCTCCGGAGTCCGACGAATCGCACCACCCATGGACCCAACCGCATTCGATCCTCGAGCGCCCGTCGAGTTTCGCCCCCAGTTCGGCATCCTCGCCTTGATCTTCCCCGGACTCGGACATGCCGCCCAGGGCCAGCTCCACCGGGGACTCCTCATCGGCTCGGGAATCCTTGGACTCTTCCTCGGCGGCATTTTCGTCGGCGGCATCGACGTCGTTGATCGCCAGGAGGATCGCCTCTGGTTCATGGCGCAGTCCCTCGTCGGCCCCCTGGCCTTCGGCGTCGATTACGTCCACCAGAACCATTTCAAGGTCCTGGAGCCCGGGGACCCCGCCAAGCAGCGTCCCCCGACCGCACGCTCGGCGATGCCGGGAGAGATCCGCGATCCCCAGGCCCCGTTCTTCACCCTCGCCCCCCCCAAGCCCGCCCCCGTCGACCCCGCGACCGGCAAGCTCCAGCCCCCGCCCAACATCAAATCGCTCGCGAAGGTCAATGAACTGGGCACCCTCTTCTGCGCCGTCGCCGGCATGATGAACCTCATCGTCGCCATCGACGCCGCCTTCCCCCGTATCCGCCGCCGCGCCGAGGTGGTCCCATGAACCTCGTGCCCTCCCTCATCCCAGCCTTCTGCCTCCCCGCGGCCGCCTCCTGCGGCCAGTTCCTCGCCGGCGCGCTCCACGCGTCACTCCCGGGCCTAATCGCCCTTGCCGGTCCCGACACCGACCCCGCCGAGAACATTTCCCTGGTCTGGCGGCCCTTCATCGATCCCATCAACGCCCACAGGTCCTGGTACCTGCTCCTGATCCCGATGGCGCTGTTCATCTCAATCGTCTACAAGGCCGTCCGCGTCCCGGACATGCAGCACTACTGGCGAAAGGTCTTCGTCATGAGCGCGCAGATCGTCCTGTGGATCATCGCCCTGGGCGGCGCGTTCTTTCTCTTCATCCAGTACGTCGGGCCGCTCATCACCCGCGCGGCCTGAGCCCCCGCGCCACCCGGCCGGCGCTCACTCGATCATTCCAGCCGCCACGGCCGCCGCCTTCGCCGACGCGAAGATCGACATGAACTCACGGTCCGCCGCTGACGCCTGGGAAAGCCCTCGCGACGTCACCACCGTCCCGGCGCACTCCGCGTAGGGATGGGCCGCATCGATCACCACCGGCGCCCGCCCCGGGATCGCCGGCGCCGGGCTCAGCAGCACGCGGCTGGTCGAAGGGCCCACGTAATAAAACCGGTCGATCGCCGCCGTCGAGAGCGCGAAGAAGCACGTCCCGTCCGCCGCCCCGATCACCCGCCGCGTCTTGCACACCGGCCGCTGCCCGATCAGCCACGCCCAGCCCAGGCTGAGGGAGAGCACCGAGCCGCCCATCGACCCTACCCCCAGGCCCTGCGGACCGCCCTCTGCGTCATCGGGGGAGAACGGTTCCACCTCGGCCCGGCCCTCGCCCGCGTCCATGGACTGGAACATCGCGCGGACCACGCCGCCATCCCCCGAGGGGATATCGAGGTACTGCACGGGGAGCGCCGGTGACATCGGAATCGCGGGAATGCTCATGATGAATGCTCTCGTGCCCGGATCCCGTTACGGGACGGGCAAGTTCGCCAGCGCCGCCTGCGCCTCGGCGGCCGTCAGCGCCACCTGGAAGTCGTCCCACAGCACCCCCGTGCCGATGGTGGCCTGCGGGGGCGTCCAGACGCCCGTGCTGGTCGATGTATCGTAGGAATACACCGCATACGGCAGCGCCTGCGTCAGCGTCTCCACCGTCGAGCCCGGAGAATCCGCCAGCGCCAGCCGCACCGAATCTGTCGGGGGCGCCCCGGCGGGGAACAGCAGCGCAAAGCGGTAGTACTCCACCGTGCCCCGCTGCGCCGCCTGGCAGAAGAACGTCGTCCCGTCCGCCGCGCCGATCACCCGGCGCGTCTTGACCATCGGGCGATCCCCTGACAGGTAGATCCACCCCGTCCCCGTCACGATCGACGTCACGATCGCGTCGTACACCTCGTCGTCCGTCCCCGCCGCGGAGACCGCCGCCCCCAGCCCCCTGGCGCCGCCACCGGGCAGCAGCCCAGTTTTTTCCGTCAGCACCGGCCAGGTCTGCTGGAACGAGCACATCCGAACGTCGGGACGTCCGTACAGCGCCGATCCGCCGTACGGGTACCACGGGGAGACCATCGCGTAATACGTCTTGGTGTTCGACGACGCGACCGCCCGGTGCACAACCTTGAAGGCGGGGGAGGGGATCAGCGGGTTGGAGGACGAGATCTTGGTGAGCGAAGCGCCCACGTCAGACGGGGAATAGATGGGCAGCTCGTCGGTGTCAGAGAACGACCGGACCCGGGGCTCGCAGTGGCAGCCGGCCAGGAGGGCGAGGCAGGAGAGGGCGATCGAAGAGGCAACACGACGCGTCATCAAGCAAACCTCCAGGGCTGGTGTTCGCGGCGGATGAGCCGGGCACGGTACAGCAAAGCGGCGAGTTCCGCCGCCAGGATCACCGAGATCAGGCACGGGATCGGATTGAAATATCGGTCGGCGTACCGCATGCTTGCAAAGTTTGCGCACACAAGGCACGCGAAAGCGATGAAGATCAGCACCCACCGCCGCCCCGGCCGCCGGGCGCACACCGCGCCGATCAGCACGCCCACCAGCGCCGAGAGCGCCGACCAGATCACACCCGCGACCCCGAACATCGGCAGCGTCAGCCACTCCCCCTGCGCCACGTTGAAGCCCAGCATCAGGGACGCGATCGCCGAGGCGTGCACTTCCATCCCCGCCGCCGTCCGCCCCCCGGCAAGCTCGTTGGTCTCCGCGGGAATCTCGCGCACGCCCACCACCAGCACCTGCCCGCCGTACTCGCGCGCCATCTGCTCGTCGCTCATCCCCAGCGCGTCCCCCAGGTCCCGGTCCTTGGAGCGCAGATGCTCCTCGGGCGCCAGGCGCGTCTCGTAGATCGGGATCATCGCCTCGGGGTCGATCCCCATCGACGCCGTCTCTTCCCGCGGCGCCGTGCTCAGGTACGAGATCTCCTCCGACCCCCGCTTGCGGCCCAGGCCCGACGCGAGCCCCGCCCCCGGCGCCAGCGCCGGATCGTGCGCCACCACCAGCAGGGACGACTGCTGCGTGTTCTTCTCGATCAGCAGCTCGCACCCCGGGTAGCGTGCGCTCATGTACGTCCGCAGCGCCAGCCCCGGGATCGGCGCCGACTGCGGGTTCTTGATCGCAAGGTCCACCTTGGGATGGATCCACGGAACCCCCGCCGCCGCGACGTGCAGCATCGGGTCCCCGAACTTCACCCCCGCCTCCACCAGCGGCGCCGATATCGCCGGCCGGCCCTCCGAGGTCGGTTGCAGGGAGCCCAGCGCGCAGATCACATCCACGCGCGGCGGAACCTTCGTCCCGTCGAACGTTCCCAGCCGCCGGATCCCCTCGGCCAGCGCCTCGTCGTACCCCGGACGCTCCGCCGTGAAGCGCACGTCCAACAGCACCGCCAGCGGCCGCGTGGGCAGCGCCGCCATGCGCTGCAGCAGCGCCCCATAGAGCGGGCGCACCGTGTACAGCTGGTCGAAGTCCGCCTCCGGCAGCCCCAGGCCCGCGGCGATCCCCGCCACGTCTGTCCCCGGCGTCACCGAGATCATCTTCACGCCCGTCAGCGGCACCCCGCTCGCGTACCGGCTCGCATACCCCAGCGTCGTGTCGAACATCCACTCGTTCACGTTCGTCTGGCGATGCAGGAATCCGTCGATCGTCTCCCCCGCGACGATCGTCACCACCGCCACGATCGCCAGCGTCGCCCACTCCAGCCGCCGGCTCGCCACGTCCATCGACCGCCGCCACGTCTTGGTCAGACGGGAAATCGGCTTGATGTCCAGCGGCTCCCCGCGCAGGTACTTCTCGCACTGCTTGACCAGCTCCCCCACGCTCTGGAACCGCGTGTGCCGGTCCTTGTCCAGCGCGTGCAGGATCACCGTCTCCAGGTCGTCGTCGATCGACCCCACGTGCTGCCGCGGGCTGGTGGGCGCCTGGTCCAGGATCACCCGCGTCGCGTCCACGAACGAGCGCCCGTCCACGTCGTACGGCAGACGCCGGCAGATCAGTTCGTAGAGCACCACGCCCAGCGAATAGATATCCGCCCGCGGGTCGAGCTTGCCCCCCGAGCCCGCGAGCTGCTCGGGACTCATGTACTGGATCGTCCCGATGATCTGCCCCGTCTCGGTGTGCCGCGGAGAAGCGTCCGCCGGATCGATGCACACCGCCACCCCGTAGTCGATGATCTTGGGCTGCCCCGCCTCGTTCACCAGGATGTTCGCCGGCTTGAGATCCCGGTGGATCACCCCCTGCTGGTGCCCGTGCTCCACCCCGCGGCACACCTCCACGAACAATCGCACCCGGTCCTGCAGAGACAGATGGTGCGAGGCCGCGTAGTTCGTCAGCGGCTTGGCGTTGCGCACGTACTCCATCGCGAAGAACGGCATCGCCTGATCGGGCCCCGCCGCGTCCGGAGGCAGGTGCATCCCCGCTTCATAGATCTGCGCCACCGCCGGGTGCGCCAGCCGCGCCAGCAGCTCCGCCTCCTGGTGAAACCTCGCCCGCGCGCTGCGCGACGTGATCCCCTGCCGCATCAGCTTGATCGCCACCTGCCGCCGCGGGTTGTCCTGCCGCGCCAGGTACACCACGCCCATTCCGCCGCCGCCGATGCGGTCCTCGATCCGGTAGTTGCCGATCCGGTGACCGCGAAGGTCTCCCTCCGCCGCCCTGGATGCATAGATCACCGTCTCCGCCGCGGAGACGCCCGAGGCGTGGGATGTCATGTGATCCCCCGCGGCGACCGTCGCGTCACCCATGACCGCGCGGATCAGGGAGGTCGGCGCCGCGGGATCAATCCCCCGCGCAGGAGTCGCCGGCGGCGTGAGTGCATCCGCTCCGGATTCCTTGTCGGATGTCCCGCTCACACGCTCGTCCAACCAAGCCCCCATTCGCCGTGGTCCCGCGCCCGCTCGGTGCGAAGGCCACAAACTCGTGCAAATGTTCTCGGCGAGCCCGCCGGAGTCGCTCCACTATATGTATCCTTGTGTGAAGCCTCGCCCGTCACGGGCCGCGGCCCACCCCATGAAACACCGCACCCTCATCCTCATGGCGATCGTGGCCGGGCTTCTGGCCGTGAGCCTGCCGGCGTGCGCCCCGCCCGTCCTCTTTGCGAACGCGGGTGTAAGTCTTGCCGAGGCCGGGACCTCCGCCTTCATCGAGGGTGAGCTCCGCGCCGCCCGCAAGCAGCCGCTCGAGGACGTCCACCGCGCGTATGAAGGCGCCCTGCTCCGCCTCAATTTCCCCATCGTTCGGCAGATGGTCGAGGAAAACTACGTCTTCATCTCCGCCGACCAGGTCAACCAGGACGAGATCCAGGTCCGCCTCACGCGTCACTCCCCCACCGTCACCGCTATCCGCATACGCGTGGGGGTATTTGGGGACCAGGCCATCGCGCGGCTCATCATGGAAGAAGCCGAGAGCGGTGCACCGGATGGATCCGCGCCGCCCGCCCCAGAGCCCGTGATCACACCGCCCCGCGAAGCGCCCCCTCGCCCCGAGCAGATCCCCGCGCCCGGCCAGCCCGTGCCCAACGCGCCTCGCCGGTAACGAAGCGTTCCTGCCCGTGGCGGAGCCTCCCCCGCCGACGCGCAGCGATCCATTTGTTAACGCAATCTATATGAAGTGACGTGGGCAATCGATCAACGCACCGGACGCGACGCGCGTCCGCGTCACGATGCGACTGTCTCACGCCCACTCACCGCCATCACCGCTTCGCGGCGGTCTTCTTGCCAGCCTTGCCGCCCGCCGACTTCTTCGAAACGCTCGCGTTCCGCGGCGAAGACGCCTTTACGCCGGTCCGCGTTCCAGCCGTGGCGTTCCCGCGCGCCGGCGAACTCTTACCGGCGGCCTTGACGCTCGTGCCCGCCGCGCCCCCCGTGCTCGCCTTGCTCCCCGCGTTTCCGCCGCCCTTCGCCGCGCCCGCGCTGCCCTTGCCTCCGCCGGAGGTGGAGGCCTTCTTCCCGGCCTTCTTTGCGGTCTTCGCGCCGGACTTTGTGCCGGCCTTCTTCTTCGACGCGCCGCCCTTCCCCGGCTCGCGCATCGTGTCGCTCAGGTCCGACAGCATCTCACCCGCCGCGGCGAGCAGCCCGCCCAGCGTCTTCTTCACTTTCCTCGCCCCCTCCGCCGCCGCCTCGGTCGCCGGCTCCACCACGTTCTCGTCCAGCGCGTGCATCGCCGCCTTCGCCTTGGGCTTCAGCCGCTGTCCCGCGTCACGGACCTGATCGGCAACGTTCTTGAACTCGTTCATGATGTCCTCTCCGGCCTTCGCCGCAAAGTGCGAGACGGCCTCGGTGATCCGGGCCTCGATCTGTTCCCAACGCTCGGCGCGGCGGCTTTCCTCCGCCGTCACCGCATACGCCTCGGCAAGCCCCTCAAAGACCTGCCGCAGAAGTTCATCCCGCCGCGGACGCGCCATCCCCGCCAGCCCGGCGGCGACGCCCCGCAGCACCTCTTCGACCACCGCGCCAAGCCCATCAGCCACGGCCCCCCGCGCCCGGTACGTCCGCAGCACCAAGTCGCGGATATCCCTCCGCACCCGCTGACCGCTCCGCACGATCCGCCCCGCCGCGCGAGAGACCGCCGTCTCCGCTCCAGCGCCAGGCTTCTCACGCGCGTCGTGCGTCATGCGTCCATCTCCCCGGGCCGGGCGAAATTCGCTCCCCTGGTTCATCATACTGTCATTCGGACCACGCGCACGCCGGTTCCATGCCCGCCGAACGTGAACCCGGTTTCATTGCCGTCGGCCCGTCCCGCCCCGCGTCAGCATCGACATCAGCCCAGCGAGCGGTCCACCTCGCGCACCGCCTGGCAGAACGCCCTGATCAACTCTGCGTCCTTCACGCCGCGTTCCTTCTCCACCCCGCTCGACACATCCACGCCATACGGCCGCACGATGCGGATCGCCTCCGCCACGTTGTCGGGCGTCAGACCGCCCGCGAGAAAGATCGGCGTATCGATCCCCTCAATCGCCCCCGCCAGCGCGTTCCAGTCCAGCGCCGTCCCCTGCCCGCCCAGCGAGCCGTCCACCAGGATCGCGTCCACCTCGTCCATCGCGTCCCACCGCTCCAGGTCCTTGCGGATCGTCTTGGCGTCGAACCGGATCGCCCGGATCAGCCACGGCCCGCACTGCCGCACCATCTCGTCGTCCTCGGTGCCGTGCAGCTGCACGTAGTTCGTCGGGCACACCTCTTCCGCGTCGCAGAACCGCTCGATCGAGGGGTTCACGAACACGCCCACCGTCGAGACCATCGGCGGAAGCACGTCCATGATCTCCCTCGCCTCCTCCGGCTCGATGTGCCGCGGAGACTCCCGGTAAAACATGAAACCCACCGCGTCCGCGCCGGCCTCCGCCGCCGCCATCGCGTGCTCCTCGTCCCTGATCCCGCAGATCTTGATCCGTGTACGGGCCATGCCTCACGTCCTGTTCCGAATCGACCCAGGTCCCACCCTTCAGCCGCCCGCCATCGCCCGCAGCGCCGATTCAAAACGGCGGGCAAAGGACGGGCCGTCGCACAACACCGAGCCGGCCATCCTTGCTCGCATGCCTGACCGTAGCGTCCCCAGCCGCGTCCCATCTCCCGCCAGTTCAACCGCCAGGCCGATGTACTTCTCCAGGTCGTCCGCGATCAGCTCCGTCAGCCCCACGTTGGTCAGCAGCGAAACGCCCACGCGCCCCGCGTGCGAGCGCCCCCGCAGCGTCACCACCGGCACGCCCATCCACATCGCCTCGCACGTCGTCGTCGTCCCCGCATACGGGAACGGGTCCAGCGCGATGTCCATCCGCCCGTACAGCGCCAGGTGGTCCTTCTGGCTCGCCGTCGCCTCGATCACTTCCACGCGCCCCGCCTCAACCCCCGCGTCCACAAACCGCTTCACCGTGTCCGCCCGCACCCGCGCATCGGCGAGCTGCGTCGCCTTGAGCATCAGCCGCGAACCCGGCACGCGCCGCAGGATCTCCGCCCACGCCGCGACCACCCGCCCGTTGAGCTTCAGCAGCGTGTTGAACGACCCGAACGTCACATGCCCCGCCGCCGTGCAAGGCGCGGGCGCCGCCTCCGGCGCCTCCGCCGGCGGCTGGAAGCACAAAAAGCTCGGATCAAGCCGGACGAGTTTCTCCACGCAGTGCGATTCCGCCCCCGCCGGGTCGGTCAGGCTGTCCACCAGCCGGTACCCGATCCCCTTGACGCCCGTCGTCGAGGGATACCCGCACCACGTCACCTGCACCGGCGCCGGCCGCATCGCAAACACCGGCAGGCTGTTCGCGCTGGTGTGCCCCGCCAGGTCAATCAGGATCGACACCCGGTCCGCCCTGATCTTCCCCGCCAGCTCCGCGTCGCTCAGCGTCCCCGCCGCCCGCCACTGCGTCGCCAGCTGTTTGAACCGCTGCGAAGTCTCGTCCTCGTGCTTCGCCGTCGAGTAGCAGTAGATTTCAAACCCCGCGCGATCAAAGTGCTTCAGCAGCGGCTCCACAAAGAACGCGACCGAGTGCGTCCGCAGATCCGGAGAAACCAGCCCCACCCGCAGCACGTCCCCCGCGTTCCCCGCCGCTCCGGTTCCCGGGCCGCCAGGGGCCGCCGTCCCCGCCGCGCCCTCCACCAGGTTCCCGTAGTGCTCGTGCGCCGCCTTGATCTCACCCGGATCCGGATCCGGCAGGTAGTTCAGCGCAAACGCCCTCCACGAGGCGAGCGTCACGTCACCCGGCCGCATCCGCAGCGCCCGCGAGGCCACCTCCACCGCCTCCTCCGCGTGCCCGCAGCTCAAGAGTCCCAGGGTCAGCTTGACGTTCAGGTCCTGATCCCCCGGGTGAAACGCCAGCCCCGCCCGGCATTGCTCCACCACCTCCGAATGCCGGTTCAGCGTCCCCAGCGCGTTGGCGAGTCCCATCCGCGGGTTGGGCGACGTCGGCACCAGCCCGATCGCCCGCTCCAGGATCGGCACCGCCTCCTTCGCCTTGCCCATCATCGCCAGCACGCTCCCCAGCGTCGAGAGCACCTCCCCGTCCCCCGGCATCAGCTTCGCCGCCTTCTGCGCGTAAAACAGCGCCTGTTCGTGCTGCTTGAGCATCACGAACGTCACCGCCATCGCGTTGCACAGCGGACCGCTGTCCGGGGCCTTCTGCAAGGCGCGCAGCAGCGTCTGCCGCGCCTCCTCGAACTTCGACGCCCCCAGAAGCTGTTCAACCGATGTCAATGTGGCCTGAAGACGGGACACGGCGCGAGGCCTCCTTTGCCAGAATCCTGAGCGGGCGGGCGGGCCCGCGGGCCGCGCCGCAAGCGTCCCGGAGCGGGGCCCCGATCGTAGAACCTGCCTGCGTGCCAGCGCCGGACGCCCGCGGAACCCGCGCACACCGAGCGAAGCCCGACCCGCCTCGCACGGACCGGTCCCGACATTCCAGCGGCGTGGTACCATGTCCCCCAGATCGCCGCGAGCCTTCCTCGCCGCGGCATTCACACATCGCGGAGACTCTCTTATGCGTATCTGGGACGGATGGCGGATGCGTCGCAGCGGGCTTGCCTCGGGCCGTCCAAACGATGCCGCGCGCAGCGCCCAGGCCCGCGCCGTTGAACACCTCGAAACCCGCTACGTCCTCAGCGCCGCCTTCGATGTCGTCGGCCTCACCGCACTCCGCGCCGATGCCAACTACTCCCTGGTCGATGGCAGCGGCATCGGCGTCGCCGTCATCGATACCGGCCTCTACTCCGCCCATCCCGACATCACCGGCAACTTCACCGCCTGGTACGACGCCGTCACACGCTCCTCCGCCGGAACACCGCAGGACCCCGAAGGCCACGGCACCCACGTCGCCGGCACCGTCGCCTCCACCAATCCCGCCATCGGCGTCGCCGTCCACGCCAGGCTCATCGGCATCCGCGCCCTCCCCGCCGAGGGCGAACGCCAGCCCCAATACGACACCGTCGCCGAGGCCCTCCAGTGGGTCATCAACAACCACACCACCTACAACATCCGCGTCGTCAACATGTCCCTGGGAGTCCCCGGCGTCAACATCAACACGCCCCAGCAGCGCACCGACGCCGAAGCCTCACGCATCGCCCAGCTTGAATCGCTCGGCGTCACCGTCGTCACCGCCTCCGGCAACGGCTACGCCGACTTCGCCGCCGCCGGCGCCAGCGTCCCCGCCGTCTACTCCACCATCCAGGTCGCCAACACCTGGGAAGACAGCGGCGTCGGGGACGACCTCCCCAGCATCGGCGCCGGAAGCAGCAACTCCCAGTACGCCGGCATCGACTACCGCCCCGTCGCCGACCAGCTCGCCGCCACCAGCCAGCGCAGCTCCCTCCCCAACCAGGTCGCCGCCCCCGGCTCCACCATCTACTCCACCTGGAACGGCAGCGGCGGCAAGATGTACAACACCATCAGCGGCACCAGCATGGCCTCACCGCTGGTCACCGGCATGGTCGCCCTCATGCAGGACGCCGCCTTCACCTACGGCGGAACCTACCTCTCCCCCGCCGATGTCCTGAGCATCATGCGATCCACCGCCGACGACATCGTCGACGCGAGCACGTCGAGCAACGCCCGCGCCCCCATCCAGTACGACAACAACGGCCGCGCCTCACTGGGCAACCCCCAGAACCTCGCCGAGACCGGCCTCACCTTCAAACGCGTCAACATCTACCGCGCCATTCAGCAGGTCGTCGCCCAGGTCCGCGGCGGATCCATCGACAATCCCCCGCCGCCCAACGCCGACGTCAATTCCGTCATCTCCAAGGCCATCGCCGTCCCCAACGTCGACGGCACCCGCGTCTTTGAGTACACCGGCAACGTCGCCGCCGACGGCTCCGTCACCGTTGGCCCCCGCGACGTCGATCTCTACGCCGTCTCCCTCGAGTCCCCCGGCAATCTCGTCCTGACCACCGCCGCCGTCTCCGGCGGCGCCGCCGGCGTGGTCTCCATCCGCCTCTTCGACACCAACGGCGCCGAGCTCTCCCGCGCCGAGGGAACCGTCGGCGTCGGCTACCCCGTCCTCACCAGCACCCGCCTCACCCCTGGCACCTACTACGTCGGCATCTCCGGCGCGGGCAACACCGGCTACCTCATCACCTCCGGCGTGGGCGTCTCCGACGCGACCTCCACCGGTGATTACTCCCTCAGCGTCACCGTCACCAACCCCGACCCCAACGGCGTCGTCCAGGGCGCGGTCCCCTTCGAGGGCTTCCCCAACTCCTACCCCGGCTTCATCGGCGCCGACCTTGGCCTGGAAGTCGGCTCCCAGGACGTCGACTTCTTCGAGGTCTACGCCCCCGACGCCGGCTCCCTCATCGTCGATATCGACGCCGCCATCCCCTACGGCGCCCAGGCCGTCGATACCTACGTCCGCGTCTTCAACGACCAGATGCAGCAAATCGCCTTCAACGACGACCAGTCCGCCGGCAACATCGACAGCTACCTCGTCGTCGCCCTCACCCGCGGCCAGCACGTCTACGTCGCCGTCGCCGACTTCTGGAACAAGAACTTCAACCCCGCCGATCCCTTCGACCGCAGCTCCGAGGGCGTCGGAGGCTTCTACGACATCGCCCTGCGCTTCGACAACAGCGACGCCGACGGCACCGTCCTCACCTCCACCACCAAGACCATCGGCGCGCTGGTGAGCGGCATCGTCGGCCAGGACGCGAGCACCACCGTCGGCGCCGATGGCTCCAAGGACGTTGATTTCTACCAGTACGACCCCGGCGCCACCGGCCTGCTCGACCTCACCCTCACCGCGACCGACGGAACCTTCGTCGGCTCCCTCTCCGTCTGGGTCTACGACTCCACCCTCAACGACGTGGTCCGCATCGGGGAGGTCTCCGGCTCCACCGCCCGCCTCATCGGCCGCGTGGATGCGAGCCAGACCTATTACGTCGCCGTCACCGGCCGCGGAAACTCCGGCTTCAACTGGTTCGCCCCCGCCAGCGGCGCGGGCGGCTCCACCGGCAGCTACTCCCTCACCTCCGAGCTGCGCCCCCTCTCCGACACCGCCTCCCTCACCAACGACTCGGTCAACACCGGCACGCCCACCGTTCTCACGCTCGGCCGCGCCGCCGCGGGCTCCATCGGCAGCGACGACAGCTTCATCGTCGGCACCAGCGACATCGACATCTACGCCTACACCCCCGCCTCCACCGGCAGCGTCGTCATCCGCGCCAGCGCCGCCGTCGACGGCGGCGTCGACACCGTCCTGCGCGTCTTTAGCGCCTCCGGCACGCAGCTCGCCAGCAACGACGACATCTCCTCGGGCACCCTCGACAGCGGCCTCACCATCACCCTCACCGCCGGCCAGACCTACTACATTGGCGTCAACGCCAGCAGCGCCGCCGCCCTCAATTACAACGTCCTCACCGGCTCGGGCGCCGTCCCCTCCAGCACCGGAGACTACGTCCTCACCGTCACCGCCGGCGGCGTCTTCAGCTCCACGCAGGGCCAGCTCCTGGGTGCTTCCGCCGCCAACACCGGCAGCATCAACATCACCACCGTCAACACCCTGGGCAACCCCGTCGTCCTCCAGCAGCAGGCCGGCGCCACCACCTGGACCGGCTCGGACCTCCAGGCAAAGACCAATTCACCCCCCGTCATCGGCGAAGTCGTCTCCTGGGTCGATCCCAAGGACGGCCGCAACTACGCCGCCGCCCGCACCACCGCGGGCCTGGGCCTCTTCACCAACACCACCGGCTCCACCTGGACCTTCCGCAACCTCACCACCGAGCTCACTTCCGCCCCCGTCATCACCGGCGACGTCACCGTCTTCACCTCCGTCGACGGCCTGGTCAGCATCGCCGGCACCGCCGCCAGCGGCGACCTCATCCGCTACCTCCAGACCGGCGCCGCCACCTCCGGCAACTACGCCTGGACCGCCGTCAACCTCGCCGACGACCTCCGCTCCCAGTCCCTCACCGTCCCGCACTTTGCCGGACGCATCACCAGCTTCGTCACCTCCTGGAACGCCCTCAACGTCGTCGGCCTCGACGCGAGCGGACAGATCCAGGCGATTTGGTTCCACCAGTCCCTCGCCGCCGGCAAGTGGACCACCAACAACCTCAGCGCCCAGACCGGCGCGCCCACCCTCTCCGGCGGCCTCACCGTCTGGCTCACAAGCTGGAACGCGATCAACATCGGCGGCACCGACGCCAGCGGCAAGCTCTCGGTCACCTGGTGGCTCCCGGAGTTCGGCCCCGACTGGCGAACCACCAACATGACCGACCTCATCGGCGGTCCACAGCTCCAGGCCGACAGCGTCTCCAGCTTCGTCACGCCCTGGGGCGCCATGAACATCGCCGGCCGGGAAGCCGACGGCACCATCAGCGTCTACTGGTGGGAACCCGTTGGCAACATCTGGCAGATCGCCCGCATCAGCCAGGCCATCCCCAACGCCACCCCCATGACCGGCCCCCTGGTCGGCCTCACCACCAACGGCACCTTCACCATCAACCTCCTCAGCACCTCCGACGCCGGGGACGTCATCCGCTACTGGTGGAGCGTCGGCACCGGCGTCTGGGCCGAGCAGAACCTCACCACCTCCGCCACGCAGATCTAACCCCTCCTCCCCGCCCCTTGCCCTCACCTAGGATCGGCCATGTTCGACAAAATCAAAGCAATGGGCGCCCTCGCCGGTCTCATGAAGAACAAGGAAGGCCTCAAGGCCGCCGGCGATCGCGTCAAGGCCAAGATGGAACGCACACGCTGCGAAGGACGCGCCGGCGGCGGCGCCGCCCACGCCGTCGTCTCCGGCAAGATGGAAGTCCTCGAGGTCAACCTCACCCCCGCCCTCGTCAACGGCATGGCCGCCGACGAGAAGACACGCGCCCTCGCCGGAAGCCTCATCGCCCAGGCCGTCAACGACGCCCTCCAGCAGGCACAGCAGAAACTCCAGGAAGCCGTCAAGGCCGAAGCCGCCGCGCTGGGCCTGGGCGACCTGGGTGACATGGAAGGCCTCGCGGACCTCATGCGATGATCCCGGGTGACTCCCGGCCTCTCACCCCCCTGGGCGTGGCCGTCGCGCCGGCCATCTCCTTCGGCCCCGTCCGCATCTGGCCTCTCCCCGCCGGCGCCCCGGCACAGATTATTCCCGCCACCGACGCCGCCCCGCCCCACGACGACCGCGCCCTCCGCCGCTGGACCCTGCTCTGCCAGCAGAACCCGCGCCTCCACGAAGGCCCCATCTGGAACGTCCGCGCCTTCGACCCGCTCCACGCCGTCATCGCCGTCGCCCCAGACCTCTACAGCAGATACGCCGTCCGCCCCTCCATCGGCGTCGGCGTCGCCATGCTCGCCGTCCGCGGCGTCATCACCGCAACCGACTCCGCCGGCCAACCCCACGTGCTCATGGGCCTGCGCTCACCCCAGACCCGCATCTACGGGGACATGTGGGAAGTCATCCCCGGCGGCGGAATGCCCGGCCCCGCGGCGGCGTCTTCGGCCCCGCTCCCGACCTCCTCCGATCTCATCGACCACCTCCGCGTCGAGGCCCGCGAAGAAGCCGGCCTCGGGCTCAGCCCCGATGAATGCCGCGTCCTCGGCGTCTGCGACGACACCCACGCCGGCGGCTTCGATGTGCTCATCCGCGTCCAGCTCGCCCGCTCCCTCGAGCAGGCCCGCCGGGAGATGGGTGACCGCGACTGGGAGCATCGCCAGGTCGAATGGATGCCCGTCGCCCACGTGCAGGCCTTCGACGCGCAGCACGCCGCGAAAATCTCCCCGCCCACGCGGGCCATCATTCGTTATCTGGATTGGGTCCACTCCGGCGACTGACCCGACCGGCCGCGCCGCACGCTTTCACGATCCCCGCCGCCTCAGTGGAATGACGCGTTGGGATGCCCCGGCAGATCCGCCTCTCCAAACAGCCGGAATTCCTTCCGCCGCAGGATCTGGCCCCCCAGCGTCAGGTCATCCACCGCCAGCGCGATCGTCGCCGTCCCGTTGGGTCGGTGCATCAGCGGGTACGCAAACTGGATGAACAGCTCCGCGCTCAACAGGCTCAAACACAGCTGCGCCAGCGTCTTGCCCTTGGTCAGCTCCACCACCAGCACGTCTTTTTCCGAGAACGGAAGTCCCTGGCGCCGCAGAAGCTCCCGGGAGGCCGACGCGTTGTTGGTGATGATCCGCACCACCGCGTGGTCGCTCGCCTCGTGCACCGAGATCGCGCACACCTGGCACGGGGAACTGTCGAACAGCTCCACCAGGTCAAACAGCTTCCCGACCTTGTTCACGAGGAACACGCTGAACTGTGTCACCGTGGGGGGAGCGTAATTCAGCGTGGTTTCCGGCGGCATGGTGGCCTGGCTCATCGTGTCCTTCCGATCCGTCGGCCCCGACGGTCCCCCAATCACCGACCCGGCCGCGCTTCATGTCGCGGCCCCGCCCTCGCACGGCGCTCAACCCCTCGCCGCCCCCCACCAGAGGTCCCCGCACCAGAGGTCCCCGCCCGCCGCGAGAGAGTCCCGAAATCCCCCGGCAACGCCGCGCCCGCGGACGGCGAACTCTCAACACCACAGCATACCGAGATCAGAGCCCGATATGCAATACGAACAGAATAGAACCGCCGCGACGCGGCGGTCCGTGGTGATGCATCAGACGTGGAAGCTCGACCCGCACCCGCACGTGGACGACGCGTTGGGGTTATTGAATACAAACCCGCGACCCATGATCTCGTCCCGGAAGTCCACAATCACGCCGTTAAGGTACAGCATGCTCTTGGGATCGCAGATGATCCGAACCCCGTGCTGCTCAAACAGCTCGTCGGTGTCCTTCTGCGTCTCGGTCAGGTCCAGGATGTAGCTGAACCCCGAGCACCCGCCGCCCTTCACACCCACCCGCAGGCGCACCTTGTCGGCGTCCAGTTCCTGCTGCTGGATGATGGTCTTGATCTCCCGGGCGGCCGTCTCGGTCAGAACAACGCCCGTCTGCTCGGTGCTGGGCGTGGCAGTCTGCGTGGATGAAGTCATCGCGTAACTCCTGCTGGAGCAATCCGTTTGCACCGGGAAAACCCGGGATTTCCGTGCTCCATCAATAGTACGCTCATCGCGCGGCCCGCGGTTCAAACCCCCCAATTCCGCGCGGTTCCGCAGAAACCCCAATTTCTCGTTCAATTACTCAAAAGAAGTCTTGACACACGAAAAACGCTTGATTAAGGTGCGAAGGTTGGATGAGGAGAGGGACAAGAATTCCACATCCATCAACCGCAATGCGTTTCCCACCTCGGCGCGATCATTGTGCACGTGCACGTCGCGATTTCCCCGGGGGTTCTGTTTCGTTGTCTGTTGATAGGAGGATGTAGACATGAAGAAGGCTCTGTTTGGCGTCGCCGCCATCGCAATGATGGCCGGCCTGGCTTCCGCGCGCCCCGTGTTCACCATGAACTTTGACACCGATGCTGCTGGCAATCCCATTGCCAACAACAGCAGCGTGCTCGTCTCCCAGCCCTACACCGGCTGGGGCGTCACGTTCTCCACCGATCCCTACGGCTGGGCCACCAACACCGGCATGCACGTCACCAGCAACGACGTCGGCTCGGGCTACGTCTCCTCCCTCGGCCAGGTCCTCCACGCCTTCAGCGCCGACTGGCTCGCCGAAGACGGGGACCCCTCCTTCCTCATGTCCTTCACCACCCCCATCGACTCCATGTCCATGGACGTGATCGGCGACAACGGCGGCATCGACGGTCTCGAGACCTTCTTCGCCGGCTACGACGCGGGCCTCAACCTCGTCGGCAGCTTCTCCAGCACGGGCAACAACGGCGTCGAGAACATCGGCGGCGCCTTCTCCGCCCCCGTCTACTTCGTTGCCGTCGCCCCCGGCGATTTCGGTGACTGGGTCGCCATCGACAACATCCGCTTCAACACGGTCCCCGCTCCCACCAGCCTCGGCCTCGTCGGCCTGGCCGGCCTGGCCGCGGCCCGTCGTCGTCGCTGAGCCTGCGCTCGTGGAAAGACTCATCTCTGAGTTCGTTTGATCTCCAGCGGAGCCCGGCACACGCCGGGCTCCGTTCTTTTTTGCCCCGCTCCCCCGCGCCCCGGCTCTCTTAATGCCTTGATGCGATCTCCCCCCGAGTGCCTGATGCCCGGTGCCGAGTGCCTTCTCCCTGCATCTACCACGCCTGTGCGCACATCTGCGGCCATGCGCGCGAAAACACCCGATTCGGCGCACTTTTCCCTTTTCACCTCTTCATCACCTCCCGATGCTGGAGCACATGACCAGCACCACCCACCCCGCCGACCATCCCGCCGCGCTCCCCGACGCCGTGGTCAACCAGCTCCTGGGCCAGCTGCTCCACTCCGGCGAGCCGACGCACCGCATCCTCGAATCACTCGGCCTCTCCGCCCGCCAGCTCGCCGCCTGGCTCCACGAATCGGGCGGCCTCCAGATGATCAAGGACCTCACCGAGCTCGCCCACGCCCGCGCCCGCCTCATCGCCTGCGACGCGCTCTCTTCGGCGATCAACACCCTCACCCTCATCGTCACGGACACCATCCAGTCCCCACGCCACGCCGAAACCATCCGCAAAGCCGCCACCACCCTCATCCGCCTCGCCACCGCGAAGCATCCCCCCGCCGCCTTCTTCGCTTCCACATCCGCACCCGCCGACGCGGATCAATGCACCAGTTTCCAACGTGCCACTGACCTGGCCTGCCCTGAGGCCAGGTCAGTGCCGATCCCACCTGCGTGACCAATCTCGGAGTGCACCGCGACCTGACGCCTTGAACGGCGGTTGGTCGCGAGATGCACGTTGTCGCAGAGCCACGCCGCGCGCCGCCGGCGCCGAAATTACATGCCGTGAGAGAGGCATGTCGGCAGTCAATCCATCGGAATCTACGCCGCGCCGTTATTCGTAGATCCTTCCAGAATGCGACCCACCATCTCAGGAATCGAGGGGTTGTCATTCTGGGATGTTCCATTGTCAAACTCTGTGAGATCTCGATCCGGCCCTCCCCGCATGGAGTCTCGCGGAGAGGATTCCAGTTCACGTCGCGCGGTCGTGGCGACATTGTCGAGTGTTGGCATCAGGTGAGCGCGACTCACCCCTTCGCAGTACAACGCCCCGCAGAGGTGCCGGGCGAGTGACCACGGAAGTGTGATTTTCTTGATCGCTGGGAGTTGGTGGGCTTCTTCCGGAACCGAATTCATGATTGCCTGAACGAAGCACGGAGGAATTCCGTGAGCAACGAACTCGTCTTCCGCGCGACTGTCAAATAGCAGAACCCCTCGTTGTGCGCGAACGAATTCACTTTTGTATGCGGGAACCAGAATGCGGCGAATGCGGGTTTTGGGGCCAACCACGCGGTTTGCATCAATGCACCATACGGCGAGCCGCTTGTTGTACTCACGGTCTCGCCGACCGAGCCGGAGCGCATCTTCGCCGGCGAAAAAGGCGGCGAAGAGCGGATTCAAGGTCCAATCTACAAGCCTTGTCGCGATCCCATGATGTTGAGCAAGTGCGGCGCTGGGCTTTGGAAACCACCTGCTGTCGTGATACTGGACGCCAGAGCCGATGCTCCGAAGTTCGGCGTCGGATAGCGGCAAATCATCGTCGACAAGAAATCCAAGCTCGTCGGCAAGCGTGCGAAATCTGCTGACCAGCGTTCGCTCCGCGAGCGCAGCTGCGACGACGACTCTCGCACGCCCCTTCTTTGCGGTGGGCAGCTCAGAGAATGCAGATCCTGGTACTTCAGCAAAAAGATCTGCGTGGCAGAACATTTCTGTCGCGAAAAAGCACTCGCCACGCCACCAGCTGGATCGCCAGAGCTGCGGCGACACGGGCCAGTCCGCATCCGCATGCCCGCGGAAAAGCCACTTGCTGCTCGGCAACTGGTGCCACTCAAATCGGGAGAGTCTTAGCTCCGCAAGAAACCCTTCAACCGAATCGTGATCAATGACCTTCATCAAGCTCACGCGTTTCCCCCTTGCTGGCGTGACTACTTCAAAATCCTCTTCAAATACCGCCCCGTATGGCTCCCCGGCTCCTTCGCCACCTGTTCCGGCGTTCCCTTCGCGATGACGCGCCCGCCGCCGTCCCCGCCCTCGGGGCCCAGGTCGATCAGCCAGTCGGCCCGCTTGATCACGTCCAGGTTGTGCTCGATGACCACCAGCGTGCTCCCCGCGTCGGCGAGGCGGTCCAGCACGATGCACAGCTTGCGGATGTCCTCAAAGTGCAGCCCCGTGGTCGGCTCGTCGAGCACGTACAGCGTGCCGCCCGCCGCCACCGTCCCCCGCCGCATCGCCGCCGCGCGCTTCTTGAATTCCTCGTCCACCGGCTCCTGCCCCTCGGCGTTCTCGGATTCCTCGTCCGCCGCCGCCGCGCCGCCGGTGACCTTGCCAAGCTCGGTGGCGAGCTTGATGCGCTGGGCCTCGCCCCCCGACAGCGTGGTGCTGGGCTGGCCCAGCGTCACGTAATCCAGCCCCACGTCGCGCAGGCACTCCACGTACCGCACGATCTTGGGATGGTTCTCGAAGAACGAGCACGATTCCTCGACCGTCATCGCCAGCACGTCGGCGATGTTCTTGCCCCGGTACTTCACCTCCAGCGTCTCCCGGTTGTACCGCTTGCCGCTGCACACCTCGCACTCCACGTACACGTCGGGCAGGAAGTGCATCTCGATCTTCTTGAGCCCCTGACCCTGGCACGCCTCGCAGCGCCCGCCGCCGTTCTGCGCCGAGACGTTGAAGCTGAACCGCCCGGGCTTGTACCCGCGGATCTTGGATTCCTTGGTGGCGACGAAGACCTTGCGGATGTCGTCGAAGATCCCGGTATACGTCGCCGGGTTGGACCGCGGCGTGCGCCCGATCGGGGACTGGTCCACCTCGATCACCCGGCCCACCTGCCCCAGCCCCGTGATGCGGGCGTGCTCACCCGGCAGCGTCCGCGTCCCCGTCACGCTCGCCAGCGCCGCCCGCAGCAGGATGTCGTTCACCAGCGTGCTCTTGCCCGACCCCGAGACGCCCGTCACGCACACCAGCCCGCCCAGCGGGATGGCGACGTCCACGTTCTTCAGGTTGTTCGCCCTCGCCCCCTTGATGACGATCGCGTTCTTCTCCGAGATCTTCCGCCGATGCGTGGGCACCTCGATGCGCTTGCGGCCCGAGAGATAGTCACCCGTGAGCGAGGCCGGGTTGGCGCAGATCTCGGCGACGGTGCCCTGCGCGACGATCCGGCCCCCGTGCACGCCGGGGCCGGGGCCGACGTCCACGACGTGGTCGGCCGCGCGGATCATGTCCTCGTCGTGCTCCACCACGAGCACCGTGTTGCCGATGTCGGCCAGGTGCCGCAGGGTCGAGACCAGCCGGTCGTTGTCGCGCTGGTGCAGGCCGATGGTGGGCTCGTCGAGCACGTAGCACGCGCCCACCAGCCCGCTGCCCACCTGAGAGGCCAGGCGGATGCGCTGGGCCTCACCCCCCGAGAGCGTCGCCGTCTTGCGGTCCAGGGAGAGGTATTCGAGTCCCACGCCCGTGAGGAAGCGCAGCCGGTTGTTGATCTCCTTGAGGATCGGCTCGGCGATCACGCGGTGCTCGGGTGAGAGCACCAGCCCGCTGACATAGGCCATCGCGTCCAGGATGTTCAGCCGGGAGAGTTCGGCGATGTTGATCATCGTGCCGTCGTGCGTGGGGCGGCCGATGACGGTGGCGCTGGCGCCCTTGGCCATGTCGGCCTGGTGGGCGCTCTTGAGCAGCACGTGCAGGGCCTCGATGCGCAGGCGATCACCGTGGCAGTGGGGGCATGGCTTGTCGGTGATGAACTTGCCCAGCCATTCCTTCACCGAGGGGTTGTCGGTCTTCTGCCACCACTCGGTGAGCTCGGGGATGACGCCCTTCCACTCGTACTTGAACTGCTTGGCCTGCTCGGGCGTCGAGCCGTAGAGCAGGATCTTGCGCTGCTCCTTGGTGTAGGTGTCCAGCGGCGATTCGAAGCCCACGCCGTAGTGCCGGCAGAACTTCTTCAGGGCCCGGTGGAACCAGGCCCGCACGGCCATGTTCTTCGCGTAGGCCTCGATCGCGCCGGTCTTGAGCGACTTGCGCGGGTCGGGCATCACCATCTGCTCGTCCAGCTCCAGCAGCGTGCCCAGGCCGTGGCAGGTCTGGCACGCGCCCTGGGGGGAGTTAAAGGAGAACAGGCGGGGCTCGAGTTCTTCCAGGGCGATCTCGGGGTGCTCGGGGTCGCTGAAGCGGGTCGAGTACGCCGCGTCCTTCCAGCCGCCGGGGACCTCGGTGGCGATGACCACCAGGCCGTCGGCCATCTTGAGCGCGGCCTCCACGCTCTCGGCGAGGCGTTGGCGGACGTCCCCGCCCGCGCTGCCGCCGACGGCGAGGCGGTCGATCACGGCCTCGACGGTGTGCTTCTCGTAGCGTCCGAGCTTGAGCGGGTTTTCCCCCGGCTCCTTGAGCACGGTGCGGATCTCGACGATCTCCCCGTTGACGCGGGCCCGCTGCCACCCTTGCGTGCTGAAATCCTCCAGCACGTCCCGGTGGAAGCCCTTCTTGGCGCGGACGACCGGGGAGAGGATCATCAGGCGGGTGCCTTCGGCGGAGGCCCCGGCCATCACCGCGTCCACGATCTGGGTGCTGGTGGTCGCCTTGATCGGCACGCCGGAGCGCTCGACCACGACGTCCTTCTTCAGCTTGGTGGGGAACCACGAGTAGGGCGTGCCGCAGCGAGCGTAGAGCAGGCGGAGGTAGTCGTAGATCTCGGTGGTGGTGGCGACGGTCGAACGCGGGTTGCCGCTCGCCGACCGCTGCTCGATGGCGATGGTCGGGGGGACGCCCTCGACTTCGTCGACATCGGGCTTCTTGAGCTGCTCGAGGAACTGCCGGGCGTAGGCCGACAGGGACTCCATGTACTTGCGCTGGCCCTCGGCGAAGATGGTGTCGAAGGCCAGGGAGCTCTTGCCCGAGCCCGAGAGCCCGGTCATGACGACCAGCTGATCGCGCGGGAGCGAGACGCTGATGTTCTTGAGGTTGTGCTCGCGGGCGCCGCGCACGTGGATGAAGCGGTGGTCCAGCGGCGCGCGGCCGGCGGACTTGGCGAGTGATCCGGGCGCTGGGCCGGACGCGGCGGCGGTCTGGACATTGGGCTTTGCTTCAACCATCGAGGGCGTTCCACCTTCCGCACTGACCACAGTGACAGCCTTGCGAACCGAGCGTGCCTCCGGCATGCGTCCTGTTCCTTTCGCACGAACCGACAGACCGAACGAGACCCGATCGTAAGCGCGATGGGCCGCGGGCGAGGGCGAGAATGCCGCGCACGCCCGAGCATTCGGGTAAACGCCTTGAGGGGATTCCGCGGAGGAAGGGGAGACGCGGCTTACGCGCCGACGAGCCACTCGGGCAGCGGCTGCACGTGGCCATCGGCGCTGACGCAGGCCAGGGCGGTGGAACCCACGGCGACGACCTCGCCGGGGGCGGATGAACCGGCGATCGCCCGCGCGCGGCCGGTGAGGGAGGCGGTGTCGCGGGCGGCGAGGACGATCTCGTACTGGTGCTCGATCTTCACGCGGCCGCCGCTGGTGACGGTGGTGCGGACCTCGATGATGTCGTCGTAGAGGACGGGGCGGCGGTACTTCATCTCGAGCTTGACGATGACCAGGAAGACGCCCTCGGACTCGAGCTGGGCGTAGCTGACGCCGCTGGTGCGGAGAAGCTCGGTGCGGGCGATTTCCAGCCAGGGGATGTAGGCGGCGTGGTGGGCGACGCCCATGGGGTCGCACTCGCAGTAGCGGACGCGGACCTGGACGGCGCCCTGTCGCTGCGGGTGGTGGGGGGCGGGGTGGGCTGGGCTGGTCATGGAGGATGGTACTGGCGCGGACGAGAGGGCCGGAACGGGCCCGGGAGTGAGGAGTGTGTTTGGTATCTGTAGACTGCCGAATTGACGGTCTGGGTGGCCTCATCCTGACCGGACGAACGGGCGGAGGAGTGGGGGAAGGGTGGGGCGAGGGCGAGATTGGGGCTGACGGCGGCAGGGTTGGAGGCCTTGGCGGGGGGCCAGGGGGCCTGGAAGAGGCTGGAGCGAGGGGGGAAGTCGAGCGTGAACGCCGCGCGAGGGGGGAGATGGGAAGGCTGGAATAGCGCCGGTCTGGCATTCCAGTTGCCAGAGGTCTTGCGTGCGTGAGGCTCGCCTCCATCCTCCATCGACCGCGCCCGCCGACTGGCGGCTCAACCTTCTGTTGTCCTATGCAGGGTGGCAGCCCGACCCGTGGGTCAATCGGCTCCCCCTTCTTCTGGAACCCCTGGGCATCAGTTCCGTTCGGGCCCAGAGCGGGCAGGAGGCGGCGGAGGTGATCCGCACGACCCCGATCCACATCGCCATCGTCGACCTGGGCCTGCCGCTGGGACATGGAAAGTCCTGCGCGGAGTCTGACCAGGAGGGTGGACCGCGACTGCTTGAAATTCTTTCCCGCCTCGCCGAGCCGCCGCCCACCGTCGTGGTGAAGCCGGCCCGGACCCACCGGGACGACTGCCGGGACCTTTCGGCGGCGCTGCGGCTGGGGGCGTTCGCCGTGGTGGACCGTCCGCGCGGGGACAACGACCTGGAGCTGATGCTCGAGGTGCTTCGCCGCTGCCTTTCTCGTTTCTACAAGGGCCGGTGGCCGGGCAACTAACGAGTGCCCGGGCGTCGTCGCCCATGATCAATCTGTTCCGAACTGCTGGTTGGTGTTTGTCGGCTGATGTTTCAGATATCCAGGATTCACGTCCACTTTTCCTGCTTCACGGAGTTCTCATCATGGCCAAGGGTTCGAAAGCATCGTCCACCGCTCTGCGTCCGCTGCACGACAAGATCATCGTCCGCCGGGACGAGGCTCAGTCCAAGACCTCCAGCGGCATCTTCCTGCCGGAGACGGGCAAGGAGCGTCCCAAGAGCGGCGTCGTCGAGGCCGTGGGTTCGGGCGCGCTGAACACCGAGACGGGGGAGCGCATCCCGCTGACCGTGAAGAAGGGGGACAAGGTCATCTTCACCAGCTACGCCGGCACCGAGGTGAAGCTGGACGGTGACGAACTCCTGATCATGTCCGAGGACGACATTCTCGCCGTGATCGAGGAGTGATTCCCCGATGGACCTGGTGACGCACATGGCCGCGGCGTTTCAGAAGGCTCTGGACGCCGGCAAGACGCCCTCGCACTGGAAGCTCTCGAAGAAGGACCACCTGGTGGACCTTTGGCTGGAGATTTACAGCGTGACGGGGTCGAGCACGGCGGCGACGCGGGCGATGGGGCTTGATATCCGCTTCGACGCGGCGGGTCCCTTCGGGCTGGTTGATCAGCAGAACCACGTGTACGACTTTCCGGGGTACGTCCCGGGTGTGAAGGCGCCGGCATGACACTGGACCAGCTTCGGACAGCGCTACGAGAGCTGAACGGGGAACGGGACCTGACCATGGCCTTCGTGGGCCTGGCGGAGCACCTGTTCGTGCCGCGGGCGATGCTGATTCCCGACGAGCCCGACCACCTGGTGAAGGTGACCGACGGCTCGTGCGTGTACATCATCGAGCCCGAGCGGCTGGTGTGGTTCAAGATCGGTCTGGCGCACGCCAAGGTCGCGCATTGAGCAAGACGGAAGAAGATTCACCACAGAGGCACAGAGAACACAGAGAAAGGCCAAAGAGAGGGATGGGAGGAGAGAGAGAATGACTTCTTCCGCGACCCTGAACGAATCGAGCGAAGCGAGAACAAGCCCCACCTCTTTGTTTTCTCTTCTCTGTGCCCTCTGTGCCTCTGTGGTGAGAACGTAATTGAATTCGACTTCAGGCCCCGCCTGAAACAACAGAAAAGGAAAGTTCCAATGGCAGCAAAGATGATCGCGTACAACACCGACGCCCGGGAGCGGATTCTCCGCGGCGTGCAGAAACTCGCCCACGCCGTGAAGGTCACCCTGGGTCCCTCGGGCCGCGTGGTGGTGCTGGAAAAATCCTTCGGCGCCCCGACGGTGACCAAGGACGGCGTGACGGTCGCCAAGGAAGTCGAGCTGGAAGACCAGTACGAGAACCTGGGCGCGCAGATGGTGAAGGAAGTCGCGTCGAAGGTTTCCAAGGATGCCGGGGACGGCACGACGACGGCGACGATCTACGCCGAGGCGATTTACTCTGAAGGCCTCAAGGTCATCACGGCGGGGGCGAACCCCAACCTTGTGAAGCGCGGGATCGACGCGGCGGTGGGCGCGCTGACGGCCGAGCTGCAGGCGATGTCGAAGAAGATCTCCAGCTCCAAGGAGATTGCGCAGGTCGGCACGTGCTCGGCGAACCAGGACGCGGAGATCGGCGGGATCATCGCCGAGGCGATGGACAAGGTGGGCAAGGACGGCGTGATCACGGTCGAGGAGGGCAAGAGCCTCAAGACCGAGATCGAGCTGGTCGAGGGCATGCAGTTCGACAAGGGCTACCTGTCGCCCCACTTCGTCACCAACCCGGCGACGATGGAGTGCACGCTGGACAACGCCTACGTGCTGATCCACGAGAAGAAGATCGGTAGCGCCAAGGATCTGCTGCCGATCCTGGGCAAGATTGCCGAGCAGGGCGCGTCCCTGCTGATCATCGCCGAGGACATCGACGGTGAGGCGCTGGCGACGCTGGTGGTGAACAAGATCCGCGGCGTGCTGAAGGTGTGCGCGGTGAAGGCCCCGGGCTTTGGTGATCGCCGCAAGGCGATGCTGGAGGACATCGCGGTCCTGACCGGCGGCAAGGCGATCATGGAAGAGCTGGGCGTGGAGCTCGAGAAGGTCGAGCTTTCCGACCTGGGCCGTGCGAAGAAGATCACGGTGGACAAGGACAACACGACGATCGTGGAGGGCGCGGGCAAGTCGGCCGACATCAAGGGCCGGATCGACCAGATCCGCCACCAGATCGAGGCGACCAGCAGCGACTACGACCGTGAGAAGTTCGAGGAGCGTCTGGCGAAGCTCGCCGGCGGCGTGGCGCAGATCAACGTCGGCGCGGCGACCGAGGTGGAGATGAAGGAGAAGAAGGCCCGCGTGGAGGATGCGCTGCACGCGTGCCGCGCGGCGGTCGAGGAAGGGATCCTTCCCGGCGGCGGCGTCGCCGTGCTGCGGGCCCGCAAGGCCCTGGCCAAGCTCCGCAAGGGCTCGGACACGGGCGACGAGCGGGCGGGCGTGGACATCGTCTTCCGCGCGGTCGCGGCCCCGGTCAAGCAGATCGCGGCGAACTGCGGGCTTGACGGCTCGGTGATCGCGAGCAAGGTCGAGGAAGGGACCGAGGCGAACTTCGGCTACAACGCCCTGACGCACGAGTACGGCGACCTGGTGAAGATGGGCGTGATTGTGCCCACGAAGGTTGAGCGCGTGGCGCTGCAGAACGCGGCGTCGGTGGCGGGCCTGCTGCTGACGACGGAGGCGGCGATCGTGGAGCTGAAGGAGAAGAAGAAGGCCGGTGGTCATGATCATGACCATGGTGATGGGGACTATTGATTTCGAAGTCTTGCATGAAGGCCGCGAAAGCGGCCTTCATGTTTTTAAGAGAACCCCGAGCGCCAGCTCGGTCTTGGTTCTGATGGAGATCGGCCACGCTGGCGCCAGTACCGGCGCTCGCTTCCAGGTATGGTGAGCACGGAGCCTCGTGTGGGTACGGGGGGTGGGGCGATGGGAAGCGAAGAAAAGCCAAGACCGAGCTTGCGCTCGGGGGTCGTAGAGCGAGCGTTCGCTTTGAGAGGTTGAGGGAAGCTTGCCTCGTGTGGGTACGGGGGAGCGATGAGAAAAGCAGGAAAAACGAAGACCGAGCTTGCGCTCGGAGGTCGTCGACCGAGCGTTCGCTTTGAGAGGTTGAGGGAAGGTTGCCTCGTGTGGGTACGGGGGAGCGGTGAGAAAAGCAGAAAAAACCAAGACCGAGCTTGCGCTCGGGGTTCCCTTAAGAGTCATGGATTGGTACGGTGGGTGCATGCCGATTGCGCCGGGGTACTTCCTCACGTGGCATACGTATGGGACGTGGCTGCATGGGGATGCGGCGGGGTCGGTCGATAAGAAACACAACGAATACGGTTCGCCGCGACTGGTGGCGGATCCGCGGCGATTGGAGCATGAGCGGATGATGCTCAAGCATCCGCCGACGATACTTTCGCCGATCGCGAGGGTGCTGGTGGATGCGGCGGTGCGTGAGCATTGCCGCGTGCGAGCGTGGGATCTGCGAGCGCTGGCGGTGCGGTCCAATCACGTGCACGTGGTGATCGCCGAGCCGGAGGTAGCGCCCGAGCCGATCGTCAAGCAACTCAAGGAGTGGGGGACGCGGCGACTGCGTTCGCACCGCGTGGTTGGCCCCCGCGAACGTGTGTGGGCGGACCATGGGAGCACGGTGTATCTGTTCGAGCCGGGCTCGCTGGAGGCGGCGTGCGAGTATGTACTGGCGGGGCAGGAGAAGGCGGGGGAGATGGAGGGGAGGGAGGGGTGGTGGAAGAGGTATGGGGTTGAGTGACGGATGAGGGTGAGCGTGGGGGAAGAGGGAAGAAGAAAGGGCGAGAGCCAAGACCGAGCTGGCGCTCGGAGAGGTAAGCAGAAGACGGGAGCCAAGACCGAGCTGGCGCTCGAAGAGGTAAGCAGAAGACGGGAGCCAAGACCGAGCTGGCGCTCGAAGAGGTAAGCAGAAGACGGGAGCCAAGACCGAGCTGGCGCTCGAAGAGATAAGCAGAAGACGGGAGCCAAGACCGAGCTGGCGCTCGAAGAGGTAAGCAGAAGACGGGAGCCAAGCCCGAGCTGGCGCTCGGAGAGGTAAGCAGAAGCCGGGAGCCAAGACCGAGCTGGCGCTCGGGGTTCTCTTAATGCAGTCCGGGGGGTGGGGGCGGGTTGGGTTGGCCGGCGAGGTAGGCTTGGTAGGCGGTCTGGGCCCATTCGATGCGTTCGCGGCCGTCGTGGGCGGCGGAGGGGTCGACGCGGCCGGCGACGTTGGCGATCTGGCCGATGACCAGGACCATGCGGATCTCGGCGAGTGCGTAGAGGCGGTGGGGGTCGACGGATTCGCCGGCGAGGAGTCGCTGGTGGGTGTTCTCCCACTCGGCATCGAGCAGCGTTCTCAGGGCGTCGCCGCGGCCATCGAGCTGGGCGCGGTGTTCATCGACGTATGGGCGGGACGAGTGGCAGGCGCTGAGCGGGAGCGTGAGAAGGGCGGCGAGGAGCATGGGGGGCATGATGCGGTGCATGGGGCGAGATGATAACAGAACGTCTTACGCGTCGGCGAATGGTCTGAACGAGTGTATTAGTAAGAAGCGCCGCGGTGGTTAGGAGCGGGCGGGACGCCATCTGTTCGTGCGGGGTCCGTTGCACCAGCGGGGAGCGGACGGGGTCCTAATCGCGTAAGTGCTTGGTGTGCATGGCGTTGCGGCGCGGGCGGCGAGGAACTGTGGGTGGGGGCGGGGAGTATGTAGTGATGGCACGGCGAGATTCGTCCGCTGATGCGGATGGGCGACCGTGGCGAAGTCTGGGAGTTTGACAGTGAGCAATGGCTCTACCAGTAGTCAGGGCGGCAAGGGTGCGAGCGGTTCGGCTGGTGGCCAAGGCGGAGGCAAGGCCCCACCGGCCAATGCCCCGAGCACGACGGGGAACAAATCCGGGGACAACCGCGGCAACAACCCGCCCAAGAAGTGATTCGCGGGTGATGTGATGACGGTGATGTGAAGACGTAGTCTTGCAACAACAAGGCCCCGGCGCGAGCACGCGCCGGGGCCTGTCTTTTTGGAACAACGTGGGCGAGGTGATCACTCGCAGTTGATGCACGGGGCGGGGGTGGAGACGATGGAGTTGTCGACCAGGCCGACCTCGTCGGCGCAGGGGAGGTCGAAGGTGATGCCGCCGACGACGCGAACGTGTTCGCCGACGGGGTAGGGGGCGTTGTACTTGGGGAAAACGTAGCCGCCGTTGTCGAAGACGATGATGGGCGTGCAGCCGAAGCCGTTGACGAGGAAGCCCTCGGCGTCGATGCCGATGCGGACCTCGTTGTGGGAGAGGGTGACGGAGCCGGGGCTCTGGGCGGAGATTTCGCCGGCGACGTAGGCGAGTGAGCCCGACGGGGTGTACAGCGGGTTGCCGTTATATTCGAGGTGGATGGTGGAGCCGTCGCTGAGGCTGAAGAGGGTGTTGTTCGCCGTGTTCAGGACGCCGACGGTGCTGTAGGACGCGCCGGCGGCGCTGAGGCGGACGTTGTGGGCGGGCTTGGCTTCGCCGTAGTCGTAATCGTCGGCGCTGCGGCCGCGGAGGTAGACCTTGGCGCCGGCGGGGAACGGGGCGAGTGCGGAGGCGGTGTAGCGGTCGGGGAGAATGAGGGTGTCGGGGTCGAGGACGTTGCCGGCGGGGGTGGAGGCGACGCGGCCGGAGGCGTGGAAGGCGGGGCGCGCGGTGACGGCGGTGATGGGCGTGACGCCGCCGGGTCCAATGGATCCGCGGATGCCTTCGACGAAGATCGCGTCGCCCTCGACGACGCCGGCGAGGCTGCCGGGGCGGTCGAGGGAGTAGATGCCGCCGGAATCGGCCTTGAAGCGGAGGTTGCCCGGGGTGAGGCTGATGATGCGGCCGAACTCGGAGAAGGCGGGGCCGATGACGTTGCTCGTGATGACGGGATTTCCGCGGGCCGAGGGGATGGTGACGATGCCCTGGACGTAGACGCGGGAGGCGCGGGCGGCGCCGCCGTTCTGGACGACGAAGACGCGGCCGTCGTCGGTGGTGAGGCGGGATTTCTCGTTGATGGTGACGAGGGTGCCGACGCCGGCGAAGGCGGGCTGGATGGAGGTGACGTTGATGGTGGGTCCGCCGGTGTTGAAGCAGATGCCGACCTGCTGGTCGTTGTAGGAGCCGGTGACGTGGACGCGATCACCGGCGGAGAAGGCGCCCAGGGTGCTGAGGATGTAGGTGGAGCCGTTGTCGGCCTCGAAGGTGGTGCAGGCGCCGCCGGCGTTCTCGACGATGACGCCCTGGAAGGAGACGTTGATGATGGCGGCGTGGGTGGAGGGGGCGAGGAGGGCGGCGGGGGCGAGGAGGAGTGCGGCGAGGCGGGAGAGGCGCGCGATGGAGGTCATGGATGGTTCTCCGTTGTGGCGGGGACTGCGAGGGAAGTCGCGGAGTGCTGTGAGAGGGTGGTGGGCCGAAGGCGGCGACGTTGGCACGAGTTTACTTGGGGATTGGGGGAACGCAAGAGGGAAGAGACGTAGAGAGGGAGAGACGCAGAGACGCAGTGGGAGAGAGTCGGAGAGAGGGCGAGACGGAGAGAGGAAGAGACGGAGTGCGTGGATGGCGGGGTTTAGAAAGTGCGAGGCCGGGGCGGGGAGTTCGTGGGAGGCGCGGGACGCGGTACAGTGGGTTGGTGGGCTCACCAAGGAGACGGCGATGCGGACGGCGCGAGATGGGCGGCGGTTGGCGGGATGGGTGTTGGTTCTCGCGGGCGCGGGGAGCATCGCGGCGGGCGCGGGACGCGGGGTGCCGCCTGAAGGAAACTCGGGGAGCGGGCTGCCCTCGGCGGGGACGAATGTGTCGTATGTGTCCAACCGTGCGCCGCTGGCGCCGGGGGTTTTGATCAAGCTGCCGGTGGGTTCGCTGCGGCCGTCGGGGTGGCTGGGAGAGATGCTGAAGCTGCAGCGGGACGGGCTGACGGGGCGGCTGGGGGAGATCAGCGTGTGGCTGACGCGAGAGGACAACGCGTGGCTGCGCACGGATGGGAAGGGCAAGTACGGGTGGGAAGAGGTGCCGTACTGGCTGCGGGGGTATGCGAGGCTCGCGTATGTGCTGGGTGACGAGCGGATGCTCGCCGAGGCGAAGGTGTGGATCGAGGGGACGCTGAAAAGTCAAAGGCCCGACGGGGATTTCGGGCCGGTGCAGATGCGCAGTGGTCACCGGGACCTGTGGGCACAGATGCTGATGCTGCAGGTGTTGCAGTCGTATTACGAGTACTGCGGAGATGCGCGGGTGGTGCCGTTCATGACGGCGTACTTCAAGTGGCAGATGACGGTGCCCGACGAGGCGTTCTTGAAGGACTACTGGGAGAACAGCCGCGGCGGGGACAACCTGGCGAGCGTGTACTGGCTGTACAACATCACGGGTGAGAAGTTTCTGCTGGAACTGGGGGCGAAGATTGATCGCAACACGGCGAACTGGCGGCAGGCGGACAACCTTCCCAACTGGCACGTGGTGAATATCGCCGAGTGCTTCCGGGAGCCGGCGACGTTTGCGCTGCAGAGCGGGAAGAGGAGCGACGTCGAGGCGTCGTACCGGAGCTTTGCGCTGGCGCGGGAGCGGTATGGGCAGGTACCCGGGGGGATGTTCGGGGCGGACGAGAACGCGAGGGCGGGGCACACGGATCCGCACCAGGCGGCGGAGACGTGCAGCTTTGTGGAGCAGATCCAGTCGAACATGGTGATGTCGGAGATCACGGGGGACCCGACGTGGGCGGAGAACACGGAGGATGTGGCGTTCAACTCGATGCCGGCGGCGTTCACGCCGGATTACCGGGCGCTGCGGTATTTGACGGCGCCGAACCAGGTGGTGAGCGACGCGAAGAACCATGCGCCGGGGGTTGCGAACGAGGGGCCGTTCTTCCTGATGAATCCGTTCAGCAGCCGCTGCTGCCAGCACAACCATTCCAGCGCGTGGATCAACTACACCGAGCACGCGTGGATGGGGACCAACGACAACGGGCTCGCCGCCGTGCTGTACGCGCCGGGAGAGCTGCACGCGAAGGCGGGGAAGTCGGGGGGCGCGGTGACGCTGGTGACGCAGACGCGGTACCCGTTCGAGGAAGAGGTGCGGATCACGGTGAAGGAGGCGGGGAGCGGGGAGTTTCCGATCTACCTGCGGATCCCGGCGTGGACGCGGGATGCGGCGGGCAAGGGCGGGGCGACGGTGACCGTGAACGGCGCGGCGGTGGAGGGCGCGGGTTCGAATGTGGGCGGGTACGCGAAAATCTCGCGGGCGTGGAACGCGGGGGATGTGATCACCGTGCGTCTGCCGATGCGCGTGACGGTGCGGCGATGGGAGAAGAACAAGGAGAGCGCGAGCGTTGATTACGGCCCGCTGACGTTCTCTCTGAAGATCGGGGAGCGGACCACGGCGGTGCCGAGCGACAAGACGGCGATCGGTGATTCGGGGTGGCAGCCGGGGGCGGATCCGGAGAAGTGGCCTTCGCACGAGATCCTGCCGACAACGCCGTGGAATTACGCGCTGGTGCTCGACGGCGCCGATGCGTCCCGGTCGTTCGAGGTGGTGCACAAGGCGTGGCCGGAGAACGACCGACCGTTTGTCAACGAGGCGGCGCCGATCGAGCTGCGGGCGAAGGGTCGATTGCTGCCTCGGTGGACGATCGACGAGAACGGGCTGGCGGGGGCGGTGCCGCAGAGCCCGGCCCAGACGTCCGAACCGCTCACGGACCTGACGCTGGTTCCGATGGGCGGGGCGAGGCTGCGGATCTCGGCGTTTCCGGTGACGGGGAAGTAGCGGCGAGCAAGCGCGTGCCTGATCTGTCAGCCTGCCATGAAGATCAGGCAGACGGCCAGAACGGTGACGGCGAGCATGGTGAGCAGGAGCTGTCCGGGCTCGAACTCGACGCCGTGATAGGGGTCGGGGCGAGACCGCAGCGCGCCGCCCACGATCTCGTCAGGATCCACATTGAAGGAAAAGAGTGACATGGTCGTTGCTCCTTGTACGTGTTCGCCCGCACGCTGATTTCCGGGGGTGAGGGCCGCGTGAATCGTGGTTTGAAGGGCTTTTCACGGCCTCCTGGAGGGCCGGGGCTCGTGGGGCGGCCCGCGCATGAGGCGAGATTCACACAGGATTCACCCGGGGGTGGGCGCAGGCGTTCATGAAGGGGTGTCCGGCAATCACGCGTGGGAAGCGACCACGCGTGCACCCTTCGATGCGGCGCTTCCGTGGAACCCGGGGGCGAGCGAGCGAAGGTTCGCCGGCGGAGAACTGGTCATGCAACGCGTCATCGGGATTGCACTCGTCGCCGTAGGCGTCATTCTGCTCGTGATGGGCGTGATGGCGGCCGATTCCCTTGCTTCGGATATCTCCCGCTTTTTCACGGGCACGCCGACGGATCGGTCGGTGTGGCTGCTGATTGGCGGGGTGGCAAGCCTGATCGTGGGCGGCCTGCTCGCCGGCCTTCCCTCCCGCCAGATCCGCGCGTGAACGACGGTGGACTGACCGAACATTTTCATGCCCCCCCTGCGCGGCGTACCGGAACATGGGTCTGGTACGCCGCGCGTCCTTTTGCGCTGCGGTAAGAGCTGGGCCAAGGTGGGGTTTGAAGGCCTCGACCTCACACGGCCCCGGGAGGGTGCTGCGGCGAAACCGTGGCCTTCGATCGATCGAACTGGCGTCGTGGGCAAAAATGCGACAACCGCTCATCCTCGTGAGAAGATGGGCGGCTGCCGCAACAGGAAGAAACAAAACCTCGCGCCGTGGGAGTCCGGCGATTGAGGACGGGTGGCTCGGATCAGAACTTGCCGAGCAGCCAGAAGACCAGGACGAAGATGAGGATGGCGCTGAAGAGCCCGCCGCCCCATTTCCACGCGGCGAAGCCTGCGACACCGGTCTTGAGAAGCTTGTTCATGGCGGGGGTTCCAGTTCGATGCTCGGCGGGATCCGCGTCGCCCGCGACCCTTCGCGGGGAGCGCCCGGGATATTCATCGATGCAGCATGGTGCGGGGCGGGTCTGATGTTCCCGTGATGGCGGGCTGAACATGCCTTCATCTCCGGCTCTCCCGCGTGCGCGGGCGCCGCGGTACGCTTGGGGCATGACCCCAGCGCGAGCGATGACACCGGAGGAGGCCGAGGCGTACTGCGAGCTTCGGCGGGAGATGCTGCTGGATTCACCGTGGGCGTTCACGGCGAGCCCGGAGGATGATCGGGGGAGCGATGTTGCGTGGATGCGGACCTCGCTTGGAAGCGAGGGAAGCGCGGTGCTGGGGGTGGTGGAGGCAGGGCGCGTGCTTGCGTGCGCGGGGGACGACGCGGGGAAGGACAAGGCGAGCATTTTCCACGTCGCCTATACGCGCGCGGGCGTGGACAACCTCGCGGAGCGGCCGATCACCTTTGTGTTCAACGGGGGGCCCGGGTCGTCGTCGGTGTGGCTGCACATCGGGGCGCTGGGGCCGCGGCGAGTGGTCTTTGGGGATGACGGGCAGGCTCCCGCGCCGCCGGGGGCGCTGACGGACAACGAGGCGTCGTGGCTGGACTTCACGGATCTGGTCTTCATCGACCCGGTGACCACGGGGTACAGCCGGCCGGCGGATGGGGAGGATGGCAAGCAGTTCCACGGCCTGCGAGGGGATGCGGCGGCGGTCGCGGAGTTCATCCGGCTGTACGCGACGAAGGCGGGGCGGTGGCTGTCCCCCAAGTTCCTTGCCGGTGAGAGCTACGGCACGACGCGGGCGGCGGCGCTGGCGCCGATCATGCAGGGTGAACTGGGGATGTACCTGAACGGGATCGTGCTGATCTCTCCCGTGCTGGAGTTCCAGACGATTTTGCCGGACACGGGCAATGACGAGCCGTATTGGCTCTTCCTGCCGACGTACACCGCGACGGCGTGGTATCACAAGAAACTGGCGCCGGAGCTGGGGGACCTGGCGTCGGCGGTGTCGCAGGCGGAGGCGTGGGCGTCCACGGAGTACCTGATCGCGCTGGGCAAGGGGGACCGCCTGAGCCCGCAGGAGCGGGAGCGGGTGGGAACGCAGCTGGCGCGGTTCACGGGGCTGTCGAAGGAATACGTGCTCGCGGCGAACCTGCGGATCCCGCAGCCGCGGTTCTGCAAGGAGCTGATGCGCAAGGACGGGCGAACCGTGGGGCGGCTGGACAGCCGGTACGAGGGGCCGGACCAGGATGCGCTGGGGGACGGCACGGAGTATGACCCCAGTTACGCGGTGATCCAGGGCCCGTTCACGGCGGCGCTGAACGCGTACATCCGCGGGGAGCTGGGGTTTGAGAGCGACTTGAACTATGAGGTGCTGACGGGGAAGGTGCACCCGTGGGATCTTGGGGCGGAGAACCGGTACGCGCAGGTGTCGGCGGGGCTGGCGCAGGCGATGAACACCAATCCGCGGCTGCGGGTGATGGTGTGCAACGGGTATTACGACCTTGCGACGCCGCACTTTGCGTCGGACTTCACGTTTTCGCACCTGGGGCTGGACGCGGCGGACAAGAGCCGCGTGGAGGTGCAGCGGTACGGGGCGGGGCACATGATGTACCTTCGCAAGGATGACCGGGGGAAGCTGCGGAGCGATGCGAAGACGTTTTTCGGGGAATGCCTGAAGAAGTAGGAATGGCTCCCGGAGCCAGTGGGGGGCGCGATTGGCTGGGGGTTGCCTTCAGGGAGCTTTCACCTGGGTTTCACCTGTGGATCTCCTTGTTCACCTGCCTGGGGGGTGTAACCAAGGGACCACTCTATGAAGAACGCATGGATCATCGCGCTTGTCGGCGCCGCGGGAATGCTCGGGGCGTGCTCGTCGGACGATACGACCTCCACGAACCGGACCGCGTCGAGCGACTGGTACCGCAACAACGACCGTACCCCGACCACCAACCCCATCCCGTCGACGTTTGACCCCGCGCCCCGCGTGGTGGACTCGGCGCCGACGCGGAACATCGACGGCTCGGTGACGCGGACGGATTCGACGGGTCGGGTGACCTCCTCGAACGATCCGGCGTACCGCAACGATCCGTACAAGAACAACAATTCCTCGCAGCCCTTGCCCAACAACCGCCCGCAGGCCAACGACGCGATGGGGATGTCGTCCCCGGACGTGCGGATCCTGTCGGTGCTGCACATGAAGAACGCCAAGGAGATCGAGCTGGGCAAGCTTGCCCAGCAGAACGGCTCCTCGGACGACGTGAAGAAGTTCGGGGAGATGCTGGTGCGCGACCACTCGGCGTGCGAGCAGAAGGTGCAGTCCGCCGCGAAGAGCGCGGGGATCACGCTGCTGAGCGACGAGCAGACGCGTCAAGTGCTGGCCAACGAGAAGGGCGCCGGCGGCCCGATGCCCGGGACCGACCCGGCGGCCGAACTCCGCGGCCTTCAGGGCAGCGACTTCGACCGCGCCTTCGGCCAGAAGATGCTGGACGGGCATCGGATGCTGATCCAGACGGTCGAGAAGGCCCAGGGCGAGGTCCGCAACGACAAGGTGAGCCAGCTCCTGCGGGACACGCTGCCCAAGCTTCGCGAGCACGAGCAGATGGCGATGCGGATCACCGGCGGGCAGTCGAGCAGCTCGAAGTAATCAGATCCCGGCGGCCGGCTCTGCGCTTCGGCAGGCCCGCCGACATTCCACACAACTCTTCCGGCCGGCCTCGCTCTCGTGCGGGGCCGGTCGGTTGTCGTTTTGGAGATCGCGGGGTTGGGGAGCGTGCTATTGAGCGGGGGCGAGGCGTGGGTCGTCGAGCTCGAGGCGGTACATGACCTGGTTGTAGTCGTAGCGAGGGGTGGGCGTCTTGGCGCCGGAGAAGGCCATGGTGTAGGTGGCCTCGAGGTAGATGACGCGGCCGTTGTCCTGGTCGAAGCTTGGGTGCTGCATGACGTTGTAGAACGAGTAATCGTCGTGGGTGATGATCTTGACGGCGGGACCCCAGGGGCCGGTGAGGGCGGGGGCCTGGGCGTACCAGATTTCACCGCACATGGAGGCGCCGCCGAGTTCCTGGAAGATCATGATCCAGCGCTGGCGGAACTGGTTCCAGCAGACGCTGCTGACGTGGGCGAGGACGGGCGCGCCGGAAGCGGCGTCGTGGAGGGTGAGGAGTGGTTCGCGGGGCTTCATCAGACCGGCGGCGAGGAGCTGAGATTGTTCTTTCTGGGAGATGGGGGGCGTGGCGGGCTTCCAGGCATAGACGAGTGAGCCGGCGGCGTCGCGGTCGAGCTGGGAATCCGCGCCGCGAAAGCGCGTGCCGGGCTTGAGGCAGGTGTATGACTCGTAGGTGGAGAGGTCGAGCAGGGAATCGCGCGTGGCGCGGCAGCGCATGAGGGGGAAGGGCGCGGGGAAGTACCAGAAGTCGCCGTCGGCATCGGCGTGGCGAAGGGGATGGCCCTGCGGGTAGAGGGGCGCGTCGGTGGGAAAGCGGGTGATGGGCTCGAACACGTCGGCGGCGTCGTTGTACTGGGCGAGGCCCTGCTCGTAGAGCTCGCCCAGAGTCTTGACGCGGACAAAGTGGCAGAAGAGTTGCTCGGCGCCGCCGGGGCCCGGGAGGGTGACCAGGCCGTCGATCCAGACGGGGCCGGGCTGGCCGGGGATGGGGCACATGGGGCGCGAGAAGCCGGCGGGATCGGTGAAGTAGGTGAGATCGACGCCGACGGAGGGATCAAGGCCGCCCTGGGAGGGCAGCAGGGAGGTCGCGCCCGAGGTTGAGAAATTTCCCAGGGGATACGAGGCGCGGTTGGTGTCTCCCCAGAACCAGTGGAGGGCGCCGCGGTAGAGGATGGTCTGGACGGAGTCCTGGCCGGTGACCTGGGCGTTGAGGAGGGGTTGGCGGATCGGGGGCGTGTCGCCGAGCAGCAGGCTGTCGCGGTAGAGCCCGGCGCCGGTGACGCGGTAGAGGCGCTGGGCGATGTTCACGCGGTTGATGGTGAAGGTGTGGGAGGCGCCGTGGGCGGTGTGGATGGACGCGCCGGGGAAGCCGAAGCCGTCCTTGGGAAATGTGTAGCCGTGGCTCTTGATGGTGAAGAAGACGTCCTGACCCATCAGGCCGGGCTCATCGAAGGCGGCGACGCCGGCGCTGTCGGTGATGAAGGTGAGGCCGTTGACCGTGGTGAGCTCGACCATGGGGACGCCGCGACCGGTCGCCGAGTCGACGACGGTGAGCCGCATGGGCGGGGGAGGAGCGAGGGCGAGCACGCACGAGATCGCGGCGGGGAAGAGGAGCATGGGGATGGTCCTGGGAATGACGCGGACAAACGTGGATGCCGGGGAGTGGAGGGGTGCGCGGAAGGCGGGTGGAGATGAAAACACCCTCCCATAACCCGATCGGCGCGGGAAAAACCGTGGAAAGGGTGTGCATCCGGGTCCCTGGTGTCTGGTATTCTGTCGGCCATGGACGAGAGGCACCGGCGAGCGGACGGGCGGGCGGGGTTCACGCTGATCGAGCTGCTGGTGGTGATCGCCGTCATCGCGGTGCTGATTTCCATCTTACTGCCGGCGATGGCCAACGCGAGGGAGGCGGCGCGGCGAGCCAAGTGCATCGCGGCGCAGGGGCAGATCGTCAAGGCGGGGTTCCTGCACGCCGGTGACAACCGGGCGGGGGCGTTCATCCCCACGCGGGACGATCCGGAAGACGACATCGGGTATCTGTATCCGAACTACCTGGACACGCCCAACACGTGCGTGTGTCCTTCGACCAAGAACGTGGTGCGGACGGACAAGTGGGTCACCGAGAGCGTGGCGCTGAAGAAGTATGGCCGGCCGATGCTGACGGATTTGACCAACAACGCCGACGGGCGGGCGAACTCCAAGGGCGGGCACAGCTTTGAGATCTGGGCGTGGATGAACGGGCCGTTCTTGTATCCCAGCGGGGATGCGATCTACGGGCCGTGGCGCGGGACGGTGGACCAGCAGCGCGGGATCCGCAAGGGGGAGCCTGATTACGGCGGGAACCCCGACAAGAACTACCCCAACGTGCTCAAGACGCTCAAGACGGTGACGCTGACGGACCAGACGATGCTGACGATCGACGCGGACGACGTGGGCCGGTCGAACTATCCCGACGAAGAGGGCGCGCACGGGGCGACGGGGACGAACATGGGGTTCTGCGACGGCCACGCGGCGTGGGTGCCGACGGGCCCGCCGTACATCCGCACGATCCTGATGGCCGACTGCTACATCGGCAACGAGAGCAAGTACGACCCGCGGGTGCACACGCGCACGACGACGGTGCGGGGCGTGCCGCTGACGGAGTTTTACTACAAGGACTGATGGACGAGCGGGCGGGTTCTTTCGGGCCTTGAGCTGTTGTGCTTCGCGGTCTTATTTCTTGCGCACGATGGTGTACCACGCGAAGAGGTCGTGGTCGACGTCCATCCCCTGCGCGTTCCAGCCCAGGGCCCTGGCCATTTCGCGGACCGGGCCGTCGTCGACGGTGTCGAAGGAGAGGACTTCGAAGCCGGCGTGCTCGAGCATGTCTTTGGGGAAGGGGCACTGTCCATCGGCCCAGGGGATGTAGGGCTTGTCGGCGGGGGCGGGCGCGGGGCAGATGTTGTAGATCATGAACCAGCCGCGGGGCTTGAGGTGGGCGAAGACGGCGGCGAGGAACTCTTCGTCGGTGACGCCCAGGTCGACGAGCATGCGCTTGTCGACCTCTCGCTGGGGATGGATGTAGCCCTTCTTGAGGGTGTTCTTGGAGATGATGAGATCGAAGGGGCCGCCGGCGAGGGCGGCGACATTCTCGCCCGCGGGCCACTGGCCATTCACGAGTGTGACCGAGCCGGTGGCGCCTTCGACGGGTCCCTGGTCGGACTTTTCGCTGTAGAGGATGGGGAGGAGGGGATCGACATCGACGCCCACGGCGGCGGCGCCGAGCTGGGCGAGGAGCTGGAGCTGACCGATGCCGCCGTAGCCGAAATCGAGGATGCGTGAACCGGCGAGGGGCGTGGGCGGGGTGATGTCGCCGGCGGGGATGGGGGAGAAGCCGGCGCGGCCGAGGAGGTCGATGGCGCGGGCGTAGGCGATGGGAGAGCCGTACTTGGTGGTGTAGTAGAACTGCTCGTCGGCCTGGCGCTGGTCGAGGGCGGCGCGATCGGCCTCGGGGAGGGCGGCGGCCTGGGCGGCGGTGTACCAGGCGCGGGTGGTCTTGTGGCGGAAGAGGGTGCGCGGGGTGACGGGCGTGAGCTTGGCGGGGGCGGCGAGGAAGGCCTTGGCGAGGTCGGAGGTCACCAGCGGGAGGACGGCGGCGGCGTCGGCTCGCAGGGCGGCGAGTCCGGTGGGCGGCACTGCGGCGGCGGCGGAGGTGGTGGCGGGCGGTGGGGTGGGGCTGGGGGCTGGAGCGCGGCGGCGCTGGCGCCGCAGAGCAGGGCAAGGACGAAGGGCGTGGAGCATGAGCGGAGTCGGCGCGAGTGGTGCATGGTGTGGCAGCCCGGAATGTGAGGAACGTGACCCACGGTGGTGATGATTGCCGGGTGAGGCTTTTCCGGCACGAACCCGCGGAGACGGTCGCCGGGGAGTGGTGGATAAGAGGCTGGGGGCGGCGGCGGACGGGCCGGGGATTTGCCGGGGCCCTTGGAGCGCACAACTTGCCCAAATTCACGGTGATCGGACGTAAGTTGATGGTTTGAAGGGGCTTGCAATTTTTGAGGCGGTCTGTACACTCTGGTCGCCCTGTTCACAGGGGCGTTTGAGGAGAGGGTTTCCAGCCTTTTTTGAGATGCGTTGAGGCCAAGCGCGGCGGCGGTGTGCACCGGCGTCCTCGATGGGTCCCTCGACGGCGGGCGGCAAGCCGTCCGTACAACCAGACCTCGCAACCTTGGGCTCGCCGGTCAACGCAGGAGCGACGATCGGCCCGGCACCAAGGTCCCTTGGCGGCCGCCTGCATCGTGGATGGGCGGCCGCTTTTTTCGTTTTGGGCCCGTGGGAGCCGGCGTGTTCTACGTGCGTGGGTACGTGCATGGGCGCGTCGGGGGTGAGACGACGGCCTCGTTACACTTTTCGTGTGCGAGACCACGGCGACCCCAAACCTGCGAACGTGCTGCGACAGGTGCTGGCGAGGATGCAACGGCCGTGGGTGACGGCGGCGGCGCTTGCGGCGACAGCGTGCATCGTCGTGAGCGTGGGGGGCGGGGCTCGAGAGTTCTCGACGATACGGGACGGCGTGCTGGGACTTCCCGTGTTTCGTGGACCCCACCATCCGCAGTATTCGCGTTTTCGGGTCATCGAGCGTGACGGCCATGTCACGGTCATGAATCCTGATGGCAAGGGCGAGCCCGGGACTGAGGGAGATCTGTGGTCTCTCGCGGCCGAAGGGAAGATCGTGCTCGTCGATGCGCTGTACTACCGACTGGTGCGGTATACGGGGCTGCTCGGATTGACCACCCGGACCGTGACGCATGAGCTTCAGTTGATTCCCGCCGATGGCGCCGCGTTGTCCCCGGACACGCGGGCGGTGGTGGAGGCGGCGATTTTGAAGTTTGCGCGGGATCCGGAGAACGAGATTGATCCGCGGGCCGTTGCTGAAATGAATGAGTACCTGGGTTCGCGGAGCGAAACTCTGGTGGGCGGATACATCGTGAATGCGCTGGCGGTCACGGCCCTGGGGATTGCGGTGTTCTCGGCGGGCTGGATCCCTCGCGTGCCCGCGCAGCGTCGCCTGGCGCGGCGGCGAGCACGGCTGGCGAAGGGGGTGTGCCCGGGCTGCCAGTATTCCCTTGCGGGCCTTGAAACTCCCGCGCCCGAGCGGTGCCCCGAGTGCGGCGAGTCGCTCAAGGCGATCTAGAATCGCGGCGAAAGGGTTGCGTACTCCGCGCTGCGATCGATTCCAACACGCCATGCCCCCGCTCGCTTCAATCCCGCCCAACGTGATCTCCAAGCTCGACCAGATCGAGCAGCAGCACGCGATCTATTCGGCGCAGCTGGAGGATCCCGACATCCTCACCGACCACCGCAAGGTGCGGGAGCTGTCAATCAAGAAGGCGGCGCTGGACGAGGTGGTGGAGGGGTACCGGCGGCTGCGGAAGCTTGAACACGAGCAGGCGGAGCTGCGGGCGGCGGTGGAATCCAGGGCCGACCCGGAGATGGCGGAGCTGGCGAGGGAAGAGCTGCCGCGGATCGACGGGGAGATGAAGGCGGTGGTGAAGGAGTGTCTTTCGCGGCTGGTGAGCAGCGACGACAACCAGATCGGGTCGGTGATCCTGGAGCTGCGGGCGGGCACAGGGGGTGACGAGGCGGCGCTGTGGACGCGGGACCTGCTGGACATGTACCAGAAGTACGCGACCAGGCGCGGGTGGAGCGTGGAGCTGCTTGACCTGGTTCCCGAGACCGATGCGGGGGGGATCCGCAGCGCGGTGCTGAATATTCGCGGGCAGGGGGCGTGGCCGGAGCTGGCGTTTGAGGCGGGGGTGCACAGCGTGAAGCGCGTGCCGGCAACGGAGGCACAGGGACGGATCCATACGTCGACGGCGACGGTCGCGGCGCTGCCCGAGCCGCAGGATGTGGACCTGAAGATCGATTGGGCGAATGACGTGGAGGAGTTCGCGACGCGGGCGCAGGGGCCGGGGGGCCAGAACGTAAACAAGGTGGAGACGGCGTGGCAGATCCACCACAAGCCGACGGGGATCATCATCAAGATGATGGAGGCCAAGAGCCAGCAGCAGAACCGGGAGCGGGCGAGGCGGCTGCTGACGGCGAGGCTGTACGAGGCGGAGCGGCAGAAGAAGATGGCGGAACGTTCGGCGGCGCGCAAGTCGCAGATCGGCACGGGCGACCGGTCGGAGAAGATCCGCACGTACCGTTACAAGGACGGCATCATCGCCGACGAGCGGCTGCCGGGGGAGTTCAACCTGCGGAGCGTGATCGCTGGGGACATGCAGGATTTGTTCGCGGCGCTGCTGGAGCGGGAGACCGAGCGGCGGCTCGCCGAGCTGTAAGACCGCGCCCCGGTGCAACCGCGGGGCGGATCATCCGTACAACGTGGTGAGGACTGGCGTGCAATGCGCCGGGGCGCGGGACGCCGGGCCGGATCGATGGGAGGTGGGACATGTCCATCGGACTGCTGGTGGTGGTCGTGCTGGTGATGGCGGCGGCGCTGATGTTCGTCATCCGGGCGCTGATGGCGCCGACTCCCAAGTTTGGATCGCCGACGTCGGACCGGACCATGCGTGGCGGGTCACGGCGTGATGAGCGCGCGGAGGGGCGGGGCACGGTGGGGGATGGAGACGTCCCCGATGGCGTGACGACGGGGATCGCGGCGGGGATGCTGCTTAGTTCCATGGGGGATGGGGCGGACGGCTCGCACGGCCAAAGAGAAGGCCGGGGGCATGGGGGAGGCCACCATCATCGCGGCGCTGCCCATTCCGGGGATGGAGCCGGCGGGGGGTTTGATGTCGAGATTGACAATCGGGGGACGGACCACGGTAGTGGACATGATCATGGACACGGGTTTGGGCATGGGCATGGACATGGGCACTCCGATCCCTCCTCCGGCCATGGCGGGTATGACGCGGGTGCGCACGATGGGGGTGGAGATTTCGGCGGGGGTGGAGACAGCGGCGGCGGAGGGGATGGAGGCGGGGGCGGTTAATGGTGGTGGGGGCGGCGGGGGCGATTGAGCCAAATTCTTCGAGGATTGGCTGACGTATCGCTGCTGGACCTGAGGCGATGGCGCGGGGAGCGACCGTCGCCGGGGCCGGCGCACTCGGGCTTCTCTCCAGCGTTCACACCACACTTTCTCACGCCAAGGGGCCGCTTGATTGTGAGCGGCGACACGCGGCGGCGGGAGTTCCTTATCATCTGGTCCATGGCGTCGCTGAAGGAGTACATCTGGGGGGCGTTCCACGCGAGGCCGCTGGGGATGCCGGTCCCGCCCAACTGGGTGGGGCTGGGCGCGTTCGCGCTGCTGGGGATGGTGAACCCCGGGTTCTGGCTGATCGGAGCGGGGCTGGAGGTCGCGTACCTGGTGGGGTGCGTGACCAGCTCGCGGTTCCGAGCGGTGATCGACGCCCGCAAGATGCGGGCGGTGGACCAGGATTCGGAGAAGAAGCTGCAGGCGGCGCTCTCCGTGCTTTCGCCGGATGACACCGAGCGGTTCCTCGCCCTGGACGAGCGCTGCCACCTGGCGCTGGGGGAGCGGACGATCGGGGCGCAGGGGGATGCGTGGAAGAGCGTGCAGACCGAGAGCCTCGCCAAGCTCCGCTGGGCGTACCTCCAGCTGCTCACCATGCGGCAATCGGTGGTGCGGGTGATCGAGAACGACGGGGCGGGCGTGTCGGACGCGACGAGCGTTTCCCGGAAGGTCGCCGAGCTCCAGAAGCGGCTGTCGGACGACGGGATCAGCGCGGACCTGCGCAAAAGCCTGCAATCGCAGCGCGACGTACTCGCGGCCCGCGCGGATGTGCAGCAGGAAGCGTTGCAGCGGCTCGAGCAGATCGAGGCGGAGCTGGGGCGGATCGAGGCGCACGTGGAGCTGCTGCGGGAGCAGTCGCTGCTGTCGTCGGATCCGGATGCGGCGTCGGCGAGGATCGACAGCGTGACGCAGAGCATCGCCGGGACGTCCAAGTGGATCCAGGAACACCAGACGATGTACGAAGGCGTGGATGCGATGCTCGACGAGGCCCCGCCGATCGTGGCGAGGCCGCGGTAGGGGGATCGCGGGTGGTGAGTGCGCAGCGGTGACATATCTCGCGGAGCAATGACATGACCGATCGACGTGGAATGGACAGCCCCGGCCCGACGCTCAAGCCCCTGGGGGTGATCGTTTCGCTGCTGCTGGTGATCGGGCTTCTAGGCCTGGGGGCGTGGGTCGTCATGCGGCCGGGCACGCCCACTGTGGATCCGGCGAAGACGGTGGGCGGGTCGGGGGGCGGGCCCGATGGCAAGGGTGGCCCGGCGCGAGCGGGCCAGGACCAACCCACCGCGGGAAAGCCGGACCTGGGGCTGGGGACGCCCGAGCCGGCGCCTTCGTTGGCGCCGCCGGCGCCGTATGTGATGAAGGACAACACGATCGAGATCGAGCTCTCGCAGTATGCGGGGTACGCGGGGCTGATCGCCGCGAACGGGGGCCTGGACGCGAGCGACGCGTCGTACTTCGCGGCCAAGCACGGGTTCCGGGTGCACATCAAGCTGAGCGAGGAGGAGGCGTGGGACCGGCTTCAGACGGGGAAGCTTGCGGCGAGCGCGACGACGGCGGACGTGCTGGCGGTCTTCGGGCGGCAGTTTGGGGTGACGGTGCCGGGGCAGATCGGATATTCGCGCGGGGCCGACGGGATCGTGGTGACGTCGAATGTGCGGCGGATCAATGATCTCAAGGGCAAGACGCTGGCGACGGTGCAGTACACGGAGGCGGAGTTTTTGATCCGCTTCCTGGCGCAGGAATCGGGGACGCCGGTGGCGGTCCTGGATGATGTTTCCGGCACGCCGAAGCCCGACTCGATCAACCTGGTCTTCGCGGCCGACGGTGACAAGGCGGGTGAAGCGTTCGCCACGGACCTGGCGGCGGGCGGCGGACGGCTCGCGGGGGCGGTGACCTGGGAGCCGACGCCCAGCGATGTGGCGAGGGAGAGCGGGGGCAAGGCCAGGATGCTGGCGACGAACAAGAACCTGCTGATCATCGCCGACATCTTGATCGTCAACCGGGGGTTTGCGGAGCAGAACCCCAAGATCGTCGCAGGGCTGGTGGACGGGATGCTCGAGGGCAACCGCATGATGCGCGATGAGCCCGCCAAGCATCTGGAAGTCGTCTCCAAGGCGCTGGGGTGGGACGTTTCCAAGACGACGGCGGAGCTTGCCAAGGTCCACTTTTCCAACCTGCCGGAGAACCTGGCGTTCTTCTCCGGGGCGATCGACATGGCGGGGAGTTTCGGCGGGATCTACCAGTCCAGCGTGCTGGCGTACGGGCCGGGGATCATCAAGAACCCGGTGGGTCCCGAGCGGTTCGTGGATACCTCGCACCTGGAAGCGTTGAAGGCGGCGGGGGCGTATGCGGACCAGAAGATTGTGATTGCGCCCATTCGCACCGAGGGCAAGAGCCAGCTCGAGGCCGATCCGCTGCTGTCGCGGGATATCCGGTTCCTGTTCGAGCCCAACTCGGCGAAGCTGGACATGACCTCCCAGGCCAACGGGGAGGACCTGGAGCGGATCAAGAAGCTCTTGCAGGTGAGTCCGGGGTCGTTCGTGCTGCTGCGCGGGCATGTGGACAACGCCAAGGTTGCCGAGTTTCGGACGCAGGGCGGGGAGTCGCTGGTGCGAAAGAAATCCCTGGAGGCGATGGAGCTTTCCACGCAGCGGGCCGGGGAGATCAAGCGGCTGCTGATGGAGAAGTACGGGATTACGGCGGACCGGATCGAGATCCTGGGGCGGGGGTGGGAAGAGCCGCTGGGGACTGCATCCGAGCAGAACCGCCGGGTCGAAGTCCTGTGGCACACCCTGGAGTAGGGTGGAACGGCCGATTCGGACTATATTGATCGGAATCGATGGATGCCGGATCGGCAGATGTAACGACCTTTAACTGGCGGAATCAGAGAGCGGGACGGCTTTGAGGTGGGCGGTGCGCGCCGAATCCCGAACCGGTCCCTCACGGGAGGGCCATGGTCCGGGCCAAAGGCGGGTATGCTGGTTGCTGACTGCATGGTGGCTGGTGGTGGCCGCGGGTGGCGGCAAGAGAGGTGTGTATGCGGACCCTGGTAGCGATCCCGGTGTTCAACGAGGCGGGGCATGTCCGCAAGGTCGTGTCGCGTGTGCTCGATTTTGTCGGCAATGTGCTGATTGTCGATGACGGCTCGACCGACGCGACGCCCGACATCGTGCGGGAGTTTCCGGTCGACGTGATCCGCCACGCGGTCAACCGCGGGTATGGCCGCAGCATCGCCGACGCCTTCCGCTGGGCGGCGGCGGACGGGTACGACTGGGTCATCACCATGGACTGCGACGAGCAGCACGAGCCGGACCGGATCCCCGATTTTCTGCGCGAGCAGGAGCGGGGGGAGGCCGACATCATCAGCGGCTCGAGGTACATGCGCTCGGGCGTGGTGGTGCCCTCGGGGCGGAGCGGCGTGGAGCCGGCGGGGGTGCAGATTTCCGAGACGGGCATGCAGGTGCCGCCGGACCGGCGGCGCATCAACTACGCGATCACGGGAGAGATCAACGACCGGCTCGCGAGCCGGCTGGGCGGCCCGCTGACCGACGGGTTCTGCGGGTTCAAGTCGCACCGCGTGACGGCGATGTCGGAACTGCGGCTGACCGAGGAGGGGTACGCCTTCCCGATGCAGTTCTGGGCCCAGGCGGCGGCCGCGGGGCTGCGGGTCAAGGAGATCCCCGTTGAGCTGATCTACAACGATCCTCGCCGCTCGTTTGGCGCGACGCTGGACAACCCGGAGGTGCGGCTGGCGCACTACCGCGCCGTGCTGCGGCGAGAAATCGATCTCCACGCCGATCGCCTGGGCCCCGAGGCGCTGCGGGGACTCTGCTGCGGGTGCGGCTGCCAGTGAACGAGGCCGTGACGCTGGACCACTCACTCCACCTCCACCCATCCCCTGCCGCCGCCGATCTTTCGCGGCACGGCGCGGTGCTGGTCGATCCGCCCGCGGCGAACTGGCGGGAACTGATCGCCGGTTCGTGGGAGCGGGCGCGTCGCGATCCGGTGGCGATGCAGACCCGGCGGGAGCTGGGGCTTGCGGTGGATCGGCCGGTGGTGATGTCGGGGCACCAGGCGGTCTTCTGGCACCCTGGGATCCTCGCCAAGTGGTTGGCGGCGCAGGGAGCGGCCCGGGAGATGAATGCTGGCGCCGCGTGGGTGGTCGTGGATCATGACAGCGACGACGCGGGCGAGGTCGCGTACCCGCGCGTGCCCAGATCCGGAGTGGTCGAGCGCGCGGCGTGGCGGTGGGCGCCGGGGAACGCGGCAGAGGTGCCGGGCGTGCTGCGGCCCGCGGTCACGCTCGACGAGAAGCACGTACCCGCCGACAGCGGGGTGGAAGCGATCAACCTGTCCCTGCGGCGCGCGGGCGAGGCGCTGCGGGCGTCGGCGGATGAGAAAACCCTCGCAGGGCAGGTGACGGCGGCGACGGCGCGGATGCTCGATGGAGAAGCGCCGGGGATGGTGTGGGCCTCCCGGCTTGCGCAGACCGAGGCGCTGGGCGGGTGGATCGCGGCGATGGAGCGCGAACCCGAAATGTGCGTACTCGGCTACAACGCCGCTGTGCGTGCGCACCCCGACAGCGGTCTGCGCGAGCTGAGCGCCGATGACATCAACGATCGCTGGGAGCTGCCGCTGTGGAGGCTTGAGGCGGGCAAGGCCCGGGCCAAGGTGTTCGCCGAAGACCTGCACGGCATCCCGCGGGCGGAGCTGGCGCCGAGGGCGATCCTGATGACGGCGTTCCTGCGGCGCTACGCGTGCGATCTGTTCATCCACGGCTTGGGGGGCGGGATCTACGACCGGGCGTGCGACGACTGGATGGGGCGGTGGATGCCCGGGCAGGCGCTGGCGAGGACCGTGGTGGTGTCGGCGACGCTGCACCTGCCGCTGGGCCCGGCGCGGGCGGCGAGTGAGGGGGAGATCGCCCGTGCGGGGTGGACCGTGCATTCCGCGCGGCACAACCCCGTGCATGTCGGGGATCAGGCCTCGCAGGCGCGAAAGCTCGAACTGGTGGGGCGGATCAACGCGTTGCCGCGGCGATCTCCGCAGCGGCGGGGGCTGTATGTCCAGCTTCACGAGCAGCTCGAGGCCGTTCGTGCCGGGCATCCGCGGGAGCTTGCGGCGCTGCGCGAGGGGCTTGAGGTGGCGCGGCGATCCGTGGAGACGGCGAAGGTGGCGGGGGCGCGGGACTGGCCGTTTTTTCTGTACGCGCCGGAAGCGATTGAGGGCGTGCGGCGCGAGATCACGGCGGGGATGGCGGGGAGCCGGTAGCAAGCCGCCGCGTGTTCCCGCGGCGCAGGTTTCGGTCAGTCGTCCTGTTCCTGCTCGTCCTGGTCTTCCGCGTCCTTGCCGACGGGAGCGTCGAGCATCTTGCGCCAGCCCGTGACGGCGGGTCCGCCGCGCTCGGTGAAGCGACCGCCGCCGGCGACCTCGATCAGGGTTTCGACGTCGGCGCGCGGGAACTTCCAGTTGAGCCCGCCGTGGGGCGGACCCTTGATGCGAGCCGCCTTTCGGATCATGTCAAAGGTCTTGGATGAAAGCCCCGAGGCCTCCAGCAGTTCCTGCTTGGTGAAGCTCTGGCCCTCGTCAAAGACTTCCCGCGGTGATTGTCCTCGTCGCATGTCGTTCCCGGTTCCCGGCAGGTATAAAGCGCCTGCTCTTCGCCGCCCTCGTGGCTCAGCCCAGTTCTTCGATCCCGCGTTCGATGTTCGCGACCCCCACCAGCTCCACATCCTTGCGTTTGCCGAGCGCCTTGAGGTCCGAGGATGGGATGATGATCCGCCGGTAGCCCAGCCGCGTCGCCTCCGTGAGCCGCTGATCCAGGTGCGGCGCGGGGCGGACTTCTCCGCCCAGACCGACTTCCCCCAGGGCGCACGTCGCGGGGGCCAGGGCGCGCTTGAAGTGCGCTCCGGCGATCGCCATGAGCAGGGCCAGGTCGGCCCCGGGCTCAACGATGCGCAGGCCGCCGACGCTGGAGGCAAAGACGTCCCGGTCGGCCAGGCGCAGGCCCGCGTGCTGCTCGAGCACGGCGATGAGCATCGCCAGGCGGCTGGAGTCGATCCCCGAGCACTTGCGCTTGGCGGCGCCCAGGAAACCCGTCGCCGTCAGGGCCTGGATCTCGACCAGCACGCAGCGGGTGCCGGTCATGACGGGGCAGACGACCGAGCCGGGACGGGGTTTTTCGGAAAGTGTGACGGCGGCGACGCCCGCGCCCTCGGGGGATTCGCGCAGGCCCTCGGAGGTCATCTCGAAGAGGCCGATTTCGAGTGTGGTGCCGAAACGGTTCTTGACGGCGCGGACGACGCGGTGGGCGTGGTAGCGGTCGCCTTCAAACGAGATGACCGCGTCGACGAGGTGCTCCAGCAAGCGCGGGCCGGCGAGGGTGCCGCCCTTGGTGACGTGCCCGACGAGCACGACGGCGGTGCCCGAAAGCTTGGCGAGTGAGACCAGGTCGGTGCAGCAGCGGCGGAGCTGGGTGATCGAGCCGGGTCCGGCGGGAACGTCGGACTTGTAGACCATCTGGATGGAGTCGATGATGAGGACAGCGGGCTGCACGCGTCGGGCCTGCTCGATGATGCGAGAGAGGTTGGTGTCGGCGAGGACGTAGAGGTCTTCCCCGCCGCTCACGGGGCCGGTCGCGTCGAGCCGCGCCGAGCGGAGCTTGACCTGTTCGGTGGATTCCTCGCTGGAGACGTAGAGGACCCGCAGGCCCTTGCCCGCCCACGCACGAGCCGCCTGGAGCAGCAGGGTGGATTTGCCGATGCCGGGTTCTCCGCCGATGAGCACCGCGGAGCCGGGGACCATGCCCCGCGCCCCCTCGGCATCGCTCTGCGCGCCGCCCAGCACGCGATCAAATTCTTCGATCCCGGTGGTGAGGCGTCGGCGCGGGGCCGCATCGTCGTTGATCTCGTCCAGGCGCTTGGCGGGGTTGGAGGGGCCGCCGGCCTGCACGTCTTCGGAGGTCCAGGCGATGGCGGGGCGGTGGGGGTCCTTGCTCGCCGCCGGGTCGATGGTCATGGGCTCAAGGGATTCCCATGTGCCGCAGTCGGGGCACTTGCCCATCCACCGCGTCTGCGTGGCCCCGCAGGAATTGCAGACAAAGACGTTGCGAGGTTTGGCCATTGGTAGGAGCGTACGCCTTCCGCACGGGCGGGGGCGACGAGAATCCCTTCCCGCATACCGGCGGCTTACGATCTTTTTCTCATACTGGAGCGTCCAAAAGGAGTCCGGTGGAGAGGCGGCGGCCGGGCGGGTGCCTGGCACGGGGATTCCGCTGCATTTCTGGACGCCGCCTCGATGGCTGAACCACACCACCACCCACACCACGCTCCCGCCGCCTCCGCGAAGACCGTCCAACCACCGGCCGGGGCCCCGACGGCCCGGGATCGCCGCATGCGGCGATGGAAGTGGCTCGGCGGGATCGTCATCGGCCTGGCGGTGCTGTGGTGGGGCGTGACGTCGTCCCCGGCGCTGCGATGGATTCTTTCTTCACGATTTCGGGCGGCGACGGGGGCGGTGCTGAGCGAGGGAAACATCTCGATCTCCCTTTCGGGGCGGGTTTCGGTGAGCGATGCGGTGGTGCGATCCCCGGGGATCGACGGGGCGGCGGGGGAGCTGCTGCGGTTTGACCGGCTGGACGCGGTGGTGTCGTGGCGGCGGCTGCTGGGGATGGTCCACGACGGCAAACCCGCGGTGGACCAGGTCATGCTGTATCGCCCGCGGGTGCGGCTGAGCCAGAACTCCGCGGACGGCACGCTGAACGCGTCGGTGCTCAAGTTTCCCAAGGGTTCGGGGGGCGGCGTGACGCTGCCGCTGGTGCAGATCGACGACGGCGTGATCGAGCTGGGTGAGCACGCGGGCAACGGGGCGAGAGACCCGTACACGATGCTCAAGCACATCGACCTGCACGGCCGGATCACGCCCTCCAAGGGGGCGGCGGACGGGTCGGTGGAGATCGTGCTGACGCCCGACCGCCCGACCCCGGCGGATCCGACGATTCCGGCGGTTCCGGTGACGATCGCCGGCGTGGTGCAGGGTCAGGATCTGTCGCTGTCGGTCTCGGGGCTTTCTCTGAAGGACTGGCCGGCATCGGCGATGCCTTCGCGCATCCGCACCCTTGCCGAGATGCTGGACGTGCAGGGGTCGATCGGCAAGACGACGTTCAGCTATTCACCGGCGAGCGCCGGGGGACGGGCGGGGATCAAGGCGACGGCCGAGCTCATCGATGTGGCGCTGAACCTGCCGGTGACGGAGGACGCGGAGATCGCGGCGACGGGCGCTTCCTCGCTGCTGCGGATGTCGCACGTCAACGGTTCGATCGAGCTCGCCGATTCGGGCGTGAACGCGGCGCTGGTGGGGAGCATCGAGGAAGTGCCCTACCGCGTCAGCCTCCGCTACGACGGGACCGACCGTGACAGCCCGTTCACGTGCGAGGTGCTGACCGAGAATTTCAAGATGGACAAGGGTCTGCGGATCCTGCGGTTTGTTCCGCCGCTGGTTCGCGAGCGCCTCGCCGACTTTTCCTGGCCCACGGGGCTGGTCACGTCCAACGTGACGATCTCCCGGGGGGCGCCGGTCGACGGCAAGGCCGCGGAGCTCTCGGTGACGGGAGAGATGTCGGTGAAGGAGGCGGTCTCGGCCTTCAAGCGGTTCCCGTATGAGTTCCGGGATATTTCCGGCAAGGTGCGATTCAGCGATACGCGGATCGACCTGGAAGATATTCGCGGCGTTTCTCCGGCGGGGGCGGTGGTGCACGCGACGGGGTTCATCGAGCCGCCGACGGGCGACGCCCACTGCGTGATCGACGTGCACGTGGACAACATGCCGGTGGACGCCGACGTGATCAAGGCGCTCAACGCCCGGCGCAAGGGTGTGCCGCCGATCATCTTCAACCAGGACCACTACTCGCGCATGCTCGCCGCGGGGCTCATCGCCGCGCCGGGTGACGCGCAGGCCGACCCCTCCGTGCCCCGCTTTGGCCTGGGAGGCCTGGCGAAGGTGCACACGACCGTGACGCGGCCCCCGGGGCCGGACACCGAGTGGCTGGAGAAGACCGACATCGACTTCGCGTCGATCACCATCCTGCCCGAGTGGTTCCCGCTCCCCATGATCGCCACCAACGTGGAGGTGCGCATCAAGGAGGACAACACGATGACGGTCAAGGGCGGTGAGTACCGCCCGATCACCGGGGGCAGCGCCACGGCGGACGCGAACGTGGATTACCTGCTGATCGTGGATCCGGACCGGGAGGGATCCCCGGAGATCACGGTGTCGGCGAAGGATGTGCCCACGGGGCGGCTGTTGAACTACGCGGTGGGGGCGGCAATCGACCGGGCCAACCGCAACAAGGCGGGGGGCTCTCCGGGGCCGCGGCTGCGGGGAATCCTGGATGATTTCAACGCCGTGGGCCTGGTCTCGGGGGAACTGAGGCTGTTCAACGACGACAAGGGCAGCGGGCGGGTGACGGCCGACATCGCGGTGGGGCCTTCACTGCTGACGCCGATGCCCGACGCCGTCCCCGGCGCGGCGCCCGATGAAAAGCAGGTCGAGCTTGCCAACGTCGCAGGGACGGTGCGGATCATCGATCGGGAAGTGCTGTTCGATGTGACGGGCACGCCTCGCGACCGGGCGGCGGGGGCGATCCCGCTCGCCGAATCGACGCCGGTAGAGTCTCCGGCGTCGGTGCACGTGGTCGGGCGCTCGGGGCCGGACGCGTCGGGCGGGGAATCGGAATTCACGACGACGGTGGAGGCGAAGCAGATCGATCTGTCCTCCCCGATCCACCAGGTGATCGGCGTGTTCTCCCCGGCGGCGGCGGCGCGGTTTCACGCGCTGGCGAAGGAGTATGCACCGGCGGGGCGCGTGTCGGGGATCGTGGACGTGAAGCCGGCGGCGGACGGGTCGGCGACGACGGTGCGGATCGACACGTTCGACACGCTCGCGATCGGGGTCGCGGGAAAGCAGACCGAGTTTGACGAGGTGGACGGGTCGGTGGAGGTCGGGCCCGACGGGGCGGTGACGTTCCGCTCCCTCACCGCCGCGCTGCACGCGGGGGACCAGCCGCTGGGCCGCATGCTGGTGCAGGGGACATTGAAGCCGGGCGCGGGGGAGGGAGACGAATCCCTCGCCGAGCCCGCGGAAGATTTCAAGATCGCCTTGGAGCGGGCGAGGGCCGAGGCCCCGATCCTCCGCACCCTCGCCGCGCGCCGCCTCTCCGAGCAGAGCGCCAAGACGCTGGAGGAGATGAACCCACGCGGAGAGTTCGACGCGACGCTCGAGGTCCGCCCGGGCTCGGGCGCGGGAGGCTCACCGGGGCTGGTGGGGACCATCAAGCCCCGCTCCCTCACGCTCTTCATGCACGGCATGGATGTCCCCTTCGACACGATGTCGGGAGAGGTGTCGTTCAACTCACAGGGGGGCAAGATCGTCGCGCTGGAAGGGCGGTCTGAGGATTACAACCTGCGGGCCGACGGATCGTGGGCCAGGACGCCCGAGGACGACGTCAAGATCGACCTCATCATGAACGGGGGGAGCAACGGCATGCCTCCCGCGCTGCTGGCGATGCTGCCCGAGACGGTCCACGGGGTGCTCACGTCGGTGGAGTTCGGCGTGACGGGGCTGCTGGAGCTGGGCGTGATGGACCTGCGGATGACCGAGTCGGATTCACCCTCGCGCCAGCGGCTGCAGGCCAGCGGCAAGGTGCACCTGGCCGGGGGGCAGATGACGCTGGGGCTGCCGATCACCGAGTGCGACGGGGACCTGGAATTCCGCGTGGAGAACAACGACTTCTCGACGCCCGCGGGCTTTGGGATCGACACCAAGCTGACGCGCTTCCGCCTCAGCGGCCTGCAGATGGAGCGGGGGATGGTGCACGTGCAGGGCAAGCCCGAAACGGGGGAGATCATCGTGCGCGAGCTCACCGCCGACTGCTACGGCGGCAAGTTCACCGGCAACGCGCTGGTGGGCCGGCCCGGCACGGGCCCGCGCGAGTTCAACGCCGAGTTCTCCCTCGCCGGGGTGCGCTTCGCGCCCACGCTGCGCGACCTGACCGGGACCGTGGGCCGGGCGCTGGACGAGAAACCCGTCGAAGACTCCGACGCGACGCGGGGGCTCATCGATGCGCAGCTCTCGATCGGCGGGCAGATCGACAAGCCGGGCACGCGGCGCGGCCGCGGGTCGGCGAACATCGCCGGGCCGTCGGTGCTGCGGATGCCGCTGGTGATGCCGCTGATCCGCTTCAGCAACTTCCAGCTCCCCACTGACGAGGCGCTGGACCTGGCCCACGCTTCGTTCTACATCGATGGCCCGGTGATGGCCTTCGAGGACCTCTCGGTCTTCTCCAAGAACGTACACATCCTGGGCTTTGGCACGATGACCTGGCCGGACCTGGCCCTGGACCTGCGGTTCAACTCCAAGGCGATCAAGCGCATCCCGGTATTGAATTGGCTTCTGGAGGGCATCCGTGACGAGCTGGTGACGACCAGCGTGACGGGGACGCTGGGCAAGCCGGATGTCTCGAGCGTTCCGTTCGAATCGACGCGCAAGTTCTTCGTCAAGGTCTTCGGCTCTGGCATGAACGCATCAGATAAGCGCATGCTGGAGCTGGGCAAGCAGGCGGAAAAGACGACGACGGTGCGGTAAGGGAGCCGCATTGCTCGCGGGCGCACGATTCAGGCCGCTGGCGTTTGCATTTTCCCCCAGGCAATCTTGGCCTTGTTCTGATCCGCGTTCATCCGCGTCAATCCGCGGCCGCTTCACATCTTCTGCGCCACGATGCTCTGCAGATTCCCCATCGGGAATCGCGTGAAGCCGAACCCGTGCTTCTTCAGGCGGCCCAGCTCGGCGCCGAAGCGCATCACGCCCGCCGTCACCCCGTTGCGCAGGTTGCGGACGAGCTTGCGCGAGGCGGAACGCTCGAAGCAGCGGTCGTGGGCGAGGACCCGGAAGCCGGCTTTTTCCACGGCCTTCGCCAGGCCGTCCCCGGAGAAGACGAACAGGTGCTGCGGCGGGTCGTACCACTGCACGTTGCCGGGGACGAGGCGGTCGAGCCAGTCGTCCCCGATGCCGGTGTCGAGCAGGAAGAGCCCGCCGGGCTTGAGCACATCAAAGACGTCCTTCATCAGGCCGATGGGGTCGGGGAGGTGCTCGATGGTCGCCCAGAAGGTGGCGACGTCGAAGGTGCCCAGCTCGCCCTTGAGCGAGCCGATGTGGCCGGCGCGGGCCTTGACGCCCAGCTTCTCGACGGCGAACTTCACGCCGCTGTCGGAAAGATCGCACCCCTCGGCGTCCATCCCCGCGTCCTTCGCCGCCTTGACGAAGAACCCCTTGCCGCACCCCACGTCCAGCAGGCGGACGGGCTTGCCGCCGCTGTGCTGGCGGACGAGCTGGAGCTTGGCCGGGAAGTCGGCCTGCATGCGAGACTCGACGTCGTCGTACACGCCCCCGGCGTCGGCGGTGAGGTGGTAGTTGGAGTAGTACTCGTTGAGGAATTCGGGCGTGGGGAGCGGGTCCACGTAGGCGGTGCGGCACTGCACGCAGCGGTAGAGGTGGAAGTGGCCGGCGGCGTAGCAGGGGTCGCTCGCGCTCTGGCAGATGGGGCAGGGTCGGGCCTGGCGATACGCCATCGCAGAAGCTCCTGAAGGTCGTGGACGGGGGAAGCGGGGGAAGAAAGAAGGGGAAGGCGGGGGAGAGCGTCTTCCAAGCCGTTATCGGCGTGGGAAGGGGGAAAGTATAACCCGGGGAGGCGGAGGTTCTGTGAACCGAAAGTGACGCGTCCGTGGCGGGCGTGCCGCCCGGACCGCGGCTTACGGAGGGGTGGACCCTCCCCGCTGGGGCGGGGGGTGATGTTCCCACGGCGGTTCACGGAGGGTTGTCGCATGGCACATGCACGTCGGTCGGCTGGGTTTCTCCTGGGGGCGGCCTTGGCCTGCCTGGCGGGGTTGGGTGGACTGGCGGCGATGGGGGGACCGCTGGACCCGCCCGCGGGGCCGGTGGGCTCGACGTTCAAGACGCTTCAGGAAGTGGAGCCGCGGATCAGCGTCCACACCCTGGGATCGAACACCAAGGGGACGTATGTCATCGACACTCCCGGGTCATACTACCTCACGGCGGATGTGGTGGCCAAGGGAGGCAAGGACGGGATCTGGATCAACGCCTTTCCCGTCGTGCTCGATCTCAACGGGTTCAGCGTGTCGGCGCCCGTGGGTGGGGCGGGCATCAATGTCCTCAGCGCCTCGGGCCAGGTGACGATCCGCAATGGGACGGTGCTCAACTGCACGAAAGAGGGCATCATTGCCAATTACCGCTCCCCCACGCTGCTCCTTGAATCGATCCACGCCTACGCGAACGGGTCGGCGGGAATCCGGGCACGCACCGCCACCCTGCGGGGGTGCACGTCATCCTTCAACGCGACGCACGGCATCTACGTCGAGTTCGCCTCCCAGGTGATTGACTGCGAGGCCCACTCCAACACCCTGGACGGCATCGTGGCCGAGGATTCGGCGACCATCGAGGGCTGCACGGTGGTGAGCAACGGCGGGAGCGGGATTTCCGCGAGCCGCTCCGCGGTTGTCCGGGGGTGCGAGGCTTCGCGCAACCTGACGGCGGGAATCACGGTTTCTGTTTCCGCGCTGGTGGAGTCCAACTCGTGCAGCGGCAACCTGGTGAACCAGATTGTGGCGGGGTCCCAGTGCCGGATCGTCGGTAACAATGCCGTCGGCACCGATACGGCCGCGACCGCTTGCATCCGCACGCTGGGGGACGACAACACGATCGAGCAGAATTCCGTAAGCAAGGAGGGCCTCTCGGCCGTCGGCATGGGGGTGCAGGTGCTGGGGGAGCACTCGTTCATCGGCTCCAACCGGGTTTCGAAGAGGATCTCCAAGCCCTTCGTGCTGGATCCGAAGAACTCGTGGGGTCCGGTGGTGGACGTCTACCAGAAGGGTGACATTTCGGCCACCACGGGCGCGAACCACCCGGCGGCGAACTTCGTCCACTAACCACGCGGGGTGCAGGGTTCTCGGGCGGTCGGCCCGGGCGTCACGAGTACAATCCCGCTCGTGCCCCGGGACCGGTTTGGTCGGTTCCTGTGCGGAATCGAACGAACTGTGGAGGTCGCGGAGAGTCCGCCGCAGGGTGGGCCTCCCTCCAGCCGATCGAGAGAGTCATGACCCAGCCTGCCGCGTCCGCCGATTCTTCCTCACGCCCCGCCTGGCTCTCCTCGCCCACGTTCTCGGACGTAAAGGGGGCGCGCGTGCTCATCACGGGCGGGGCCGGGTTCATCGGCTCGCACATCGGTCACGCCGTGACGGCGCTGGGCGGGAAGGTGGTCGTGCTGGATGATCTTTCGGGGGGGTATGTTGCGAACATGCCCCCGGGGGCGGAACTCCACCAGGCGTCGGTGCTCGACGAGGCCGCGCTGGGGGCGGCGATCGCGGGGTGTCGGTACGTGTTCCATGAGGCGGCGATGGTGAGCGTGCCGCAGAGCGTCGCCGAGCCGGAGAAATGCGCCCAGGTCAACATGGTGGGGACGCAGCGGGTGCTGACGGCGGCGGCGAAAGCGGGGGTGAAGCGGCTGGTGTTCGCGGCCTCGGCGGCGGCGTACGGGAACAATCCGTCCCTGCCTAGCCGTGAGGACCACGTGCCGGACTGCTGGTCCCCGTATGCGGCGAGCAAGGTGGCGGGGGAACTGCTGCTGCAGTCGCAGGCGAGGTGCCTGAATCTCTCCACGGTGAGCCTGCGGTATTTCAATATCTTCGGGCCGCGGCAGGATCCCTCGTCGGCGTATGCCGCGGTGATTTCCGCGTTCATCAAGATGCTCCTCTCGGGTAGGACGCCGACGGTAATGGGTGACGGGGAGCAGACGCGGGATTTCACGTACATCGACAACGTGGTCTTTGCGAACCTCCTCGCCGCGACGTCCCCGCGGGCTTTCAGCGGTGAAGTGATCAACATCGGCACGGGCGTGCGGACGCGGCTCTTGGACGTGCTGCGGCACATGGGGGAAGCGCTGGGGGTGGATGCGACGCCGTCGTTTGCGCCGCCGCGGGCGGGTGACGTGCGGCACTCGGTCGCCGACATCTCCCGGGCGAAGGAGCTGCTCGGATATGCGCCCGTGGTGGACTTTGCCGAAGGGATCCGCCGGACGCTGGCGTGGGCCAAGACGGTGCCCTCCCTTGCCGGCACGGCCGCCCGCGGGAGCGCCGCCTGATGGCCGGGACGGATTCCAGTTCGGCGCCGGGTGAGAAGCCCGCGGCCGCGGTCGCGGGGGGCGGGTCTGCCGCGCCGGGTGATCCGATGGCGACGGTTTCTCCGCTGCCGCTGCCGTTGCCCGCCTCGACCAAGGTCTTCCCGCCCGGGCAGGAGCCACCGAGCATCCTCATCCTGACCAAGGACGAGGAGATCAACATCGAGGCGTGCCTCGATTCGCTGACGTTCTCCGACGACATCGTGGTGTTCGACAGCTATTCGACCGACCGCACGCTGGAGCTGGCGCGCAAGTACCCCAACGTGCGGGTGATCCAGCGCAAGTTCGATACGTGGAGCCGCCACAGCAACTGGGCGCTGGAGCACATCACCTGGAAGCACCCGTGGGTGTACTACAGCGACGCCGACGAGCGCGTGCCCGAGGTGCTGCGCGACGAGATCATCGCCCGCTGCAACGCGCAGGGGCGCGGTGAGGTTGCGTACCGGCTCAAGTACAAGAACATGTTCATGGAGCGGTGGCTCAAGAACGGGGGCATCTACCCGGTCTGGATCATCCGCCTCTTCAAGCCCGACAAGATCCGCTACGAGATGCGCGACGTGAACCCCCACCCGGTGCCGCAGGGGCCGATGGGTGACCTGGATCACGACTTCATCCACTACAGTTTCAACAAGGGCCTGATTCCCTGGTTTACGAAGCATAATTCGTACTCGACGATGGAGGGGACCGAGGCAGCGAAGGTCGTCCGCACCAGCCTGTGGTCCCACGTCAAGAACCTGCGCAACCCCAGCCCCGTCGCCAAGCGGCGGGCGCTGAAGAACATCACGTTCTACCTGCCGTTCCGCGGGCTGGTGCGGTTCCTGTACATGTACCTCCTGCGCCGGGGGTTCATGGACAAGGACGCGGGGTTCCAGTACGCCCTGATGATCTCGATGTACGAGTACTGGATCGAGGTCAAGATCAAGGAGATCAAGCGCGGGTGGGCGTCGCGCACGGCGGCGCTGCAGCAGCACTACATGGCGCGGTACCCCTCGACGGGCAGCGCCATGCTGCCGGCGACGGCGTACCCGGGCCCGGGGTCTCGCGCGGCGGGCAAGGCGCACCCGGTGTCGATCCTGATCCTGACCAAGGACGAAGAGATCAACATCGCCCCCTGCCTGGACTGTCTTGCATGGTCCGACGACGTGGTGGTGTACGACTCGTTCTCGAGCGACAAGACGGTGGAGATCGCGAGCCGGTACCCCAACGTGCGCGTGGTGCAGCGAAAGTTCGACAACTGGTCGAGCCACCAGAACTGGGGCGTGCAGAACATCGAGTTCAGGAACCCGTGGGTGCTGTACGTGGACGCCGACGAGCGCGTGCCGCCGGAACTGGCCGAAGAGGTGATGAAGGCGGCGGCCCCGGAGCGGCCCGAATCGGCCTTCCGCCTGCGCCGCAAAGACATGTTCAACGGGCGCTGGCTCAAGCACGCCCAGCTCTACCCCACGTGGCTGGTGCGCGTCTTCAGGCCCAGCAAGATCCGCTACGAGCGGCTGGTCAACCCCGTCGCCGTCGTGGACGGCGTGGTGGGGGAGCTGCAGGAGCATCTCATCCACTACCCCTTCAGCAAGGGGACGGTGCACTGGTTTGATCGCCACAACAGCTACTCGTCGTTCGAGACCGCGGAGATCCTCAAGGCCCGCAAGGCCGGGCCGGTCATGCGGCTGCTGGACATCTTCAGCCCCGACCCGATTGCCCGCCGGGTGGTGCTCAAGCAGATCTTCAACCGCCTGCCCCTGCGGCACGCGGCGCGGTTCGTATACCTGTACTTCTTCCGCCTGGGGATCCTCGACGGCCCCCAGGGCTTCCACTATTCACTGATGATGTCGGTGTACGAGTACTGGATCGAGGTCAAGCTCAAGGAGACCTCGGGCAACTGGAGAGGGGTGGGGGACGCCCTGGCCGCCCGCATGCTGGGCAACCGCCCGCCGCTCCCTGCCCAGTCATTGCCCGCACCCGCACCCGCCCCGACCGCTCCGCCGACCGACCCGGGGACCCGCCCCAGCGAGAACGCCGCATGAACAACGACGCCCCGCTCATCGAGGTGATGATCCCGACCTTCAACGAGGAATCCCAGGTCAAGGAGGCCGTGGAGAACGCGCGGCACGTGGGCCCGGTCTTCGTGCTGGACTCCCTCAGCAAGGACAAGACCCGGGACATCGCGCGCGAGGCCGGGGCGCAGGTCGTCGAGCATCCGTTCGAGAACTTCTCCCAGCAGAAGAACTGGGGGCTGGAGAACATCCCCTTCGCCGGCAAGTGGGTGCTGGTGATGGACGCCGACGAGCGCGTCACGCCCGCCCTCGCGGAGGAACTCAACCGCATCGCCGCCGACCCCAGCGCGCTCTCGGGATACCTGATCGACCAGATCGTCATCTTCATGGGACGGCGCATCCGCTTCGGCGGGATCTTCCCCAAGCGCAAGCTCATGTTCTTCCGCCGCGGCCAGGCCCGCTTCGAGGACCGCACCGTGCACGAGGGCGTCGTCTGCCAGGGCAAGATCGGCCGCTGCCACGCCCCGATGCTGCACGTGCGGCGAGAGACGGTGCACGAGTTCATCACCAAGCACATCAAATTCGCCGACCTGGAGAGCGATCAGCTCATCCGGGCGGAACTGGGGGAGCAGGCGCCGGCGCGGCTTCGCCCGCTCGCCTCGCGCGGCCCCGGCCCCGGTGACGCGCTGCCCAAGGTCCCCTGGCGGCCGATCGTCCGGTTCCTGGACATGTTCGTGCTGAAGCTGGGCTTCCTCGACGGCCGCGCGGGGTGGCATTTGGCGAGCTTGATGTCCACGTACGAGTACATGACGCTGCTGATGCACCGTGAGAAGATGCAAAAGCACCTGAGCGAGCGGTCGGAGGCCAAGACCGCCGCGGGCGTGGCCTGACGTTTCACCCAAGCTCCAAACGGGACGCTCAGTGCCGCGTGGGAAGCACGCTGGGCACCACGGCGGGGGGGACCGCGTCGGTGGGTCCCAGGAGCTCTTCGTAGAACTCGTGCAGGGATCGCCGCTCGGTGATGGGGCCCTCGGCGTCCCCGCGGAGGAACTGGCGGATGAGCCGCTGGTCCTCGGGCCACGCCGCGGATTCACCGTGGTCGGTCTGGCGCAGCCTGTTGAAGTAGTCCCGTGATTCGACCTTGAGCATGCGGCCCTTGTCGAGCATCGCCATGCGGTCGGCGATGGTGAAGGCCGAGTCCATCTCGTGGGTGACGACCACGCTGGTGACGCCGAGCTTCTTGGAGAGATCGACGATGAGCTGGTCGATCTGGGCGCTGGTGACGGGGTCGAGGCCGGCGGAGGGCTCGTCGTAGAAGAGCAGCTGGGGATCCAGGGCCAGGGCGCGGGCGAGGCCGGCGCGCTTCTTCATGCCGCCGGAGATCTGGGCGGGGTACTTCTCGGCGTGCTTGAGGAGGCCGACCAGCTCGAGCTTGATCTTGACGACGGTGTCGATCGTCTCGCGTTCCAGGGGCGTGTGCTCGTGGAGGAGCAGGGAGACGTTCTCCTCCAGGGTCATGGAATTGAACAGGGCGCCCGACTGGAAGAGGATGCCAAAGCGCTTGCGGATCTCGTTGAGCTCGGCTTCCTTGAGCTTGGCGGTGTCCTTGCCGAAGATGAGGATGGTGCCCTCGTCGGGCTTGATCGCTCCAATCAGCAGCCGCAGCAGCGTGCTCTTGCCCGAGCCCGAGCCGCCCATGATGACCATGGTCTCCCCGGGCATCACGTCCAGGTCGATGCCGTCGAGCACGGTGCGTCCGTCGAAGCGTTTGACGACGCCGCGGCACGAGATGATGGGGGCGCTTCCCCCGCCACGTCCGCCCCGCCCGGGCGATTGAGACTCTTCCACCCGCCACCTCCGTGGTCCTGCACGATCACTCCGGCGAATGCCGGTGGATCATCAACCCCCACCACCCGCGCCCCCGCCCTTGTCCTGCGCTGGGGGCTGGTCCTTGTTCTCGACGGGCGTTTCGGGGGGCGGCGGCACGCCGGGCGCTCCCGGCGCCGGGGCCGTGATCGTCTGCACCGGGATGTTCGCCGGATCGATCATGTTGATCACCTTGCCCGAGGGCAGGATGAGCGTGACGTTCTTGAAGTGGAACTTGGCGCCGGTGGGCGCCTTGGCGGCGGCCTGCTGGTCGAAGCTGAGCAGGTAGAGGCCAGCGCCGTTCTCAAAGACCGCGGGCACGGGCAGCAGGTCGTTGCGGCCGCGCACGCCCTGCATGTTCTGCATCGCCTGGAACTGGGCGCTGAGGTTCATGTAGGCCTTGGCGAGTTCCCAGCCCTGCGGGACCGACTTGAAGGCCCCCAGCTCGGGGCGGTAGGCGTCGGCGAAGGTCTTGATGACGTCGTCCCCGACCAGCGGCTGGCTGGAGGGGACGAGCATGTCGCGCACCTTGGCGCCGTCCCCGGTGTCGATCGCCTGGGCGAGGGCGCCCGAGGGCTCGACCAGCTCTCGTGAGACCACCGACATCGCCTGGGCGACGCCCAGGGTGATGGCGCCCTGGAGGGCGGTGAACAGCAGGCCCAGGATGAGGCCCGCGATGGCCATGCCGGTGCCGGCGAGGCGTCCGCGCGAACGGTTGATGGCGATGAGGCCGGCGATGGCGCAGATGACGCCCAGCAGGGGCAGCAGCGGGATGAAGCAGATGAGGCCGAAGACCAGCCCGAGGATCGCCAGGATGCTCACGCGTTCGGGCTCAAGCACTTCGGGATCGGCGTCAAACCCGCGGGGGTCGAAGGTGGCAGATGTCATAGCTCCTAGGGTATCACCCTCGCGCGACCTGCGAACATGGACCAACCCCGGGGAGTTGCCGGGCGAATCGCCCCGCGAGGGGTGCACGGGGGGCGTACCCTCGAATGCGAATGACTGACGGTACCCCGCCCTCAACTCCGGCCCGCACGTTCTCCGTCCGTTACTGGGCGGGGGAGATCAAGAAGCTCGGCCCCGCGGCCATCCTGGGCGCGGCGTGGGCCCTTTTTCCGGCGGTGCTGGGGGGCACGCTGCTGATCTACCTCGCCAGCGTCTCGGAGTGGCTGCAATCGCTGGGCGCCTGGGGATGGGCGATGTACGCCCTGGTCTTTGTCGTCTCCGCGGGCGTCGGCTTTTTGCCCACCTATGGCCAGTCGTTCCTGGGCGGCTGGACCTTCGGGTTCTGGAGCGGCTTTGGCGGGGCGATGGTGGGGTTTGTGGGCGGCAGCCTCGTCGGCTACTTCATCGCGCAGTTTGTCTCCCGCGAGCGGATTGAGCAGGCGCTCAAGTCGCATCCCAAGGGAGAGGCGGTGCGTGACGCGCTGCTGCGGCACGGGTTCTGGCGGGCGGCGGCGATCATCGCGCTGGTTCGCCTTCCACCCAATTCTCCGTTCGCGCTGACCAACCTGGTGCTCGCGTCGTCTGGAGCGAAACTTGGTCCGTACCTGCTGGGGACGGCGGTCGGGATGGCGCCGCGGACGGCGGTGGCGGTTTGGATCGCCTCTCGCGGAGCGGCGACGGGGGCGCAGGACATCCAGCAGTTCGTAAGCGAGCAGCCCTGGTGGGTCCTGCCGGCGACGATCGCGATGACGGTCGTGATCTTCACGATCATCGGGCGTATCGCCAGCCACGCGATGAAGAGCATGACCGAGCGGGGCCCGCACGCAAACGCCGTGGTGGCAGCGCCGATGACTCGCCCGCCTGAAGACGCCGCGGCGTGACTTTCCGGCGCTCGCGCGGGTCAATGACCGCACAATTCAGGACGTCTGCAACGCCCGGGCGGCTTCGATCACCAGGTGGGAGGCCGCGTCGACTTCTTCCTGCGTCGTGTCCTTCGACAGGCTGAAACGCAGGGACCCGTGGGCGACGGGCTCGGGGACACCCATCGCCAGCAGCACGGGTGAAGGCTCGAGTGAGCCCGAGGAGCATGCCGCCCCCGCGGAGACGGCGACGCCGCGTTCGCTGAGGTACAGCACCATCGCCTCTGCTTCCAGCGGAGGGAAACCGATGTTGGTGGTGTTCCAGAGGCGATCTTTTTCACCTCGGGGCCCGTTGACGACGGCGGTGGGGACGCCTTCGAGCACGCGGGACTCGAAGCGGTCGCGGAGCTGGCGCTGGCGGGCGACCAGGGCGGGATCTTTGAGCCACGCCGCGGCTTCTTTTGCCGCGGCGGCCGCGCCCAGGATGCCCGGGACGTTCTCGGTGCCGCCGCGACGGCCGAGCTCCTGCGTGCCGTGGATGATGGGGCGCACGCGGGCGCCGCGGCGGACCCACATCACGCCGACGCCCTTGGGCCCGTGGAACTTGTGCGGGCTGAAGGTGAGGATGTCGCAGCCGCAGCGGATCGCGGCCGGAGCGTCGTCGGCGATGGAGGCGGGCATCTTGCCCACCCACTGGGTGCCATCGCAGATGAGCGGCGTGTGGGATTGCCTGCAAATGAAGGCGATGGTGTCGATGGGTTGGATGGCGCCGGTCTCGTTGTTGGCCCACTGCACGATGGCCATCGCCGCGCCGGCGACGAGGGCTTCAAAGCCGTCGGTGACGATCGTCCCCTGGCGATTGACGGGCGCCCAGACCACGCGGCAGAGGCCCTGCTTTTCGAGGGCTTCCACCAGATCGCGGACGGCGGTGTGCTCGATGCGCGTGGTGACGATGACCGGCGGCTCGCCGCCGCGGCCGGGGAGCGCGGCGAGGATGCCGCGGACCGCGGCGTCGATGGATTCGGTGCCGCCGGAGGTGAAGATGAGGTCGCGGGGCTTGGCGCCGATGAGGTCGGCCAGGTCCTGACGGGCGAGCTCAAGGTGGCGGCGAGCATCCTGTCCGCCGCGGTGCACGCTGGAGGGATTGGCCCAGAACTCTTCGAGGGCCCTGCGAACGGCGTCCACAACGGCGGGGGAGGGGCGCGTGGTGGCGTTGTTGTCGAGGTTGATCACGACAAACAGTAGATTGCCCGTCCCCGCGTCCGTGAGAACGAGGGTGAGTTCAAGGCTGAATGACACGTGAGTCCACGGGGGGTGATTGCCCGAATCATCACGGCCTGGCAGCAGGCATTGATCACAGCACCAGCGTGGCGCCCGCAGTTTTCGCCGGCGCGGACAGCCCCAGCCGTTCTACCAGCGCCGTCAGGCCGGCGACGTCGGCGTCGTCGAAGGCGTTTGCTTCGTAGCTGTCCCCGTCGAGCACGCCCCAGCACGAACCGTCGGGGTTCATGATGGGGATGACGATTTCCCCCTTGTCGTTGGGATCGCAGGCGATGTATCCGCCCTGGGCCTTGGTCGCGTCGGCGACCAGGAGGGGGCGGCGGGCCGACCAGCTTCGGCCGCACATGCCGTGCAGGCCGATGGGTGAGCAGGCGGGCTTGTTGCGGCGGGCGACCAGGATCATGTCGTCGCCCGCGGATTTCTCGTAGAAGCCGATCCACGAGAAGGCGGGGCGGGCGGGCTGGTCGAGCCCGAAGTGGGTCCAGACCAGGTCGCAGGCGTGAGACATCCTGGCGAGGCGGTCGCCGGTGCTGACAATCTGAGCCAGGAGTGGTCCGTAATCGCGCAGCGGCATCGCATCACCTCCGGAGCTTGGATGGCGGGCGTGGACCGTGGGTTTCAGGGTCGGATTGTGCGGCGGATCAGAGGGTGGCGCTGGTGTAGGGCAGGAGGCCCATGTACCGGGCGCGCTTGATCGCCTGTGAGACCATGCGCTGCTCGGCGGCGCTGGTGCCGGCCCGCTTGCGTCCGTAGATCTTGCCGTTGGGGCTCATCATGCGCCGGAGCGTCTCGATGTCCTTCCAATCAACAAAGACCTTGCCCTTGGCCGAAACCCGGGCGACCTTGATCTTCTGGACGTTCTGGAAGCGGTTGAACTTCGACATGGCTCGTGTGCCCGCGCGAGGGCGGGTCTCCGTCGTGGACGTGGGCCCGGCGAAAGGTGTTCGACGGGCGACGGGGGTCCTGGCCGCAACAGCGCGGCCGGGGTCGAGATACTAGGTTGAAGGGTTACAGGCTTCCAGCGGTGGCCGGGGCGGAGAGAGGGGAGGCGGGCCGGGGACGGCCGCAGCGGCACCCGTTCAAAACCCGGTCAAGGGCGAGGTAGCCGCCCCCGCCCGCGGCGACCATCATGCCGGCGAGGCAGAGGATGGCGTTCTGGATGATGTTGCAGGCGCCCAGGGGTCCGGTGCAGAAGGGCTGGAGCTTGCCGAAGCAGCCGCAGTGGACGTTGAGGCCTCGCCACATTACCGAGGCGATGCCGGCGATGAAGACCAGGAGCAGGGCGGAGATGACGGCGGCGGCGGCGCGCGACCAGACGCCCAGGATCAGGGCCACGGCGCAGACCATCTCGATCCACGGGACGGCGAAGGTGGCGAGCTGGGCGAGGTGGTCGGGGAGGATCTTGAAAGCCTTGATGGAGTCGGAAAAGTCCAAAGGTCCCGAGAGCTTGACGGAGGCGGCGAAGATGAACATGCCGCCCAGGCTCACCCGCAATAGGAGCAGGAAGCATCGCAGCAGCACGCCCGAGGCGCCGCCGCGTTCGATGGGAGGAGCGCAGCGGCAGCCAGCGCCGGGTGAGCAGGCCGTAACTGCGGGGATGATGACTGCGGGGGCCGGATCGTGCATCGGGGGGTTCTTATTTCTGGTCCGGGGTGACGGGCGAGGCGTCGATCGGGTGCCCGGCCTTCTTCCAGCCCGGCAGGCCGTCGACCATGATGTGGATCTTCGCGTACCCGGCCTGCTGGAGGCGGATGCCCACCGAGTGGGAAGCGTCGCAGTCTCCGCCGGAGCAGTAGATCACCACGGGCGCGGCGGGGTCGAGGATGGCGAGGGCCTGGGGGGCCTGATCGCCGCTGAACATCGCGGTGGTGAGGTGGAGCGCGCCCTGGACGCGATCGACGTTGTACTCATCGTCGGGCCTGGCGTCGACGAACATCACGCCCGAGTCAAAGAGCGCCTTGGCCTGGGGAACGGTGATCTCCAGGCCGAGCTCGGCAGGGATGGCCGCGCGGGGCGTGGCCTGAGGGGTCGTGGGAGAAGAAGTGGTCGCGGCGGCGGGCGCTTCGGGGGCAGAAACAGCAGGGGCCGGCGCGCTGGCCGGCCCCTGCGGAATCAAGCGTAATTGCACCGGCCGGATCCACGAATCGGCCGCGCCCAGCAGGAGACCCAGACCGACCAGGGCGAGCATTCTCGTGATCATGGCGGGGGGTCCTTGCGGTGAATGTGCTTACTTGGGGGAGGAAGGGGAGACGGGAGCGGGAGCCGGGGCGGGAACGGGGGCGGGCTGACCACCTGCGGCGGGAGCCTGTCCGGGGGCGGTGGGATTCACCTTGATGAAGCCGTAGAAGGGGACCTTGATTTCCTCTTCACCGGGCTCTTCGGTGAGGACGGCGAGCTCGCCCTGCATGGCGCCCTGGCGCTGGGGGGCGATGCCCTTGATGGTGACGGTGTGGAGGGTGTTGTTCTCGTTACTCTCGAGCTTGGTCTCGATGCCCAGGTTGTTGGGGCGGCGGAGCTCGACGGCCTTGACCTTGATCGACTTGCCCGACTTGGTGCGGAGGGTGATCTTGGCCTCGAAGGGCTGGCCGGCGGGAAGGTTGCCCAGGGTGGCGGGGGAGGGGGTGACCTCGAGCTCGCCGGTGACGTCGGCGACGACCTGGACGTTCATGAGGTCGGCGCGGGACTCGTTGGTGCGGACGGCGATGGTGGAGGTGCCCCGGCCGACCTTGGCGCCCTTGGCGAGCTTCACCTCGACGGTGGAGCGGCGCATTTTCTTTCCGCCGATCTCGACCTCTTCGGTCTTGATGACGCTGGCCTGGAAGCGGTCGTCGCTCACTGTGGCGAGGGTGGCCTCAAAGGAGGGCGTGCCGCAGGTGAGGGTGACGAACATGCTCTTGCCCTGGGTCTTGTCGACCTTGGCGAAGTTGAGGACCTTGGGCTCGACCTTCACCAGGGGCTCGACGACGGACTTGAAGGTCACGACGGAGGAGGGATGGTCGGGGTCGTTGGTGAAGATCGTGATGGTCTTGGCCTGGGGGCCTTCCTTGCCGCGGGGGTCGAACTCCCCGTCGATCTGGCCCTTCTCACCGGGCATGTACTCGGTCTTGTTGGGCTTGGCGGCGGTGCAGCCGCAGGAGGGCTGCACGCGGTTGATCACCAGCACGCCGTCACCGGTGTTGGTGAACTCGATCTTGAACTTGGTCTTGTCGACGTCGAGGATCGTGCCCAGGTCGGTGTCGGTGAGGGTCACCGTCAGCACGGGCTTGCCGACCAGCACGGTGGAGCCCGGGGTGGCCGGTTCGGCCGCCGGGGGTTCCTGGGCGGGAGAATCGGGAGCCTGCTGACCGACGGCGGAGCCGGCGAGGACCATCAGGCACCCGGCCATCCACCAACCGGACCGACGAACGAGGCGTGCAGATTTCATGAGTGAGCTCTCCGATTGAATCTTTATTTAAGAGGTCAGGGCTGTCAGAGGTGACCACCGGCGAATGGGAAGCAGGATGCTAGGTCGATTTCGGGCACGGCCGATCGTGCGGCGAGATCCGGGGCAGGCCGCCGGTGGGATCGAAAGGCGGGCGAACATCGCCCCACGGGGGGTAACGCGGCAACCCCGTGTGCCAGCCATCATCGGCCGGTTTCCGGGGGTTTCCCCGCCCAAGTGGGGCAGGGTGGGCGCGGCGATGGGGTCCAGGGCGAATAAACTGCACACGTGATCGGCCGCCCCCTCCAGATCGGACCCTTGAAGCTCGCGAGCAACCTGTTGCTGGCGCCCATCGCCGGGTACTGCGACCTGGCGTTCCGGACCATCTGTCGTGAACAGGGGGGGCTGGGCCTGGCGTGCACGGACCTGCTCAGTCCGCAGGGATTGCTGCGGGGGACGGCGACGAGCCTGGACCTGGCGAAGACCAGCCCCTTCGACAAGCCGGTGGGGATGCAGCTGTACGGGAGCGACCCGGAGATCATGGCGCAGGGGGCGCGGTGGGCGGTGGAGCACGGGGCGACGGTGGTGGACATCAACATGGGATGTCCGGTCGACAAGGTGACCAAGAAGGACGGGGGATCGAAGCTGCTGACGGACCTGCCGCGGGCGGCGGCGATCGTGGCGCGGGTGGTGAAGGAACTGGAAAAGACGCCGCTGAGCCGTGATGAATGGGCGGCCCGGACCGGTGATGCGACGCTCGCCGAGGGCGTGCGTTTTCCGCTGGCGGTCCCGCTGACGTGCAAGATGCGGCTGTGCTGGAGCACGGCGGATTACGAGGCGGGGCAGGCGTGTTCGCCGTACCTGGCCGAGGCCCTTGCGGATTCGGGCGTGAGCGCCGTGACGGTGCACGGGCGCACCACGGAAATGAAATTCTCCGGGGATGTGCAGCACGCGGGCATTGCCCGGGTGGTGGAGCGGGCGGGCGGGAAGATCCCGATCATCGGCAACGGGGATGTGCGGGAGCCGATCGACGCGGTGGAGATGATCCGCCGGACGGGGTGCGCGGGGGTGATGATCGGACGGGGGGCGCTCTCCACGCCGTGGATCTTCCGGGATGCGTGGTCCCTGCAGACCCATGGAACGGTGGCGGCCGAGCCGGGGATCGAGCAGAAGATCGCTCTGATGCGGCGCTACTTTGAACTGATGCGTCAGCACCGTGACGACCGCTACGCGCTCTTCCAGATCAACCGTCGTGTAAGCTGGTTTGCCAAGCGGTTGATGGAGACCGACGCGGCGGGCAAGACGATCGGTGTCAAGCCCTTCAAGGAGGCGGTGCGCGGCGCCAGGACGGCGCAGGACGTGCACTTGGCCCTGGATCGATTCCTCGCGGGTGAGCTGCGGGGCGGATTCTTTGAACTCTCAGAGCCGGCGGCGACGTAAGCCCAGCGCCGCGGCGAGCAACCGGAGCCTCCGTGAGACTCACCCAGCAGGTCGGGATGACGGTTCGAACCATCGCGGGGACGGCGTGGGCGTCGGCGATGTGCGTCGCGGGGATTCTCGTGCTGACGTCGTCCCGGGGACTGCTGGGTCACGTGCAGGCGATCCGGTGGCCGGTGGGGATGGCTCTGGCGGCGGGCGGGCTGTTTGTCTTTATGGTGCTGGTGGCGGATCGATGGTTCCGCCGGGCCAGCAAGCCGATGATCTGGACGGCCGAGGCCGTGTGCCTGTGCGGGTTCGTCGGCGTGCCCTTGATTGCCTTCCTGATCGCATACTTCGGATCCGGGGATTGACCGAACATGTTCCTGACGACACTCCACCGATTCCGAAACGTTCTTCCCGTCACCGCCATGGGCCTGGCGCTGCTTGCGGGCACCGCCTTGGGGTTGCCCGCACAGCCTGAAAAAGTCCCAGCGCCTTCCTCCCCCACCACGCCAGCCAAGCCGGGGAGCAAGAACGAGCCGGCGGCTCCACCGAAGACTCCGACCAAGACTCCCGCGGCGACGCCGCCGAGGAACGCGGGCCCCAATCACCCGCGGGTGATCCGTCCGCCGACCACGCCGGCGGTCGCCGCGGCGCAGGCCGATGCGACGGTCGCGGAGTTTGGAGCCCGGAACGTGGCTCGGATCGCGTTCTCGGATCTGGGGTTGCAGGACAACCCGATGGCGCGGGATCACCGGCTGACGGCGATTTTGATCGGGATCGCGCAGGAGCTTTCTCCCGACGAGCGGTACCTTCGGTGGCGGCTGAGCGCGGCGAGCCTGGCGGAGGATCGTCCGCTGGCGATCGCGCTGTGCCGGGAGCTTTTGCAGAAGGATCCCAAGGACACGGTGCTGCAGTACCGGCTGATCTCCCTGATGCTGGAGGATGCCCGCACGGCGGAGGACCGGCTGGCGCGGCTGCGGCGGATGGTGGGTCCCGAAGGTGCGAGCCTGGACGCCTCGGTGCGGAGCAGGCTGGCGATGGACGCGGCGGGGCTGTGCCAGCAGCTCGGGGATGACGCGGGGTTTGTGGAGCTTTTGAAGCTGGCGACGACGCTGGACTCGACCAACCGTGACGCGGCGGCAACGGCGGCGGCGTATTACGCGGACCGGGTGGACGACCCGATCGGCCGGCTGGAATTGCTGGCGAACCTGCTGCTCGCGGAGCCGACGGACCCGGAAACGCAGCTGGCGATCGCGCGTGAACTGGCGGCGATCGGCGCGTTCGAGCAGGCGGCGCGGTTCCAGGACAACGTGACGCGGGTGCTGGATCACGAGCGGATTCCCGCGCCTCCGGCGCTGGCGAGGGAGCGGCTGTTCTCGCGCTGGGGCATGGAAGGTCCCAAGGTGGTGGTGGACCAGATCAACAACCAGATCGAGGGGTACCGGCAGCAGACGGCGCGGCAGCTGGAGGCGATGGAGAAAGCGCTGGTTTCGACGGCGGGCGTTCCTCGCCCCGATGAAGTGCGGCTGGAGATCCTGATGGAGCGCCTGCGGCTGATCGCCGCGGTCTCCGCGGGTGACACCACGACGGCGGAAAAATCGGTGGCGGACCTTCGCGCGACCGCGGCGGCGCGGCTGCGCGAGCTTGGGGATGTGCGGGCGAGGCCGGCGGAGATCGACGACGCGAAGGCGGCGGAGCTGGGCCTGCTGATGAAGCTGGGCGTGATCGAGGCGATGTCGTGGGCGAACATGTATGCGCCGCAGCCCGCCGCGGCCGCGGGGGCGTCCGATGCGGGCGCCGCGCCGGCGTCGCCTCCACCCGCTCCGGCAACGGACGCCGCGGCGGATGCGGGAAAGTTCCCCGGCCCGCCCGGGGGCGCGGCGCTGGCGGAGATTGAGCAGCTCGCGGCGCAGAACACCATTGAGCCGGGCAACCTGGACTTCCAGACGGCGCGCGGGTGGGCGCTGGTGCGGGCCGGCAAGCTTGACGAGGCGATTACGGTGCTCGAGGGCGTGGGTGACCAGCGCGTGGGAGCGCAGCTGGGGCTTGGTGAGGCGTACAAGCTCAAGGGGGACAAGGACAAGTCGATCGCGGCGTACCGGCTGGTGTGGCGAGGCGTTCCGCAGTCGCTGGAGGCGATGTACGCGTACTCGGCGCTGCGCGAGCTGCTGGGCCGCAGCGATGTGGAGCCGGAGCTGGTGCGTCGGGCCAAGGGGTTTGCGTCGGGCGTGCCGTCGTGGATCGATCGCATCAGCGAGGGCGGCCACACGTTCATGAGCCTCGAGGTGGAATCCAAGCCCGCGCAGACCAGCGGGCTGGAGCGCAGCGCCGTGCGGCTGAAGCTGCGGAACATTTCCCCGGTGCCGCTGGGCGTCGGCGTGGACCGGGCGCTGAACTCCCAGGTGCTGGTGGGCTCGAGCATGGAGGTGGGGATCTCCAGCGTGCGAGCGTACCTGACGCCGGAGGTTGCCTCGCTGGCGCGGCGGCTGCGGCTGATGCCCAACGAGTCGATCGAGATCATGTACTGGCCCGACGGCGGGTCGGCGGGGTGGGTGGTTGAAGAGTGCTGCGACCGGATGATCCGCCAGCGCTGGCGAGCGGTGCAGGGGTACGTGCAGGCCGACGACGGCTCGATCAGCACCGGGCCGCTGTGCATCGCGCGGGAGACGGGCGCGCAGGTGCGGCTGGCGCTCTCGGACTGGGCGCTGACGCCCGCGGAGCTTGCCCAGAAGCTTGGGACGGCGGGGGAGGACCAGCTTGGGGCCGTCGCGGCGCTGATCCGCGCGAAACTCCTCAACCCGCTCAACGATGATTCGGGCGTGGCCAAGACGGTGACAGAGCCGGATGTAAACGCGATCGCGGCGGCGGCGGCGGCGCGGTATCCGACGCTGAGCGCCCACGGGAGGCTCATGCTCGCGGCGGTGCTGCCGCAAGCGGCGATCGTGCCGGGGATGAAGGCCTTTGATGAGGCGACCAAGGCCGAGACCGATCCGATGGCCGCGGTGGTCGTGCTGGTGAGCCGCGTGGAGGACCCCGCCGATCCGTTCCTCGCCGCGTGCCGGCAATCCACGGATCCGCGGCTCTCCCAGGCGGCGGAGATCCTCGCCGAGCGGCTGACCGCCGGTGTGAGCGGGTACGCGAGCCGGGGTGGGCCGGACGTGCGCGGCATGATCCAGGACTCGCAGGCCACGCGGACCGACGACGGGATTGGACTGACGTCCGGTGGCGGCAGGTGAACCCGGCGAGCCAGAGTGGGGGGCATGAAGAAGCCGAGGCTGAGGCGGCGGCGCGCTCACCCAGGCGTGCTCGCGGATGGCGCGGGGTTGCGGGCGCGTTGATCGCGCTGGCGTGCCTGGCGGCGGCGGCCTGGCTCTTTTCGACGCATCAGGATGAGCTCGGGCGAGCGGTCGAATCGGCGCGGCGAGCTCCGGCGTGGCTGGTGGCGACGGCGATCGGGCTGCCGCTGCTGAACTGGGGCCTGACGACGGCGTCATTCTGGCTGCTGACGCGGCGAGTAGGTCGCGTGGGCTTTCTGGAGATGGGGGCGCTGATGGGCGCCTCGTGGCTTGCGAATTACCTTCCGCTCAAGCCGGGGCTGGTGGGACGGGTCGCGTATCACCGCGCGGTGAACGGGATCCCGGTGCGAGAATCGGGGTTGGTGGTGGTGCAGGCCGTGATGATCAGCGCCCTTGCCGCGGCGCTGCTGGTGGGGTGGGTGCTGCTGGCGGGTGAAGGCCCGGCGGGGATGCTCGCGTGGTTGGGCGGCGCGGGGGAAGCGGCGCTGCTGGTGTGGGGGATGGTGCACGCCGCCAAGGTGCGGCGAGCGGATGCGGGGCATGGTCCGATGCCGGGAATGTTCTCCACCGCGACGGCGGTGCTGGGGGTTCGGCTTGCGGATGCGATGGTGTGGGCGCTGCGGTACCTCGCCGCGTTTGCGATCGTGGGTTCTCCGATTACGCCGGTACAGGCGTGCGCGTTGTCGGCGGTGAGCCAGATGGTCGCCGCGCTGCCGGTGGTAGGGTCGGCGCTGGGGGTGCGCGAGTGGTCGGTGGCGCTGCTGGCCTCGGTGCTGCCGCCCGGGAGTGACGGGGCGGGGGCCGGCGCCGCGGGGCGGGAGGCGATGCTCGCCGCTGGGCTCGCGGCGGACATTCTCAACCGTGGGATTGAGCTGGCCTGGGCGGCGGTGGTGGGGAGCGCGTGCGGATGGTGGGTGGGACGGCGGATTGCGGTGCATTCCCGGGGTGAGGGGGGGCCGCAGGGGCCGCCGGGTGTGGTCCGGGGCTAGCGTGGGCGTTGGGGGGGTGGTGACGCTAGGATTATCGGAAGTACCGTCCATGAAGTGACTTACCTGCACGGCGGCGCGGTGGTCTTGCGGAGGGGTTCTTTCCTGCGGGCATCAAGCCGAATCTCCGGACCGTCGAAGCCGTATAGATGATGGGGACTGGACTTTCAGGAGAGCCGGCCCGCGCCTCTTTGAGGACGGGCCGGTCTTGCAGGGAGAGTGACCACCCCACGGCCGCGGAAGGCTTCGCGACCGGGCGTTGACGTACCTGTCCCTCCGGCAGGCCACGGGGCAAGCCCGCGGGATGGACCGACCCGACCTCACGGACGAAGCGGGCACCATGGTCAACAAGATCGAACAGGACCACCAGCGTTTCCGGCAGATCGTTCGCGGGAAGATCCGCAAGGACCTGCGGCGATTCATCTCGCGCGGGGACATCCTGGCGCGCGAGGGACGGCGGGTGGTCTCGGTGCCGATCCACGACATCGACATCCCGACGTTTCGCTACGGGGACAATTCCGGCGGCGTGGGGATGGGGGAGGGCGAAGAAGGCCAGAGCGTCGGCCAGGGAAAGGGCAAGGACAAGGGCCAGGGCGGAGAGGCCGAGGGCCAGCACGCGCTGGAGGTGGATGTCACGCTCGACGAGCTGGCGGACATCCTCGCCGACGAACTGAAGCTCCCGCGCATCCAGCCCCGGGGCCAGCACAAGCTGACGACGATCCGGGACAAGTTCACGGGGATCCGGCCCGTCGGTCCGGCGGCGCTGCGACATTTCAAGCGCACGTACCGTGAGGCGCTCAAGCGGCAGGTCTCGATGGGGGCGTATGACCCCGAGAACCCCGTCATCATCCCGATCAAGAACGACCTGCGCTTCCGCTCATGGAACGAGGTCAAGAAGCCCCAGAGCAACGCGGTGATCGTCTACATGATGGACGTCTCGGGCTCGATGGGGGATGAGCAGAAGGAGCTGGTGCGGCTCGAGGCCTTCTGGATCGACACGTGGCTGCGCCGCAACTACGAAGGGATCGAGAGCCGCTACCTGGTGCACGACGTAAAGGCCGCGGAGGTGGATAAGAAGACGTTCTTCTCGGTGCGAGAGGACGGCGGGACGCGGATCAGCAGCGCGTACCAGGCGTGCCTTGAGCTTCTGCAGCGCCAGTACGACCCGACGGACTGGAACATCTACCTGTTCCACTTCTCTGATGGTGACAATTCATCCGACGCCGACAACCGGCTGTGCGTGAAGATCGTCGACGAGCAGCTGCTGCCGAGGTGCAATATGTTCGGCTACTGCCAGGTGGCGAGCAGCTACGGGAGCGGCTCGTTCATCAACGTGCTGCACGAGGCCTTCCCTGACGGCCGCGCCGACGAGATGGGCCCCAAGGTGGTGACCAGCAAGGTGAACGGGCGAGATGACCTGCTGGAATCGCTGCGGACGTTCTTCAAAGCGGGGCGCTGACGATCTGGATGGCGCCGGAGATCGGCGGTGAGCCCGACGGCATGAGCGTCTCCAACACAATTACCGGATGTACTCGGTGGCGGTGACGCCGTTGATGGCGAGCGAACGGGACTGATGATCGCCGATGTCACCCGCGGTCTGTATCATGTGGGCATGGGACTCGACGGCGTGGAACTGATCATGGAGATCGAGGGACGCTTCGGCGTGCGTCTCAAGGATCATGAATCGCAGCACGTGCGGACGGTCGCCGATCTGGCGGCGCTGATCATCTCCAAGCGACCTCGGACGAGCGGCACGTGCCCCACCGCGCACGCCTTCTACGAGTTCCGCCGGCTCGCGGTCGCTCACGGCGGCGTGCCCCGATCGGTCGTGCGACCGTCGACAACCGTTCAAGAGATGTTCGGGAACCGGTTTCGAGCGAGTTGGAATGCGCTCCGACGGCACGATCGGCGGTTGCCACGGCTGGTGCTGAGCGGGGGCACTGACGTGGGAATGCTGTGGGTTGCTGGTCTGGCGTGCTTTGCCTTTCTCATGGGTATTGCGGTTATCGCGGGGACGAGCGGGGGCCTCGCGGCGGCGTGGAGCTTCTTGCTGCTGCTCGCCAGTCTGATGGGTGTAGGCGCTGGGCTTGACGCCCTGCTACGGCGGCATCTCCCTGATGAGATCGAAACCGTGGGTGACGTCGTCCACGCGATCGCCGACGGTGCGGTCATTCCCGGTTCGCCGAATGGGGAATCACCTGGTGAACGGTTGATCGCGCACCAGCGTGTGCTCGAGGAAGTACGGCGCATCACCGCTGCGCAGTTGGGCCTGCCGATCGAGCGCGTAACGCCGGACGCGGACTTCGTCAAAGACCTGCATCTGGATTGAGTGCCGCCGTGATGTCGCGGCATCAGGGCATTCAGCGGGGGACTGTGCCGCGCCCGGGCGCCTCGAACGCCGCCCACGCCTGCTCCTGCGTGATCGCCTCGCTGATCGCGATGGCGTCCGCGCGTGCCATGCCCTCGCGTCGACGGTAGACCGCGGCCTGGATGCTGTCCTGGGGGTCGGGGCGGACGATGGGGGTGTCGGAGCCGAACCACAGGAGTTCGCCGGGCCTGCACCCCGCGTCGATGAGCGAGCGGAGGGGGAGGACGCGATCGAGGCGGTGGGGGAGATAGCGGTGCAGGGCTTCGATGTCGGTCAGCAGGTGGCAGGGCTGGATGGAGGCGACGACGCCGAGCTGTGCGAAGCGGGGGATGTCGGCGGCGTCGATGATCTCGGCGTGCTCGATGCGCAGGGCGGGGACATCGTGGAGTGAGCGGGCGCGGGCGGGACGAAAAGGCGAAGTCGATGCGGCGTGATGCGGTCCATGCACGCGCTGGGAGGCATCGAGGACGGCGCGGACGGCGGCATCGCCGATCGCGTGCGCAGCAAGTCCGATGCCAATCGCATCACACGCCCGGATCGCGCCCTCGATCTGCGCGGGAGAGGTCACGATCTTGCCGGTGGGCATGCCGGGCTGCGGTTCGCGGTAGGGGGCAAGCATCCACGCGGTGCGGCTGTTGAGGGTGCCATCGACGAAGATCTTGCCGCCGGTGAGGCGGACGTCGGGGCGATTGAACTCGGCCGACTGCTGGTGGGCGTGATGGATCTCGTCCATCGCGGCGTTGAGCCAGACGGAGAGAGGGAGGCGTCCGGCGTCGGAGAGTTCGGCGAGGACCTGGCCGAGCCAGGGCTGGGAGAGCATGTCGTGGACTTGGGCGAAGCCGTGTCGATGGAGATCGGCGAGGGCGGCTTCGACGTGGGCGCGGCGCTGAAGGGGAGTGGGCTCGGGGGCGCAGGCCCAGAGGTTCCACGCGGCGGTCTCAAGCAGCAGGCCGCTTGGATGACCGATGGAGTCTCGCGCGATGATGCCCCCGGGCGGGTCGATGCTCGCCGCGGTGATGTTCGCGGCGGCGAGGGCGGCGGAGTTGGCCATCACCATGTGGTGGTCGAAGGACATCGCCGCGCAGGGGACCGAGCCGGTCACTTCATCCAGCTCGCGGAGCGTCGGCCACCCGCTGGGGCCCTCGCCGGGGCTGGTCCATGCCTCGATGCGGGCGCCGACGAGCAGGAGCCACTGCACCTCTCCGCGGTGCTCACCCGCGCCCGCGGTGGAGGAGCCCAGGGCATCCTTGACGACGCCAAGAAGGTCGGCAGCGCCGCGGCAGGCGGCCAGTGATGGCATGGAAAGCGTCCGTCCGTGGGACGCTATATGGGCATGTGCTTCCCGCAATCGGGGTGGGGTCACGGGGATGGCGTCCCGGTTGTGTGCGCGGCGCCGGGTTCGTTCAGGAGGGCTTGCATGCGGGCCTCGGCGGCGGCGCGGTCCATCGCGGGCTCGTCGAATTCGATGCGTGCGGGTCCGAACCTGGTACGCACATCGATACCGAGCGGGTCGATACCCACCATAAGTGACAGATCCGCGCCGGCGCCGATGCGAGCGGTGGCAAGGGTCCGGAGGGCATCCTTGCGGGCGTTGGCCCACTTGCAAAGGGCGGGTTCGGCGCTGCGAAGGGGGTTGGGAGCGATGAAGAGCTGGGGGTCGAAGATTCGGGGACCGATCTTGGCGGATTCGACGCGGAGGAGGGCCCAGCGGCGTTCGTGGCTGGGTCCGTGGTAGATGAGATGGCGATCGGCGGCCTCGTGGGTGCGTGGATCGAGGTCGGCGACGGAGCAGAGGAGCTGGAGGGAGCCATCGGCCTCATCGGGGATGAGGAAGACGAGCGACTCGGTCTCTTCATCGGTCAGGGCGTCGGGTCCGTCGGCGGCGAGGGGGATGACGGGGCACCCTGTGGCGGGGTCCAGGACGTAGGAGCGCCTGAGTGGGCGGTCGTCGGCGATGATGAGGACGCCGGCGTAATGCTCGCGGAGGGTGCGGGCGGGGGGATCGGGTGGCCAGGAGAAGGGTCCGAGATGGCGTGTGGGGGCCGTCATCGGTGATGATTGTGGCGTGCGGGGGGCGTGGAGCAAGCGCCGCGGGCGCCGATGTGGAGTGGGGGGCGGGTCAAAAACGATCGCGGGGCCCGCCGGCCCCGCGACCATCCAGATTGTGGAGGTGGAATCGTGCCCGTCGTGATTGTGACGGGCGCGAGGCCTGGGGAGCACGTGGCTCACCCACCCGCTTTACTTGCGGGCCTTCTTCTTGCCGGCCTTCTTGGAAGACTTCTTCGAGGCCTTCTTGGACGCTTTCTTAGCCATTACGGGAACTCCTCGTAACGAGACATGCCCGGGTCGCGCCGTGCACTCCAACGTGCATGGCATCCGGGCGGGAATGATTATCGGTGTAACCTCTCACGGGACTTGAGTGCACCGCGCACATTTTGCGTCGACGCACCCATGAGCGTGACCGGTTTGTGATCGATCATGGCAAGAGCATACACAGTGTCCGCGCGCTTTGCACGCAAGAGGCGGCATCGCGCGTCAACCGACAGGGTGTGAACGGCGTCGTTGACCCGGGCGCGCGGCGCGCGCACACTAGAGATGAACGACCCACGACCGCGGAGACACACGATGCCCGGCATGACCACACGAACCCTCGACTGCGGACTGACGATGGTGATCGAGCACATCGAAGGGGTGCGCAGCGCCGCGCTGTGCTGGATGGTCCCGGGGGGCGCCGCGATGGACCCCGAGCAGCGCCTGGGGCGCTCGGCGATGTGGGAGGAACTGCTCATGCGCGGCGCGGGAACGCGCGACAGCCGGGAGCAGGCAGATGCCGTAGATCGCCTAGGAATAGGGCGTTCCGTGGATGTCGGCACGTACTACATGCGCGTGGGCGCGACGATGCTGGGCGCGCGCATGACCGAGGCGATCCCGCTGCTGGCCGACATGGTGCTCAGGCCCGCGATGGACGAGGACGACCTCGAGCCGGCGCGCGACCTGGCGCTGCAGTCGATCGCGTCGCTCAAGGATGATCCACAGGAGCGCGCGATGCTCTCGGCCCGCGCGCGGCACCTTCCCTCCCCCGTCAACCGGTCGGGGCTGGGCACGCCCGAGGGGCTCGCCGCGCTCACGCAAAAAAATCTTGCGGATGATTGGCGGATGACCGCCCGACCGGGGGGTTCGATCCTCGCGATGGCCGGCGCGATCGACGCCGACGCCGTCTTCGGGGCCTGGCAAAAATTTCTTTTGGGGTGGTCGGGCGCGACCGCGCTGCCGGGGATGGGGGCCGCCCCCGCGCGGGGGTACGAGCACGAGACCGACCAGACCAACCAGGTGCAGATCATCGTCTGCCACGACGCGCCGACCGAGCTGGCGGACGATTCCATCCTTGAGAAGATCGTCATCAACGTCCTCTCGGGGGGGATGTCGGGTCGCCTATTCACCGAGGTCCGCGAAAAACGCGGCCTGTGCTACTCCGTCAGCGCCGGCTACCGGGGTGACCGGGACTTTGGGTCCGTCACCGGGTACGTGGGGACAACACCCGAGCGCGCCCAGGAGTCATTGAACGTCCTGCTCGCCGAGCTTGCCCGGATTAACTCCCCCTCACCGGCCGATCGCATCACCCCCGATGAGTTCCAGCGGGCCGTCGCCGGCATGAAGAGCCGCCTGGTCTTCAGCGGAGAGTCCACCGCGGCCCGCGCCAGCGCCCTGGCGGCCGACATGCACGTTTACGGGCGGCCGCGGACGCTGACCGAGATCGCCCAGAAGATCGACCGCGTCACGCTCGACCAGGTCAACGAGTATCTCACCCGCCGGCGGCTGGGGACGCTCACGATCCAGACGCTTGGGCCTTCGGAGCTGGTTGTACCGGCGATGTGATGGGGCCTGATCGGCGCGGGCGCGGCCTCTCCATGGGGCGCGGACGCCCATGAAGGGGCATTGGGGGTGGTCCATCACGGCCGAGATGGACATACCCGGGCCTGAAGCACATTGATCGGAATGCCGATTGCTGGAGAACATGCCGCGGCGCGGCCCATCGGGGCGTGCGTGGCCGCGCGGGCGGCGTTTGCGGTATGGTGTGCGGCATGGATGAACCCATGGCGCCCTCGGAGATGTCGTCCCCCAAGCGCGTGCTCGGCGTTGTGGACTCGGCGTGCGTGGTGATCGGCGCCATCATCGGGGTGGGGATCTTCTTCTCACCCGGCAACGTGGTGCGGATCACCGGTGACGGGACACTGGCGCTGGTCGCGTGGTCGGTGGCGGGGGTGATCGCCCTGTGCGGGGCGCTGGTCTTCGCGGAGCTGGGGGCGAGGTACCACGCGGCGGGGGCGCAGTACGAGATCCTGCGGGACAGCTACGGGCCGCTGCCGGCGTTCATGTTCGTGTTTTGCAACGCGACGGCGATCCAGGCGGGGGCGACGGGCATCATCGCGGTGATCTGCGTGGAGAACATCGCCGCGGCAATGGGCGCCGAGGCCCCGAAAGGTTGGAACCTGGTCGGCATCGCGTCGGTGCTGGTGATGGGCGTGATGGGGGCGAACCTGGTCGGCGTGAAGGCCGGGTCGGCGATCCAGAACGTCACCGTGTTTGCGAAGGTGATCACGCTGCTGGCGGTGACGCTGCTGGCGCTGCTCGCCGCGCCGGCGCACGTGGAACAGACGATCACGGGACCCGCGGGTGAGGGCGGGGCGGCGCTGGGGCCGGTGAAAGCCGTGATGGCGGCGCTGATCCCGGCGTTCTTCGCGTTCGGGGGGTGGCAGCACGCGCTGTGGATCTCCGGAGAGGTGAAGGACCCGGTCAAGACGCTGCCGCGGTCGATCGTCGCGGGCGTGCTGGTGGTGATCGCGGTGTACCTGCTCGCCAACTGGGCGTACCTGACGCTGCTGGGCGCGGACGGAGTGGCGAAGAGCAAGGCGCTGGCGGCCGATGCGGTGGGGGTGGTGTGGCCGTCGTATGGACGCCGCGCGATCGGCGCGGCGGTGGCGCTGTCGGCGTTCGGGGTGCTCAACGCGCAGCTTTTGTCCGGGCCTCGTTTGGTTTACGGGATGGCGCGCGATGGGCGGTTCTTCCGCGTCTTTGCGCGGTTGAGCCCGCGATGGGGAACGCCGGTGGGGGCGATCCTGTTGATCGGGGTGATGGCGATCGTGCTGCTCGCCGCGGCGGGCAGATCGGGGATTGATCGCCTGCTGACCGGGGCGGTGTTCATTGACGGCGTGTTCTTCGCGCTGACGGCGGCGGCGTTGTTCGTGCTGCGGGGACGGGAGGGCCGCGGGGTCGCGGATGGAACGGTGGCGCGGGCGCCGGGGTTCCGCGTGCCGGGATATCCGCTGGTGCCGCTGTGCTTCGTAGTCGGAGAGCTTGCCCTGCTGACGGGGTCGTACTTCGATGCGCAGACGCGGCAGGCGGCGTGGATCGGCGTCGCGTGGATCGGGATAGCGGCGGTGGTGTACGCGATGTTCTTCCGACGGGAGGGTGGGCGAGGTTGAGCGGGGTTGATTGGGGTTGAGCGCGCGGGGGGATCGCGGGCCCGGACGCCGCCGGTGACCCGGGATGTGAATAATCACTCCCCTCGCCCGGATGGGCCGTGGTGTACCCACCCTCGCGGCGAGGCCCAAGGACTCGAATCATGACATGCAGGTCGATCTCCCGTCTGTGCGCCGCGGCGGCGTTGTGTTCATCGGGCGTGGCGGCAACGTGGGTGGGGGCGCAGCCGGCGTCACCGGCGGCGGCGACGCCTCCCGCGGCGGAGGTCGCCAAGCCCGCGGGGAAGCCAGAGACCCCCAAGTGGGACGTGAGCAATCCGTACGGCGCGAGCGGTCCGGCGTTTCATGACGTGGCGATCGATACCACCAGCGGCACGTGGATGAACCTGGACGTGAGCCCCGATGGCAAGGAGATCGCCTTCGAACTGCTGGGGGACCTGTACGCGATGCCCATCACCGGCGGGGAAGCGCGGGCGCTGACGAGCGGCCTGGCGTGGGACATGCAACCGCGGTACAGCCCCGACGGGAAGGAGATCGCCTTCACCAGCGACCGCGCGGGCGGGGACAACCTGTGGGTGATGCAGCGCGACGGCTCCAAGCCGCGGCAGATCACCAAAGAGAGTTTCCGTCTCATCAACAGCCCCGCGTGGACGCCCGACGGGCAGTTCATCGTGGGCCACAAGCACTTCACGAGCCGGCGATCACTGGGATCGGGAGAGATGTGGCTTTACCACCGCACCGGCGTGGAGGGTGGCTGGGCGGACGGTTTGCAGATGACGACCAAGCAGACCGACGAGAAGGACGTCGGTGAGCCGGTGTTTTCTCCCGACGGCCGGTACCTCTACTACAGCTTCGACGCGACGCCGGGGGCGTCGTTCGAGTACGACAAGGATTCCAACGCGGGGATCTATGCGATCAACCGGCTGGATCGGCAGACGGGTGAGACCGAGACGTTCGTCGCCGGCCCCGGCGGCGCGTGCAGGCCGACGCCATCCCCCGACGGCAAGAAGCTCGCCTTCGTGCGGCGTGAGCGGTTTGCGACGTGCCTGTTCGTGCGTGATGTGGAGTCGGGGAAGATCGAGAAGGTCTACGACCAACTCGAGCGCGACATGCAGGAGACGTGGGCGATCCACGGTGTGTACCCCACGTTCGCGTGGACGCCCGACAGCTCGTCGGTGGTGTTCTACGCCAAGGGGGGCATCCACGCGATCGACATGAAGACCAAGGCTGTGAAGGACATCCCGTTCCACGTGAAGGGGACGCGTCAGGTGGCCGAGGCGGTGCGCTTCCCGGTGGACGTTGCGCCCGAGAAGTTCGACGTGAAGATGCTGCGGTGGGTGACGGTCTCTCCCAAGGGAGATGCGGTGGTCTACCAGGCGCTGGGCCATCTCTACGTGCGAGGTCTGCCCGAGGGCACGCCCCGCCGGCTCACGGCGCAGAACGACGAGTTCGAGCAGTGCCCGAGCTGGTCGCGCGACGGTGCGTCGATCGTGTACACGACGTGGAACGATGAGAAGCTGGGGTCGATCAAGGTTGTCTCGGCTTCGGGGGGTGAAGGCAAGGCGATCACCAGCGAGCCGGGGCACTACACCGACCCCGTGTTCACGCCCGACGGATCGAAGATCGTGTACGGGAAAATGTCGGGTGGATACCTGACGACCCCGATCTGGTCGCGGGAGCCGGGTGTATATGTAGTAGGGATCGGGGGCGGGAAGCCGTTCCGGGTGACGCAGAAGGGTTCGAACCCGCAGTTCGGGGCGGGCAGCGACCGCGTCTTCCTTACAACCACCGAATACCAGAAGGATGGGGATAAGCACTCCTTCTTCAGCATCGGACTCGACGGGCGCGAGGAGCGTTCGCACTTCACCAGCGACAACGCGACGGAGTTTGCCATCTCTCCCGACGGCAGGTGGGTGTCGTACGCGGAGCGGTTCAACGCGTACATCACGCCGTTCGTGCCGACGGGCCGGGAGGTGGCCATCGGGCCCAAGGCGACGGCCCAGCCGATCGCCAAGGTCACGCGGCATTCGGGTTCGGGCCTGCACTGGTCGGGTGATTCTTCCACGCTGCACTGGTCGCTGGGACCGGAGCTCTTCTCCCGCAAGGTGTCGGACTCATTCTCGTTCGTTGCCGGGGCGCCCGAGAAGCTGCCCGAGGCGCCCGAGACGGGCGTGAACATCGGGTTCAAGGCCGACGCGGATGTGCCCAGCGGGGCGATCGCGCTGGTGGGGGGGACGATCGTCACGATGAAGGGTGACGAGGTGGTGCCCAACGGGGTGGTGGTGATCGAGCGCAACCGCATCACCGCGGTGGGCGCCAAGGGGCAGACGGCGATCCCTGCGGGGGCGACGACGATCGATTGCACGGGCAAGACGATCATGCCGGGGATCGTGGACGTGCACGCGCACGGGGCGCAAGGGGTCAACGGGATCATCCCGCAGCGCAACTGGGGCCGGTACGCGGACCTGGCGTTCGGGGTGACGACGATCCACGATCCCTCGAACGACACGGGGACGGTGTTCGCGGCGAGCGAGATGCAGAAGGCCGGGCTGGTGGTCCAGCCGCGCACGTTCTCGACGGGGACGATCCTGTACGGGGCCGCGGGGTCGTTCAAGGCGGAGATCGACAGCCTGGAGGACGCGAAGTTCCACCTGCAGCGGATGAAGGCGGTGGGGGCGTTCAGCGTCAAGAGCTACAACCAGCCCCGGCGCGAGCAGCGCCAGCAGGTGATCGCGGCGGCGAAGGAGCTGGGGATGATGGTGGTGCCCGAGGGCGGCTCGCTGTTTGAGCACAACATGACGATGGTCGCCGACGGGCACACGGGGGTGGAGCACTCCCTGCCCGTGGAGAAGGTGTACCAGGACGTGCAGCAGTTCTGGGGTGGGAGCAAGACGGGGTACACGCCGACGTTGGTCGTCGGGTACGGTGGCATCGGGGGTGAGAACTACTGGTACGACCGCACGAACGTGTGGGCGAACCAGCATCTGCTGAACTTCGTGCCCCGGTTCATCATCGACCCGCGTTCGCGGCGTCGCACGACGGCGCCCGATGAGGAGTACAACCACCTGCGCAGCTCGGGGATCTGCAAGGCGCTGGTTGATGCGGGGGTCAACGTGCAGTTGGGGGCGCACGGGCAGCTCGCGGGCCTGGGCGCGCACTGGGAATTGTGGATGCTCGGCCAGGGCGGGCTGACGCCGATGCAGGCGATCCGTGCGGGGACGCTGGGCGGAGCGAGGTACTTGGGAATGGACAAGGACATCGGGTCGATCGAGGCGGGCAAGCTTGCCGACCTGATCGTGGTCGACAAGAACCCGCTGGACGACCTGAAGAACATCGAGACGATCCGCTACACGATGGTCAACGGCCGAATCTTTGAATCCATGACCATGGCGCAGGTCGGGAATCATCCGGCGCCGGCGCCCAAGTTCTTCTTTGCCGACATGCAGGGGGCGACGGGGTTGATGTCGGGCCTGGGCGGGTGCGCGGGGTGCGGTCGGCCGGGGGCGGGGTGCGAAGCGCCGGGGACCATGCACTCGGGGCCCAGCGGGTACCGGTAAGGGTTGAGTGCTCGGTGTCGATGAAGCACTGAGGATGAACGCAACGACGGGCGGCCAGGGAGGCCGCCCGTTTTTCATTCGGCAAGGGGGATTCCCGTGCCGTTCGCCCCGTCCGGGGACGACTCATCGTCGCCCAGCCACTGGACGCTGTTCTGCTCGCACCAGTGGCGTGCGAGGCTGAGATAGCAGGCCCGCTGGTGGGCGTACCAGTGCTCGACCATGCCGAGGCGCTGCACGGCATCCTTGAATCGTCCGTAGGCGCCGGTGGATCCGGTGAGCGCGGTGAGGAGGGACTCGCGGGCGACCGGGTCGGCACGATCGTGGGCGAAGTCGAGCATCATGCCGCGCTCGTTGGCCTGGAACTGGCGAGGGAGCGGGAGAAATCGGCCCGAGGCGTCGGTGTCAACCTCACGGGCGAGTTCGATGACGGGCCGGTGCCACTCGGGGGCTTCATGGGCCGCCTGGGCGTCGCGGGCGTGGGCGAGGTCTTCTTCGGTGAGGACGATGACCGTTCCCGCGCGGCGATCCAGGTATGCGGTGGCTTCGACCGTGCCGAGCTGGATCGCGTCGGCGATGTCCTGGAGGCGTGGGTTGGTCATGAGTGTCTTATGGGGCGGCAGTACGTGGATGGACGTGGATGGCTCACGCCTCTGGGGGAGTCATTGATCCGCAAAGAGAGTAGGGTTCGGGAGCTGGGGTGAGCGGCACCCTCTATGGCCGGGAGGGTGCGGGGCGAGCGGCGACGTGCGTGGTCGCTCGACCATGATGACATGGACATCATGGTGTGAGCGCTGGTGGTGTGCATATTGCATTCGGGAAATCCCTCGTGCGCACCACAGGGGTGGGTGCTGTTGCTTCCTGGGCGGGAAGTGTGCATGAACGTCGAAGTCGAGCGAAAGGTTGGAAGGATGGAGCGTGAATCATGCAAAACCCTCGTGCGCACCACAGGGGCATGGAGTGTTGGTGCGTACATGCAGTTGTGCAGAAGATGTTCTCGCGCGGCGTCGCGTGAAGCGGGGAGAGGTTTTTCGCGCGGGGCGAGGGGGAAGGACGTGGCTCGTCTAAGCACGATGGGCGCAGCATGTTGCGGCGTAGCACGTGCGCGCGGGAGTGGCGGGGCGCATGTTGAATCGGAAGATGGTCATCATATTTTTGTCATGGGAACGCGAGTACCCGTGCCGATAACAGGTTTGACTTCGAGTTCTCCGTACTGCGAGTATCGTTTTCAGATTCAATCGCGTCGAGAGATTCGGGCGGTTCTTGCCCGACGTGTTTCGCTCCCTGTCCCACATCACAACTGATTTCCGACGCGGCGTGTTGCCGCGGTAGTTGTTCCTTCTCTTGAGAAAGGGCGGACATGGCGTTATCAGTACGTTCCTGTGGCAGGCTCCTCAGGGCCTGCGGGCGCGCCGGCATTCTGGCGGGATCGGCGGCGTTGTTGCTCACGGCGGGGAGTGCGGGGGCGTATGTGCCCCCGGGCGGCGGCTCCACCGTCGGGGATGACGGCAGCACCGGCGGCGGTGGTGGAGGCGGCGGTGGGGGTGGTGGCGGCGGCGCCACGACCACGGTCGCCGTGTACGACTTCAACGGGGACGGGAGCGGCAAGCCCGACGTGATCGTGCGTTCGCCCGCGTACAACCCGCTGTCCCCCGCGATGGGGAGCGTCTCGGTGTGGTTTGGCGGGGGCGGGGGGTACACGCTGTCGAGCGGGACGCCCAACGACCTCTTCGGGTTTTCCTCGGGCAGCGCGGGGGACCTGAACGGTGACGGATTCGACGACCTTGCCGTGGGCGCGCCGCTGGGCGCGGGCGGCTCGGGCGTGATGTACTTCTATTCAGGCACGAACGGGGGGAGCCTGGGCTCGATGACGGGCGCGGGCAACTCCCAGAGCGGCTTCACGGTCGCGGGCCTGGGCAAGCTCGGCGGAACCACGCCGATGATCGCGTACGGCGCGTTCGATCCCGCGGTGACCACGGGCACGGCGGGGCAGGTGAAGGTGCGTGCGCTGGGCTCGGGCGCGGCGGCGGCGACGCTGTCGAGCGGGGTTCTCAACGACGGCTTCGGCTCGTTCATCAAGGCCATCGGTGACATGAACGGAGACGGCGTGAACGACGTCGCCGTCGGGGCGGTGCAGGGCAAGAAGCTGTACGTCTACTCGGGGGCGGCGCTGCTGACGGGCGGCGCGGCGCCGCTGATGGCCGTGGCGGTGGAAGAGTGCGTGATCGACGTGATCACGGTCGGCACGACGATCGACGTGGTGACGTACACCGTGACGGCCGAGGGGGCCGCGGTGATCGGCCACACGCAGTTCGGCGGCACGGGGATGCAGATGTCGTTCACGTCGACCTCGGGCGTGCGGCCCGGCGGTGACGCGGACATGGACTTTGTGGTCAACGCCGACGACGTGGCGCTGGTGCAGGGGGCGATGGGCACGACGGTGACCAACTCGTCTCCCTTCAGCGGTGACCTGGACGGCAACGGCTTCGTGGACAGCAACGACCTGGCGATCGCGGTCGACGGGGCGAGCCACGGGGACTCGATGGCGGGCAGTGCGGCGCTGACCAACCAGTACAGGGAGATGGTGGACACGCGCGTGGCGTACTTTGACTTCACGGCGACGGCGGACATGTCGGCGGCGGAGAAGCGGGTGCAGGTGGCGCAGAAGAAGTGCAAGGACTGCCCCAAGGGCCAGTCGCGTGACTGCCGGAACATCTGCTGCGGTCCGGGCAGCTGGCAGGATAAGGTGAACAACAGCTCGAAGAACCCGGTGGGCAGCAGCACGGGGTCGTACAACATCGTCAACGGGTTTGGCTGGGTGGTGGGTCATGTGACGGCGACGCACTCGACCTCGGCGGACCCGGCGGCGGGAAGCGGCACGGCGAGCGTGCAAGGTGATGCGGGCAACGGCTGGTCGATCTTCGGCTACACGTGGTCGGGTTCGGCGAGCTGCTCGATCAGCTGGAACTACAGCCGCACGAACCGCTGGGTGGGTACGGGGCCGGTGTGCGCCCGTCCGGTGCACCTTGCGGCAAGCGGCGGCGGTTCGGAGGCCGTCTCGGTGACCTGCGGCGCGAACGCCAGCTGTGTGGCGTCGGCCGGGGCGAGCGGGAGCGCGTCGTGCGCTTCGCTGGGCAATGCCTCGGCGGACATGACGATGCACTCGATCTCGCTCGACGCGGCGTACAACTCGGCGACGAGCAAGGTTGACATCAGCGGCAACGCGGCGGGCTCGGTCACCGACAACCAGGCTTCGGTGAAGGGCCAGTACTCGGCGAGCGGCTCGTGGAGCACCACGGGCACGGGCAGCAAGTCGGGCTCGGCGTCGTACTCGGTCGCGGCGGGCCGCACGTACAACAACGATTGCACGGCGAGCGGCTACACCATCACCCACGCGGGCTCGGTCTCCGCGACGGGCGGTGAGACGGTCGGGGCTCCTGGCTCGGCCAGCTTCAGCGCTTCGTCCCAGGCGACGCTTCGCGTGAACTGATCGATCGCTTGTGAGAGAGCGATTGAGGTTCGATACCCATCAACGGCGGTCACGGGCGCGAGCCCATGACCGCCATTCTTCAGGAGGAGTTCATGAACAGCAGGATGCGAGGCGCGGCGACGGTGATGCGGGCGGGATCGATGGCGGCGCTGCTGGCGCTGGCTGGCGCGGGGCCCGCGGCGGGACAGGTGAGAGCGCCGGATCCCACGCCGGAAGAGAAGTTGGTGGACGGATACGTCGAGCAAAAAGCCCAGGGGATTCGTCACAAGCTTCAGGGGGAGTTTGAGGGCGTGGACCGCTCGCGGCTGCTGGGGATGAAAGAGAACATCGACACGTTCCTGGGGAGCGTGCTGCTGCTGGAAGACGCGATGGACGCGCCGGTGTGGCAGTGGTGGATGCTGCCGGTCAACGAGTTTCGCGAGGGCGGCGAGGTCAACTGGTGGCACGAGGGACCCGCGGACGACGGACGGCAGGGCCTGAGTGATGCGAACCGCCCCGTGCGCTTCTCGGCGACGATGTCGTGGTCCGCGGCCGGGGGTGAGGACTACCCGGTGATGATCTGGACGCGGGGGGACATCGCGCCGGGCGTGGGCGATGTGAACGTGCGGTACTACGAGCCGTACCTGGTGAACCACAGCCTGGGGTTCCCGCTGCACCCCGAGCGGCTGATCATCCGCTGGAGCCCGCAGCGTCTGCAGGTGCTGGACCACGGCGGGGCGCGGACTCTCGCCGAGGAGTACGCCGGGCAGCGCGACGCGGTCTTCAACAACCCCGATTTCACGTATGCCATCTTCGACACGCTGCGCCTGAAGCTTCGCGAGCCGAATTTCATGCCGGGGGCGGCGCGCGATGACGCCCCGCGGGGCGCTCCGGTGGGGGCGTGGAGCGTCGCCCTTGCCGACGGACGTCCGGTGCGGTGCGTAGAGCTTTCTCCAGCGGAAGATGGACTTTCCCGGCTCTGGATTCACCAGCGTCCCACCCGGCTGGTGCATGAATCCCCGATCCCGTACCAGATCCGCCGGGATTATCCCGATGGGAGGGTGGCGACGGAGGTGTTCGTGCCGACGGTGGAGGTGGAGCACCTGCAGGGTGGGCGGGAGATCGAGGTTGATCTGCGGAGAAGTGAGTCGGGTTGGCTGCCGGCGCGGGCGCGGGTGAGCTGCGAGGAGTCCGCGCTGTTCGAGGCGGCGTACGACGTGGGGGGCGGGCAGGGGGACGCGGATTTGGACCTGGCCTCGCGACTGGAACTGCAGGATGCGCTGGCGCGGCTCGACGGGCTGTACCTGGCGATCGACCACCACAAGGTTGGGGCGCGGCTGCAGGCGTTCACCATGGAGGAGATCCGGTCGGGGAGCCCGCATGTGCGGCGGGCGAGGCTGAAGTACAACCTGTTCGCCGCGTCGTATGGGCAGAACATGGAATCGCTGGTGGCGTGGCTGGCGGAGTATCGCCGGATGCTGGACGGCGAGGGCGTGCCTTCGCGGTATTACGTGTACAACGTGGAAGCGCTGGCGCAGGTGGGGATGGACGCGATCGATCCGGACTGGGCGGCGATGGTCGCCGGCGGCCCGCTGCGGGATGCGTACCGGGAGTGCGGGAGCGCGGACCTGGCGGACCACGCGGCGCGGCTGGTGCTGCAGTTCCGCGTCGGGATGGCGGTGATGGCGCTGGACGAACTCGGCTCCCGGTCGGATACGCGGGCGTCGTGGGCACGCACGCTCGCGGGGACGCTTCGCCGCTCGTGGGAGAAGGGGGAACTAGCGCCCGGCGCCCAGTACCCGTATGCGGACCAGTCGGCGGCGATGACGCAGCTCATGTTCAGCACCGTGCTCCCCGGCGCCTCGGCGCCGGCCGGGAGCCTTCCCGAAGTTCTGCTGACCCGCGCTGAGGAGGAGACGGCCCGATGAACGCGAAGAACACGCTGTATGTCCTGTGCATTCTTGTGTGCGCCGCGGAGCGATGCCCGGGGAGCCCGAGGGATGCGCAGCTGCTCAAGGATGTGGTCAAGGCGCAGCAGGGGATGGCCCCCGAACGCGCGCGGGCGATCAATGCCGCCCTGGACCGGACCGTGGGCAAGGCTCCGGAACTGGATCGGGATTGCTCGCGGCTGCTGGCGAGCGGGTTTGGGGTCTATGCGGAGGAACGGCTCTGGCCGCAGATCGCCGCGCCTCAGGAGCAGTTCGATCTTGCCGTGGACACGATGGCCTGGGTCGCGGAGAACGCCGTCGGCATGCCGGCGCCGACGGCGGACCAGGTGCGGTTCGCCGATGACGTCGTGGAGATGGTGGTTGAGCTGCTGGCGCCGATGATTGATCAGCTGTACCCGTCACTGGCGGCGAAGGACCGCGCGAAGCTGGTGCAGGATGCGACGGGGCGCGTGAAAGCGATGCGTTCCAAGGTGTGCAACCCCTTTTACCCCGAGATGCTGCGGCCGGCGAGCGATTCGCTGAGCCGGGAGGATGCGCTTGCGGCCCTGCTCGAGCGTCCGGGTCTTCAGAACGCGCAGGAGAGGTACCAGCCGGTGGCGGGGATTCAGCGGGATACGTCACTGCCCGAAGGATCCCGGCAGGTGCACATCGATTTCTTTGTCGAGCGCGAGGCGCAGAACATCGAGCGGGCCGTCGCCGATCAGATGCGGGCGTGGTTCATCTTCCCGGCGGAGGCGCACTACACGCCGATGCCCGAGGAACTCCAGGCTCGCTACCGGGAACAGCGAGCCCAGCTTGAGGAGCGTGTCAAGCGGGAGCAGGAGGAGCGCGCCCGCAAGCAGATGCGGCCGGCAAACCCGCTGGTGAAGGTCCTGAAGGATTCGGGCGTGCAGACGTCGGGGGGAAGGCCGGTTCCGCCGAAGCGGTGATCGGGCGTCCATCGGCTTCGCGGGCGAACTGGAAGAGGCAACCGCGGGCGGGATCTGCCCCATGTTCGCGGAAGCCGGCCCGGCTGGAGTACCAGTGCGTGCCGTGGCCGGGAAATGTCGCAGGTATTGCTGGGCGGGAGTTTCATGCATTGCCGGGGAGGCAGCGCATCGCATGCTGCCGGCTTGTAGAGCTTTGGTGGCAGCACCTGTTCAAGATGATGACATCGCTTGCGCATCTCGTGCATCCAACACCGACCGGTTCTTGATCGAAGGCATCCAGGCCAACGGACGGACCGGCGGAGTCAATGCGCATGGCATGGGATCTCACGAGAAACTCTCGCCGCGTGGCCGTGTTGACCGGCGCCCTCGGCCTCGCCGGGATGCTCGGGTTTGCGAGCGGATGCACGAGCAGTCGAACGTTTGTCCTTGAGCGCGTTGCGGAGCCGGGTCACCATCTGGCGGTGAGCGTTGATCAGCTTGATGCGACCGTGCCCGTTGGGCCGGGGCTTGCCCAGCGATTGGAGGCTCGGCTGTCCACGGCGCTCTCCCCGCACGCGATGATGAACGCCGAGGCCGCGGACCTGATGATCGCGTATCGCTTTGTGCTGTTCGACGACGGCAGTGCCGCCGCCCGAGTCGGGGCGGGGATCGCGAGCCTGGCGGGATCCCCGTTCTATGGCCTGGGAGACGGGGCGGTCGGCATCGAAGTCGTCTACTCGGATCGCAGCGGAGCACCGATCGGTCGCATCGTGGTTGACGGCCCCATCGTGGGTCCGTTTGGATCGGCGGAGAGCGGGCTGGATGGCGCCGCGGCGGCGATTGCTTGCTATACGAAGGCGAATTTCCTGCAAGAGTCGGAAGCTGAGAAGATCGCCTCTCACTGATCACATTGTCGACGTGCCATCACGATCAGGAAGGCCGTAGGCTCTCCGGGGTCCGGCGGGCGATAGCGCCGCGGGATGAACGGCCCTTTGTTGAGAATGAACAGGCCGCCTGATCAGTCCGCGAGCATGTCGGAGGCCTTGGACGCAAGGTGCTGGCGGATCGCGTTCCACACCGATCGCAGGCTTGGGACCATAATCCCCGCGCGGCGGTGGGCGGAACCGATGTGGTAGGCGAGCTGCCACTGCCGCCGCAGCGTGCGCTGGGCCTGCCAATAACCGGTGCGGGGGTCGTAGATGTTGGTCGACTCCGAGAGCAGGCCGTTGAGCTCGACAATCCGAAAATCCTCCCCGCGCCGGAAGCTTGCGGGATCGCGATAGCGGACATCGAGGCGTCCGAAGTAGAAGCCGGGTGTGCGGCTCGCGATCGCATCAAAGGCTGCGAGCAGCTCGGGGGTTATCATCGATGCGCCGTCGAGAAACATCGTGCCTTGGCAATGGTTGCCGGCCAGTCCGAGCCGGACTGACTGTCCGGCGGAAGGGATGTGCTCGGCGCGCTCTCCCAGGCGACGCAGGAAGAGGTCGGCCTGGCATCGGTAGCGAGGGTGACGCCAGATCAGTGTGCGGAGCGTGGATCGCCCGTCGCCGGTCACCATGGGGAACTGCTTGTCGGTGATCGAGAAGATCTGGCCACGGCGCTGGCCCGGCACCCTGACATAGAAGACCCCGGCCTCATATGGCCCCTCGTGGTACTCTTGGGCCAGCGTCGCGAGCGGATGGGTGCGGAGATAGCGGTCCGCCTCTGCAAGGGAGTGGATTAGCTTGACCGCTGTGCCTCGCTGCCCGACATCGGGCTTGAGAATGATCGGCCACTGCCAACCGCGAGCGGTCATTCGTGCGTGAAGGCATTCAAGGCGGTCACTGACCGTGGCGGGGGGAATAAGCTCGGTTCCCACGATTGCCGCGGCGGGCAGGAGCGACAGGATCTGCGACTTGGATTCACCGACGAGGCCACTGAGGGGGATTCCCGGGTTACAGGCCGTACAAGTTGTCACACCGCCGTGGCGCCATGAAAGCCACGCGAGCCACGGCACAAGGGGCAGGTAGACCGACCACGAGGGCCAGAACTCCCACGAGGTGAGGCGTGTCCAGGCGGCGGCGCCGCGGAGCAGGAAGCGTTCCAATCCGCGCACCTGACCATGGGGCTGCTCGCCATTGCTCGCGGTTCTTGCGGCAGATCGGACGGGAAGGCTTGTCATGCGGCAACGCTCGCCCGGCGGGCAACTGGAAGCTCACGGACGGTGACGGTGGATTCGGGACGCAGGTCGTCGGTGAGCAGCCAGTGGCGGACAAGACTGCCCGTTGGATAAACATCGATCACCGTCTGGCTGACGGTGCGTGCGTCGGGTCTGGACATGAGCACGCTGAGCTGCTCGCGGCCGGTCCACGCGTGCACGTGGAAACGTCGCTGGGCGTCGAGAGGATCGCCCGACTCGCGCAGCAGCTGCTGGAACAATGCGCCTCGCACCGGTTGAACGAGGTGATCTCCCAGGCCGGACGACGTCAGCAGGACGGGCCTGCGTGACGGGGACGGGGATGTGGAAGCGAGTGAAGCGCCGTCGGATGTCACGATCGCGTGCGTGCTGGAATCGGCAATCAGCAGGCGGAAGGGTGGGAACTGCTCAGGAGTCAGTCTGAGCGCGAGTTGTACGGCGTCCGAGACACTTTCGCCGGCAAGCACACGCGGCACGATCGTTCCGCGTGATTCACGCTTTTGGGCGCCGCGCTCGGCAAGGGAAGTGTGGCTGGCATTGAGAAGGCAGATGACCAGCCCCGCGTCGTTCCCGCCAATCCAGGAACCGCCGGACTCCGGATCGATCGGCATGATCATCCGTCGCCCCCCGAGCACGCGGGCTCGCGGGGGAAGGGACGCGGAGCGAGACCGCTGCTCATCACGATTGCAGAAGACCCGGAGGAGCGGGAGATCCTCGCCCCCCGTGCTGCCGGAGAGAGATGACCAGATTGCCGTTACCGTGCACATGATGCGGAATCCTGGTGAGCCAGGGTTGAGGGCGCGTAGCCGAGGGTCTCGGGCACCTGCAGGCCGAGAGAAACGGCCATGCCGCGGATTGTCGCGTTGTGGTGGATCGTGTGGCTGAGCACGAAGACCAGCTCACGTCCGAGGGTTGATCGCAGGTCCAGGGTTCGACCGTCGCGCGTCGCCATGGCCAGGATCGAGACTTCCTCATCGGCGTCCGCGGCGCACAGGCGGGAGGCGATCGCGATCAGCCGGGTGATCTCGGCGTGAGCCGCCGCGGTGCTGCGCTCGATCTCGGTACCGCGGACCCTGCGGTCGTAGTCGACGGCGCCGACGTCATGACCGTCGAGCAGCGCGCGAGCATGGTCGAGACAGTGCCGCACATGACCGCCGATGGTGCTGTTGGCGAACAGTGGGCCCATCCTGCGGGTGTACTGGTCGTCCTCGACGGTGTGGAGCACGTCCGCGATCTGCCGCAGGGTGTCCATGAGCGAGCGGGCGATCGGCTCGCAGCTTGCGGGGGGGGCGGGCGCGAGAATGGGGTTGGCGGCGATCATGACGATTCCTTGTGCATCGAGCGTGCGCAGCGCGCACTACTTGCGGGTGGTGATGGAGTGCCAATACTCGTCGGCCTTGGTGGTCAGGCCGGATTCATCCTTCAGCCAGTCCTTGCGCGCATCGCCCCAGAACCCGTTGTAGAAGAGGAAGAGCCTGCCGCCGGTGACCTTGAAGTCCTTGGGATCGACCTCGACCTTTTCGCCCTTCGCCATGGCGGTCGCGCACCAGCCGCCATACGCGGGGACGTACTTCTGAGGAGCATCGTTGAAGGTCTTGCGGTGCAGCTCCGATGTGAACCGGTACAGCAAGCCTCTGTACATCGAGGTGATCCTGGGGTCCCCGGGGAGCGCCTGGTTCTGTGCGACGTATCCGACGGGGTCGTACCCCTGGAGGGAGAGCGGGTCGCTGCCGACGTTCGCCTGCCGTGTCTGGGCGTCGGCACTGGCCTTGTTGAATGCTGAGAAGAACTGCGAGAAGCTGAATTGATGCGAGCCGTCTTTGGCTGTACGACGCAGGATCTCGTTTCCATCGGGATCCAGCACAATGGTGGCCTCGATGGCCTCGGCGGCGCGGGCCGACCTCGGCGGAAGGCGGAACTGTGCTGACAAGTGCTCATCCGGATCCCTGTAGATCTTCTCCGCGAGCTCTTTGGGGGCCGCGCTGATGACGGCGGCAAGCTGCTCGGGGGATCCGGAAGTGACGAAGACCTGTGCGAAGCCGGCGAGAGTACGTTCTCCGCTCGCATAGTCCGTGAGCGGTGACACATCAGGCTGATTCGCCGACAGGAAGTGGATCGCAAGGAACTTTCCGCGAGCATCCGCCGAGCGGAACACATGGCCTTCGGTGCCCAGCGTGAAATCGGTTGCCGGGGACGCCGGGGGCTGCGTGATACTCACGTCTTGCGGTGCGGCGGGCGCTGCGGGCTGTGCACTGGACACCGCGCCGGAGAGGGCAACACCAAGGACAGTCAACATCAGCTTGATTTGCACGCGACATTCTCCCAAGGGCCGTTCGAGCGGGCACCGACAGTGGGATGCCGCGAGCTGTGAATCGGTCACACAGGTCGCACATTTGCAGGCGTGACGCAGAGGATACGGAGATCGCCTCGGTAAATAACGCGTCCGGTGACTTGCACCGGATCGGCAATGAAGGGAGTTATCCAGTCGCCGACAGGTGCTCCGTCGGGATCGGCGAGCACGTAGAACTGCACCGCGTTGTCCTCCCCGACGACCACGAGCGCGGGGGGGATCCCGCCGCGGACACAGAGCGTGGCGCACGCCTTGTGCGTCTTGCCATGGCCGGGCTTCATGGCGCCCAGGAAGCACTTGGAATCCACGATCTCGCCTTGAAGCGTGACGGATTCACCGGTGTCGGGGTCCGCGGCCGCGGCGGTCGGGGTGCCTGTCCCGGCCGCGATCGCGGCGCCCGCATCCAAGACCTCCACCATACGAGGACCGTTCCGCTCGAGCAGGGTGCCCATCACTACCACCTCGCGGCGCTCCAAGCCTGCTAGACGCTCGCGGATCCCGTGCTTGCCGCTGCCGACCAGCAGCGTGGTCTGAAGATGGCCGTGATCGTCCGTTGACACCAGCATTGGGTACGGCGTGGAAAACGCCGTGCCGCGAAGCGTCGTGATGTTTGCGTCCTGCCACCGGCCCGCGCCGGGGTCTGGCTGTGAGTAGGTCCAGATCGCCGCGAGGGCGCCCACCATGAGCAGGGCGATGGGCACCAGTTGATAGAGGAAGCGGCGCTGCCGGCGGGGAACCGGGAGATAGCCGACATAGAGCTCGTCGGAGCTGTTTGGAGCGGAAGCGAGGGATTCAGGCATGCGAGTCCACTCCGATGCGGGCGGGCTGCAGGGGTGTACCGGCAGGCTGCGCTCGTATGCTGACCTGCACGCGTCCGGCGAGCACGCGCACCTGATAGGTTGCGATCTTTTCGGTAAAGGGCGGTGGAGAGCACCCATCATGCGCACGGTACTGCCAGCCGTGCCATGGGCAGGTGATGCAGCCGTCGATGATCTTGCCCTCTCCCAAAGGACCGCCCTGGTGCGCACACACGTTGGTGACGGCGGAAATCTGGTTGCTTGTGCGGAAGACGGCGATGCGCTCCCCGCCGGGTGCGCAGACGGTTCGGGCTCGATCAAGGGGGATGTCATCGGGCGTGCCGACGTCGATCCACTCTCCCTGCGCGTCTTGGTCGACCGGTCGCCCGCGGTCCGCCTTTGCTTCGCGGATGGCGGCGAACAGGTGGAGCGCCGAGACGGTTACAAGGCCGATGCTGGTGAGGATCGGAGCGAGCACGCCGCGATCGGTCTGCAATGCTCCCAGGGCGACGTGGACGACAAGCATCGCGTACGCACCGTAGACCAGCATGTGCAGGCGTTTCCACGTCGACGGGGAGAGGTTGCGCAGCCAGAAGTCATGGCTGGTCGCCGCCATCAGGAACATGATGACCAGGGCCACGAGGCCGGGGATTTCGAATGGAAAGTCCCGCAGGGAGCCGAAGTGGGTGCTTGAAGTCAGCAACGAGAGGAGCGGGTTGAGCACGCCGAAGCCGTGGTAATACCCCGTCACCAGGATGGCGTGCACGAGGGCGATGAGGAACGTCATCACGCCAAGGTGGCGACGGTTGTAGAGGATGGGCAGGAAGCGGGGATGGAGCCTGGCGAGCGGCCCGATGATCAGGATGACGTGCAGGAGGAGGATCGCGCACGAGCCGGTGGCGCGGATCAGGAGGATTTCATCACTGACGGCGTGGTCTGCGGTCCAGCGTATTTTGCCGATGAGCAGGAACGCGAGGATCCACAGCATGGCGGCGCCGGCGACCAGGGCGTCGTAGGTGCGCTTGTGCGGGCTCCACTGAACCCATGTGTATCCGACGCTCACCGGTGCGACTCCGTCCGTGGTTTCTCAGGCACATTCATCGCCGCGGGTCGCCTCGCCATCAAGGCGGCGATGAGAAGGAGGATCATCAGCGGCGCCGCGATGAGCCAGGCCAGACGATGCTGTCGGCGGAGTGTGCGGTTCATGCGCTGCGCCGGCTGCTGTGGTGTGAGGCCTGGCGCCACTTGATCCAGAGGACAGGCCAGAGTGCCACGCAGCCTGGCAGGATCATCAGTCGAAACGGCCAGGCGGCGTTGTGGGCGGCGTGATCGACGGCGGATACGCCCCGGACAACAAAGAGAACGCCGAAGCACAGCCCGACGGACAGGTACGCTGCGAACACAAGCAGGATGATCTGGGGAATCGCCATCGGTCCGCGTGTGATGCCGGGAGGGGACGGAAGGATTCGGGATTCAGGAGTTCCCGGTACGGGCTTTGCGAACCGCGCGGATCAATGCTTCGGGAACGAGCTGTTCGGCAGGCTGCTCAGGATCGACCATGGCCGCCTTTCCCAACCGCACCGCGGATTGATAGCTTTCCAGGTAATTCACGCACGATGGGCACACGGCGAGGTGTCGCTCGAACTCCCGGCGCTGCTCGTCTGGCAGCGTGCGGTCGATGTATTCCATCAGGAAATCGATGATTTCCCGGCAGGTGAGAAAGGGGCGTGGGCGGGATTGGTCGGGGGGCGGCATGCTCACGCGAGGTCACCTTCGGTGCGATAGAACGGATCCAACAGCTCACGCAGGGCCTGACGGGCGCGATGGAGCCGCGTCTTGACGCCGTTGACGGTCATCCCGAGGGCCTGGGCGGTTTCCTCGGTGCTCAATTCTTCGATGTCCCGCAGCAGGAGGACGACACGGTACTGCTCGGGCAATTCGGCGATCTTCTGGCGCACCAGCGCCCGGACGTCGGCCTGTTCGATGCCGTCGAGCGGGGAAAGTTTCCAGGGATTTGTTGGATTTGCCTGATGCCCGTCGCTGAGAAACTGCGGGAGCAGGGGTTCGATGGACTGCTCGGGGCGGCGGCGGCGGGCGCGGATCCTCATCAGGCAGACATTGACCGCGATCCGGTGCAGCCACGTGGTGATCTGCGATCGTCCGTCGAAGCGATCAAGAGACTTAAAGGCGCTCAGGAATGTCTCCTGCACCGCATCCCAGGCATCTTCATCCTTGCCGAGCATCCTCCGACAGACGGCGAACATGCGGCCGCCCGCACGGCGGACAAGCTCATCAAAGGCATCGTCTGTCCCGGCACGGAGTCGAACAACCAATTCCGTGAAGTCGTCCGTCGGACCGGCGCCCTCGCATCCCTCGTGGGCAAGGACATCGACGGCGCGTGATTCGCAGTGATCCACGTTTCAGATCTCCTGGAGCATGTGCGTGATGTACAACGAGCCGCCGGAAAGCACGACGCCGGCTGAACGGAGTTGAAGGAGGTACGCCCGGGACGGAGGGTCAAGAGAAAGAAGGCCTGAAAGATCCAGGGTCAGCGATGACGGGGCTTCGACCTGGGCGATGAGGTCTTGCAGCTGACGGAGAGAGGGCTCTTCCAATCGGCCATCGAGCCGAATGGAGGTCGTGCGGGCGGCCGCGGTCGCGGGATGCTGAAACGTAAAGCGGATCACCGTTCAACGGGGATGGCAAGCGCTATGCCAGGTGGGCAATCGGGAACGAACACCCACGGCGGGCCGCCAAGGGCGGTTGCGTCGCGCGTGCAACCCTGACGGCGGCGCGATGGGTCGCGTCGAACGCGACGGGCCGTCGCGCCGATCAGGCGGGCGATCGTGGTGATTGGGGTCCGCCTCCCGAACCGATCCCCAACCGTGCCATGCGGCTGCGGAGCGTGCTGGGCGGCAATCCCAGAATCCTCGCAGCGCCCGAGGGCCCGCCAATCGCACCGTTGGTGCGCTTCAGCACCTCGAGGATGTGCCGGCGTTCGACATCCTCAAGCGTGGAAGCGGGACCTGGGGAAGCCAGACTCTTGCTTACAGGCGTCTCGGACGCAGTGAACGAGCCTGGCGGCAGGGGGGCCTCGTTGAGATCGACGCGGAGGATCGGCCCGCTGCTCAGGATGATGGCTCGTTCAAGCAGATTCCGAAGTTCGCGGATATTGCCCGGCCAGGAATAGGCCATCAGGCGTTCGATCGAGTCGGGGCTGATGCCTTCGATGTGCTTGCCAAGCGTGGCGGCAAGCTGCGTCACGAAGTAGCTTGCCAGCAGCGGAATATCGGCGGCGCGCTCACGCAGGGACGGGATACGGAGCGGAAAGACGCTGAGGCGGTAGAAGAGATCGGCGCGGAAGCGGCCCGCCTGGACGTCGGCGGCGAGGTCTCGATTGGTGGCGGCGATCACGCGGACGTTGACCTTGATCGTCTGCGAGCCGCCGACCCGTTCAAACTCTGATTCCTGGAGGATGCGCAGGAGCTTGACCTGCACTTCCGGGCACACTTCGCCCACCTCGTCAAGGAAGATGGTGCCACCATCGGCAAGCTCGAAGCGGCCGCGTCGCGTGCTGACCGCGCCGGTGAATGCGCCCTTTTCGTGGCCGAAGAACTCGCTCTCGACCAGGCCCGCGGGAAGTGCGGCGCAGTTGACCTTGATGAAGGGCGCCTGGCGACGCGCGCTGAGGTCGTGGACGGCCCGAGCGATCAATTCCTTCCCGGTGCCGGTCTGCCCCTCAATCAGCACGGTGGAGTCGGTGGGTGCGACGCGGCGGACGTTGTCGAGGACCTGCCGGAGTGCGGGGCTCTTGCCGACAATCTCGCCAAAGTTGTGGGCCGCGTCAATCTCCTCGCGCAGCAGGTGGTTTCGTGCCTCGAGCCGAGCTCGCTCCTGCTCTCCCAGGACGCGGTCGGTGACGTCGATGAACATGGTGCGCGAGAAGGCGCCGCTGGGATCGGGGCGCGTCCACCACTCGATCCAGATGGGCTTGCCGTTATCCTTGCGCTGCAGTTCCAGGATCATTCCGCTCGCCTGGTCGCGGCGACCCATCGATGCGAGGGCGGCCGCCAGCCGACGCTGGGCGTCGGGCGTGTTGGGAACGAGGTCTTTGCCGTAGGTGTGGGGGACCTCCTGGGGTGTGATTCCCAGGATGCGCAGCGCGGCGTTGTTGGCGCGGATGAACTTTGAATCCACACCTTCGTGAACGTACGCGATCGGGGCTTCGTCGAAGAGATCGCGCATGCGTTCCTGGCTCTTGACGAGCTCCTGCTCAAGACGCACCCGGGAGAGTTCCGCGGCGGCGCGAACGGCAAACAGGCGGAAGATCGCGAGGTTTCGGGGTACCGCGGGCATGGGCCGCGTATCCATGACGAACAGGTGCCCCACCACGACGTTGGCGGCATCTCGGAGCGGAACACCCAGGTAGCTCACGGCCCCAAGGTCAACCAGCGGCAGATCTTCGGGGAAGGCCTTCTGCAACCCGGATGGATGGTGCGTGAACTGGCCCGCAACGACGTCCCGGCAGGGTGTACCGGCGAGCTTCCACTCCACGTTGTCCGCGAAGCGGTCCCCTGTCCAGAAGGCAAGCGATCGGGCCGCCTGCTGTTCGGGCAGGAACTCGGCGATGACCGCGTATCGCAGGCCCAGGGCGTCGGCGAGTGTCCGCGCGAGGATGCGGAAGCATTCCGAGCCGGAAGCGCCCGTCATCCCCGTCAACAGCGAATACAGCGTCGAATCCTCGGAGAGCAGCTCGGGGGTCCGCGCGGGATCGGCGGAAGCGGGGATCGCCGCGTTTGGACAATCAGCCCCCGGGTCATGCGGGCTTGATTCTGTGCCGTTCCCCGCCGTCACGATCGCCAGTCCCCTCACTTGCGGCCGGCCAACCGCCGCACGGTGATCATAGTCGGCATCGCTTCGATTCCGGCACGGGGCGGGTTTTCGGCCCTGAAACCCTTTCCGGTCCAGGGGCATCTGACGCTGCACCACTTTTGATCCATCCCCACCATGTGTCACACGCGGCAATGCAGCCCAGGGCATGCAATGCCGGTGCGGACGCCGTCCGAAAGGAATCTGATGAGCACCGTTGCCCGCATGAACAGCACGGCGATCCGGGACCTGACGACCGACCAACTGCCGGATGTCGTTCTCCCGTCCTGTGAAGCCAGGCCGATCCTCAAGGGACAGACGGCGATCGTGACCGGCGCTTCGTCGGGGATCGGGCGAGCGATTGCCGTCGCCATGTGCGCGGCCGGCGCCAACGTGGTCGTCAACTACATCGGGAGCGACGCGGACGGCCAAACGACGGTGGATGAAGCGACCCATTGCGGGTGCTCCCATCGCGGAAAGGCGATCTGTCATCGGGCCGATGTCGCCGATGAAGCGCAGGTGGAGTCGCTGTTCTCGCGAGCGATCAAGGAGTTCGGGGCTGTCGACATCCTGATCAACAACGCGGGCCTGCAGCAGGATGCGGCGCTCGAAGAGATGACGCTTGCGCAGTGGCGGCGGGTGATCGACGTGAACCTGACCGGACAGTTCCTGTGCGCCCGGGCGGCCGTGCGTGAGTTCAAGCGCCGCGGTGTCCGGCCGTCCATCTCGTGCGCCGCCGGCAAAATTGTCTGTGTGTCGAGCGTGCACGAGGTCATCCCCTGGGCCGGGCACGTCAATTACGCGGCGAGCAAGGGGGGCGTGATGCTGATGATGAAGAGCATCGCGCAGGAGGTTGCGCCGTGGCGGATCCGCGTCAACTCGATCTGCCCCGGGGCTATCCGCACGCCGATCAACCGCGCCGCATGGGAAGCACCCGAAGCGCACGCGGAGCTGCTCAAGCTTATTCCGTACAAGCGGATCGGGGAGCCGGAGGACGTCGCGAGGCTCGCCGTCTGGCTCGCCTCGGATGAAGCCGACTACATCACCGGCACCAGCCTCTTCATCGATGGCGGCATGACGCTCTATCCCGGGTTTGAGACCGGCGGCTGACGCGTCGGATCGTGACTGCCGTCCCCGCTTCAACATACCGCAGAGGGCTTCGATGCACGCTGAAATCAGCCAGGAACATGAATGGCTCGAGACCGATGGCCTGGGGGGCTTTGCTTCCGGCACCACCTCGGGCCTGCGTACCCGCCGATACCACGCGCTGCTGCTGGCATCGCGGCGGCCTCCCACCGATCGATGCGTCCTGGTCAATGGAGCGGAAGCCTGGGTGCACACGCCGGCGGGACGTTTTTCGCTGACCGCTCAACGCTACGGGGGGGGCATCGTTACGCGTGCTGACGTCGTCGTGGAGAGCTTTTCCCGAGACCCCTGGCCGCGGTGGGTCTACCGGCTGCCGGACGGCACGCGGATCGCTCACGAACTCTTTGCGCGTCATGGCGCGTCGGCGACGGTCTTGACCTGGAAGCTGCTGGATGCGCGCCCCGGTGTGACACTCGGGGTGAGACCACTCATTTCCGGGCGCGACTATCACTCTCTTCACCAGGAGAACCTGGCATTTCGCTTCGATGCGGAAGTCCACAACCACGGCGTGCGTTGGACGCCGTACCCGAGCATGCCGACCATCACGGCTCGCCACAACGGCCGATACCAGCACGCGCCGCTCTGGTATCGCCGCTTCGAATACGAGCAGGAGCAGCTTCGGGGATTCGATTGTGTGGAAGACCTGGCTTCGCCGGGCACACTGTGGTTTGATCTGAGCAACGAAGAGGCGGGCCTGATGTTCTCAGCCGATACGCCCGGGGCGGAAGACCTGCCCATGGGCGAACCGTTTGAGATGCCCCTGTGGAGTCTCCGGCAGGCAGAGGCCCATCGCCGCGCCGGGCTTGGGGATGGACTCGGTCGAGCCGCCGATGCATATCTTGTCCGCCGCGGAAATGGCCGCAGCATCATTGCGGGCTACCCCTGGTTCGCGGACTGGGGCCGGGACACGTTTGTTTCGATCCGCGGCCTGTGTCTGGCGACCGGACGGCTTGCCGATGCCGGCGCCATCCTGCATCAGTGGGCCCTGGTGATCTCGGAGGGGATGCTGCCCAACCGCTTTCCCGATGACTCAGGCGAACCGGAATACAACAGCGTCGATGCCAGCCTGTGGTTCGTGATCGCCGCCCACGAATACATGGAACGCGCGAGCTTGCCCTCTTCTCACGAAGCTGGGTCACTCGCGACGCTTGGTCGCGGAATCCTGGACGTCGTGACGGCATACGCCGAGGGCACCCGCTACGGCATCGGCATGACGTCCGATGGATTGCTCGCCGCGGGTGAGCCGGGCGTGCAGTTGACATGGATGGATGCCCGCGTGGGGGACCGCGTGATCACGCCGCGCATCGGCAAGCCGGTCGAAGTCCAGGCCCTGTGGATCAATGCGCTCTGGATCGCCGCATCGCTCGCCAAGGAATGGACGCCGATCTTTGAGCGGGCGCGGCGATCGTTTCAGGATCGCTTCTGGAACGCCGATGAGGGCTGCCTGTTCGATGTGATCGACTGTGATCATGTCACCGGCCGAAACGACCCAACGCTGCGACCCAACCAGATTCTTGCCGTCGGCGGCCTTCCCCTTTGCCTGCTGGATCCTGATCGTGCCCGCCGCGTGGTGGATCGGGTCGAGGCCCGCCTCCTGACCCCGCTGGGACTCGCGACGTTGCCCTGCGACGATCCTGCATTCTGTCGTGTGTATGCCGGCGGCCCCGAAGCTCGGGACAGGGCGTACCACCAGGGCACGGTATGGCCCTGGCTGCTGGGCCCGTTCGTTGAGGCTTGGCTGCGCGTGCGAGAGGACTGCGCGGTACTCCGCCGGGATGCCCGGGAGCGGTTCCTGACACCCATCCTGCGCCACCTCGACGTCGCGGGGCTCGGCCATGTCTCTGAAGTTGCCGATGGCACGCACCCGCACCGGCCCGGCGGGTGCCCATTTCAGGCGTGGTCTGTGGCCGAACTGCTGCGGCTCGATCGGGGGGTGCTTGTCGAGAAACGCGCAAGTGAGGATGTCCGCGGTTCGATTCACGTCCCCGGCCGCGTGGTCGCGGCCTCCGCCTGACGCATCAGCATGCCCCCGATGACCCCGACACATTGGATCGAGTACGGCATTGAGGCGGCGCTGCTGGGCACGTTCATGCTCGTGGCGTGCGCGGCGGTCTCGCTGTTTGAACACCCCGGTTCGATTGTGCGGCAGCGTTTCCGTACATCCTGGCATCGCAGATCGCTGGTCGGCATCCTCATGGGACTTACGGCGATCGCGCTGATTTACTCGCCGCCCGGCCAACGCTCCGGGGCCCACATGAATCCAGGAGTGACCCTCGCGTTCTGGCTCCTGGGCAAGATTGTGCTGCGGGATGCGATCTCGTACGTGGTGGCACAGTTCCTGGGGGGTTTGACCGGAGTGATGCTGGCGCGGGCGCTGCTGCAACGCACGGTGGCCCATCCGGACGTGCGCTTTGCCGTCACCGTCCCGGGCAGGTACGGCGCTCTTATCGCCTGGCTGGCGGAATTCACGATCTCGTTTGGCATGATGGGGATGGTGCTTGTCTTGAGCAACCGTCCGGAGATGGCTCCCTACACCGGGCTGCTTGCGGGAGTGCTGGTGGCGGCGTACATCGCCATCGAGGCGCCACTCTCGGGCATGAGCCTCAATCCGGCCCGCACGCTGGCCTCGGCGATCGCGGCACGTGAATTCAGGGGCCTGTGGGTCTACTTCACCGCGCCTCCCCTGGCGATGGTCGCCGCGGCGGCGGTGTACGCGGGGGTTGCGGGCCGAGCGAGCGTTGTCTGCGCCAAGCTCGCGCATCCCAAGAGCGGGGAGTGCATCTTCGGCTGCTCTATGGCCTCGGGGCCGGCTCGCGCCGGTGAACATCGATCATCGCCGCAACCTCGGGGCGGCGACGGCATCCAACCCGCCGCGACCGAGTAGGCCGACGTGTCCGTCGGCTCAACAACACCACGCATCGGGATTCGAGGAGCTTGCCGTGTCCAGCGACACTGAGTATGACATTATCATCGTCGGTACCGGCGCGGGCGGGGGAACACTCGCCCACGCGCTGGCGCCGTCGGGACTGCGCGTGCTGCTGCTCGAGCGCGGGGATTTTCTGCCGCGTGAAAAGGAGAACTGGGACGCTTCCGCTGTGTTCGACCAGAAGAGGTATCTTGCGCGCGAGACCTGGTACGACAAGGATGATCAGCCGTTCACCCCGTACACACACTACTGGGTCGGGGGCAACACCAAGGTGTACGGGGCGGCGCTGCTTCGCATGCGTGAGGATGACTTTGACGAGGTCCGCCACTTTGGCGGCGTGTCCCCGGCGTGGCCGATCAGCTATGCGGAGCTCGAGCCGTACTACACGAAGGCCGAGCTGCTGTACCACGTGCATGGACAGCGAGGGGCGGATCCGCACGACCCGCCCGCCAGCGGTCCCTACCCGTGGGGGCCGGTGGCGCACGAGCCGCCGATGCGGGAACTCTTCAACGGCATTAAAGCACTTGGATACAAGCCGTTCCCGGTGCCGCTGGGCGTGCGGCTCCCCGGGGATCACCGCGACTCCACCCCCTATCGCCTGGGCGCGTTCGATGGCTACCCGGATCTGACGGAGGTGAAGGCCGATTCGCACGTGTGCGCGGTCCGGCCGGCGCTGGAACACCCCAACGTCACCATCGTCACGGGCGCACGCGTCACGCGACTGGTCACCGACGGCATGGGCATGCGAGTTACCGAGGTGCTCGCCGAGCGGGCCGGAGAGCCGTGCACGTTTCGGGCGCGGGTGGTTGTCCTCGCCTGCGGGGCGATCAACTCCGCCGCGCTGCTGCTTCGCTCTGGCTGCTCAACTCACCCGCACGGGCTTGCGAACAGCTCCGGCATGGTTGGTCGCCACTACATGGTTCATCAGAACGGCCTGTTTGTCGCGGTCACCGATGCGCCGAACCCTTCGAAGTTCCAGAAGACCTTCGGCATGACCGACTTCTATCGAGGGTCGCACGATACATCGTTGCCCCTGGGCACGATCCAACTCATGGGCAAGCCAGACCGCGGCACACTTGAATGGCTCCGCGGGGACCAGCTTCCCGGCGTGCCGATCGAGCACATCCAGGATCACACGGTCGACTTCTTTCTCACCGCCGAGGATCTTCCCGACCCCGCAAATCGCGTCGAGCTCCGCTCTGATGGGGCCGTCCGCCTCCGGTACACGCCCAACAACACCGAGGCGTACGACCGGCTCCATGCCAAGCTGGTCGACATTCTCTCGCACGTCGAGGAGCGCGCAGGGCGACGTGCGCCGACGATTCTCTCCGCTCGGCTGGGCATCTCCGGCGTCAGCCACCAGAACGGCACGCTGCGATTTGGGAAGGACCCTCGCTCCAGCGTGCTGGACGTGAACTGCAAGGCCCACGACCTGGACAACCTTTACGTGGTGGACGGGTCCTTCTTCCCGTCGTCGGGCGCGGTCAATCCGTCGCTGACGATCATGGCGAATGCGTTACGTGTCGGCGAGCACCTCGTAAGGCGCCTTGGGGCCCGCCAGCACGCGCGAGCGCCGAAGGCGCATCGCGCCGCGGAGATTCATACATGATGACGCGTCCAGTGCAGAGCGTTCACTGCAAGTCTGGCGCGGGAGTGGCCGCGCGAGTCGCCGCGGTTGCTGGCCTTCTGGCCCTCGCCGCGGGATTGACCGCCGCGAGCCTCCGCTACGAACAGCCGGGAACTGACCATCCGGCATCGCACGCAAGTACTTCCCAGGCTCTCCCGTCCACGAGTGTCGAGTCGGTGTCCATCCCGGTTTCCAACCTGGAAGACTCCATTGCTTTCTTCCGGGATGTCCTCACGTGTACGCTCGAGTCCCGATCCGAAGTGGCGGGCTCGTCCGCCGAGCACCTGACCGGCGTGTTCGGGTGCCGGATCTTGACGGCCCGGCTGTGCCTGGGCAGCGAACGCATCGAGCTCCGTCAGTTCCTTGCGCCGGAGGGCAGACCCATCCCGATCGAGTCGCGCAGCAACGATCTGTGGTTTCAGCACATCGCCATTGTCGTCTCGGACATGGACAAGGCGTACGCCCATCTCCGCTCGCGCCGGGTTCGCCACGCGTCGAGCGGGCCGCAGACGCTGCCGGTGAGCATCCCGGCGGCCGCGGGCATTCGCGCGTTCTATTTCAAGGATCCCGATGGGCACGTGCTGGAGATCATCCAGTTCCCGCCGGGAAAGGGAGACGCTCGCTGGCAGGACCAGGGCCAGAGCCTCTTCCTGGGGATTGACCACACCGCGATCACGGTCGCCGACACGGACCGGAGCATCACGTTCTACCGGGATGTGCTCGGGATGCGCGTGGTCGGGGAGAGCGAGAACTTCGGGGATGAGCAGGAGCATCTTAACAACGTGTTTGGCGCGCGGCTTCGGATCACGGCCCTCCAGGCGACCGCCGGACCACGCATTGAACTGCTGGAGTACCTTGCGCCGGGGACGGGGCGGCCATATCCCGCGGATACCGGGACGAACGATCTGTGGTGCTGGCAGACCAACCTTGTGACCGGGGATCTGGGCGCCATTGACGCGTCGCTCAGGTCTCAGCACGCCCAGTGGATATCCCCCGGCGTGGTCGATCTGGAACACGGGGGCGGCGGCGTCACGGCACGCGACCCGGATCGGCACGCCTTCCAAGTGCTTGGGGCGGGAGCAACCCGCTGAATCCTTCTCGCCCGGCGCGGCATCTATGAGAGCCGAGGAATCGCACATGTCACACAACGCACTGCGCATCATCAGCTGGACTCTGCAGGCGCTCGCGGCCGCCATTCTCCTCCAGACGCTGTTCTTCAAGTTCACGGGCGCGAAGGAGTCGCGATACATCTTCTCGACCCTGGGGCTGGAGCCGTGGGGTCGAATCGGTTCCGGAGTCGTTGAGCTGGTGGCGGCGATGTTGCTTCTGAGCCCCCGCTACGCCGCGGTGGGCGCCGTGATGGCGATGGGCGTCATGTGCGGCGCCATCATCAGCCATCTCACGAAGCTGGGCATCGTCGTCCAGAACGATGGCGGGCTGCTTTTCACGTTGGCGATCGTCGTGCTGGCGTCGAGCGTGGGCGTGCTTGTTCTGCGGCGCGCCACGGTCCCTGTGATTGGGCCCGCGCTGGCTCGGCTGGCTCCCCACATCCCCGCGGTGCGATGACGCATTGGTCGCCGCCGCCATGACTTCCCGAGAATCCCATGCCCACCGCAAAGACCAGTCCGCGGCGTTCCACTCATGCAATGACGACGGGTGCGCACGCCGCAGCATCCAAGGCCGAACATGGAGCGCCCGGCGCCGAGGCGGCCCGTCTTGCCGCCGCCGATGCGGGCAAGGCCGCATGGCGTCGCTGGGGTCCGTATCTGGCGGATCGCCAGTGGGGCACGGTTCGCGAGGATTACTCCGAGAACGGTGACTGCTGGAACTCCTTCACCCACGACCAGGCTCGCCGGCGAGCGTATCGCTGGGGGGAGGACGGCCTTCTGGGCATTTGCGATGATGACGGCGCCCTGTGCTTTGGGCTGGCGCTGTGGAACGGAAAGGACCCGATCCTCAAGGAGCGCTTGTTCGGGCTGACGGGCCCTGAGGGCAACCACGGCGAGGATGTCAAGGAGCATTACTTTCACCTCGATTCGACGCCGACGCATTCGTACATGCGAGCGTTGTACAAGTATCCGCAGGCGGAGTTTCCGTATACGCAACTGGTGGAAGAGAACCGGCGTCGAGGCCGTGAACAGCCCGAGTGTGAGCTTGGTGATACGGGGGTGCTCGATGAGGGCCGACTCTTCGATGTTCACATCGAGTACGCCAAGGCCGCGCCCGAAGACATCCTGATCCGCATACGAATTGAGAATGGCGGTTCAGAGGCGGCCCGCATCGATGTGCTTCCGACCTTGTGGTTCCGCAATGAATGGTCCTGGAGCGAGAGCAGCGCCGGCGCGGCGCGAGCACGGCCCTCTCTCCGACTGTGTTCCCCGGGACTCGCGGAGGCGGAACATCCGACGCGAGGCCGTTACAGGTTCCACTGGGAGGCTGCCTCCGACGGAACGCTCGCCGCCCCGCTCTTCACCGAGAACAACTCCAATCGCCAGGCCCTTTGGGGTGTGCCCAACGAGACGCCCTTTGTCAAAGACGGGTTCCACGAGCGGGTTATTCATGGCCGCACCACGGCGGTCAATCCCGAGCATTGCGGCACAAAGGCGGCTCCGTGGTACCGGCTTCACATCCCCGCTCGCGGATCCGTCACGCTCCGCCTGCGGCTCTGTGCGGACGGCTCGGCGCCGGTTGACCACGCGGCGTTCGACGCGATCTTCGCGTCCCGGCTCGCCGAGGCCGATGACTTCTACGCGCCACACCATCGAACGCTTGCGACCGAGGAGCGCCGCGTCGCTCGCCAGGCCACGGCGGGACTGCTCTGGAGCAAGCAGTTTTACTACTACGACATCACCCCGTGGCTCGATGGGGATCCAGCGCCGCCGGGCCCGCCGGCATCTCGCCGAAGCGGGCGCAACAGCGAGTGGCGACACCTGAACAACCGGGACATCATCTCGATGCCCGACAAATGGGAGTATCCCTGGTACGCGGCATGGGACCTGGCGTTCCAGATGCTGCCCATGGCCGCCGTCGATCCGCAGTTCGCCAAGGACCAGCTCGTGCTCTTCCTGCGCGAGTGGTACATGCATCCCAACGGCCAGCTTCCGGCCTATGAGTTCGCCTTCGGTGACGTCAACCCGCCGGTGCACGCCTGGGCATGCTGGCGCGTGTACAAGATGACCGGGGAGCGCGGTCACCGGGATCGCACGTTCCTGGCCCGCTGCTTTCAGAAGCTGCTCCTCAATTTCAACTGGTGGGTCAACCGCAAGGATCCCGGCGGACGCAACCTCTTCTCCGGCGGCTTTCTGGGCCTGGACAACATCGGGGTCTTTGATCGCTCTCAGCCGCTGCCGACCGGGGGACACCTGGAGCAGGCCGACGGCACCGCGTGGATGGCGTTCTATTGCGGGACGATGCTCAGCATGGCGCTTGAACTGGCCGCCGGGGATCCCGCCTACGAGGACATGGCGACCAAGTTCTTTGAGCACTTCGTGGCGATCACGGATTCAATCAACACGCTCGGCGGCACGGGGCTGTGGGACGAGCAGGACGGCTTTTACTACGACCAGATCCGCACCGGGGAATCCCACGAGCACGCGACGCCGCTGAGGGTGCGATCACTCGTCGGCATGGTGCCGTTGCTGGCCGTCGAGGTTCTCGAGAGCGGCATCGTGGATCGCCTCCCTGATTTCCGGCGACGCATGCAGTGGTTCCTCGACCACCGCAAAGATCTCCCCTGGGCGCCCACCTGCAACTGCGGCCACGGCGGCGCCGACGGCCAGCATCGGCTGCTGGCGATCCCGACCAGGGAGCGCCTCGAACGCGTGGTGTCGTACCTCATGGATGAGAGCGAGTTTCTCTCTCCCTTTGGCATCCGCAGCGTTTCCCGGCACCACGAGAATCACCCGTTCATCCTGCACGCCGGCGGACAGGAGCATCGCGTTGATTACGTCCCGGGGGAATCGACCAGCTCGCTGTTTGGCGGAAATTCCAACTGGCGTGGCCCCATCTGGTTCCCACTGAACTTCCTGATCGTCGAAGCCCTGGAGCGTTACCACCACTTCTATGGGGACACGCTCACCGTGGAAGTCGGGGCCGGCACCGGTCGTCGAGCCACCCTCTCCCAGTGCGCCGCGGAGATTCGACGCCGGCTTACGAGGCTGTTTCTTCCCGATGACACCGGTCGTCGCCCGTGCCACGGCGATGACCCACGCTTCGCGCACGATCCTCGCTGGCGCGACCTGATCTACTTCTACGAACACTTTCATGCCGACACCGGTCGGGGTCTGGGAGCATCACATCAAACCGGCTGGACCGCCCTGGTCAGCCTTCTGCTGGGAGCACCGTGACATGGATTCACCTGGACATCTGCTTATCACCGCCGGTCCGACCCATGAACCGATCGATTCGGTGCGATTCATCGGTAATCGGTCTTCCGGGCGCATGGGGATGGCGCTCGCCGCGTCGGCCATCGGCGAAGGATGGCAGGTCACGCTCCTGCTCGGCCCAACTCCACATGCGGCGATCCCCGAGGGAGTGCGCTCGCATCGCTTCCGCACGTGCGCCGACCTGCAGGGACTGCTGCGGGAGCACGCGCCCCGGGCCGATGTGCTGATCATGGCCGCGGCCGTCGCCGATTATCGACCGATCCCCAATCCCGCGCTCGCCAATGGCAAGTTCCGCAGGACTGAGGGACCTCTCACGCTCACCCTCGAATCCACACCAGATCTGCTCGCGGAAGTCGGTCGCTCCCGCCGCCCTGATCAGCTCCTGGTGGGCTTTGCCCTTGAGCCCGAAGCGGAGCTTCTCGCGTCGGCGCAGGCCAAGCTGGTGCGCAAGAAGATCGACATGGTGGTGGGCAACCCTCTGGAGACCATGGACAGCGACTGGGTCAGGGCGATCGTGCTGGGCGCGGATGGCAGCCGGGAGGAGACCGCGGGCGTGCTTTCGAAGCCGGACTTCGCCTTGTGGCTGATGAATCTGATCGCGCGGAAACGTTCGATCAATGCGACAACGGTGGCTGCGCCTGTCCGGGCGTCTCTTGCGGTCGCATAGACATTGCTTTTCGATCTTCGGACGCGACAACCACTCGCCTCACCCTCGCGGCTCCTGCATGGAGCCGCTGTTGTTTGGTGCTGTGGCTCTGATCCGGGACAGGCGATGAACGAGCGAATCGAAATGCCGCCGGGCAGCATCGAACGACGCGACATGCCTGGCCGCACGAATGGACCGGCAGTTCGCCGTCGATTCTCACATCACCAAGGGAACGTTGACATGAAACGCGTCTTGACTTCCTCCATCGTCGCCTCCGCCATGTTCGCCGTTGTGGCGGGCAACTGGGCGCTTGCAACCCATGCCGACAATCAGACCTCAGCCACCCCGCCCAGCGGCGCAGCGCCCGCGTGCTGCGCCGGGGAGACGGCAGGCAAGCACGGGATCGCCTTCGCTCACACGCTCACGCTGGACGGCGCGCATCGCGTGCTCGAGGCGGCCCTCGCCGCGGCGCGTGAGCGCACGGCGGGCGGCGCGATCGCCATCGTGGATGCCGGCGGGAACGCGATCCTGGTCGAACGTCTGGATGGCACATTCCCCGCCGCAACCACGGTCTCCCTCGGGAAGGCGCGGACCGCCGCGCTCTTCCGCAAGCCCACCAAGTCGTTCGAGGATGCGATCAACGGCGGCAGAACAGCCCTCGCCGCCGTCGGGGAGTTGACCCCGCTGCAGGGGGGCGTGCCGATCGTGCACGAAGGCCAGGTCGTCGGCGCCATCGGGGTCAGCGGGGCGCACAACCAGGCCGAGGATGAACAGATCGCCATGGCGGGCGCCAGCGCTATCCAAGAGCCCGCGACCAGCTCCACGAACAAGTAATCGCGCCGCCGCTCCCACGAACCCAGCATTCACGCAAGGAGTCCGATTGATGCACGCTCGCTTCGTCCGATGGAGTCCAGTTCTGTTCGCTGTGGCCGCGATGTCGCTGGCCGGGGGTTGCTCGAGCCCGGGCCGCTGCGTCGGCGCGGAGGGAGCGATCGTCCAGACATCCCAGGAGAAAGTGCTCCTCAACCTCGATCAGAACGGGTTGGCGATCCAGGGGTACGACCCGGTCGCCTACTTCGTTGACCGCGCGCCCACCAAGGGCAATCCGGGAATTCGATCCACTTATGCCGGCGCCGTGTACTACTTCGCCAGCGTGGAGCACAAGAAGCTCTTCGACGCCGAACCGGCGAAGTACATCCCGCAGTTCGGAGGCTGGTGCGCCTACGCGGTGTCGATCGACACGCTCTCCCCGGTCGATCCGAAGTATTGGGAGATCGTCGATGGCCGACTGCTCCTCCAGCACAACCAGCACGCCTGGGATCTCTGGCACAGGGATGCCGGCGGCAATCTTGTCAAGGCCGACCACAACTGGCCCGCGTTGATCGATCGGGAGGGCACGCCGCCGCGTTCTCTCATCAACATCGACACCGAGGGACTGGCGCTGGGCGGCTATGACCCCACCTCGTACTTCCTCGACGGCAAACCCCTTCCCGGGGACCCGTCGCTCTCCCGGACCTACCAAGGCGCCGTCTACCGGTTCGTGGATTCCGACCACAAGAACGCCTTCGAGAAGGATCCCGGCAAGTACACGCCCCAGTTCGGCGGTTTCTGCGGCTACGCGGCGGCGATCAACAAGGTGTCCCCCGTCGATCCGACCATCTGGCAGCTTGTGGATGGACATCTGGTCTTGCAGCACACGCCGGAGGCGTACAGGCTCTTCAACAAGGATGCGGGCGGCAACTACGCAAAGGCGCAGCAGAACTGGCCGGGACTCATGCATCGGCGCTGCGGAAACTGAGCCCTCGGACCACCCGTTACTTCACGTCACCCCATCACACCATTCGCATCGGCGCGGAGGCGTTCCTTGCCTTCGCGCCGATGCACCACGGAATCATCCGATGAAAGCAATGTGCGCATTGGCGCTGGGCGTTTGCGTCTTCAGTTCACTGTCGCCGGCGATCCCGCCGGGGCAATCCCCCGAACTTCCCAGTGCGGTGGTGGATCTGAGAACGCCCGAAGGCATCGCCGCCGTCCAAGGAACGTGGCGATACACCGATGCGCAGATCGTCGACGCGCCGTTCTCACTCCCCGGACCGGACTTTCGACCGGGCAGCATCCCGGCGCAGACGCACGACATCCGCCCGCGGATCAACACGGCCGAGTTTGATACGGCGTCGTGGGTGCAGATCCCCGCGACCTCGCTCGAGGCCCGCCGCACCGCGGGGAAGCTGTCCTGCGGCTGGTACCGGCTCGACCTGACGCTGCCCGAGCGTATCGGAGACTTCAGTGTTCGAGGCTGTGATGCCGTGTTCGAGATCGTCGCCGACGACTACGCCGAGGTGTGGATCGACGGCAAGCTCTCGCAGGTGCTCGGGCAGGCCAATGGTGGTCCCATCAGCGGCTGGAACACGCCATCACGCGTGGTGATCGCGCGGGATATCCAGCCGGGCGACGTGACGCACATCGCCGTCTTCGCTGCCAACGGCCCGCTCTCGGATCCTCCTGCAAATTACGTCTGGATCCGATCGGCAACCCTGGATTTCTACCGCTCCGGCCACGCGATGATCAACCGGCCGGAGCCGGTGGTGACCACCCTGATCCGCGTGGATCCGGCATTCGACCGCATCGTGTCTCCCGGAGCCACGGCCGAGCGCCTGGCGGAGGGATTCTCGTTCACGGAGGGACCCGTCTGGGTCCCTGCATTGGATGGCGGGCGCCAAGCCGGCCGCACGTACGGCGGCGGAGGTCTCGGGGGATACCTGCTCTTCAGCGATCCGAACAAGAATGTCATCCACCGCTGGGATCCCATCTCCGGACAGGTGTCGATCTTCCGCACCAAGAGCGGATACACAGGAATCGGAGGCTCGCCGATCGGGGACTATCACCAGCCGGGGTCGAACGGGCTTGCCCTTGACCCTCAGGGTCGCCTGACCATCTGCGAGCACGGCAACCGCCGGGTGACACGCCTTGAGCCCAACGGCACAATCACGGTGCTCGCCGATCGTTACGAGGGCCATCGGCTCAACAGTCCCAACGACCTGATCTACCGGTCCGACGGCGCCCTGTTCTTCACCGACCCGCCCTTTGGCCTTCCGAAGGTATTCGATGACCCGCGCAAGGAACTGAGCTTCAGCGGCGTCTACTGCGTGCACAACGGCACGCTACGGCTCGTCAGCCGTGACCTGGCCGGACCCAACGGCCTGGCCTTTTCACCGGGCGAGAAGTACCTGTACGTCGACAACTGGGATGAGCACCGCAAGGTCGTCCTGCGCTATGAGGTCGCCCCCGATGGTTCGCTTTCTGGCGGCAAGACGTTCGTGGATCTCACCAGCATCCCCGGAGAGATCTGCTTCGACGGCCTCAAGGTGGACGTGGAGGGCAACGTGTATGTCGCCGCGCCCGGCGGCATCCGCGTGTATTCACCGGAAGGGACGCACCTGGGAACGATCGCGCTCCCCGAACTCCCCGCCAACTTCGCCTTTGGAGATCAAGACCGACGCACCCTCTACATAACCGCCCGGACGGGGCTCTACCGGCTGCCCATGGGACTCGCCGGCGCGGGTCAATGATTGCTTGCGGAAGAGGAGCGAGAGATGTTGATCCGAGCCGCGCGCCGCAGAACTTCGGCCCGTGCGGCCACGCCGGAGGAAGGCCTCCTCGCGGTCCAACTCGCCCACTAGTCCCGGCTCTGGATGTACACCACGCCGCCGCCCTGCCGCGGGCGTTTGGCCCCACCACCGACCGCGCTGGCAGCCGGTCCTTGCCCATAACCCCCTGGGAATTCGGTGCTTCCAGCAGGGGGGTTGAGCGAAGCGGAGAGGGGGAGAGTCTAAGTCCAGCGGTAGCGATAGTCGGCAATCGTTGCCGATCTGATCGTAAGTCCCGCTGTGAGCGGAGGTTGGCTTTGGTATTTCACTGCCCATTCGAGCAATTCTTGTCGGTTTTTGACCGATTCCATGGGACAGCGAATGGGACAACATTTCCGCTCGGATCGCCAACTACGCGGCTTTCCGAGTTCCCAACCAGATCAGGGTGGCAACGGCCAACGCACCCAAGGCAAACTGAACTTGCCCACTTTCCCATCGGCCCGACACGCACCAGTTGGCGAAATGCTCGCAGTTCCGCAGCAGCAGGTTGAAATCATCGCGTCCCAGCTGTGACTTTGCCCGTTCCAGTGCCTGAAGTCCGCCACGTGCGACGAGCTTGGGGGTAGCAGTGCGAGCAAAGTCGTCCCACCAGACGCACCGGACTGGTCCACCAAAGGCACCGCTTCCAAATTCGATCAGCCAGCCACCCTCCACATAGATGGCATGATGCCAGTACAGCCCCCGATCCACCTTCAAGTGGTCACCAGCGGTCAAAACCATCTGGTTGACCGTGGATGCGGCAGGACGTGAAGCCGGACGAGCGAAATCGAATAGGGCAAGAGGCGATACTTCCATGTATTCAGCTCCAGAAGCCCATTCCCCCAACCACCTCAGAATAATAAGAATCCGAGTGCGTGCAAGACCATCGTCACAAATGGTGAGTAGTACTGATTCCCTATCCGGAGTCAGCTGACAACGGATTTAGCTGTACTCAGTCGGCCTGCGGAATCCCGAAGTGTCCGGGGGATTGCGTGCCAGCTCCGGTCGACATTCGACATTCAAAGATGCGTGCCCTTCCAGCCGCGGCAATAGTGCGACACTTCAACTAACGCTTTACGAGCAACCTCGCTGCCTCCCCGAAGTCCATTTCACGGACCGGGCACCACTCCAGCACGTCCCTCCGCCGTTCGCCAGTCTCGCAGCGAGGCAACCAGTTGTGGGGCCGCTCATGATCTCCGCCTGCAACTTCAGCGGCCGGGCTTTCTCAATTTGGGCATCAATTCGCCAGGTTCCACATCGAGTGCGCGGGCCAGCTTCTCCACTGTATCGAGCGTGGCAGAACGGCTCGCCCGTTCAATAAAGGAAACCGCTGTTCGGTGTAGGTTCGCACGAAAGCCCAATTCTTCCTGCGACAAGCCACGTTCAGTCCGCAGTTCACGGACCCTCTCCCCAAAATCCTTGGCAAAGTGACTTTTTTGCACTCGACACAAGGTCAGCTTGTGAGTACAAAACGTCTACAGACAAGTCGTCACACTTTGGCCACGGTTGGAGAGTTTTCTATGAACCGAATGCTCCCCTTGATCGCTGTCCGTTCCCTTCCCTGTGCTCTCGGTTTTTTCGCATTCGCCGCCTCGGCAGGTTTGGCCCACGCCTCCTGGACCGTTACCTCCCTGCATCCGACGCCGGGAGAGGGCAGTTCGGCGGCCAACGGGAGCTGGGGCATGCAGCAAGTGGGTTACGCAGCGAGTGGACCCGTGGGTTCCGACCTTGGCGGCCACTATTCACCCCTTGCCTGCCTTTGGAATTCGTCCGCGGCTTCCTTCGTCAGTCTCCACCCGGTGTCGGCGCAAAGTTCGCAAGCCTATGGCATCGACGGCGGACAGCAGATCGGTGCCGCAAGTTTCGAGGAGCCTAATCCTGGCTTTGAGAGGCCATATCACGCCGGGACTTGGAACGGCACCGCCGCGTCGTGGGTGGATATGCATCCGACGGGAGCGATCCGGTCGAAGGCCTTTGCGGGATCCAATGGACATCAGGTCGGCTATGCCGAAGTGACCGAGGATCAGCCGCATGCCAGCCTGTGGCATGGAACCGCAGCGTCTTGGACCGACTTGAATCCGGCTTCTGCTTCAATGTCCACTGCAACGGATATTGAGAACGGCCAGCAGGTGGGCTCCGCATCCTTCAATGGCAAGACGCATGCAGGCAGGTGGAGCGGCACAGCTGCATCCTGGGTCGATCTTCATCCTGCCGGTGCGGTTGAGTCCTGGGCGACCGCTACTCACAATGGCCAGCAGGTCGGGACTGCCCGCATGGCAACGGGCTATTTGCATGCCGCCCTGTGGAACGGGAGTGCTGAATCTTGGGTCGATCTCGCTCCGACTACGGGGAAGGGGGCCAATTCTCAGCTTCTGGACGTGTGGAACAACTGGCAGGTGGGCGTCCGCGATGGTGGCCAGTTCGGCTTGGGGCGTGCCAGCATTTGGAATGGAACAGCCGACTCGTGGGAGGATCTTTCGCTGTCCTTGTCGTCCTTGCCAGGGTTCTGGATCGACAGCATCGCGACTGGCATTTGGAGCGATGGCACGACGCTTTTCGTCACGGGATCCGCGTTCAACCTCGATACCAATCAGGAGGAAGCGTTGCTGTGGTCGCGGCCTATTCCGGCCCCCAGTACAACGATCCTGATCGGGTGTGGCGCCATTGTCGCCCTCCGCCGCCGCCGCTGAATGTGACTGTCGCTGTACCTTCCGCCGGTGGAGCGACAGATTTGCCTTTGAAGCGTTTTCAGGAATGGGAGCCAACCGGGACAAAGGGAGAGTTTGAAATGATCCGCCGCTCCGCCCGCAATTCGTCATTGTCTCTGATCGCCTTGGCAGCAACTTCCAACGCATACGGCTCGTGGAGTGTCACCAACCTGCATCCCGATTCCCCGTTTGTGGCGTATTCCCGAGCAACCGGCGTCTCCGGTCAGCAGCAGGTTGGGGTTGTCGCCCCGTTGGGGGCGTTGCACGCCGCTTTGTGGGATTCGACGGCGGCGTCATGGGTCGATCTCAATCCCTCCGGTGCATCGGAATCGCACGCCATGGCAGTTGAGGCTGGAACACAAGCGGGATTCGGGAATTTCTTTGGCGCGTCGCATGCCGGTATCTGGAGCGGCACGGCGGATTCGTGGGTGGATCTCAATCCCATCGGCTCCTCTCAATCTGAAGCAAACGACATTCATGCGGGCCAGCAGGTCGGCTGGGCGTTGGTCGATAATGTCGGGCGTGCGAGCATCTGGAACGGCACTGCCGAATCTTGGACCAGCCTTCATCCGGCCAACGCTTCGTTCTCAAATGCACTGGGTGTCGCCAACGGCCAGCAAGTGGGCGCCGCGGACGTCGCGGGCCGGGGCCGTGCGAGCCTTTGGAGCGGGTCAGCGGCTTCTTGGGTTGACCTTTCACCGGCGAACTCGGGCGATGCCGCAGCGGTTGCCACCAACGGCACACAACAGGTCGGTTACGCCTTTACCTCGCAGTGGATCGCATGTCTCTGGAGCGGAACCGCCGATTCCATGGTCAATCTGACGCCGGACGGAGTCGCCGGAGCCCGTGCCTTGGACATCTTCGGCGGCTATCAGGTTGGGTTCGTGATCTCGGACACGACCATGACGTCTCCGCATCGTGCCTCCCTGTGGAACGGCACGGCGGGATCCTGGGAGGATTTGTCCCTGGCATTGCCTGGCGGATCCGCGGCATGGGCCACCTCCGAAGCCACCAGCGTTTGGAGCGATGGCACCACCCTCTACATCGCTGGTTATGGGTTCAACAATGCGAACGGTCGTGAAGAAGCTCTGCTTTGGTCGCGTCCCATCCCGGCCCCTGCTGCAACGGCCCTCTTCGGCATTGCCAGCATCGCTGCCGCCCGCCGCCGTCGTTGAAGCCGCACCCAGCATTGCATAGAGAAGTTTTTTCTGGAACGAGGCCCATGGTGCCCCGTCATTACAGACGGAGGACTCATGGGATACCAGGAAGGCCACGGACGGGCCACCACCTCGAACGGAACCCCTACACCGGACCGCCGCCTCTCGCTGGGGAAGGCGGTGCGGCTATCGCACCGTTCCACCCCTCTAACGACGGAGGAAGTTGCCGCTGCAATCGATGTGCAGAAGTTTCCGGCGATTCTGACTGTGCATCAGGCGGCGGAACTGCTGCAGATTTCGCACCACACCCTGTACCGGGCCGTGAGCCAGAATCGTTACAAGGATGCCGTTCGACGGGGAAAGCCGCTGCGGTTCTGGCGGGATCGGCTGGTAATTGCATTCTTCGGATCCCCCCAGAGTTGACCGGGCGTTTTGTGCCGCCATTGATGGCGATGCCGAATGCGTGAGGAACGATGGGCGGTTGCGTGCTGCAATTGCACGGCACGGCGTTCGACCGCCGCTAACCGCTGATTCCCATCGGAAAGCTGCCGAGCGAGAACCCGGAGCATTTGCACCTGGTCCTCTGTCCAGCAGGCGCGTTGGATGGGTTCACGGGTCAAGTGAGGATGCTATCCGGTTAGGTGGTGCCTTCTATCGGCTTGGCCTGGCACCAGCACTCCCCGCCGCCGCAGGCCTTCGGCTTTCGGACGCGTTCGCTTGCCGCGTGCTCCTGGCCGCAGACTGCAGTTCATGGATTTTGCTGTGAGCAAGGTCGGCGATCTTCGCCAGCACGAGAAGGTCATCCCGGCCAAAGCCTTGCGTGCTCTTCCATTGATCCCCGTCCTTGTAGCGGCGTTCAAAGGTGACGGTGAAGTAGGTGTTGTTGTCGTGCTCATTTTGCCAGATGGCGGCTTGCACCAGTCCCTGGCGGATGGTGTGAACGGGCTTGCGTGATTCGGACATGGAGACTCCTGTGAGGGGTGAATATCTCCGATCCCGGCTGTGGCGCCAGAATGCGGAGTGCCCCGTTGGATCACGAAACCCCCAGCACCAACAGACTTTGGTGACACTTGAAACGACGCTGTGAAATTGCCGCTGCTGGTTCGGGATCGCCGTCGGGGCCTCACACCTGCGGCCCTGATGGCGATCCCGAGCAGCTCGCACGATTCGGTATTTCTCCCGCTACTGGGCGGGCTGAGCCTGAGGGAGCCTCTCCTTGCCATACTCGGCTATGACGGACCAAAAAAAGTGCGCCCTTGTCGCCGAGTTGTCACGAAAGCCTCCTATTCAACGTGTGGTTGCGTTAATTCCGTCCGCTCATGAAAATAGCTGACTTCCTTTTTTACAACAATCTGCTTCCACGCGATATGCTGGCCGCGATTGACGGGCTCAAGGCGAACACGCTGGGTCGCTATCTCAGAAACGAACGCGTGCCAAATCCAGCGATGATGGCACGCATCGAAAGATGGACGCAAGGGTTGGTGACGCGGTCGGATTTCCTCAATCCGTCGCCACCTCAATGCGTCACCATCGTGCGGATGTCGAATGGCCGATTGCGGTGGGCGTTTCCGTTCACCACTAGCGACGAAGCCCTCACTGAGGCTGCCGATATCGAAGCGGAACGCGATCCCGATGCAAGACTGCCAGACCATCCACTGCAACGGGCCATAGCCGTGCTTGGCTCCCGCATGGTCGATGCCGGGCGGGGAGGGATATTCCTTCTGGATGGCAAGGCAACCGATGCCCGCGGCATTGTGCGTGCCGCGAACGACGACCTGGAGCTACTGGGACTGGAGTTGATCCACTATCCTGGCGTTCATCCAAGGTGGCGGCGATGAGAAATGTGGATTGTGCGCCGCAGGCAGGCGAGAACTCTTCTAATCCCGCCCCCCCGCCATTGACGAAACGGCGGCTGCGCGGGATTCCTGGGGTGCCGGAGTTGCTCACGCTGAACGAGGCCGCCCGCATCCTGCGGGTGCATCGAAACACCCTGAACAACGAACGAAGTGCGGGGCGCCTTCGGGTGACCCGCATCGGGCGGCGGGTGCTGGTGTCGAGCCAGCAACTCGCCGAGTACATCGATCAACAGCAGACCGCGAGCGAGGAACCGTGTCAGACTACCGCATCTTTGAATACCGCGGCCACTGGCTTGCTAAGCGCCGGGATGCCGATCACCTCTACATCTACTGGTGCCGACCGGGGTCGAGACAAGTGCGACGCCGTAGCACGGGCACAAGCGATGTTGTACAAGCCAAACTCCGGCTGATGGAGTTTGCGGATAGCCGGACGGTTGGCGAGCATACGGCGATCCGACCTCATCAACGCGACGGTGATCCGGCCATTCTTGACTTGATGGTGCAGCAACTTGAACGCACAAAGTCCATGCCGTCCTTTCCCTCGTCGCGGAACTCGTTGAAGCACTGGACGGCCTTCTGTGAGCGGGAGGACTTGGTGTACGTCAGTGAAATCACCCTCGCGGCTCAGGAAGCCTTTGCGGCAAGCCGCCGCCGCGAACTGCTTGCTCAAGGATGGACAGCATCGAATGCCAGCATCAACCGGGACTTTGCCCTGCTGAGCGTTGCACTCCGCCAAGCGTGGAAGCGGGGACAGATTGCGGCGGTGCCGTATGTCATGCGGCTTCAGAACCCGCCACCGACCGACAGATTTCTGACCGCAGAGCAATCGCGGCGCCTACTGGCGGCGTGCGATCAGAAATATGTGTTCCGGTTTGTGCTGCTCGGGCTGCACACACTGCAGCGGCCAAAGGCCATTTTCGGGTTGCGGGTCGAACAGGTTGATCTCGTCAATGGCCGCATCGATTTCTTGCCGCGTGGGTCGGTACAGACGAACAAGCGGCGGCCCGTCGTGCCGATCACCGAATCTCTTCGGACGGAGCTGGAGCTGGCCGTGAAGGAGTCCAAGACTGGGCACATCATTGAAAAAGATGGCCTACCCCTACAAAGCATGCGAAAGGCGTTTCGTCGAGCCGCGACGCGAGCGGATCTGCCAAGGGACACAACGCCATACATCCTCCGGCATACAGGGGCAACGCTGTTGAGTCAGGCGGGGGTGCCGATGCAGCAGATCGCGTCGATGCTGGGCCATACGACTCAGCGCACCACCGAGATCTACGCGAAGCGGAGGCCGGAGTTCTTGATGGAAGCCGCCGATACGCTCGATGAGCTGTTCAAGAACCAGGTAGCTCACCCGTCGCCTGCCGCCCCTTCGGTTTCACCGCGTGTGCCAGGTGTGTGCCACGGGCGGCTAATGCCTTCGCTTGCCCGAGGCGGGGCGGTGGCTCGGAAACGGCGGGCAACTGCGGATTGGAGAATGGTGCCGTTGACAGGAATCGAACCTGCGACCCCATCATTACGAATTGAAGAAACCCGCACATCTCCGCCCTTTGAAGATAATGAGGATTGATCCTTGTACACCGAACGCCACAAGACTTCAGGGTGCATAAATCTCACCCGTCTCTTCAACCCGAGCACTTCCATGTCAATGAACCTCGCAGGCACATGGGACGACAGCGATATCCAATGAAGCATCGCGATTTTCATGGCCGCCCATAGCAATCGATTGTCGAATAAAGGAAAAATCCATCTCTCCAGATCGGCTCGCGTCTCATGATGCCAGCCGCACACTCGATATCACACTTCAGGGCCGCCTCGCTGTAATGCGGCAGCCATGCTGCTTGCACGCGATCGCCGACGATAATTCCATTAGTTCGCATTGCAGCCACATAGCCTGCGACTGCGGTCACTTCTACTCCCGTTAGTCCTGCCAAGACTGCCGGATCCAGCGTGGCAGCTATCCAAGCACAGAGATACACCACGGCAGGGTTCCACCACGGAGAGTCTGGGCCGATTGCGACCTGTTCCAGCAGCGTGGACACTTTTCGGCGAATCTTGGCACTGTCGTGCCCAGTACGTATGTTCTCAATGGTGCGGTCACTAGTTTGCGAGACACCTTCACATTCGATTGTCATGCTAAGTATTGAATCACATCCTGTAGAACTCTGCAACGGATATTGTGATAGTGAGGCGTTCAACCGCCGCCGCCGTAATAGCTAGACTTTAAAGCCTCACACGCTCCATTGCGACTCCCGCCGTCTTGAGCAGAGAATACAGCGGCTTGATCTCGACGTGCGACTGCGGAACCATTCGCCCACCCCTGCCGGTCGTCCTGTTCTGACAGTACGTGAACAACACCCGCCTCTTTGCCCGGGACAAAGCTACGAAGAAGGTGCATTTCTCTTCGTCGGGGCGGCGGCGAAATCCAAACCACGCACTGTCTTCCAGCCCAATCAGCACAACGGTATCGAACTCAAGTCCTTTACTTTTATGAATGGACATGATCGGTATGGTGTTGTGCCCCTCAAGTTTAGCGATCGCATCCGGCCACGAAAGCCCGATACGTGCTTCCTTCAACGCAACCGCAAGCGTCGTCACCTGGGTCACAAGCCAGTCTTCTTGTGCGTACTCCGGAAACTCGGCCTGGAGGTTTTGCAAGCCGTAAAACTCTATTATCCTGAGGCAACTTGCTCCAATTTCTTGTTCGTTGAATGCGTATGTGACATCAACTGCAAGTGTGTCTAAGAACAACAACAAGGACGTTTCCAGAGCACGCACAGCTGCATCGTCGTCGACATTCCGAATACGACGAAGCAATCGAACGGCTCGTTGCCACGATTCAGGGCATGCTGGGATGCAGGCAAGTTTGAACAAATCAAGAATGACAGTGGTAATCGATTCGGCCAAGAGATCCTGCATTTCATTTTCAAGCCGGGCATCGATCCCGGCGGCCTGCAGTGCGGCCATCAGCTTCGCGGCATATTGATCAGGTCGCTTGCGGCACAAGATACAGATGTCTCGAGGCCGAAGGCCTTCGGTTCTTAGCCACGTACCAATAAGCGAGGTCAATTCCGCTGCTTCGGTATCGTCGTTGTTGAACACAAGCACCTTGCATTCACCACTCGTCAGCAATTTCTGAGCGATGGCGTCAGTATGATTGCTATCGATGTCGCGAGCTACGACTGTCTGTATGTCCACGAGGTGTTTGACCGAGCGATGGTTTTGGGCAAGGCGTATGACCTGAGTGCCGAAGGCTTGCTGATACAGTTCGAACACATTTCTCATTGCCCCCGCCCACATCATGATCCGCTGCTTTCCGTCCCCAACCGCTGTCAACACACTTTTGGAGCCTGCAAAGGCTGTCCGTATCATGGCGTAGTGGCGAGACGCGGTGTCCTGAAACTCGTCAAGGAATACAAAACGATAACTGCAGCGTAGAGCATTGCCCAGTTGCGGATTGCAGCGTAAAAGCAATTCAGCCAACCAACCGAGCATGGGAAATCCGACAGTCGAGGGACTGGATTGAATCCAATGGGACCACAATGCCGAAGCGGCTATGTCGGCGTTGGATGTATTTGCCCAAATGCCATCCAAGGGCAGCGACCGTGTCGTAAAGGATTGCCAAGTGGCATGTTCGCTCAATTCGGCAATCGCAGAGGTTGACAGCGGCAAAATGTTGGATGGGATGGTCCCGACATGTCGTAGAATCGTGGATTCGTACAATTCTGTAAAAACGCTGTAGTCGACAGTTGGTCGAAAGGCATCGGGAATGGCGGCACGAAAATGATCGATCAGCGACTTTGCGAACGAATCGAAAGTGTACGAATCGAACCTGCGAGCGAGCTCCACGCCGCAGCGTGCCTCAACGCGTTCGCGAAGATTGCGAGCAGCGTCTCGTTTGAAGCTGATGGCCAAAATACGATACGGATCTGGGCATAGCTCGGTTTGAAGCAGGTAGCACGCACGCTGGGCCAATAACTCCGTTTTCCCCGCACCTGGGCCAGCGATGACGAGTGTGTTGGTGGGGCTTCGTACCGCGAGCTCTGAATCGCGTTCAAGAGTTACCCCAATTGGATGCCATTCTTTCATTGAGGAGGCGTTGTGTTGATGGGTGGAACGAGAACGCGAAGCCGATCAATAACCTGTTTGAGATACGCCGGGGCACGCTGGCTGAGAGAAACGGCATCAATGCTGGCCATCGCCTTCATGTGCGTGGTGGGTTTGCTTCGGCTTAGGAAGAGGTAGCGATACCAGAATAAGTCACTTTTGTCGTCTGCATCGTAGAGATTGGCTCCTGGGCCCCCGAGCACGACGTCAGTCACGCTTTCAGTGGCTCGGGCCAAGGCGACCGGCTCCGTTGGAATTCGCGGGCCGATCTCGCCCGCCGATAGCCTTTTATAGGCTTCCGGAAATGCTGTCAGCATGCTGAAATCGAGATCCAACAGCTGAGCGAAGAAAACGTTGTAGGTTGCGAGGTGATTCAGCCACCCCGCGAGCAGCGTTGTGTCGGCGTCACTGTCGCTAAGTGACCACGTATGCATCTCATCAAATTGTTCTGCGGTCGTCGTTCCTAGCAATGCTGTACGAGACACATTGTTTGCAAGGAGTTGATTGATGGCACCTTTGATACGCCCCCAGCCACCGCCTTCCCTGCCGATGTCCAAATCGAGCAGGGTGACATGTGGGATCTCGAGTTGATGCAAAAGCCGCCAGAAGTGGTTGACATGCCTTCCGCCAAGCGGCACCACCGATACCAAATTGTGGTCGAGAGGCAAGCCCATCGCAGCTGCCACCTTGGGCAGAACAACTTCTTCGCTATCGCCTTCGCCCAGAACTACACACTTTGCGAAATACAAATCAGGGTGTGCCTGGACTGCCTCTCGCACAAAGGTATACGCCTCGTCGGCTTCGGGAGGCAGTAGAATGCGGCGAACAAGTGTCGTTTGTGCGGTGGCGTCAAGTCTCAAGTGTCGAACGTGGGTAGGTGATATTCTCCGCAAAATGGCGGGAGAGTGGCTTGAGAGAAGGACTTGTCCGTGGTGACTGGAGGCGGCGTCTTGCAGTACCTTCATGATGCGGCCGAGCAGATGCGGAGCAACATGGTTTTCTGGCTCTTCCACCGCTAGAACGGTCAAGATCGGCAGGTTGATCGCGGCAATTGAAAACTGACCAGTTGTACCTGTGGATATCGTCGTCTGTAGTTCGAGTAATGCCGCAACCATCGAAATGTAGAACAAGGAGCGTTGACCATCACTTAGCATGTCAACGTCCACCTCCCGCGACACGCGATCTGGGCTGAGAACTGTTTCGACTTCCTTTATTAGGTCATCTAATTGAGCCGCAACAGGCCGTATGGTCACATTCTGAATAGAGCTTTGAGTGTGAAGCTGTTGCCAGTATTTTCGGATCGCTGTCTGAATTGTCGCGATTCCACCTTCTGCACCAAAGGCATTCTGAATGGACTGAGAAGCGGTGGCAATATTTGTACGCGTGGTCGACGACCAATTTACCGCCCGCATCAGCGTGTTCAAAATCGAGCCAGAAACCTGCCTTATGTGGCGGGCGGGATCTCTTATCGCTGGCACATAGTGAACGTGAATCTTGGCTCGTTCGTGGCTCTGCACGGGACTCGATTGCTCATTTTCTTCGGGTGTGCCGATTGGGCTGGTGATCCATTTGAATTGCTGCTCGATATCGCCTTCGGCGACTGCACTCGCCGTCCAAGTCGCAGTTAGCCGAACGCGGCAATATGGAATCTGCCCTGGGCTCTGAACTGTCATGTGGCGGAATGTTGCAGCTGGAGCCGCCGTGGCCGTCGGCTGTGCGGTCGGCGTCGCCGGCCCCGAGACGCCTGCTTGTGGAGGTTGCGGAGGAACCAGCTCGGGAAACTCGAGCTTTGCTTCAATCCGTAGCGTCGCGGACGTGCGTGCATCCCACGTCTGTCCAACGGGTAGATGAAAATCAGATCGAAGAATATTTCTGTCGGTTGTGCCGAATAGGCGTGCGAGTGCGATGAGAACGGCAGATTTCCCGCAACCATTGCCGCCGATCAAAGCGGTCATGTCATCGAGATCAACGGTGGTTGTGGCTGGGCCGAAGCAGCGGAAATTCGTCAACGATAAAGATGCAATTCGCACGGCTAGCCCCTCCAGACGATTGAGCCATACGGCAGGCGACACTATCACGAATGGTGGCCGAGTCAAGTACACTGTTGACCGCCGGAGAACTCGAACGGAACCGGTGATCTACCCATCGGACGGCTCGGCCGATGCTACAGGTGAGCTGGCTTGTGGTGGAAGGGAAGCTGCGGAGCATTGACCGAGTGCTGATGGTTGGCTAATCACGGATAATCGTCAACAGTTCCAATGTGTTGAATCCCATGCGACCTAGATTGCGTTTCAGATTGTCCAACCGCACTTTGCCCAGAAAGGACATTTGCTCGACAGGCGATCGGGGATTGGAGGAGATAATGCCAAGGACAATCCGATAGCCTCTCACTTCTGGAACAGCATCGGGAAATAACGCTTGCGCTGTTGGAAATGCTTCCCTCACTTTGCGGCGGTACACGTGATCGTCTTTCAACAGTTCGGCCGATACCCAGGCCTGAGTGTAAAGATGACTCAATCCAGCGGCCGCGTACTTATCCTTTACGTGGTAGAGGGTGCTGTTGCCGATATCGAGTAGATCGCACACCTCAATCTTGCTCCGGCCACCACCATGTGTAATCAGTTCACGATCAAGCTTCAGTAGTTGACCCTGAGAATTAGCAGCTACTCGACGGTTGTAGGGGCCTTCATGGTCTCCTCGTCTAGCGTGAGGAAAGGCGTAGGCGGTATGAGGAGGGATCGCGGCGATAGCGTTATTGATGCGGGCAACGAAATCGGGATTCAAACGCAACCAGTCTCCCGCAAATAACGCGAAACGGGAAGCGCCGTCGTCAAATTCCGTGATGAGGCAATTGTACGCCGACCACGATTCCACATCGTCGTCGTTTCCATCGACTGCATGAACTCGTAGAGACCGTAACCAATCGATATCCCATTCGGCTCGCGGCTTTACGGCTTCCAGCATCGCAACGCTAAGTTCAAGAGACGGCGCGGGAGTTTGCTGTCGCGGACGCCGAATCAGAAAGCCAGCGGTATTTTCCCAGTTTACCACCTCTGGCGGTGCCGCATCTAAAAATGGCAATGTGCCGTCGTTCACTTTCACTAGAAAGAGCTCGTTCAAACGCTGACGTTCTGCGGGATCATCTATTACCGTGACCTGTCCAACCATTGGGTAGCGGTTTGCATCAATGGGCTGTTGATACGCGGCCAGCAGTTGGCGACACTTCGACGCCAGTGTTGTTGGTGTTACAGCACACCACAACATCGCTGAATCCCGCCCAGCGATTTGGGATCCCAATGCCGTGTCGCGGGGAGTGCCGACAATTCCTTTCAGCAGCTCTAGATCATTTAGATCGAATGATCGGATATCGCCACGTCGAGCGGTGGAGATTCGTTTGTGCTTTGCTGCATGATCCCATTCAGACGCATCAGCAAGCCCGAGGCTGTCCGGGTCTGCCAAATTGAGAGCTGCTTTCAGGCCAAATTGCCGTTCAAAACTTGATGGATCGAGTAAGTGCCGACCTTGGCCAAAGCTGATGCCATACCAACGTTCATCGACTTTGATGATCAGCAACGCGCCCGGAGATGCCGCAGCTAGTGGTTGAATGTTTGTACGAGAGCAATCGCGGACAAATGTGCCCCATCCTGGAGGCCGCACTGGTGCCCTCCGAACGAAGAGCTGGCCGTGCCCTAAAGCTTCAATTACTGGATAGTCTTCAACACCGGCGGTGCCATTTGTACGAATGACTTCGTCCGGCCGCTCCACGTAGGCTTTCAAAAGAAAAACATTGATCTGGCGTTGTTGCTGGCCGGGAGGACGGCGTGCCATTTATACCCCTCGAATGCGAAAGTACTTATGGTCATGACTAACGCAACAGTGTGGTCATCGTCAAACAGAATCTCTCAGACGTTCCCGTGCCACCAACGTTTGAACTTGAACCACCAAGAATCAACGGAGGTATTAGATGGCGGCGGCGTATGCGGAACAGGAATAACAGGGGCCGGAGATGCTGTGTTGGCTGAACGAACTGTGGCTAAATATTCGTCCTTTACGCGGGCGTCCAGTTCTCGAGTCGCCTGGATTTGCTGCTTTGAATAGGGCTTGGCCCAGTCAACGGTGTTTCGCGTAATCCAGTAGTGGGATTTGCAGGGAAAGCTCCAGTTGCCGATGGAGGGTTCGAGTGAAACGAACTTGCCTTCAAAAATGAGCCGCCAATCGGCAGGTGAAAATGGCGTGATGACTTGCAGCCCGCAACCACAACAACATTGGTGGGCGGCCGTGGCAAACATGATCGATACGTACAACGTGCTGTCGGCCAATTGATCCGGAAAGGAATCGACGAACTCCACCCGCAGGCTAGTTGTTTTCGGCATAGAGATCCTCATTGAGGGTGGAGTTTCCGGTAACACGGAAAACACTGTTGAACTCCCTACCCATGTCGGCGTAGAAGCCCAGCGTTTTCTTCCAACGGACGACCGCAAAAGCGGCGTTCATCGCATTCAGTTCCGCGATTTGAATGTTGCTGTCGTATTCATCGGCGGCAATGTCGGTAACGATATCAACACGCTTCCGAAAATGATCGCGGTTCGCCGGCGTGCTGAGTGTTGTGCGGAGCTGTCCGCCAAGGGCGTTGTCGACTTTTACGAGGCCCATTCCGACATCGATAAAAGGCGTGCCCCACGATTCGAGGGCTTCGACGATCGGACGCTTGCCCTTGCCTTTATCCATACAGATGAAAACGAAGTCGAGGGAACGCAGTTCATCGATATTGGCCGCGGTAACAGGCTGCGGATGGGCAATCACGTGCCGGTGCATGTTGGAGTAGATGGCTTGCAAATGGGCGACCTTTGTGGGCTTGGCCATCAACTGATCGATTGAGGGAGCACCCGGTGCTCGGAAAGCGTTGTGGGTTTTGAATTCATCTCCATCGAACAAGTGAATTTCCGCAAGAGGCGTCTTGGCAAGGAAATCAAGGATATAAGAACCGGTGCCACCAACACCGACTATCCCGATGCGATGGTTCATCAACTTCTCGGTTATGGCGGTAATTTGGGCACGAGGCGAAGCGGTATCCATGTAGTTGAATACCGAGTCTGGAGGCGCAGGAATGACATTTGGAAAAGTGTGTGCGGTCGCGTTTGGATCAATCTGCTTGGCAAAGCTGCTAATCAGGTTGATGTAGGTAGTGGCCTTTTCATAGTGCGTGGCATATCCGCTGGGTGGCTTTGCGGAAAACATGTGCCGGGCAAATAGATCGCTGCCGATTTGATGGCCGTTGCTGTCGTGCAAAATTGCGGTGATAACGGTACCGTTGGCATCACAAGGGGCATCGCCTGCGAAAAAAGCCGTGTGGCTGCTCGGAGTAATGGTGTTGTCTGCCGCATCGACGCAAAGGGGGAAAATCAGCAAACCCCGTTTGATTGTTTTGTCGGAGGCCACGTACGGAACATCTTTGATGACAAGATGCCCGTGCTTGATTTCTAGGTCAAAGCCTTCGTCAAACAGTTGTTTGAGATCGGGATTACGACTTATTTGTGGCGGTAACATCGAAGATCATGCCATTCTGAATCTTGACCGACTGCCCATCGAGCAAACTGCCATCCGTCGATTCCGGTGGGCCCTTGCTGTAGGTGACTGTGAAGAGCATGTCGGTGGCACCTGGAAATGCCAACGCCACAACCTTGGTGAAGGAAATGCGGTCTTCGGCAAACACGTGGGGTCGAGTGTTGATGAAAATCTTGAACCCGTCGCCCGTGCCGCCTGTCGGTTGATTCGCCATGGGATCTCCAGATCAGGGGCGGAATCGCCCCCGCGTACTGGCGTGAAGCAACTGGAGTGCCATATCCGTTTCTACTTCAACAGGAAATTTTGCGATGACCGTCGACTTTCCTCGCAAACCATGCTTGGCGACCTGATATTGGGGTGACGATGTGGAATGAGGCCTGTCAATCCGGCAGTCAGCATCGGCACACGATCTTGTGGGGTCGTCGCAGTTTGCCGTCCAATGATTAGAGGAATGTGCGGTCGCTTCACCTACCGGTACAACTGGCGGCAGTTGTGCAAGCTGTTGGGGATCACCACGCCGCCGACGGAATGGCCGCCGCGGTACAACGTGGCTCCTTCGCAGTTGGGGCCGGTGGTGCGGATGGTGGATGGCGGTGGGCGGGAATTGGCGATGCTGCGATGGGGGTTGGTGCCGTCCTGGGCGGATGATCTAAAATTCGGGTTTCGTACCATCAACGCGCGGGCAGAAGGGATCGCCACGGCCCCGGCGTTTCGGTCGGCGATCAAGCGGCGGCGGTGCATTGTGCCGGTCAGCGGCTACTACGAGTGGCAGAAGATCGACGCGAAAACCAAACAGCCGTTTTACTTGACTGCCGCCGACGATCAACCCCTGATGTTGGCTGGCCTTTGGGAATCCTGGCGCCCGCAGGGTGCCGGGGCGGATGCCACGGTCGAGAGTTTCACGATCATCACAACCACCCCGAACGAAGCCGCTGCCAAATTCCACGACCGGATGCCGGTGATTCTGGATGCGGCGGATATCGCTGGATGGCTCGATCCAGCGGCGGAGGTGGGAGTGGTTTTACCGCTGTTGAAACCTTCACCCGCCGAACTGCTGATGGCGGTGCCGGTATCGACCGTGGTCAACAACCCCAAAAACAATACCCCGGATTGCATCCAACCCGTTTCCTTGCAGGGGAATACACCAAAACCCGAACAAGGCGAGCTTTTTGGTTGGTCGGTAAGCGATAGGTATTTGCCGTATACCGATCATGTCCCTATCGCCCGCTCTAGCCAGCCTGCGTGATCGGCTTACCGCGATGCCCGATTTGGGCGGTCGAGGCGATGTGGCGATGGTGGAATCGCCCGTGGGAATGGGCCTGCGGATAGGGGCGGTGCATGAGTGGTTTGGGTTTGCCGGCACCCAGCGGTGGGCATGGACGCCCCTGCTTCGCCTGTTGTCGGATCTGGCGAACCGGGCGGCTGCCGCTTCGCGGATCGCCCGCGTGATTTGGATTGGGCGGCGGTGTTGGGCATGGCCGGTTTTGCTCGGGCGGTGGCCCAGGCTTTTGAACCGGTGTTGCTCTATCGATCCGCCGGATGCGGCATCAAGTCCGTGGGCAATGGATGTGGCGTTGCCCTCTCTCTCGCGGGTGGCAATATTGGGTCGCGCAGTAGGGATTTTCATTGATTACTGTGACATTTCAGTGTCATAGCTTGCGCCCTCGCCAACATATATTCTGTATTTGACAGGCCTGTGCTTTTTCGATATTATATTTTTATAACCTTTAGAGATACGAGAGACACGATGGCATCGGCACCACCACCAGGACCACGAGAGTTCAATGCGTCCATCTTAGGTTCCATAGTGAGGCAACAGTATGATGCAATCCCTTCCCTATTGCAACGCGGAGGCGACCCCAATCTACTGATCGTCGGCACGCCGGTGGCGTTTATCGTAAGTGCTAGGGGGCAAGCGGCACTCTTGAAATGCTTTATCGAGCATGGCTTTTCAGCACAGCGGGAATATGACGAATATGGGCGTACAGCCCTTATGTATGCAGTCGCGGGAGGCGAAAGCCAAGGGCATATTGACTGTGTATCACTGCTGATGACACATTACCCGCAAGGCTATATCCACCAGAAGGATCGCGACCGCCGCAACGCCGCAGATTGGGCGGCCCAGCATCTACATGGCATCCATGTTCACAGGCTTGGCCGCCTCGGTGTAATACCTACTCATGCAGGGTACCATCGAATGTTGAGAGCAACGCTAACGACTAGCGGTATCAACCATGAGCTCCGGCTCGAAAGGGAGAGGAGGCGTTGACAAGCCGCGATAGGCTTCTTCGCTATCATAATCGAACGTCGGACGGAGCACTTCACGTTTTCGCCAGAAATAGATAAACACACATAGTGCTATTGCAGCCGCAGGCACCAACGGAAGGTAATAGATACTGTCGATGGCATTTAATGCCGAGTTGCCCAACACCGTTGCGGCAGAAATAAAGAGTGTGATCACAGGCCCAGCGATCCAAGAGACTATGCCAGCGTAATGCAGGGCGACCAGAGCCATTGACACCCCTAGATAGCAGATGAGCCGCCTTTCCCTGTGCTCTAGAATCCGCAATCTATGCATTACTTCCGGCGACAGCCAGGTTAGGGTGCTCTTGTATCCACTTGCTCGCCAACTATTCAATATTTTATGAACAGTGCGACCTTCGATCCAATAGTCGGCGATCCACAACGCTAAATCATCTGCGAAGTCGCCAGCGGTAGGGTAACGGCATTCCGGTTCCTCGCGGCATGCTTTCATCCAAATACTGCCAAGTCTCGAAGCAGCCTTCCTTCCTTCCGGGAGTCTTCGCGGAAATTGCATTTCCGAGTTGGGCAGTTTTCCGGTTACCATTTCAAACAACAGTACTCCGCAGCTATAAACGTCGGATGCCAGTGTAAGTTTTTCGCCGCGTCGTTGTTCGGGCGATTTATAATCCGTCGTCCCCGCGTTGTCATCGCGTAACGAGAGCGAGTCGTCGTTCATGGCACGGCTGATACCAAAATCAAGCAATTTTACCTTTGCGTCAGATGCGAGCAAAATATTAGCTGGTTTTATGTCGCGATGCACTATATTGCGTTCGTGAAGAGACTGTAAACCGCGCAATGCACCAACAAGTAGTGATACTGGCGTGCAGTGTCGTAGTGCTCTTGAGAACGCAATGATGTCGAGGCCGTCAAGCAGCTCCATCACAAGAAATGGACCGAGATGTTTTGCTACGCCGTGAGTGATATATGACGGAATATGCTCATTCTGTAGCTGGGAATGGTGTTCGCACTCGCGTCTGAAATGATCGTGAGATTCGGGCGTATGATCTCGTACAAATTTTATCGCGACATCTTTATAGCCGCCGGAAGGCCAAAGTCGCGTCAATGACAAGTCGTCGGATACGCGAGCTCTCCAGATAGAACCCATCCCTCCACTACCCTCTTGACACACAAGAGTAAGTCTTCCGTACCACGGAATTACAATTGCCATATTACGTTGCGGGTCAGCATATGCCGAAGGTCTGTTTAGCCAATAATTATTGAGAGCAAACTCCAAATGCTCGACAAGAGCAGGATCATTTCTGATGGCCGCACGTGCCTTTGCCGCCATTTCCACAAAGACCGGGCAAGCAGATTCGACAATGACATAGTCAATGTATTCTTGCGAAATGGTAAAAAGCCAGGTTGGATCGCCATCGACGTAGGTATGTAAAATGCTGGATGGCTGCTCTGTAGAGTGATATGCTAGTTGGAAAACAGCATGGCGATAACTATCGTGAAGTTCCTCTAAGACAACGCCATGCTGTTGTGCGTGATCCTTCAGGAATCGCAGGCGGCAACCGAAAGGCTGCAGCAACGCCAACTTCACCACTTCGCCATGCACGAAGCCAGTGCCGTCAACCACGCTGTGCCCTCCGGAAGTAGATGCGGAAGTTGTGACGGGCGTCTTTTATGAGATGTTCCGCCTTGGAAACCGTGATTCCTAGCAGTGCGGCAATTTGCGGAATTGTCAGGTCGCAGAAAACTACGAGATGCAGAACTTGAGCTTGAAGCGGCCACTCTGCCTGGAGCGATTCCATAGCCGCAGCGATGTGCGGGCCATCTTCATTTGTCTGCTCAACTGTTGTAGCGGCCACATCATCACCGAGCGGAATTCGCGACCGCTCTCCATTGTGCGTGATTGCCAATAGAAGACGATATCGTCCGCGAAGAATGTTGATCATCGTGGCCGATGCAATCTTTACGAACTCTGTCTTAGGGAGAGTGGTGTATTCAGGCCGCCACAAGGCTTTCAACGCTTCATGGGCCAAATCGGTACCGCCAGCAAAGGAATGGCCTTTCCATTGGGTAACAAAGCGTTGACCGAGCTTTTTCAGCCTGCTGTAGATCGGATCAAAGTCGCCGTGAGCACTCGAATCGTCACCCGGCGGCGTGCCTCCGCCTCCCGAACCGCTGATTGCTGAACTTACCAGAGTTTGCGGATTGTGGCAGATTCCATCGCTGGTTGGTCCGCCAACTGGATTGACGCTTTCGGACGGGCAACACGCGCCAGTGATGGAAGTCGTGAAAGTCGTTGCATCGGCGTTCGATGCTTCTGTGGTTGTGCCATTGCCCCAAACGCTGGAGAGGATGACGCTGTGCATTTGACCCCTGTGGCCTTTCTGACAGAGAAGAATATCGCTGTCGTGCGGAGACGGTTGAGCGTGCGGGAATGCCAGGAAGCGGGAATCGAGAGTGTGATCTTCGAAGCATGCTTGCGGCTTGACCGCGCGATCAGCAAAGGCTGGCGGTTGGGGCAGATTGACTTGGGCTTTAGCCTGATGCTGAAACGCACCGTGATCGACTATCAACGTGCTTTCACTCGCCGCCGCGTGCGGGAGATGGGCCACGCCGCTGCTGAACCCACACACGCCCGGTGTGGCGATGCGTTGACGGAATTGGTGGAGGAATGCGAGCATGGTTTGCGGGGAGAGCCGCAGCGGGTGCGGCGGGTTTTTCGGATTGTGCTGATTGAGGGGTCGACGCTGTCGGAGGCCGCGATCCAGATTGGGTGTTCGGTCAGTCAGGCCAGCTATGACCTCCAGCGGGCACGGTTGACGGTTCAAGCTGCCTTGAACCGCCGCCGCTAGAGCGGATTCGGGGTCATTGGCGGCCCACCCGGTGGGCCGCCATCCCCAGAAATGCAATCTGGTGGGTCGTCAGCGGGACAATTTGCGGTTTTCGTCGATTTTTGTCTTTGAGGCTTAGCGGCATCCACCACATCGGCGGTAGATTCGGCCGTTCCACCGAACGTTTCGGCTACCGATCGGGAGATATGCTTGCTTCGGACTTGCGAAGCCGATCAGGGATGGGGGCCTAGGATGCCGAGCGACTATCAACGCCCAGAGTGGAAAGCGTTCCGGACGGAATTGCTCGAACTGGATGGCCATCGCTGCTGCCGATGCGGAGGGAGTGCGTCCAGCGGCGAGATATTGCAGGTGCATCACAAGCTGTACGTTCGCGGAAAAAGACCGTGGGAATACGCCTACTCTGACTGCGAATTGCTCTGCAAGGGCTGTCATGGGGCCGAACATGGCTTGGTGAGGCCGAAAGTTGGATGGGATTGCTACGGGGAAGACGATTTGGGCGATCTTTGCGGTAACTGCGAGGTGTGCGATACCGATTTGCGGTACGTGTTTTTCATTTCGCATCCGCACTGGGAGCCGTTGGCGGTCGGCACCGATTGCTGTGACCGCATGACGACCTCGGAGTACGCGTCTGCAAAGCGGCGACTTGAAGATCGCATCTCTCGCTTCCTGAAATCCAGCCGCTGGAAATGGGATGCCGGAATACCCGAAATTCGACAGAGGGGCTTGGCGGTTCGGATCGTGGAAGATAATCAGAAGTTTTATGTGATGATGAATGGCGCCAGAGGAAAGGCACCGCATGAATCGAGACAGGCTGCAATGCGGGCCGCGTTTACCGTGATCGACAGCGGCAAGGCCCAGAAGTATTTCGATAAGCGGAAAGGCGACAGTAGTTCTCCCTGACATCTTGAGAGAAGATTTGGTCTAAAGGACTTCTGCTCCTGGTGCGCCGTTTATTTCTACAGTGTGCCCGTCGGGATCGTAAACGTATAGCTGTACGTATCGCATGCTGCCCGGAAACCGTTCGGGCCGGTGTCCGCCACTCTGCAGCAACTGTTCAACATGTTCAATGTTCTGCACGCGAATAGCGAAATGGCTATCGCGATAGTCAATTGGCCTCTTCAACGGTCTCGGTTTCCATGTCCCTGAATCCGTTTCAACGAGATGAAGTTGCTGTCCGCCCGGTAGCCCAAACCATTTTCCATTTAGCGGCTTGTCGTTGTAGGTAAATTGGGGGCGTTCAATGGGAGGAAGGCCCAACACATCCCGATAAAAATTCTCAGATCGAGCCAAATCGCTAACAGCCAAACTCACATGATGAATTGCGTCAGCTTTGACGCCCTCAGCATTCCGCACTGCCGTGATCGATGGATCACGCAAAAAGGCTGCCACTTCAGCAGCGACTTGATCATCGAAAGTAGTTCTGTTTCCATCGGCGGCCAATTGCTTGACCAGCCACTCCAAATCTTCTTGCGAATCGGAACACATCTGGAACTGGCCGAAAGGACCAGATGACCTTGCACGTTGAATAGAAATGCCCAAGCATAGAGCAAAGACTTTTCGATTTTTGCCGTGCACGATGCCCGCTTCATAAAGAACCCAAGGACGTTCAAAACTCGTCGGCGTCAAAAGGCAAACCGCTGCGGTCACCTTGTCAATGTTCTCGCGAATAACCGCAAACCAATCGGAGCCGAGAGGAATGCCGATTGAGGGCAATCGACTTGAGGCCACGAATGACGGAAGCCCGCTCGTGGTACGCGAGATCAGTCGAGCAAGTGCCTCAGCTCGCGAACCATCGCGATGGTCATGGCTAATAAACAGAAACGGGTCTTGAGCGGTCATTCGTGGTCTCCGCCCCAACACTCCACACGCGTTCAATTCTAGCTACGCCTTGACTAAGGGAAGACGTCTGACGCTTGACGGTTCGGTCTTTGATCAGCCACCCCGGGTGGAGTGATCAGGGAGGAACGATTTGGGTCTAGCGGCGTGTTCTGGAGAGTTGCCGCTTCGCCACCATGCGAAAGCATGCGATTGGGCCGCACCCTGTATTGCCCCTATGCTGGGCTTCTCGGGGTCTGGAGTATCCAATGGCAAAGCGTTCGGGAAAGCGAAGCGGTCGGCGGACGACCGGCACCACGGCGGGCGGATCCCTTGTTGAGCTTGCACGGCGGTTCGAACAGTTGAATGGAGAGGTCGAAGCGATGCGTGACGAGCTCGGCTCTAAGGAGCGGGAGCTTGCGGCAATTCGGCTGTCCTTTGCAAAGGCGACCGGTTCGATCGGCAATTCCGAGGGCAATGAGATTGGCAATGGGCGCCCTCGCGGCCGAGGTCGACGGGTCGCTGAAGATGGCGGCGATGCAAAGCAACCACGCAAAGGGTCCCTTGGCGAAGCCGTCCTGACTGCAATGAGCGATGGCACCGAACGCGGCCCGTCGGACGTTCTCGCTGAGATCGCTAAGGCGGGTTACAAGAGCGGTGCGGATCCGAAGAGTCGGTCGGTGATGGTAACGCAAACCCTGGCAAAGTTGTCGAAGACCGGACTGATTCGCAAGGTAGGCCGCGGACGGTATCAGCGGGCGTAGTCTGCCTCGTTCCACTAACGAAGGATGCGGTCCAGCCCGGTTCGCTGGAACCGCATCAAGTGGGTCGTATTCGCTGTCAGCGGCAGCGTTGCCGTGCATCCATTGCGATGGCTGCTTCGCTCCGAGTCGGCTGGAAGGCAGTCCCCCCGTGCGAATCGATCAGTCCGATCAGAATCTCCGTGGCCGTTCGCTGGATGCGATCAAGAGATGCCGCCAAGGTTTCTGAATCGCCGTCATACAGGCTGATGTAGTCACTGCTGGCGGTCGCAGCATTGAGTCCGATGCCGGTGGCTACGACGAACGCTATTGCCTCGGCTTCCGTTTCTCGAATGGTTTTGGAGTTGGGCCGATCATTCCCGTGGTGTAATCGTTCGTGGGCGAACTCATGCACCAGGACGGCAAACTCCTCGGCGGGAGGCAGCCCAGGCTGGATCCCGATGCTGCCGCCGCGGGATACTCCGAGAGCTCCGGGCGGCAGGTCTCCATAGCGGAGCGTGATGCCGGATTGTGCAACGATCCGCTTCAAGCGATCCAGATGCCCGCTTGGATCGCCTGCGAAGCGAACCGTTTCTGGAAGCGGTTCGCCATCTGTCTGAGAGACGTCGAAGACATAGACCGCCCGAAATCGGAGGAACGGTTTGACTGGTTTCTCCGACGTCGTGGTGCCAGCCTCCGCCTCTTCCTTCGGGCGAAGAAGCATCGGGGCAAGGATCACAATTCCTTTCTCGCCCTTGCGGACCCAGCGGCCCAGCTGTTTCCAGGTTTGGAAACCGGCCACGTGTTGGGCGTCGGGACACTGGCTGAGAATCAGGAACAGATTGTTGATGCTGTAGCGATGAAAGCGGCCCATCGCGGCGAGATACGCGATCAGTTGATCGCTGCGTCCGGCTTTGAGATGGCCGGAAAGGGTTGCCAGTGCGTCGCTGGCGATCTTCTTGGCTTCTTCGGGCTTCATCTGCACCGTGCCGGTCGCTGGTTGGATCTCTTCATCGTTTCTCCTTTCTTGAAGTGGACGGTTAGCCAGCCATCCCATTTCAGGAAACAGCTTGGCAACCGTGGAAGCCCCGCTTTCGCGACGCCGCCTTCCTTCAATTTGCGTTTGCAATCTTCTTGGTTGGCATGGTGGGGTTGTGGGTAACACGCGGAGCGTGTTATCCATCAAATCCACCATGCAATTCGGTATCGTTCAGAGACAGGCAACGCCTATCGCGATTTGCTTGCCGCCTTCGTTCTTCGGACAATCGACCGCCGCTGGGATTCCCGGGAGATTGGCTGTCGAGTTGCCCCGCCCCTTGATGCTGCCCTTGTTTGTGCCGCACTGTTCCCCGTGCCAGCCATTGCCGGAATCGGTGTCGCGGATGTTGGGGGAGCATTCGCTGTGGCGGACGGTGTAGCCGTTGCCGGGGTCGTTCCGGGTGCGGCACCGGTGACCGGTGTCCGATTCTTTCCTGCGAGCTGCGTATGCACCTGTTCGAGCGATGCCAGCAGAGCTGGCAAATCCACGGGCAGAAAGCTGGCGGTGGGATACCACGGCTCCTGTTCGTTGCGGCGGCGGTCGAAAGTGAGCACATGCACTGGCTTGTTCATCTTCGCCCAGAGCGAAATGCGCACGGTGCCGTTGGCGATCTGGTGGGTGGGTTTCGGTGATTTCATAGAGGCTCCATTGTGGTTGAAGGGATCGCGGTGGACCGGCGTGTCACCCTTGGAGCAAAGATCGCCGAGAATCGCCAGAGGTTGGTGACAGCCAATTGAGAGGCGTGCAGAAAACATGTGGCTGCAGAAGTTGGGCCTGGAATTCCCCCGCGTTTGTCGCGTCTAGATCCATGCTGGGCGGTGACCGTCACCAACCTCTGGAACCCTTGGACATTCTGCGATAGGCGTGTGCGGTGATTCGCATGAACCAATTCCGCAGTTCGGAAAGTGCCAAGCGGTACTACACCGCTGGCCTTTCCGCTGGCGACTACTACAGCAAAGACATAGAAAGCCAGGCCCTCTGGCGTGGAGAGGCCGCGAAGCGCCTTGGACTTGGCGAATTCGTCACGGACAAGGACTTCGCAGCACTATCCGACAATCTGCATCCCGAAAGCGGGCAGCCGATCACGCCACGCACCATTGAAGGTCGCACCTCGGCCTACGACATCAATTTCCACTGCCCGAAGAGTCTGTCGCTGCTCTACGCCATTACCCAGGACGACAAGATCGCTAACGCGTTCCGCGACTCTGTGCATGAGACGATGCGCGATATCGAAAAACTTGCCCAGACGCGGGTTCGCACCAATGGCCAGCAGCATGATCGTCCCACCGGCAATCTGGTCTGGGGTGAGTTCATCCACACCACCACCCGCCCGGTCGATGGAATTCCGGATCCGCATCTGCACGCCCACTGCTTTGTATTCAACGTGACGCATGACCCCGTCGAGGACCGTTTCAAGGCGGCCAAGTTTCTCAGCATCAATCGCGATATGCCCTTCTTTGAGGCGAGCTTCCACGCCCGTTTGGCTCACCGGATGAACCGGCTGGGCTATGCCACCGAGCGGAACGCCAAGGGCTGGGAAATAGCGGGTGTGCCAAACAGCCTGATTCAGAAGTTCTCCCGCCGCACGACGGCGATTGAAGCCGAAGCCCGGCGCCTGGGCATTACCGATCCCGCCGAAAAAGCGGCGCTCGGGAGCAAAGCGCGGGATCGCAAACAATCGGCGGTCGACCGCCGCGAATGGCGTAGTCGTTGGGCAGCACGGATGGATGTGGACGAAAAGTATGCCTTTGCCCATGTGATCGACAAAAAAGGCGTGTCGCGTGATTCCGCCGTCAGCGTGTCGCAAGCGATGGACTTCGCCCTGCAGCACCGATTTGAGCGGGCGAGCGTCGTGCCGGTATCGCGGCTGATGGAATCGGCGTTGCGACGAGGCGTGGGCCAGGTGCTGCCGGAAGAAGTGCGGGAAGCAACCGAATCTCATCCTGAGGTGCTGACGAAAGAACAAGAAGGAATTCGTTTCGCCACCACCCGCCATGCCTTGGCCGAGGAGCGGGAAATGCTCGCCTTCGCCAAGGATGGTCGGGGCACTTGCGCCCCTTTGGTTCGCAGCCGTCCGTGGATCGTGATGCGGGATACCCCCTTGACGGAGGATCAGGTAAAAGCGATCTCCCATGTGCTGCATAGCCGGGATCGCGTGATGCTGCTACGCGGCGGCGCGGGTACCGGCAAGACCACCATGCTCAAGATCGCTATCGACGCCATCGAAGCGAGGGGCACCAAGGTGGTCACGGTGGCACCCTCTGCCGATGCCAGCCGCAATTCGCTTCGCAAAGCCGGAATGCTCGAAGCCGATACGTTGCAGCGGCTCCTCGGGAATGAAGAGATGCAGCGTCAGTGCACCAAGGGCGTCATTTTCTGCGACGAAGCCGGATTGGTCGGCACGCCGCAAATGAAGCGGCTGTTCGATCTGGCGAAAAGACGGGATGCCAGCGTGGTGCTGATGGGAGATACGAAGCAGCACGCCCCTGTGGAACGCGGTGATGCATTACGGCTGCTCGAGTCTCACGCCGAGATCAAGCCAGCGGAAATCCTCTCCGTTGTCCGGCAACAGGGCGACTACCGAAAGGCGGTTGAATCGCTCGCGGCAGGCAACTTTACCAAGGGCTTTGCGATCCTCGATCAGATGAAGGCGATTCAGGAAATCGAGGGCCCAGCCCGCGATGTCCAGATTGCCCGCGATTACACCCGGACTGTGCTCGGCGGCAAGAGCTGCCTTGTGGTGTCGCCCACCCACGCGGAGAACGACCGGCTGACATCGCTGATCCGGGCGGAACTGCGGACGGCAGGAAAAATCGCTCCCGAAGATCATTCGGTTCGCCAATTGGGGGATTTGGGATGGACGGCAGCCCAGCGGAGTGATCCCGCCAATTACGAAAACGGCCAGATCGTTCAATTCCACAAACCCGCCAAGGGATTCCGCGTGGGCCTGCCGGTTCGCGTCGTGGATCGCGATGACAAGGGTCAGGTGTGGGTAGCGGCATTGAGCGACGATACCAAACGCTCGCTGCTTCCCCTGGACAAGGCCGAACAGTTCAGCGTAATGCGGGAATCGACAATGGCGGTCGCCAAGGGGGATCGCATTCGCCTCACGGGTTCGGGATACAACGCGGATGGTTCGCGGAGGCTGGATAATGGAGCGGTGCACCGCATCGCCGGATTTACCGAGAAGGGCGATCTCCGGTTGGAACGTGGATTGGTGATCGCCCGCAATTACGGTCACCTCGCCCATGCTTATTGCTCAACGTCGCATGCCTCGCAGGGCCGCACCGTCGATCAGGTCCTGGTGTCCTTGTCCACAGAGAGCTTGCGAGCCTCATCGGCAGAGCAACTCTACGTGTCGATATCCCGCGGCAAGCACGGCGTGCAAATCTACACGAATGACCGCGAATCGCTTAGAGAGGCCGCCTCGCAGCTCAGTATCCGCCCGTCCGCAACGGAGCTGTTCCCGAAACCCACAACCGAACGTCAGAAACAACCAGAGCAAAGCCGGGTCCATCAGCATCTGGAGCGGCTGCGGAATCTGCGGGCGTTCCAATCTGTGGCTCAACGCATCAGCAAAGCCCGCGAGCGATTCCGCAATCGTGGCCAGGACAGGGGAATGAGCTATGGAAGGTAACCGCATCGTCGATCAGTATTTGCGAAGTGCGACGCGGACTCCTGCGGCGGTGGACGCACAGCCCGCACGAGGCTTCGATGCCAACAGCGATGCCAGCGTGCCGATGATCGATCTGATCATGGCCAACGGCGACCGGCTGGCCCTCCCTTACCACGATCTGAGATCAGTGATGATGCAGGGCGATCTGATCGTGATGGAGTTTGCGGACCGCCTCATCACCGTGCGTGGCCGTAGTTTTCTTCCACTCTATAACGCTCTGCAATTGCATCTGGTTCGCCGCATCCTTGCCTCACCGGACGGATTCGATGATGGCAATGCCTCGACATGGATCGAGACGATGTCCGTTGAAAATGCCAGCGGCAACTAATGCGGCAATTCGACGCCGAGCTGTCACTCACCCATCGCGCGATGGCCGCCATTGTGCTGTAGCTCCATTCCCATGAAACTGATTGAGCGGGAAAAGGTGGACGGAACTACAGTGACAATCGGGCGCCGCGTTGTGGGCCGCACCGAAGTGTCCACCTTTACAGCTGTATATAAGGATGCAGACGGTATCTGGCGGCAGGATGGGCTCGGCACGTCGAACCTGCGGCTGGCTCGCCGGATGGCGATTGAGATTCAGCAGCGGCTGGAAGCTGGCAAGGTCAAGGTGCGACTTCGACCGCAGACGATTCGGGGCGTCGTCGCCCGCTATTACCTGCAATGCCGCCGCAAGGGCCTCGCTCCCACCTCCCTTGCGAAGTACCGCTCTGATTTGCGGAAGCTGCGGAAATTCTGCCGCCTGAAGAAGATCAAGGATCCCAACCACTTCACAGAGGAGCGGTTTTACCAGTTCCGCGAGTGGCAACTGCGTCACCGCCATAAGCAGGGCACCACCTATTCGCCCAAATCCGTCTATGCCACGCTCACGCTGACGAAACAGGTGGTCAAGTGGGCGGCCAAAAGCAAACTGATCCCCCAGAACCAGCTCGCGGATATCAGCATTCCCATCCCCGCACCCAAACCGCAGCCCTGTTTTACCGCCGCCCAGATCGACCAGATGTTGGAGGCGACAGAGGAGCCAGAGAGGACCGCCTATGCGACTTTGGCGTTCTCGGGAATGCGGGTGGGTGAATTGGAGCAATTGGATTGGGCGGATGTGCTCTTGGATCGGGGCAGCCTGGGCATGTTCCATATCCGCCGCGGAGGCTCGGCGGGCACAACCAAAGACAAGGACGAGCGGTTCGTGCCGATCCATCCCCGCGTGCGACCATTGCTCGAGGCCTTGCCGCACCGGAGCGGTTTGGTATTTCCCGATGCCAATGAACGGGCGTTGCTCCGCATCCTGAAATGGAGGTGCGAGAGCTGCGGCTTCGGCAGGAAATTCAAGCTGCACAGTTTTAGGCATTTCTTCGCCTCGCTATGTGCGAACAACCACGTCGCCTACCGAAAAGCCTTGGCCTGGCTCGGGCATTCCTCCAGCGACATTCTGGACTTGTACTACCACCTGCATGATGAGGAGTCGGATGCGGCGATGCAGGCCCTGGCGGCAAGCGGCTTTACCCGCGAGCGATGAGCGACACGAAAAATCTTCCGCTCCCTTGGAATTGTGCCCGCCCTGCATCGTCATCAATGCAGATGAACCACTCCAAACCCGACAATGCTGCTGCTGGCACCCAATCCCAGACTTGGCCGCTCGATCAACCGATGGTGCAAATCACCGCCAGCGATGTACTGTCGATTCGCGATTTGTGCGAAGGGGTCTTCGTGATCGGCAATACCGGCTCGGGCAAATCATCGACCACCGGCACGATGATCCCGATGGCGGCGTTGCGGGATGGATGGGGCATTGTCGCCTACACCACCAAACCGGAAGATGCTGCGTTCTGGCGAAAGCTATGCCATCAAGCGGGCCGCCTCGATCATCTGTTGATCGTGCGTCCCGATGGTCGAAGCCATTTCAACTTGATGCGGTATGAGATGGAACGGACCACCGCTGGCGCCGGGAACACGGTCGTGTTGGCGAACCTGCTGTCTGAGGTGTGCCGCGAAGGCAAACAGCTCGCAACCCCTAGCGAAGCGAGCGAGTACTTTCAAAGCCTGAGCGAACTTTGTCTTTGCAGCGCGATCGATGTGCTGCGGCTGGGCAAGGTGCCGTTGGACTTCGATGCGATAAACCGTTTGGTTGATTCCGCCCCCATGCAGCGAACGGATCTCGATGATCCGAAGTGGCAAAGTGGGTTTTGCTTTCAGACGATCCTCAAGGCGGAGGCCAACGCAACAACGGAGAGCGAACGCCGCACTTGCCATCTCGCCACGGAGTATTTTCTTGGCACGCTGCCCAATATGAACGACCGCACGCGTGGCGATGTCATTAGCACAATTCAGGCAGGGTTGTTTCAGCTGAACCGCGAGCCGGTGAGGGATCTGCTGGATTCGCCCAAGGGCTGCTCCTTCCTGCCGGAATGGCTGGATCACGGGTTGATACTGGTGATCGACTGCCCGCCTGCGGTGTATGGGACGGTGGGAAGAATGCTGACCATCGCTTTCAAACGGATCGCGAAAGACGCCCTCCGCCGCCGCGTCATGGACGGTGATTTCACGCGGCCAGTTCTGAACTTCGCGGATGAAGCCCAAACCTACGTCACCCGTGACGATGCGGCTTTCCAGCAGGTGTGCCGCAGCAATCGCGTGTCCACGGTTGTTCTCACACAGTCTGTCGACAACTTCGAAGCGGTACTGGGCAGCGACGCCCACACCAACAGCCTGGCGAATGCCTTGACTACCCACGTCTATCACGCCACGAGCGGCAAGACGGCGGAATGGATCGAGAAACGCATCGCGGCGTGGTGGAAGGAAACAGAAAATACGCAAATCCCGCCAAGAAATGCGGAAGGGCAGCCCGCCTCGCCGTCTATGAGTTTCAGTGAAGGGCTTTATCCGCAGGTCCTGGCAAGCGAGTTGACGCGGCTTCGCACGGGCGGGCCGCTGAACGATGGGCTGGTTGATGCGATCGTTTTCAAACCGGGTCGCCGCTTCAGAGCGTCCGGTGCCCCGTTCGTGCGAGTGACGTTTCAGCAAGAGTGAGAGAACAGCAGATGGAGTGACTTATGCAACAGGATTCCCTGGATGTTGTGCAATTGGCCAAGCCCACGATGGCGGCCAGCACCTTGAAGGCCTTCGGCAAACTGACGGCGTTGATCAACTTCATCGCTTGGCTGATCTGCTTGCCCATGGAGTTGATCCTGCATCGGCGGATCGGCAAGCGGTACATGTGCACGCCGTTTGTCGGGCTGGCGTTGCTGCTGACGGGAATGCTGACCGTCTTCGCGTCGGTCAAGCCAGATGCTCTGCGAATGGTGGACACCAACATCAGGGCGTCTATTCCGACAACGGCGTTGGCAACAGGCACGCTCCCGCCTCCGACGGCGCCGGTTGCGGTCCTCATGATCTCGCCGTTCGGCTGGCTGATGCGGTGCGTGGTTCCTGCGGCCACCATCGCATTCGCCCTCCACTACCGGGCGAACCGCAAGCGGTTCGGAACGCCGGATCAAGGTCATTCGCTGGATTGGGGCATTCCTTGGATCATCTATCCCTTCGGACTGCAGAAGGCAGCAGCGGCTTGTCTGGCTCGCTGGAGGGTGCAAGGTACATCCCAAGCGAGGCCCGGCGGATCCCCCCACGAACTCCTGGCCTATCCGGCGTCGGCGATCCACAGCTTCGCCGAGAATCTTCGGCATCACCTGAGTCTCCTCGCGACCAACCGTGTGCCTCACGGTCCTTTCACCTGGTGGTTCACGTCCACCATCGAGCCCGTCATTCTCATGTTCGCAGGTGTGGTGCTTTGCATCGCCACCGGATTTGACCCCTTCGGTGCCTATCTGATCCTGGTGGGCGTGGCGATGGCGTTCAAGGCGGCGATGCGAGAGGCGGAAATGCGGGAACGCATCTATGACGACGTCGATGGACGGTTCGACGTCGAGGTCATGCGGAACATCCGAGCTGGAAAGGCACTCCCCGAGCTCTCCGCTGCCTTCACCGTGCCCCTCAGCCGTGCGGTGATGACGAATCGCGACAACCGCAGCATCAACATCCCGTTGGTCTCGGGCCCTGGCTTCGATCACCTGAGCGGATCACAGCAAATGCTGTAGCACGGACGCCGCACCATCCGGACGGCTGACGAAAGCCATCGTCCGGACTTCTCGAGAACAAAATTCAAAAAGCACGCTCAAGCTGAAACGCGGCGGGTCGGCGCCCGTCATTTCTCACGGCGGGGGAATACAAAAGGAGTTTCGCGATGAAGAAAGGATTTGCAACGGCTTTCATGGTGGTGAGCTGCGGTCAGGCGTTCGCAGGAGTGCACATCACGGGACTTAGTCTCATGGGGTTGGACGAAAGCCTGCGGTACAACGGAACGGGATGGGAAACCGTTGGATCGAATTTTCCATGGAACATCCAGGCCGACTACAACGGCAATCCGCTCACCCGCACCGGCGATTGGCCGGGACTGACCTTGGATGCGAATCTCGGCGTGGGCGATCACCTGATCACCTTCAATGTTTGTGCCGCTTACGCGGCGAATCAGAACTATGCCTTGGGAATGTTCTTCGACTATAACGGCGTCAACCCCGGCATTTCGGCGGTGTCGTCCGTGAATGCAGACGCGATCACCATCCATTCGTTTCAGGCTTTCGGCGGGACGGCGCAAACGCTCGCCTTCACCTCAGCCATTTCCGCCGCGAATTCCTTGTCCTGGATCTCGGCGGATGGAACAGAGATGATCACGCTGACCCGCTTGGAGTTTTTCACGGCGGAAGCGTTCGCCGTCGATGAAGTGTCCCCGTACGACCGCGGCCCCGATGGTTCGTTGGATCAAACCGGCGTGATCGGCCTCCGCGTGACCGCAATCCCCGCCCCCAGCATCCTCGGCCTGCTCCCGCTCGCCGCCGCAATCCGCCGCCGTCGATAACGGCACCCGGCTCCAGCAATTCCCAAACGCCCCATCCCAGCGATGGGGCGTTTTCGTTCCCCAAAATACCGGCGAGAATCAACGACTATCGCCCACGCCCGCGATGGCCGAAGCTCGAAAAACACCGAATTTGGGACAATCCGTGGGACAATCGGCCGCAAAAACAAGATCACCCATTCGCAAACCTCTGAGATTTCAGAGCTTGCGAATGGGCGATCAAGTTCAAGCGGAGAGGGGGAGATTCGAACTCCCGATACGGCAAAGCCGTATTCTGGTTTTCGAAACCAGCCCGTTCAGCCGCTCTGGCACCTCTCCGTGAGATCGGCGGGATCAGGAGGGGAATCTTTGACCATGGGGGGCCGCGCGTCAAACGGGGAGGGGATGCGGGCCCGACAATGGCCGCCGGCGCTCAGCAAACCGCCTTTGGACTCCAAAAACGCTGATTCCGATATCCACGGGGGGTGCCACGCGGGCGGGCGGTTTGGGTCCCGCGGAGCGGGCGGGGCGGGCTCGCTCTGCCGGCGGTGCGGCGGCGGGGCCTACAACACGCGTGCGTGGCGCCGCCCCTCCTTGATCCAGACACTTTCGCGTCGGGCGTCCTCGGGGGCGCGGTGACAGAGTTGCGGTCCGCCCCAACGCCCCCGCCCACGCGCCGCGGCACACGGGTGCTGCTCTTTACCGACACTTACGCAGATGTGAACGGGCCGAGCCGGTTCATCCAGGCAATCGCGGCCCAGGCCCAGGCGACGGGAAGGGACCTTCGCGTGTTCACCAGCACGCGGATGAGGCACGAGCGGCGCGGAAACTTAGCCAACTTTGCGCCGCGGCTGGCGATGAAGATGCCGGGGTACGAGATGCTCGACCTGACGCTCCCACCGCTGGCGAGCGTGCTGCGTGCGGCGAGGGAGGCGGCGCCGGACGTGATTCACATTTCCACGCCGGGGCCGGTGGGGCTCGCGGGCCTGCTCGCCGCTCGCCACGTGGGATGCCCGACCGCCGGGGTGTACCACACGGATTTCCCGTCGTATGTGGACCGGCTGTTTGAAGACCACGTGCTGACGCTCGCCGCCCGGTGGGGGATGCGGACGTTCTACGGATCGTTCAAGGCGATCTTTACGCGGAGTGAGGGGTACGCGAAGAACCTCACGGAGATGGGAATCCACCCGCCGATGCTGGTGCGGCTCAAGCCGGGGATCGATCTGGGCGCGTTTTCATCGTGTTTTCGAGATGAGCAGGTATGGCAGCGCATGCCGGGGCCTGCGGCGCCGGGGCCGGGCGTGGTTCGCGTGCTGTACTGTGGACGCGTGAGCGTGGAGAAGGGGCTGGAGATGCTTACGCGGGCGTGGATGCTCGCCCACCAGCGGCTTACGGCATCGGGCGTGAAGGCGGAGTTGGTGATCGTGGGGGATGGGCCGTACCGGCCGGCGATGGAGCAGGCGCTGCACGGGCGGGGAGCGAGGTTCGTAGGGTTTCGCTTCGAAAGTGAATTGTCAGCGCTGTACGCGTCGAGCGACTTCTTCGTGTTTCCCTCGGTCACCGATACGCTGGGGCAGGTGGTGATGGAAGCGCAGGCGAGTGGGCTGGGAGTGCTGGTGACGGATCGCGGCGGGCCGCAGGAAATGGTGGAGGATGGGATCACGGGGCGGGTGCTGCCAGCGCAGGAGGTGGAGGCGTGGGCCGGAGCGATCGTGACGCTGGCGAGTGACCCGCAGGGCTGCCGGGCGATGGGAGCGCGGGCGGAGCGATCGATGTCGGGGCGATCGCTTGCGGCGTCGTTCGAGCACTTCTGGAGCGTGCACGAAGAAGTGGCACGGCGGTTTGGGCCCGGCGCGGCAAGGCCCCCGGAGGCTGCACGTCGGTGACGCCCGCGCACGGGGTGCGGGCTGCACGAGGCGTGACCGGGGCGTACTGTCGCAGCGTGAATCAGCCATACCTTCGCATCAAGAAGCTTCATCCGGCGGCGACGTTGCCGGCGTACCAGACATCGCAGGCGGCGGGGATGGACCTTTCGTCGTGCCTGCCGGAGGGTCCGGTGGTGATCGCGCCGGGGCAGATCACGGGGATTCCGTGCGGGTTTGCGATGGCGATCCCGCCGGGGTTTGAGGCGCAGGTGCGTCCGAGATCGGGCCTGGCAACCAAGCACGGCATGACGCTTCCCAACGCGCCGGGGACGATCGACAGCGATTACCGGGGGCAGGTGATCGTCCCGATGATCAACCTGGGCAAGGAATCGTTTACCGTCACGCACGGGATGCGGGTGGCGCAGATGGTGATCGCGCCGGTCTCGCGCGCCCAGGTGTCGGAGGTGGACTCGCTGGACGACACCGTTCGTGGGGCGGGCGGATTTGGGTCCACGGGGCTGGGCTGAGCACGAGCGAGGGACGGTTCACCGCTGTCGACGCGCCGTGCCAGCAATCACCGCATGCGCTTGCGGATTTCCGTTATGAGGTAATCCCACCGCATCGCCGGGCCGGGGTCGCTCTTGTTGTCCTGCACGTGATAGTGGCCCAGGATGCCGTGGAACTGCTCCCATTCGCCGGGCGTGAGCACCGTGGTGCGGGGCGAGCCGTCGGGGTTGCGCGGATAGTCGGGCTCGATGCGCGGCAGCAGCGTGCACAAGGCGGCGGTGAGCTTGGCGAGCGAGTCGTACTGCTGCGGGGTGAAATCGTACATCTTCAGCGTCGTGCCGTTGATGGCGCCCACGGCGGCGTCGTTGATCGCCGGGCGGCCCATGAAGTCGGGCGTCCGCACGCCGCCATCCCCCAACCGGGAGGGGATCGTGAGGCGGGTCTGGCCCTGCTCGTCCTTGGCGTACCAGTCTGTAAGGGGCGTGGTGAGGGCGTTGACGGGATAGGCGCCGATGCTGGCGATCTCGATGCCGACGGAGCGGTCGTTGCTGATGGTCGCGTGCCAGGCACGTTCCTTGACATCGAGGGTCTGGTAGATGGTGCCGTCTACGTCGAGCATGAAGTGGACGGAGAGCCCGCGCATGTCCTGGAGGACGCGGAAGCAGGTGCGGCTGGTGCCGGCGACGTCGTAGTGCAGCACGAACTGATCCACGCGCTTCTGGAGTGTGGGCAGGTCCCAGCCCCCGCCGCGGATGCGTTCGAGCTCTTCAGGCGTGTAGGTTGTTGAGATGGACTTGCCGAAGCGCAGGTTGTAGCGGGAAGGTTCCTCGACGCCCGCGGCGTGGGTTTTCTCCCATCCGGCTTCCTCCCAGGGCACGAAGCGGCGTTCCACCCGGTAGGCGTCGTAGCCGCCGGGATCGGTCCAGAGCACCACGGGGGCGCCGATGTCGTAGAGTTGGCCGCACACCATGATTTCCTGGCCGTGGCGTTCGATCTGCCGGGCCGGGATGGCGGCGCAGCCACCCAGGGAGAGCAGGAGGGCCGCCAGCACAAGGATGAATTGGGGAACGGTCGGGAGAGGGCGAGGCATGGGCGGAGGGTACGTGCGGCGCGGCGTCACTTGCAATCCGGGCCGGTTTCGGTGCATGATGGCGGTCCGCCAGTTCCCGCATGACGCACCCCACGCCCCATCACGAGCTTGAGCAGTCCGACGGCTCCCACTGGGTCCGCTGGGCGGGCCTCGTGCTTGGCCCCTTGCTGGCGGTGCTGGCGCACACGTTGCTTCCCCACGCGGTGCTCGGCGAGGCCGGCAAAGTCGTGTCCGGTCTGACCTGGGAAGGCCGCGCCGCCGCCGGCGTCGGGGTGTGGATGATTACCTGGTGGCTCACCGAAGCGGTCCCGCTGGAGGCGACCTCACTCATCCCCATCGCCGCCTTTCCGGTGCTGGGAATCACCACGATCAAGCTCGCCGCCGCGCCATACGCCGATGAAGTCATCTTCCTGTTTATGGGCGGGATGTTTCTTGGAGCGGCGATGGAGAGATGGGGCCTGCACCGCCGCATCGCGCTGCGCGTGGTGGGGGTGGTGGGGACGCGGCCCGTGCGGGTGGTGGCGGGATTCCTGCTCGCCTGCGCATTGGTGAGCATGTGGGTATCGAACACGGCGACGGCGGTGATGATGCTCCCCGTTGCGGTCAGCGTGCTGACGATGTCGCGGCAGGCGATGCACGCGGGGGGCGCTCCCGACCCCGCCCATGTCCGGCACTTCGAGCAGTTCGCGTGCGCCCTGCTGCTGTCGATCGCCTACGGCTCCACGATCGGCGGGATCGGGACGCTGATCGGCACTCCGCCCAATATCGTCCTGGCCAACTTCGTGAGCAAGACCTACGGACAGGACGTGAGCTTTCTGCGCTGGGCCGCGATGGGCGTGCCGCTGATGGCGGTGTTCCTTCCCCTGACGTGGCTGGTGCTCACGCGCATCGTGTTCCGCGTCACGTCCGAAGAGATCCCGGGCGTTCGGGAGGAGATCGACCGCAACCTGCGGGTGCTGGGGCGCATGTCGCGCGGGGAGGCGACGGTGCTTGGCATCTTCATCGCCGCCGCGCTGGCGTGGGTGCTGCGAGAGCCGCTGGGAGAGGTCACCGGGGTCATCCGGCGCCTGGACGACGGACGCAAGATCGAATACCTGACCGACGCGGGGGTGGCGGTGATCGCCTCCATCCTGCTCTTCTTGGTGCCAGTGGACCTGCGCAAACGCACCTTTGCGCTGGACTGGCCGACGGCGTCGCGGATCCCGTGGGGGATCCTGCTGATGTTCGGGGGCGGGCTTTCACTCACGGCGGCGATGACCCAGCACGGGGTCGATGCGTATATCGGGACGCTGCTCAAGGGCATGGGGGGGATGCACCCGCTGGTGGTGATCGGCATTTTCAGCGCGGTGGTGGTCTTCGCCAGTGAGTTTGCGGGCAACACGGCCTTGGCGACGGCGGTGATGCCGATCGCGCACGCGATCGCCGGGCCGCTGGGCGTGCATCCGTTTCTACTGGTGTTCCCGGCGGCGATGGCGGCGAGCTACGCGTTCATGATGCCGATGGGGACGCCGCCCAACGCGATCGTGTTCGGTCCGGGCTACCTGAAGGTTTCGCAGATGGCCAAGGCGGGGATCCTGCTCAACCTGATGGCGATCGTGCTGATCACGGCGACGGCGTATTGGCTGCTGCCGGTGGTGTTTGGGATAGGGTAAGAAGTCACGAAGTCACGAAGTCAGGAAGTCACGAAGTCAGGAAGTCAGGAAGTCAGGAAGTCAGGAAGTCAGGAAGTCAGGAAGTCACGGAGGCAGGGCAAGAAATCAGGCTCCGAAGGCAAGGTCGTAGATCTGGGGAAGGAGTTCGCCGGACTTGCCGCGGAGGGGGTAGTCGATCCAGCGGGTGATGGCCGTGTCTTGTGGGTTGATCTCGCAGGTGGTGGCGCCGGCCTTCTTGGCCATGAAAACGAAGCTCGCCGCGGGCTGCACGACCGAGCTGGTGCCGACGGAGAGGAAGAGGTCGCAATCTTCCAGGGCCTCGGCGGCGGCGGCGAGGGCGGATTCGGGGAGCATCTCCCCGAACCAGACGACGCTGGGGCGCAGCAGGCCGCCGGCGGACGTGGTGGGGGGGAAGACCCGCATGGGCTCGGGACCAGGGGTGATTTCCTCGCCGGTGCTGGTGCAGCGCCAGACCATGATCGTGCCGTGAAGCTCCACCACGTTGCGGCTGCCGGCCCGCTGGTGGAGCCGGTCCACGTTCTGAGTGAGCAGCGTGAAACGACCCCCGGAGGCCGTGAGTTGTTCTTCCAGACGGGCGAGAGCGTAATGGCCGGGGTTGGGAAGGCAGGCCAGGCATCCCAGGCGCCGCTGGTCGTACCAGCGCGTGACGAGCTCGGGGTCGCGTTCAAAGGCCTCCGGGGTGGCGAGCTGTTCAGGGTTGAAACTCGCCCACAGGCCGGTCATGGCGTCGCGGAAGGTGGGCGTGCCGCTCTCGGCGGAGACGCCGGCGCCGGTCAGAACGACCACGCGGCGGGCATCGCGCACCGCGAGGGCGATGTCTTCCAGGGCCGGGTCCGGGGGCATGGGTGCACGATAGCAGAGATGGCGGCGGCGCTGCTGGCCGCCAGCGCGTCGCCGGGGCGAGGATGTTCTCGGACGCGTGGGGAGGCGGGGGTCCCCAAGGGGGCGGCGGGATGATTACACTGTGTCAATGACCGATTTCAGCAGGACGCTGGTGATAAGCGACGGGGACCTTGCGGGGATTCTGGCCTGCTCGGCGGCCTCGGACGCCGCACTGCACGCCGAGGCGGACGCGGGCAAGCGCCGGGCGATCCGTCCGGTGTTGTGGATCCCCGCCTTCCGGGGTCCCACGGCGGAGGCGAGGCGCTGGTCGGCTCGCCGACAGGGGGAGCTTTTCGAGATGCAGATCGTCGAGGCGCCGGCGACGGACGAGGCGCTTCAGGCCCCGGGCTCGCGTTCCAAGGCGGGCGGCGGAGCGGGCGGTGAGTGGCCGACGCACACCCGGGACGTGGTGCTCGCGTCGATCGCCGCGATTGAGCTTGGATGCTCGACCGTGCTGTGGCCGACGCATTCGGTGCATTCCCAAAGCCCCGACCTGGACGCGGTCTCCCGCGCGGTGGACCGGGCGCTGCTGATTTCACGGCTGATTTCCCTCGACGCCGAGCTGCACGGCCAGCCGCGCTTCCGGATCGACGCGCCGTATGCGGACCTTTCGGACCGGCAGCTTGCCGATCTGGTCATCGATATGGACCTGCCGGTGCAGATGTGCTGGTGGTGGCATGCCGAACGGGCCTCCCAGCAGGAAGAATTCCGCGCCCAGCACGAGCGATGGACCACGGTGCTTCGGGAGGTGGGATGGCGGGCGGGCCCGAGCGTGGACGCTCCGCAGGCCTCTCCTTCCCGCTAGCGCGCCTGGAGCCGGGGCGGACCGCAAACGCGTGCAGATCGCGTTCCGCTGGGGGCCAGACTCCAGTAGACTCCCGCCATGCTGATCATGTGCGCGATCATGGCCGTGCTGCTGCGAGGCGGGGCGTGGAGTGTGCCGCCCTCCAATGCCGCGGCCTCGGTGGGATTTCCGTCCGTTGGCACTCCGGCCTACCTGGAGGCCCGGACATACGCACTGGCGAAAGGCGAGCCGCTGACGTTGACCTGGAAGACCGGGGAAGGCGCGTTGGCATGGCCCGAGGGCCTGCTACGGCACGTGCTGGTGAGGACGCTGGGGGAGCAGACCAACGCGGACTCGATCCCGGCGAGCGACGGCGTGATGGCGGACGTGCCGAGCGAATCGACGGGCGTGGTCATGGCGGGCGTGATGCTCGCGCCGGCGACGGTGCGTCCCGACGGGAATGACCTTGCACGACTGGAGGCTGCGTCCGCGCCGGTGCGGGCCGGGACCAACGTCACGCTGGTCCGGTGCGCCAAAGTGCTCGCGCGCTTGGATGACGAGCAGACGCGCGGACGCCGCTCACCCATCGCGACGAGCAAGACCGGGCAGCCCGCGGAGATCCGCCCGCTGATGGATCCCACCGTTGCGGCGGTGGGGAGCGATGTTCCGCTGCGCGTATACGCGGGACTTTCCGCCCGGGGCGGGGCGGCGCTGCGGGCGAGGCTGGTGAAGGGCGCCGGTGAGGACGCGGCGGCGGGGGATTCAGACCAAACACTCGTCGCCGATGGCTCGGGGATCGCGATCTTTCACGTCACGCGGCCGGGCGTGTGGGTCATCGAATACGAGACTGTGATGGAAGTTCAGCCGGTGGTGCACGAGCCCGGGGAGGCCGGGGTGATGACGTGGTACCAGGTAACGCTCAGTTTCGAGGTGCCCACGCCATGAAACAACTCTTCGCCGGTATGTGCATCGTGCTGGGGCTTGCCCGTGCACAATGCCACGGCCAGATCTGGACCGAGCTGGGCCCCGCTCCCATCAACGAATCGCAGTATGTGGGCCGCATCAGCGCCATCGCCGCGAGCCGGAGCAACGCGTCCCTGTACTACGTGGCGGGGGCCGATGCGGGCGTGTGGAAATCGATCAACGCGGGCGCCTCGTGGACGCCGGTGACGGATTTCATGCCCACAACGGCAATCGGGGCCCTGGCGGTGGATCCGACCAACGACCAGGTGGTGTACGCGGGGACGGGGGAGGGCAACCACGCCAACCACAGCCGGTACGGCCTGGGCGTGTACAAGACGACTAACGGCGGCGCGTCGTGGACGCAGCTCGCCGAGGCCACGTTCGCCGGGCGATGCTTCACCAGGATCCTCGTGGATCCGCAGAACACGCAGCGACTGTTCGCGGCGGTGACGCGGGCGGGTGGATTCCCGACCAGGGCGGCGGCGAAGGGGCACCCGGGGGCGACGGGCCCGACCGGCGTCTTCCGATCGGTGGATGGCGGCGCGACGTGGACGCTGCTGGCGGGCGGGCTGCCCTCGGTGGATGCGACCGACCTTGCGATCGATCCGGGCAACACGCAGAACGTGTACGCGGCGATCGGGAGCATCTTCGGCAGCGCCCAAAACGGGATCTACAAGTCCACCAACGGCGGGACGACCTGGACCAAGCTCGGCGGGGGGCTTCCGACGGCAACGATGGGCCGGATCAGCATTGCGCTGGCGCCGTCGGACCCGGCGACGCTGTACACGCTGATCACCGCACCGGCAAGCGCCGCGGGCGACGGGGCGGGCGTGCTCGCGGTGATGCGATCGACCAACTCCGGGGCGACGTGGTCGACCTTCGGGGCGATGGCGGACCAGTCCACGTATGGGTGGTACCTGTCGGCGGTCTCGGTGCGGCCGACGGCGGCGAGCACCGTGTTCTTCGCCGGTCTCACGCTGATCCGCTACAACGGGTCGAGTTCCTCCACGGTCACGCCGCCGCACGTGGACCTGCACGCGCTGGAGTGGGACGCGGCGGGGCGGCTGCTGTGCGGGGATGACGGCGGCCTGCACCGCTCGACGAACCTAGGCTCGAGCTGGACCTCGCTCAACGCGGGGCTGGGCACGATCCAGTTCTATGCGGGCGTGTCCACCAGCCCCAGTTCCGAGCAGACTCTGCTGGGAGGCATGCAGGACAACGGCTCGGCCCTGCGCGGCGCGGGCGGGTGGGAGAGTGTGACCGGCGGTGACGGCGGCTGGACGCAGATCGACCAGGCAAGGCCGCTGCGGATGTTCACCGAGTCGCAGGGGACGGGGAACCTGTACCGCTCGACCGACGGGGGCGGGACTTTCAACACCGTGTCCTCGGGGATTTCCGGCCGCAACGCGTTTTTCCCGCCGTATGTCATCGATCCGGCGAACCCCGACCGCATGCTGTACGGAACGGAGAAGGTGTTTCGCAGCACCAACGGCGGCACCTCGTGGACGGCGATCAGCGGGGATCTTTCGAACGGGCAGGGGGCGATCCGGGCACTGGCGATCGCGCCGACAAATTCGAACATCGTGTGGGCGGTGACCAATGACGGGAATGTGCAGCGCTCGACCAACGGTGGCGCCGCGTTCACCCTGGTGCGGACCGGCCAGCCCGGCTGGCCACGCGTGACGCGGGAGCTGGTGATCGACCCGGTGAACCCGTCCACGGTGTACCTTGCCGGGGCGGTCTTTGGGGTCGATCAGGTGCTGCGCACGACGGATTCGGGGACGACATGGCACTCCCTGGACGGGAACCTGCCCGACATCCCGGTGAACGTCGTTGCGGTTGATGCGCGTACGACGCCCTCGACACTCTACGCCGGCACGGATGCGGGCGTGTACCGCTCCATCGACGATGGCGCGACGTGGAAACGCTTCGCGGCGAACCTGCCCAATGCGTGCGTCATCGATCTGCGCCTGGACGTGCCGCGCGACCGGCTGGTCGCGGCGACGCAGGGCCGCGGGGCGTGGACGGTCTCCCTCGCCTGCCGGGCGGACTTTGACGGCTCGGGGTTCGTGGACCTTGAGGATTACGACGCCTTCGTCGCCGCGTTCATCGCCGGAGAAACCTGGGCCGACTTCGACCGCACGGGCTTTGTCGACACCGATGACTTCGACCGCTTCGTGGAAGCGTTCGAAGCGGGCTGCTAAGCGCTGGGCGAGGTTGAAGCTGCTCAGGGCGGCCGCGGGGGCGGAAAGTTCGCGGCGTGGACGGCGGATCTAGACTCTGTCGATGTCCCAGCAGCAGCCCATCGACACTCCCGGCCCTTCCGCACTCCAGGCGCCCTGGCGGCTGGAGTATCTGCAATCAATGGACGACAAGGAGAAGAAGTCAGGCCCCCCGGCGGTGGGGAGCGGGTCGTTCCTGCTGGACTACTGGCGCGACCCTGCTTCGGACGAGCGGAACCACGTGGTGGTGCGTGGGGAGCACGGGTTGATCCTGCTCAACGCGTTCCCGTATGCCAACGGGCATCTGCTGGTGGCGCTGGGGGAGGCGAGGCCGACGCTGCTGGATTACGAGCCAGCGCAGCGGGCGCAGCTGTGGCAACTGACGGAGCTGGCGACGCAGCTGATGCAGCGGACGCTGGAGCCGCAGGGGATCAACATCGGGATCAATCAGGGCCGCGCGGCGGGGGCGGGAGTTCCGCAGCACCTGCACGTGCACCTGGTGCCGCGGTGGGGCGGGGATGTGAACTTCATCACGGCGGTGGGGAACGTGCGGGTGATTCCGGCAGCGCTGGAGGCGATGGGGGCGAGGTACCGAGGCGTGTGGAGGCTGCTACAGGCAAGTTTGGCAACGGGATGATGAGTTTTGTGAGGACGGAATCCACCGCAGCGTAAGGATTCGTGATCTCAATTGCAAAGTACGATTGATCTACTTGGCAGAGGATTGGTGACGATGGGCTTCATTTCTTCGTTGCGATCAATCCCTCCATGAATTCTCTCCACCGCATCAATGGCTTCAATTGCTCAAGGGCCTCGACGTCAACATACATTGTTTTGAGCGGCGGTTCGGCCAAGGCACTTCGAAGCTGTTTGACGATCTCGTCGTGAATCTCACCGGATGATTCTCCGAAGGGGTGAAAGTCAAGTACATCGCATCGCTTTTCAAATGTTCCCTTTGCGGGCTGGAACACCTTGCGGGTCTTCCTTAAGTGCAGCTTTCCCATAATTCTGTCAGGTGCAACGTCGAGCAGAATCCAGCCCGCAGTATCGTTGTATCTCCACGGATACCACATTGCGGGAGGTGCGCGTTCGGCACGGGCTATGGAATCATCGTTGCCAGTTTCTTTGGCCGCGGCGATCGCGATCTGCCTCCCCTGTTCAAAGTGTGCGAAATGTTGCTCAGAGGATCTGACATAGACCGGAATGTGAAGCACTTCATGCAAAATCAAGTCGCACCTCCTACGGACAGCGATTCCCAGCTTTACAGAGTATCAACGACAACGCCCCCGGCGGATGCCGGGGGCGTTGGTTGAGAATTACCCTGTGAAGACCGGACGTTCTTACTCGTCCTTCACCTTGAACTCCGCATCGATCACATCGTCCTTCTTGGACGATCCGCCCGATGCCGCCTCGCCGCCGGGCTGCGCCCCGCCCGGTGCCGCACCGGCCGCGTTCTTGCTTGCCTCATAGACCACCTTTCCGAGCTCCATGCTCGCGGTCTCGAGTTCCTTCATGGCCGCCTCGATCGCGGCCTTGTCGTCGGCCTTGATCTTGGATTCCAGGTTGGAGATCGCGGATTCAATCTTTCCGCGAGACTCGGGGGAGACCTTCCCGCCGTGCTCTTCGAGCGACTTGCGGGTCTGGATCACGAACGCGTCCCCGCGGTTCTTGAGATCGACCAGCTCACGGCGGGCCTTGTCCTCGGCGGCGTGCATCTCGGCGTCACGCTTCATCTTCTCGATCTCGTCCTTGGAGAGACCGCCGGAGTTGCTGATCTTGATGTCGGCCTTCTTGCCCGTGCCCTTGTCGGCCGCGGTCACGGTCAGGATGCCGTTGGCGTCGAGGGCGAACTCCACCTCGATCTGGGGCGTGCCGCGCGGGGCCGGGGCGATGCCCGAGAGCTCGAACTGCCCCAGCGTGCGGTTGTCCCGGGCAAACTCACGCTCGCCCTGCAGGACGTGGATCTGCACGCTGGTCTGGCCGTCGGCGGCGGTGGAGAAGCCTTCCTTCTTGCTGGTGGGGATCGTGGTGTTGCGCTCGATGAGCTTGGTCATCACGCCGCCCAAGGTCTCGACGCCCAGAGAGAGGGGCGTGACGTCGAGCAGGAGCACGTCCTTGACCTCGCCCATGAGCACGCCGCCCTGGATGGCGGCGCCGATGGCGACGACCTCGTCGGGGTTGACGCTCTTGTTGGGTTCCTTGCCGAAGATCTCCTTGCAGATCTGCTGGGCGCGGGGCATGCGGGTGGAACCGCCGACGAGGATGACCTCGTCGATCTTGCTCGCCTCGAGCTTGGCGTCCTTGAGGGCGTTCTGGCAGGGGGCCTTGAGCCGCTCGAAGAGATCGTTGCAGAGGGACTCGAACTTGGACCGGGTGATCGAGACCTGCAGGTGCTTGGGGCCGGTCTGGTCGGCGGTGATGAAGGGCAGGTTGACCGTGGTCTCCTGCATGGTGGAGAGCTCGATCTTGGACTTCTCCGCGGCCTCCTTGAGGCGCTGGAGGGCCATCGGGTCCTTGCGGATATCGATGCCTTCCTTCTTGCGGAACTCCTCGGCGAGGAAGTCGATCAGGCGCTGGTCCCAGTCGTCGCCGCCCAGGTGGGTGTCCCCGTTGGTGGAGAGCACCTCAAAGACGCCGTCCCCGATATCGAGGATGGAGACGTCGAAGGTGCCGCCGCCCAGGTCGAAGACGGCAATCTTCTCGTTCTTTTTCTTGTCGAGGCCGTAGGCGAGGGCCGCGGCGGTGGGCTCGTTGATGATGCGCTCGACCTTGAGGCCGGCGATCTCACCGGCGTCCTTGGTCGCCTGGCGCTGGGCGTCGTTGAAATAGGCGGGGACGGTGATGACCGCGCGGTCGACCTTCTCGCCGAGGTAATCTTCGGCGGTCTTCTTGAGGTCCTGGAGGATGAAGGCCGAAACCTGCTGGGGCGTGAATTCACCCTGGTTGACGCGGGTCTTCACGAACTCGTCGGCGCCGCCGACGATCGGGTAAGGCACCTTGCTCTCTTCGTTGCCGCTCTTGCCGTACCCGGATTCACCCGTGCCGGAGACTTCGACGCGCCGGCGGCCCATGAACCGCTTGATCGAGTAGATCGTGTTCTTGGGGTTGGTGACCTGCTGATGCTTGGCGGGCTGGCCGACAAGGCGCTCGCCCTTATCCGTAAAACCGACCACCGAGGGGGTGATGCGGTTGCCTGAACCATTGATGAGAACCTTGGGCTGTCCACCCTCCATGATCGCTACGCAGGAGTTGGTCGTACCCAGGTCGATTCCGATGATCTTGGACATGTTTCCACTTCCTTCCGTCGAGAGACCTCACGGGCTCCAGTTGGGCTGACCCTCTGCATGGGCAACATCCGTGCCAGCCGCGGGCGATGGCCCGTGGCCGAGGGAACGCGTTTCCGAGCGTCCAGGACTGCCGTGGAACCTCAGAACGCCGCTTGCCCGGGTGAAAGCTGCCGTATTGGCAGAGGTCGCCGGGTCGCCCGTTCGTGCATGCGTGAGGACATCCCTCCGGCATGCCGCGGGGGACTGATGCAACCTCACTATGAAGCAGGCGTGAGCCGTCCGGGGCCTCTCCGTGGACCAGGAGGTTCGGATGATGGAAGGGTATTCCGCAGGCCAGCTGGCCTGTTCAAACGGGTCGCCGCGCCGTGATCTTGATGTGGCCGTTGGAGGTCCTCGCCTTGGAGGCGGGGGCCGAATCGCCCGCCGGTCCGAAGACCAGGAGACCCGAGTTCTTGTTGATCTGGCTGATCGACGCCTTGTCGGCGCCGGCAACGGTGACTCCTCCGTTGGAGGTGTCCAAGGAAAGGGACCCTACGAAGGCCGGGGAAAGTGTCAGGTCGATGGAGCCGTTGGAGGTGTCCAGGCGGACAGGTCCGGGCGCGTCGGCGCGGAGGACCACGGAGATCGCCCCGTTCGAGGTGCTCGCCTTCACGGGGGAGCCGAGTTCGTCCAGCTCGATCTTTCCGTTGCTGGTCTGGGCGTCGATGGTTCCCGCGTGGTCCCTGGCGACGATGGCGCCATTGCTGGAGTGCAGCTCGGCGGGCCCGGAAAGGCCGGCGATGTTCACCGAGCCGTTGCTGGTGGTGAGGGTGGCGCCCACCGCATCGGGGAGGGCGATCTCGAAGGAGCAGCCCTCGCTGGACTGGCGGCGATCGGGCCAGACGACGCGGACGACGAGGGTGCCGCGTTCATCGCGTCCGGCGGTGACGGTTGCCGCGTCGAGGCGCTCCTGGCTGATGGCCTTGAGGGACGCGGTGATCGTGACTTCGCTGGAAGCCGCCTTCACCACGGAGATGGAGCCGTTGTCGGTCTGGACATCGACCGCCTTGCCGGCGACGTGGGGGAGTGTGGAAGTACGGGTGGCTTTGAAGCTCGCCTCGGTCCACCCCATCATGCCGCAGCCGGGGAGGAATGCCGTGCACGCGCCGGCAAAGAGAAGGGCCAGGGCGAGGCGACGGGGACGGAGGGAAGAGGGTGCCATCGGTGTTCCTTCCAGGGGGCGTGCGAGCAAGGTTGTTGGCAGATCGCTCGCCGCGGTTTCGGGGAGCTGCCCGGAAAGCCCTGCGTGCCCCGGAGGACGATATGGCAGGGATGGCTTGGAAGGCTCTGGCGGGCAAGGCGCGAAAAAAATCCGCCCCTCATGGGGCGGATTTGGCGACAAGGAAAAGTTGGAAATGGCAGGTCAGGCCGGGGAGGGCATGACGTTGGGGGGCGTGTCGGTATCGGGCCGGTCGGAGGGCTTGGTCGCCGCTTCGGCCGCGGCCTTGCGACGGGCCTCGGCGCGGAGGAGGTCCCCGACGGTGGGCTTGTCAAGCACGCCGTTGCGCATGATCTTGGACACGTCCTCGGAGGTGAGGGTTTCGTACTTGATCAGGGCCTCGGCGACGCCCTCGACCTTGGACCAGTTCTCGTCGAGGATCCGCTTGGCCTCGGCGTAGGCCTCGTCGATGAGGCGGCGGACCTCGGTGTCCACGAGCTTGGCGGTGTCCTCGGAGAAGTCCTTCTCGGGGACGTACATCTCCCGGGTGTCGGAGCCTTCGTAGCGGACGAAGCCGAGCTTCTCGCTCATGCCCCATTCCAGGACCATCTTGCGGGCGAGGTTGGTCGCCTGGGAGATGTCCATCGCCGCGCCGGAGCCGACGTCCCCGGTGGCGCGCTCTTCGGCGATGCGTCCGCCGCAGAGCACTCGCATGGTGGCCTTGAGCCACTTGGCGCCGTAGCCCCAGCGATCCTTTTCCGGGAGGGAGAAGGTGGCGCCCAGGGACTGTCCGCGGGGGATGATGGTGACCTTGTGGAGCGGGTCGGCGTCGGCGAGCATCGCCTGGAGGACGGTGTGGCCGGCCTCGTGGTAGGCGGTGGCGCGGTTCTCGACGGCGTCGGGCTTGCGGCTCTTGCGGGAGCGGCCGAACTTCACCTTGTCACGGGCCTCTTCGAGGTCCTCGTGCTCGATGAACTCCTTGTTGGACATGGTGGCGGCGATGGCCGCTTCGTTGATGATCGCGGCGAGGTCGGCGCCGGAGAACATGGGCGTTCCGCGGGCGACCTTCTCGAGATCGACGTCGGGCCCGAGCTTGACCTTCTTGGCGTGAACCTTGAGGATCTCGACGCGGCCCTTGACGTCGGGGAGGGGGACGACGATCTGGCGATCAAAGCGGCCCGGCCGGGTGAGGGCGGGGTCGAGGACGTCGGAGCGGTTCGTCGCGGCGATGACGATCACGCCGTCGGTGGAGTTGAAGCCGTCCATCTCGACGAGGATGGCGTTGAGTGTCTGCTCCCGTTCGTCGTGTCCGCCGGTGGTGAAGCCCCCGCCGCGGCGACGGCCGACGGCGTCGATTTCATCGAGGAAGATGATGCAGGGGGCCGAGTCCTTGGCCTGCTTGAAGAGGTCGCGGACGCGGGAGGCGCCCACGCCCACGAACATTTCGACAAAGTCGGAGCCGGAGATGGAGAAGAAGGGGACGTCGGCCTCCCCGGCGATGGCCTTGGCGAGCAGCGTCTTGCCGCAGCCAGGCTCCCCGATGAGCAGCACGCCGCGGGGGATGCGTCCGCCGAGCTTGGTGAACTTCTTGGGGTTCTTGAGGAACTCGATGATCTCGGTGACTTCGTCCTTGGCCTCGTCGATGCCGGCGACGTCGGAGAACGTGACGCCGGTCATCTCCTTGGTCAGGGTGCGGTGGCGCGACTTGCCGAAGTTGCCCAGCATGCCGCCGGCGGCTCCTGCGGATCGCAGCCCGCGGGAGATGAAGTACCACAGCACGCCGATGAAGAGCAGGAGGGGGGCGAAGAAGAGGAAGAAGGGCGTCCAGTACGACTGGGGCTTGGTGACAGCGTTGCCCTCCGTAATCTTGAGGACCTCGCGCACGACGGCCTCCCGCGAGGCGGCGTTGAGCGCGATGCGGATCTGGGACTGCTTGCCCTGGGGGTCGATGCGGTCGGCGGTGATGGAGTCTTCCCGGATGAAGATGGAATCCTTCACCAGGGAGCCGTTGCTGTAGAGCGCGCCGAACTGGTTGACGGAGACCAGGTCGCCCTGCTGCTGGGTGTTGAGGGCCATGACCAGCAGCGTGACGACGATGACGATGGTGACCACGCCGAAGATGCTTCGGCTGGGCTGCATGTTGGGCCCGCCCTGGCGCCGACGCGGATCACCGTCACCGGGTCCCTGTCCGCTGGGGCCGCGACCGCCCTCGGGACGCTCGGGTTTGTCGGCATCGCGCGCGGCGAGGATCATGCGATCGTCCGGCGCGGCGGCGACTTCATGGGCGGAGGAATCCCCTGCCCGGGCGGCCGGCGTGCGTGGGCGCGACGAAGGACGGTACTGAAAGTCTGCAGATGGATCGCTCACCGTACCTCAACTTTCGGCTGGCGCCCGGGCCGGATGCAGCCTTGCCGCAGAACCGACCTTCAAGACGCCAATCATCGGCACCGTACGTGCCGCTGGAACGTAGGCGTGCAGGATGATAGGGTTCGAGTAGGGGTTATTCCTGCCGATTCATCGGCGGATCTCGACCCCGAACGTCACCCGAGCCTGCGTCCAGCGGGTGAATCTCACCTCTACCAACCCAATCCATACGGACCGTTGGTCGTTCGCGTTCGCGGACGGGCGGGGGATCTCCGGCCGGGCGGGCAAAGAAGGGGAATACCTCACCACGTGGAGCGGAGTTCGGCGACGATGCTCTTGGCGAGGGCTTCGACGGTGGTGGCCTGACCGGTCTCGATGCGTTCACCGGTGCGGATCGCCGGGACGAAGGTGTCCATCGCGCTGAAGGACTTGCGGGAGACCAGGGTCTTTCCGGTGCGGTTGTTTCGCCAGTCGAAATCGACGGTCAGCCGCAGGCCCAGTTCCTGCACGAGGCCCGTGCGCTGGTCGCTGGAGAGGGCCTTGAGGTCGGAATTGGTCACGGTGCCGCTGAGCACGGTGTCGGCGACGCGCGTGCTGGCGATGCGCCACTGGGTGGTGCGCATGATTTCCTTGCCGATCGCCTCGGTGAGCTGGGCCTCGACGCCGGTCGAATAGGTGTCGTTCTCGAAGATCTCGATGGCGATGGTGCGCACGTCCTGGTTGTGCGCGGAGGAGAACGAGTACCCCTCCTTGGGGTCTGACGCGCAGCCGCCGACCAACAGCATCGCCGGAAGGAGCGCCGCGAAAAAACCGAATCGCACGGGATTTCGGCGGGGGTTTGAAGAGCGCATCAGCGGCCTCCCTTGCTGTCGGGGGTCGTGCTGGCGGGCTTGGTCTCGGTCGCCGGAGCTTCGCCCGTCGCCGGTGCGGGGGACGGAGCAGCGTCCGAAGGATCGGCCGCGGGCGGTGTCTCCGCGCTCGGGGCGGGCTTGTCCGTGGATTCGCGGCCCAGGGGGTTTCGCGGTTCGGGCATTTTCCAGCCGTACTCGTCGATCATCTCCTGGGCACGCACCGCCGCGACGGTGCGCGGGTGGCGACGCAGGAGGCGAGAGACGGTGAGGCGGGCGGAGACGGGGTCCTTGCGGGTGATGTACCAGCGGGCGGTCTCGAGCATCTGCACGGCGGCGGATTCATCCAGGCGGGAGATCAGCGCGTCGTCCATGCCGATCCGCTCGGCGTCCTGGGGGTAGCGGGCCTTGTAATCCTCGATGAGGAAGCTCGCCTCACGCAGGCCCGAGGCGTCGTAGCGCGGGCCCTTGAAGCGGGCGATGTTGGAATAGACCCGCCGCTGCATCGCACGCTGGCGCAGCTCGCTGTTGGGATAGATTCGCAGGAAGACGTCGTAGGCGTCGGCGGCCATCTTCATGTCGCGGATGCGGTAGTAGTAATCCCCCAGCTCCATCAGGGAACGCTCGGCGAGGCGGCTGCGGGGCAGGCGCTCGCTGACGCGCATCAGGATTTCCTCTCCGACGCGCTCGGCGGGCTCCACGCGGATGCCCAGGAACTTCTTCTTGAGCCCGTTGAGGTACCGCAGGCCGATGTCCAGCTCCCGGGTCAGGGCGATGGTGAAGGCCTCGGAGCCTGGGAAGTTCTTGATGACCTCTTCGTAATCCTCGAGCGCGCGGACCTCGCGGTCGCGCAGCAGGCGGGCGTCGCCGCGGGCGAGGTAGGCCTCGGCGAGCCAGGGATTGGAGGTGCGTTCGTTGCGTTCGATCCAGCCGTCGAGGATGGCCTCGGCAGAGGCGTCCCGGCCCTGGGCGATCATCTCCCGGGCGCGGCCGATGGTCTCGGCATCGCTGCCGGCCTCGGGAGCCTTGGAGACGGCCCACTGGCCTTCATCGTCGAGCTTGAAAGTCTTCTGCTGGGCGAGGGAGGGCGCCGCCCACAGGCCGGTGAAGACCGCGACCGCCAGGAGGGCTGGGATGGTGGACCGTGGGCGTGGCATCAAGACCAGAGAATACCACCCCTGGGGAGCTCACGCCGTGGAGGGAGGCGGGGAAGGAAAAGGGGCAAATAGGGCAAAGAGGGGCAAAGGCGGCAAATTATTTGAGGCTGAAGAACGGGAGCGACTGCGGAGAGCGTGCCGGGAGCCGCTAGAAATTCATTGCCGTGCTGCTCTCCCGGATGACCAGGCGGGTGGGGAGCTTGACGCACTTGGCGGGGGCGTCACGGTTCTCGATGCGCTGGACGAGCATGCGGACGGCCGTGGCCCCCATCTCCTGCATGGGCAGGGCGACGGTGGACAGGCGGGGGCGGACGACGCGCGAGAGCTCGGAATCGTTGAAGCCGATGACGCGGAGCTGGTCGGGGACCCAGACGCGGGCCTCTTCGGCGACGCGCATGATGCCGCAGGCGATCTTATCGTTGGCGGCGAGGACGGCGCCCTCCAGGGACTTCTTCTGGAGCATGCGGGCGGCCCATTCCTTGCCCCATTCGACGGAGTAGTCGCCCATGGCGATCTGCTCGGCGTCGACGGTGCAGCCGCGTTCTTCCAGGGCCTGGGTGAAGGCCGCGGCGCGGCGGATGGTGTCGGAATTGCCGCGAGGGCCGCCGACGAAGCGGAGCTTCTGCGGCTCGACCCAGCGCAGGAGGTGGTCGATCGCCTCCCGGGTGCCCTTGTCGTTGTCGAGCACGACGCTGTCGAGCCCGCGGTCGCTGAGATCGGTATCGAGCACGACGGTGGGAAGGCCCGTCTTGACGACCTGGTCGATGAGCGGGTCGGCGGCCTCGGTGATGACCACGACCATGGCGTCGATGAGCTTGGAGCCGACGATCTGCCGGCGGCTCTCACCATTCCCCCCGCGGGTGATGGTGGTCATCATGAGGTGGTAGCCCAGGCGCGTGGCTTCCTCGTCGGCCCCGTGGAGGAGCCAGGACATGAATTCACCGTGGAAGCGGGGGAGGGCCAGACCCAGGACGCGGGTCTCCCCCGACCCCAGGACCTGGGCGAGGGGATTGGGGGCATAGCCGAGGCGATCGATGACCTTGCGGACGCGTGCCGCGGTATCGGCGGCGACGCCGGGAAGGTTGTTCATGACGCGGCTGACCGTGGCGATGGAGACCTCGGCCGCGGCGGCGACATCGTGGATGGATATGGGGCCCGTGGCGGACTTTCGTTCGAAGGTGGACACGGTGTCAATGTTAGGTGGGTTCGCGAAGAATCGTGTCGGCGGGTATGTGAAGCGCGGAGAAATCACCGGAATCCGGGGGTAACAGTTGCCGATTGGCGAGTGTTATCAGAGCGAGAACGGGCGTGACCAGCCCTGCTCGCGCTGAGAGAGCGTAAAGCCGGGAGACTTTACAAAGTCAAAGCGTCGCGTTTTCGTTATCGCTTGGCCTGGGCGATGAGCACGATGATGCCGACGACCAGCAGGCCCGCGAGGACGGCGAGGGTGATCTTGATCCAGCTGTAGGGCCGCTCACCCTGCACCTCCCCGGTGCGGGCGTTGACCAGGACGCGGAAGACCTTGTCCCGGAAGCGGTACGCGCCGATCCAGATAGGCAGCAGGATGTGCTTGAAGGTGATGTCAAAGTACTTCACGCGGCGGCTGGTGATGCGCTGCTCGTCCCCGCCGATGTCGGCGCAGATCGTGGAGTCGATGATCGGCGCCATGAGGCCCTTGGCGAGGTCGAAGCCCCCGGCAAGGTCGATCTGGTAGCTCTCGGCAAGGAAGCCGGAGAGGTAGTTGTCCTGGTAGGGAGTGAGGGCCTTGAGGTCCCAGGGTTCAAGGCTGCGGGCGAAATCCTCGGGGAGTGAGCGGCTCGCCAGGACGAGCACGTCGTCGAAGGAGTTTCGGACGGTGCCCCACGCGGGGGACCAGCGGATGCGTCGTTCCTGCCGGGTGCGCTGCACCTGGCGGCCGTTCTCGGTGGTGGTGTAGTTGACGGTGACGTAGTAGGCGTCCCCGCGAAATCCGGTGTAATCGGTGATGGTGCGGCAGTCGTAGGTCCAGGCGGGGTAGTAGATGCCCTTGATGATGCCGTCGATGTCGGCGAAGCGCTTGATCGCGCTGGGGGCGAACCAGAGCGACTTGATCCAGGCGCGGACGCGATCGGCCGAGGCGCGCCGCTCGATCGCGAAGGGGAGGAGGGACCGGGGCTTGATGGTGCGGCGCGACTGGGACTGCAGCACGATGTTGCTGCCGCAGTAGGGGCAGGAGAGGGAGGTGACGTTGGCGGGTCGGTCGATCTCGGCGGCGCAGGCGTCGCACTTGACGATCTGGTGCTCGGTCTGGTCGGCGGAGTTGCCGAGGGTCTGGAGGGCCTGCGAAAAGTCTTCTTCCTCGACGATCTGGTTCGTGCCCTCGATGGAGTTTTCGTGCCCGCAGAAGGGGCAGACCATGGAATCGGTGCCGGGCTTGAATTCAAGGCGAGCGCCGCACTTGGCGCAGGGTAAAGGGGACCCGTGGGGGGTGGACGTTTGGGTGGGGGGTGGGGATGGGTTGGGAAAAGTCACGAAGTGACGAAGTCAAAAAGCCACGGAGCCACGGAGTCAAAAAGCCATGAAGTTAGGAATCGGGAAGTCCATCAGCGGGGAGGGAGGGGCGGGGGCACGGAGGCCGCGGAAGCGCTGAAGAGGTGGCTCAGGGCCGGGACCTGGGAAGCAGGCATCCAGTTGGGCATGCCGCCGCACCAGACCAGCGTCGCCGGCGTCAGTTCACCCGAGCGCAGCTTGCCCTGCAGGCCAAGGGAGTCAAAGGGGCCCAGCTGCTGGCTGCCGACAGCGATGTGGAACATCGGAAGCGCGGGCGGGGAGGCGGATGAAGCTTGATTGCCCGCGCCCCCCATCGATCCGGCCATCGCCTGGGCCATCGCGTTGCCCATGGCCATCCCGGCGCCCAGGCCGACGCCCGCGCCGGCGGCGCCGCCGGGGTTCTTCGCCGCGTCCCCGATCGCGTTGGCGGACTGGAACTGCGTGAAGCGGTTGAGATCCCCGATCACGCCCATGCTCGTGCGCTTGTCCAGGGCCTGCTCGACCTCGGGCGGGAGGGAAATGTTCTCGATGAGCAGGGAGGGGAGCTCCAGGCCGTACTGGTCGATCTCCGGGCGCAGCTTGGTGAGCATCTGGCCGGCGATGGCGTCGTAGTTCGCGGCGAGGTCCAGGGCGGCGACCTTGCTCTCCCCGACGGACTGGGAGAACTGGGAGACGATCATGTTGCGCAGCTGGGTGGTGATTTCGTCGGTCGAGAAGCGGGCGTCGGTGCCGACGGCGGCGCGGATGAGATCGACGGGCTTCTTCACCTTCAGGACGTACGTGCCGTAGGCGCGGAGGCGGACGGGCCCGAACTCGGGGTCCCGGAGCATGATGGGGTTCATCGTGCCCCACTTGAGATCGGTGAATCGCCGCATGCTGACGAAGTAGACCTCGGCCTTGAAGGGACTCTCGAAGCCGTACTTCCACCCCTTGAGCTTGCTGAGGATGGGCAGGTTCTGGGTGGTGAGGGTGAAGGTGCCGGGGAACTCGAAGACATCGGCGACCTGGCCCTCGTTGACGAAGACGGCGGCCTGGCTTTCCCGCACGACGAGCTTGGCGCCGTTCTTGATCTCGTTGTCGTGGCGGGGGTAGCGCCAGACCATGGTGTCGTTCGTCGAGTCGAGCCACTCGATGATGTCGATCAGTTCACCGCGGAGCGCATCGAAGATTCCCATGTCGTGATCTCCATCTCCCGGGAGGCTCCGGGGAAGTCCAATCGTAGTGGTCACCGGGCCGCCGGGGGCTGGCCGGCGCCGCACGGCAGGTTGTTCGTGATGCGGCCCGGCGGTTTCATCCCGGCGCGTGGCCCCGGGGGGCCAGCCATCGAACAATCACGCATGACTCCATCTGGCCCGCACACGTTTTTCCCGCGGATCCTTTGCCCCGCGATCCTCATGCTGGCCACGGGGGCGGTGGTTCTTCCCGCCGGCTGCGCCTCCACAGGCATCGCCGTCCGCGAGGCGATGGGGTACGCCAAGCGCGAGCAGCTGGTCGACCGCGTCACCGACGCCCGGGACGAGCAGGTTGCCGCCAAGAAGCAGTTCGAATCGGCCCTCGCCGAGTTCCTTTCCGTCACCGGCGTGGGCGGCAGCCCCTCCACCAAGGAGCTCGAGGACCGCTACGCGAAGCTCAAGAAGTCGCAAGAGAACAGTGAATCCCAGGCCCAGGCCGTGCGAGACCGCGTGACGGCGGTCGAGAACGTCGCCGAAGCGCTCTTCAAGGAATGGAAGGGGGAACTCTCCCAGTACTCCGACCCGGGGATGCGGTCGGTGAGCGAGAAGCAGCTCAACGAGACCCGCGGGCAGTACGACAAGCTGCTGGTGGTGATGAAGAACGCGTCGTCGAAGATGGACCCGGTGCTGGTGAAGTTCAAGGACCAGGTGCTGTTCCTGAAGCACAACCTCAACGCCCGGGCGATCGCGTCCCTCCAGGGCACGGCAACGCAGGTGCAGACCGACGTGTCGTCCCTGATCCGGGAGATGGAAGCGGCGATCAACGAGGCCGACGCGTTCATCAAGCAGATGCAGTCCAACGGATGACGCCCATGACGTCCCCTTACCTTCCGCCGCTGGTGATCGGCGGGGGCAACATGGCGAGGGCGATCGTGCAGGGCGCGGCCGCGCGCGGCCTGGGCGTATTTTCCGGCGGCATCCTCGCCGAGCCCGACCCGGCGAAGCACGGCAGTTTTCTACCGCACGGTCTGCGCACGTTCGAGAGCGTGTCGGCGGCAAGGCCGCACGCCGCGGCGGCGATGGGAACCGATCGCGCCCGCACGTTGCCGATTCTCCTGGCGGTCAAACCGCAGATGCTTGCGGACGTCGCGCGGGATCTCGCCGGCGCCTTTGCGGCCCAGCGCGTGGTGGTGATCTCGATTCTTGCGGGTACGACGATCGCCCGGCTGGAATCGGCGATGGGCGGCGCGAGGAGGATCGTGCGGTCGATGCCCAACCTGCCGGCGAGCATCGGGCAGGGGGCGACGGCGCTGAGCCCTTCGGCGGGCGCCTCCGCGGCGGACGCGACGTATGCCCGCGCGATCTTTGAGGCCGTGGGGCCTGTCGTGGTGGATCTTCCCGAGCCCTTGATGGACGCGTTCACCGCCTTGGCGGGTTCGGGACCGGCGTACGTGTTCTACCTCGCCGAGGCGATGGCCCGCGCGGGGGAGGCGATGGGGTTTGACGCGGAAACTTCGCTCACGCTGGTTCGGCAGACCATCATCGGCGCGGCGGGACTGCTGGTCAGTTCCACGCAGACTCCGGGGGAGCTGCGGGCGGCGGTGACGAGCAAAGGCGGCACCACGGCGGCGGCGACGGCGGCGCTGGACAATGCCGATGTCGCCGGATTGTGGATCGAGGCGATCAAGGCCGCCCAGCAGCGTGGGCGAGAGCTTTCGGGTTCGTAAGCGGACGGCAGGCTTCTCTCAGAAATCGCGTCGGCAGAAGATCCACGAGGCGATGCCGAGGATGACGACTTCAAAGCCGAGGGAGGTTCCCAGCACCCACCACACCGAGCGGGCGCGGAGCACCTCATCCATGCGGTTGGCGACCGAGCCGGGATCGATATTGAGGCTTCGGTCTTCGTCCTCGACCCTTACGTTGTCCCGCTGGGCGTTGCGGATGCCCTGAAGGTCCGAGAGCGAGACGAGTTCCCGCTCCAGCAGTCCCAGGGTTTCAGAGGTCTTGGGGAGCAACGTCTTGGCGGCAAAGAACCCGCTGTGGAAGAGTTCCGCCGTTTCCAGGCTCTTGCGAGACTCTTCCAGACGCTTGGCGCCGCCTTCGAGGTCGTTTTTCAGCTTGTCGGCGCGCTCTCGGGAGCGGACGGCGAGGCGTTTGGACTTTTCGTAGTCCTCCCGCGCCTTGGTGGCTTCGGGTGAATCGCCCGTAAGGGTGGGCTCTGAGGGTTCTTTGGCTTTTTCCTCAAGTTCGGCGATGCGTTTGGGAAGATCAACGTTGATCGCCTGCTCCAGTTTTTCGATTCGGAGCTTCTGGGTTTCCTTGATCTGCAGCACGATCCCCGTCTCGGCCGTATTGACCAGGAAGATGACGACCCACAGCAGGGTCGTCAGCAGCAGGGAGGCGATCGTGGAGCGGGTGAGCAGGCCCATCAGGGCGCAGAAGGAAAAGAGGTAGCTGAAGATGATGACCACGAGCGGAATGGCAAGGAAGATCCTCGGCTCCCACGCCTCTCCGCGGATGCCGATGACCAGGAACGCCCCCACGCTGAAGACCGTGACCTGGAGCCCCACGAAGAGCAGGCCGGTGAGGTACTTGGTGAGGAAGAGCCGCAGGCGTCCGATGGGGCGAGAGAGCGAAAGCTCGATCGAGCCCGATCCCACAAAGTCGGGGATGATGGAGGCGGTAGAGATCAGGGCGAGGATCGTCGCTGCCACCGAGAGCCACAGGTTGAACCCCACGGGAATGAACAGGAACGACTTGTAGAACGTCGGTTTGGAGACGACCGCGGTGTTCACGAACGGGATATCCAGCGTCCACCACAGGACGGTGACGCCCTTCTCGTTGATCCCCACGCACGCCATCGCGGCGACGATGATCGCCGAGAGCAGCACCACGATCCAGAAGAGCCGCTTGGCGTTGAGCTCCCGGTAGGCGTCGATCAGGAGGGCCAGGGTCTGCATCATCATGGCCGGGCCCCCTTGCCGGGCTTGCCCGACAGTTCGGCGCCGGGCGCCAGCGTCTTGCCGGTCAGTGGATCGGTCACCGCCTGCATGAACAGATCTTCCAGGGAAGGCCGCACCGGCCGGACGGCGCGGATCGTGACGCCCCCGCGGCGCAGGGCGTCGATCAGCGGCTGGACGTCGGCGGCCCGGGTGGTGGCGAGGGTCATGGTCTCTCCCTCGCGCGTCATCGGCGGCAGTGACGCCGCCGGGATGGAGGCGAGCACCGCGTCCAGCCCTGCGGAAGATTCTGGCTCGGCCTCGATCACGTACTTCTGCTGGTCCCGGGTCAGTTCGTCGATCGTTCCCTGGGAGGAGACCAGCCCCTGCACCAGGATCGCGACGCGGTCGCAGACCATCTCCAGCTCGCTCAGCAGGTGGGAATTGAGAAAGACCGTGCGCCCCTGCTCCTTGAGCCGGACGAGGATCGCGCGGATGTCTCTCCGGCCGACGGGGTCAACCCCGTCGGTGGGCTCGTCGAGCACGACCAGGTCGGGGTTGTTGACCAGCGCCTGCGCGATGCCGACGCGCTGTCGCATGCCCTTGGAGTATCCTTTCACGCGCGTGTCGGCCCAGTCCTTCATGCCGACCAGTTCCAGCAGCTCTGAGGCCCGCTTCTTGCGCTCGCGCCGCGGGACCATGCCCATCGCCCCGTAGAACTCGATGACCTGCCGCCCCGTGAGATATTCGGGGAAGCGGTGGTGCTCCGGCAAATAGCCGACCTTGCCCAGCACGGCCTTGTCCCCGATGCGGCCCCCCAGCATCGTGCCGTCGGCCCGTGTGGGGCGGATGACGGTCATGAGGATCTTTACCAGCGTGCTCTTCCCCGCGCCGTTGGGTCCGAGAAGTCCGAAGATCTCCCCTCGCTCCACGTGCATCGAGATGCCGCGGAGGGCCTTGACCTTCCGCCCGTAGTGCTTGGTGACGTGCGTGAGGTCGATGGCGGCGGTGGTCACGGGTGCAACTTTCTCACGCGGGGAAGGATCCAGGAGTTCCGCTTCAGCGGGAATTCGCGGCCCGGGACGGCCGGCGGGATACGTCTGCTTGGGATTTGTCCCCGAGAACTTTCAGAAAAGGGGCAGGGGAATGATGCGGAGCATGCTCAGCCGCGGCGACGCCGCCAGCGTTCGACGAAGGCATCGTACTGCTCCGGTGTATCGATGCCCACCGACGACACAGGGTAGATCGCGGCCGCGATCGAGTGCCCATGCTCGATGACCCGGAGCTGCTCGAGCATCTCGGTGGTCTCCAGCGGGGTGGGGGGGAGCTTCACGTAGATCTTCAGGAAGCTGACGCGGTAGGCGTAGATGCCGATGTGCTTGAGTGGCAGGGCGGTGGGGGAGGCGGCGCGGGGGTAGGGAATGAGGGAGCGGGAGAAGTAGAGGGCGCGGCCGTCGGTGCGGAGCACGACCTTGACGATGTTGGGATTGGCGGGATCTTCCCCGGGGGCGAAGGGCGCGGCAGCGGTGGCGACGGGGGAGCCCGCGTCCTCCAGCGCGTCGACGACGGCGTCGATCAGGCCGCCCTCGATCTCGGGCTCGTCCCCTTGCACGTTGACGACGATCGCGTCATCGGCCAGGCCCAGCAGTTCGGCGGCCTGCGCAAGGCGACTGGTGCCGTTGGGGTGCTGGATATCGGTGAGGACCACGTGGGCGTTGAAGCGTTGGGCGGCGTCGATGATGCGCTGGTCGTCGGCGGCGATGACGACGCGCGAGGCGCGGCGCGAGCGCGAGGCGGATTCGTAGACGTGCTGGATGAGGGGCTTGCCGGTGCGGTCGGCGAGGACTTTTTCGGGGAAGCGGGTGGAGGCCAGGCGCGCGGGAATGATGGCGACGATGTCGGCTCGCGATGGATCGCCGGGGGTGGTGTGTGGTGCGTCCAAGGTCACGTGATGGCCCCAGGTCGTAGCTCGGGGGAGGTATGGCCGCCTCGCGGCCGCCGGCGCGAATGCAGGATCAGCTCAGGATGGCTCTGCGGGGGCCGCCGGGGGCGGGTTGTTGCCGGCGCGCAGCTCGGCGATGAGGCGTTTGAGTTCCTCGCGCTGCTGGCGGATGTCCTTGTAGGTGATCTGCTGGATGGCGATGGAGGAGGCGATCTTGTCGGCCTCGTCGGCGGAGCCCAGGTCCCGGTCCTGCTGGGCCTTGGCCTTGAGGGCTCGCATGAGCTCGTAGCGCAGCTCGATGAGCAGGTCTTGGAGGAGGTCCCGGGCGTCCAGGGCGCGGCGGAAGGTTTCGATGGCCTCGTTGATCCAGCCGATCTTGAGGAACGAGCGACCCAGGAACATGAGGGAGTTGGGCCGCAGCTTGGGATCGTTCTGGGCTTCCTGGAAGAGGGCGATGGATTCTTCCATGAGCCCCAGGTTGTAGTAACGTTCGGCGAGCTTGAACTTGCGTCCCAGGTCGGTGGGGTAGGCGTCGACGCGCAGCTTGTACTCCTCGAGCTCGAACTCGAGGAAGTCGCGCTGGGCCTTGTCGTAGTTGGCGCGGGCGGCGGCGTCGCTCGGGCGCGACTCGGCGGTTTCCTTCAGGGCCAGCAGCTTGCGCTTGGCCATCCGCATGCGCAGGTCTCCGCCCTGCTCACGGAAGACGAACTGCTTGGTGAGGGCGTAGGTCTCGTCCATGAGGCGCAGGGCGCGGGATTCGTCCTCGGGGCGGCCGCGCTCCAGCAGACGCTTGATGAGCACCTGCACCGCGGGGATGTCCGTCGGACGTTTGGCGTAATCCTCTTCGGCCGCCTTGACCAGGGACTCCATCACGTCGGTGGTCTTGACGATCGCGTCCTGGGCTTCCAGCAGGCGCTGCTTGTCGGCGTCCTTGATGTTCGCCCGGAATCCGCCGGCCTCCCCGGCCTTGTCGAACCCGCCCTTGTTCATCGTTTCCCGGGCGGAAAGGTTGCGGATCTCCGCCGCGAGCGGGCCGTCGGTGGGATCGATGCGAAGCGCCGCCTCCGCCGACTGCACGGCGAGGGTGAAGGCCCCGGACTTGATCGCCGAGTCCTTGAGCTTGACGAACAGGTCCTTGCGCTGCTTCTTGTCGCGCGAGACCGAGTTGAAGGCCCGCACGCCGATCCACTCCACGGGTTCCTTGAGGCCGATGTTCGCCGCCAGTTCCGCGCTGCGGACGGCGGGGAGCGAATCCATGGGATTCATGCCCCAGTCCAGCAGGGAGAGCAGGTAGCGGTCCACGGGCGTGCCGGCGGAGAGGGGCTTGCTGACGTCCTTGCTGGGGCGGCCCTTCTCTCCGGACTTGTCCAGGAAGGCCGCGGCGGACTTGAAGAAGCCCTGGAGCCCAGGCATGCTCGTGGGATCCTGCCGCAGGCCGCTGAGCCAGAGCTGCATCGCGTATTCGTAGTTGTTGGTCTCGTGCACGGTGCGGGCGTGGTCGAAGAAGCGCTGGGCCTTCTCCGGGGAGAAGCCGTCGGAGGGCGCTCCTCCGGCCGGTGTGCCGCCGCCGCCTGCTGCGCCACCCGTTCCGCCAGCGCCGCCGCCGGGAGTCCCCGCGCCGGCGCCCGCCGCTTCAGGCTTCTTCTCTTCCGATTTCTTCCAGCCGAAGATACCCAATGGTGACGCCTCGTGACAAAGGAGCTTGAGAGCCTGGCCCGATCGACTACAGAGTCGCAAGTGTAGTGATTCCCACGGGTCGGGTCTCGTGCCAAGGGTCCGAACTTCACCCGCCCGGGGGTTCCTGTCCTTTGGCCCTCCCGGCAGGTGCGCCGGTCCGGACCGTCCGCGGACGCGCCGGATATCATCGATCGGTGACCACCGACCCCGCCAAACTGAAGATCGTGCACTACCCCGCCGACGTCCTGCGCCGCAAGGCAAAGCCCGTCGACCTGGCGAGCGCCGACCTTACCGCGATCGCCGACCGGATGCTGCGGCTCATGCACGACGCCGAGGGAGTCGGGCTGGCCGCCCCCCAGGTCGCCCTGCCCATCCGCATGTTTATTGTGGATATCCCCGAGGATGCAAGCCGCTCCGCCGAGGGACCCCGGCCCAGCGCTACCCCCGGCCCGGTCGTCTACATCAACCCGGTCATCTCCAGTCCCGTCGGACCCCCGGAACTGAGCGAGGAAGGATGCCTGAGCCTTCCCGACATCCGCGGGGATGTGCTGAGGCCGCCGGAGGTGACGATCACGGCCTTCGACCTTCGCGGCCGGTCGTTCACCCAGACAGCCACCGGACTTCTCGCTCGCTGCTGGCAGCACGAGCTCGACCACCTCGACGGGGTGCTGATCCTCAACCGCATGACGCAGATGTCCCGCCTCCGCAACCGCGCCGCCGTCCGGGACCTGGAGCGCGCGGCAGAGTCCATGTGAACCGCTCCTCCCGCGCTCGCCTCCGCCACACCCGACCATGCCGATGAAGCTCATCTACTTCGGATCGGGAGCCTTCGGCGTGCCCACGCTCGAGCGCCTCGTCGCCGAGCACGACGTGCGCCTGGTGGTCACCCAGCCCGACCGCCCCGCCGGCCGCGGCGGAAAGCTCACACCCACCCCGGTGGGAGAGTGGTGTGCCCTCCACGCACCTGACCTTCCGGTCATCAAGCCCGAGAAGGTCAATCAGGTCGAGATCCTCCAGCGGATCCGGGACGCGGGGGCGGAGGCCTTTGTCGTCATCGCGTTTGGGCAGAAACTCGGCAAGTCCCTGCTCGACGGGGTGTTCGCGATCAATCTGCATGCCTCACTCCTGCCGCGCTGGCGGGGGGCGGCCCCCATCAACGCGGCGATGCTCGGCGGGGACGCGGTGACGGGCAACAGCGTGATCACCCTTGCCGACCGCATGGACGCTGGGCTGATCCTGGGCCACACCACCCGGGCGGTGGGGAGCGACGTGACCGCGGGCGAACTGCACGACCTGCTCTCGGCCGACGGCCCTCCGCTGGTCCTGGACGTGCTCCAGCGGCATGTCGCGGGCTCCCTCACGCCCCGCGCGCAGGATGAAAACCTCGTGACCCTCGCCGGGAAGCTCTCCCGCGCCGACGCCTGGGTCGATTTCTCCCGCCCTGCCTCAGAATGCCTTCGCCGGGTGCATGGGTTGACGCCCTGGCCCGGTGTGATGGCGGTAATTGTGAACGCGGGCTCCAACGGCGCGGCCCCGCTGTGCGAATTGAAACTGCTGCGGGTGCAAGCCCTGCCCGCCGGCTCCCAACAAGGCCTGGGCGCGCCCGGACACCTGCTTCCTGGGCCCGGAGAGGGGAGCGTGGCGTGCGGCGGGGGGACGGCGATGAAGCTCATCGACGTGCAGCCCGCGGGCAAGCGTCCGATGGCATGGGAGCAGTTCGCCAGGGGCCTGCGGATCGACGGGCCGGTGGAACTTCGGACAGTGCCCGCGCCCCCCACGGGAGGAACGACGTGCTGACGCTCTGGGATCTCTTGCCCAAGGCCCTGCGCCCCAAGCCGCTCTCCCCGCCCGCGGCGATCTCGATCACCACGCGGCCGGTGGTGGTTGCCAAGCCCGCGCCGGCTCCCGCCAAGCCGGCGCCGCGCTCCGCGTCCAGATCCGCGTCGAAGCCTCGGCGAAAGTCGGCCCGGGAGGGCGCAGCGCCCAAAGCCAAGGTTCCGACCGGCGGGGCGATGCAGGAGCGATACGACCGCGTTGTCGCGGAGATGCTCGCCAAGTACGGCGTGCGGGTCCGGCGCTGGCGCACCAGCATGTCGGGCGTCGCCTGGACCGTCACGTACCGGGACGGCACGGTTTCACGGCTGATCGAATCTCCCAAGCCTCGCGGCCCCATGTCGGCGGCCGTATTCCTGCACGAGATCGGCCACCACGCCCTGGGCATCGGTTCGTACAAGCCGCGGTGCCTGGAGGAGTACCACGCGTGGGTCTTCTCGATCCAGGCGATGGAGGCCAGCGGGCTCAACGTCACCGACGCCGTGCGCACCCGCATGCGCCGGTCACTCGAATACGCCGTTCGCAAGGCCGAGCGCCGCGGAATCCAGAGCATCCCGCCCGAGCTGCTCCCCTACGTGCGCACGCCGCCGGGCCGCTGAACACTCCTGTTGCACGCAAAGCGGGCGGCGGCGCTGCCTAGGCTTCCACCCCGTGGGAGCATCGGGAGTGACCATGTTCGAATCGATCAGCGTCGGCGGCCGTTCCAAATCCGAAGTCCTCGTCCTGGGCGTCTTCGCCCCCGAGGAAGCCAAGCAGCGTCCCCGGCTGGATCGCCAGACCGCGCAGCTCGACGCCCTGGGCCACGCCGCCTCGGGCCTGGACCGCCCCGAATTCACCGCAGAGGTCGGCACCTTCGTCGAGGTCTACGTCGGCAAAGCCCTCAAGAGCGGGCACACCCGCGTGTGGGTCATGGGCCTGGGCAAGCGCTCGGCGCTCAAGCCCGACGCGCTGCGGCTCGCCGGCGGCAACCTGGGACGCAAGCTCGCCGGAAGCAAGGTCGGTTCCGCGGATATCGAACTGATCCCCCTCACCGCCGCGGCGAAGATCGACGCGGGAAGCGCAGGCACGGCGCTGGGGGAGGGCCTGGGCCTGATCGGCTGGGTCTGCGACGAGTTCAAGGGCACGGCGGCGAAGAAGTCCGACCGCAAGAAGCTCTCGGTGAACTCGTCGAGTGAGAAGTTCAACGCGGGCCTGGAGAAGGGCCTGGGCCTGGCCGTCAGCACCAACCTGACCCGCACGCTGAGCCAGACGCCCCCCAACATCGCCACCACCGGCTTCATGGCGGAGCAGGCGCGCAAGCTCGCCAAGGAGTGCGGGCTGGGCTTCCGGCTCTTTGAGGGCAAGGACCTGGTGCGTGAGCGGCTCGAAGGGCTCATCAACGTCGGCAAGGCGAGCGAGAACAAGCCGTGCATGGTGCGTCTTGAGTACAAGCCGCGCGGCGCGGCGAAGAATGCCCGTCCGCTGGTGCTGGTCGGCAAGACCATGACCTACGACACCGGCGGACTCTCCCTGAAGATCAACAACGGCATGGTGGGCATGAAGCGCGACAAGGACGGCGGCTGCGCCGTCATCGGCGCGATGCACGCCATCGCCACCGTCATCAAGCCCCGCCGTCCCGTCGTCGCCCTGCTCTCGATCGCCGAGAACTCCATCAGCGACGAAGCCTACCGGCCCGACGACGTCATCACCTACCGCAACGGGGTCACGGTCGAAGTGACCAACACCGACGCCGAAGGACGACTGGTCCTTGCCGACGCGCTCTGCTGGGCCTGCGAGAAGGAAAACCCCACCGCGATCATCGACCTGGCGACGCTGACGGGCGGCGTGGTCGTGGCGCTGGGCTCGACCTACTGCGGCATGTTCTGCGAGGACGACGGCCTGCGAGGCAAGGTCGAACGCGCCGCGGCGACGGCCGGGGAACGCGTGTGGCGCCTGCCCATGCACGAGGAATACCGGGAGCTGATGAAGAGCCCCGTCGCCGACATCCTCAACAGCAACCCCAACCGCAAGGCCCACCCCATCCAGGGCGCCGCCTTCCTCAGCTACTTCGTCAAGGAAAACATCCCCTGGTGCCACCTCGACATCGCCGGCGTGCATGTCTCCGACGGCAACAAGGGCTGCTACATCGACGGACCCACCGGCTGGGGCGTGCGCACGCTCGCCTACATGCTGGAGCAGGATCCCGGCCGGTGATCTGCCTAACAGATTGCGGAACAGACCGACACTGATGCAGCAAGCAGAATGAAAAAGCCGTGATGGCCCACGCCATCACGGCTTTTTTGATTTCGTGCGTGCACTTTCGGCCTTGGTCAAGGCCGATCAGGTTCCAGGCTGGCCGCTGGCGCCGCTGGACCCCGGCGGCGTCCCCGACCCGCCGGCCCCGCCATCCCCAGGATCACCGCCGTGCCCGCCGCTGGTTGAGTTTCCGCCATCACCGCCGGTGCCACCGCCGCCGCCGGCGCTCTGACCTCCGCCGCCAGTGCCAGAATTGCCACCCTTGCCCCCGTCCCCGCCGCGATCACCGCTGGACGAGTGGTTAAAGGAGCCATCGCCCCCCTTTCCTCCTCCGCCCGCATCGCCGCCGGGACCGCCCTTTCCGTTGCCGTTGTTGTTCCCCCCGCGGCCGCCGTTTCCACCCTTTCCACCCTGGCCCGCCCCGCTGGGATCGGCGCCGGCTTCCCGGCCCGGTCCGCCGGCCCCGCCGTTACCTCCCATTCCTCCGGTGGTGTTCCCGCCGCTGTTGCCGCCGGAGCCTCCCGGTCCGCCGGGCCCGCCGTCGGGGCTGTTGGGCGCCCCGCCGCCGCCGTCTCCGCCGCGTCCTCCCCGGCCCCCGGCTCCTCCATCAGGCCCGCCGTTTCCGCCATCACCGCCGCCCCCTCCGCCGCCGTTCAACCCCCCGCCGGGTCCGCCGTCTCCTCCGCGGCCACCATCTCCGCCGGGCTGATTGCCGCCGCCGTTTCCTCCATTTCCTCCACGGCCTGCGCTGCTTCCATCTCCGCCGCGTCCGCCGGTTCCACCTGGACCCTGCGAGCCGCCATCACCCCCTCTTCCGCCTCCGCCGCCATCCCCGTATCCGGATCCTCCTCCTTTGCCTCCATCCCCTGCGTCGCCTCCGCGACCGTGGCCATCGCCCTTTCCTCCATCCCCACCCTTGCCGCCGGGCTTGGCCGGGGAGCCACCTTCACCGCCGCGCCCTCCTCTCCCTCCGGGCCCATCGCTCCCGGGTGTGGCGTCGCCACCCTTCCCGCCCTCCCCGCCCGTGCCTCCCGGTCCCGCGTCCCCGCCGGGGCCTCCGTCATGGCCCGGAGCACCTACGCCTCCCGGACCCCCGTTTGGAAAGTCTGGATTGTGGTCGTCGGTTCCAGGGAATCCCGGCGCGCCGTTGGGGCGTGCGCCGTTGTGGGGATCAAGGCCGCTGCAACCAAAGCACTGCGGGTTGCACACGAGGTTGTACTCGCCGGGATGCTGGCGATTCCACGTTCTGCACTCGATGCATACGCCGTTTGCCCCGCCCGCCCCCACCTGGGTGAGCATCTGGTAGACGGTGCACGAACCCGCGGGCAACTGGTCCTGTTGTCCCGGTGATTGCAGCGTCTCCACGTATGTCTCGGCGTCGGCCTGGTCGATCACGCCGTCGGGGTTGTAATCGGCGGTGGGGAGCGCCAGGTCATGCGCGGTCAGGAACTCGATGACGTCTTCCCCGGTAATGACGCCGTCGCCGTCGAAATCGGCCCCGTTGGGTATCAGCAGCAGGCCCGAGCGGACCCCCTCCGCATCCACTCCGACGGCGGCGATCACACCCCGGTCGTCGATGAAGGCGACCGATTCGATCGACCACCCCCGCTCCGAGGTGATGAGTTCATCCAGCGGCACCGGCTGGACGGGGGGCGTCTGGGTCGACGAGGGCGCGCCCACGTGGGCGAGGAAGGCTCGTGAGGCCGATGGGCGGGCCATGACCGTCAAGTGCTCTTCAAGGGGATCGACCTGTGGATCGATCGCGAATGAGTTGAGATTGAAGGACACCCCGACCACCGCGCCGGCCTTGTTCGCCCATATGGCCCTGGCGTGATCGAAGCCCTCAAGGGGTGGTACCGACCGCATTCCATGATGCACATCCCAGGCGAACCCGCTGATAATGGGCGCGCCCGTCGCGTCGGTTCCCGAAGTCTCTGACCACCCTACGACCACACCGTTGTAACTGATGCCCTCGGCGGCGTTGCGAGCGCCCGAAACGAGCGGATCGAGGTCGATGGAAGACGTTTCGGGCGTCCAGGCCCACGCTCGCCGCCATGAGACATTGGGCACGGAAAAGTGCGAGGAGGCCCAGTAGTTCACTCCCGCGTTAATCTGGAACGGTTCGGCGGAACGTCCCATATCGTGGACGCCCGCGGGATGGTCCACATCGTCCGCCGCAAGCCAGAGGACCGCGTGCGTGTACCCATCGCTTCCGGGAGCTATTCCCATCACCTGGCCTTCGGCGCCTATTCGAAGCGGTGTTACAAATCCCGTGCAGCTTGAGGGTGGTGCTATGGGTATCGCGGAATACGTCTGGCCTTGAGCTGGTGCGGCAAAACAGCACGCGGCACCCATCACGCCCAGTATCAATCGTTTCATTTGACAGCTCCCCAGAGCCTCCCGTTCCGGGAGGTCAAGCGGTGAGCATATCGGCGGGTCACATGGCCCGCAAGTGCGAAGCTTGGTAAACGGATCGGAAATTACATGTCGTTACACATCAACATGTTATCAATAGCGTGCCGCCGGCCGCGCCCGGGCGACGCGTGTCAGCGCCCGATGTGCTGGTCCAGGAACTGCACCACGCGGTCGGTGTAGAGCAGGCGGTTATCCAGCTTAACAAAGCCGTGCCCTTCATCGGGAAAGACCATGAGCTGCGGCATGATCGCCGGGTTCTCCTTCGCCCGCTCGCGCAGGGCCATCGCGAGCTGCACGGCCTCGTCGATGGGCACGCGCGGATCGTTGAACCCGTGGGCGATGAACATGGGAACCTTGATCTTGTCCACCTGCTTGAGAGGGGAGACGGTGGCAAGGAACTCGGGGTCGGTGAGCGGGCCGTACTCGACCTCGCGCAGCTTGCGGCGATAGCCGGCGGTGCGCTCAAGGAAGGTCTGCATGTTGACAATGCCCACGATATCAACGCCCGCGCCGAAGACGGGGTTGCCGGACTGCTGGTCCTCCACGAGGCAGGCGACGGACATGAATCCGCCGTACGACCCGCCGAAGGTGGCGATCTTGCCGGGCGTTGCGTACTTCTCGTTCACAAGCCAGCGAGCGGCCTGTACGCCGTCCTTCACCGAGTCCCAGCGCTTCTTGTAATCGTCCATCATCTGGAACGAGCGCCCGTATCCGGTGGAGCCGCGCACGTTGGGCTGGATGATGCCGTAGCCGCGGGCGACGAGGTATTGCGTGGTCGCGCTGAAGAGCGGGCGGTGCTGGCCCTCGGGCCCGCCGTGGTAGTTCACCACGAACGGGATCGGTTCGCCCTTCTTGGCGCCCGGGGGCATGAAGACGAACGCGGGGATCTCCACCCCGTCGAAGCTCTTGTACTTCACAAGCTCGGGCAGCGGGAACGTCTTGAGATCGATCCCCTGCGCGTCGGTAAACGTCCGCTGCGTCGCCTGCACCCGCGCCGTCGTGTTCACCTGCACCGGCACGGTGTAGGAGTACGACACGTTCGCCGAGCGGGCGTTGCTGAGCGTCCACGAGACCGTGCGGTCGCGCAGGCCCGAGAGGGTGACAACGCCCTTCTCGATCGGGGGGATCGCGACGGCGTTGAACTCCGGGAGCTTGAAAAGGTACAGCACGCCGTAGCCGTCCTCGTTGATGGTGACGGCCAGGAGGTCGTTCTGGGGGCTGATCTCCGCGGCGTCGACCTCGAACTTGCTGAGCTTGTCGATCGGCTGGGAGACGGCGCCGGTGGCGAGGTCCTTGACGAAGAGCTGCCGGCGTCCGTCCACGACATCCGAGAGCATGAGGACCTTGCTCTCCCCGGGGAGGAAGCCGACGGCCTCGTTGGCGCGGGTTCCGGCGGGGGCGCCGGGGACGTCCACGGTCAGTTCCTTGAGTTCACCCGACGCGACGTCCAGAAGGTAGACGGTGGTATCCGAGGCGCTCTTGTACTGCTGCACGAGGAGCTTGGAGCCGTCGGCGCTGGCGTCCTGGCAGCTCCAGCTGCCTTCCTTGGCGAGGATCTTGGTGGTCTTGCCCGTCTGCCCGGCGACGCCGAAGTCGTAGCGGTAGATGTAGAAGTCGCTGGGGCTGACGTCGTTGCCGCTGAAGAAGAAGCCCGAGGAGTCCTCGAGCCACGTGTTCAGTGCGTACTGCACCTTGGGGTTCTGGGTGATGGGCAGCGCCTGGTTGCCGTCCCCGAGCATCGAGATCTGGGTGTTCTCGTTGCCGCCGACGGCGGCGGTCATGAGGACGCGCTTGCCGTCGGGAGAGACCGAGTAGCCGGCGATGCCGTCCTTGAAGTTGCTGAGGCGCTCGAGCCCGCCGTCGGTGGCGTTGGCCTTGCCGTCGCGCGAGCGGTAGAGCTGGTTGACGCCGTCGGGCCAGTCCACGACGTAGAGCGTGCCGTCGGGAAGGATGGTGGGGCGGCCGGGGGTGCGGATCTTCATGAACCGCTCGATGCTGGGCACCGCCGCGGGCGCGGGGCGCGCGGGCTGGGCTGCTGGCGGCGCTGGGGGCTGGGCCGGTGTCGCCGGGGCGGGCTGGCCGCTGGCCGCGTGGCCACAGAGGGCAAGGACGGCGGCGAGGGAAAGGGCGACGCGGCGGGTGAGCGGGCGGGCGGTCTTCATCGAACTCTCCATCGAGGCAAGAGCGGCTCCCTCCACGGGGCGCCGGCAAGGGTCAGCGGACAATGAGGAACAACGCGAAGCAGGCGATGAGCGTCGCGGCGGTGATCATCACCCACGCGGGGACCTTGGTGTCGGCCTGCGTGAGGACGTGCCCGCACTTGTGGCACCATTCGGCTTCGTCGTAGAGATCCGTGCCGCACTTGGGGCAGGGGCGTGTATCTCCGCCGAAGCGGTCGATGTCGGAGTCCTGTGGACCCTCATCGGCCTCTGAATAGACGCGCTGGCTTGGCATCTGGGGCCCTCCGCAGCAGGAACCTTGGCACGACATGGCGGGATGGTAAGGGGGGCGGCGCGCGGGGGCGAAGCGCCCGGCGCGATGGGGCGTCCCGCGCGGGCGGCGGCCCGGGGGGCGGGACGAGCATTCCCGTCCGGTGGGCTCGCGCGGCGGGCGCGGCCAAAAACCCCTGCCCGCCTTGCGGCTGGGACAGGGGTGGAGGGAAATGAGGTGGGCCGACCAACACCGGAGGTTGGCAGCCCCCTGCAAGGTCGTTTGTACACCAGCGCGTGAAAGGGAACGCGGGGAGTTGCCTTTTTTCTTTGCAGGGAAATGTGGTGGGCCTTGAAGGCGCAGCCGTTGCCGGCTTCCGCGCACGAAAGTGTCACCTCCACGCAGGTGTTGCGCCGATGTAGGCGGTGCTGGAAGCACCGCTCGCCCACGTGTGTCGGGCGGAAGTGTCCTGGAAGGGAGACACGGCATGGAAGCCGAGTCCGCGCGCCGCGCCAAGGTCGATCAGTTGCTCGACCTGGCAGGCACATATAAAGGTCTGTCGCGCCGTCAGCTCGCCGACGCGCTGGGACGCGACCAGACCAAACTCTCGCCCGCCTCGGGAAATCCCAAGCTCGACTACCTCGTCAGGCTCTCGGAAATCCTCGACTGGAACGTGGGGGACGTCGCCGAGGCCATCTGGGACGAGTTCGACTCCGAACCGATCCCCGGAGAGACGCTCGCCGACTTTGACGCGCTCAACGACCAGGCCCGCGCGGCCCACCGCGCCGGAAACTTCCGCGCCATGATCTCCGCCGCGCGGGGCATGTGGAGCGCCGCCGCCACCCCGCAGCAGCGGGCGCTGGCGATGCTGCGCGAGTCGGGCGGATGGGACGGCCTGGGCCGCTACAACCAGGAGCTCGACGTGCTTCGCCGCGGGCTGGCGCAGTCCCCCTGCGACCCCGACACGCGGCTGCTTCTCAACGCCAACCTCGCCAACACCTATTTCACGCTCGGCCATCTGGTTGAAGGCCGGGCGATCGCGCTGGACCTGGTGGACCGGCTGACCGCGCAGAAGCCCACGGCCCGCGCCCCGCGCGCCGCCTTGGCGTTTTCACACTACGTGCTGGGCAACGCCTCGCGCAGCCTTGCCGCCCACGAGCCCTCGGAGATCCGCCGCCACGCGGCGGAGGCGATCCGGTCGTACGGCGCCTCCTCGGAGCAGTACCTGGCGCTGGCGGCGGAGTTCGGCAATTCCGCGTGGAAGGGCATCGCGTGCACCTGCGCGGGCGGGACCATCGTCTGCGAGGTGGACCTGGGCCTGCGGACTCCCATTTCCGCGGTGCAAGAACTCACCGAAGGGCTCAGCGCCGTCATCGACGCCAGCGACGGACTGGTGGGCGACCGGCTCGAGAGCTATGGCTGGTGGTGCGTCTTTGGATGTGAGACGGCGCTGCGGCACATGGAAGGGGCCGAACTGGCCCGCGCCGTCGCCATCTTCACCAACAAGGGCTACGAGATCGCCGACCGCCTGAACAACTGGGCCATGCGCGAGCGGCTCTTCACGATGGAATACGCCCAGCGTCAGCACCCCTCGCACGACGGAGACCCGCCCGCCGATTGGGCGATCGACCAGGAGGAGATCAAGGTCATCGTCGGCACGATGGGGCGCTTCCCGATGTTCCGCTCGACCGGCTGGAAGATCCTCCAGACGGCGACGGTGGTGGACGAGCGGTAACCCAGGGATCATCCATGCGAACTCACACACTCTCACACACCATCAAATCGCCGCTCGCATGCCGCCTGATCGCCTCCGCGCTGATCGCCGCGTGCGCCCCCTCCGCCCTCGCCCAGCATTCCGGCAGCGTCGGAAACGGCGGCGCGGGACATCTGGGCAACCAGAACGGCCAGATCCGCGCCCACAACGAGCAGGGCCGGACCAACGCCGGCAACACGCTCCCGGGCGACGGCCTCACCGGGGGCTCCAGCGGCCGCGCCAGGCGCAGCGACGGCTGGAGCAACAACGCCGGAGGGGATGGATCTGGCGGAGATGGGGGCGGTGGCAAGATCCTCTCGGGCGGGGATGGCGGTGGAGGTTTCACCGACCTGCTCGGCGGGATCGACGACGCCGTTACCGACCTTCTCGATCAGTCCCACCATGCCGCTACCGACCGGATCATCACCACGCTTTCGGGCGGGGGCACGCGGTGGTCCGGCGGGGCCGGTGACGTGGGACAGTCTGGGATATCGCCCTTGGACCTGCGGGAGTCTTCCGCAATCGACCCGCGTGAAGGTTTCCACGGCGGCTCACCCGTCCCGTCCCCCGGCATCCTGGTCTTGGGGGCCCCCGCCGGCTGGCTGGTGGTCCGTCGCCGCCGCCCGGGTCAGACCTGACGGCCACCGACCGGGGATAACTCCTGCTGAATCCAATCACGGCCCAAGGGCGTACAGTGTGATGGTGGGGAGCGTTTCCGGGTTCAGTAAACCCCACGCGTGACCTGATTCCCGCGGGCAATCGCGGCGAGGGTCACCTGGGCACGGTGGCCTGCCGATAACCTCCGTGGAGAACGGGTCCACCATCATGCCCGACCACGCGCCGCCGAATTCCACGACGCCCGCTTCTTCCCCTGCGCCATCCGCCGCGGGTCAGGACATTGCGCCGATCGTCCGCTCCCTGGAGCGGATCCGTGCCCGGGCCTGGGTCCTTCTGGTTATTTCCGCCCTCGCCGGCGTGGCGGGCATTGCCGCCGCCGTCTTTACGGGCGTCTCCCTCGCCGATTTCTATCTTCGCACGCCCTCCACCATCCGCGGCGGGCTCCTGATCGTCGGACTGCTCGCGCTGTGGAGCCTCCTGCGATCCCGCGTGGGCCCGGCGATCGGGTTCCGCCCCTCCCTCACCGAGATCGCCCTGCGAATCGAGAAAACCCCGCAGGGCCGCAGTTCCGGATTGGCGGGCACCCTTGCCTCCGGCCTGGAACTGGCCCCGGGTGTCGCAAACCCGGCAGGAGTGAGCGACGCCACCACCGACCGTCAGCGAGCCAGCCAGGTGGTGCAGGAATCATTGAACGCCTTCGCGAGGTCGCCAGCGGCGCGCTCAATCCTCAAGCCCTCCGCCGCTTGGCGAGCCGTCGCCCTCGCGGCGGCGATGGCGGTCCCCGGCCTCCTGCTCGCGGCGTGGCGGCCCACCCTCGCCGTTATCGCGCTGGAGCGCATGCTTACCCCCTGGACCGGCGCGGCGTGGCCCAAGCGCACGCTTCTGGCCGACATCACGGGCGTCAAGGTCCATTCCTCCCAGGCCTCCCTCCCGGTCCGCGCCGTCGTCAAGCACGAGTCCAGCCAGACGCCGGATGTGTGGATCCGCTACCGCACCATCGTGGACGGCCGCGCGGGCTCATGGCGATCCGACCTGCTCACGCCGCAGGGCAAAAGGGTGCGGTCGATCGATGGCGCCCTGGAAGGCGACCTGGTTGAACGGCTTATCGAACCCGGGGCGGGCGCGGCGGTTTCCAGCGCGGCGTCGAACATCGAGATCGAGTACCGGTTCCAGAGCACCGACGACCAGACCGCGGCGGCGCGCATCCGGCTGGTTGATCCGCCCGTCGTGCTGAGGTCCGAGGTCGCCGTTACCCCGCCGTCGTACGCCTCCGCGGCGCCCGCAACGGGCGCCGCCGCCTTTGTTTCGGGCCCGCAGCAGGTCTTTGAGGGCGCCGCGATCGCCGCGATCGGCCCCGTACTGTCCGGCTCGCGCGTGACGATTCAGGCCGCGCTCAACAAGCCCGTGGGACCTCCGCCAGGCGGCGCGGGATCGATGTTCGTCGGCCCTTCTCCAAGGGACGCGAAGATCGTCGCCGAGAACGGCTCGTGGACCATCACGTTCACCGCCGACGCCTCCATGCGCGTGCTGATGCTCCCGCAGGACGAGTTTGGCATCTCCAGCCCCAGCGAGTCGGTCGTTGCCTTCACGGTCCTCTCGGACCAGCCGCCGACCGCGTCGGTGCTGACGCCTTCCCAGGATGAAGGCGTGCTGCCCACGGCGACGCTTCCGGTGGAGGGTGAGGGACGCGACGACGTCGCGCTTGAGTTTGCATCACTCGAATACCAGATCGCCTCCGCCGCGGCCGGCTCGCAGGGAGCTTCCCAGCGTCCCGCCGATCCCGTCACGCTCCTGCGATCGGACGCCGCAAGCACCGGCGCGCCGCTGGGCGTGCAGGCCCGCGTCAGCTCCACGCTGGAACTGGCCACCCTCGGCGTCAAGCCCGGGGACGAGATCGTGCTGACCAGCCTCGCCAAGGACATCTACCAGCGCGACGGGGAGCAGCACGAGGCCGTGCGTTCGTCGGGACGCCGACTGCTGGTGATCTCCGAAGCGCAGCTGGTGGAGCAGGTGCAGAACGAGCTCGCCGCCGTGCGTGACGCGGCGATCCGCCTCGACCGGGACCAGGAAGAACTGATCCGCAAGGCCCAGCAGCAGACCGCCGGGCAGCGCGTGGGGACCCAGCGTTCCCTCACCCAGCGGCTCACCCCGCCCGAGGAGCTGGTCCAGCGGCTTGCCCAGCGCGTGGAGCGCAACGGGCTGGCCGACCAGGCGATGACCGGCATGCTCTCCGACGCGGCCGAGACGCTCAAGGCCGCGGCGCAGGCCTCGGAGCAGGCGGCCCAGGCTCTCTCCCAGGCCGACCGCAAGACCGCCGCCGGTGAGGATCCCGTCCCCGACAACGCCGCCGCCGCGCAGCAGCAGAAGCAGGTTCGTGACGAACTCGCCTCCTTGGTGGGCATGCTCGACCGCGGCCAGGACGGCTGGACCGTGCGCCGGGAAGTGCAGCGGCTGCTCGACCAGCAGCGCGAGCTGACCGAGCAGACGCGCGAGGCCACGCAGACGACCGCGGGAAAGACCGCCGACTCCCTTACCGCGGCGGAGCGTGAGAAGCTCGCCGGCCTGGCGCAGAAGCAGCAGGAGCTTTCGGCCCGCACGCAGGAGGCGATCGACCAGCTCGAGCAGCGGGCGCAGGCGCTGGAGAAGACCGACCCCGGTCAGAGCGCGGCGATGAAGCAGGCCGCGCAGCAGGGCCGGGATCAGAAAGTACCCGCGAGCCAGCGCCAGGCGGCGCAGGCGATCACCGAGAACCGTTCGCAGTCGGCCAACGAGCTCCAGCAGAAGGCCGCGCAGGCGATGCAGCAGATGCTCGAGCGTTTCGATCAGTCCCAGAAGCAGCGCGATGACGCGCTGCGGAGGGTGCTGGCGGAACTGGCCGACCAGATCGAGGCGTTGATCGCCCAGCAGAAGACCCAGCTCCAGGCCCTCGCTGCGGCGGGGGCGAAGATCCCCGCTCCCCAGCCCGGCCAGCCGGCGCTGGACGCCCCGATGATCACCCTGCACGGCGCCACGCTCGGCCTGGCGGACTCGGTTGCCCAGGGACCGCCCGCGCTTCGAGCCGTGGCCGATCCGATCGAGGCCGCCGGAGGCGCGCAGGCCCAGGCGATCCAGGAGCTCCGCAAGCCCGAGCCCGCCGTGGAGGCGACGCGTGAGCACGAACAGGCGAGCCTTGAGAGCCTGAACCAGGCGCTGGAACTCTCCCGCAAGATGGAGCAGCAGGCGCAGCAGAAGGACCAGGGTCGACAGCGCAACGAGATCCTCGAAGCCTACCGCGCCGCGCTCGAAGAGCAGACGGCGATCAGCGCCGACTCGGCCCCCCTCATCGGCAAGCCTCTGGATCGCCGCCAGCGAGCCACGGCCCGCGCCTTGGGCGAACGGGAGGATTCCCTCCGCGCCACCCTCGCCGAGCTGCGCAAGAAGAACACCGAGATCGAGAGCACCGTGGTCTTCAGCTACGCGCACGACCAGATCGACGGGATCCTCGGCCGGGTCGCCGAGGCCCTCAAGGCGGGCGCGGCGTCGAAGGTCGTCGGGCGCGAGCAGGACGCGGCGCTGAATCTCATCAAGTCGCTGGTGCAGGCGATGGCGTCGTCCCAGCAGGAAGATCCGTTCCGTGAGGGCGCCGACGACGCCGGCGGTGATGAGCAGGGCGGCGGCGGGGGACCGGGGGGCGCGAGCTCCAAGCCCAAGCTGATCCCCGAGGTCGCCGAACTCCAGGGCCTCCGCGGTTTGCAGGACATCGCGATGAAGCGCACGCGAGCCGCGTCGGATGCGGGGACGGACGTCACAGGCGATGAGCTCGCTGACGTGCAGCGCTTCCAGCGCGATATCGCCGACCGCGCCAAGAAACTCCTCGACCGCATCAACAACCCCACGCCCGGCGGACCCGCCAAGGACGAAGTCGTCCCGGCGCCGGGCTCTTCAGCCGATCCTCCCGCTCCTGAGCCGCCGGATACTGCTCCGGCTCCGGCTCCCGATGAACCCAAAGGTGGTGGCTCATGATGCGCCCCTGCACTCCATGGCTCGCCCGCGGCATGCTCCTGGCGGCGCCGCTGCTCATCGGGCTCGCGCCTGCGGCAGGCGCGTTTCCAGACGAGCCGCCGCCGCCCCACCAGCCCGCGACGCCCCCGGCTACGCCGCCGCCCGACAAGGCTCCGCCGGAAGACACGCTTCCGTCGCTTGACGAATCGCTCGGCCTGGAAAAGAAGTCTGAGGAGAAGACCGGCGAGAAGTCTTCCGCCCGCCAGCCGGGCACCGACCTGGATCGGGAACTGCTCGACCAGGCCCCCGGCGATGACTTTGCGCAGGCGGTGCAGCTCATGAACCAGGTCGCCGGCCGCCTTGAAAGCGAAAAAGACACCGGCCTGACGACCCAGCGCATGCAGGAAGAGGCGATCCGGCGGCTGGACAAGATGATCAGCGAGGCCAAGAAGCAAAAGCAGCAGAAGAAACAAAAGCAGCAACAGCATCAGAAACAGCAGAGCCAGGACCAGCAGAAGCAGCAACAGCAGCAGCAGAAGAACAGCCAGCAGAAGTCGCAGTCCTCCGAGAGCCGTGACCAGAACCAGGACAACCGCGGGGACGTGGTGGACCCGGCCCAGCGTCGTGACGCGGCGCTGCGGCAGATCTCCCCCGGCGGCACCGCCGCGTGGGGCAGTCTGCCCGAGCACGTCCGCTCCTCGCTCATGCAGGGGTTCAGCGACCAGTTCAGTTCCATGTACCAGAGCATGACCGAGGCCTATTACCGCCGCCTCGCCGAGGACCGCGGCCGAGACCGCAAGCCCGCGAGTCCCGACGCGCCGTCCGGAGGCTCCCGTTGAGCCGCCGCATGTTCATCCACCCGCTGACGCGATGGCTCGCCGCGATGAGCGTGTCATCGTCCCTGGCGATGCCCGCGCTCGGCCAGCCCGTTGGCCCCGCCGTCTCCCCGCAGCCTGTTCCGCCGACGGATTCGCCGCGTCCTCCCGCGCCGCCCCCAGCGCCCGTTCCATCCAGGCCCGACACCTCGCCGGTGGTGCCCACCCCGGCCAACCCCGCGCCGCCCGCGCACGTGCCCGCCAAGCCCGACAACGAATCCAGGCTTCCCAACTCCGCGCAGAACAACGCCGTCGAGGGGGAGATCACGCCCCAGCTTACCGAAGCCGTCACTCGCGGCCTCGCCGCCCTTGCGAAGAAGCAGCAGGAGGACGGATCCTTCGGCGGGGACCGATTCGGACGCAGCGTCGCCATCACCGCGCTGGCGTGCCTGGCCTACATGGCCGACGGCAACCTCCCCGGCCGGGGACCCTACGGGGATCAGGTCGCGCGGGGGCTGGAGCACATCCTGCTCAACTGCGCCGAGAGCGGCCTGGTCGCCAGCGACGCAACGACGGGACCGATGTACGGCCACGGCTTCGCCACGCTCTTCCTGGGTGAGATTTACGGCATGACTGCCGGCGGCGGAGATACCGCCCTCAACGCCCGCGTCCACAGCGCCTTGGTGAAGGCCGTCAGGCTCATCCAGGCGACGCAGAATGCGCAGGGCGGCTGGAGATACAACCCCATCCCCTACGACGCGGACGTCTCCGTGACGATCTGCCAGGTGATGGCGCTGCGCTCGGCGCGCAATTCCGGTCTGGAAGTGCCCAAGGAAACGATCGACAAGGCGGTGGAGTACATCCGCCGGTGCCAGAACCCCGACGGGGGCTTCCGCTACCAGATGGACGCGGGGGACAGCCTCTGGCCGCGCTCGGCGGCGGGTATCGCTTCGCTGTTCTATGCCGGCATCTACACCGATCAGGCGATTGATCGCGGGCTGAGCTACGTGACCGAATCCGCCTTCCCCGGCCGCAACGACAGCAGCCGCGCCCACTATTTCTACGGCCACTACTACGCCGTGCAGGCAATGTACCTCGCCGGCGGGGAGCACTGGTCCCAGTGGTGGACCGCCATCCGCAAGGAACTTATCGAATCCCAGCAGGACGACGGCACCTGGAACGACCAGAGCATCGGTGACACCTACGGCACCGCGATGGCGCTGATCATCCTCCAGATGCCCAAGCGCTACCTCCCCATCTTCCAGAAATGAACACCGCACCAACCATCATCCTCTGCAGCGCGGCGCTCGCCCTGGGCGCTTTCGTCTCTCCAGCTCACGCACATCAACCCGCGACGCGGCTCTCCGCGTCGAGCACGCCGGTCTCCATCCCGCTGCGCATCCTGATCACCCGTTCGCTGGAGCGGCGCACTGTGCGGGCCATCGAATGGACATCCGCCGGCGTTCGCGTCGCGCCCGCCTCGGTCCCTGAAGAACTCGCCGCCGAGTCCGCCCGGGAGATCATCCCTCTGGCGGATATCCTCGCGATGGTGCCCCCCGCGGGCGAACTCCTCGCCGCGGCCTCCGCCCGCGCCGCGGAAACCCGGGACCCGCGTCCAGGCGTCCCGGAACTCGCCCGCCTGCGGGTGACGCTGACCGACGGCCAGCGGTACGTCGGCAACATCGATCCTTCGGTGATGCCGGCGGCGCCCAGCGGGCAAAACGCCGCGGAGATCCCCCTGGGGCTCAAGACCTCCATGTTCGGGGACCTGCGTTTCATGCTCGATCAGGTGGTGAGCGTGGAAACAGTGGTCGCTCCCGATAGCCCTCGCCCCGCGCACGAAAACGCCTCCGATGCCGCGCCGCCATCCACCGACCGCGTCGTGCTGGTTAACGGAGATCGCATCAACGGCTTTGTCGAATCCATCGGCCCCGATGTCGTCATCGGACCCGAAACCGGCAAGGACTCCAAGACGCCTCAGCGAATCCCACTTTCCCGGTGCAGGTCGATCCAGATCGCCAACCCCGCGGTCCCCCTCGCCGGCGCCGCCGTGTGGGTCGGCGGACCCGCGGGAGAGGTCCAGGTGATCCGCGCCGCGGAACTCACCATCAGGCCCGGCGGGGAGGCCCTCCTCCGCCCGCAGCTCCCCGGAGATTCGGTCTCCACGCTGAGCATTCCCGCCTCATCGATCCTCGCCCTCACGCCCGATGCTTCTCGCATCGTGCCGCTGAGCAGGCTCGGCTTGCCGCAGTTCACCCCCGACCCCTCTCGACGCTGGAGCCAGCCGCCGGTCGTCGACCGCGGTCTCCGCGCGCCGTTGGGGCTGGGGGAGGTACTGCTCCCCGGCCCCATGAGCGTCGAATGGACGCTGCCGGCCGGCGTCACGGCGATCACCGGATCGGTGGCACTCGCTCCCGAAGCTCGCCTGTGGGGCGACTGCAATGTCGCCGTGGAACTGGTTCCCTCCGCCGGCGCCCCTGTCACGCTCTGGAAGGGCCGCCTCAATGGTGAGCACGCCAGGGAGGATGTCACGGCGCCCGTGAAGCCGGCCTCCGACCCGTCCGCGGCTCCCACCCGCCTGCGCGTGCGGGTGGAGGCGGGCAGCCAGGACCAGATTCAGGATCGCGTGGTGCTGGAGGGGTTCATGCTGGTGGTGACGCCCCCCGACCGCCCCGCGGGCTGAAAATCCCCTGAAAATCGAACTTTCCTCCCGCCGAAAACGGTACACTTGCGCCATGCCAGGCGATGCCCATCCGCGCGGTGAGCGGCAGAGTTCCTCGACCGAGGCGCTGTGCGTGCTGTGGCATCCGCGTGGAGCGGGGCCCGACCCCGATCTGCTGCACACGCTGGGCCGCAAAGGTTTTCGGACCGTGGTCTGCGACAACGCCGTGGAGGCGACGGCGTGGATCTGCTCGACCGCGGCTCCCACGCCCCGGGGCGGAGGGGCGGCCCCCAGTCCGCGTCCGCTGGTGCTGCTGATGGATCGCCCCGGCCTGCTGCGCGGCGCGGCGGAAGTGCAGGAAACGGTCGAGCGCTACGCCCCGCGAGCGGCCTGCTGGTCCCACGATCCCACCGCGACTCCGCGGCTGCGGGCGACGCTGTCTCCCCGCGCTGCAACGCAGCCCCCGCCTCGCCAAGGCTCGGACGAGGCTCCCGTCGCGCACACGCTGCGCTTGGCTGGTGAGGGGCCGGAAATCGTGGTGCCCATGTCCGTAATGGCTCCCGATCCGGAGATTTCTCTCCCGCCGGCGCCTGCGGCGACCCCTACTCAGCGGCCGCTGCGGGACCTGCTGACCGACGACGAGCTCGCCATGCTGCTCGACGGCGCAGGTCCGATTACTGAACAATCCCCTCATTCTTTGCGGCCAACGCGGTCCTGAACCCCCGATCTCCACAACACTCGTCGAATTTGCTTGCTTCCGGGGCCTCCACCGAGAACAGTGTGTCTGCGTACACGTGCCGACCCGCTCCTTGGAGGGAATGGATGGCCCGGGCCGACGCGGATTTAAGGGTTATTCTGGTCGGGAAAACCGGCCTGGATGTCTCCTTGCGCCGCCAGGACGGCCTCCAGCTTGTCCGCGCCAAGAGCCCGCTGGACGCGATCGGGGAGCTTGCCGAGGCGAGTACGGAAGAGGAACGGCGGCATACGGTGGTGATCGTGGGCACCGACGCCGACCATTCCGCCGAACGAAACCTGGGAGCCGCCGCCGATGAACTCGTCGACGGGCTGCGGCTGGTCGATCCGCACGTCCGCGTCCTGCTCATGCTCTCGGATTCCAAGACGCTGCCCACCCCGGCCGACGTCGCCGCCTACGACGGCTTTGTCACGCCCCTCTCCCCGCTTGAAGAACTCATGCGAGTGATCCGCGGCGGACCCGCGGAGCACGACGTGCGCGGGGCCGGCGCCGCGGGCCAGGGAGATCTCGGCCCGGGAGACGCCGCCGTGGTCACCATGCTGCTCAAGGGCATGGACATCACCTCCACCGCGCTGCCGATCATCGAGCGGCGGCTGGGGGCCGGGCCCGTGCGATTCGTCCCCGCCGGAACGGTTGATGACCAGGGCGCGTCAGGCGGCGGCGTGCCCGTGTGGGTGCCGGGGTCGGAGAGCTTTGGAACACTCTGCTGCGCTCGCGCCGACCGCGCCTCCCTCGAGCAGCACGCCGCGTGGCTCGCCGGCTGGCTGCGCCTCCAGCAGCAGCAGACCCAGCTCCGCAAGGCCGCCTTCACCGACCCGCTCACGGGCGCGTGGAACCGCCGCTACTTCGACCGCTTCCTCGCCTCGGCGATCGAGCAGGCCCGCGCCAACCGCCTCTCCCTCACGCTGCTGGTCTTCGACATCGACGATTTCAAGCGGTTCAACGAGCAGTACGGCCACGCCGCCGCCGACGAGATCCTCATCGAGACCGTCCGGCTCATGCAGAGCGTCATCCGCCCCACCGACCGCGTCTGCCGCGTGGGAGGGGACGAGTTCGCCGTGATCTTCTACGAACCCGCCGGCCCGCGAACGCCCGGCAGCCTCCCGCCCACCTCCGTCGCCCAGATCGCCGAGCGCTTCCAGCGCCAGATCCGGGAGCAGCGCTTCCCCAAGCTGGGCATCGACGCCGTCGGCACCCTCACCGTCTCGGGCGGCCTGGCGACCTTCCCCTGGGACGGCGCGACCGCCGACGAACTCATCAACCGCGCCGACGAACTCGCCCGCCAGAGCAAACGCGACGGGAAGAACGTGTTCCGCACGGGGCCGGCGAATGGTGGGGAAGGGTGAAGAGGCGTCTCGGCGAGGGATTGTGTACTCCACTGTGCCACGCGAACCTGACGGCGTTGAAAGTTCTGGCGGCACTCGTGCTTTGTGCCACACTTGTGGTTGCATGCCACAGACCGACAAGCGAGTCGTCAACCGGAGCCGGGTCGCGCCAAGCCACTTCAGCGCGAACAGAGCTCTTGAAGCGAATGGCGCAATCCCACGGGACTTTCAGTACCGAATTGAAGCTCGCCCTCAGTTCGTTTGACGGGAACAGTGATGAGGCGAAGCGGATAGACCTGCTTGCTTCCGCGGAAGAGCCGCGTGTCGAAAGCACGGTGAGTCTCTTGAGACAGCTCAGTGCGTGTGCGCCGGCGACGGAGTACCCGGCATCGGAGACGCTGGAGCACCTTGAGTCGTTCAGGGCACTTGGGAAGCTCGCTCTTGCTCGACTCATCGTGCCACAGAAGAGTCAGGACGCCCCGAAGCAGGCGTGCGAACTATTCACGCTTGTGGTGCAGACGCTGGGTGTCCAGCCCACCGTTGTGGAGCGGCGGGCCGCGGTCAAGCTCTGCCTCCGCTACGTAGCGACCGTGCCACGCACCAACCGCGTCTGCGACGGTGCTGTCGCGGACCCGAGCAACCCCATGGGCATGGAAAGCGCGATACGGATGCTGCGGGATAGCTACGTCGCCGCAATCAAGCGCGGAGACCAGTCCTTGAAGACCGTACGCGATTTGGATTATGCCGTTGTCCGCGAACGCCCGGCGGAATTGGCCGCCGCCGTTGACAAGACTCTCACGCGCATCGCCGAACGGTGGAAGTCCGCCCGGTCGAGAGAAGAGATTCTGCAGGAGATTCAGGCGTTTCCCTTCCCGACGGGCAACGTGTTTGTGTCTGGGCTCGACCGGGTATGGGCTGAGGTGAACGAACTGCGCGAAGCCCTCAAGCCGTGAGGGGTACCGCCACTTGAGATCTCCTCGACTGGAAACCATATAATACTTGGGGACTTTCTGTGTCCATGCTTCCGATTCATCACCGCATTTCACCCTTTGCTGCGATGGCCTACATCGCGGCGGCTCTCGTTCTCAACTGGCCCATCGGATGGTTGTGCGTGTACATTCCTCCGTCTGCACCAACGCGCGCCGTGACATCTTCGGCAAGTAAGTGGCCGTCATGGGTGCCGGCAGATTGGCCCGCGCTCTCCACATTCGTGACGCCTGAGCGTCTCGAACTCACGCGTCTCGACGATCGGGATGAGACGTCGCGCCACGTTGCACGACGTCTGAGCACATCAGAGCAAAGCCCGAGAGATTGCATTGTCATCGAGCAATCCGACTGGTGCAAAGCCACGACGCTCTATTGCGCAGAAGACTTTTCAAGCCCCACACCGTGGTTTGCGAGCGAAGAGACGTACGGCGTGCCATGGCCCGCGTTGGTCGCGGGCCACGCGAGCAGCCAAATCGGGTATGTGGATGTTCACCTCCCGATGTGGCGCTTCAACGTCTTCGGTCGCGTGTTCGCTCTTCCGGTTCTCCCAAGATTCACAGCGCTGCTTCAAAACACGGTTGTCTATTTTCTTGTGATCACCATTGTGCGAACAACGTTTCTCGAACTTCGTGCCCGGCGGCGTAGAACGATCGACCGTTGCACGGGGTGCGGGTATTCAGCCGCCAGCCTTCCCATCTGCCCCGAGTGCGGAACTCCCAAGTTGGCGACATCCATTGCACGAACTTGAAAGCCCACCGGGCCAGCCGGGGTGTGGAAATCTAGAAACGCAATGTCGGCCCGCTTGCCCGGGGCCCTACGTTCTGTCTCGCGCGCGGCGGGATCACGTGCGATATACCCTGGCGTTCCAGTCACGCCCGCACTCCGGGGTCGCTGTACGCGTTGTTGGCGGACGGCTGGTTGCCTCATCCACCCGCGTGGCGGTTCGGCCGAGCTTGCGCTCGGGGTTCTCTTAAGGTGAAAGGAGCGGTGCCCGGCCCCGCGCCGCGTTGACATACTGTTGGGCCATGCCCGGCCCGCGATACGAACTCCTTGCCATCGATCTTGATGGAACGCTGCTGGACCCCGCGTCGCGCGTGACGCCGGGGAACATCGCCGCGCTGCACGCCGCGCGGGCCGCGGGGATACGCGTCGCCGTCTGCACCGGCCGCGGGCTGGTCGAGTGCCGCCAGTACATCGACGCCATCGGCCAGGTCGACCCCGTCGTCGTCGCCGGCGGCTCCATCATTGCCTGCCCCGCAACGTCGCGTACGCTTCACAAGTTCAACCTCGACCAGCGACTGGTCCGCCACGCCGTCGATCGCATCCATTCCCATGGCTACCCGGCCCTCATCCTCAAGGACCCCGTGGAAGCGGGGTACGACTACCTCGTGGTGACCGGGGAAGCCGACCACCCGCTGGACACCGTGACCAAGTGGTGGTTCGCGAGCATGGATGTGAAGGTGCGGTACGCGCGGCTGCTCTCGGACGATCCGCACCCCGAGCACACGGTGCGGCTGGGGGCGTGCGGCATGTCGGGGGCGATGGGGAAGGTTGAGCTCGATCTCAACGAGGCCTTCAGGGACGAGCTGCACCTCTACCACTTCCCCGCGGTGGTCGCCCCCGAGCACGCCAGCCGCGGGCACAACGGTGAGGTGCTGCACGTGCTGGAGGTCTTTGACAAGAACGCGAACAAGTGGTCGGCGATCGAAGTGCTTGCGGGCATGTTGGGCGTGGACCGCACGAAGATCGCGGCGATCGGGGACCAGATCAACGACGTGCCGATGCTCCGCTCGGCGGCGCTGGGGATCGCCATGGGCAACGCGGTCCCCGCGGCGAGACAGGCGGCCCATCGCCACACGCTCTCCAACGAGCATGATGGTGTGGCGCACGCGATCGGGATGATGCTGAGCGGAACGTGGTAAGCGGCGGCGCGGGAGGTTTATCGGGCTCGTCATGCAATCACTGGCACACATCCGGGAACTTCTCGAGCAGCGTGGCCTGGCCCCGCAGCACCGCTTCGGGCAGAACTTTCTCATCGACCACAACCTGATCCGCAAGCTGGTGGACAGCGCGGGCGTCGGGCCGGGCTCCCTGGTGCTGGAGATCGGCCCCGGCACCGGCACGATGACCGAAGAGCTGCTGGACCGCGGCTGCGAGGTGATCGCGTGCGAGCTTGATCGCGGGTTGTCGGCGCTTCTGCGCGAGACCATCGGTGTCGGCCCGCACGCGGCCCGCTTCACGCTGGTCGAGGGCGACTGCCTCGCCTCCAAGCGAGAACTTTCCGTGGAGGCCCGCGGACTGCTCGACGGCCGCCCCTTCACGCTTGTCTCCAACCTCCCCTACGGCGCCGGCACGCCGGTGATGACCACGATCCTCGCGTCTCATCCCGAGTGCGCGGTCATGGCGGTGACAATCCAGCGCGAGGTCGCCCAGCGACTCACCGCCGCGCCGCGCACCAAGGATTACGGACCCCTCTCGGTCATCACCCAGGCCGTCGCAAAGGTTCAGAACGTCGCTCTGCTCCCCCCCGAATGCTTCTGGCCCCGCCCCGATGTCACCAGCGCCATGGTGAAGATCACGCGGCTGGAGAATCCCCTCGCCGCGGATACCGTGGCCCTCGCCGAGACCTGCCAGCAGCTGTTTGGTCAGCGACGCAAGCAGATCGGCTGGTATGTGGGGCGTGAAAACCTGCCGGAGGGCATCTCGGCCACGATGCGTCCGGAAGAACTGACGCCGGCGCAGCTTGTGGAGCTTTCACGCCGCGAGCCCCCCAGCGCCAGAAACACCGAACCGGCGTAAGGCGTTCTGGCACGCGACGAGCCGGTCAGCCGCGGATCACGCGTTGTCTTCATCTTCCGCCGCGGCGGCGGCCTGGCCTTCGGGCGTGCGCGGCGCGAGGGTGGATTCGACCATGCCCGGCTGCCACAGGTCTGCGGCGTCCTGTCCGTCGTTGAGCTCGCGGACCAGCAGGTAGGCGATGGTGGAGCCGGCGAAATAGGCGCTGACGACGAATCCGCCGGCCAGGAGGGCGGGGATGTCGTGCCAGAGCGAGGTGAGTGCGTCGGTCCAGCGGGCGCTCCAGCCGGGCTCGGCGCCGGGGGCTTCTGGCGTGATCCACGCGGAGGTGGACCACCAGGCCATGTTGACGGTCCACAGGCCCGCGGCCCACAGCAGGGCGGCGACGGCGAGAGTCTGGACGACGCCCAGGGCGGTGTACGTGAGCAGACGGGCGGGGGAAGCGACGAGGTAGGCCATGGCTCGCTGGAAGGCGTCGAGCGCGTCGGCGCTCTCGCAGGCGACGGCGGGGCACATGAGGTGGTGGGAGAGGGCCGCGCCGGCGAGGAGAAGGACCGCCGCCGCGCACAGTCCGACGGAGAGCGGATAGAGGAGCGAGCCCAGGACCTGCACGTAGGGCCAGGAGAGCAGCAGCCAGCCGGCGAAGGCCAGGATGAGGCAGATCACCGCGGCGGCGAGGGGGGCAAGGAGCGCGGCTCCCAGGGCTGCGGACCAGCGCCGGGCCCCGAAGGCCAGGGCGCGGGGCCACGTGAGGATGATCCCCTGCCCAAATTCCACGGCGGTCATTCGGCAGGCGGCCGCGCCGCCCACGGACCAGAGAAGAAGGATCGGCAACACGACGGCGACGCACGCGAGGGGGTGCGACAGGGGGATATCGACCAGCAAGGCCCGGACTGAGCGTCCGATCGCGCCGGCGAGGGCCAGGCCCGCGCGGCGACGCCATTCCAAGGAGATTTCATCCCCGGCCCGCGCGGCGGCGGTCTGCACCGCCGCGGTGAACCCGCGGCCGGCGATGGTGGACTGCGCGAGCCGCACGATCAGCAGGGCGAGCGTGAGACCCAGGGTGCAGAAGATCCAGCGCTGGGGCCGCAGGGCCATGATCGCCGTGCGGAGCATGCGGGGCCAAAGCAGGTCCTGCAAGAGGTCCGACAGCAGCACGGGACGGGAGCCCTGGCCGGCCGATCCCTTCGCGGGGGACCGGGAGGCGGCAGGTCTGGATGTCCCGGGCGGGGGAGTGCGGTGCATGGTGGTGCGATGCTAAAGCCTCCCGGGCTCCCTGACCACTCCCCCGCGCCGCTCGCGGAAGAATGGGGGCGGGATTCGCGAGGACCCTTCCCGGGATCGCTTGCTCTGGGCGTTCGGAGGGCCGATGATCCTTCATGCGCGAGACCCCCACGACCATGCCCGCGGTCGACGATCAACAGAGTACGGACATGGTCCCCCCCTCCGCGTCGGCGAGGCTGGAGCTCTACCGCAACATCGCGCTGGTCGTGCAGATCTTCGCGATCGGGCCGCTGGTGGGAAGTCTGCTGATGTTCCTGCGGGCGACCGACGGAGGTCCGGGGGTGACGCCGCTGCTCAATTCGACGCCGGTGGTGGGGGCGATCATCGGCGCGGCGATCCTTCTTGCCGCCTGCGTGGTGGGGCTCATCGATGCGAAGCTCTTTGGCACCCGCTCGGGCCTCGCCGGGGCGGGGGTCATCCTGGCGTGGGGCGCGTGGCATACCGCCCGCACCGAAGACCTGCTGCGGGTGTATCCCAGGTCTCAGATTGTGTCCCGGGGAGTCTTCGAGGCGTTGATTGCGGCGATTGTCATCGTCTGGCTGGTCAACACCATGGCCCGCATGGCGATGGCTTCCGCCGAAGGGTCCGGCAATGCCCCGATCCCGCAAACGGGCCTGGCCGCACTGACCCGGCCGCACGTCCTGCTCGCCGCCTTCGCCTCGCTGGTCGCCGCAGGCGTCGTGGGCTGGCTGGTGGCGTTCCATGGGGCCAAAGGGCAGACCCTGTTCGCCGGGGCGATGGGGGGGATCGCCGCCGGGGCCGCCTCGGCGATCGTCTCCGCCGGTGCCGACCACTCTTCTGCCTCGGATCATCGCCCGGTCGATCCCGTGCTTCCCGCGGTGCTTGGAATGGCGGTTCTGGGGGTCCTGACGCCCCTTTCCATGCTGGTCTTCCACGCCAGCCCCTTTGTGGCAAACCTTCCAGGCGGATTCCGTCTCGCCCAGATGCACGCCTTTGACTGGGCCCAGGGGGCCCTGATCGGCATCCCCGTGGGGTTGGGGTGGGCGGGGGCGCACGCCCAAGGGGCAGTTCCCCGCAGCGCCTCGGCGCCGGCGTGAGGACCACAGGAACGCTGCAGACTTGGGATTGACCTTGGAACCGGCGAAACTTCGGGGCGTCCAAACCGGTACGATCTGGTGTTCCCGAGCCTGGGATGGCCCTGAGATCCCCCGGCGACCAGAAGCCCGCGAGGACGACTTGCAAGAAAGGGCTTTCCCGCCGGCCTGGGATGTGGTCTATTGGCCGAAGTTGATTGCGAAGGAGCCCGCGATGAGGACGATGCGCTGCATGAAGCTGGTTACCGGACTTGTGATCTCCGCAGGTCTGTGCGCCGTCGCCTCCGCCCAGCAGCAGCCTAAGGCGGCCACCCCCCGCCCCGCCGCCGCCGCTCCCGTTGGGGGGGATGTGGTGGTCGTCTCCTCCCGCCCCGAGCGCGACACCCTCGCCAAGTTCGCCCGCCCCCTGACGGTCGAGTTCAAGGACTCCCGCCTCGAGGACGTGATCAAGTTCATGACCGAGGTAACGGGCGCGGACATCGAGCCCATGTGGATCGATGACCGCAACTCCTCCGGCCTGAACAAGGACATGCTGATCACCTTCAACGCCAAGGGCCTCAGCGCCCTCAAGGTGATGGAGAAGATCATGCAGAAGTCCAGCGAGAAGGGGGACCTGATCGAGAACACCTGGCAGATGTCCGAGACGGGCGCGATGCAGATCGGCCCCAAGGAACGCCTGAACGTCTTCAAGCGGCTGGAGATGTACGACATCAACGACCTGCTCCTGGAACTGCCCCGCTACGACCAGGCCCCGGAGTTCGATCTCCAGTCCGTGCTGCAGAGCAGCGGCTCGGGCGGCGGCGGTGGCGGCGGGCAGAGCCCCTTCCGGGACACCCAGCAGAACCGCAACGGCCAGAACAAGACCACCCGTGACGAGCGTGCGACCAAGGTCATCGACCTGGTCACGCAGCTCATCGAGACCGAGCAGTGGACCGACAACGGCGGCACGGGCGGCACCATCCGGTTCTACCAGGGCACGCTGATGGTCAACGCCCCCGACTACATGCACCGCCAGATCAACGGCTACCCCTACTGGCCGGCGACGGCGCAGCAGGCGACCGTGGTGCAGGGTCGGCGATGGGTGTCGCTGAACCTGGACACGGCGGCTTCGCAGCTTGAGGGTCTGGCCAACCAGCCCGTGACGGCCGTGGTGCCCGGCGGCCGGTAAGCGAACGACAAGTTTCCGGCATCCGCCACCGTTTCTACCAAAGTGCGCCGGTCCCCGGTCATGAGCGATCGACGGGTCGTTGTGAATACGCATCCACCGCGCACGCAACCGGTATATTGCGGTCATGATGCACCGGGGCATTGAAAGGATCCGCCGATATCCCGCGCTGTCGGTGGCGCTGTGCTTCGTCCTGTTCCTGCTTGGCTGGACGATCTACGAGCTCGCCGCCGCCGTCACCGACATGCCGGGGCAGGGCGGCAAGTACGCGGAGCAGATCGAAGCCGTGGTCGCCAAGGCCCAGGTAGGCGTTGCGGGTCCTGATTCATGGGCGGAAATGATCCACGCGCTGGCGATGATGGAGAAGACGGAAGACTCGGTGCGGGCGAGCACGGGCCGGACGCTTCCGACGGGTGAGAACGTGGGCCCCGCCGACTGGCCCGCGGACCAGAAATGGCCTCCCGATGAATCCGTGCTGGGCACGGGCGGCAGCGATGCGAAGGTCGAGGCGTATTTCCGTCAACTCATTGCACGCCTGCGGGCCGACGGGGTGTTCGAGGCGATGGAGAAGGTGGTCCAGCCGCGCCGGGCGGTGCGGCCGATTCCCCGGACCGCGTTCATCGATGTGATTCTGCCGGAACTTGGTCTGTCCAGGCGCATGCGGCGGATCGATCGCGCGCGGATGATGCTGGCCCTCGCCGACGACGACATGCCGGAGTTCGTGCGAGCGTTCGAACAGACGCTGGCGCTGGTGCGCATCATGGGTGCGCAGGCCACGACGATGGACCACCTCGTCGCCATCTCCAACGGCTCGTCGGCGCTGGAGGATATTCGCAGAGTGATCGCCGACGGGCGGCTGGCCGCGCCCCAGCTCCGCGCGGTGCATCGGGCGATCGACCGTCAGCTCCCCATGACGCCGCTGGATGTGTCGCTGGAGGCGGAGCGCCTGGCGATGCTCGACCTTCTGGAGTGGACGCACTCGCAGTCGGGACGGGCTATCCCGTCAACGCTCCGGCATCTGAGCGCGGTGTCGAGCGGGGAGGCGAGGGCGCCCTTTTCCCTGGGGGTGCTGGGGAACGTCGCGGCGATCGGGATGGCGAGCAAGCGGGATTCGATCCGCGCAGTGGATGAGTACTTCCGGCTGGTGACGCTCGAACAGCACACGCGCGCCCGTGAGCGGGCCACGCCCGCGGCGTCCGAGCAGTTTCGAGAGTCGCTGTCCGCGGGATACGCGATCCTGCGGCTGGTGCTCTTCTCGTATTCGCACGAACTCTCATCGGAATCGATCTACCTGACGGAGTTCGCGGCGACGCGGGTGATGGTGGCGCTGGAGCGATATCGACTGGCAGTGGGCGTGTACCCCGCGCTGCTCGAGCAGCTCGTCCCCCGGTATCTCGATGAACTGCCGCAGGATCAGTACGCAGAGGGGCCTCTGATCTACGTGCTGCGCGATCCGCGCGGCGCGACGGCCTCCGAGGCGTACCTGCTCTATTCCGTCGGCAAGGATGGGGAGGACGACGGAGGGGCCGCGGTCGATCCCTCCCTGTGCAACCCCTGGCCGCCGGATGGGAAGGACGTGGTCTTCAACGTGGGCACGCCGCGAAGCATGTCGACCACGAATCCCTGCGCGGGGAACCTCCGGTAAAGGCCTACCGGGGAGGGACGTCCACCGCGTCGGTGGTCGGCGTGGGAGACGCGGGGGCGGGTGGAGTGGAACCCGGCGCCGCGCCGGCGGCGGAACCCGGGTGATCAACGCGATCGATCATCCTGCGGAAGATGCGGCGGATCAGTTCGCTGCGGCGCTGGGGGATCGTCTGCTGCTCCAGCGCCCGCTCCACGCCCTTGGCGGCCTGACGGGCCGACTGCGAGCTGACGCCCACGCCGCTGCCGCGCGGGGCTCGCTGGTCCCCATCGATTCGCGGAATCTCCCCGACGGGCTGTTCACCCGATGGATCCTGGGCCTTGCGACGCGCGTCCAGATCCTGTCCCTTCTGGTCGTTGGCGCGGAGGGTGGGATCTGCGGGCGGGGCCAGGCGCGGGCCGGGCGCGCGGCGGCCATTGCCGGCCTGACCATCGTCGTTGCCTTCTCCCCCGCCGACGGGAGAAGACACGGGGGCCGCGCCAGGTCTCTCCTCCGGCGGCAAAGGAGATGAGCCGGGGGGCGCGCGGCCGGGCGAGTCAGGCTCACCCCCTGCGGGATCGCCTTCCGAGGACGATTGAGACGCTGGTGAGCCAGGGTCGCTCTCACCCTGGCCGGGAGTGGATTGATCCTGGGCCTGCTGCGGCTGCTGCGATTCCTGCTCGCCGGGACCGGGAGACTTCTGGTTCTTCGCCATCTCCCGCGCCAGCCGCTCAAGCTCTTTCCGCTGCTCGGGCGACGCCTTGCGCAGCAGATCCTCGGCCTTGCGGCGCATGTCCTCGCTGATTTTCTGCTGCTGCCGCGCCTGGTCCCCGCGTTTCTGGAGGTTCTCAAGCTCCTTGGCCAGCCGCTCCAGCGCCTTGGCGTCGGGAAGCGAATCGGGCATGGAATCGGGCGTTTGCGGCGTGGCCTCACCCTCCGCCGATTGACCCGCTTCGGGCTTCTTCGATTCGGCCTGGTTCGGCGAAGGCTGATCCGTCTTTGGTGACCGAGGCTCCGGCGTGCGGGGCTCAGACTTGCTCGGTTCGGGCGTGTCTGGCTGAGGCGTCTGCTGCTTGGAAGGCTCCGCCGGGGGCTTGCCGGCTTCCGGCTCGCGCGACGCGGGCTGCGTCGACGCCGGAGAAGAGTTTTTCTGCTCGCCGGAGGGGGGACTGGCAGGCGAGGACTCGGGCGATCCCTGCTCCTTCGCTGATTCCCGGCGCTCCTTCGGCTCGGTCGTGGGGGAAGGGGAGTCCTTGGACGGCGCGCGAGACTCCGCGGGCTTGGTCGCAGGCTGCGTGGACTGCTGCTTCCCGGAGCGGAGCTGCTGCGCGGCCTCTCGCATCGCGTCGCTCACGGGCTTGGCCGGATCGCGCTGGGCCGCTTCAGCGGGCGCCGATTCCGGATTCTTCTCCGTCGCGGGCCGAGCCTGCTCCGGCGCGGACTGCTTGGAGGACTCGCCCGGGTTCTCTGTACCGGGCGGAGATTCGGGAGTTTCGCGCGAGGGATTGGGTCGCGCGGACTTCGGCGCGGCGTCCTCCTTTGGCGGAGTGCGCGAATCCGCCGGCGCCTTGGGTGAGTCTTTGGCCTGCTGACGTTCCTCGCCCTTGCCGGAGACCGGTGGCGTCGCTTCCGGCATCACCGTGTCCGGTGAAGCGGGCGACGAGTCTTGTTCCGTTGATGGCGTCGCGGGGGCAGTCGGGGTTTGGTCCTGGGAAGCGGGAGAAGGCGTGTCCGACGCTGGGGAGCGGTTCGCGCGTTCCCCGGGCGACGAATTCTCCTTGACCGAGGGCTGCGCGTGCGACGTGTCCCCAGCCTGTTCACCGGAAGTCGGCCCCGAATCAGGCTTCGCCGCGGAGCGTCTCTCGTCCTCGTGCTTCTGTGCCGAGGACCGATCGACGTCCTCGGCCATTGCTTCCAGATCCCGGGCGAGGGCTTCTCGCTGCGCGGGGGTGAGTGAAGGGATCTCGTCGGCGAGGCGGCGGGCGGCTTCCTGTGCGGCGGCGACGTCCCCTTCGCGTAGGGCGCGGCGGAACTCATCCGCGGCGGGTGAGCCGCTGGACGCGGACGACGTGCGGGACCGCGCGGCCTTCGCAAGCTGCTGGCGTGCCTCCCGGACGGCCTGGTCGTTCTGCGTGGAGCGCTGGGCGACCTGCTTGGCAACCTCGCTGAGCGCACGGGAAGACTCCGCGAGGCTCTCCTCGGCGGGTCGTGCCGCGGTGGGGGCGGCGAGTTCTCGCGTGATCTGGTCGAGCTGGTCGAGTTGACGCTGGGCGGCGGCGGAGCGGGACTGGTCGAGCTGGCTCGACTCCAAGGCCTTGCGGGCGGAATCCACGGCCTGCGTGACGGCAACGGAGGCCTGCGCGCGGGCGACTTCCTGCTGCTGGGCCTTGGCCTGGGCCGCATTGATTCGCTGGGGGATGAACCACGCGCCGCCGGCAAGGGCGATCGCCAATGCCGCGAGGATCCAGGCTCTTCCGGGCCGGATGGGAATTGCCTGCCGGACGGAGACCGAGCGGGCAAGCTGTTCCGCGTCGGCGATCGCCAGTGGGGCAAAGACGCGGTGGGCGCCTGCCGCGTCGGCCGATGGTCCGGCGTCGGCGGCAAGGGCCAGGGCGGACGAGAGCCGATCTTTGAGGGAGAGTCGCTGGTCAAGGGTGCTCGCCGCGCTCAGCAGGCTCCCACGGCCCAGCCACGCGGCGACGAGAGCCGCCGCGAAGCAGCAGATCGGCACGCCGACCAGGAGGGAGATCCAGGCCTGGCCGGAAAGGTTGAGCAGTGCAAGCCGGGCGATGAGGATGAGCAGGGCGTCGGTGAGGCCCGCGGCGACCGTCGCGACGGCGAGCCAGTGGACCAGCGCCGCGGCCATGGCCCTGCGACGGGCCGAGCCGGCGACTCTCCGCGTGTTGATTGGGGGAGGGATCACCATCCAAAGGGTATTCGGCGGCGGGGAGGCGGGAGTTCGGGGGCGTGGGGTCTTACCCTTGAGAATGGATGTGCGAGGGGTCTTTGATCGGCTGCTGGGCGGTGGCACGCTTGCCGCGGGTGAAGCGGAGGTGGTGCTGTGCGACATCCTCGCCGGGATGCTCGACGACGCCCAGATCGCCGCGATGCTGGCGTTGATCCAGTCGCGAGGCCCGACGGTGGAGGAATTGGTGGGCGGGGCGCGGGCGATGCGCCGGTTCGTCACCGAGGTGCCGGCGGGAGCGGTGGGGGGCCCGATCATCGACACGTGCGGCACCGGGGGGGCGCCCAAGACGTTCAATATCTCGACGGCGGCGGCGATCGTGACGGCCGCCGCGGCGGGCCCGCAGCGGGTCCGCGTCGCCAAGCACGGCAACCGCTCGCGCAGTGGTCGCGGTTCGGCGGAGGTGCTGGGAGCGCTTGGTGTTCAGGTGGACGCGAGCCCGCAGGTGCAGGCACGGTGCCTGGACGAGGTAGGTGTGTGCTTCTGCTTTGCGATCCACGCGCACCCGGCGATGAAGCACGCGGCGAGCGTGCGGAGATCACTCGCCTTTCCGACCATCTTCAACCTGCTGGGCCCGCTCACCAACCCGGGTCGGGCCGATCGGCAGGTGCTGGGGGTGTACGGCCGGGACGAGGCGGAAAAAGTCGCCAGCGCTCTGGCCGGCCTGGGAGCGAGGCGGGCGATGGTGGTGCACGGGTTTGACGGCATGGACGAGATCACCACGCGCGAGCGGACGCACGTCTTTGCGGTCGAGCAGGGGAAGGTCTACGCCTCCGTACTGGACGCGGCGGACCTGGGGGTGGAGCGGGCGCCCGCGGGCTCCCTGGAAGCCTCGAGCCTCGCGCACAGCGTGGAGATGGTGCGGGGCGTGATCGAAGGGTCGGCGGACGAGGCGTTGAAGCACGCGAAGAACATCGTGGTGCTCAACGCCGGGGCGGCGCTTCTGGTCGCGGGCGCGACGGAGTCGATCGCCGAAGGCATGGTGGAGGCGAGCACCGCAATCGATGATGGACGGGCCGCGGAGACGCTGCGGCGGTTGGTGGAGTGCTCGCGGGGCGCGTAGCGACCGTTCACCGTCGGGGGATATGGGGATGAGCCGTCAGGATTGTTCTCAACGTCCGATGATTGCACGTGCGTGGTCCCGCGTGGGTATACCGATCGCCGTGAGCCTGGGCGTCGGACTCATTTGCAGCGTGGTGGTGGCATGGGGCTTCGCGCTGTACGGAAAGAGCAGTGTCGGGAGCGCAGGGACCATCAGCGTGCGGACCTTTTCGGCGAGCAACCTGCCCGGGCAGGTACATTTCTGTCAGAGCAGCCACCGCGGGATCATCCAGCGCGCCATTTGGGTCAGCGCGGCGGGGGATGAACAGTCCATGGGGCTTGAGCGGGCGGGCCGGTTCATGGCGGACCTGAGCGAGAACCAGTTTGTGTACTGGGTTAATGATTCGAGAGTTCGTGAGGCGATGTGGCCCTGGTGCGTTCCGCTCCCCTCCCGGCCGCATGATGCTGACTACGGGTATGCCGTTCTCGCATCGGGCTGGCCGCTGCCGTGCATGCGAGCGTACGCGTATGTCAAAGACCCATCGTCGTCGTGGGACATGCGATGGATCTTTGATGCGGACGAGGCCCCGGTTGCCGCGCAGGACTTTCCGCTGGTGCGCGGCGTTCCGCTCCAGCCGTTGTGGCGAGGCCTGCTGATCGATTCGTCGTTGTACGCGTGCGTCCCGCTGGCGGGGTTTGGAATTCACCTCGCATACAAAAGACTCTTGAGGCGGTCGCGGCGACGCCGAGGTCTGTGCGCGTACTGCGCCTACCCGCGAGGCGCGAACGGGTCACGGGTCTGCGTGGAATGCGGACGCGAGTGCTTCCAGGCGGAAGAGGAACTGGGGCGAGACGCGCGGAGTACTGCCCCGGATTCCCTTAGGCCCGGCGCCGAGTGCGCGGCGTCGATCGAAATCGAACCCGATCGTTGAAGATTACTTCCCCCGCGCAGAGCGGGGCGTGAAATTCAGCCCGTGATCAGCCGCAGCACGCCCGGCCCCCGTTCGTACCGTGGCACGTTTGCGTCGGCGGCGAGCGACCACAGCTCAATGCCCCCGGCGACCGACACGGCCGATGGCTGGCCCAGGGCTCGCAGCGCGTAGGCCGCCTTGAGGGAACGCACGCCGTGATGGCAGAGCACGGCGAGTGTCTGGCCAGGGGCGAGCTCGATCTCGTCGTGGCGTTCCTCGATCTGGTCGAGGGGGATGTGAATCGAGCCGGGGATGTGGACCAGGTCCCATTCGGGCTTGGTACGGACATCCAGCAGCAGCATCGGGGCCTGACCCGTGGCGGAGGTCGCGCCAGCCTTGGCCTCCCGGGGCGTGATTTCCATGCCGGGCTTGAAGGGATAGCCTGGGGGCAGGCCGCGATCATCGAGGAGGACGCCGGGAGTCGGAGCGCTCATCGCGGCCACTCCTGGTCGGCGGGGTTGCCCGTGGGATTCGCCGCGGGGTTGCTCACCGGATCATTGGCGGTCATGGGAGTTGCGCCGTTCAGCGCCGCGGCCTCTTCTTCGGCGGTCTCGTGCGTCGCGCCGGCGGGCTCAGATCCCCCCGGCCAGCGATCGTAGCTCCACCGCGGGCTGTAGTGCGTGCGCCACTGCGGATCGATCAGCATCCGCACCGGGATCGCCAGCGCGCTGCCGAAGACCACAACGGGGGAGTCCAGCGATTCCACAAGTTGCTCGTCGGTGTATCCGCCGGTGAGCTCAAGGGCGGAGAGGGCGGTGGGGAACTCTCCGCGCTGGCGAGCGGTGGAGTTCTTCATCTGGAGGGAGACGGCGTAGGTGGGGCGGTGGCCGGTGCCATCGACGGGGACGACGAACGGCGTGGGGGACCAGCCGGAGCGGTCGATGCCGATGGGGGCTCGCGGGCCGTGCTCAAAGGCCGCGTACTGGGCGCTGGCCGGCGTGGTCAGGGGCGTCTGGCCTTCCATGATGCCCGGGCGATCGGGAGAGAAGACCTCAAGCTCAACCTCGTGCCCGAGGGTGAGGCGATCATTCTCCGAGACGCAGCCGGCGAGCAGCGCCGTCGCGGCGGCAATCGTCGCGGCCGGTAAGGCATGTGAGGAATGAGGTAGGCGTGGGCTCATGGGGGGCATCCGGTCCATGGGTGTACGGTATCAACCCGGGGTGGGTGGTGCCGGGGCGTGAACGATCCGTGAGGTTCGCCGGCGCGTCCCGCCCGGCGTGCAAGCCGGCAGGAAACGGCTCAGGGCTAGACCATGTCCAGCATGAGGGCCTGGAGCTCGGAAACGGCGTGTCCGTCCCCGGTCTGGCGCGCCTTCTGGGTGCCGTCCTTGAGGGTCTGGACGGCCTCGTCGATACGTTCGAGGGCCTGGAGGCTCAGGGCCTTGTGGTAGTAGGCGTAGCAGTAGTTGGGGTCGGCGGCGAGGCAGCGGTCGTAGAAGCCGATGGCGGCGGCGTGGTTGCCGAGCTTGGCGTATTCGTGCGCGAGGCCGTAGAGCACGAAGGCATCGGTGGGATCGGCGTGCAGGAGCTTTTCGAGCGCCTCGATCGACGGCATGCATGAAGGCTAGGCGGGGCGGGGTCGCGGGGGATGACGATGGTGGGTGGCGGGGCGAGCGCCGCGGGGTATCATGCGGTGCGGACCGAAAGCGGACGTCTGGGCGTGTATTGGAGGGCTTGGCGGGGCGGGCGAGCGTGCGCCGGTCCGCGTGCGGCGGGTCCTCCGGGCGTTTCACGGCCTCCGGCAATGGAGTCAATCGATGCAGAACATCAAGACGATCGGGGTGCTGGGGGCCGGGCAGATGGGCGGGGGCATCGCACTGGTCGCGGCGCTCAACAAGTTCAACGTCATCCTGTGCGACAAGTCGGTCGAGCAGCAGCACAAGTGCGAGGCCGACCACAAGAAGCGCCTGGCCCGTGAGGTGGAGAAGCAGCGGCTCACGCAGGCGGACGTGGACGCGGCGATCAAGCGGATCAAGTACATCCATCACTTCGACCTGCTGAAGGACTCGGACTTCGTCGTCGAGGCGGCGGTGGAGAACGTGCAGGTCAAGCGGGACCTGTTCGTGCAGCTCACCAAGCTCATGCGCGAGGACGTGATCCTGGCGACCAACACCAGCTCGATCAGCATCACGGACATCGCCGCCGCGTGCGACCATGTGCACAAGGGGGCGAGCAAGCGCGTGATCGGCATGCACTTCTTCAACCCGGTGCCGGTGATGAAGCTGGTGGAGGTGATCAAGGGGATCCAGACGTCCCAGGCGACGACGGACCTGACGATCGAGCTCGCCAAGGCGCTGGGCAAGACGCCGATCCCGGCGAACGACCGGGCGGGGTTCATCTCCAACCGCGTCCTGATGCCGATGATCAACGAGGCGTTCTACGCGTGGATGGAGGGCGTCGCCGAGCCGGCGCACATCGACGAGATCATGAAGCTGGGGTGCAACTTCCCCATGGGCCCCCTGCGCCTTGCGGATTTCATCGGGCTGGACACCTGCGAGCACATCATGAACGTCCTCGCCGACGGCCTGAACAACGACCGCTACCGCGCGTGCCCGCTGCTCAAGCAGCTGGTCACCGCCGGGCGGCTGGGAGACAAGAGCGGGCACGGGGTGTTTGACTACTCGGCCAAGGCCTGAGTCCGGCCGACGCATCGACCGCGCGTGTGCGCACGATCGTGGACATGGGGCACGTGGAACACCTCAGCAGCCCGACTCGAACGCCAGCACGAAGAAGGTGAAATCGTCGGTGTCGACGAAGCCCGAGCCATCAACGTCCGCGTCGTCGGTCCCCGCTTCGAAGGCCAGGACGTACGCGGTGAAGTCGTCGGTATCGACGAAACCCGAGCCATCAAAGTCCGAGGGGCAGCGTGAATCCCCGGGGAACGAGACGTTGTCCAGGCTCGTGTCGTCGCTGCCCGTGTTCCATTCGGTCAGGACCATGAACGCGCGGAGGTCGCCCAGCACTTCCTGCATGTCCGCGGCGGTCGCCGCGGCGCCCGCGGAATACTCGTTGACCACCCATCCCTCGTGCGTGAGGGGGATCTCCACGTGCGTCCAGGCGCCGACGGCGGGGGTCGGCATGTTGTAGAGCAGCGTCCTGTCCGCGCCCACCAGCATGACGGCGGGGTAGGGGACGCCGTCGGTCTGGCGCAGGAAGATGTCGTAACTGATCGTGCCGCCGAGGGAGGAGGAGCGATCGCCTTCGTAATTGGGGGCGGCGCGGACCCACGTCCAGCCGTAGATGTCCGTGACGCGGAGCTGCCCGGCTTCCCAGCCGCCTTCTCCGCCGGTGACCAGGTCGGGGTCGGAGATGTGCTGGGTCGGGAACGGACCCGCGACGCGCCAGCCTTCGTATCCGGTATCGAACGTGCTGAGCTGCGCGAAGGCGGAGGAAGCGGCCAGCGAAACGACGGCGAAACAGAGTGCACGCATCACGACAAGCTCCCGGGGTGGTGTGTGCCCCACTATACGGAAGGGGTCCTGCCGCGCCGCATGGAAGTGCATCTTGCAGCGAAATCCCGGGTGATTGAGAGTCCTAGAAGCGTGGGCAGGACTGGAAATGGGAGGGTACCGGCGACCCGTTCCCGAACGTCGGGCGGGCCCGATGTGGGGGTTTGTGGGCACTATGCTTACGCCCTTCCGTTCCAGACCCTCTGCCGGAGAAACGGCATCCAAGATGGGGGAGGCGGGAGACAACCCAGGAGTTGTTCCACATGGCAGAGCGCCATTTTGATCTGGTGGTTATCGGCGGTGGACCCGGCGGGTACGTGGGGGCGATCAGGGCCGCCCAGCTGGGCCTGAAGGTCGCCTGCATCGAGCGCGACAAGATGGGCGGCGTCTGCCTCAACTGGGGATGCATCCCCACCAAGGCCCTGCTCGCCAACGCCGAGCTCTACGAGAAACTCCACACCCAGGCCGCCGACTGGGGCCTGAAGGTCACCGGCACCATCGACGTGGACTGGACCAAGACCATCGGCCGCTCGCGAGACGTCGCCGCCAAGCTCAACAAGGGCGTCGAGTTCCTGCTCAAGAAGAACAAGATCGAGATGATCAAGGGCAACGCGAAGATCGTCGCCGCCCGCAAGGACAAGACCCCCGCCCGCGTCGAGGTCTACGACTGCACCGTGCAGGACACACTGACCACCGCGCCGTGCGAGAACACCAGCAAGACTCCGCGCGAGGTGGTTACCGCCGACAACGTCATGATCGCCACCGGCTCGGTGGCGCGCGAGCTTCCCTTCGCCAAGTTCGACGGGGACAAGATCCTGGGCGCCCGGGAGGCGATGAACACCAAGGCCATGCCCAAGTCGATGGTCGTCATCGGCGCGGGGGCGATCGGCATGGAGTTCGCATACTTCTACCACACGTTCGGCACGAAGGTCACGGTGATCGAGATGATGCCGCGGATCCTGCCGGTCGAGGACGACGAGATCTCGACCGCGCTGGAGCGGATCTACAAGAAGCACGGCCTGGAGATGCGGACCTCGACAACCACGATGAATGTCGAGAAGACCGCGACGGGCGTGAAGGTCACCGTCGCCCCCGTGATCAAGGGCGCCGACGGCCGCATGACCGGTGACGAGAGCAAGAAGGAAGTGATTGAGGCCGAGAAGGTGCTGCTCGCCGTGGGCGTCAAGGGGCGTTTCGACGGGCTGTTCGACGCCTCCCTGGGCCTTGTCACGGAAAAGGACCACATCAAGACCGACTATGTCCCGGGCAAGACTCGCGACGAGGCGATCGACTACAAGACCAACCTGCCGGGCATCTACGCGATCGGTGACGTGATCGGTCCGCCGTGGCTCGCCCACGTGGCGAGCGAAGAGGCCGTGCTCTGCGCCGAGCGCATCGCGTTCCGCATGGGCAAGCTGCACCACGAGCCAATCCCGATCGACTACTCCACGATCCCCGGGTGCACGTATTGCCACCCGCAGGTGGCGAGCGTCGGGTTCACGGAGCGCGACCTGATCGCCCAAGGCAAGGTGAAGGGCAAGGACTACGCCTCGGGCGTGTACAACCTGCAATCGCACGGCAAGGCGATCGCGTCGAATCAGAACGTCGGCATGGTCAAGATCCTCCGCGGGCTGCCGCGGGGTGAGATCCTGGGGGCGCACATCCTGGGGGACCAGGCGACCGAGCTGATCGGGGAGATGGGCCTGGCTCGCCGCCTGGAGGCGACGACCGAGGAACTGATCGTGACGATGCACGCGCACCCGACGATGCACGAGGCGCTGCACGAGGCGGCGATGGCGGCCGAGGGCCGGGTCATCCACGCCTGAGCCCGGTTCGCAAGGGCAGCATTCGATCCTATCAACGCGGCCTTGGATACGTGGTGAGTCATCACCGCCGTCCAAGGCCGCGTTTTTTTCCTTGACGTACCGATTCATGGGACCCACATAACGAAACAGGAAGGCTGGACCCCTCCCCGGCATGGGACAAATCGCACCGACCAGAGCTATTTTGTATTGAATCGGGATATGTTCGTGTCCGGAACTCGCGGCGTTGCCCCTTCCTGATCGTGGGGCTCCGTCTAGGACTGCGTTCTGTCCTGCCGGAACCCCCTGGAACGGGAGGGGCCGGATATGTCGCGCGCCGGGATGTTGTTGTGTGTGGCCGGCACGGCCCTTTCGTGCTCCCTTGCCAGCGCTCGGCCCTCGGACTGGAACGCCGGGGTCTCGGGCCTGTGGACGGAGGGGGGCCGGTGGAACGGGGGCATCCCCAACGGCAACGCGGCGACGGCGATCATCGGTCTTCCGGGCGTGTACACGGTCACCATGAATGTGCCGGTGCAGCTGCTGGGGCTGAGCGTGGGCGTGCCCGACGTGCTGGTGGACATCGCCAATGGACAATCACTGACCTACTACGGCTCGTCCCTCTCGAACGATGGCCAGATCCGGGTCAACTCCTCGCAGGGCGGGAATAGCACGTCGATCACGTTCCTGGATTCCTGCACCATCGGCCCCGCGGTCGAGGGAGGTTGGCTGACGCTCAACGCGAATGCAGGGAATCTTGACACCGCCTATCTCCAGACCGCGGCGGGCAAGGTGCTGACCAACGCCGCGACGCACACGATCCGGGGGACGGGCAACATTTACGCGCCGCTGGTGAACAATGGCATCGTTCTCGCCGACGTTCCGGGCCGCACGCTGCAGCTGTTCAGCACCCCTAAGACCAACAACTCGATCATGCGGGCGACCGGGGGCGGGAACCTGGTCATCAGCGATATCACGGTCACGCAGGGTCCGCAGGGCCAGATCGTGACCGACACGACCAATCTCTGGCTGAACAGCGTGACGATCTCGGGCGGCTCGGTCACCGCCCTGGGGAACACGCGCATCGTGCCCAATGGGGCGCTGAATCTCAAGGACGGCGTATCGATCACGGGCCTGGTCGACATTCCCAACGGCCAGAGCGTGATCGTGAACCAGCCGGACCTGGTGAGCAATGGCACAATCACCCTCAACCCGGCCGCCGGCGGCAGCAACACGTACATGCAGTTCAACCAGCCCGGCACGATCGTGGGCCAGACCGACATCGTGCTCAACGCCAATCCGGGAAACCTGGATACCGCGTACCTGATGAGCCAGGGCGGCTCGACGCTCACGATTCCCGGGACCTCGACGGTGCGAGGCACCGGCAACCTCTACCTGCCGCTGGTCAATAACAGCGTGATCAGCGCCGACGTCAACGGTCGCACGCTGCAGTTTCTCGGCGCCGCCAAGGTGAACAACGGCACCATTCTCGCAACGGCGGGCGGAAGGCTGCTCCTGAATTCCATCACGCTCACACAGGGGCCTGCGGGGCTTGTGACCAGTGACGGGACCGACCTGAGCCTGGTCGGCATGACCATCAACGGCGGCTCCGTCACGGCGGGCAACGGCGGGCACATCGTGATCACGGCCAACCTCGCCCTCACCGGCGGGGTTTCCACCGCGGGTCCATTGGACATCCCCAACGCGCAGGCGCTCACGCTCCACCAGCCGAATCTGATTCATAACGGCGTCGTGACGGTCAACACCACCGCGGGCGGCAGTAATACGTACGTGCTCTTCACTCAATCGGGCACGATCGTGGGCCCGGCCCAGATCTTCCTCAACGCCAACCCGGGGAACCTGGATACGGCGTACATCCAGGGGGCAAGCGGGGCGACGCTGACACTTCCTGCGACGGCGACGATCCGGGGAACGGGCAACTTGTACGTGCCGCTGATCAACAACGGCCTGGTGCACGCGAACGTGAGCGGACGGACCATCCAGCTGCTGGGCGGGGCCAAGACCAATAACGCGACCATCAAGGCCACAGGGGGCGGCCTGCTGCGGCTGGATTCGATCACGCTGAACCAGGGCGCGAGCGGGCTTTTGACCAGCGATCAGACCGATTTGTCACTGGTAGGGGCCACGTTGTCGGGGGGCACGTGCACGGTGACGGGCGGGGCCAGGATGGTCGTCACGGGCAACCTTTCCCTCACGGGCGGGGTCTCCACCGCCGGTCCGCTGGACATTCCCAACGCGCAGGCGATCACCCTCAACCAGGCGAACTTGATCCATAGCGGCGTTGTCACGGTCAACACCGGCGCCGGTGGCAGCAACACGTCCATGCTGTTCACCCAGTCCGGCACGATCGTGGGACCCACGGAGATCGTGCTCAACGCCAACCCTGGGAACCTTGATACGGCGTACCTCCACGGCGCGAGCGGGGTGACGTTGACTCTTCCGTCGACGGCGACGATCCGGGGCACGGGCAACTTGTACGTGCCGCTGATCAACAACGGCCTGGTGCACGCGAACGTAAATGGGCGGACCATCCAGCTGCTGGGCGGGGCCAAGACCAACAACGCGACCATCAAGGCCAGCGGCGGCGGCCTGCTGCAGGTGAACGAGATCACGCTCAACCAGGGGGCGAGCGGCCAGATCATCAGCGAGGGTACGAATCTGTCGCTGGTGGGTTGTGAGATCCGCGGCGGGCAGATGGAGGTCACCGGCGGCGTCATCCAGGTCATCGGTTCGGTGACGCTCTCGGGCGGCGTGAATTACTTCGGCTCTCTGAACATTCCAAACTCCCAGGGGATGGTGATCAACCAGCCGGCGACGCTGCATTCGGGCGTGACGATGATCAATCAAACCGCAGGCGGCAGCCTCACCCCGATGCGATTTACGCAGGCCAGCAGCATCGACGGCGGGGAACTGCTGCTCAACGCCAATCCGGCCAATCTTGATACCGCTTACCTGCAGGCCCAGTCGGGGGCGCTCACGCTGGGGGGCCAGGAAACGCTTCGCGGGCGAGGCCGGCTCTACGGCACGTTCGTCAACAACGGCACAACATCGGTGGGAATGGCGCCGGGCGCGGTCGCGCTGATCGATTGCCAGGGCGCGTACACCACGGGCCCGGACTCGGTGCTCGAGGTCGATGTCGGGGGCACGGACGGTTCTCAGTTTGATCGCATTACCTGCTCGGGCTCCGTGACCGTCGGCGGCACCATCCGCGTGCGGCTCACCGGCGGGTACGTCCCTATCGGGGGGGGAAACGTTTGACATCATCACCGGCGCGTCGCGCGCCGGCGCGTACACCTACTACGACATCGACCAGTTCCCCGGCGGCGCCAAGCGCTTCGCCGTGCGCTACCTGCCCGGCAAGGTGCAACTCCTGGCCCGCGGATGCACCGCCGACTACGACGGCTCGGGGTTCGTGGACACCGACGACTTCACCGACTTTGTCCTGGCCTTCGAGGCCGGGACCGATGACGCCGACTTTGACGGTTCGGGCTTTGTCGATACCGACGACTTCACGGCCTTTGTGCACGCCTTCGAGGCGGGCTGCTGAGGGCGTCTCGGGGGAACGCCCTCATGCAGCTTGGCCGAGCGAAGGTGGGGCGCGGCACTGGGCCGCGCCCCGAGCCCAGAGAAGGCTGGCGGAGCCCCCAAAGACGCTCGTGTCCAGAATTTGCACGCCGTCCCGGCGACTCGTGTATCAATCGCCTCCCCGCCGCCTCATAAGCACGGCCGCGCGAGGGGCAGCAACCTCCGCGCGTTTCAAGGTCTCCCGTGACGCGAAGACCGTCCCGGGGGTATCGCCGCGCCTGCGCTGAGTCGCGGAAAACCTGAGCATTCCCCGCTTCTGGAGCTGACAGAGTCGTGGTCACCACGCTCCCCGTTGTCCCATGCCCGCGTCGGGCGGCGTTCCCTCACCGTCCCGCGCGGCTCACCCTTTTTCGGAGTTCCTCGCATGTTTGATCGGCCCGCATCCTGTGCCCGGTGGCTTGCCGCCGCGGCGGCCCTTCTCCTGGGCGCTTCCACCTCCCTCGCCCGCACCAGCATCATCGGCGGCCTGGGCAATTTCGACGTGTACAACGAGTGCGAGGACGAGTGCGACGAGTTCGACATCGAGCTCGAAGGCCCGCACATCGAGGACGTCTACCACACGTACACCAACGGCAACTACGGCGCGCCCACCATCACTTCCCTGCCCGGCAACACCGGCATCCGCATCGTCTACTCCCACCCTCGTCACAACACCTATGTCCACGGCCTGGAGCACTTTGGCGTCTCGATCAAGGACATGTCCGTCATCACCGCCCAGCGCTTCCAGTGGGTACCCGTCAACACCACGCCCCCGCCCCCGATCGAGATGCCCCTCATCAGCACCGAGCTGGTCGACACCGTCGACGGCCCGGTGATGCGGGAGACCGTGATCAACAAGGACTCCTACGGCCGCTCCCTCTGGATCCAGCGCAGCGAGGTCGTCCTGGTCGGGCAGGTCTCCCTTGAGCAGCTCATGCCCCAGGATCCGCTCATCCAGTCGGCGACGGTTCTGGACGTGGACACCACGCTGCTGGGCGTCAATATCCCGCTGGTCAATGACGAGGACGCACCCGAGCCCGGGGAGACTCACAGCGAGATCATCGTCTACGACGTCTACGCCGACATCCGCCACTGGAACGGCTACGAGTTCACCCACCAGCAGGGCGCGCTGGTGGGCACGGCCCTGGTCGCCGCCGTCACGGAGGGCTCGAGCTGCACGGAGGCCGGCAAGCCCACGATCCTCTCCCAGCCCGTCAGCATCGAGGGGATCTACGACGCCAAGGCGACGTTCCTCATCGACGTCGAGAGCCCCGACATCGGCGGGGAACTCTTCTACCAGTGGCGCTTCGAGGGCCAGCCGATCGAAGGGGAAGACTCGGCCCATCTCAAGGTCGATGTGCTTCCCGAGACGGTGGGCTCCTACTCCTGCGTGGTGACCAACGACTGCGGCAGCGTCATCAGCGACGCCGCCTGGCTGACCACCAAGCCCTGCCCCCAGGACTTCGACAAGTCCGGATTCGTGGACACCGACGACTACGACGCCTTCATCCTCGCCTTTGAGAAGGGCAACCACCACGCCGACTTCGACAGGTCCGGGTTCGTGGACACCGACGACTTCGACGCGTTTGTCCACGCGTTCGAGCAGGGCTGCTAAACACCCTCCCCTCTGGGAGAGGCCCCGCCCACGCGGGGCTTCTCCATTTTCACGTCCGGAAACACGCTCCTTCGTCCTCACGCGAGGGATCGACCCGTCCGGAAATCCTCCCCCCGGATTTCGCTTCGCGGCCGCCCCCGTGGCTGGTACGCTTTTGCGATCTTTCGGGAGGTCCCTGCATGCCGACCAGTCAAATCCGCGCCCCGCGCGTGTGGCCCGCCGTTGCCCTGTGCCTCTTCACCGCACTCACGCGCACGCTCGCCCCCGCCGCGAGCACCGGCCCGTCCTCTCCCGACGCCCTACGGGAGCGCGCGGCAACGCTGGACGTCGCCCGATTTGCGAGCGTGCGCGTCGGTGACAGGCTCGACGTGCCGCTGTTCCCGGATGTCACGCTGCCGATCGAAGTCACCCGCGTGTATCCACGGCCGGGAGGTGACATCACCTGGGACGGCGTGATCATGGGTGAATCGCTGGGCACGTGCACCGTGACGGTCCAGGGAGGACAGGTGTGCGCGGGATTCTGGTCACAGCGCGGGAGCTTTGGCATCGTTCCGCGCGATGCGAGCGCGGGAAGGGAGGCCGCTCCGTATCTCGTGCAGCTCCTGAGCCCCGATGCGACGCGCCGGTGCCTGCAGGCCCAGGGGGCGCCCGGCAACGCGCCCGGATTCCTCGCCGGACCACCCAGGATCGGTTCAACTCCCTCGACCATCGCGACGCCGGCTCACGGCGCCCCGCTCCCCGCGCCGGCGATTCACGCGGGAGACCGCTCTCCGGACGCCCGCGCCTGCGGATGTCCCGACGACCAGGCGACCGTGGACGTGCTGTGCGTGTACACGACCCTCGCCAAGAACGCCGCGGGCGGCGCGGCGGCGATCCAGACCCGCGTGCAGAACGCCCTGGACGCGACCAACGGCGCGTACAGCAACAGCCAGATCAACACGTCGGGCGTTAATCGTCTCCAGGTCCGCGCCGCGGGCTTTGTCGAAATCACCTACAACGAGCAGTCCACCGACTGGCTCGACCACCTCATCCGCGTGACCGATCCCGACGATGGCATCATGGACCAGGTCCAGGGCCTTCGCGACCAGTACAAGGCCGACACCGTCATGCTGGTGGTGGACGATGCGAGGTTCACCGGCGGCACCGCGTGGTGGGCGGTGTGGGATGAGGGACAGGCGTACTCGTGCTGCAACTGGCGAGGGCTGGGCGGCGGCTCGCTCTTGGCCGCCCACGAGCTGGGCCACAACTTCGGCTGCGCCCATGACCACGAGAACGACGCCTCGGCCCCGTTCTCCTACGCGTGGGGCCACTACTTCACCGTCGCCGCCACCACCTACCGCACCATCATGTCGTATCCGGGCACGGTGGACCTTCAGTATTACTCCAGCCCCCATCTCACCCATCCCGGCACCGGCAGGCCGCTGGGCGTCCCCGTCGGGGATCCGCGGGCGGCGTACAACGCGCTGATCATCCAGCAGACCCGCGGCGTGCTCTCGAATTACCGGGACGCGACGCGCATCACCGACTGCAACGGCAACGGCATCGACGACGCGATCGACATTTCCTCGGGAACGAGCCTCGACGCCAACGGGGATTGCCGGCCCGACGAGTGCGAGGTCCGCCGCTACGCCGATTCGCAGACGCCCGGCCCCGGGGAGGGGACCACCTGGTCAAACGCGGGCGGAGACCTGCGCGAACTGCTCGACCTTGCCGGCCTGAAGTGCTCCAACATCCGCCAGATCTGGGTCGCCGACGGTGTTTACCGGCCCGACTCCGGCACCGCCGACCGTTACGGAAACTTCTCCCTCAGTTCAGGCCTTACCTTGTACGGAGGCTTCCAGGGCAAAAGCCGCGCGGGCGGTGGAGAGACGTCTCTCGCCCAGCGCCAGCCCGGGCTTTTCACGTCCACGCTCTCGGGAGAGATCGGCACGGCGGCGAGCGATGACAACTCGTATTCCGTCATCACGTCGTATGGCTCCGACGCCCACACGCTGGTCGATGGGTTCACCATCACCGGCGGATATTCGGAATGGTGGGGGGGCGGGGCGTACCTGGAGACCAGTTCGGCCCACTTCTCCACCTGCACGTTCGAGAACAACCGCGCCGGCGGGGGCGGCGCCGTCGCCGCGTGGACCGGCGGGTCGCCGGTCTTCACCGCGTGCACCTTTGAAGGGAACCAGGCCGCGAGCAGCGGCGGCGGGGGACTCTCCGCCAACGCGGGCGTCCAGCTCACGCTGGACCGCTGCACCTTCCGCAACAACGCCGGATACTGGGGCGGGGCCTCCTCCGTCGCCGATTCTTCCGCCGATATCCGCGGGGCGATCCTTCAGAACAATCAGGCGACGGCCTACAACGGCGGCGCGCTGGATATCTACAACACCCAGCTCACGCTTGCCAATTCACTCATCACCGGCAACAGCTCCGCCAGCGATGGCGGCGCGGTCTGGACCGCCTCGGGCACCGTCGGCTCGATCGTCAACTGCACCATCGCGGACAACACCGCCGCGACGTACACGGGCGGTGTGGTCGCGTACTTCGATACGCTGAATATCTCCAACACCATCCTCTGGAACAACGTGGGCTCCTACGAGGCGCCGCAGGACCGCCAACTGCTCTATTACGGATCCACCGGCGCCGTGGACCGTTCCCGCGTGGAGGGTTGGGACGGCTTTCTGGACGGCATCGGCAGTTCCGGAGACGATCCATATTTCGCCGACCCGGGCTCGGGGAACTACTCACTCTCGTCGGGTTCCACGAGCATTGACGCAGGAGACGCCTCGGTGCTGCCGTCCGGGATCGTGCTCGACGCGGTCGGCAACCCTCGGCGTGTGGACGACCCGGCGACCGTGGATTCCGGACCGGGCCCCTCCCCGGTGATCGACATCGGGGCTCTGGAGTTCCAGCCCTGCAAGGCGGACTTTGACGGCACCGGGTTCGTCGATACCGACGACTACGACGCGTTCGTGCACGCCTTCGAGGCCGGCACCGACGACGCCGACTTTGACGGCTCGGGGTTTGTGGATACCGACGACTTCGACGCCTTTGTGCATGCCTTCGAGTCGGGGTGCTGAACACGCCGCTATCCCGCCCATGGACGGACCCCCGGCGATCGGATAGCCTGTAACTCCGATCTACCCCGTTCCTGGAGGCTCATATGTCCGACATCACCCGCCGCGGGTTCATCTCCACGTCCGCCGCCGCCGCCGCTCTCTCCGTTGCCGGCGGGTCGGTGCTGCGGGCCTCCGTCCCCGTCGGTTCCACCTTCGCCGCCGCCCAGCCCGCGACTCCGGCGGCGCCGGCTGCTCCCGGCAAGCGCACGCTCCGCAAAGCGGTGATGATCGGCATGGTGGGGGACGGAAAGAGCGTCGCCGAGAAGTTCCAGATTCTGCGCGATTGCGGCTTCGACGGCGTGGAGATGGACTGTCCATCCCCCACGCCGCTGGACGAAGTTCTCGCCGCCCAGGCCAAGACGGGCCTCAAGGTCCACGGGCTGGTCGATTCAGTCCACTGGAAGTTCCACCTCAACAGCCCCGCGCCCGAAGCCCGGCAAAAAGGCCGGGAAGCCCTCGAGCAGTGCCTTCGCGACGGCCAGAAGCTGGGCATTACCAGCGTCCTGCTCGTCCCCGCCGTGGTGAACAACCAGCAGCCGTACGACCAGGCCTGGAAGCTCACCATGGAAGAGATCCGCAAGGTCCTGCCGCTTGCCCGTGAAACGGGTGTGGCGATCGCGATCGAAAATGTCTGGAACAACTTCCTGCTCAGCCCCCTGGAGGCCGCGCGGTACGTCGATGAGTTCAACGACCCCATCGTCAAGTTCCACTTCGACATCGGCAACGTCATCAATTTCGGCTTCCCCGACCAGTGGGTCCGCATCCTGGGCAAGCGCATCGCCAAGCTGCACATCAAAGATTTCAGCCGCAAGAAGCGCGACGACAAGGGCCTCTGGCAGGGCTTCGATGTCGAACTGGGGGAAGGGGACGCGGGCTGGCCGTCCGTGATGAAGGCGCTCGACGAGATCGGCTACTCCACCGCGGCGGGCGGAAACTGGGCGACCGCCGAGGTCGGCGGCGGCGACACCGCGCGGCTCAAGCAGGTCTCGGCGCAGATGGACGCGCTGTTTGCGATGTGATCAGCCGGCGCACAAACTTCATCTCGCTTTACACCTTTCCCCGCGTGACCCCGCCATCGTCCCGGCCTTTGATTCACCCCGATGACGCGGCCACTGCTCGAAATCGCCGTCGATAATCTCCTCGACGCCATCGCCGCGCACACCGCCGGCGCCGACCGTCTCGAGCTCGTCGCCGCGCTGGATCGCCACGGCACCACGCCCTCGCCGCAGCTCCTGCGCGACGTCAAGGCCGCCGTTCCCATCCCCGTCATGGCGATGCTCCGGCCCGACGCGGGCTCTCCCGTCGCAGACCAGCGCATGGTCGCTCGCCTGCTCCACCAGGCGGAAGAACTCCTTGAGGCCGGCGCCGACGGGCTGGTCTTCGGCGTGCTCACCTCCACCGGCCACGTGGACCGGGACGCGACGGCGATGATCGTCCAGCTCGCGGGCGCCCGCCAGACGGTCTTCCATCGCGCGTTCGACATGACACCCGACACCGTCGGCTCGATCGGCACGCTGATCGATCGCGGTGTCACGCGAATCCTGACATCAGGTCTCGATCCTCGCGCCACCGCGGCCGCGATGGGACTGCTCGACCACCACGACACGCCCGGCGCTCCGCCCCCGGGCCTGGTCATCCGTCTCCGCCGCATCAAGGCGTTTTTCGAGGCCGCCCAGGGCCGCATCGAAATCCTTCCCTGCGGCGGCGTGCGCTCGGCAAACGCCGACCAGTTCATCGCCCAGACCGGCACCACTCAGCTCCACAGCGCCTGCCGCGTCGCCGGGATCCCGGGCCTCTCCGCCGACGAGGTCCGCAGGCTGCGGGCGGCGATGGACTACTGCTGAAGCGCATCTCGCCGGGCGACGTCCGGCCTGGGGGGGACCGCTACGCCCCGTGCTCAAATTCCAAGTCCCGGATGAACTCCAGCGCCTCGTCGATCGTCGGCGTGATCGCCCCGCGCACCCGGCCCGCCTGGTCGCACTCGCTCAGCAGCAGCAGGTCCTCGTTGTCTTCCGACTCGCTCAGCCGACGCTTCGCCCGCGCCCCGATGCTCCCGTCCCTGCACTGGTGCGCTTCCATGTGGTGCTCGATGAACCACAGCGTCCGCTCGCTCACCAGCCCCTGCAGCGCTCCGACGCCCGCCGCCACGTGGTCCCGTGAATCGATCCCCTTGCCCACGTCGTGCAGCAGCGCGGCGAGGAGAAACTCCTGGTCATACGCCCGCACCTCCCTCGCCCGGTCGAAGACCTGCAGGCTGTGGTACAGCGCATCCCCTTCCGGATGGAACGCCGGGTTCTGCTTCACCGATTCCAGCGGCCGCAGCAGGGACGCGTACACCTCCCACGCGTCCTCGGGCTCATCCACCCTCCCCAGCTCCGCCTCGATGTCGATCCCCTCCGATTCCCGCCTGATCAGCGCCTCCAGCTCCGCCGCGCCGGCCCGCTCGATCGTTTTCCCCGTGATCGAGCTGCGGAACGGGTAGTTCGCCTTGTCCGCCGCGTAGATCGTCAGTTCAACATTGAACCGCCCGTGCACGTGCGCATGGTTGAACACCCGCTCCTCACCGTGCTTGAGCACCCGCTTGCGCTCCACCTCGCACGCGTACCCCGCATCCTCCACCGCCTGTGAGACCGCGGACACGCTGTCCGAGAACACGTGGATGTCGATATCCGACCCGCGCCGCACGTGCCCTGTGAGCACGCTGCCGATCAGCCGCGGCTTGTGGCGGCTCAAAAGCCGCAGGAACCGCAGCGCCTCCAGCCGCATCGCCGCGAGGTCCGCTCGCCGCCGGTCCCCCTCGACAAGGTCCGCGAGCAGCAGGATCTCCTCCCGGATCTCCCGGTTGGAGGGCAGGTCCCGGAACGATCCGTCCCCGCCCAGCACCTGCCGGGCCGCCTTGCGTTTGGCCGTGAAATACTCGCTGCAATCCCGTGCGTACATCAACTGCGCGGCGAAAGCCGCGATCTGCCGGCGAACTCGTGAATCTGACATGGAGTGAATGTGCGCCGAGACAAGCCCGATTCGATGCGGCGCGGGGCGTGAAGGGATGCCAAGGCACGTGCCCGGCTTCCCAGAAGTGCGAAATCCTAGGCATCGGGCCGATCCCGTGGCGAGTCAACCCATCCTCCGGTACATTGGTGCTCCCCGGTTTCGTCTCGCCGGGCCGCACGTCTCATCCCGTCGCGCCCAGGAGCATTCCCATGAACCGCCGTGACTTCCTCGCCTCCTCCGCCGTCCTCGCCGGCGCCAGCGCCTGCTCCGCGGCCCCCTCCCTGCTCCAGCCCGCCTCCACCCCCGCCGCACCCAAGGACGCCAGGCCCATGCCCGCCACCGGACGACTCAAGCACTCCGTCTGCCAGTGGTGCTTCGGCGGCATGCCCCTGGAAGACCTCGCCAAGAACGCCGCGGGGATGGGCATCTCCTCCATCGAGCTCCTCGGGCCCGAGCAGTGGGAGACGGTGAAGAAGCACGGCCTGACCTGCGCCGTCGGCGGGCTGGTCAAGCACAACCCCATCCACTCGGGCTTCAACCGCGTGGAGAACCACGACGCCATCATCCAGGACCTCGAGGCCCGCCTCGTGCAGTGCAAGGAGGCGGGCATCCCCAACCAGATCGTCATGTCCGGCAACCGCGCCGGCATGGACGACATGGAAGGCCTCAAGAACTGCGCCAAGGGCCTCAAACGCATCGCCCCCCTCGCCGAGAAGCTCGGCGTCACCCTCATCATGGAGCTGCTCAACAGCAAGCGCGACCACAAGGACTACATGTGCGACCGCACCCCCTGGGGCGTCAACCTCGTCAAGGAGGTCGGCTCCCCGCGCTTCAAGCTCCTCTACGACATCTACCACATGCAGATCATGGAAGGGGACGTCATCGACACCATCATGGAAAACTACGACCACATCGCCCACTACCACACCGCCGGCGTCCCCGGCCGCCGGGAGATCGACGAGAAGCAGGAACTCAACTACGTCGCCATCTGCAACGCCCTCGCCGACAAGGGCTACCAGGGCTTCTTCGCCCAGGAATTCATCCCCGCGCGCGACCCCATGACCTCCCTGCGCGAATCCATCAAGGTCTGCACCGTCTGAGTGCGGACTCCCATGCTCCTTCGCCCGCCACGCGTGGTGCGGGCGTCACGCTCCCGCACCACGCGGCGTTCACCGCCGCGGATCTCACCGACGGACCACCCACCGAGGGCACGTCATCATGACCATCACACGCCGCGAGTTCTCCCTCACCGCATCCCTCGCCGCCGCGGGATGGCTCTTCACCGGCGTGCGCCCGCCCCGCGCTATCGCCGGCCCCTTCACCTTCGATGACGTGAAGGACTTTCCCATCCCGCTGGACAAGAAGCTCGACCCCCAGTGGCTTGCCTCCCTCACCGCCCGCGGAGAGCCCACGGTCTACCGCTCGAAGAACGACGAGCTGAACTACATCGGCATGCCCGTCGGCGGCATCTGCGCGGGGCACGTCTATCTCGGCGGAGACGGCAAGCTCTGGCTCTGGGACATCTTCAACCAGCCCGCCGCACCCACCTGGGCCGATAGCTCCGGCCCGCATTACGCCAAGCCCGTGCGGCAGTCCTCCCCCATGCTCCAGGGCTTCGCGCTCTCCGTCACCGCGGGCGGCAAGACCACCACGCGCGCCCTGGACGCAAGCGGCTGGCCCGACATCTCGTTCCGGGGCCAGTACCCCATCGGCACGGTCGATTACAAGGACCCCGGCCTGCCCGTCGAAGCGACGCTCGAGGCCTTCTCACCGTACTGCCCGCTGGAAGCAACCGAATCAGGTCTTCCCGCGACCGTGATGCACTACACCGTGCGCAACACCTCCGCCGCCCCCGCGGAGGTTGCCGTCGCCGGCTGGCTGGAGAACGCCTGCTGCCTCGCCAGTGAAAAAGATTACGACCTGCAGCGAGAGAACCGCATCAAGCGGCAGGCGGGCCACATCCGCCTTGAATGCTCCGCCCAGCTCGATCCCCAGGCCGCGAAAAATAAGGCAAAGAACGATCGCCCCCTGATCGTCTTCGACCGCTTCGAGAGGGACTCCTACGAGGGCTGGACCACCACCGGTGAAGCCTTCGGCAAGGGCCCTCGCACGATCGAATCCCTTCCCGGCTACATGGGCCCCGTCAAGGGCGAGGGCTCCCGAGTCGTCAACACGCACCACTCCCAGGACGGGGAGGATGTGGAGAAGGCCGACTCGTACATCGGCACGCTCACCAGCAAGGAGTTCAAGGTCGAACGCAAGTTCATCAGCTTCCGCCTGGGCGGTGGCAACCATCCCGGCCAGACCTGCGTCAACCTGCTCATCGACGGCGCACCCGTCCGCACCATCACCGGCCGCAACTCCAACGTCATGGAACTGCACAACGTCGATGTGCAGGAGTTTGAAGGCCGGGTCGCCCGTCTCCAGGCGGTCGACGCCTGGACCGGCGGCTGGGGGCAGATCAGCATCGACGACATCGTCTTCTGCGACTCTCCCCGCCAGGAGCCGGGCAAGCTCGAGGATCGCCCCGACTACGGCACCCTCTCTCTGGGCATGCTCACGGCCCCCGGCCCCAGCGCCGCGGGCCTGATCGCCGTCGAATCCATCGACCGCGCCGCGCTCCCCGCCTCCGCCTTTGCCCCCGCCTCTCCCTCCGCGACCGCGCCCAACACCGCCCGCGCCGTCGGATCGATCGGCCGCCGCGTCTCTCTCCAGCCCGGGCAGTCCGCGACCTTCACCTTCATCATCGCCTGGCACTTCGACGGCCTGTGGCGCGACTACATCACCTTCCTCCAAGGCGGCGACAAGCTCCGCCGCCACTACGGCCTGCGATTCAAGAACGCCCCGCAGGTCGTCGAATACGTCGCCTCCAGCTTCGAATCCCTCGCCTCCCGCACCCGGCTCTGGCGAGACACCTGGTACGACTCAACCCTTCCCTACTGGTTCCTCGACCGCGCGATGGCCAGCGCGACGGCCCTGGCGACCTCCACGTGCTACCGCTTCGATAACAACCGCTTCTACGGCTGGGAAGGAACCTACTGCTGCGCCGGTACATGCACCCACGTCTGGAGCTACGCCCACTCGGTCGGACGGCTCTTCCCCGAGCTCGAACGATCCGCCCGTGAAATGGCCGACTACGGCGTCGCCTTCCACGACGACAACGGCGCGATGGATTACCGCGCCGAAGGACACCGCATCGTCGCCCACGACGGCCAGTGCGGCACCATCCTCCGTACCTACCGGGAGCATCAGATGTCCGCCGACGACGCCTTCCTTAAGCGCGTCTGGCCGCGGGCCAAGAAGGCCGTCGAGCACATGATCGGAACCGACGCCAATCAGGACGGCATCCTTGAGGGCGCCCAGTACAACACCCTCGACACCGTCTGGTACGGTGAGATGGCCTGGATGAGCTCCTATTATATCGCCGCCCTCCGCGCCGGCGCCGAGATGGCGACCGAGATGGGGGACGCCGCCTTCGCCGCGCGCTGCACCAGGCTCGCCGACAGCGGCTCCAAGCTCTTGGTCGAGCGGCTCTTCAACGGTGAGTACTTCATCCACCACCCCGACCCCGCGCACCCCGAGGCGAACAACACCAACGCCGGCTGCCACACCGACCAGCTCATGGGCCAGGCCTGGGCGCTGCAGGTGGGCCTGGGCCGCATCGTTCCCCACACCCACGCCGTCACGGCGCTGCAGAGCATGTGGAAGTACTGCTTCACGCCCGATGTGGGGCCGTACCGCAAGGCGCTGCAGGAGACGATCAAGGGCGGACGCTGGTACGCGATGCCGGGTGAGGGCGGGCTGGTCGTGTGCACCTTCCCCAAGGGCGGCGCGGAGAACTGCATCGGCAAGGGCGGGGACGCCTGGGCCGCGGGCTATTTCAACGAGTGCTGGACGGGCTTTGAGCACCAGGTCGCCGGCCACATGCTTTATGAGGGGATGGTCACCGAGGCGATGGCGATCGAGCGCATGATCCAGGACCGCCACCACGCCGCCCGCCGCAACCCCTACAACGAGGTCGAATGCTCCAGCCACTACGCCCGCGGCATGTCCAGCCACGGCGCCTACCTCGCCGCGAGCGGCTTTGAATACCACGGCCCCAAGGGACACATCGGCTTTGCCCCCAAGATCAATTCCGACAACTTCAAGGCAGCCTTCACCGCCGCTCAGGGCTGGGGCACGTTCTCACAGCGCGTCCAGGGCGTAGCCCAGCGCTGCGAGCTCGCCGTCAAGCACGGCCAGCTGCGCCTCAAGTCCCTCGCCCTCACCCCCGTGGGCAAGGATGTTGCGTCGGCGACGGTGAGCGCGGGAGCCAAGGGCCTGAACGTCACCGTGCAAAGCAGCCCCGGCAGGGTGCGGATCGAGTTTGGATCCGATGTAGTGATCAATGCCGGGGAATCGCTGAGCGTGGAGCTTTCGTGACGCGCGGATGCGACAGTGTTCACGGTGCCACGCGAAGTGATCAGGACGGAAATCCGAACCGGAACTCAAAGATCATCTGCCAGAGGCGGTCGGTGTGTCCACGCTCGATCACTTCGAGCGGCTTGAGACCCTCAAACGCCTCGCTGGGCGTATCGAGCCACGTGCGCAGCGCCGAAGGCTGGATGATCGCCGCAAGCGCCTCGTGAAGACGGGAGAGTTCGAGCAGCCGCCGACGCACGAGCCCGTCGACCTCCCGTTTGCCCGATTCCCAGTCGGCAAGAGAACGCTCCGAGTATCCGGTGAGACGTTGAAAAGTTGACCGCGTAACGCCAAAGGCCTTGCGCAAGGCTCCCACGTCTAAGGCCTCGGGCTGATCGGCTCCCCTCGTTTTCTTGGCCTTGGCGTCCGCCATGGCTGGTACAGAAGGCACCGGACGGCGAGAACGACCTTTGTTTGGTCGGGATTTCATATCAATCCGATTATCGCATGCGGGGTGTTTCCTGACCAGGAAAATAACATGCAATGTTGCATGTCAGTGAGCATGCAAGCATGGTGGAAGGCACGATGTCAATACCATGTTCAATGAAATCAACGCCCATCCGTGCTCAGAACGACCACGGATTCTCCGCCACCCCTCGCCGCCTCTCCCCCTCGGGCGCTGGCTGCGTCAGCGCCAGCCTGCACTCGTGCATCAGCCGCTGGTGCAGCTTCTCGTGCAGCGGCCACACGTCCAGGAACTCCAGCAGGTCTTCCACGCGGTGCGCGGCCGGGTCCGCCGGATTGAGCTTGGCGATCGCCGCATCTCCCAGCGCCTCGCACGCGCCCAGCATCCACGCCGGGCTCGGCGCGCCGGCCATCGTGTCGCGCGTCATCCCGTTCTCCGCCGGCGCCACGCCCGCGGGCGGCGAGACATACGCCCGAACCGAGATGTCACGCCCCGACAGCGACGGACCGACCGCGACGATCGGCCACAGCCCCGTCCTCGCCCCCGACCTGGACATCGGCTCACGGGCGAGCACAATCGTGCACACCCGTCGCCGGTCCGCGGCGAGGCGAAGTTCCCTCGCCTCCGCGGCGATCATCGGCGGCTGGACCAAGTACATCCCTGGCGCAGTGATCCCGCTCGCCGCGAGCGCTGGGTCGACCACCACCACCCGGCCCGCGTCCTGCGCCAATTGCATCTTCTGGCGACGGGCTTCCTGGAGCGGCAGGCAGATCCGGGCCATGCGTTCATAGTCCCTCGCCTCGAACCCGCGCCGCAGGCCCTTGAGGGCGAGCAGCTCGGCCTCGAAGTACGCGCACTGCACCAGCGCCTCGCTTGCCCTGTCCATCAGGTCATCCACCGAGGCCGGCCCCGATGACGCGCCCTGCACCGATGACGTGGCGAGCGGCTTCATGCCCCGCCCCCCGCCGCGAGTGTCGTGCGCCCAGCCTCAGGGTTCGCGAGGGACTCTCCAAACGCCGCGATCACTCCGCGCCACGAGCTCGCCAGCTCGCACAGGTTCCCCCCGATCAGGTCGGCCAGCTCCACCACGTGCCCAGCGGCAAGCTCCGCCCGGATCGCTTCCAGATCCCTCGCCATCGCCGCCGCGACGCCCGCCCCCGTCGCCCCCGAGGCCGACGTGATCCGCTCCAGCGGCACATCCATCGCCCTCGCGCACTGCTCCAGCGCTTCCCGCACCATCCGCCAGCGTTCCAGGATCCCCCGAAGCTCGTCCATCGCTTCCGGCGTGCGCCCCACCCACAATTTGTCCCGGGTTGCCTTCTGGTCGGGAATCAGCAGGTCCAGTTCTCGGACCGCATCCTCCAGCGTCGCCCGCACCAGCTCGCGCGGGTCCGCCGATCGGCAGCGAAGCTCGGATATCCCCGCCCCTGATCCCGCGAGCTGCTCCTCGCTCGCCGGAACCCCGTCGCACAGCACCTCGACCACGATCCGCCCGCGTTCCCCCGCGTGCGCACCGATGACGTCGAGCGCCACCGGCAAGGTGGCGTCGGGCAGGACCACGGCGACATCATCGAGAAACACGTTCATCCCCGCCCCAATGTTCCTCCCAAACCCTTCACGTGCAACTGTTTTGACCAAACTTCATCGGGTAACGCGGGCAATGAGGGAGACTTACGCCCCGGCGCCGGCCCCGGCGGGCGCCTGGGCCGCGGCAAGGCGGGCCTCCCGGCGGCGCGATTTATAAATCAGGCGCAGATTCCGCGCGTAGATCACCACTCCCGAGCATTGCCCCAGGATCCCAACAGCATCCTGACGCCACACGAAGTAGCTGAACAGCATCACCGACCCCACCAGGCTCCACAGCCAGAAGGCCGGGCTCACGTGGCTGCTCCGCCGCTTCTCGCTGCTCAGCCATTGGAGGACCATCCTCCCCGAGAAGGCGAACTGGCCCCCGAAACCGATCGCCACCCAGACAAACCCGCCCCAGGAGGTGATGTTCAGCTTGCGGAAGACCCAGTTTGTGCGCTCAGCGCTCGCCTGGGCGAGCACCGCCGGTCCGTACGCGGTGCCGAACTGCTGCGCATCCATGTCGGGGGAAACGTACCCGTCGCGCATGATCACCCGGAAGCGCGGCTGGTGGGTCGCCGGGTCCATGCTCACCTCGACCACGCCCCTGGAATCCACGATGCGGATCGGGTAGGTCATGGAGTCTTCGCGGGTGGGAAGCTCCCGAAAGGTGTCGGGGCCGATCGCCAGCCAGACACCGACCAGCAGCACCAGGAGAAACAGCGCTCCGGGCTCCCACTTGATTCGCTTGCCGTGGATCCTCATGTGCACCCCTCATCGCGTCGCCTGCTCGGAGAAGGTCTGAGCCCGCGCGGGCGAGGCAGGGCCGACTTCCTCGAAGATCGCATCATCAGAGACGCCGACGGGCTCTCCCGTCACGGGGCGACGACGCTTGGACATCCAGCGGACGGCGAAGCAGTCCATGAGTCCGGGCAACGCACGCTTGGTGATTCCAAAGCCGTATTTGGTCGTCCCGGCTTCCCGAGGGCGGTGCCGCACGGGCATTTCGACGACCGTGTAGCCCATGTGGCGGGCGGCGACGGGGATGAACCGGTGCATCCCAGCGAATTCCAAGGGCAGGCGAAGGGCGATCTCCCGCTTCATCACCCGCAGGGAGCACCCCGTGTCCCGGATGGTGTCTCCCAGGATCATGCGGCGAAAGAGCCGGCCCACGACCGAGCCCACGCGGCGGACCACGTTGTCTTTGCGGGCGTGGGAGCGATCTCCCTGCACCATGTCGGCCCGGCGGGAATGCAGCAGGCCCAGCATCGCGGGGATTTCTCCCGGATCATTCTGGAGGTCGGCATCCAGTACCGCGATCACGGCTCCGCGCGCGGCGCGGAAACCGGCGTGGAAGGCGGCCGATTGGCCGTTGCCCTTGCCCGGGGGCGTCTGGGTCATTTGCACGCAGCGCAGCCATGGCCGGGTGGACATCAGGGCGCGGATGCGGGCCTGGGTCGAATCGGTCGAGCCGTCGTCGACGATGATGAACTCCCACCCGCCGTCGAGGGCCCGGCAGGCGTTTTCGACCTCCTGAACCAGGCGATCGACGTTCTCTTCCTCGTTGTGGGCGGGGGCGACGACCGAGAGCGCCAGTGCCTCGCCCGCGCGGCCCGGGCCAGAGAGGTGAGAATCGGTGGGAGGGCGCCGTGATGGAAGGTCGGCGTGGGGCATGAAGAGGAAGGATAGGTGGGCCGCCAAGGTCTTTACGCCGGTCGCGGGTCGGGCAACTGCGGCGAGCTTGAGGCTCGTATGATCCGGCCGGCCATCACCATACACCCCCACCCGCGGAGCCGGGAATGTCGCTGAAGCGTTCGGAACACGTCCAGGGTCCCCCGACGGTGCCCATCACGTTCATCCTTGAAGACCCCCGGGCGCTGACCGGCGGTGACCAGCGGGAGCACACGCTCATGGGTTCCAAGGGGGCCCACCTGCTGGAGATCGCGATGGAGCACGGCATCAACATCGAGCACGCCTGCGGCGGCGTGTGCGCGTGCTCGACCTGCCATGTTCACATCGAGCAGGGCATGAAGGACCTCTCGGAGGCGACCGAGGCCGAGGAAGACCGCGTGGAGGAAGCCCCCGGCCTCCAGCGCAACAGCCGCCTGAGTTGCCAGTGCAACATCGAAGGCTCCGGCCCGATCGTGGTTCGTGTTCCCTCGTGGAACCGCAACGCGGTCAAGGAAGAGGCGCATTAGGAAGTCACGGAGTCACGAAGTCAAGCAGTCACGAAGAGAGGGGACGTGGGCGCGATGGACAAGGAGTTTGGGTGGCTGGATGTGGACCGGATCGCCGAACTGCTCGCCGAGCGATTTCCCGCGCGTGATCCGTTCACCGTCCGCTTCACCGAACTGCGGGGCATGATCGAGTCGCTCCCGAACTTCCGCCCCGACCCCGCCCACCCCGTCAACGAAAAGATCCTCGAAACCGTCCAGGTCCGCTGGCACGAAGAAAAAGAAGACCTTGCCCCCGACGACGACTGACTTTCCCTTCCTGACTTCCTGACTCCGTGACTCCGTGACTCCGTGACTTTCTGACTTCGTGACTTCCCCCCATGGCTCAACCCCGCAAACTCCACGACAAGTACTTCAAGCTCGCCAAGGCCGACGGCTACCTGGCGCGCTCGGCGTACAAGCTGCTGGAGATCAACGAGAAATACCGCATCATCCACCCGGGTGACACGGTGCTGGACCTGGGCTGCGCCCCGGGCTCGTGGATGCAGGTCGCCGCGGAGTGCGTGGGGCCGCGCGGGCTGGTCATCGGCATCGATCTTTCCGAAAGCTCTCCCGTCGTCGCCGATTCGGGGGCCGACAACGTGCAGTGCATGGTCGGGGACGCCTTCAAGATTCCGCCCGCGGAGATCATCGCCGCCGCCGGCTTCAAGCCCGGCGGGGGCTTTGACGTCGTCATCAGCGACATGGCCCCCAACACCACGGGGCACGGGGACGACCTGATCTCCTCCCGCCTCTGCCGGCAGGTGCTGGGCGTGCTGCCGCAGCTCCTGCGTCCGGGCGGGCAGTTCGTGATGAAGATCTTCGAGGGTTCGGAGTTCACGAACGTCGTGAAAGAGACCCAGGCGATGTTCCGGGAGGCTCGCGGTTTCAAGCCCAAGGCCTGCCGCGACCTCTCGCGGGAGACCTACATCGTCGCCGAGTCGTTCCGTCCCCACGCCGCGCCGGGGCGGGACGAACGTCCGCGAGCGTCCCGTACCGCCCCGCCCCCGCCCAAGCCGCCGGCGGGTTGGAACGTGTGAACGTCGGGCAGCGCCTCCTGATGGATGGCAAGCTTCAAGGTTCTCCGCCACCTTCTACAGTCCGTGAATGATCTTCCTGGCGCCCACCGCGGCGCTGGTCGCCGGCGCGATCGCGCTGCCGACGCTCGCGGTGCTCTATCTCCTCAAGCTGCGTCGCCGCCCCCTGCGGGTGAGCTCGACGCTGCTCTGGCGGCAGGCGTACGAGGACCTGGAAGCCAATATCCCGTGGCGGTGGGTGCGCCCCTCGTGGCTGGTGCTGGTGCACCTGCTGCTGGTGGCGCTGCTGGTGCTGGCGATCGGTCGGCCGGCGATTGGCGCTGGTGGAGAGGCGGCGAGCCGCATCGTGTTCATCATCGATCGCTCGGCGTCGATGGGCGCGCGCGACGGTGACGACGGTGGAACGCGGCTGGAAGAGGCCAAGCGGCGGGCGCTGCGGATCGTGGAGGACGCGATGCGCATGGGGCGCAACGTGGAGGCCGCGGTGATCTCCGCCGCTGCGGAGGGGAAGGGGTTGACGCCGCTGACGACCGATCGCCGGCGCGTCCGGGACGCGATCGAGTCGATCGATGGGACCGACCAGCCGCTAGACCTGGAGGCGGCGATGCAGCTTGCCGGGGCGGTGCTGGGGAACCAGGAGGCGGCGGCGAGCGAGACCTCCGCGGAGCGGGAAAGCTCCCTGGTGGTGGTTCTTTCGGATGGTTCGGCGCCGCCCGTGTCAGTGGCGGCGCCCGCGGGCGCTTCGGTGCGCCTGGAGCGCGTGGGGCCATCCCCCATGAGCGTCGCGGAAGATGGTACGGACCGCCTCGCGGCGCAGGATCACGACAACGTGGGCATCGTGACCTTCAGCGCCCGGCGGGATCCGGAAAATCCCGCGAGCCTGCGGGTTTTTCTTGAATTGCACAACGCCAGCCGGCGCGACCGGGAAGCGGTGGTTGTGCTATCACTTGCCGGCGTGGAGCGGGCGCGGCAGGCGACGCCGCTGCCGCCCAGCGATGCCCAGGGTGCGGGGAAGGCGGCGATGACGATGGAGATCGTCACGCGAGAGGCGGGCGTGCTGACGGCGCGGCTGGTGGGGAGTGACTTGCTTTCCGCCGACGATGCCGCCTCGATGCTGATAGCAGCCCCGCGATCTCCATCGATTCTCATTGTCTCGCCCGACGCCCCGGCGACGTCCCCGGTGTCCCCCCCGACTGGCGCCGCCGAGCGAACCGCGAACGCCCCGCCCGATTCCACGCCACCCGAAGACCCCATCACGCCCGCGTGGCTCCTGGAGAGCATCCTCACCGAACTGAATCCCGCGGTCCTCCGCGTTGTCGACGCCTCGCGCGCGGCGCCGCTGCTGGCCTCACCGGCGGCGGGATTTGATCTGATTGTGTTTGATCGAGTCACCCCCGCCGTGACGCCGCCCTCGCCCTCCATCGTGCTGGGCGGCGGGATGCCATCTCTTGGAGTGACCAGTTCACCTCCCAGCGCCGATGGTGACCGGGACTTTGTGCTCACGTGGGACCGGACTCATCCGCTGCTCCGCGATGTCTCCCTGGACTCGGTCTTTGCCATCCGGGGCGTCTCGCTGGGCCGCGAATCGGCCGGCGCGGCGATGCCCGGCGTCCGCCGGATCGACCTCGCCCAGGGTGCGTCGGGGCCGGTCATCGCGCTGGTCGAATCCGGCGGCCTTCGACACGTCGTCGTCGCCTTCGATCTCGATCATTCCAACTGGGGCGTGCAGGTCGGCTTCTCCATCTTCCTCGCCAACGCCGTCGATTTTCTCACGCTCCGCCCCGAAGAGGCGAGCGGTTCGGCGCGGCGCCTCGCCGACGCCGTCGAGATCGAGGTTCCTTCGTCGGTCAGCGCTGTGACGCTGCAAGGGCCGGTGATGCGGCAGGTCAGGCTTCCTTCCCAATCGGGCGGACCGGCGGGCGCCGCGCCGGCCACACGCACCGTCTCGCTCGGGCGGCTGGAGCGCACCGGCGTGTACGACGTGCTGCCCGCAGGGGTGCGGCCGGGGATACTCGCCGAAAACCTGCTGGACCCGCTGGAAACCGCGCTGGGGACATCCGACGAAATCCCCGTCAAGGGCCGCGCCGGGGGCGCGAGGGACGGCGCGTCGGCCTCGCTTCCCCGGGAGATCGGGCATTACCTGCTGCTCGCCGTGCTTGGCCTGCTGGTGGTGGAGTGGGCGCTCTACGCCCGGTCGGCGCGGGTCTGATCGAGAACGGGGCCGAGTGCGAATACGATTGCGGCGATGCCCCTTCGACTTCACAACACCCTGACCAAAGACATCGAGACCTTCACCCCAACGGACCCCTCCCACGTCACGTTCTATACGTGCGGGCCCACGGTCTACGACGATGCGCACATCGGCAACTTCCGCTCGTTCCTCGCCGCCGACGTGCTGCGGCGCTGGATCGAGTCGCCCCTGTGTGAACTCGCCGGCGCGAACGGTGAGCGCCACCGGGGCCCGCGCAAGGTCACGCACGTGATGAATATCACCGATGTCGGCCACATGACCGACGACGCCGAGGGGGGTGAGTCGGGGGAGGACCGCATGTCGGTCGCCGGGCGCCGCCTCGCCGAGGCGAAGAAGTCCGGGAAGATCCCGCAGGGCGCGGAGATCGATCCGAATAACCCCTACCAGATCGCCGAGTTCTACGCCCAGCGTTTCCTCGACGACGCGCGCAAGCTGGGCCTGAAGGTCGCGATCGACGCGCAGAGCGATCCGACCGTGATGCCGCGGGCGACGCAGAAGGTCGCCGGTATGATCCAGGTCATCCGCCGGCTCATCGACCGCGGGCACGCGTACGCGGTGGGGGAGGCGGGCCGCCAGACGGTGTACTTCCACGTGCCCAGCTTCCCGCGCTACGGCTCCCTGAGCGGCAACACGGTGGACCAGCTCTCCGAGGGCAAGGGCGGACGAATCAACACCGCCAACCAGGCGCAGAAGCGCCACCCGGCGGATTTCCTGCTGTGGAAGAGCGATCCCTCCCATGTGATGAAGTGGGACAGCCCGTGGGGCACGGGGTACCCGGGGTGGCACATCGAGTGCACGGTGATGGCGGCCGAGCGGCTCCTGCAGCGCGGGGCGGGATCGGGAGAGATCCGCCAGTCGGCGGGCGGGGTTGGTCCCGCGCTGCTGGACGCGCTGGTGCACCCCACCGAGCGGCCGGCGATCATTGATCTGCACTCCGGGGGTGAGGACAACATCTTCCCGCACCACGAGTGCGAGATCGCGCAGTCGTGCTCCGCGTTCAACGTGCACCCGGAGAAGGGGACGTTCGCCGGCACGTGGTTCCACCCGCGGTTCCTGCTGGTGGACGGGGAGAAGATGAGCAAGAGCAAGGGGAACTTCTACACGCCCCGTCAGCTGATCGAGCAGGGCGTGGAGCCGTCGGCGATCCGTTTCGAGCTCATCAAGACGCACTACCGCACCAACGCGAACTTCACGATGCAGGGTCTCAAGGACAGCCAACGGATGGTGGAGCGCTGGCGTGGGTTCCTGGAGCGGGCGGACCAGGGTGCGCGGGATTCATCGGTCGACCCCGAGGTGGGACGGTGGTTCGCGGCGGCGATGAGCAACGACATGAACGTGGCGGAGGCGATCGCGGAGATCAACAAGTGGATCTCGCGCACGCCCGAGCCCTCGCGCAACGACGCGATGATGATGCGGACGTTCGACGCCGTGCTGGGGGTGCTGGAGCTGGGCCCCGCGGCTTCGGCGCAGACGGAGATCGGGATCTTCCGTGACGGGCTGGCGCCCGATCCCGCGGTGATCGCCAAGCTCCACGCGCGGGCCGCGGCGCGGGCGGCCAAGGACTTCAAGGCGTCGGACGTGATCCGGGACGAGCTGGGCAGGATGGGGTACGCGATCAAGGACGTCGCCGGCGGCAAGGTTGAGGTGCGGCGGGCGTAATCCTTGCGACCGAGACTGCACACAGGTGCAAAAAGAAGAACAGCAACCTCCACTCTCTCTCCCGGTGGCGGAGGTTGCTGCCTTCGTTTGACTGAGCGTCAAGGACTCTCTTCTTCCCTCGAGCTCATGTGCAATGGGCGCTTGAACCGCACGGCGGATGAGATCCCGTGTGCGGGCGGCGAGGCGGCCTCGCGGAGCTTCAAGCGTGCGGGCGGAACGATCTCAAAGTAATCGCAATTGCCGCGGCTTTCAAGGCCAAAAACGTCAATGTGGCGCAAAGCGTGGAGAACACTTTTGTGCGGCTCCGCGGTGTTCGGTAGTCCCTTCCCTAACGGCCTTGGCCGGGCCGGGAATGGATGTGAAGCTGGGTAAGTTATGGTGTGTTTTCGGTCGTTCGTAATTACCTAACGACGCTGCCGGACCGCTGGGCGGTAACGGGCTCGGGGACGACGACCAAAACCCGGAAAGAAAACTGGTACACCGACCCGCGCCCCACCTCGTGCAGGGTTGGGGCCCCCGGGGACTGTTCGAAGCGTTCAAGTTCGCCGGCCTGGGGATCATCCCGGAGGACCAGGTAGTGACCGGGCTGGGGGAGGGACGGGGCGCCCGCGAGGGGTTTCCACTGCACCTGGCAGGTCGAGCCCGGGGCGGAAAGGGCGTACCAGAGGACGTCGGGGCGGGCTTCGACGAGGTGGTCGGCCCAGATGATCGCGCCGGGATGGACAGCGGCGGCGATGGATTCCCCGGCGGCACGTCCACCGATGCGCTGGCGGCGGGGTTCGCTCATGACGGTGATGGTGACGCCGGCGATGAGCAGTCCGATCGCGATGGCGAGGGGGTGGCCGAGCATCATGAAGCGGGCGATGGGAGGACGCTTGAGGATGAACATGCCCGAGAGTCCCAGACCGACGTACCCGGCAACGGGAGGGATGAGGGCCTGGGTGGGCATCGTGTATCGCGGGTTGCTGACGCCGGCGACGGTGAGGGCGGCGAGTGAAATCAGGACCGCGAGGGTGAGGGTGCGGGCGGCGGGATAGGCGAGGGGGTGTTGCTGGGCGTGGGGTCCGTGCGCTTCGGTTGCGGCGTCGGGGCCCCATGGGAAGAGAAGGGCGAGGGAGCAGGGAAGGGCCATCGCCAAGCTGGTGGGGGCAAGGAGGAGAATTTGGAGTGTCTTGCCGGGCTCCCAGAGAAAGGCTTCGACGGTCTGGGTGACGGCGTCGGGCGCGGCGAGCGCCGCGTGGGAGGCGATGAGAATGAAGATGGCCCCGAGCACGGCGCCGGCGGCCAGGAGGCCTGCGAGAAGGGCGGGGCGGAGGAGTGACGCGGCGGACCTGGTCATGAGCGCGGCGGAGACGAGGCATCCGGCCAGGGCGGTGGCGCCGGCGGGACCCTTGGAAAGGCCCGCGACGATGATTCCCAGGGCCAGGAGTGGGGCCATGAAGAGGGAGCGGGCCACCAGCGTGCGGCGGGAGGTGAGGATGATGTCGACCGCGCTGAGGCAGGCGAGCTGGACGCCCAGGTTGTGCAGGGCCTCGATGTCGGCGGTGCGTGAGGCGAACCACAGGACGGGCATGAGGGCCTGGGAGAGCCCGGCGTAGAGCCCGCCGATGGGTCCGAACCAGCGGCGTCCGAAGGCGAGGGCGATGAGTGCGGAGATGGTGGTCGCCAGCGCCGAGACGCTGCGGGCGGCCCATTCGGTCCTGCCGAAGAGGGAAGACGCGGCGGCGATCGCCCAGGGCATGCCGGGCGGCTTGCGGAGGTACGGCCGGCCGAAGAGTTCGGGGACGAGCCAGTCTCCGCCGTCGAGCATGTGATAGGCCGGGACGGCGCGGTGGCCTTCGGTGCCGCTGAAGGCGGCGTTTCCGAGCAGGGGCCAGACGATCATGGCGCAGGCGGCGAGGACCAGCGGCACCTGCACGGCGGGCCGCCGCAGGGCCAGCGCGAGCGCTCCCGCCGGCGATTCCGGCCGACCGGGCGTGGTCGCGTCCGGCGTCATTGCGCGGGCTTGGGTTCGGGGATGGGCGAGGTGCCGGGGATGGTGGCGCCGGTGCGATAGGCCTCGGCGATCTTCTCCGACCAGTCGGCGAGCATGAGGAGCAGGTGCGGATTGTCCCCGGGATCGTGGCGGTGCTCGGTCGCCTCGTGGAAGACGTCGCTGTACGGCTTGCCCTCGACGATGTGCCGCTGGAGCATCACCAGGCACCCGGTGCGCTGCGTGCCGGCGGAGCAATGGATCAGCACGGGCTGGTTGCCGGGATCGTTGATGAGGCGCAGGGCCTGCACGTAGTAGTTGGGGTTGCCCGTCGCGTCCCCTTCGAGCCTCAGGACGTATCGCGTGACGCCCAGCGCCTCGGCGGTGCGCTGGGCGCGGGCCTCTTCGCCAGATCCTGGCGCGTACGCGCCCAGATCGACGATCGTCCGGATGTGGGAATCCTGCACCACGCGCTTCATCGCCGAAGGCGTCAGTTCACCGGACCGGTAGATCTTCCCCTCGGTCACGACGCCGAAGTTCTTGGCGTGGAAGTTGGACCAGGTCCCGATCGCGCCGGCGATGACCACCGCCGCGACCAGCACGGCGGCGAGCCAACGGCCGGGACGCCTCCGGACGGCGGCCGCGGGTTCGCGGGAGACCCCGGGCATTCTCTCTGAAATTGGTCCAGCGCCGGCGAGGGACATCTCGGGATGATAGTTCGCATCCCTACCATCCACCGATGACCCAGGAGGTTCCCAGCCCGGCAAGCCCCGGCGAAAGGAAAGGTCCTTCCGCCCCGGGGAAGACCGCGCGCCGGAGTTCGTACCCCGCGGTGGTGGACCGGCTGATGGAAGAGCTCTCCCGTCTTCCAGGGGTCGGTCGGCGGTCCGCCGAGCGGCTGGCGTTCCACATCCTCAAGAGCAACGAGGCCGACGCGCTCTCCCTGGCCAAGTCGATCGCCGACGTGAAGCAGCGCGTGCGCCACTGCGCCGTCTGCTGGAACCTCACCGACCATGGACCCCAAGCGGGGGCGCGAGCTGAGGGCGGGGGGAGTGATTCACCCCAGTGCGACATCTGCCGGGACCCGATGCGCGACCGCAGCGCTGTTCTTGTGGTCGAACAGCCAAAGGATCTCATCGCGCTTGAACAGACTGGCATGTACAAGGGTTTGTATCACGTGCTGATGGGGCGGATGTCGCCCCTGGACGGGATCGGGCCCGAGGAACTGACCGTCGCCGGCCTGATCGACCGGATCGACCGTCCGGAAGCCAACCCGGGCGGGACGCCGGTGCGGGAGGTGATTCTGGGACTCAACCCCACGGTCGAAGGGGATGGGACGGCGTTATACCTGACCCAGGAGGTCTCGAGTCGGTCTGGAGTGAAGGTAACGCGCCTGGCGAGGGGGCTTCCGACCGGCTCTCAACTGGAGTTCGCCAACAAGGCGGTTCTGGCCGATGCCATCCAGTGCCGCCAGGACGTTCGGTAAGGGATTTGTCGCCCAGAACGGGGTAGGCTGCTCACCGCGGAGCAACAAAGGAACGCGGGTGGGTTTGACGGTGGTCTGATGTCACGCCATGCGATTTGACTACTCACAACAGATGAAGCTCGGCCAGCACATGAAGCTGGCGCCGCGGATGATCCAGTCCATGGAGATCCTCCAGATGCCCCTGGCGGATCTGCAGGAACGCATCCAGCAGGAGCTCGAGAACAACGCCTCCCTCGAGATCGTCGAGCAGGAGGCCGACGCGCAGGCCCGCAGCGAGCACCGCGAGGAGATGCTCGCCCAGCGCGACCGCCCGCTCGAAGTGGACGGCTCGGGCAAGGACGACTTCGGCCGCCTGGAAGAGTTCCAGGAGACCAACCCCGACGCCGCCGAGAACGAGTTTTCAACCTCCACCTACGACGACCACCCCAGCGAGTTCATCCCCGAGCGTTCCCGCATGCGGGACGAGGACATGGGCTCGTACTCCGCCGCCCGCATGGACGGGGAGCGCGACGCCAAGCTCGACGCGATGGCCGCCGCGCCCGCCCGCTCCGCCTCCCTGACCGAGCAGCTCCAGGACCAGTGGGCCCTGTGCGACGTCGAGGAACGCGTCCGCCGCCTGGGGGAAGTGATCATCCCCTACATCGAGGAAGACGGGTACGTGCGGACGCCGCTGGCGACGATCGCCGACCGGCTGCCCCCGACCGATCAGCCCAAGCCCACCGCCGAGGATCTGGAGCACGGCCTGCGGGCCCTTCAGCTGCTGCTGGAGCCCGCGGGCGTCGCCGCCCGGGATGTGCGCGAGTGCCTGCTGCTGCAGATCGACGCGATGGAAGATTCCCTCGCCGAAGACCTGGAGCGCGACCCCGACTCGCGCCGCACCCTCACCGTCGCGCGTCGCATCGTCGAGGGATACATCGACGACCTCACGCAGAACCGCCTGCCGCGCATCGCCGAGCGCACCGGCCTCTCGATGGACGAGATCAAGGCCGCCCTGATGCTCATGCGCAAGCTGAGCCTCTCCCCCGCGAGGCGGCTGGTGGACGATTCCCCACGCCCCATCGTCCCCGACGCGATCGTGGAGTACGACCCCGACCAGGACCGCTACGTCGCCTTCCTCAACGACAGCCGCATCCCCAACCTGCGCGTCAACCAGGAATACGCCCACATGTCCAAGGACCGGGGCGTGGACAAGCAGAGCCGGGAGTTTCTCAAGACCAGCCTGGGCAACGCCCACTGGCTCATCGACGCCGTCAACCAGCGCAAGCGCACGCTGCTGCGGGTGGTGCGGTCGGTGGTGGAGGCCCAGCGGGAGTTCTTCGACTACGGCCCACAGGCCCTCAAGCCGTTGCCGATGACCCAGGTCGCCGACCAGCTTGGCATCCACGTCGCCACCGTTTCGCGCGCGGTCAGCGAGAAGTATCTCCAGACGCCCCGCGGCGTCGTGCCGCTGCGCAAGTTCTTCATCGGGGGAACCCAGAACGACTCGGGTGAGGACGTGAGCTGGGATGCCATCAAGGCGGGCCTCAAAGACGTCATCGAGGCCGAGGACAAGAGCAAGCCCCTGAGCGACGAGGCCCTCGCCGACGAGCTCAAGAAGCGCGGCGTCGAGATCGCCCGCCGCACCGTCGCCAAGTACCGGGAGCAGTTGGGAATCCCGACCGCGCGGCTGCGCAAGACGTTCTGACCCGCGTCAGATTTCGTTGAGAGGCTGCGGCTCTTCCCGGTACCGCGCGTCGATCGACAAGCCCAGGCGGATGTGCTGCCAGAAGAAGGGGTTTTCGTCCACCACGGTCTGGCGAAGGCCCTGACCGGTGCGCGGACGCTGCACGAGCGAGAAGCAGTCCACGGGCTCCAGGGAGCCCCAGGGAACAAGCTCTTGGTACGTGCACTGGAGGCCGAACTCCGCGCAGTCGTCCCGGAACTTCCGGGCGGTCATGTCCACGCCGCGCCAGTGGTCGTTGGGGACCGCGGGGCGGGCCTCGGTCTCGTGGGCGAACTCCCCGTAGTTGGTGTGATGGATCAGCCCGAAACCGCCGGGACGGAGCACGCGCATCAGCTCCTGGGCGTAGCCGCGCATGACCTCGTGCTCGGCGTGGACGAGGCTGTGCCAGGAGAAGGCAAAGTCCACGCACGCGTCGGGCACGCCTGCGAGCGTGCGTCCGTCGTTGACGACGTAGGACATGTTGTCTTCCCCGAACTTGCCGCGGCAGAACTCGATGCAGCGCGGGGTCAGGTCCACCAGCGTCATGCGCTGGGCGAAGGGCCGGAGGTACTGCGTCCACACGCCGTGGCCGGGGGCGAGCTCGAGGATGTGCTCACACGGGATGAACCGCTGGATGCGCGGCAGGATGGCGAACTGCCACGCGGCGCGGGTGCCGCCGTAGCCGATGTTCCATTCGTTGCCTTCGAGCTTCCAGTCGTAGACCGACCAGAAATGCAGGTTTTCGGTGACGGTGGGCATGGTGGTTCTCTCGGGCGCCGGCGTGCGGAGAGCAATGTAGGCGTTCCGGGGGCCCCGGCCACGAAAAAGGGCGGCCCGTGGAAGGGCCGCCCTTGCGGTGTGGTTGATGTTGTCACGACGCCCTGAGGCCGAGTTCAGCAGCCCACTTCGAACGCGGCGACGAAGGCGGTGTAGTCCTCCAGGTCGACAAATCCCGAGCTGTCGAAGTCGGCGGCGTTCTTGCCGGCCTCGAAGGCGGTGATGAAGGCGTTGAAGTCCTCGAGATCGACGAAGCCCGTGCCGTCGAAATCGGCGGGGCAGGGCCCGAGGTTGAAGTAGGCCGAGGCGGGGATGATGGTGCGGGAGATGGTGCTGCTGGAGTAGCTGAGCTTGAGGCCCAGGAAACCGATGTTCTCGAAGTACTCGACGCGGATGGCGTGCTTGCCGGCCTTGAGACCGATGGTTCCGGTCTTCTCGGCGAAGGCGTGGGAGCCGTCGTGGTTGATGAAGACCTGGTTGCCGATGTAGACGATGGCGCCGTCATCGTCCTCGAGGTAGAAGGTGTAGTCGTCGGTGGTGGGAACCTCGACGAAGCCGACGAAGCGGGCGGCGACGCGGTCGGCGCGGGTGGAGTTCAGCAGGTTGCCGATCGACTTGGCCTGGTTCAGGTCGGGCACGGTGGTGGTCAGGTAGGGCGTGAGGAGGGAGAAGTTGGGGACCGCCGAGAGGTTGGTGGAGGTCGTGTAGTAGGCGACGTCGAGCCCGGGCTCGGTGCTGCCGGGGTTCTCGGGGTCCCGGAAGATGCTGTCGTTGAGCACGCTGGCGGTCACCGTCGCGGTGTCGGTGAGCAGCGCGGGATCCTGGACGGTGTAGGTGAACGTGTCGGGCCCGACGTACCCGGTGGGCGGGTTGTAGACGAGCTGGTCCCGTCCGCCGGGGCCGGTGCCCACCGAGCGGGTGATGGTGCCGCCGTGCACGCTGGTTCCCTGGAACGAGCTGATGACAATCGGCTGGCCGGTGGTGTGGCCGTCGTTGGCGAGCACGTCGATGGTCGCCGGGTTGTTCTCGAAGATGTTGCCGATGTTGTCGTCGGTGGCGAAGGGCCCGGGCTGGGTGGTGATGGTGAACTTGTCGATCCATGTGCTCCAGCCGCCGGAAGCGGCGACTTCACCGATGACCCAGAAGGTGGAGTCGTCGGAGGGATCGACGGCGATGTCCTGGTAGTCTCCCCAGCGTCCGCCGCCGTTGGCCGCGGAGAGGTGGAGCTCGGTGAGAGGCCCCATGGTGCCGGTGGGATCCGAGGCGCGGCGGCCCACGGCGTTGACGCTGACGCGATCGTTCGCGGAGCTGGCGCCGACGACCATGCCGACGTCCCCGAACTGGTTGGAGTAGATGGCGGGGAAGAAGGTGGCCTTGCCGCCGCCGGGGCTGACATTGCCGGACTGCACTAGCGTGACGTTCCCGCTCGCCGGCCAGTTGTTGGTGTTCATGTGGTACCAGCGGGCGGCGGCGATGCCGCCGACGTTGGAATCGTGCGCGGCGTAGAGGTTGCCGTTGCGCCAGTGCACGTTCATGATGCGGCCGTCGATCATGCCCACGCTGTTGCCGCCGGCCGAGGGAGCGCTGCCCGTGCCGCCGAAGGTGGGGACGGTGACGGTGGTCGAGACCAGCGCGGGGGCGGTGAGGGGGTTGGTGATCGCCTGCACGCGGAGGGAGCTGCTGCTGGCGACGGCGACGAAGAAGGGCGCCTGGGGATTGCCAAACGCTTGGGCGGACTGGACAGAGAAGATGTTGGGATCCCGGAGCGTGGAGAAGACGGCGGGCTGGCCGGTAAGCAGCGGGGCCTTGTTGAAGACGCGGTACATGGTTCCGGCGGTGCCGCCGGTGTTGAGGCCGAAGAGGTTGCCGTTGACGTAGTAGGCGTTCTGGTCGTAGCCAAAGCCGGGGTAGTCAACCCAGTAGGTGCTGCCGCCGACCGTGACCACGGCGTTGGTGCGGTACTTGAACCAGGTGCCGTTGGGATCGCTGTCGTCGGAGACGGCGATGCAGATCCAGGCCTCGGTGGAGCCGTAGGTCTCGGGGGCGATGACGACCCAGCGGCCGGCGTAGTGGTCGTAGAAGCACTTGGGATCGAAGGTGAAGTTGCCGCAGCCGACGCTCTCGAAGAAGCCGGGGTTGCCGGTGTTGTCGAGGTTGGAGGAGAACTGCTGGACGCCGGCCTTGGTCCACCAGGAGATCGCCATGTTGACCGTCGCCATCACGTGGTTGGGTCCGACGGCGAGGGTGGGGTCGGGCGGGGTCCAGGGCGTCTGGCCGATGCCGGGGAAGAAGGCGCCCACGTCCGGGCGCACGCCGCCGGCGTTGATCCCGCCGACGGGGAGCGTGTTGGGGATGCCCGCCGGGACGCGGGGGCGATCGTGCTCGTGCTCATCGTCGTCGCCGTCACCGCCCTCGAGGACTTCCTCGACGTTGACGACCGGGCCGGTCCAGGGGCCGGTGATCTGGACGGGAGCGGGGATGGCCGCAAGATTTTCGATGACGGCGGGGACCGTGCCGCGGACCACGGCGGCGGGGGAGGTGAGATCAATGATGTCCGAGGGGTCGCGCGGAGCGCCGGGCTTGGCGATGTCGCCCTTGCGGGGCTGCATCATCGCGGGGTGGACCTGGTTGTCTCCGTCGGTCCGGCCCGCGGGGCCGGAACAGGCGGCAATGATCGCCGCGCCGCCGGCGAGGGCGGCGAGGACGGCGGTACGGATGGGGGACCATCCGCGCTGCGGGCTGGACGGGGACATGGACATCGCAATCTCCCTTTGACGGTGCGAGGACGGAGAGCCGTGGGAACGTGCATGCCCCGCCGCGAGTGGATGACTCGCCGCGGGCCGCCGCCACCACGATCGGAACAAGAACGGTCAATCTACCGGGTTTGGCGCCGCGGCGGAAGACCGAAAATCCATCACTTGCATATAGGCACAGACTAATCAACGTGCCTCAGCGTCCGCAATCGCAGCCGCTTTCATAGGCGCAGACAAAGTAATCAAAGTCGTCCGTGTCGACGAATCCCGAGCCGTTCACGTCGGCGTCTTCACCTCCCAGGATGAAGGCGAAGACGAAGGCGTCGTAGTCGTCGGTGTCGACGAATCCGGAGTTGTCGAAGTCGCCGGTGCAGTCGGCCTTGCGGAGGTACCAGGAGTCGGGGAGGATCTGGTCGTTCAGGGGTCCGCCGGTGGCCCGCATCATCAGCCCGTGGGGGCCGGTGGCGTGGAAGAACTCGACCCGGAACTGGTGCGTGCCGGCCTTGAGGCCGATCGAGCCGCAGACGGGATCGTCGGAGGGGATGTGCTTGCCCTCGTCGTCCACGACCAGGGTGTCGCCGATGAACAGGGACGCCCCGCTGCCGCGGCGGATGCAGAAGTCGTAATGGTCGAGCACCGGCACGTTGATGTAGCCCGTGAAGACGCCGGCGGTGCCCGAGGTGCGGCCGGAGTTGGCGAAGGGCACGCCGTCGGCCTGCGGGAAGTTGAGGTTGTTGACGTACGTGGTGAGGTACGAGTTGGGGAGGGTGTCGGGGAAGTCGGTCAAAAGGGGGCTGATGATGTAATAGCTCACGTCGATGCCGGGCTCGGTCAGGCCCGCGTCGTCGGGGTCGCGGAAGTCCCCGGTGGTCACGCCGACCTTCACGCTGGCGCTGTCGAACTGGTTCGCCGAGTTGCGCAGCGTGTAGGTGAAGGTGTCGGGGCCCACGAAGTTGGGCAGGGAGGTGTAGACGAGCTCGTCCCGCCCGTCGGGGCCCGTCCCCTGGGAGAGGGTGACCGAGCCGCCGCCGGCGGAGGTCGCGCTGAACGAATCGATCTGGAACGTGAGGTTCTGGGAGTCGTAGTCGTTGACCATCACGTCGATCGGGGTCGCAAGGCCCGCGTTGGTGTTGATCGCCGTCTCGTAGCCGTCATCGACCGCGTTGATCGACGGGAGACTCTGCAGGTTGAAATTGAAGATCCAGGTCGACCAGCCGTCGTTGCCGCCGGGGCCGGGGGAGAACTGCTTGTTCCACTGCCCGATCGCCCAGAAGGTCTTGTCGTCCATCGGATCGACGGCGATGCCGTAGTAATCTCCCCACCGCGTCTCGTCCTGGTCCAGCCCGTCGCTGGACTTGACCTCCACCGGCGCCGACATCGTCCCCGGGGGATCGGACACGAGGCGTCCGCTGAGGGCGACCTTGGCGCACTCGCCCTCGATCGCCGTGCCGAGCACCACGCCGACGTCCCCCTGGCTGTTCACGTGGATCGCCGGGAAGAAGGTGTGGATCGGCCGCCCGTCGGGCGTCACGCCGCCGGGGATGTCCCCGCCCTGCACATACGTGGGGGAATTGCTGGTGTTGGCGGGCCAGTTGTTGGTCGCGACCTGGTACCAGCGAGCCGTCACGGCCGAGCTGTTGATGTCGGGGAGGTCGAGCGTGAAGTGGTGGGCCATGTAGAGCTGGCCGTTGCGCCACGAGGCGTTGAAGACGCGGTCGTCCACCGTGTTGATGAACCCCGCTCCGCAGCCCGGATCGGTCGCATCTTCGCAGCAGGCGGAGATGAAAAAGGGGCTGTCGTAGCTCTGCAGCAGCTGCACCACCTTCATCAGCCGAGTCGGGTTGGTCAGCGGGTCCTTGATCGCGTGGATCTGCAGGTTGGTCCGGGTGCTGGTACCGCCCACCGAGACGAAGTACGGCGCCGTGGTCGCGCCCATGTGCTGGGTCGCCTGCACCGAACCGAAGGTGCGCGTGAAGTCGTCGATATCGGCGAACAAGGCAACCGTGCCGTTGAGGGATTGCTTGTTGATGACGCGGAACTTGACGCCGGCGAAGGAGCCAAAGTCCCCGAACGTGAACAGGTTTCCGCTGACGTAATAGGCCTGCTGGTCGTAGCCAAAGCCGGGATAGTCGAACCAGGCCTGCTCACCGCCGGGGGCGTTGGTCTTCGCTTCCGTGCGGAAGGTCTTCCATGTCAGCGGATCACCGGGTTCGGACCGGGCGATCAGGATCGACGAAAAGGCCGGGGAGGGGTAATACTCCAGCGCGACGACGACGTAGCGGTTCTCGAACGAGTCGAACATGCACTTGGGGTCGAAGACAAACCCGCCCGCGTTCTGGTTGCCAAAGAGCCCCGAAGAGCCCATGAGGGAGAACTCCTGCACGAGCGTCCCCTCCCGAGTCCACACCGACATCAGGGAGTTGGCCGTCATGATGACGTGCGTCGGGCCCACGGCGAGGGTGCAGTCCGGGGGGATGAACGGGGACGACTGGGAGTCGGAACCGGGGAACATCGCCTCGGGCTTGCCGCGCGGGCCGATGCTGGGGTGCCAGGGGGCGGGGATCCGGCCCGGGGCGCGGCGGCCCTCGGGGCCTTCGTGCTCCTCGAACTCCTCCATGCGGGCCTTCTCGCCCTCGATGATGTGCTCAACGACGTACTTGGGACCCGGGTAGGGCCGCGGGATCGCCGGCAGCGTGCGCACATCGACGACCCGCGCGGGCGTGGAGCTGACCCAGCTCACGGCCTGGGGGTTCGCGGGGTTGTACGGGGGCAGCGCGGGCATGACCGGCAGCACCGCGGGAGGGGCGATGGGAGGGCTGGGGGGCGAGCTGGGTTCGGGCTGCGCGACGGCGACTCCCGGGGCTGAGAGCATCACCAGCCCCGCGAGGGCCAAGAAAGTCCGATATCCGACACGGCGCGTGCCTTGGTTCATGAACCCGCCCTCCTGCTGCATCGCCGGCGCGCGTCGCCGGTCTGTGTATCACCGTTCGTGCGGACCCCGGCCCAGTTGCGTCGCCGCAGCCAGGCGGGGCCATTTGGGGGTTGTTACCGGACACTCATCGGCCAAACCGAGATCGCACTGCCGGTCCAACGCTCCAAGGAACGATCAAAAGTCGCGGGGGCCGCTGGGGCGCCCCGCGATCGGGTTTTATAAGGATATCAGCAGCCCGCTTCGTACGCCCGGACGAAGGCGTCGAAGTCGTCGGTGTCGACAAATCCCGTCGCGTCCACGTCCGCGGAGGGGTCGCCGGCCTCGAAGGCCAGCACGAAGGCGTCGAAGTCGTCGGTATCGACGAACCCGCTGTGGTCAAAGTCGGACGGGCACCCGCCCGCTTCGCACGTATTGGGGATCCCGTCGCCATCGGTATCGATGCCCGCGACGCGCGGGACGATCTTGTAGATCTCCCCGTTGGCGGCGGTGGTGCCCTGGTCGCAGATGTAGATCTCACCGTTGAGGTCTTCACCGAATGACGTGATGGCGTTGATGCTCAGGCCCGCGCCGGGGGCGAGTTCGGCGGTGCGCTCGGTGAATCCGACGATGCCGGAGGCGGGGGTGTACTGGAAGCTCCAGATCTGGTTGGAGCAGTAGTCGGCGAAGAAGTAGGTGCCCTGGAGCTCGGGCATCGCGCACCCGCGGTAGACGTACCCGCCGGTGATGGAGCACTTGCCGGAGTGGTCGTAGACCCAGATGGGGGGCGTGAAGGTCTTGCCGTTGCAGACCGAATCGAAGTTGAAGGTGGTGTTGCCCTCGTAGCAGCGCCAGCCGAAGTTCACGCCGCCGGGAGTGCCGGCGGAGAGGAAGTCGATCTCTTCCCACGCGCCCTGGCCGACGTCGGCGATCCAGAGGTCGCCGGTGGCGCGGTCGAACGAACAGCGCCACGGGTTGCGCAGGCCGAAGTGGAAGATCTCGTCGGCTCCGGCGATGCCGACGTAGGGGTTGGAGGGCGGGATGCGGTAGTTCTTGGTCGCGTCGGCGGGGAAATCGTCCCCGTTGATGTCGATGCGGAGCATCTTGCCCAGCAGTTTGTTCAGGTCCTGGGCGTTTCCGCCGGGCTCGGTGTGGCCGGTCCCCTGGTCGTTGGCGTTGCCGCCGTCGCCGACCGACACGTACAGGTTGCCGTCGGCGCCGAAATCCATCCAGCCGCCGTTGTGGTTGGTCTGCGGGTCGTCCCAGGTGATGATGGTCGTGCCGGTGGTGTTGGCGATATCGGGATCGGCCGACCGCGTGTACTCGGCGACGACCTGGTCACCTGCGCCGGCGACGGCGGTATAGCTCACATAGAACTTGCCGTTGGTCTGGTAATCGGGGTGGAAGACCAGGCCGAGCACGCCCTGCTCGCTGCTGGCGCTGGTGCCGCCCTGGACGATGGAATCGATGTCGAGGAAGGGCGTGGGGAGCAGCACGCCGTTCTTGATGATGCGGACGCGGCCCTGCTTTTCGAGGACGAAAAGCCGCGTGGAATCACCGGGGGCCTGGGTGAGATAGATCGGGCGGGCCATGCCGCTGGCGATCCGGACGGTGGTGAGGGACTGGGCCTGGGCGTGCGAGACGCACGTTCCGGCGGCGAGGGCGACGATCGCCAGCGTGTTGAGTGGACGCATTCGGGATCTCCTTTTCGTGTTGGCTCTGGCACACCCGCTGGGCCCATGGGCGCGGCCCGTGAAACAGCGTGGAGAAACCAGAGATGTCGCCGCTCCTGTGCGTGCTTGAAGCCCTGGGGCTTTGAGCCCGGCGACGGGGGCCAGTGTACCGCCTCCCCCGCCCGCGCCGAGAGGTATTTGCGAAGCTTCACGCGGGAAAGTGCGGGAACGGGTTTTCAGGTCGTTTGGGTGGTGTCCGGACGCGGCCGGGTTGTACGCGACGCGGAGACGCGTCACGGGGAGGCTTGGCGGGCGGTTACTATGTGCTCCATGCCGACGTATGAGTACGAGATCCTGGACACCAAGGGAAATCCTACCGGGCGCACCTTTGAGATCGTGCAGTCGATGAAGGATGCGGCCCTGACCAAGCACCCGGAGACCAAGGAACCGGTGCGGCGAGCGATCAGCCTGCCCAACATCGCCGGCAAGTGGTCGGACATCAAGGGCAAGGGCGCCCTCTCCAACAAGAACCTCGAGCGGCTGGGCTTTACGAAGTACGAGCGGCGCGGGGACGGCTACATGGAGCGCGTCGCCGGTACGCAGGGCCCCAAGACCCTCTCCGCCGACGACTGAGCACAACGCCACTGCCCCGGCGGCATCCAACCTTTCGCACCCCTTGGCGCCCCTTTGCCCGTCGCCGCCGCCCATCCGCACGACCATGACCGCCCCTTCGACACACCCGACCCGGCCCATCGCGGTCCAGTACCGCGGGGTGACGTTCCGCTACCCCACGGCGGGCTCCGCCGGGGCGCCGGGAGGAACCGCGGTCGAGAACATCACGTTTGATGTGCGCGAAGGGGAGTGCTTGGGCATCCTGGGTCCCAACGGCGGGGGCAAGAGCACGCTGGTGAAGCTGACGCTGGGCCTGCTGCACGGCGGGTCGGGCGAGATCCGCGTGCTGGACCGCACGCCCGACGCGGCGCGCAAAGATGGGCTGGTCGGGTATGTTCCGCAGCGCCTGGGCGCGGAACTCGCCTTTCCGCTGTCGGTGCGGCAGGTGGTGGAGATGTCCGCGGGGCGCGGCGTCGCGCCGTGGAAGCCGCTGCCCGCCGATCGCGTGCAGCGCGTCGACCGCGTGCTGGGGCTGGTGGGGATGCTGGAGCACGCGAGCCGCGCGATCGGCAAGCTCTCGGGGGGGCAGATCCAGCGGGTGATGATCGCCCGGGCGCTGGCGGCGATGCCCCGGCTGCTGCTGCTGGATGAGCCCACCGTCGGCATCGACGTCGCGGGCCAGCAGCGATTCGCCGACCTCCTGCACCGGGTGCGGGCCGACCTTGGGATCACCGTGATGATCGTGAGCCACGACATCCGCGCGATCGCCGGCTCGTGCGACCGCGTCGCCTGCCTCAGCCGCACGCTGCACTTCCACGACGCTCCCGAGGGCCTTACCCCGGCGGTCCTGGCGGAGGTCTTCCGCCACGACGTTTCTGGCATCTTCGGGGATGTGCACGTGGACGCGCACGCCGCGGCGACGTGCACCGATCCGGCGCACTCCCATGCCCGTCCGCCCGAATCCGGGCCGGTGGGGCTCACCATCAGCGCCCGGGAGGGCGGGAGGACGGGCGGCGCATGAAAACGCTCGAGTACCTCTCGGATCCGGGCCTGGCGCGGCTGTTCATCCCCGGGATCGTCACGGGCGTGGCGATGGCGGTGATGTGCTCGTGCCTCAGCGTGTTGGTGGTGCTCAAGAAGCTCAGCTTCATCGGCCAGGGGATCAGCCACGCGGCGTTCGGGGGGATGGGGATTGCCGCGGTGCTGGGGCTCACGGCGGTGGGGGCCGCGGCGCTGGGGCAGTTCGGGGTGGTGGTGGGCTTCTGCCTGCTCGCGGCGATCGTCATCGCGTGGCTCTCCGGCCGCGGCTCGACCTCGTCGGACACGGCGATCGGGATCGTGCTGGTCGCGTCCATGTGCCTGGGCAGCATCCTGCTGCATATCTCCGTGCAGATCTACGGCGTCGCCGGGCCGGGATGGGATTCGATCCTCTTTGGCTCGATCAACGGCCTGAGCGTCGCCGAAGCGTGGCGAGCAGGGCTGGTCGCGGTGAGCGTGATCGCGCTGCTGTGGTGGTTCCGGCGTCCGCTGCTCTTCTGGGCGTTTGATGAACCCGCGGCCCCGGCCTTCGGCGTCGCCGGCGGGCGGATGCGCAACCTGCTCCTGGTGCTGCTGTGCCTGGCGATTGTTACGGCAATGAAAGTCTCGGGCGTCGTCCTCGCCACGGCGATGCTGGTGCTGCCGGCGGCCTCGGCGCTGTGCGTGAGCGACCGGCTGTGGCGCGTGCTGGGCGTTTCACTGGCGGTGGGCGTCCTGGGCGTGCTCGCCGGGATCGTCCTGTGCATGGAACTGAGCTGGCCGCCTGGCCCGAGCATCGTCGCGGTGCTGACGTGCGTCTTTGGCGCCTGCCGCGGGTACGAGGCGATCACCCAGAGAACACGGCCAGAGGCAAGGATCCCCGCATGAAAGTCAAAGCCGAAACGTTGCTCGCCGAGCTGAACCGCCTTCGCAAGGATCTGGACGAGGATCCCTCCGACCTGGAATGGCAGACGCTGCACCACGCCTTCTGCTTCATCTCGTACAAGATGACCGAGTTCCAGAAGTACGTGGACGAGCAGGCCCGGCAGGGGATGTTCAAAGAACTCGAAGATTGAACGGGGAGCGTCGGGGGCCTGACGCATTGCGTCGAGGAGGAGCGAAGCCGCGGTCAGTGGGCCGGGGCGTCGCTCAGGATTTCCACGCTCGAATACTGATCAAGGTTGACCGTGACGAGTTCGCCGTCGTCCTTGCGGAGTTCGAGGCGATCGAGCCACAGGCGGTCGTCCTTGGCGTGGGCGAACCACGAGCCGGTCTTCTGCTGGCCAAAGCGCAGGATGACGCCTTCAACGGCGATGGAGGTGGTGCCGCTGAGGCGGGGGAATTGCTGCGTGACGCGGACGCGCTGGCCGGGCTGGTAGGTCAATTCGAGCATGGGGCAATGGTATTCCGTGATGAGGCTGGAGGCGGACGCCTGGGGATGGTGCGAGTCGATGTCGACGCGGGAGGCCGGGCGGCAAGGAATCGCGGCGCCTCAGGACCCGGAGGCGATCTGGTGTGAAGCTTCTTCCAGCAGGTCGTCGGCTTGTTTAGTCGTGGGGGCTTCGGCGATCAGTCGCATGATCGGTTCGGTATTGCTCGCCCGCACGTGCAGCCATGCCTTCCCGGCGAGGGGGCCGGACGTGAAATCAACCCAGGCGCCGTCCTGCAGGTCGACCCGCTGGGACTTGTAATACGCGGCGATCTTCTCCACCGCGGCCTGGGCGTCTTCCCTGCGTGCCAAGTCTGTCTTGCGCTTGCGGATCGCGTAGGCGGGCAGGGATGCGACCACCTCGCTGAGCCGGCGCTTCTGGCCGTTGCCCCCGCCCGAGGGCGCGATCAGCCACATCACCAGCGCCATCGCCGAGAGCGAGTCGCGCACGTAGGTCATCCGCGGCCAGATGGTCCCGCCGTTGCCTTCCCCGCCGAGGATCGCGTTCTCGCGCTTCATCGCCTCGACGACGTTGGCCTCCCCGACCGCCGTGCGGACCACGCGGGCGCCGTAGCGGGCGGCGACGTCGTCGATCATGCGGCTGGTGGACAGGTTGGTCGCCAGCACGTGCCCCTTGGTGGGCGTGCCCGCGCGCTTCATGGCCTCCAGCACGGCGAGGGTAGAGAGGGCGAGCGTGTATTCCTCACCGATGTACTCCCCGCGCTCGTCCACGATGGCGAGGCGGTCGGCGTCGGGGTCCTGCGCGAAGCCGATGTCGCTCTCGTTCTCGCGCACGGCGTCGCAGAGCCCGCCGGGCGTGGAGAGGTTCTCGGCGGTGGGCTCGGGCGGGTGGGGGAAGATGCCAGTGTCTTCAGCCCCGAGATGGAGCAGTTCTTCGACTCCGAGCGTCTCCAGGCAGAGGTGAGAGCCGGCGACGCCCGAGGCGTTGACCGAGTCGACGGCGACGTTGAGGCCCGCGGCCAGTCGGGTCGCGTCCTTGGTGAGGCCGGCGTCCTCGAGGGCGGCGGTGAGGCGATCAACGTGGGTTTCGGTCGAGAGCTCGTCGTGGGTAATTTCACCGATGTCGTTCCACTCGGCGAAGCGGATGGCGCCGGAGTTGAAGCGTTCGATGATCTGGGCGGCCAGAGCCGCGGGCGGGGCGCAGGCGGCGCTGCCGTGGTCTCCCGACTCGGCGAGGAGGCACTTGAGGCCGTTCCACTGCTGGGGGTTGTGGCTCGCGGTGAGGACCATGCCGGCGACAACGCCGCCCGGAGACTGCGCGCGGTAGGCGTCGGTGAGGACGGCGGTGGTGGGGGTCATGGCGACGCCCAGGTCAACCACGTCGCATCCGCTCCCGCAGAGCCCGGCGAGGGCGGCGCGGTGGACCATCTGGCTGCCGGCGCGGCCATCCCGACCGACGATGACGGTCACGGGTTTCCCCGAGGCGCGGTCGAGGAGCCACGACCCGTACGAGGCGGCAAAGCGCGAGGCGACCTCGGGGGTCAGGCTCGAGCCGACAACCCCGCGGCACCCGGACACCGACAGCATGAGAGGAGCGGTCATACGGGGCGGAGTGTACATCCCTTGCGGCGTGTTTCTCCCGCGTCCGCAGGCCCGGGGGGTGTGGATTTCTTCCCTGGCGGGCTATTGTCCATTCATGTTCGAGATCTCCGTGCAGGCAGTGTTCGCCGCAGCGCACGCGCTGACGATCGCCGGGGCGCGTGAGCCCATCCACGGCCACAACTGGCACGTGACGGTGGTGGTTTCCGGCGAAACACTCGACGGAGACGGCCTGCTGTGCGATTTTCACACGGTGGAGCAGGTTCTGCGGGATCATACCGAACAGTACAATAACAAGAACCTGAACGAGATTCCGCCTTTTGACAGAATCAATCCTTCCGCGGAGAACGTGGCGCGGGGAATTGGCGAAATACTGGTATCGGAGTTGGGAGAATCCCTTGCTCCGCACGCCCGGATTGATCGAGTCACCGTGACCGAGGCTCCGGGGTGCGCGGCCACGTACCGTTTTCCCCACAGCCGCTGAGAGTGGGGCCCGCCCAGGGCCTGTGTTATGACCCCGCGAACCGCACAGCCAGCCCGTGTTCCCCCGCCCGCCGCCACGCCCGGATTGCCCGACGTGATCGGCCGACTGGAACCTTCGCCCTCTCTCCCCGACGCCCAGCGTCAGGCCGAGGCCGTGCAGGCTCTCGCCGCCGAGCCGCGAATGTTCAACCGGGACCTTTCCTGGCTGGAGTTCAATCGCCGCGTGCTGGCGCAGGCCGCAGACGACAGGACCCCGCTCCTGGAGCGGGTGAAGTTCCTGGCGATCTTCACCAGCAACCTTGACGAATTCTTCATGAAGCGCGTGGGGCTGATCAAACGCCACCTGCGCGCGGGGATCGAGAATCCATGGTCCGCCGGATACACGCCGCGCCAGCTGATGGCGGCGATCCGTGAGGTCGTCTCGGAGCAGCAGATCGAGCAGGCCCGGATCACGCGCGAACTGGTGTATCCCGAGCTGGCTCGCCACGAGATCAACGTGGTGAGCTACAAGGACCTGACGCTGCGGGACCAGCGCTGGGCGGACGAGTACTTCGAGACGCACGTTTTTCCGGCGCTGACGCCGCTGGCGGTCGACCCCGGGCATCGCTTCCCGTTCATTTCCAACCTTTCCGACAACCTGGCGCTGCTGGTCCGCGTTCCCCCGGGATCGAACGGGCACGGGCCGGTCCCCGGCCAGGTGGCCCTGCCCGCGGAGGCCGAGGGTGACGAGCCCCCGCCCAGCTTTGCGCGGCTCAAGATCCCGCAGACGCTCAAGCGCATGGTCGCGGTGCCGACGCGATCGGGCAAGAAGTCCGAGCGCTTCGTGGCGCTGCCCGACATCATCCGCCACAATCTTTCTCGGCTCTTCCCCGGCGTGCAGATCATCGAGCAGGTGCACTTCCGCGTCACGCGTTCGGCGGGCATCCAGCGCGACGAGCTGGAGGCGGCGACGCTGATCGAATCCGTCGAGCAGGACCTCAAGCAGCGCAAGTTCGCCCGCGCCGTGCGTCTGGAGATCGAGCAGGACGCGTCCCCGCTGCTGATGCGGACGCTGATGGACAAGCTGAACCTGGATTCCCAGGACGTGTACGAGCGCACCGGGCCGATGGATTACCTGGCGCTGTACGAGATCGGGGACCTGGACCGGCCCGAGCTCAAGGAGCCCAAGTGGCGGGCGGCGACGCCCCCGCGGCTGCGGCTGGCGCCCCCGGCCAAGCCCGCGAACTTCTTCGCGGCGATCCGCAAGCAGGACATCCTCGTCCACCATCCGTACGAGAGCTTCACCGACTCGGTGGAGCGATTCATCGCCATGGCCGCGCTCGACCCCGACGTGGTCACGATCAAGCAGACCCTTTACCGCACCAGTCCCGACTCCCCGTTCATCGAATCGATGATCCGCGCGGCCGAGTCGGGCAAGCAGGTCGCCTGTCTGGTCGAGCTGCGGGCCCGCTTCGACGAGGATCGCAACGTCAACTTCGCCCGCAAGCTCGAGAAGGCGGGCGTGCACGTCGCCTACGGCGTGCTGGGGTACAAGACGCACTGCAAGACGGCGCTGGTGGTCCGCAAGGAGCGCCAGGGCCTGCGCTGCTACGCCCACATCGGCACCGGCAACTACCACCCCAAGACGGCGAACCTGTACACCGACGTGGGCCTGTTCACCTGCGACCCGATCATCACCGCCGACCTGGTGAACCTCTTCAACTACCTCACGGGGATTTCGGCGACGCAGTCGTACTCCCAGCTCTTGGTCGCCCCGTTCGACATGCGGCGGCGCTTCGTGGAGATGATCGACCGTGAACGCGCTTTCGCCAAGCGGGGCCTGCCGGCAAGGATCATCGCCAAGCTCAACAGCCTGGAAGACACCGAGATCGTCGACAAGCTCTATCAGGCGTCCCAGGCCGGCGTGAAGGTCGTGCTGATCGTGCGCGGCTTCTGCTGCCTGCGACCCGGCGTGCAGGGGCTCTCGGAGAACATCTCGGTCATCAGCGTCGTCGGGCGATTCCTCGAGCACTCGCGCATCTTCCATTTCGCCGCCGGGCAGGAAGACCCGCTCGACGGTGACTGGTACCTGGGCAGCGCCGACTGGATGTACCGCAACCTCAACACCCGCGTCGAGTGCGCCGTGCCCGTCAAGCACCAGGACGCCCGCCGCCGGCTCCAGCGCATTCTCCAGGTCTCCATCGACGATTACCGCCACGCCTGGGACCTCAAGCCCGACGGGTCGTACTCCTCACGGCGGCCCGATCCCAACGAAGACCCCGCGTCCCCGCACGTGCTGGGCACCTTCAAGACGCTGATGAACGACACGCTCGAGGCGTGAGTCCCCGCCCCGCCGGGAGATCCACCCTCAGGCCAGCGGTTCCCACGCGTCCAGTTCCGGCGGAAGAAGTTCCGCCAGCTGCACGCACGCCTTCGCGAGCGTCGCGCACTGCGTACCCTTGAGCGTCTTGGCGCGCGAAACGGTGATCACGCCCGTGCCCACCCGCACCATCGTGCCCTTGGGAAGCCGCATCGCCCACGCCTGGACCTCGGGCGTCAGGACCAGCAGCGCGAAGTCCTCGTTGTCGACCTTCACGCGCCAGCGGCGATTGAACTCCTCGTCCTCCACCTTGAAGTCCTTGGCGCCCAGCAGCTCCCCGATGCGGTGGAAGAGGTTCGCCGGTGACAGCTCCACGCCCGGCCACGTGCCGGGCGCGGGCGTCGCGGCGATCGTGTTGTAGTGCGTGGACCGGCTCTTTCCCGACCCCGTGGTGTAGCGGTGCTCGATGATCGTGACGGGACGGCCGCGCACCTCACCCATGGCGTACCACTGCACCCCCGCGGCCCCGGTGCGCAGCTTGGACCACGGGGATCCGGTGGCCCGCCACGCCGATTCCTTCTCAGGCTTGCCGGCCTCGCGGTTGAGCGTGATGCCGATCGCTTCAAGCTCCAGGCCGATCGCCTTCATGCGGGCGCGCTCGAGCATCACCATCAGCGTGACGATGCCGATGAGGACCACAACGGCGACGCCGAATATGAGGTAGTCAGTCATGGGGGAAGTCACGGAGTCTGGAGGGAAGTCACGAAGTCACGGAGAGGGATGCGGGGAGGGAGAGACAGAGTGGAGAATATGAAGGCATCAAGGCATCAAGGCATCAAGGCATCAAGGCATCAAGGCATCAGGGTCGCGCGGTGGAGGGCGGCGAGGCGGGAGATGAGATCGGAGATGGTGTCCAGGGGGAGCATGGTGCTCGCGTCGCTCATGGCGCAGGAGGGCTGGGGGTGGGTCTCGATGAACAGTGCGTGCACGCCCGCGGCGACGGCGGCGCGGGCGAGGAGCGGGGCGCGGTCGGGGCGCCCGCCGGTCTGTTCCCCGGCGCCCGGAAGCTGCGTGGAGTGCGTGCAGTCAAAGCACACCGGCGGCGGACCCGCGTCGGCCTTGAGCTCCATTAGGTCACCCAGACCGAGGAAATCGTTGACCAGCCGGCCGTAGCCGAAGAACGTGCCGCGCTCGGTGAGCATGACGTTGGAGCACCCCGCCTCCGACAGCTTGCGCACCGCGCCGCCCATCTCACCCGGGGACATGAACTGACCCTTCTTGACGTTGACGCCGCGGCCCTTCGCCGCCGCGGCCTGGCCCGCGGCGATGAGCAGGTCCGTCTGCCGGCACAGGAACGCGGGGATCTGCAGCAGGTCGATCACCTCCGCGGCGGGAGCGGCCTGGGAAGGATCGTGAATGTCGGTCGTCGCCGGGACACCCAGCCGTGAGCTGATCTCGGCGATCCACGCCAGACCCTGCTCAAGCCCCGGCCCGCGGGCTGAATTGATGCTCGAGCGGTTGGCTTTGTCGAAGCTCGCCTTGAAGATGTACGAAAAGCCCGCGGAAACGCAGGCATCCCGGACGCGCGCGCCGATCTCCAGCCCCAGGTCCCGCGATTCAAGCACGCACGGCCCGGCGATGATCGCCAAGGGTCGTCCGGCGCCGATTTCCACACCGCCTGCGCGGCAGATTCGTGTCATGCCCAGAGGATAGCCGGCGCGTCATCCAGCGCCCGCCCGGAAGGCGCCTCTCCGATGTCTGCGGACCGGTAGACTGCGTGCATGAAGAAGGGCGAGGGGAACGGGAATCCGCCAGCACGCCGGTGGGCCCTGGCGATCGGCAAGCGTCTGGTGGTGTGGCCGATCCTGCTGGTACTGGGGGTGATGATGGTGCGATGGATGTCGTGGGCGGAATCGCGCGTGTTCTATGTTCCCTCACGGGAAGCGTTTCCAACGCCTCTGGGCGTTGAGGACGTGACTTTCACGGGTCCGCAGGGGCGGCTGCTGCACGGCTGGTTCATCCCGCCGGCGAAAAGCCCTCAGGAGCCGGGGCCGTGGCCCGTGGTGCTCCATTGCCACGGCAACGCGGGCAATGTCTCCGGGCATATCGATTTTTCTTCGTTCCTCCCGGAGCATGGCGTGGCGGTGTTCATTTTTGATTACCGCGGGTACGGCAAATCAGCCCCGGCGAGCGGGCTGACGCGGGAGCAGCTCATGGAGGACTCGCGCGCCGCGATGGACTACCTGCTCACGCGCCGGGATATCGACCCCGCCCGCGTGGGCGTGATGGGTGTGAGCCTGGGAGGCGTCTTCGCGACGGCGCTCGCGGCGGAGCGGCCGGGCATCCGGGCGCTGTGCACCGTCTCCGCGTTCTCGACATGGCGTGGTGTCGCCGCCGATCATCTTCCCATCCTGGGGCCCTTGCTGCTTTCCGGTGATCTGAACCCGGTGGATTCGGCGCGAAAGCTCAAGGGTACGCCCATGCTCATCGTGCACGGAGAGCTCGACGAGATCGTGAATGTGCGCCACGCGGCGATCCTCGCGGAGGCGGCCACATCCAGCGGCGCCGAGGTGACCCGCCTCATCGTTTCCAAGGCCCATCACAATGATGTCCTGTTCACGGATCAAGGGGAGCAGGACGCGGTGGGGGCGTTCTTCGCGGCAGCGCTGGCGAAGAAGTGAGGCCACCCTGCTTGCGGGATCAGGCTTCCGAGCCGACCGCGGCGATCACCTTGATTTCAAAGTGGATCGGCGTGTTCCCGCCGGTGGGCAGGGCGGAAACCTCGACGGTGGTCCTGGTGGGCTGAGAGGGTCCAGGAGGGAAGAACTCTCCGTAGACCTTGTTGTAGGCCTGCCAGTCACGCTTCATGTCGGTGAGGTAGCAGGCGCAGTCGATGATGCGGTCCCAGCTGGAGCCCGCGGATTCCAGGATCGCGCGGATGTTCTCAAAGCAGGAGCGGATCTCCGCCTCGATCGAATAGTCGACCAGCGTGCCCGCGGCGTCGACGGTGGCGCCCGGGATGTCCTTGGACCCCTTCTTGCGCGGGCCAATGCCCGACAGAAAAAGCAGGTTGCCCGCGCGCCGAGCGTGCGGGTAGGGGCCCAGCGGCTCGGCGGCGGATTCGGAACGGATGGTGGTGTTGCTGGACATGGTGGTGATCTCGGATTCGTGTTTGCAGCTCGGGGTGACGGACAACGTCTCACACGCGCAGGCAGACGTTCTTGGGCTCGGTGAAGAATCGCATCGCCTCAAGCCCGCCCTCTCGGCCCACCCCGCTCTGCTTCACGCCGCCAAACGGCGTGCGCAGGTCCCGGACCATCCAGCAGTTCACCCACACGATCCCGCTCTGGATCTGGGAAGCCATGCGATGAGCGCGGGTGACATCCCGCGTGAAGACCGTCGCCGCGAGGCCGTACGGTGTGCCGTTGGCCAGGGTGAGAGCCTGCTCGTCGCTGGAGAAAGTCTGCACCGTGACCACGGGGCCGAAGATCTCTTCCTGCTCGATGCGGCACGCCGCATCCAGGCCGGTAATCACGGTCGGGGGATAGAAGAACCCCTCGCGGCAGCGGGTGGGGAGGGAATTCGCCGGGACGCGTGCTCCGCCGCAGAGGACCGTTCCCCCCAGGGAGCGAGCCTCGTTGACCATCGACTCGATCTTTTCCAGCTGCGCTCGGCTGGTGATGGCGCCGAACTGGGTCCGGGGTTCTGAAGGATCGCCGATGATCATGGCCCGGGCCTTGGCGACGACGCCCTCCACGACGCGATCAACGATCGATTCGTGCACCAGCAGGCGTGAGCCGCAGAGGCAGATCTGGCCCTGGTTGCTGAAGGCCGCCCTCGCCGCGGTTTCGATCGCGCCCCCGGGGCCGTCCAGCTCGGCGTCCCCGAAGACGATGAACGGGTTTTTGCCCCCAAGCTCGAGGCTCACGCGCTTGAACAGCCGTCCGCAGGTTTCCCCGATCCATCGCCCCACAGCGGTGGAGCCGGTGAAGGTGATGGTGGGAACGCCGGGATGCTCGACCAGCGCCGCGCCCGCCTCCGGACCGGTTCCGTGCACGATGTTGAGCACGCCCGCGGGAAATCCTGCCTTCAGAGCGAGCTCGGCGAGCATGTGGGCGGTGACGGGCGTGACTTCGCTGGGCTTGGCGACGACCGTGTTGCCCGTCGCCAGCGCGGGGGCGAGCTTCCACGTGAGCAGGTACAGCGGCAGATTCCATGGTGAAATGCACCCCGCGACGCCGCGCGGACGGCGCAGGGTGTAGTTGAGCGCCGAGATCCCACCCGCAAGCCCGCCGCCGTCGAACTCGTGCGTCTCACCCGCCGAGTGCAGGATCAGCGTGGCAAAGTGGCGGAAGTTGATCGCCGCACGCGGGATATCCAGCGCCCGGGCGGCCGAGAGCGGCTTGCCCGCGTCCATGCTCTCCGCCGCGGCGAGGGAATCCAGGTTGTCGTCGATGAGATCGGCCAGGCGAAGGAGCAGGCGTGATCGCTCGCTCGCGGGCGTCGCCGCCCACGCGGGGAACGCTCTCTGGGCCGCCGTGACGGCCGCGTCGATCTCCGCCGCGCCCGAGGCGGGCACCTGCGCCCACGCCTTGCCCGTCGCCGGCTCGACCGAGTCCATCCACCGCTGAGACAGCGGCTTGACCATCGCGCCGTCGATGAAATTGTGCAGGGTAAGCATGAGGGTGGAGGTCCTGGCGGGCACGGGATGCAGGGCGCGGTTCGGGCTGAGGTGCAAGGACGCGAGGGAGTCGATTAGAGCGAGCCGAGTCGCCCCCCGTCCACGGGCAGGTTGATGCCGTTGATGTACGCCGCGGCGGGCGTTGCGAGGAAGGCGACGGCGCTGCCGATCTCGTCAGCGCGGCCCAGCCGGCCCGCGGGGATGGTCGCCACGACGTCCGTGGTGACCTGCTCCAAAGACTTGCCCGCCTTCGCGGCGCGGCCCGTGAAGAGCTGCGCCAGGCGCTCGGTGTCGGTGTATCCGGGAAGGACGTTGTTGACGGTGATGCCGAAGGGCGCGAGCTCAACCGAGAGCGTCTTGGCCCAGTTGGCGACGGCGGCGCGGACGGCGTTGCTCAGGCCAAGCCCGGGGATGGGCTGCTTCACGCTGGTGCTGGAGATGTTGATCACGCGGCCGTAGGAGTCTTTTTTCATCCCGGGCACGCAGGCCCGCGTCAGCGCGTGGGCCGAGAGCATGAGGGACTGGAACGCGGCGAGCAGCTGCTCGGCGGTCGCGTCGAGCATCGTCCCGCCCGGCGGCCCGCCGGTGTTGTTGACGAGGATGTGGATCACCGGGCCCGCCTCGATCGCCTTCGCCGCCGCCTGCACGCTCCCAGCGTCCGCGATATCGACCACAAGGGAGCCGTGGAGCTGAGACGCCGGCGTGGGAAGCTCCGCGAGGGTTGCCTGGAGCTTTTCGGCGTTGCGGGCGGCGAGGGTGACCGTCGCCCCCAGGCGGGCGAGCTCGATCGCCGAGGCCTTGCCGATCCCCGCCGTCGAACCGCACACCAGCGCCCGTTTTCCGACCAGTGAAAGTTCCATAACACAAGGTTACCACCGCCGGGCGCGGGGATGGACGCGGCGTTTGCCGCCCCCGGGACATTTCGACGCCGCGGGCCTCCCGTGCGAGCATTCCCGTCCGCGTACCCTTTCCCGCTCTTATGGCCAAACGAGATACATCTTCCGAAGACCGCATGATCGAGAACCGCAAGGCGCGGTTCAACTACCACATCCTCGACACCCTTGAGTGCGGCATCGCCCTGCACGGCAGCGAGGTCAAGAGCGTGCGGCAGGGCAACATCTCCATCGGGGAGGGATTCTGCCGCGTCGAGGGAGAACCTCCGCAGCTGATCATGTACCAGACCACCATCGAGCACTACGGGCCCGCCGGGGCGATGCAGCACACCCGCGGCCGCGGCCGCCGCCTCCTCGCCCATCGGCGGGAGATCCGCAAGCTCCAGAAGGCGATCGAACTCAAGGGCATGACCCTCGTCCCCCTCAAGCTCTATTTTAAGAACGGCTTTGCGAAGGTGCTCATCGGCGTGGCGCAGGGCAAGGCCGACCACGACAAGCGCCAGACCATCGCCAAGCGTGAGTCGGACCGCGAGATCGCCCGCGCCATGAGCCGCCGCCGCTCGTGACCCAGGTTGAATCTACCGGGGCGGCGCTTCCGCGGCGGGCGCGGGGCGCTTCTTGCCGCGGGACTGGAAGAACAGCCCGATTGCCGACAGCGCCATCCACGCCCCCAGCCACCCCATGGCGCTCACGCCCGAAATCTGTGGCCCCAGCGTGGTGTAGTGGTCGGCGAGGGACGTCGCCCCCGCGAGCAGCATCGCCGCGCCGGCGAGAGAACTCACCGCCGCGGCGGCCTTGCTGGGGAGCAGCAATCCCAGAAGAAATCCGCCCATCGCTCCCGCCATCCATGAACCGGCGATGATGAGTCGCGTGCGGGCGGGCAGGGCCTGCCATCGCTCGGCGATGTGGTCGGAGATCGCCTGCGCCGTCCGCTTGGCGGCCTCGATCCGTTCCTTGTCGGCGTCATCCAGACCGGCGGGCGTGGCTCCCGGCGCGGGCGGAGCGCCCGCCTGGGCGAGGACGCTCGCGTCCTTGTACTTCTGCGCGGCATCCTTGAGCCGGCCCGACCAATCCCGGACCTGGGACTCCACCTGCTGGCGCAGGTCGGTATCGGTGCCGTCGGCGGTGATGACCGCCCGGCCATCCTTCTGCGTAACGGCGTCGGTGGGGGGGATTGCCCCCGGGAAGTACGAAAGCGTGACGACGCAGGCGAGCACCGCCGCCGATCCGCCGACGCCGGCGGCGAGGGACGCCATGGCAAAGCGGTAGACCAGCCCCGCGGCGAGCATTCCCACGATGAGTCCGGCGGCCATGCCGGGGTATGCGGCGGGGATGCCGGCGATGGTGGGGGTGAGCATGGGGGTGTAGACCGCGCCCAGCGCCGAACCAATCACGCCGCCGATGAGGACAAAGGCAGGCTTGATGAGCTTTCCACCAAAGAGCCAGACGATCAGGCCGACCACCACGGCGCCGATGGCGACCATGATCGCCGCGGGCGGCATCCACGCCGGCATCTGGTCGGTCAACGAGCCCAGCCCGGGCCCCGATCCGGCCGCCTGGGCCTGCTCCAGAAGTTGTTTCGCCGCATCCTGCTGCACCGTGCGTGATTCCTGACAGTCCCAGCCTGAGCGCGCAACGTCGCCCCCACAGCGTGGTTGGGATATTCAAGCATCGGCTTTTGCGGCGGGCGATGACAAGCCCGGGACGCGTATTCGTCAGCTGTTCTGGTCTGGTGGCGCGCATGGACAGGGGCGGGAACCGGCGTGGTTCCCCCTCCATTGTCCGTGATTGTCCGATCCCGTGAACGTTTGCCCGCCCGACCTGCGCCGGCGACGCTCCACGTCACATCCCGCAGGAATAGAAGAATTTGCCCTCGGTAATCTTGCCGTTTTTCACGGTATACAGGGCGGACTCTGACAAGGTCATGCGCTGGTTGGCCATGGGGCCTTCCGAGGCGGTGCAATCCAGCGTCATGGGCACGATGAACTGATCCCCGTTGACAATCGGCTTCCCGCACGAGGCGCCGTGGATCGTCGTGGTCCGGGCGAAATGCTCGGCCTTCTGCAGCAGATTCGCCTTCCCCTCGCTGACGCGAGGACACCCCGGGCCATCCATTACTTCGATGTGCCGCGCGTTGTCGGCATAGAGCTCTTGAATGGCTTCAAGGTTCTTTCCCGCCGAACAGAGCTCGACAAGACGCTGGGCAACCTTCTGGGTCGCCATGTGCTCGGGAGAAAGGGGTGGCATCTGGAACGCGGCTGGTTTGTTGCTTGTGGCGGTGCTCATAAGGGAACGATACCACACCGTCCACCTACCAAACAAGTGCAGTTGGGGCCGCCCATAAAGTTTTTTGTCGCACTGATCCAGATCAGTCTGGTGCGGACTCGGCAGCCCGTTCCGTGACAGCACAAACGCGCCAGGCAGCCGCTTCACATTTCTACCACGTCCCGCAGAACCCTGATCTGGACGGGCGTATAGGTGGGTCCGTGTCCCATCCCGGGGCAGCGGCGTTTGAACTGCTCCCACGCGCGGCGGCTGGCGAGGACGGATTTCCAGAAAGGCCAGGTTCGGCACTGGGCGGGGCGATCTTCATACACGCCGCAGACGGCCTTGCCGGGGATGGTCTCCCGGTCAAGGAAGATGCAGTCCCGGCCGAACTCGGTTTCCTTTTCAGTGAGGGAGCGGCCCGGATCGGTCATGTGGGTGTAGCGGGCGATGAACGCTTCGCTGGTCATGGAGAACCGTCGCGCGAGGCCGGCGATCTCGTCGCCCGTGACCAGAACATACCCCTCCGGCCCCGTGCAGCAGTTTCCGCACATGGTGCACTTGAAGCGCAGGCCCACATCCCCGGTCTTGGGATCGGGTGCATCGAACCATTCTTTGGTATCGGAGGGCATCGGAGATCCTTGCGCGCGAGAACGGTAAAGAGGGATGGGGGAGGGAAGGGAATGCAGAGGGTAAGCCTCGTGCGCACACGAGTGATTTGATCATTCTGCATCGTGCACCCCGCCGAGAGGTTCTCAGAGGTGGGAAGCGCCTTGAAGCACGTGAATCTTGCGCGATCAAAAAGTGCGAAAAAGCCCGTGAGAAAGCGCTTGCAAAGCGCCGGCGAGATCGTGTAGCCTTCCTCCGGTTCTTGGCCCTGCCCCGCGCGTGCGTGATGCGTTTGCCGCGCCTGGTGTGATCCCTTCTGGAGAAACGCATCCCATGACAATTCGCGCTCGCTCGTCCGCATTCTCCGCGCTCGCCGGACTGTTCCTGCTCGCGCCCATCGCCCTGGCACAGGTCCCATCGACCAAGCCCGGCGTCGGCGCCATCCCCTATACGGGCGGCACCACCTTTCGAACCTGGGCCCCCAACGCCACCGCCGTCAAGGTCACCGGCACCTTCAACTCCTGGTCCACCACGCTCAACCCCCTCGCCTCCGAAGGCTCGGGGTGGTGGTCGGTCGATGTCCCCGGCGCGGGGGAAGGCCAGGAGTACAAGTTCATCATCACCAACGGCAGCGCCGTCTGGAAGAACGACCCGCGGGCCCGGCAGCTCACCAGCTCCGTCGGCAACTCGATCATCCGCGGGGACACGTTCGACTGGTCCGTGTACGGGCCCACAGTGAACCTGTTCACCGACGGCTTTGAGTACACCACCATCCCCTCCCCCTGGACCGTCAGCGGCGTCAGCACCTACCGCGTCCAGACTTCCACGACTTACAAGGCGGCCGGCACTCGTGGCTGCACCTTCGACAGCAGCGCCTCGAGCACCTACCAGACTTCCCGGCTCACGTTGACCCTCAACGCGACCAGCTACGGCTCCCTCAGCCTCAGCTACAAGGTGCGCAACGTCGGGGACGAGACCGATACCACCGACGGCGTGTTCATCTCCAACACCGGCGCGACGTGGACGAAGGTCGATTCCTACCCCGCGATCGGGGCGTCGTTCACCACGCGCGTGGTGGACCTCTCCGCCGCCGCGGCCGCCGCGGGCTTCACGCCTGGATCCACCTTCCAGATCCGCTGGCAGGAATACGACAACTCCCCGCTCTCCTCCGACGGCGTCGCGATCGACGACGTCGCCGTGACCGGCCGGGCCAAGTCACCCGCCTACGCGACGCCCGCGTGGAACCAGATGGTGCTCTACGAGATGCACATCGGGACCTTCAACGACGCCGCGGGCGGTTCCCCCGGCTCGTTCAACAGCGCCATCTCGCGCCTGGACCAGATCCAGGCCCTGGGCATCAACGCCGTTGAAGTCCTTCCCGTCGCCGAGTTCGCCGGGGACTTCTCCTGGGGGTACAACCCCGCCCATCCCTTCGCCGTCGAGGGCATCTACGGCGGCATCAACGAGTACAAGCGGTTCATCAACGAGTGCCACGCCCGCGGCATCGCCGTCGTGCAGGACGTCGTCCACAACCACTGGGGACCCAGCGACCTGGACACCTGGCGCTACGACGGCTGGTACTCGGGCTCCTACGGCGGCATCTTCTTCTACAACGATTACCGGGCGAGCACGCCTTGGGGCGATACCCGTCCCGATTACGGCCGCAACGAGGTCCGCGGCTACATCCGCGACAACTGCATGACGTGGCTCCAGGAATACCGCGCCGACGGCCTGCGCTGGGACTCGACCTGCAACATCCGCAACACCAGCAACGGCACGGGGACCGACATCCCCGACGGCTGGTCCCTCATGCAGTACGTCAACAACGAGGTCAACACCTACCAGGGCTGGAAGATCTCCATCGCCGAGGACCTCCAGAACAACGAATGGCTCACCAAGACCACCGGCGCCGGCGGCGCGGGGTTCGATTCCCAGTGGGACGCCGCCTTCGTGCATCCCATCCGGGACGCGGTGATCACAGGGAGCGACTCCTCCCGCAACATGTACTCGGTGCGTGACGCGATCACCCACAATTACAACGGCAACGCCAACCAGCGCGTCATCTATACCGAGTCGCACGATGAGGTCGCCAACGGCCATAGCCGCGTCCCCGAGGAGATCTGGCCCGGCAACGCGAGCAGCTGGTACTCCAAGAAGCGGTCCACCCTGGGCGCGGCGATCGCGCTCACCGCCCCGGGCATCCCCATGATCTTCCAAGGCCAGGAAGTGCTTGAGGACGGCTTCTTCGCCGACTCCGATCCCGTCGACTGGACCAAGCTGACCACCTACGCCGGCATCCAGACGATGTACCGGGACATGATCCGCCTGCGCCGCAACTGGTACGACACCACCCGCGGCCTGCGCGGCGGAAACGTCAACGTCTTCCACATCAACGACACCAACAAGGTCGTCGCCTACCACCGCTGGGAGAACGGCGGCGCCAAGGACGACGTGGTGATCGTCGCCAACTTCGCCAACACCTCGTACGGCAGCTACAACATCGGCTTCCCCCGCGGCGGAACCTGGAAGGTCCGGTTCAACTCCGACTGGAACGGCTACGACGCGGGCTTTGCGAATACCAACGCCTACGACACCACGGCGAACGCCGGCGCCAAGGACGGCCTCTCGTACAACGGCAATGTGGGCATCGGGCCGTACACGGTGATCATCCTGTCCCAGGACAACTGACCCCGTCACGCTCGATCTTCAGCAAGCACCTCGCACCGGCGGCCCGATGGCCGCCGGTTTTCATTATGGCACGTTTTTCTTCGCCTCCACGGTATACTGCGGCGATGGAATCCCACGCTTCCGGGGCCGCATCCTTGACGCTCCCGTGTCTCAACTGCGGCTATGCGCGTCACGGCCTTTCGCCCGTGATCGCGTGCCCTGAGTGCGGCTCCCAACGAGCGCTCCCAACCGGCAGCGAGGCGTGGATCTATACCGCATCCTCAGGCCTGTTCATCCTCTCCTGGGCGATCCCGCTGTGGGTGCTTGCATGGGCGTCTCCCTGGATATTCCATACCGCATCGCAGAACGGGACGATGTCCATTGTGTCGAATCGCGCATGGCTCATCGTGGTGATCGCCTGCGCAGCGTTCATAGGGCAGCGCCGCGTGCTCCTCTGCGCCGAAGCAACCGCCACTGCCCGATGGTCGCTTCGACTCGGAATCACGGTTGTGATCGCGGCAACGCTCGATGCGAGCCGCTTCTTCGATCGCTCTCTGCCGCTCATGTCGCTGCTCAACGCTCCGTTGAAGGGATATTTCTCGACGATGCTCGAAGCGTCGCTGGTGATTCTCGCGGTGTGCTGGGTGAACGTTTCCGGGCGGGTCTTCGGGAGCCTGTGCCAATCCATCGGCTTGCCGCGGGTCGCACAGCGACTTCGATGGATCACCCTTGTGCTCTCTCTCGGCGTTGTCCCTACGACGCTCTGGATCACGCTCGGCAGAGATATCATGAATCAATTGTTCAACTCCGCGAGCGGCAGCGATCCGTCGATGCACCGGCTTCGGTCGAACGTCTATGCATCGATGGAATTCACCGAGCAGGTCCAGACCCTCTCGATCACCCTGCTCGCCGCCGCCTGCGCGTACTCCGTCCTTCAGGCGCGTCACCAGCTCCAGCTGCTGCGGACAACCCTCAATTCACCACCACGCTGAGGGGCGCACGCTGCTTCATCGAGCCTCACTCTCTTTCATTCCGAGCATGGGATGACGTGGTATTCCAGCCGCGCGATGTGTCAGGTCCCGTTCTTGGGTTCTGGTCCAGCCATCCGCCTCGCCAGTTCCATCGCCGCCTGCATGCTCCCCGCATCCGCCCTGTTCTTCCCCGCGATATCGAACGCCGTGCCGTGATCCGGGCTTGTCCTCACGCTCGGCAGTCCCAGCGTCACGTTCACCGCCCGGTCCCGGTCCAGCAGCTTGACGGGGATCAGCCCCTGATCGTGGTACATCGCCACCACCAGGTCCCACTCCCCCTTCACCGCCGAAAGGAAAATCGTGTCACCCGGAAACGGGCCGCGGGCGTCGATCCCCGAGTCGTTGGCGACCTTGATCGCCGGCTCGATGATCCGAGTCTCCTCATCCCCCAGCAGCCCGCCCTCCCCCGCGTGCGGGTTCAGTCCGCACACCGCGATCTTGGGTCGCGCGACGCCCAGCTTCTTCATCGCCTCGTTGCCCAGGTCGATGGCGTCAAATACCACGCCGATCGTGAAGATGTCCCGGATCTCCATCAGGGGCAGGTGCACCGTCGCCAGGACGACGTTGAGCTTGGGAGAGACGAACATCATCGCGCTTCGCCGGGCCGCGAAGCGTGTGGCGAGCAGCTCGGTGTGACCGGGGAAGCGTCCAAAGCCCGCCATCGCCCACGACTGCTTGCAGATGGGCCCCGTCACGATGGCGTCGACGCGCAGGCGATCCCCCGCGGGCCGCTTCGCCGCCGCGATCGCCGCGTCGCAGAAGACGAACGAAAGCTCACCGGCGAGGCGGTTAGGAGCGTGGGCAAGGCGATCGAATCCAAACTCGCCCGGCCGGCGTTCCCAATCCATCACCACGACGTCGTGCGCCACGGTGGTTTCGGCAAGGGGGGATTCATGATCGACCCGCCACCAGAACGGCTCGATCCCGGCCTCCTGCGCGGCGCGGGCGAGGGAGCTTTCCAGGCCATAGATTCGGAACCGCGCCGAGCGGCGGAGTTCTCGGTCGGCGAGGGCTTTGACAATCACTTCGGGTCCGATACCCAGCGGGTCGCCGAGCGTGACGGCGATGGTGGGGCGAGGGCGGGATGCCGAAGGCGTTGCCACGGCGCGATCATATTCCCGGCCTCTGCCGCAGCGGAACCTGAGAGGTTCATTCCCTCTCGCGGCCGCGCAGGAATTTCCGCGATCTCCCGTTGAACCCGACGCCTTCGCGCCCAGTACGATTCTCCGCTGTGCCGCTGTGCCGCTGTGCCGCTGTGCCGCTGTGCCGCTGTGCCGCTGTGCCGCTGTGCCGCTGTGCCGCTGTGCCGCTGTGCCGCTGTGCCGCTGTGCGAGCCCCGCTCCTTTGACCTACACTGTTTTCAAGAAATCCTGAAAACCGAGCCCCACCTTGCCCATCCTCACCAATTCCTTTTCACCCCACGATCTCCGCAAGCTCCCCGTCTCGGAGCTTCCCGCACTCGCCCAGGAAATCCGCGAGGCCATCGTCGGGCAGATCTCGAGGTCCGGCGGACACCTCGCCCCCAACCTGGGCGTGGTCGAGCTCACCCTCGCCCTGCACTACGTCTTTGACTTCCTGCACGACCGCCTGGTCTTCGACGTCGGCCACCAGTGCTATCCGCACAAGCTCATCACCGGCCGCCTAGGCCTGCTGGGCAAGCTCCGCACCCGGGAGGGCATGTCGGGCTTCCCCGAACCGTCGGAATCTCCGTACGACCTCTTCCGCGTGGGCCACGCGGGCACGGCGATCTCCAGCGCGGTCGGCCTTGCTCGCGGGGACGTGCTCAACGGTGATTCCTTCGTCCCCGGCGCCCGGCCCGCCGGTCGCCGTGTGGTCTCCCTCATCGGCGACGCCTCGATCGTCAACGGCGTCGCGATGGAAGGCCTCAACAACGCCGGCACGCTCAAGCGCCAGTTCCTGGTGATCCTCAACGACAACGGCATGTCGATCAGCGCCCCGCAGGGCGCGGTCTCCCAGTACTTTGATCGCGTCCGTCTCAGCCACCGCTACGGTGATTTCAAGAAGTCCGCCCGCAAGATCCTGGAGAACGTCCCCGGCGGTGAGTCGCTCATCGGCGCGTATCACCGCATGGGTGAGATGACCAAGGCGATGGTGGGGGAGGGCGCGGGCAGCGCCGCGGGCGGCTGGTTCGAGCATTTCGGCCTGCTGAGCGTCGGACCCATCGACGGCCACGACCTCCCCCAGCTCATCGAGTTCCTCGGGGAAGCCCGGGATATCGATCGCCCCATGGTCCTGCACGTCAAGACCGTCAAGGGCAAGGGGTACGAGTTCGCCGAGAAGGATGCGAGCCGCTTCCATTCTCCGGGCGCGTTCCGCCTGCTGGATGATGGTGACCCCGAGACCGAACGCGCCACCGAAACGCCCGCGGGCGCGACGACGACTCCGGCCGCCGTCACCAATCCCCTCGCCGCCCTCCAGGCCGAAGGGTGCCGCGTGGAGATCAAGTCCGAGGGACGCTCCTTCACCACCGCGCTCGCCGACGCGATGATCGACATGATGCAGCGCGATCCCAAGGTCGTCGCCTGCACCGCCGCGATGCCCGATGGCACCGGCATCAACAAGGTGCTCCCCAAGTTCCCCGACCGCTCATGGGACGTGGGCATCTGCGAGAGCCACGCCTTCGACATGATGGCCGGGCTCGCCAAGACGGGCTTCAAACCCTTCCTCGCCGTTTACTGCACGTTCTTCCAGCGAGCCTTCGACCAGGCCTTCCAGGAAGCCGCGCTCCAGGGACTGCCCGTGCGGCTGTGCATGGACCGCGCAGGGCTCGTGGGCGGGGACGGCGCGGTGCATCACGGCTTCTGCGATACCGCGCTGCTGCGCACGCTGCCGGGCGCGGTGATCACCGCGGCGATCGATGAGCCCTCGATGCTCGCCGCCCTGGAATTCATGCGAACCTACGACGCGGGCCTCTCCAGCCTCCGCTACCCGCGTGATGTGGTCTCCCCCGCCCTCGCCGCAAGCCCCTGCCCGCCCTTCGAGCTCGGCAAGGCCCGGCTGATCCACGGCGCTGCGCCGCGGAGCGGAGATGGATCCTCACCCGACCCCATGGTCGCCGTGCTTGCCTTCGGCACCCCGGCGATCGACGCGATCAAGGCGGCCAGCGACCTCGCCGCCGAGTACCGCGTCAGCGTCTACGACGCGCGCTTCGCCAAGCCCGTGGACGCGGCGCTGATCCGCGAACTCATCACCCGCGGCATCCCCATCGTCACCGTCGAGGACCACAGCATCGTCGGCGGCTTCGGCTCCGCCGTGGTGGACGCCGCGCAGGAGATGTCCCTCGATACCTCCCGCATCGTCCGCCTGGGCCTCCCCGACCACTGGATCCTCCAGGATTCGCGCACTCGCCAGCTCGCCGAGGCGGGGATTGATGCGGCGGGGATCGCGCGGGGGATTCGGCATGCGGCGACGCTGGTTCACACGGCTCCGCCCGCAAGTCTGCCCGCCGCGCGGCCCAGCGTCCCTGCCCGCTGAACGGGTGCAATCACACGATCCGCAGGTGCGAGCGTGAGAGCGAGTCTTCGGGCACGATGCACCGCAGGATCTCGTCGATCGCGCCCATCTGCCCGGGCCACATGAAAGCCCACGGCACGTCGTCGACATCCACCCAACGCGCCGCGTCGTGCTCATCATTCAGCGCTGGCTCCCACAATGCGGAGACCTCGCACGCAAACCGCGGGGACATCATGACGACGTCCAGCCGCGCGATGAAGTATGGGTGCACCTGGTCCAGGGCCCACAGCCCGACGACGTCCACGCCTACTTCCCTGGCGCGCATGCCGGCCTCTTCTTGAAGCTCGCGAACCGCCGCGTCGGTCGCGGTCTCGCCTTCGTGCACGTGTCCCATGATCGGCTGCCACGTTCCGCCCAGCGGCTCCCCCACGCGACGAAGCTGCAGAAACTCCACGCGCCCCTCCCGGCGGCGGAACACGTACACGTCCACGACATCCGTACGCACGCGCGGCCCCGGGCCGTCCTGCTTCGACCCGTTCATCACGCTGACTCCTCCCCGCGCGCTGGCGGTGCATCGTCCGCAACCCGGCCCAGTGCCCGCACCGCCCTCGCCTTCACCAGCGTCTCCTCCCACTCCGCCCCCGGCTCGCTCTCGGCGACGATCCCCGCGCCCACGCGGTAGCTCAGCCTCGCCCTTTTCGCGAAGCGGTCCAGTCCGCCGGGCGCCGCCTTGCCGTGGATCACCGCGGTGCGGATGGCGATGCTGAACTGGGCTTCGCCGGAGTCGGACACGAACCCGATCGCCCCGCAGTACACGCCGCGAGGGGAGGGCTCGAGCTCCTCGATGATCTGCATCGCCCGGATCTTGGGCGCGCCGGTCACCGACCCGCCCGGGAACGTCGCCCGCAGCAGGTCCTCCACGCTCGCCCCCGCGCGAAGCTGACCCGACACCGTGCCCGTCGCCTGCAGCACCGCCGCATCGCTCGAGGCCCCCCCGTGCCGCTCGATCGAGCGCGGCTCGTCCACACGCACCGACCCCAGCTCGCACACCCGCCCCAGGTCGTTGCGCATCAGGTCGATGATCATGTTCAGTTCCGCCCGGTCCTTGCTCGCCGCTCGCAGCTCCGCCTCGCTCCCGCCGCCCGGCCGCGTCCCCTTCATCGGCCGCGTGGAGACCCGTCCCGTGCGAGGGGAGTAGTCCAGGAACATCTCCGGGCTCGCCGAGAGGATCGCCGACCGCCCACCGCCGCGCTCGCCGGCCTCGAAGTACGCCCCCATCGCCGGCGCTGCGGCGAGGCTCATCGCCGCGAAGGCCGCCCGCGAGCTTCCCTCGAACGTGCCCGTGAGTTCGTGGGCCAGGTTGACCTGATAGACATCCCCCGCGCGGATGTACCCAATCCCTCGCCGCACCGCGTCCTCGTAGGCGAGCCGCCCCATCGCGCTGCGCAGCGGACCGGCGGAAAACGCCCGCGGCGTCTCGCTCGCGCCGGCGAGGCGTCGCGTCATGGCCTCGATCGGAGGCTTCCCCCCCGCCCACCACGTGCCCGCGCCGTGATCGAACATCAGCGCATCGTCACACCGATACCACCGGCTGACGGGCGCCGGAAATGAGTCGCTCGTCCGCCCCGGGGAGCCTCTGCCCTTCGCCGCGGGCTCCCACGCCGACCCCTGCTCGTAGGCGAGCCACCCGATCCACCCGCCGGCAAAGGGCGGCTGCCCGCCCCCTCGGTCTTCCCGCGGGCGGCTCGTCAGCACCTGATTCGGAACTCGCTCCGTCGCCTCCGAGGGGCGAGCCAGGATCGACCAGCGGCCGCCTCCACCAGCCCCCCAGCCGGGCGCGGAATGCGAACACAACCCGATCAATGGGATATCCTGGGGCCAGGCGGACCAGGCTTGAGCGGGGGTCCAGGGCAGATGTACGGGGTTCACCAGGTTCACGCGGGGCGGCCGTCGCCGGTTTGTTTGTTGATTGTTTGGATTGTGAAGGGGATCCGAGAGGGGAATTTACCGTGAAAGGCTCCGATACTCGCTTCAATATCTCGACGTTCCTAAGATCTTCCCCCTGTTTGAGCTTTTGGGACGTCCAGCCGCGCTGGATCCCGTTTTGAAAGCTCATGTTGAGCCAGTTCCGCGATCGGCTCTGCCCGGTCCGGAGCGTTTACGCAAGAGGTAGGCATTGTTATGAGCAAGAAGGTCTCCAGCAAGGCGCTCGTGGCCCTGAAGCAGCACGCGGCGGGGTCGGTCTCCAAGAAGGCGATCAAAAAGGTCGCCCGCAAGACCGCCGTCGTCTCCTCCGCCCCGGCGGCGCCCTACAAGCCGTCGAGCCACAAGCCCAAGCCCGGCAAGATGGTCTACTACTTCGGCAAGACCCTCTGCGAGGGCGACGGCCGCATGAAGGTGCTCCTGGGCGGCAAGGGCGCCAACCTCGCCGAGATGACCTCGATCGGCCTGCCCGTCCCCCCCGGCTTCACCATCACCACCGACACGTGCGCCGCCTACTACAAGAACGGGGAGCAGCTCCCCTACGGCCTCATGAACGAGGTCAACAAGAACATCGCCACGCTCGAGAAGGAGCTGGGCAAGAAGTTCGGCAGCAACGACAACCCCCTGCTGGTCTCCGTCCGCTCGGGCGCCGCGGTCTCCATGCCTGGGATGATGAACACCATCCTCAACCTGGGCCTGACCGACGCCGCCGTCACCGGTCTGGCGAACGCGACCAACAACGTCCGCTTCGCCTACGACGCCTACCGCCGCCTGATCGACATGTTCGGTGACGTCGTCATGGGCGTCGACCACAAGCTCTTCGATGAAGAGCTCTCCAAGATCAAGGCCAAGTACCACGCCAAGTCCGACACCGACGTGCCCGCCGAGGGCATGATCGAGGTGTGCGAGGCCTACAAGGCCGTGTACCAGCGCTACGTGGGCGAAGTCTTCCCGCAGAACCCATTCAAGCAGCTGGAGCTGGCGATCCAGGCCGTGTTCAAGAGCTGGAACAGCGACAAGGCCGTCAAGTATCGCCGCATCGAGAACATCCGCGGCCTCAACGGCACGGCGGTCAACGTGCAGTCGATGGTCTACGGCAACATGGGCGTCGATTCGGGCACGGGCGTCGCCTTCACCCGCAACAACGCGACGGGCGAGAACGAGTTCTACGGGGAATTCCTGATCAACGCCCAGGGCGAGGACGTCGTCGCCGGCATCCGCACGCCCCAGCACGTCTCCGAGATGCCCAAGTGGAACAAGAAGGTCTACGGGCAGCTCATCGACATCAAGGCCAAGCTCGAGCGTCACTACAAGGAAATGCAGGACATCGAGTTCACCATCGAGCGTGGCACGCTCTTCATGCTCCAGACCCGCAGCGGCAAGCGCAACGGCACGGCCGCCGTCCGCATCGCCTGCGACATGGTCAAGGAAAAGCTGATCGACGAGAAGACCGCCCTGCTCCGCATCCCCGCGGGCGATCTCACCCAGCTCCTGCTCCCCTCGTTCGATCCCGTCGCCAAGCGCAAGGCCGAGGTGCTCACCCGCGGCATCCCCGCCTCCCCCGGCGCGGCGATCGGCAAGCCGGCCTTCACGGCCGACGAGGCCGTCAAGCGTGCCCTCAAAGGTGAGCGCGTCATCCTGGTGCGTGAAGAGACCAGCCCCGAGGACGTGGAAGGCATGCACGTCGCCGCGGGCATCCTGACCGCCACCGGCGGCCGCACCTCCCACGCGGCCGTGGTCGCGTGCGGCTGGGGCAAGTGCTGCGTGGTCGGCGCGGGCGAAGTCCACATCGACGAGCACAAGGGCACGATGAAGGTCGGCAACAAGACCTACGGCCGGGACGATTTCATCTCGATCGACGGCTTCACCGGCGAGGTGATGGTGGGGGAGGTCGCCCGCCGCGTGCCCGACAAGATCTCCGGCGACTTCCTGCAGGTCATGAAGTGGTCCGACAAGTACCGCCGCCTGCAGGTCCGCACCAACGCCGACACGCCCGAGGACGCCCAGCGGGCGCGTGATTTCGGAGCCGAAGGCATTGGCCTGTGCCGCACCGAGCACATGTTCTTCGAGGGCGACCGCATCAAGGCGATGCGCGAGATGATCCTCGCCGAGACGGTCGACGCCCGCGTGAAGGCGCTGGACAAGCTCCTGCCCTACCAGCGCGACGACTTCGTGGGGATCTTCAAGGCGATGAAGGGCCTGCCGGTCACGATCCGCCTGATCGATCCCCCGCTGCACGAGTTCCTCCCCCAGGACGACGAGACGCAGGGGCTGATGGCCAAGGCGCTCAAGATCCCGGCGGAGAAGGTCAAGCAGCGCGTCAACCAGCTGCACGAGATGAACCCCATGCTCGGCCACCGCGGGTGCCGCCTGTGCGTCACCTACCCCGAGATCCTGTCGATGCAGGTCCGGGCCATCGTGGAGGCGACCATCGACTGCCTCCGCAGCAACATCAAGGCCCTGCCCGAGATCATGATCCCGCTGGTGGGCACCAAGAAGGAACTCGCCGCCCTCCGCGCCGAGGTCGAGGCCACCATCGCCCAGGTCCGCACCGAGCAGGAGTTCAAGAACCGCCTGGACATCAAGATCGGCACCATGATCGAGATCCCGCGTGCGGCGGTCACCGCCAACGAGATCGCCGAGGCCGCCGACTTCTTCTCCTTCGGCACCAACGACCTGACCCAGATGACGTTCGGCTTCTCCCGGGACGACATCAACACCTTCCTGCCCGACTACCTCCGCCGGGACCTGCTCTCGGCCGACCCCTTCCAGACCATCGACATCGGCGGCGTGGGCCAGCTGGTCGAGATGGGCACCACCCGCGGCCGCAGCACCAAGGCCGACCTGAAGGTCGGCGTGTGCGGGGAGCACGGCGGTGATCCCAAGAGCGTCCACTTCTTCCACACCGCGGGGCTGGACTACGTCTCCTGCTCTCCCTTCCGCGTGCCCATCGCCCGCCTCGCGGCCGCCCAGGCGGCGATCCTCCAGGAACGCGACGAACAGCACACGACCAACGACTGAGTTGGCGCGGCAGTTCAACTGAATCGATCGACGGCCCGGTCACCCTGACCGGGCCGTTTTTCTTTTCCCGCACGCCGCGGCGCGATTGGGTACGCTGGTCCGCGCATGGCGTCCTACCCCACTCCCCACGCGGTCCGCGCCCCGGTTATCGCGATCCTGCTCACTCTCGCCGCCACCATCGCCGTGCTGCGCTGGGAGGGCCGCGTCTGGTGGTGCGCCTGCGGCTCGTGGGAACTGTGGAAATCCGACGTCTGGTCCAGCCACTGCTCCCAGCACGTCGCCGACCCGTACACGATCTCCCACATCTCCCACGGCCTGCTCTTCTGGTGCCTCTTCTCGTGGCTGGGTGATCGCCTCTTCCCGCGCCGATGGCCGGCGGCGGCGGGACGCTTCACATTCTGGTGGCGACTGGCGCTCGCGGTGCTCGCCGCGTCCATCTGGGAGATCGCCGAGAACTCCACGTACATCATCGAGCGCTACCGCACCGTCACCATGTCCCTGGACTACATGGGGGACAGCGTGACCAACGCGGCGTGCGATGTCCTCTTCTGTGCCCTGGGCTTCTTCATCGCCCAGCGGCTGAAGATGAAGGGAACGCTGCTGCTCTTCCTCGCCTTCGAAATCATCCTGCTGGTGACCATCAAGGATAACCTGACCTTGAACGTCATCATGCTCGCGTGGCCGATCGAGGCGATCAAGCACTGGCAGGCGGCGGGGCATCTGCCGGGGGGTTGAGATCATCTTTTGACCGTGCGATGGCGCGCCCGCATTCAGGGCAGACGCCCGACAGATTGCCCTCGAGGTTGTAGCCGCACGACCGGCACCGATTGGGAGCGAAGCGATCGCGAAGGGAGGATCGCCGACCGAACCGATGCAGCGGAACCAGCAGCAGGCTAAGAACACTTGCCGCCGCGAAGATGATGATGGACGCTGTCGTGAAACTCCCATCGAGGGTCGCGTAAATCACTGCGTCGAACACGGCGTCGATGAAGAGTCCTCCGACTGTCCAACCGGCGAGTCGGCGCCCTTGGAGGGGGGCCATGATAATCCCCACGACCAGCCAGGCGCCCGCGCGCTCGATCATCAGGAATGGCCACAGATCCGCCACTCCAGAGAGTTTGAGGACCACATAGTGCACTACGAGGAATGCGGGGCCCAGGATCGCACGCACGCCCGTTATCCTCCAAGCGTGGCGGAGGCTCATCGGCGTCATGCTGTTCACTCGATATTTGAATGAGTAGATAAAGATCAGGTAGATCGGCGGCTTCACGACGGCCAAGATAAACAGAGATATGGCGATTGCTGGGGTTGAGAACATGACAACCAGTTTATGAATGAGGCACGCGCGGTATGTCTTGGTGAGTCCCGCGAACCGCCGTCCCAGCGACGGAACGGAACAATACGGGATGCGTCTCCCGGCCGCTGGTGTGGCCAGCTACTGGGGCGCCAAATTGGTCGCGTGCTTGGGCTGGTACAGGTGCATGGTCTCGCCTCCCGGCAGGACAAAGCCCGAGACCAGTCCCCACCCGCGATCGATCGCCGGGCCCTTGACGGGCACATTCGCGGCGGTGAGGTCGGCGAGCGTGCGGGTGATGTCGTCGCACATCAGCCACAGCTCCTGCGTGCCCGCGTTCGAATCTTCCGCCGGATGACACGCCATCTCCGCGGGCGGGAGCCGGAAGATCAGCCAGCCGCGGCCGATATCCAGGGCGTCGAACTTCAGAACGTCCCGGAAAAGCTTCCTCGCCCCGTCGGGGTCCTTGGTGTATACCAGCGCGTGAACCCCAGTGATCATGTGTTGCTCCTTGCACGTGTGCGGCGCGTCGGCGCCGACGTAAGGAGTGTACAACAGCGTGGGGTAAGCGGGTGCGGGGATTGGGCCGCCCCGGCGCTCAGAAGAACCGGTGCCCGTTCTGCCGGAAGCGGTCCACGTCCGTCTTGGTCGGCATTGAGAAGTGCGTTAGTTCCGCCGCGGGGTTGGGGATCGTCTCGGGCGGGACGCCGCGCCTCGCCGCGTCCTCCACCTTGCGCACGCACTCGATGATCGCCTCCGCCGCGAGGTCCTTGCTGCGGGCCATGATGTCCTCGAGCGTGTCGTGGGAATGGATGCGGTATCGCCGCTGCACCACGATCGGCCCGTTGTCGAGTTTGGCGTCCACAAAGTGCACGCTCACACCGCCCTCGGTTTCCCCGTTGGCGAGGGTCCAGAAGCTGGGCATCAGCCCGCGATACTTGGGAAGCAGCGCGCCGTGGCAGTTGACGATGCCGTACGGTGTCTCTTCGCGAAGGTCCTTCTTGTAGAGCATCGTGCCCGAGATGGAGACGATGAAATCCACGCCCAGGTCGCGCAGGAGCTTGCGGAACTCGGGGCTGTTGACGTCGGTGGTGTAGTGCACCGGCACGTTGTACTTCTTGGCGACGGAGGCGACGGTGTAGCAGCGCTTCGTCGAGCCCAGCAGGCCGTTGAAGACCTTGGCCTTGACCTTCGCCCACAGGAAGTTGCGCAGCTTCCACTGGAAGTACCTGAAGCCGTACATCTTGAGCAGGTCCATCGCCGTCTGCACCACGGTCCGCTTTCCCTGCGTGTTGGGCTGCACGTTGATGCCCACGGTGGTGTCGGCGAACTCACGGAGGTACTTGTCCAGCACCTTGGTCAGGAAGAACGGGTCGTCCTGGATGAAGACGTACTTCTTCATCGGCGTGGCCTTGGGCGTCGTCCCCGCGGGCACCAGCGCGTTGCCGCCGTGCGTGTACATCGCTTTGGCGGGCTCGGCCCCGGCCTTGGGTCCACTGGAGGCGCCGGACTGAGTTGTCGCTGTCGCGGTCATCGAGAGTCCTTCAGGAAGAGCTCACCACAGAGGCACAGAGAGCACAGAGAGGAAAAACCAGAAGCAAGAATGGTTTAGAAGAGGAACATCTTGGGTCGCGCGATCAGTCTGCCAAACCAATCTTTCCCGCCTCTCTCCCATTTCCGTGTCTTCTCTGTGTCCTCTGTGCCTCTGTGGTGAGTTCAGTTCTTGGCTTTCTTTCCGTCTACCACTTCTTCCAGCAGTTCCACCCATCGCCGGCACGCCGTCTCCGAGTCGTACTGCCCGTGCAGCGCTCGCCGCGCGTTCTCGCCCATCTGCCGCCGCAGGGCCGGGTCGCCCGCGAGGCGCGTGATCGACTCCGCGAGCCCCGCGTCGTCACCCTCGCGCACCACCAGCCCACTGGCGGTCTCGGTCAGCACCCTCGCCACCTCCGATGACGGGTTTCCCACAAAGATCGAAGCCCGGCCCACCGCCATGATCCCCATCAGCTTGCTGGGGACCATGATCCCCTCCACGCCTTCTTTCAGGGAGATCAGGTGGATGTCCCCCGCGGCGAGAGACGGCCCCAGCTTTTCGCGCGGAGCGTACTCGTGCCATTTTGCGTTGGTCAGGCCGTGCGCCGCGATGTACTTCTCGACCTCCGCGCGGCGCTTGCCGCCGCCGACGAATTCAAACCGCAGGCCCGGGGTGTCCTTGAGCCTCGACATCGCCCGGCAGATCGTCTGCGCATCGTGCCCGATGCCAAAGTTGCCCGAGTACATCACCACCAGATCCTGCGGGGGAATTCCCATAGCAGTGCGCACCGGATTCTGCGCCGGCTCAATCGGATCCATGCCGTCGGTGTCCGACCAGATGGAGATCATGCGGACGTGGTCCGCGGGCGTGCCCTTGGCCAGCACCAGGTCCTGCATGCAGCGGCCCAGGACCACGCTGACGTCCGAGTGCTTGAGGATGAAGCGGTTGACGCGTTCAAAGAACCGCGTGCTGAGGCTCGCGGGCTTCATCACGCCGCAGGCGACGGGCAGATCGGGGTACAGGTCCATGACCCAGTACACGGCCTTGCTGCCGCGGACCCAGCGGTTGATGATCCCCACCAGTCCGATAAACGGCGGCGTGGTGAAGCTCACCACCACGTCGGGGCGGTCGGTGGAGATCACCTTGGCGAAGGCGAGGATGTAGAAGAGGGCAAAGTCGGCGATGCGGGCGGCGTAGCCGGCCTTGCCGAAGATGCTCGCCCCCACGCGCTGGACGTTGATGGGTGACGTTCCGCCGGGGACCTGCAGGTGCTCGTGCTTGGGGAGCACCGCGCCGGATTTGCCGTAGATGGAACGGGACGCGACGGCGGTCACGCGGTGGCCACGGCGGACCAGTTCGTCGGCAAGGTCCTTGCCGTGCTGGGCCGTCGCGACCACGTCCGGATAAAACGCCTGGTTGAGAAGCAGTACATGCATGGAAGGTCTTTGATCGGGGAGCAGGGTCCCGGGATGGTATTCATCGGCGGATTGGCCGTGGGGGATTGGATGACTTGGGAGCGCGGGGTGAAAGCGGCGACCTGGGAGGCATTACACTGCCGGCGTGTGGCGAGTTCGCATCAGGATTCCCGACGACCGCGGCAAGAGCGTGGAAGTTTTTGATTGGCGACGCCAGGGGCTGGGGGCCCGGGAGATCAACCAGGACCCCGAGCTCATGGACATCGTGGGCCGGGTCACGCTTTCGGCCTCTGGGATGGTGGGCAATTCCTGGTTCAGCCCCGGCAGGCTGGCGATCCTGCTGATCGGACCGTTCTGCGGGCTGGTGTTCGGCCTGCTCCAGTCCCTCGTCGAGGGCATTCCGGACTGGGCGACGTATGGCGTGGTGATCGTTGCCGCGATGGTGTACATCCGTCTGCTGACGGCGTTCAACCTTCGCCGGGCGCGGGAGCGGGCGGCGAGGACCATACTCGCCGAGGGTCGCTGCCCGTGCTGTTTGTACAAGCTCGTCGAAGTGGTTCCGCAGGAGGATGGGGCGGTGCAGTGCCCCGAGTGCGGAGCGGCGTGGCTGGCGTCTCGCGTGGGCTCCCTTCGCTCCACGGGAGGAGCAAATGAGCGGGCGGCGACGCGGCCCCGGCCCTGGGCTTTGCGGCTGACGGGCGCGGGGCATTATCCGATCACCGAGGATGCGCATCAGCGGCTGGTACGGCTGGTCGATGTGCGTCTGACGTCGCTGACGAGGGCTCTGGGCCCGCAGCGCGGGCGAGAGGTCTGGAAGCGGGCGAAGAAGAAGTACAGGACGCTGGCGATCTGTTTTTCCGCCTTCACGTGCCTGATCAACATTCCGGCGTTTCTTTTCCTGACGTGCATGCCGACCGCCCGGTTTGCGAGCGGAATCACACTCTCACTGGTGCGCGTGGGCACGATGGGGATCGGCGTGCTCTTCGCCTTGATCATGCTGGGGATGTGCTGGAGATCATTGACAGGGCGCTGGCAATTCTCGGCCCGCGCTGTCGCCTGCACTCTCGTGCAGGAGGGTGTATGCGCATCCTGCGCGGCGTCGATCGCCGAGCTCTCGCCACAGGCCGATGGGTGCGTGACCTGCGCTGCCTGCGGCGCGGCGTGGAAGCGGCCCGGCGCAGCTCCGCCGGGCGTGCCAGAACCTGTCCCGACCTGAAAAGACGGCGCGGCCCGGGGAGGGAACGCGCCGCGAGGAATATGCAGCTGCTCAGCGACGGCGACGCGCGGCAAACAGCGCGGCGAGAACGGCGGTGGCCCCGACGGGCGTCGCGGGGACGGCGAGGATGCGGATGTTGGCGTACGACACGATCGCGTCGTCGGCGTAGATCATTGGCATCGAGCCGTTGTTGGCCTGGATGAAGTTCCACAGGTCGCTCGCCGAGTAGTAATCCAGCAGCTGGAACTGGATGGACCCGGTTTCGCCCGCGGAGAGGAAGTGGGGCATCTCGATGTTGGGGAAGAGGTCCACGGGGCGGACCAGGTCCGTCACGGGACCTTCGGCGTAGTACTGCGTGAGCGTGAGGGTGAGCACGGCGGAGGTGATAGGCCCGCCGGCGGCGACGAAGGCCGCATAGTTGGCGTCGCTGGAAAGATCGAAGGACCACGTGGTCGCCTCGTCGGTGCCGTCGCCGGTGGTGGGGGCGAGGAGGTTCTTGTGGATCAGGAAATCACCGTTTACCAGGTCCTGGTCCCCGGAGACGATGCCCGGCGTGGTGCTGCCGAACTTCTCGGAGCCGATGCTGATGGCGGCGGAGGACGTGAGCGCGGGGATGGCGAGGGCGCTCGCGGCGGCGAGCACTGCGGAACGGATCTTCATGGCATGCCTCTCTCGTGAGTTCGTGTTCGCGGGGCAACGGCCGCACGGCCCAATGCCCGCACCTCTCATGCGTGATTTCCTCCGCACGAGGTCAACGATTCTCGATCGTGAGGTCTGACGGAACGAGCCCGCACGCAGGATGAACATCCGTGGGTGCGGGGCAATGGAAAAAGCGGCGGGATCCTCCTCAGGATCTCGCCGCAGCGGGGGTGTTGAGTCCGAATAAACGCCTGCCGAGGCCCCGCGAGCGTCGGCGGACGCGAGTGGTGTTTTCCATTCGCTGGAGCGAACGGGGCGAGGACGCGAAAGCCCGTGCCCGCACCAGATCATGCGACGCAAGAGCCACAGGTGGCTGAGAGAAATCAAAAAAAATGCATCTCCCGCGCTGCCGCCCGCGCGGCCATGTTTGATGGCCAGGGAGCCAGCGGGCGGGGAGGGCGCGCGGGCCGCGACGGTTGGATTGCAACGTGCCCCTGGAGCAAGGGTTGTGTGCGGCCTGCCCCGCACACGCCAACGCGAAGACGCAACGTCTGCTGCACACATAACACGATAACATAAGCACATGGCGTGCCGCAAATAGTAACATCAAAGTGAGACAAAGGGCGTGAGTAGACGACCCGCGACTCGTTGATGGTTGGGGCAGAGCGGCCGGGGCCGCCGGTCCCAGCTCAATCCGGGAGAATCATCATGATCACGTCCTTCGCATCGCGACTGCTCGCCACGATGTCCATCCTGTCCATTTCCGGGGCCGCCGCCTCCGCGTGCACGTGCGGGCCCAAGTGGATGGCGGTGGAGACGCTGATTATCAGCACCTACGAGCGCAACAAGCAGGAGTTCTGCAGCGGCAAGCGCGTCGCCTCGACGCAGACCCAGGGTCAACGGCACGCGTTCGGATCAATGGAGTGGATCCAGTGCAGCAAAAAGCTGTACGGGGCGCGGGTGTGCCCCAAAACCTCCGGTTCCCTGACGCGTTCGCAGTTCACCTGGTGCGCGTTCTGCACCAGCAGCAGCAATACGCCCGGTGATACTTCATACAACTGCCAGCATCCCTGGGACAAGTCCGCGGGGGGCCCCGTGCTGGACGACCGCCAGCTCCCTGCGACCTCGTCGCTCACGGCCGACCTCATGGTGGACGATGGCATCCTCGATGTCCGCATCGAGCCGGGATCCCAGCTCAAGATCGCCCCGCCCATGCTCGCCGATGAACCTCCGATGGTCGCGGAGTTCTCGATCGTGCTGCGTGGGGAAAGCAACGACATCCCCACCGACGCGGGTTCGGTCGTTCTCTTCAGCACCCGCGCACCCGACGGCACCTACACCCCCGGCTTCCTCGCGACCGGGCTCCTCGAAAACGCGCCGGTGTGGGTCGAAGAGGTCGCGCCGGGCGTGTTCACGCTCAATCTTGAGCCGCTCGAACTCGCGCTCGACGGGCTCGACCTGCACGGCCTGCTCGTGGAAGGGAGCATCCAGCATGTCGAGACGCCCATGCAGTCCCTGATTCCCCTCCCCGACGTTGAGGCCCCGGCGAACCTGGACGAGGCCGCCAGCGTCGAAACCTCCCCTCGCTGACGACCGATCTCCAGGCGCGGCATCGCACACGCCCGGCCCGCTGGCGCGGACCGGGGTGTTTGTTTGGACTGGAAACTTGCAGAAGACGCAGCGGTCGCGGGCGAGGGCGTATTTTGCTTAGCCGAGCTTCATCGCCTTCATCATCGCCGAGCCCATGTCCGCGGGACTCATCGCCATCGTCACGCCCGCGGCCTGCAGCGCCTTGATCTTCGCGTCCGCCGTGTCATCGGCCCCGCCGATGATCGCGCCCGCGTGTCCCATGCGGCGCCCCGGGGGCGCGGTGCGGCCGGCGATGAACGCGGCGACGGGCTTGCGCACGTGCGCCTTGATGAACTCGGCCGCCATGATCTCGTCGGTGCCGCCGATCTCTCCGATCATCAGGATGCCGTGCGTGTCGGGGTCCTGCTCGAAGAGTCGAATGGTGTCGATGTGGGAAAGGCCGCGAACGGGGTCGCCGCCGATGCCCACGCACGTGCTCTGGGCCAGGCCCAGGTTGCTGGTCTGCCAGACCGCCTCGTAGGTCAGCGTGCCCGAGCGGCTGACAATCCCCACGGCCTTGCCGAGCTTGCTCTCGCTGATGTGCGTGTGGATGTACCCGGGCATGATGCCGATCTTGCAGCCGGCGCTGGTGAACGGCTTGCCGGGCTCGCCCGACATGGATTCCTTGTTGGTCCGTGGTCCCGGGGTGATCACGCCGGGGCAGTTGGGCCCGATCAGCACGATCTGCGGGCCGGCGGAGAGTCCAAGGGCCCTGGACGCGTTCATGTCGTCGATCACGGCGCGGGCCTTGATCATGTCCTGCACCGGCACGCCCTCGGTGATGCAGCACACCACGCTCAGGCCCGCCGCGGCGGCCTCGAGCACGGCGTCGGCGGCGAGGGCGGGGGGAACGAAGATCATCGTCGCCGTCGCGCCCGTCGCCTTGACGGCCTGCTCGACGGTATCGAAGATCGGCAGCCCGTTGGCGTCCTTGGTGCCGCCCTTGCCGGGGGTCACGCCGCCCACCACCTTGGTTCCGTAGAGATGACAGCCCTTGGTGTGCACCGCTCCGAACGAGCCGGTGATGCCCTGGCAGATGACCTTGGTGTCGGCGTTGACGAGGATGGCCATGAACGATCCTTGAAGAAGCCCCGGGCGGTGCGACTCGCCTTCGGGATTGCAGCCGGAGAGGCCGACCCGAAGATGCGAAAACCCGGGCCCAGAGTCTAAGCCGCTCTCGCCCCCGTGTCCGAACTGTCATTTCCGATCATCGGGGCCCCGACCGAGGTCCAGAACGGGGTCCGGAACGTGGTCCGGAGCGGGGACCCGGACGCGGGCCGCCGCCCGGACGGGAATCTCTGCCCGGGCCCGGCCCCCGGCTTGGGCCAGTACCACGCGAGGCGCCCGGGCCTCGCGAAGGGCCGCTGGGACGACTCGGCCCGCCAGGACGAGGCGCGGGGCGATCCGACGCCGCCGTGCGGATGGGCGGCCGTACCGGCTTGGGAGCCGGCGCCGCCGCACGCTCCTTGGGTGGTTCCTTCTCGCGCACCGCGCCCAGCGGGGCTCGCTTGGGCTCTCCGTCCCGGCGCGGATAGTCCTTGGGCGTTGCCGACTGCTTGGTCAGGACAACGATGCGGCCCGTCGGCGTGTCGATCGTGGTCTCGTGCACGCACTTGAGCAGGTGCATCGCCTTGGCGGCCTCGGCAAGCTCTTCATCCGCCTGCTGACCCTTGACCAGCAGGGCGCGTCCGCCGATCTTGGCGAAGGGCACCGTGAGCTCGGCGAGGGTGATCAGGCGGCCCACGGCGCGGGCGACGACCGCGTCGTAGCGTTCCCGGTGTCCGCCGACGCGGCCGGTGCCCTGGACTTTTTCTCCGCGATCATGCCCGGCCGTCTCGGCGCGGCTCTCGACCACGCTGGTGTTCGCAAGGCCGAGCGTTTCCACCACGCCCCGCAGGAACTGGACCTTCTTGCCCGTCGCTTCGAGCAGCACAAACGTCAGGGACGGGAGACAGATCGCCAGCGGGATGCCGGGGAGCCCGCCCCCCGAGCCAACGTCCAGCACGCGAGAGCCCTCGGGAAGGTCGGCCAAGGCCTGCACCAGCGTGAGGGAGTCCAGGATGTGCCGTCGCCAGGCTTCGGCGGGATCGGTGATCGCCGTGAGGTTGAGCACGCTGTTGGCGGCAAGGAGCATCGCCAGGTAGCGTCCGAGCTTGTCGAGGTCGCCCTCCTCAAACTCGATGCCCAGCGCGGAGGCTTCCGCGATGAAGATCAAGGGCGCCTGCAGCGGCGCCAGGGGCGCCAGGTCGGGGAGTGGGATCGGCGGCCGCGCGGGCTCGGCCGGGGCGCTCTGAAAACCGGGACCCGAGTGGCGACCAACGCCGCGGGCGGGACGGGATGGATGTCGTGGACCTCTGCTTGGCATCGCGGGCATCGTTGGGGACCCCGGCCCCCCGGACCACACCGGTGCGGGGGCGCGGCCGGGATTGGATCATTCGTCGGCGAATTCAAACGACCGGCGCGGCCCGCTGCGCGGGCGGCGCATCATGATGTTCGCCATCAGCCCCACCATGACCCAGACCGTGAGCAGGCTGGATCCTCCGTAGGAGATGTACGGGAGCGTGATCCCGATGATGGGCAGCAGGCCGATGTTCATCCCCACGTTGATGAAGACCTGCGCCGCGATGAACGCGCCCAGGGCGACGATGACCAGCCGGCCGAAAGGGTCCTTGGTCGCCGCAGCGCAGACCAGCGATCCGGCGAACCAGATGAAGTACAGCAGCAGAACGCCCAGCCCCCCGAGCATGCCGTAGCGGTTGAGAACGACGGCAAAGACCATGTCGTTGTGGCGCTCGGGAAGGCGGTTGAAGTGCAGGAGCGAGCGGGATTTGTCCTCCGAGAGGCCTTGAAAGCCGCCCGCGGCGGCGAGGGTCTGGGCCGTCGCGGCCTGGAAGTTGAGATCCTGGTCCTCGCTGGTGTCCCCCTGGAGCTGCTTGAGCAGGCCGGCGATGCGCTGCTGCTGGTGAGGCTTGAGCACGGGGTAGACCGCCGGCGCGGCCATGGCGGCGAGCATGACGACGATGGCCAGGTGCCGCAGCTGCGCCCCCGCGGCGATGAGGACGGCAAAGAGAGCCGGCACGAACAGGGACGCCGTGCCCAGGTCGGGCTGGAGGGTGATGAGGCCGATCGGCACCGCGGTGATGATTGCCGGCGGGAGCAGCCCCATGAACTTGCGGTGCTCGGTCCGGTAGCGCATGTACCACGCGAGGGTCAGGGCGTAGGCGATCTTCGCGGGTTCGGAGGGCTGGAAATCGGTGAAGCCCAAGTTGATCCAGCTCCGGGCGCCGTTCTTGGGGGCGACGATCGACCACGGCACGCCGGGGACCAGCAGGAAGATCAGCAGGCAGATGGAGATCGCGTAAAAGCCCCACGAGGCGTAGGCTACCCAGCGGTAGCTGGGCAGGATGATGATGATCGCGGAGAGAAGAGAGATCGCCAGGAACACGCCCTGCCTGGCGGCGGTGGGGCTGAGCCAGGTTTCGGGATGGGGCTTGGCGGCGTCGGCGACGTCGATGGCGCACAGCCCGATGAGGGAGAGGGCCAGGGACGCGCCGATGACGATCCACGCGGGCCCGATGCGCACCAGCGGCGCGAGCAGGGCTTCGATCGACCACGAGCGATATCCGCGAGAGGCCGATGGCACGCTACTCGCCCCGTCCTTCCTGTTCCGCGGCGTCCTGGCTCGCCGGCGCGGCGGGCGTGGGCGCCGGGTGAAGGTAGCCCTCCTGCACCAGGGCCTTGACGATCTGGTTGCAGATGGGGCCCGAGACGCGTCCGCCGCTGCCGGCGTATTCCATCACCACCGCGACGGCGTAGCGCGGGCTGTCCCCTTCCCGTCCCGCGAGGACCACGAACCACGAGTGGTCCCCCGAGCGCACGACCTCGACGCCCTGGGCATCGCGCTGGCGTGCCTCGGTGGAGTTCACCCCGTCGCTCTCGTCGTCCCGGCCTTCCTCTTCCACCGCGTCGCCCTGGCTGGATTTCTTGATCTTCAGGTCTGGCGCCGTCGCGGTGCCCGTCTTGCCGATCACCCGGATTCCCGGCGTGTTGAAGATCGTTTCTTCCTCGCGAACGCCGTTGCGGTAGTACGTCAACGGGTGGCCGGAACCGAGCTTCTCGTTCACCGAGCGGCGAAGGCCCTCCAGCGCCATCGCCACCGCGGAGGAATCCAGCCCCATCTCCGTGGAAGCCGCGGCCCGGCGGCCGCGAGGATCGTTCTGCACGATGGTGGGGGTGACGGTGACGCCGCCGCGGGCGAGCGTCGCGTAGGCGCACGCCGCGTGCAGGGGCGTCCACGTGACAGGGCCCTGGCCGATCCCCATCTGCGTCGCGTCCCCCAGCTCCAGCGGGGAGCCGCCGGTCCCGCGGCCGATCATGCCCCCGTTCTCGGGCCCGATGCCCAGGTCCCACGTGTGACCGATGCCAAAGTCGTCGTAGAGGCTGCGGATCCCCTCGGGCCCGAGCCGGCGGCCCAGCGTGAAGAAGAAGATGTTGCACGAGACCATGATCGCGTCCGCCCCGTCGAGGTCGTGCTCGAGCTGGGAGGTGTGCGTCATCTTGTACCGCTTCCAGATCCAGCACTGGAGCATGTTGGGCTTGTTGGGCAGTAGGTGCCCCGTGCACTCGATGTGCTGGTCGAGCTGGAACGTGCCGCGCTTGACCGATTCCACCAGCACCAGCGGCTTGACGATCGAGCCCGGCGGGTACGGCCGGTCGATCGCCCGGTTCAGGTACGGAAGATTCAGCGGATCATCGAAGACCGCGTCGGGATCGTCTCGCCGAAGCCGCTGCGGGGCCGGCGGCGTCGAGACCATCGCCAGGATCTCCCCCGTATCAACATCCAGCACCACCGCCGCGCCGTTGATCGGGGTCCCGTCGGGCATCGTCGGGTTGGCGTGCTCCGCCGCGCCCCGGTGCCACTCCTGCACCTTCGCCAGGCCCACCGAGGGCGTCATCGCCGCCTGCACGCGAGCCTGGAGCATCATGTCGATCGTCAGCTTCACGTCGTGGCCCGGCTCGGGAGGAATCTCATCTACCAGCCCCGAATCCAGGGACCGCGTGCGCATCCCCCGCAGCCCGCGCAGCGTGTTCTCCATCGAGCCTTCCACGCCCGCCTGGCCCACCCGGTCGCCCTCGGCGTACTCCCCGCGGTCCTTGGTCGTGCCGTCGGGCAGGTCCAGCAGGGATCGGTCGGCCTGGCGCTGGTCGTTCTTGAGCTGCTCCCGGCGGGCGCTTTCGTCTTCGACCCAGACCGAGCGCATCCAGCCCACCAGGTGAGAGGCGACGCCCTCGATAAAGACCTGTTCGACACCCTTGCCGCGGATCGGGACCGGGAGGGTGCGGGTGTCGAAATCGATGGACATGGTGTCCATCGGGTAGTCACGGTCTCCGGTGTCGAAGACGCGAAGCCCGGGCACGCGCTCGACGCGATCATCGGCGCGTCCGCCGGGCTCATCACCCAGGGGGCGCAGGTCGACGTCCTCGTCGGCCATTGCCTGGAAGGCGAAGGCGAGGCGGTCGGCGATGCGCGGGAGGATGACCCGGGGGAGGTACATCTCGCGCAGGGGCGCGGAGGAGCGCTTGTCGATGACCTTGAGCTCGTCGGCGGTGGGCTCCCGCCCGTTGCGGGTCTTGAAGGCTTCAAGCTCGGCCTGGCGGCGCCGGCCGGAGACCGAATCGTGCATCCGCTTGACGGAGGCGAGCGTTTCCTGGCGGGCCTTGTCGAGGTCTTCCACGGAGACGCCGGCGGCGGCGGCGATGTCGCGCCAGCCTTTTTGCGCGTGCTGCTCGTAGGCGCGGGTGGCGCGGGCGAGCAGGTCGTCGCGCTGGGCCGGGGTGAGTTCGGACCACTGTTCCCGGTAGGCTCGGCGGACGAACTTGCGGGCCTGATCGGCGGGCCAGCTTCCTGAAAGGACGTCGTAGGAGATGGCGATGTCGTAGCTGGGCTTGTCCTGGGCGATGACGCGGCCCTTGCGGTCCAGGATGCGTCCGCGGACGGTGGGGGTCATCTGCCGCCGGACGAGCTTGGATTCGGCGAGGGAAAGGGCCTGGGATCCGCGAGCGGCCACCAGGCGTCCCATCTGGACGCCCAGGATCGAGACCGCCAGTCCCATCCCGGAGACCAGGAGGAGCAGCCGGCGGTGGAACATCCTCGGAAGCAGGTTCTTGATCAGCGACATGCGAAGCACCGCGACGACCGGGCCATCGACCGGCTTTCTCGCCGGGCGGAGCCATTCCCCAGGTCATCATACGGATCGGTGAATCGCTTCCCGGGAGAGGAATATCGGGGGTTGAGTTTCGCGTGAGTCCCGCCAGCCCGGCGGCTGACACGACATGGAAGCAGTCCCGGCCGCTCGGAGCGGCCGTTTTCCGCCGTCAAGCCTTGATGCTGCGATCACACGATCACGGCGCTGCCTCAGTGAGCTTTGCGGCCCGTCCGCTTGTCCCGGGTGATCTGTGCATAGGCGTTGTGGTTGTGGATCGACTCGAAATTCTCCGAGTTGATCGAGTACCACGTGATCCGGTTGTCGTCGTTCAAGGCGAGAGCCAGGTCCCGCACGATGTCCTCGACAAACTTGGGATTCTCGTACGCCTTCTCGGTCACGTACTTCTCATCGGGACGCTTGAGCACGGCGTACACCGGGCTGGAAGCGGCCTTTTCCAGCAGTTCCACCAGGTCCTCGATCCAAAGAGAGCCGTCGAACCGCACCTTCGCCTCGATGCGGCACCGCTGGTTGTGCGCCCCGTACTGGCTGATCTCCTTGGAGCACGGGCACAAGCTCGTCGCCGGCGCCGAAACCGTCATCAGGAAATCGTCGTGATGATTCGCCATGCACTCGAACGTCACCCGGTAGTCCATCAGGCCCACCATCCCCGTCACCGGGGCGGGCTTGCGGATGAAGTACGGGAACACCGCCTCGAAGTGCGCCTCCTCGGCGTGCAGCTTCTCGCAGATATCCCGGGCGATCTTTACGATCGCGTCCGGACGCAGCGGGCCCTTGGTCTGGTCGTTGAGCACCTCGAGGAAACGGCTCATGTGCGTTCCCTTCTGGTGGTGGGGGAGGGAGACGTACATGTTCACCGTGGCGACGGTGCTCTGCTCCCCGCCTTCGCGTTCTTGCAGCCTCAGCGGGTAGGTGACGTCCTTCACGCCCACGCGATCGATCGCGACGTGCCGGGCATCGGACGAAGCCTGCACATCGGGCATCCCCGCCTGCCGGGGCGTCACTGCGGCCGCCGATGACCGAGCGGAATCCGAACGACTCGAGCTGCGGGCGGCGACGCCGCGGCCTCGGCCGGCGGTCGTGACCGTGGCTGTTTTCTTGGTGTGCCCATTGGTCTTTGGCATGGTGATTTCCGGGCGAAGCATAGTCGGGCTCTGGGTGAATCTCAGGGCCATCCGAATCGGCGTCCCCGGCCCGCGGGTGTATCCGTGAAGAGCCCTACCAGTTCGATGCCACCCAGGTGCCGGATGCTTCGGGAAGCGATGGATTTCCGGCCTTCTCCCACCCACCCACCACCCGCTCGGCCGCCCCCCAGTACAGCTCGTCCAGCACATCTTTCCCCAGCCCGAACCCGCGGAGTGTGGGGGAAGACCATGGCGTGTACTTCGCCGGATCGACCATCATCAGGTCGGTGTCGGCGATGGGGGAGGGGCCCTCGAAGTCGGTCTCCCACATCGTCCGCAGGGCCCAGTAGCGGCTCGCGTACAGGGAGTACGCCGCCTGCGGGCTATTGGCCTGGTCGGCCTTGGGGTGCGCCGGGTTCTTCTTGTCGGGCCGCACGTGGTCGTCGGCGGTGACAATGTCCGACCCGAAGAGGATCCGGCCCTTCCACTTCACCATAAACGCCCGCACCTCGTCGCGAGGGTGTTTGGAGATCTCCCGCACCACCCACTTGGTCGCCGAGCAGTCGAGGTTCAGATTCGGGTGAGCGGTGAGCAGAGAATCCAGGAAGCCCAGGTCTTCCGACCATCCCCCCATGTGGGCGGCGATCCACGGCATCGTGAACCGGTCCAGCATGCGTTCCAGCCCGATGTAGTGGTCGCGTTTGGCGCCGTAGATGGTCGAGTCGGCATACTTGGTCTGGAACCACGCGTCGGGATCGGCGACGTGGACCATGACCATCATCCCCAGGTCCCTGGCCGCCTCGAGCTGCTTCACGCGCCACGCGGAATCGATGGTGACCAGGTCCTTGCCCTCGTCCCCGGGGAAGAAATCGCGCAGGCGGGGGGCGTTCCAGATCTTCATCACCCGCGCGTCGTACTTGCGGCGAAAGACCGGCAGGTCGTCGATGTACCCCTGGCGGAAGGCCTTCCCGCGGTCGGCCGCGCCCCAGGTGGGGCAGGCGATGAACTTGATGCGGTCCCCCATGATCTCTCGCACCGGATCGATCTCCGGGAGCGGCGTCTGGGAGTAGGTCATGCCCACGCCATACGCTCTGGCGACGTCGGCGTACACCCGCGGCGCTTCCTGGCCAAGGATGTGCGTGTGGATGTCGATGACGCTGTGGCGCGGCCTGTAAAACCCCGCGCCCAGGGAGCGGTAGTCAAGCCCGGTGAGGTTGTTTGCGTCCGCTGGCGCCGCGGTGAGCGGCGTGCCCGCGGCAGTCGTGCCCGGTGACGAATCGGTCGGCATAAACCATGGTAGACCCGGTCCCCGCATCCCCGACATCTGTTGCACCAAGCAGTGCCGCGGCCCCGCGGCCGCGCATCGCCCTCGTCCACGACTGGCTCTGCGGCTACCGCGGCGGAGAGGCCGTCCTGGAACGCCTCGCCCGCTTGATCCTCGATCACGCCCGGCCTGCCGGGCTGTGGGTCATGGTCAGCGATGGCCGTCCCCTCGCCCCCGCGATCGATTTCCTCCCCCTGCACACCTCTTCGCTCCAGGAAATCCCCTTCGCCTCCACCGCGCTCCGCCGCCACCTGCTGCCACTGTTCCCCCGCGCCGTCGCCGATCTCTCCGAGCGTCTTGCCCAGGAACACCGCCGCGAGCCCATCGACCTGGTGATCTCCACCAGCTCCGCCGCGGTCAAAGGTCTTTCTCCGCCCCCCGGCGTGCCGCACCTGTGCTACTGCCACACGCCGCCCAGGTACCTGTGGTCCCAGCAGGAGCAGTACGCGGCGCAGGGACTCATCTCTCGTATCGGGCTCTCCCTCGCCGGCCCCATGCTGCGGCGATGGGACGCGGCGACCGCCGCCCACGTCACCACGTTCCTCGCCAATTCCACCCACACCGCCGCGGAGATCGCCCGCTGCTATGGCCGCGAAAGCACCGTACTGCACCCGCCCGTGCGCACCGGCTATTTCACGCCCGAACCTTCCATCCCCCGCGACGACCACTGGCTCTTCGCCGGTGCCCTGGAACCCTACAAACGCGCCGACCTTGCCATCCACGCCGCGCGCCTCGCCGGCAAATCCATCATCATCGCCGGCGCCGGCTCCCAGCTCACCCGCCTCCGCCGGGAGTTTGAATCGCCAGGCGTCCGCTTCCTCGGCCGGGTCACCGACGAGCAGCTTCGCCACCTGTACCGCACCGCGTCCCTGCTGGTCTTCCCCCAGGTCGAAGACTTCGGCATCGTCGCCGTTGAGGCCCAGGCCTGCGGTCTCCCCGTGGTCGCCCGCCGCGCGGGCGGCGCGCTCGACACCGTGGTGGACGGTCGCACCGGCTCCCTGTTCGATCATCCCGAGCCGATGGCGATCGTCCACGCCGCCGACCAGCTTCCCCGGGTCGCCTCCGTCGCGTGCCGGCAGAACGCCCTGCGGTTCTCGGAGGAGGTTTTTGACACCCGGCTGCGTGCCATGATCCAGAATTCGATCGGCAAGTGTTTGGTATAGAACGCCTCTGCACGGGAAAGCTAGGGATCAATAACTTCATAGGCCGCGCGGGTGAAACTTTGGTCGCCGCTCTACGTACCATCTCTGGAGGTCGGACTGGGGACCGCGAGGTTCCTGGCCGACCAGAGATGAGTGTTTCAGCGGCGGCCCGCCGGCGCAAGCCAAACGGGTCACAAGGAGCCAGCCATGTTCGCGTCTGATCTGCGTGTGGTGGGGACCCGTTCGAGCGGCGGCGCGTGGAAGCGTCGGGCGGCGATCGTGGTCATCGGTCTCGCAGGCCTGGGAACGACGGGCTGCAACAACGCCGGCGAAGGCGCCGTGAGCGGCGGCGTGCTGGGCGCGCTGGGCGGCATGGCGATCGGCAGCCTGACGGGCGACATGGGCAAGGGCGCCGTGATCGGCGCGGTGCTCGGCGGCCTGGGCGGCCTGTTCGTGGGCGACCAGAATCAGCGCAACGACTCTCGCGGTCGCTGAGAGTGGCACAGGAAATTCAGGAATGCAGGCGGGCGAAGGGTCGCTTGCCTTGTTTCATTGGGTTCGATCGTCGCACAGCGGCACAGCGGCACAGCGGCACAGCGGCACAGCGGCACGACGCGTGCGTTGCCGGATTACACTTTTGGCATGACATCGTCATCACCTTCTTCGTCCTCGCCGGCGGCTTTGTCTCGTGCTCCCAAGGAGCAGGTCGTCCTTCCGCACGAGGGTGACGTCGTCGCCATCGTCGGGGACCGCGCCCGCATCCTCGCCGACGCGCGGACGACCGGCGGCCAGTGCAGTATTTTCGAGGCGATCACCGCCCCCGGCGTCGGCCCGCCCCTGCACAGTCACGAGCACGAGGATGAGTACTTCTACGTGATCGAGGGCACGGTCAAGTTCAGCCTCAACGGCCGCACCTTCACCGGCGGGCCGGGCGCCTTCGTCCTCGCCCCCCGCGGCAGCATCCACACCTTCGTCAACGCCGGCGCCACGCCCAGCCGCATGCTGATCTCCGTTACCCCCTCGGGCCTCGAAATCCCATTCCGGGAGAACGCGATGCTGTTCAAGAAAGACCCCTCCGCGGGCCCGGAACAGATTGCGGGGATCTTCGGGCGATACGGGGTGACGTTCCACGGTCCGCCGTTGACGGTGGATGGGTGAGTCCTGGCATTCCTGACCGATGCTCGAACTGAAGAGGGCTATGGATCGAGCAGCACTGCGTATTCAACCTTTCCATTTTTCATGCTGCACACGATGTCTGCGAATGAAGCGGAATCGAATTTTAACGCGACGACGCCGGCGGCTCCAACATCCTGCACATTCCCCTCCCCAAATGTCGCGCGAAGCTCGTCGAGTCCCATTCCGATGAGCAAACCGTCGTTCAGCCACCGCTTCGCGGCGCGATCCGACAGCATCCCCTGCCGTCCGTGCTCAAAGAGCGGCGCCGACGGGGATGTGCCGAAAATGAACACACCCGCCCCGACGCAGACCAGGAGCAGCACGCAGCCCGCGATGAGCCGCATCCGGCTCGTGTGCCCGGGCGCCACCATGCCCTCCGGGGCGGCGAGGGTGTTGCTCGCGCCGGATGCCATTTCAAACGCGTTCCAGATCCCGCTCGGCCGCGTGGGATCCAGCGCCCGTCCCCCATACGCCGCGACGAGCATCAGCGCCCGCTCCTCGATCTGGCCCTTGCCCCTGAGCCCGAGCGCGATGTACACAACTTCATCGTGGGGCCCGATGTCCACGTCAAGCCCTTGCTTCCCGGAGCCGACGCTCCCGAAGCCTGAAGCGTCGAGCACAAGCTCGGGAAACAGGCGTTGAAGGGCCTGGACAACATCCGCCCTCGTCCCCAGCGGCTCGGGCACGAAGTCCGCGGGGATCTGGTCGGCAGACGCAATGTCCGCCGGCAAGCGCTGAATGAGAATGTCGCGGGTCATCAAGTCCTCCTTGGTGCATCAGCGTGGATGCCGCACCATGCTGCAGCGATCCCTGAGCCAAGGCCCAATTGCCGGTTCAACCCAGCACACTGCCTTTGATTGACGTTCTGCGGTGTTCGGGGTCACGGCTTGACCCCCAGCTCCGCCCTCTTGCCCGCAATTTCACTCTTCACCGCCTCCACGAACGCCTCCAGCTTCATCGCCCCCAAGTCCTTCTCGGTGCCGCGAGCGCGGACCGAGACCATGCCGTTCTCCGCGTCACGCGGGCCGACCACGAGCATGTAGGGGATCTTCTCGTCGGCGGCGATCTTGATCTTCGCCTGCACGCGGTCGTTGGAAAGGTCGCTGGTGACGCGGACATCCGCGGCACGCAGCGCCGCTTCCACCTTCGCCGCGTACTCGTTGCTCTTGTCGGAGATGGGCAGCACGCGGACCTGCTCGGGGCTCAGCCAGGTGGGGAACGCGCCGGCGAAGTGCTCGATGAGCACCCCGCAGAAGCGCTCCATGCTGCCAAAGGGCGCGCGGTGGATCACCACCGGGCGGTGGGGCTTGTTGTCGGGCCCGGTGTACGAAAGGTCGAAGCGGATCGCCATGTTGTAATCGACCTGCACGGTGCCAAGCTGCCACTCCCGGCCGATCACGTCCTTGACCACAAAGTCGATCTTGGGCCCGTAGAACGCGGCCTCGCCGGGCTCCTGGCTGAACTGCACGCCCAGGGACCTGGCCGCCTCGATGCACGCCGCCTCCGCCTTGTCCCAGTTCTCCTTGCTGCCGGTGTACTTGTCGGCGCTGGGGTCGCGCAGGCCCACGCGAACGCGGTATTCCTTCATGCCCAGGGTGGCGAAGATGAGCTTGACCAGCGCCAGGCATCCCTGGATCTCCGCGGGGACCTGCTCCTCGGTGCAGAACAGGTGCGCATCGTCCTGGGTAAAGCCTCGCACGCGGGTCAGGCCGTTGAGCTCGCCGGACTGCTCCCACCGGTAGACGGTGCCGAACTCGGCGAGGCGGACGGGCATGTCACGGTACGAGTGCGGGCTGCTCGCAAAGATCTTGGCGTGGTGGGGACAGTTCATGGGCTTGAGCATGAACCCGTCCACCAGCTTGTCGTCGGCCATGATGCGGTCGGCGGCGATCACTTCCTTGCCCGACCGCTCATTGATGCCGCGGGCGAGGCGCTCGGAGACGCCCTCGATGCGGTTCATCATGTCGCTGCACGAGCACCCTTCGGCGCTGAGCGCCTGCAGGGCCTCGCGTTCGACGATCGGCGCGAACTGCGAATCCTTGTAATACGGGTAGTGCCCGCTGGTCTTGTAGAGCTCCAGCCGCCCGATGTGCGGGGTGAAGACCTGGGTGTAGCCCTGCTTCTTCAGCTCGGCGCCGATGAAGGTCTGAAGCTCCTGGCGGATGATTGAGCCGCGCGGAGTCCACAGGATGAGCCCCTGCCCGACGTCCTCGTCGATGTGGAAGAGCCGCAGCGCCTTGCCGATGACTCGGTGGTCGCGTTTGGCGGCTTCTTCCTTCTGCTTGAGATACTCGTCCAGGTCGGCCTGGGTGGGGAACGCGGTGCCGTAGACGCGCATGAGCCGGTCGGAGTTCTCATCACCGTGCCAATAGCTGGAGGCGAGGGACATCACCTTCGCCGCCCCGATGCGTCCGGTGCTGGGCACGTGCGGCCCGCGGCAGAGGTCTTCCCAGTTCTTGCCGGGCTCCCCGTTGACGTAGAAGGTCAGCTTCGCGTCGCGCGACTTGCTCGGGTCGGAGGCGAGGGCGCCGCCCTTGTGCCCCTGGTACACGCTGCTGGGCATCCCCAGCGCCCGCTCCGCATTGTCCACCTTGTACTTGTTCCCCTCGGCCTTGAGCTTGCTCAGGCCTTCGGGGGAAGCGACTTCGTAGCGGGTGAACGGACGGTTCTCGGCGATGATCTCACCCATGCGCTTGTCGATCGCCGCGAACTGATCCGCGGAGATCTTCAGCCCCGCCGGCACGAACATGTCGTAGAAGAAGCCGGTCTCGGTCGGCGGGCCGTAGGCGAGCTGCACGCCCTTGCCTACCACGTCCTGGATCGCCTCCGCCATCACGTGCGCGGCGGAGTGCCGCATCAGGTACAGCGCATCGGCGCTCGCCGCCTGCCCCGGCTTGGGGGCGGTGATGATCGCCAGCGAAGCGTCACGGTCGATCACGGTCGAGAGGTCGCGCAGCTCACCGTCGATCTTGCACCCGATCGCCGCCTTGGCGAGTCCGGTGCCGATCGAGGCCGCAACCTCCGCGGCGCTGACGGGCTTGTCGAAGTTCTTCTTGTCACCGTTGGGAAGGGTAATGATGGGCACGGGCAGGGTTCCTGGGAGTTCACCGCGCTGGTCGGCGCGGCGTGGGTGTGTTCTGGTGTTTGAGACAAACTCAGCGAGAGATGGGAAGGACTCGTCGGGCGTCACGGAAGCACGCCGCGCGAGCGGGGTCAAGGGTTCGCCGTGGTTCGGCGGAGAGGAAGGTGATGACCGTCACGTTCGAGGCTCTCCCTCGGCCGTCTTGGGCGGGGCGTACGACTCAAGATACCCGCAGGCGGCGCAACGGTACGTGACGACGTACGTCCCCGTCGTTGCGTGGGAGGTCTTCACGCCCCCGAAGAAGGCGGGGCGGGGCTCACCGGGGCACCACATCTGCTGGTGAATATTGCCGTGGGCGCGGTCGAGCAGGAAGCCGGCTTCCATCGGCTCTCCGCACCGCAGGCACTCGATGATCTCGTCCACGCCCTGTTCCTTTGCGAAGGGTGTCGCCCGTCCCGACCAGAATCCCATTAACGAAAAACCCGGCCTCATCGGGCCGGGTTGGGGTATTGCAGTGCATGCGGATGACGGCCCATCATCCTCGATAGTGCGTTCGCGTCGTCCGGGTCGTAGTCGGCCGCAGTTCCATATCCATGAATACTAGCCCCCTCCCCCCATCCTCGCCAACCCAGCCCACGCCGTGCATTTTCTGTCCGCCTCCCACTCCGTCTCTCCGGAACTCCGTCTCTCTTTCTCTTCCCCCACTCCGTGACTCCGTGACTTCTTAAAACAACCAGCCCGCCGTGAACGGCGAGCCGGTGTTGAGGAGTGTCAATGTGGTCGCGGTCGCTCACCGCGCTCGCCGATCAGGCCGCCTGGCGGATGCCGCTGCAGTCGCCCGCGTGGGCCGCATACTGGCTCGCCTGCACGGGAGAGGTCCCCGTCGCGCCGCGGGCCTGCGTGTACCCGCTCGAAACGCCGCCGAAGGACGTGGGGACCGTGCCCGCGGCGGGCGTCACCGCGCCGAAGGAATTGAACGTGTTCGCGCCGACGTGCTGGGAGCCCGTGGGGTAGCCGGCGAGGCCGCCAAAGCCCGTGGCGCCGAAGAAGGCCGGAACCTGGGCGCCGTACTGAGCGCCGTACTGATTGGCGTACTGGTTGCCGAACTGGCCGTTGGAGTGGCCGGGGTACTGGCCGTTGTACTGATTGGAATACTGGCCCACATACTGGCCCGTCACGCCGTTCACCAGCGTCTCGCCCGTCTGAAAGGGCACGCCGCCGACATACGCGGGAAACACGCCGAAGGCGTTCGTCACGCCCGGCGTGTACGACCCGCCGTTGAAGCCGTTGAAGCCGTTGAAGCCGTTGAAGCCGTTGAAGCCGTTGAAGCCGTTGAAGCCGTTGAAGCCGTTGAAGCCGTTGAAGCCGTTGAAGCCGTTGAAGCCGTTGAAGCCGTTGAAGTTGAAGTTCGTCGAGGGCACGAAGTTCGTCGGGTACGAGCCCGTGAACGAGTTGCCCGTGTTGAAGAAGCTCGAGGGAGTGAAGTTGAAGGGGGTGAAGTTCGAGGGCGAATAGAAGTTCACGGGCGTGTAGCCGCCGAAGGTGTTGAACGTTCCCTGCACGGGCGTGCCGAAGGGCGTGAACCCGTTGGTGCCGGTGAAGGTGTTGAAGGTCGTGGGGTACGCGGTGTTGGGGAAGCCCGCAGTGCTGAAACCGGTGGTGTTGAAGCCGGTGTTGTTGAAGCCGGTGCTATTGAAGCCCGTGGGAGAGAAGCCGTTGAAGGGGACCGTGTTCCAGGTCGTGCGAGGGGTCGATCCGCCGAAGTTCCAGCCGGAGTTCCCCGTGGTGGGGATCCAGTTCTGGAAGGGCGAGGTCGAGCCCTGGAACTGGCCGTAGTTCACGGGGTACTGGTTCTGGAACTGGTTCTGGTACTGGCCGCTGTACTGCACGGGGTACTGGCCCGTGAACTGCACGGGATACTGGCCGTAGGCGAAGGGGTACTGCGAGCCGAAAGGCGTGGAGTACGCGTTGGTGAACGTGCCGTTGAACGTGTTCACGGGCTGGCCCTGGAAGGGCACGCCGAAGAAGCTCGGGTACTGGCCCTCGAACTGGCCGGGGAAGTTCTGCCAGCCGCCGGGATAGGCGTTCTGGAAGCCGTTCTGGAAGTTGCCCTGGAAGCCGTTGAAGTACTGATTGGAGTAGCCGGTGGGGTACTGGCCCGTGAAGCCGTTCTGATACCCGTTCTGGAACCCGTTCTGGAACTGGAACCCGGGGAAGAAGTTCGTCGCCGCCTGGAAGCCCGCGGGGAACTGGCCCGAGGCGCCGATGCCGTTCACGCCCGGGATCGCCGAACCGTTCTGCGTGGTCGTCGTGGCGCCGTTGGTCGTCGTGGTGGTCGGGAACTGGGTGTACGTCATCGGATCGATGCTCCTGTATGCGGGCGAGCCGCCACCGTCGCGGGCCGACAAGGCCACGCTCGCTGGTTTGCTCGTGATGTGCTGGGACGCTCCACCCGCGTGGCGGGCGAGAAGCCCGTCACCGGTGGACCTTCATTTCCCCGTGGGCGAGTTCCCTTGGGCGATCGCCCTCGGGCATTTGCCCCAAGTCTTTTCATCGGCGCGAGCGTGGGGCGACTTTGGTTCACGGACCCCAAAACCACCCGGTCGAAGGCCGGGGAGGTGGGAGTCGAAGTGCCGTCGAGGAAGCGCGCCGCCCACCCTCGCGGGGAGCAACACGGCGAAACGAGCGTGTTTTAATGGACGGGATCAACCGACGCGTCCGCGTGGTTGCGTAACCGGGACGGCGAGGCGAAGGGGGGCGCGCGGTCGATCGGGTCAGTGTCGCGGCTTGATGTTCGTAATGCGTAAGGTATGAATCACGGCGTCGTGTAACAAATCTGCGTCAAAAAGTCGTGCATCACCGAAAGCCGCGTGGTACACTTTCTTATACGGGTGGCTCTGACGCCCGATAGGATGCACAAGATCGGTTCTCGGTCTTGATGTTCCGCGAGCGTGTTCGCGGTGTCGGTGAAGGGAGTCCGCCGGCGGTCGGGTGTGGGTGGGTTTCTGCGGCCCGGCCCACTCGAGTTCGGATGTTGTACGTGGCGGGGTCTGTTCAACGGCTGGTTCAGCGAGTGCGTCGAATCATGAAGGTCAACGCCGGTACATGCTGAGTGATTGCCCGAATCGCACGAAAGGCGGTGGACTGCCACATGCCTGGGGTGCGGACGGGATGTTGAAGGTTGCCTTTCCGCCGGGGTGCGTCGCCCTGTCGGAGTCCTGAAAGAACCCTGCGTTTTTCAGATCCGCACGGGACTTTTCAGCGAATACGAACTTTGGTAAGCTCCGCTGGCGTTCCCCGTGGGGTTTGCGGGGGCTAAGAAGGAGGCTGTCGCATGAAGGTGGGGAATCCCCTGAAATCACGAGCATTCACCCTGATTGAGCTGCTGGTGGTCATCGCGATCATCGCCCTGCTCATCGGGATCCTGCTCCCGGCGCTGGGCGAGGCTCGCAAGTCCGCCAAGAACCTGATCGACCAGACCAACCTGAAGCAGTTCGGCACGGTGCTGGGAAGCTACTCGGCCGACTTCCAGGATCGCGTCTTCGGCTTCTCCTGGCGCAAGGACAAGTACAAGACCGACTATACCGATCTGAAGACCTCGGGCGATGACGTCGGCGCCGCCGCCAACCAGGCGGTGGACATCATCCGTCGCCGCACGGGCAACGACGCGAGCACCTTCCCGAAGATCACCGGCTGGATCCCCCACATCTGGTACACCCACCTTGTGGCCCAGGATTACCTCGCCGCCCGTCTCCCCGAGAAGATGGTCATCTCCCCACACGACCGCGCCCGCGCCTACTGGCAGCGCATGGTCGTTGAGGACAAGATCAAGCCCAGCGACTTCTGGAACGCCTGCCCCAACAGCTACAAGCCGCTGGGCAGCCTCTCGGGTAACCACCGCTGGCCCTTCGGCTCCTCGTACTCCCTGTCGATCGCCTCGTTCGACAAGAGCTCCATCGGTAACCGTCTGCAGGTCATCGAGTGGAACAGCGTGAGCACGCCCGGCGGATGCGCCCTGGGCGACCGCAAGCTCGGCGACGTTTCGTTCCCCGGCCAGAAGGTCTTCATGTGGGTGACCGCCGAGCGCGGCTACCGCAAGTTCGAGAGCTTCTACGGGTACGATGACTGCCGCTCGGCCGTCACGCTCTTCGACGGCTCGGTCCAGGTTGTCCGCGTCGGCACCGCCAACCTCGGCGGCCTGCCCAACGATCCCCTGAATCCCGCGGGCTGCTTCTGGGATTACAACTACTACAGCGGCTCTTCCACCCTCTACATGCCCGTCCCCCGCGCCCCAGCCGGCGGCGACACGCTCCCCACCCGTTGGGCCATGACCCGCTCGGGCCTCCGCGGCGTCGACCTCCCCAGCGGCAAGGGCGATCTGACCGGCACGAACAGCACCAAGAAGAACGCCGAAGTCTTCACGACCTCGTACTAAGTTCTCCTTGCAGATCCATCCAAAGGCCCGGGCCATGTGCCCGGGCCTTTTTTCATGGCCCCATCTCCCTGCTCGCCGCCCTTGGCGACGCTTCCGCGATAACCTCTCGCTTCCACTCCCACTCCTCAATTGCCGAGTGCCGACGCCATGCCCCCCTCACCTCCGCCGCCCGCCCCCGACCAGGCCTCCTTCGAAGAGCTCCTCGAGCAGCTCGAGGACATCATCCAACGCGTGGAATCCGGAGAGGTGGGTCTGGAACGCTCCATCGCGGAGTACGAGCGCGGCGTCGGCCTCATCCGCCGCTGCCGGGAGATCCTCACCAGCGCCGAGCAGAAAGTTGAAGAACTCTCCCGCGCCCTCTCGCCCGCGACGGGCCCGCTCGCCGATGATCGATCGGCCGGCGCGCAGGTCCCCTCACCCGCACCCCGTTCCCCGCGATAAGCCCCGCGGACCCTGCACCCGGCACGACTGCACGCGATGGAAGAATGGCAGATCTACATGCTCGCCTTCGGGGTCCTCCAGACCGCCTTCGTCTTCGCGCTGGGCGCGTGCGTGGGATCCCTGACCAACGTGCTGGTCTACCGCATGCCGCTGGGCCTCAGCGTCGTCTCCCCGCCCTCGCGCTGCCCCGCCTGCCAGACCCGCCTGACGTGGCGCGAGAACATCCCCGTCTTCGGGTGGATCCTGCTGCGGGGCCGGTGCCGGTTCTGCAAGGTCAAGATCTCCGCGGAGTACCCGCTGGTCGAGGCGTTCGTCGGGTGCCTCTTCGTGGTCGTCTACTGGCTGTGGTTCCTTTTTCCGGGTGAGTGGTCCCTGTGGGGCATCAGCGTCTACTCGCTGCGTCCGGAATGGGCCAACGAGGGGATCGGCCTGATGTGGCCGACGCTGGTGGTGGTGCTGACGCTGCTCTCGGCCCTGACGGCGATGACGCTGGTCGATGCCAAGACGTCGATGATCCCGCTTCCCCTCGCCTGGACGCCGGCGATCGTCGCCCTGCTGGTCCATCCCATCCACGCCGCCTGGTACGAGCACACCGAAGGTCACCTGCGCCACGTCGCCGCCGGCTGGTCGTGGACGATGGCAACGCCCGGTCCCACGGGCTGGCCTCTCATCGGCGCGGCCCTGGGCGGCACGGTGGGCATGGTCTTCGCCAACATCCTGCTCGCCACCGGCCTCATCCGCCGCAGCTGGGCCGATTACGAAGCCTGGGAACGCACCCACCTTGCCGCCGCCGGGGAAGCGGGAGAGCCACACGCCCTCGGGGACGGAACCGTCCCCGCCGCGGCGGGCATGCCCCTGCAATCCGTCGCCCTCGCGTCGCAGGCCGGCGGCGAATCGTTCGGGCCCGCCCCCATGCCGATCATCACCGTTCCCGCCGGCGGGGGGAGCAGTTCCGGCGCGGGCGGGGAGGGCGCGGAGGAGGGTTCTCCCTCCGACCTGTGGCTCGAATATCCCCACGCCCGGCGCGAAGTGCTCAAGGAAGCCATCTTCCTCGCCCCGATCATCTGCTTCGCCCTCGCCGGCTCGGGCCTGGCCGTCAAGCTCGCCGGACCCTGGACCGACGACCTCTCCCGGGACATGGCGATCCCCGCGCACCTGGCGCCCCTCTGGCTCGACGCCCTCGCCGGGGTTCTGCTGGGCTACCTGATCGGCGCGGGCGTGGTGTGGGCGGTGCGGATCCTGGGGACGCTCGCCTTCGGCCGGGAGGCGATGGGCTCGGGGGACGCGCACCTGCTCGCCGCCGTGGGCGCGTGCGTGGGGTGGATCGACGCGACGCTGGCGTTCTTCCTCGCGGCGTTCGTTGGGCTGGCATACGCGGGCTCGTCAGCGCTCTTCAAGGGGTTCCGCAAGGCGATGCCGTACGGTCCGCACATCGCCGTGGCGGCGGTGCTGGTGATCATGTGCAAGCCGGGGATCGAGAAGTTCCTCACAGTGCTGCTGCGCGCCATGCCGCCGGTGAACCTGCCCTGAGGCGCGGGACCTCCGGGGAGGCCCGAATCGGGGCAAAAACGTGGGCCGAAATCCCCTCGCGTGCAAGCCTTGCCACCCCCGGGCGCGTACCGTTGCGTTCTCACCGCCGAGGCCGTCCGGGGCGAACCAACATTGCACGGTTGTCAAGTGCGGTCTAAAGCGGTGTCGGGCCGATATAGTCGATCGCGGCCGGGCTGTTTCGCCCGGCCCCAAGTCAACCTTGAGCAGCTCACAGCGTGAAGCTCATCCGCGTTCAGCTTTTCTGGATTCAGCAAGGAAGGTCAACAATGGCAGGAATCATGGGATCGATCAATGGCGGTTGGCGGGGTGGACGTTCGTTCGGCGCGGCGATGGTGGGCCTGGCCCTCACGCTCGCGGCGACGACCCTGGGCGGGTGCAGCAGCGTCTCCAAAGAGCAGTACGACGCCCTGGGCCAGGAGAACGAGCAGCTCCGCCAGCAGGTGAACCAGCAGCAGACCGCTGGCAAGCAGACCGAGCAGGAAGTCGCCCGCCTCCAGGCGGAGAACGCCAAGCTCATGGCCGCCGTGGCCGCTCCCCCGGCCAACACGGGCTTCCAGGGTGACAACGGCGGCGGTGGCGGCGGCGGCAGCCGTCCCCAGCGCGACACCATGAACGACTCCGGCCGCACCGTGGGCACGATCAACTTCGGGCCCGGCAGCGTGACGGTCGACAAGGCCTCGGCCCCCAAGCTTGATTCCATCGCCTCGGCCCTCAAGGGCAAGTACTCGGGCATGGAAGTGCGCGTCGAAGGCCACGCCGACGGCGCCAAGCCCACCAAGGGCAAGTACAAGAGCAACGAAGAACTCAGCGAGGCCCGCGCCGAGGCCGTCAAGCGTTACCTCGTGCAGAAGGGCGTCTCCAGCTCCCGGATCACCACCGTGGGCCGGGGCTCGACGACCAGCAAGGTCAGCCGCGACGGCCGCCGCGCCGACGTGATCGTCATCGGCGCCAACTAAGTCCACTTCCGGCCTCCTGCCGGACCAGAACAAGTCTCACGCGCGAAGGCACGGCGAACACCGCCGTGCCTTCGTTGTTTTTTGACCCTGGAGGGGTCCGGTTTCCGTCTCCGGCGCCCGTTGCCAGCGGGGACGGAAATCCACGGGCTGAATCCGGCCGCGGGGTCCGGTCGAATCCCTCCGGCCCCTGGCACACAACATCGGTCAGCGTGACCGCATCAGCGGGTACAAGCAACCCCGGAGCTCAGTATGGCTCCGGGCGGGAGTGATTTCATGGACATGGCTCGTTCCGTCGTTCTGGGTGTTGTTTCCATTGCCTTCGCCACGGCGATGGCCTCCGGGCAGTGCAAGTCGGCGTGCGGGGACTCAGAGGCCCAGACCGGATCGAAATCCGGGGCCGCGATCGTCCAGGCCGCCCACCACCCCAAGGCCGAGCCCAACGACATCATCGACACCGCCGTCTCCGCCGGTTCGTTCAAGACCCTCGCCGCCGCCCTCAAGGCCGCGGGCCTGATCGACGCCCTCAAGGGCAAGGGCCCCTTCACGGTCTTCGCTCCCACGGATGAGGCCTTCGCCAAGCTCCCCGCGGGCACGGTCGAGGAACTGCTCAAGCCGGCGAACAAGGCCCGCCTCGCCTCGATCCTGAAGTACCACGTGGTCTCGGGATCGGTGATGGCCAAAGACGTCAAGACCGGCTCCGCGGTGACGCTCGACGGCCAGCGCGTGGACCTGGTCGCCAAGGACGGCGGCGTGATGGTGGACGGCGCGACAGTGACCAAGGCCGACATCGCCTGCTCCAACGGCGTGATCCACGTGATCGACACGGTGATCCTGCCCAGCGACAAGAACGTGGTCCAGACGGCGATCGCCGCCGGCAAGTTCTCGACGCTCGCCAAGCTGCTCACGGCGGCTGACCTGGTCAGCACGCTGGAAGGGGAAGGCCCGTTCACGGTCTTTGCGCCCACCGACGAGGCCTTCGCCAAGCTCCCCAAGGAGACGCTCGAGTCCCTGCTCAAGCCTGAGAACAAGGAGAAGCTCGCGGGCATCCTGAAGTACCACGTGGTGAGCGGCCGCGTCTTCTCCGACGGCGCGGTGAAGGCCGGGACGGCCAAGACCCTCCAGGGCCACGCGGTGAAGATCACCTCGGCCTCGGGGACCGTGAAGATCGACGGCGCCACGGTGGCGGCGGCCGACGTGGACGCGACCAACGGCGTGATCCACGTCATCGACACCGTGCTGATGCCCAAGTAGGCCTGCCGGACCAGTTTCATGTGCACCAGTCCCCGCCCGCGAGGGCGGGGCGCTGGATTGAGCCCGCGGGGTGGGCGAACCGGAGTCATGGGGGGTACGCTGCGTTGAGATGCCCGAAGCCACATCGCCGAATTCATCGATGCGGCGCGGGCGTACGAACCGCGGGGAGGCCGAAGGAATATACTCACGGCCGCCGCAGCCCCGGGCTCGTCGCCCCTGACCGTGCTCCCGTCGCCGCTTCGATCATCCGCCCGGTTCTCATCACGCCCGCTTCCCACCCTTCCGGCATGTCGACCTCTCCCGCCCTTGCACCGCCCGCCTTCGCCCAGCGTGGGCTCCTTGAGCGCACCGCGCAGGGAGACCCCGCGGCCGTGCGCGAGTGCATCGAGCGCTACGGCGGGCTGGTGTGGTCGATCGCGCGGCGGCTGATGTTCAACGAGGCCGAGGCCCAGGACGCCGTGCAGGAAGTCTTTATCGAGGTCTGGAAGTACGCCGGGCGTTACGACCCGTCCATCGCCTCCGAAACGGCGTTCATCGCGATGATCGCCCGTCGCCGGCTGATCGACCGCCGCCGGCGAGCCTCCCGGAGCCTGGAGCGTGAGGCGCTGGACGATGTGGCGCAGGTCGAGACGGCGCCGCCCTCGGCCACGTCCGAGATCTCCGACGAGGCGGCGGTGGCGACGGCGGCGCTGGAGCAGCTGAGCTCCGAGCAGCAGAAAGTCCTGAGACTGTCGATCTACCAAGGGCTTTCGCACGAAAGAATTGCGAGGGCGATCGGGTTGCCCCTGGGCACGGTCAAGACGCACGCCCGCCGCGGCCTGCTCAAGCTGCGGGCGCTCCTGGACCCGGCGAAGAAGACCGGTCAGTCAAGGACCGACGTGGAGGGCGACGCATGAACCTCCACGGTGTTCCATCCGACCCGCGGCTGCACGAACTGCTCGCCGGGCATGTGCTGGGCGATCTCGACGCGTCGGAGCGCGGAGAGCTTCTCCAGCTTGCCCATACCCACGGTATTGACTTGGAGACGTTCGATTACACCTCCCTGGACCTGGCCGCGGCGAACGTGCTGATCGCGCACGCCGCGCGTGACGCCCAGCCGCTGCCCCCGCAGCTTCGCGACCGGCTCTTCAGGGCCGCCGATGACTTCGTTGCCTCCCTGCCCGCCAAGGCGGCCCAGGTCGCTGACCGCTCGTCGGGGCACACGCCCAGCCTGCGGATCGCCCCAGCGCCGGTGGTGGTGCAGGGCCGGGCCTCGCTACTGGCGAGGGCGGGATGGCTCGCCGCCGCGGCGGCGATGCTCTTGGCCGCCGTCGCCTGGTGGAACCGGCCCGTCGCCCCCTCGGAACTGACCTACGACCGGTTCGTGCAGGCCACGCCCGACATCGTGCGCGCGGCGTGGAAGGACTGGGACCAGCCGGAGGTGTCCGGCGTCAAGGGCGAGGTGGTGTGGAGCGACTCCCGGCAGACCGGGTTCATGCGGTTTACCGGCCTGCCGGCCAACCTGCCCACGGCCCAGCAGTACCAGCTGTGGATCGTGGACGAGCGGGGCCTCGTGGATTCCACCGGCCAGTCGGCGCGGATCAGCGGCGGCGTCTTCGATGTGCCCGCGGGCTCCGGCGGGGAGGTCGTGGTGCCGATCAAGTCCGCCCTCAAGGTGGGCAAGGCCCAGCTCTTCGCCCTGACCATCGAAAAGCCGGGCGGAACGTGGGTTTCGGACATGAAACGCCGGGTAGTGATCGCCGCGGTCGAGCGCAAGCCTGCCTGAGCAGGGCTTGATTCACTGAATATTGGGTCCACTGGCCAGGCCGATGGTTGGCTTGTGTGTGGGCACCGGTGGCCTCTGGGGGGCCATGAGCGATCCGTTTTCGTGCCGGGCGTGGAGAGGCGACGGGTGGGCGGTATACTTCCCTCGCACTTCGGGCGACTGGCGCAGTTGGCTAGCGCGCCACAATGACACTGTGGAGGTCACTGGTTCGAGTCCAGTGTCGCCCATCTGATGAAACGGCACCGTCTTGTACGGTGCCGTTTTTATTTTTGTAAGGCTCGCTTGGGGCAAGGTTCGAGGCGGGGCATGAGGGCTCCCGGATCGTGAGCGGCCCTATTCGTGGCGGAGCTTGGGGCGCTGGCCCCAGTTGAGCTTGCCGATAAGGGTCTGCCAGTAGCTGCCCAAGGGGTTTTTGACGAAACGGACCGACTGCTCGGCGCGCTGGGCGACGACGCGATCCCCCTTGGCCAGGGGGTGGGAGGTGTTGCCGTCGAGGACGACGGTGCTTCCGAAGCCGGGGCTGGCGAAATTGGCGCGGTCGACGACGACCTCGACGACGGAGCGGTCGGGGATGACGATGGGGCGGAAGGAGAGGGTGTGGGCGGCGATGGAGGTGATGACGATGGCGCCCACGCCGGGGGCGACGATGGGTCCGCCGGCGGAGAGGTTGTACGCCGTGGATCCTGCCGGTGTGGAGATGATCAGACCGTCGCCGGAAAGGATGGGCCCGTGATGGCCGTCGATGTTGAGCGTGACGGTGATCATGCGGAAGGGCGGGCCGGCGGCGATGAGGGCCTCGTTGAGGGCGATGTCGCTGAAGGCGGCTTGGCGATTGCCATCGCGGAAGACCTGGACGGACAGGAACGGGAACTCCTGAACGGGGAGTGGTCCGGCCTGCTCGTCACCGAAGAGGGTGGGGGCGAGCTGGGAGAGGGATTCAACATCGAAGTCGGCCATGAATCCGAGCTTGCCGAAGTTGACGCCCAGGAGGGGAAAGTCGTGGGAGGCGAAGCGCTTGGACTGGGAGAGAAGCGTTCCATCCCCGCCCAGCACGACGGCAAGGTCCACGGGGCCGGGAACATCGAGGGGTGGACCGGGGACGGCGGGATGGATGGCGACGACCGAGCCGTGCGCGGAGATGATGTCGGCGACGCCCGCGGCGGCGTCGCGGGCCTCGGGCTTTTCGGTATTGACCAGCAGCAGCACCCGGCGTGGCATAGCAGCGACTGTAGGGGAAGGTTGGGAAGGATGTCGGGCGTCAGGGTCGCGCGGGGGAGACGCGTTGCATGAGCTGGGCGATCGCCTGGTTGACCGGGCCGGGGTGGGTAAAGCTGGGGATATGCCCGCCGCGATGGATGGTAAGATCGACGCCGCTTCCCGGCGGGGGAATGACGCGGTCGCGGTCTCCGTGGATGCGATAGACGGGACACGGGGGAGGCGGGGCGCCTTGCCATCCGAAGATCGCCGATCCTGCCCAGCGAAGGAAGGCGGCGGGCACGGCATCGGTCATCTGAAGGAGCGACTCGCGCTGCGCGGAGGTCATGGGGCCCAGGGCGCGGATGACGACGGGGGCGAGCCTGCGCATGCGGTCGATTGCCCCGCTGGTGAGCCACGGCGCCGCGGAGGCGGCGGCGCGGGCGGCCTTTGAGATTTCTCGCGGGTGCAGGCAGGTGCCGATGAGCAGCAGCGCGTCGGGTTTCACGAGCGGGGCGAGCTGCGCGGCGACCATGCCGCCGAGGGAGACGCCGCCGAGGATGAGGGGCCTGGTGCGCGGGATGCGATCGGCCATGCGGGCGGCGAAGGACTCGAGGGTCTCGTTCTTCGCGGGCTCGATCCACCCTGGGACGATGAGGTTGGGGAACTGTGCTCGCTGGGGTTCAAAGAGGCGAACGTCGGCGCCGAGTCCGGGGAGCAGAACGAGCGTGGGGTCGGTCATGCGTGGCACACCGGGGCGTGGGGATCAGTAGGAGGAGCGGGGACGCAGTGAGGCGAGGATGGACAGGACGTAGAGCGCCAGCGTGGTCCCTTCGAAGGCGGTGGGGAGGATGAAGAAGTAGACCAGGGAGATGGCGACGTAGGCGGCCATGGTGACGGCGCTGATGATGCCCAGGGTGCGCAGGAGGGAGACGTCGCGGCGGGCGCGGGGGATCAGCGCCAGGCCGGCGCCGCCGAGGGATAGGAACGAGATTCCAAAGTGCCAGCTGAAGCCGGTGTGGAGCTGGTCGTAGGTACGCGTGCCGCCGGGGACTTTGATGGGATAGGAGCGGGCGAGGTCGAGCATCTGCTTGTGGGTCTCGCTCTGCGGCGGCGGGTTGTCGCGCACGTGGGCGGCGAGGTGAGAGACGCCGGTAATGATGCTGACCAGGCAGGCGGCGATGAAGAGCCATGCGCCGGTGAGCGAGGCGGGGGATGTGGTGGATGCTGCGGCGGCGGCCATGAAGGGCTCCTGATGCGAAGCAGTCATAGGCGTGGCGCACGGGCCGGTCGTGGTTATTCGGGGCGGCGCGGGGAACGCGGGGGGCCTGGGATTCCGGGGGAACTAAGGACATAAGTCCTTGTGACAGGGCCTATTGCGTGGTACGGTATGCCGTGATTTGCTGGTCCAGCAGGAGGAGAGATCTGTCATGAACTCATACGTTCTTGCGGCGATGGTGTGTGCGGCGTTGGCGGGCGGGGCACGGGCCCAGTGCGACCAGCCGTTTACGATCGACCTGTTCTCCAGCGTGCGGGACACGGGTGAGCCGACGGACGGGCAGGCGCAGGACCCGCGGTCGGCGTGGAAGTTCTCCGCGCAGTCCGTGTTCGGTACTCAGTTATCGGGTCTGGTGAACAGCTTGGGCGTGGGGTTCTGGGGAGACCCGACGCAGCCATTCTTCGTGCCGCTCGCGGGCGGGGTGTGCTCCCCCGATGCGGGGGTCAACCGGACCTTCTATCACGATCGTCCGTTCTCGTTCAACGGGGTCTTCCTGCACCCTGGCTACGGCTCGCGCGACCTGTACGCGACGTTCTGGCCGACCCGGCAGGTGACGCTGCTGGGGGCGGAATTCCGCGGAGAAGTGGTGGGTGACATCAGCAACGGCGTGCAGGTGCGCATGGTCGCCCATCGCAACTCGACCGGCAGCGATGTGACGCTCATCCCGCTCAGTTCGGTGTTCTACACGACCTCGGGGAGCACGCTGCTGTCGGCGACGGCGGGAACGCTGCCGCTCTCGCTCAACGGTGACAACGAGTACGTGGCGCTGAGCGTGGCGAACCTGGGAGAACCATCCGAAGACTGGCTGAGCGGGCAGGTGACGCTGACGATGCGAGGCGGGCCGGTGATCTACGGGCAGCCGCGCAGCGCCGGGGCGTGCCAGAACACGCCGACGGTGCTCAAGGTTTTTGCGGCGGGGTCGGGGGGCCTGTCGTACACATGGCAGAAGGCGCCGGCGAACTCGAACGTGTACAGCGATGTGACGGACGGCGCGACGGCCTGGGGCTCGACGATCTCGGGCTCGCACACCGACACGCTGACGGTGCTGCACGCCGCGCCGGCGGACGGCGGGAAGTACCGTGCGGTGGTGAATACCCCGTGCAACACGGCGGTGTCGTCCACGGCCGTGCTGACGATCTGCGTCGCCGACTATGACTGCTCCGGATTTGTCGATACCGACGATTTCACGGCGTTCGTCGTGGATTTCGAGGCGGGGATCGACGCGGCGGATGTGGACGGCACGGGCTTTGTGGACACCGACGACTTCACGTTCTACGTGCTGGCCTTTGAGCAGGGGTGTTAGAAGAAGTCACGAAGTCACGAAGTCACGAAGTCATGAAGTCATGAAGTCACGAAGTCATGAAGTCATGAAGTCATGAAATTATGGAGTTGCAGGCCGAATTCAGGCTCGGCGGGCTTCGAGGAGTTCGGTGACCAGGTTGGCCATGGCTTCGGCGGTGACGATTTCTTCCACGATGACGCTGTCGGCGCCGAGTTCCCGGGCCTTGATCGCCTGGCTGAGGTATGTCGTGCGCGTGGCGATGAACAGGCCCGGGGACATGAGCTTGGCGACCTGACAGGCTCGCATGACGGCGAGTTCGTCGGGGACGGTGATGACCAGGGCGTCGGCGACGCGGATGCCGGCGGATTCGAGGACTTCGGGGTTGGTGACATCTCCGTAGACAATGGAGCGGCCGAGGGTCGCCTGCTTTTCGACGGTCTTTGGGTTGAGCTCGATGACCGTCACGGGGACGCCGCGCTTGACGAGGCGTTCGGCGAGGCTGCGGCCAACGGGCCCGTACCCGGCGATGATGACGCGGTGGTCCTTGAGTTCGGGGAGCGGGGCGCCGGAGGCGTCGGCGCTGGGCTCTGCGGGGTGCTCACCCGGGGAACTGGCGTGGGAGGTGTGGCGCATGACGCTCGCCGAGATCCACGGCGCGAGTCGGATTCTCCCGGCGCGGATCGCCCAGCCGTGTGCGGGGCCGACGAGCAGGGGTGAGACGACCAGGGAGACGACGACGATGGCGATCGCCGATCCCATGACTTCCGCGCCAAAGAGTCCCGCGGCGGCGGCGGAGGAGACGATCACGAGGCTGAATTCACCGGCGTTGGCGAGGTAGACGCCGCTGAGGAGCCCGACCGAGCCGCTGGCGCCCAGGGCCCACGAGGTGGCGCCGATGAGGAAGGTCTTGCCGGCGATGAGCATGCTCACGCCAAAGACGATCTGCGCCCAGTTGTGGACGAGGACGGCGGGATCGAGGCGGAGGCCGACGGCGGTGAAGAAGATCGCCATCAGCAGGTCCTTCATGGGGGCGAGCTGGCCGGCGAGCTGGTGGCGGTAGGGCGTGAACGAGAGCATGAAGCCGGCGAGGAAGGCGCCCATCTCGGCGCTGAAGCCCAGGGAGGCGAGGATGATCGCCGCGGCGACGGCGAGGGCGGCGGAGGTGACCAGGACCAGCTCGGCGCTGGCGGTTCCGCCGCGGCCCTTGTCGGAGCGTGCGACGAAATCCAGGAGCCTGGGGAGGCCGATGCGGCCGAGGATGATGACGCAGGCGACGGCGGCGAGCCGCATGCCCCAGAGCGCGGCGGGTGAGACTCGCCGGTGCGTTCCCGCGGCGGTGGCGGCCTCGAAGGTGGCGCCCTTGTCCCAGACGACGATGAGGGGGAGCGCGGCGAGGAAGACGACCGAGAGGATGTCCTGGGCGATGGAGACGCCCAGGCAGAGCTGCCCGTGGGGCTGCTTGATCTCCCGGCGCTGCTGGAGGAGGCGCAGGAGCACGGCGGTGGAGGACATGGAAAAGGCCAGGGCCAGGACCAGCGCCTGGGGCGTGGTGGTGCCGAGCATCTTGATGATGGGCCAGCAGAGCAGGACGACCAGGATGGTGGAGATCGCGCCCGCGCCGAGCATGGAGAACATGCCGCGCTTGAGGGCGCCGGTCTCGAGCATCAGGCCGATGGTGAACATCAGCAGGATGATGGCGAGCTGGGAGATCTGCTCGACGGTTTCAACCGCGCCGACGAGCTTGAGGGCGTGGGGACCGACCAGAGCGCCGGCGACGAGGTAGCCGGGGATGGATTCGAGGCGGATGCGCTTGAAGATGGTGGCGATGACGGCGGCGGTGGCGAGGATCGCCAGGAGGTCGATGAACAGGCGGCCGTCGGTGGCGGAGGTGGAGGCGAGGGTGGCCGGGAGATGAGTGAACACCGCAGACAGTATGTCCGTCTGGGCCGTTGATCGTTCAACGGTGATCCACGAGTTTGGTGTCCGCTTGCCGGCCCGACTTAGCCCAAAGGGGCGTGATGCGGCGCGACTTCCGCGGACTTGGGCTTTTCAAGCAAAGGGGACAATGTTCCGCGGATCTGCTGGAGGGTGACGTAGAGCGAGAGCAGCGCCCACATGATGACTCCTTGCGGAAACCAGCCTCGCGGATTTACGATCGCGGTGGTCCAGCAGACGACCGTGATGATCGCGAACCAGAAGATCGCGTCGCGACGTGAAAACTCGGCGGAGGGAACACCGAAGGCCGATGCAAATATGCCGTAACTCTGGTTCGCGAACATCACGATCAACCAGCATGCGACGGTTCCGCTTGTCGCCACCAGTATCCAGAGTCCTCCGTTGGCCCACGCAACCCACGGGGGAGTTGACGCCCCGCCAGACCGCAGAACTCCGACCGCGATGGACCACATTCCCGCGACGGTCATCACGGTGGAAAGAACTCGGGCGAGCAGGATGCCGCGCCTTGTCGCGGGAGAGTCAAAGGGTCTGTCAACCAAGGCTCCAAAGGACACGCCAGCGAACGAGAGCATTGCCGCGGCAAGTCCGGCCAACATCGACCACGCGCCGACCGATCGCATGATGGAATCGCTAGGGAAGAGCGAGATGGAGGCAAGCAATGCCATGAAGCCGGCGAGCACGAAGCGTGGTACGGCGCGGCACATGAGCACCACCCACCGGGCTCGACGCCTGAGATGTTCCGCCAGCGGCTGTGAGACAAAGGATGCGCGGGAGCAGCCGCACTCTTGGCACCTGTCTCCGACGGATGTTTCGTGTCCACAACCCGGACAACGTTCCGCGGGCGTGCCGATGCGAGGAGATTGATGCATGGTGATTGCAATCATCCGAAAAGGAGAAACTTTCATCGGAAATCGCGCAACCAGCGACATCAACATCATACGCGAAACCGTGCATTTCGGATTGCAACTGTGGTCTATACGAGGTTTATGAACGAGGCGTGCGGCGGCGCCAGGCCTACCTCACCTGCGCCACCAGCATCGTCCGGTCGTCCGCCGGCGGCGTCTGGCCGCAGAAGACGCTGAGGTCCTCGATGAGCTCGGCGACGGGATGCTTGTGCGTGCTCGCCCGCAGCAGGGCCGATTTGAGCCTCTGGGTGCCGTACATCTCGCCCGCCGCGTTCCACGCTTCGGAAATGCCGTCGGTGTAGAGCAGCACGACGTCTCCGGGGGAGAGTTCGACGGACTGGCGACCGAATTCGACGTCGTCCATGATGCCCAGGGGCAGGCCTGAGTGGTCGCTGGGCAGTTCTTCGACCGTGGAGGAGCCCGCCCGCTTCCACAGCGGTGAGGGGTGGCCCGCGTTCGCGTAGGTCAGCGTGCGCGTGTGCTCGTCAAAGACGCCGTAGAAGCCGGTGACGAACGAGCCGTTGCCGGAGGTATACCGGGAGGCGAGCTGGCGGTTGATGAAGCCCATCACGTGCTCGGGCGGATGAGGTCCACCGGGGACGAGGTGGGCGATGGCGTGGACGATGGCCATGAGCACGGCGGCGGGCGTTCCGTGGCCGGAGACGTCGGCGATGAGCATGCCGTACTTGCCCTGGCCCAAGGGAAAGAAGTCGTAGTAGTCTCCGCCGGCGCGGGAGGAGGACTGGTAGTCCGAGGAGAGCTTGAGGGAGTGGATGAAGGGGAATTCGGTGGGGAGCAGGGACTTCTGGATGTCGCTGACGACCTTGAGCTCGTTGTCGATCTTGTCGTAGGCCTCGCGCAGGCGGCGGGCGAGGACGAGGCTGTTGGTGGCGCGGCCGAAGAGGTTGCCCTGGAGGGTCATCTGGGGCAGGTGCTCGTTGCTGAAGGCATTGGGCCGGCGGGAGACGAGCACGACCATGTTCAGGGCCGCGCCCTGGTCGTAGTGGGGGATGGCGGCGAGGGAGCGCACGCCGGCGAGGTAGGGCGCGCCGGGGTCACCGTCGGGGATCTGAAACTCGGGGATGATGACGGAGCGATCGGCGTAGAGCAGTTCGCCCAGCACGCCGCGATCAAACAGGGGGAGCTGGTTTGGCTGTCGCCACGGGTCGATCTTGCCCAGGGAGTCGGCGCGGGTGATGCGGTACCAGGGCGCTTCAACCCCGCGGCGGGAGAGGGAGATGGCGCCGTCATGGCCGAGCAGCTCGCGCATGCGGTCGCCGTAGATGTTCACCAGTTCCTGCGGATCGGTGAGGGTGCTGATGCGGCGCATCAGGGAGGTGACATCGTCCAGGCGGGTCTGCCAGGGCTTGACGCCTTCGGTGCCGTCCTGGCCGAGGATGGAGAGAGGATCGATCATGGGGTGGGCGGGGGGATCATGAGGCGAACGTCAGGTCTTGGGCGGCGACTTGTCGAACCCCTTGATGACGACGCGCGTGGGCTCCTGCTCCCCCGGGCGGAGGCCCTGCTTCTTGAAGCGGCGGTGCTCGGCGCTCGCCCAGCGATCGGCCAGCCGCCACCACCACAGCGTGAAGATCACGCCCCCTGCCAGGACGATCACAATGACCGTGATCATGATCCCGCGGTCGTTGAACTGCAATGTCGTGGCTCCTGCCCGGCGGCCGCCCGAGATGGACGGCCATGCGGGATGATGGATTCGCTACAGCTCGACCATCTGCATGTCGGTGACGGTTTCGGTGTGGACGGCGGGCGCGATGACATGGTCCGCGAAGACGGCGAGGGCTGGGAAGGCCGCGGCCATCTGGCGCCGCACGTTCGCGGCGTCGTAGGTGGAGGCGCGGGTCTGGCCGGCGAGCTCGTACTGGCCGCCGGCAGAGATCAGGTGGAGCAGGTCCAGGCCGATCTGGGCCTCGGAGCGGGCGGTATCCACGGCGGTGATCGCCTTCTCGAAGGCCTGGATCATGTTCCGGGCGTTCTCGAAGGTGCCGGACTTTTCCGCCCACGTGACGCTGGGGAAAACCACGTCCGCGCGATCGGTGAGCGAGCCCTTGAGCGTGTCGATCAGGACGAGGAACTTGCCGCCCAGGCACTCGGACAATTCGCTGGTGACCCAGTCGCTGGGATAGTTGCCCGTGACGACGACCGCGCCGATGTCGCTCGCGCCCGAGCCCTTGCCCAGTGCCTTGAGGAACTGGTCGTGGTCCAGGACCGTGGCGCCGACGGGGGCGAGGGCCGTGAGCACGCGGCGCACGCCGCGGGCGTTTGGGGCCTTCTCGGCGTAGAGCTTGAAGGCCTTGGGGCTGTTCTCGTCGGCCTTGGGGGGGAAGACCTTGTCGGCGCCCTTGACGGGAACGGGGCCAAGCCCGAGCACGGCCTTGGGATCGATCTCGAGCACGGCGCGGGCGAGGAGGTAGGCGTCCTCGCACGAGAGCATGGGGCTGACCATGAGGGCGACGCGTTTGCCGGACTGGGCGGCCTTGGTGAGGCCGTCGACAGTGATCTCGTAGGCTCGGCCAAAGTCGCTTTCGGCGGCGACGCCGTACTGCTTGCGCGTCGCCGTGGTGAGCCGGTCGGGGGAATGGACGAACTTCCAGCCGTAGCGGACCTCGTCGGTGATCCACCACTTGTTGACCTTGGCGTTGGCGCGCGGCTTGACGCGGTAGACCTTGCCCTCGTTGTGGTGGATCCAGATGTTGTCACCGCTGGCGGTGAGGGGGTCGATCGAGGGGGTTTCCTTGAGGAACCACACGCGCTGTTGGAAGAGGAAGTCCTTGTCCAGCAGGGCGCCCACGGGGCACAGGTCCACGACGTTCGCCGAGAGCTCGTTGTTGATCGGCACGCCGGGGAAGACGTCGATCTCTTCCTTGTTGCCGCGGCCCATCACCATCAGCTCGCCCGTTCCCGTTACCTCGCGGGTGAAGCGCACGCAGCGGGTGCACATGATGCAGCGGTCGCTGTAGAGGACCACGTGGTCCCCCAGGTCCTTCTTGGGCTGCTTGACCTTCTGCTCCTGGAATCGGGAGACGCCGCGGCCGTACTGGTAGCTGTAATCCTGGAGGAAGCACTCCCCGGACTGGTCGCACACCGGGCAGTCCAGCGGGTGGTTGATGAGCAGGTACTCCATCACCGCCTTCTGGTTGCCGACGGCCTTGGGGCTGTCGGTGTAGACGACCATGCCGTCGGAGGCGGTCTGCTGGCAGCTGGGGATCAGCTTGCCGCCCATGAAGGGTTCGAGCTGGCCGGTCTTGGGGTTGGGGGCCCAGACCTCGCAGAGGCAGATCCGGCAGGAGGCGACGATGGAAAGCCCGTCGTGGTAGCAGTATTGGGGCACGTCCACGGCGGCGGCGTTGGCGATCTGGAGGATCGTCTGGCCGGGCGTAAATGGGCACTTGACGCCGTTGATGGTGACCTGTGGCTGGCTCGTGGCGGTGGTGGGGGGCATAGAGGGCCAAGTGTAGGCGAAAGCTCCTGCTCGGCGGCTGTTGGGGAGGCATTCCGCGGCGCGCGGGGGTGATAACGCGCGCAGGCCTTTCAACCTGCAAATAGGAGAGCCCCAAGGAACTGGTGGAGCTTGACCCGCGAACCGTACGTGATAGGGTCAAGGTACGCGCACACCGCCGTGCGCAGGAGGGAAAGGGGAACACACACATCCGTTATGTATGAGCGTGGTTGCGCGTGAGCGGAACCGGTCGGTGATCGGTACGTTCAGGAGCGGCCGCGCCATGTCCACGCCCCCGCGCGTGGACGTTGATCGTTGAATGGCAGTGGTTTACGGGACGCATTCCGCACCGGCACGCGCCGGCTGACGCCCCGTAAATCGGACAAGAACGCTGGATATACCGGTCGGATGCGTCGGCGGTCCCTGGGCTTGTATCCCATGGGAAGCCATCGCCCACGGGTTGTTCTGGCAACAGGAACCGGGGCCGTGCGCCCCGGTTTGGAGGGTCGACAGATATGTTGTTTCGTAACGCTCGCATGTCGTTCGCGCTGCTGGCTCTGACCGCCGTCGCCGGGATGGCCCAGGCCTCGGTCGTTTTCAGCGGCACGGGGATCAACCCCGAGGCCGGGACCAACGCCTCGGGATCCGCCGAGTTCAGCATTTCGGGCAACACCCTGACGCTGATCCTGACCAACACCACCGCGCCCCGCACCGCCTCCCAGGGCAACGCGATGACGGGCGTGAGCTTCGATATCACTCCCGGTTCTCCGGTGCTGACGCTGACGAGCACGGCGATCACCGGCGGCAGCCTGCTGTGGACCAGCAAGGTCGCCTCGACGGCCGCGGCGAACATTTCGGGCTCGTGGACCAACGTCCTGGGCGCCTCTCCGCTGGGTGAATACGGGGTGTGCACGTCGGGGTTCAACGGCCGCTTCAACGGCGGCTCGATCTCCCTGGGCAACGCCTCCCCCAACTACGGGATCGTCGCCGCGGGCACTTTCGACGGCTCCAACGTCGCGTTCGGCGGCTCCCAGTTCCCCTTCGTTCAGAACTCCATGACGTTCACCTTCACCGGCGTCTCGGGCGTGAGCGAAGCGGCGATTGCCAACGTCAAGCTCCTCTTCGGCACCGACGGCACGGGCGTGGTGACCACGGTCCCGGCGCCGGGCGCGGTCGCCCTGATGGGCGCGGGCGGGCTGGTGGCGCTGCGTCGCCGTCGCTGATGTCCCGCTGAAAGAAATCGATGAGCGTGCTCAAAGGCGTCTGCAAAGACGCCTTTTTCATTGTCGTCGCCGGTGTGCGAAAAAAACGACCGCGCCAATGAGAAACGCCGCATCTTCTTCCCCCCAATCCCGGTACATTGTCCGGCCGGGTTTCCACGCTGTGCCACAGCGTCCGGCGGGATGGAGAAAATAGAGAGGAGAGCACATGCTCCGTATTTCGCACCGTGCCGGCGCGCTGGCGCTGGTCGCACTTTCCGCGTGCGGCATGTCCGCTCACGCGGGCAACGTCATCGCCTGGGGACGCAACGTCGACGGGGAAACCACGGTTCCCGATGTGACCCTGACCGCTATCGCCGCCGGCGACATCAACGCCGTGGGCATCAAGACCGACGGAACGCTTGTCTCCTGGGGCGGAGACAACTGGAATCAGAACACCGACCTTCCCTCGGGTATCTTCAAGAAGATCGCCGGGGGCAGCACGTACTCCCTGGGAATCCGCACCGACAACACGCTCGTCGCGTGGGGCGCTCGCACCGACAACGCCGGCCCGACCCCCATGGTGACCGACGTTCCCAGCGGACAGTTCACCGCAATGTCCGGCGGCCAGTACCACGCCGCCGCCCTCCGTACCGATGGAACCATCGCCGCCTGGGGCCTGAGCCACATCAACGATCAGTACGGAACTCTGAACGCTCCCTCGGGCATCTTTACCGAGGTTTCGTGCGGCACGTACCACTCCGTCGCGCTCCGCACCGATGGCACCATCGCCACCTGGGGCCTCAACCAGTTCGGGCTGGGCAATGTCCCCACGGGGTCCTTCAAGACCGTGGTGGCCGGCGGCTACTTCAACGTCGCGATCCGGCTCGATGGCACACTGCAGGCCTGGGGCCGCAATGACTACGGGCAGGTCTCCACCCTGCCCACCGGCTCGTTCGTCTCCGTTTCGCTGGGGTTCCAGTTCGGCTTCGCGACGCGCGCTGATGGCTCGGTCGTGAGCTGGGGCAGGAATAACTACGGCCAGCTCGCCGTGCCCGCTGGCCCGTTCCAGGCGATCGATGGGGGCGGGTTCTACGGCTTGGCCCTCGTCCCCGCCCCGGGCGCGATCGCTCTCGTCGGCCTGGGAATCGTGGCAGCGAAACGTCGCCGACGCTGAAGCCCCATCCTCTGACTGGTCCCCAGTCGGACCAGCGAAGATGGCGTGCGTACAATGTTCGGGTCTCTGTCCCTGATCTGAGTTGGTACCCGCGCCGGACCTCGCTGGTCGCGGTTCGTCCTCCTGCCTAGTATCTCAACCCCGTTTCCGGGCTTCCCCGGCGTCGGGCTTTCGAGAGGTTGATCCATGCCCGCAGTCTGCTATTTCACCGGCAAGAAGACCACCTTCGGCAAGAAGCGCGCCTGGCGCGGTCAGGCGATCAAGAAGGGCGGCTTCGGTCTCAAGCCCACCGGCATCACCCGCCGGACCTTCAAGCCCAATCTTCAGGAAGTGACGGCGGTCGTTGATGGCGGCCAGAAGCGCATCCGCGTTTCGGCCCGCGCCATCCGCGAGGGGCTGGTGGTCAAGGCTCTGAAGCGCAAGTACGGCTACACCCGCCAGCAGAAGGCTGCCGCGGCCGCCGCCTGATCGCGGACGGCATTCCATCCCAATGAACCTTTGAGAGCGACGCGACGAGCGTCGCTTTTCCATTGGCGGACGGGTCCTCCGCTCCCGGCCGCCGGGCGGGGCGTGCCGACCGCTCAGGCGGGCGTGGTGGGAATGGTCGGGGTGATGGGGGCTGTCGGAGCGGTGGGGGTCGTGGGGGTCGTGGGGGCGGCGAACTCGGCGAGGAGCTCCTGGGCCATGGCGAGCTGATCGGGATCCCGGATGGTGGGGATCGTTTCATCGAGCAGGGTGCGGGCGCGGGTGAGCTGGTGGAGGTAGCGGCCGGCGATGACGGCGAGCATGAGCTTGACGTGGGCCGATTCGGGGTCCCTGGGGTACCCTTCCAGAAACCGTTCATACGTCGCGACGGAGAGGCCAAAGTCCTGGGTCTGGAAGAAGTGGTTGGCGAGGTCGAGTTGGAAGCGGCGGCTCATGGTCGCCGCGCCCCGCACCAGGCCGTATTTCTCGACCAGGGAGCGGTAGGCGGCCCCGGCGCCGGGGAGGTCACCCGCGCCCAGGCGGGCGGCGACGTCGGCGCGGGCCTGGGCGATGGGCTTTTGAAGGTCGGAGATCTCGGCTTCGGCGGCGCGGGCCTTGGCGGCTTCCGCGGAGACGAAGGCGGTGTCGGTACGTTTCGCGCTCTCCCGGTAGGCTTCCTTGATCTCGGCGCGCCGGCGAGCCTGGCGGAAGAGGTGGAACATATCGAACGTTTCGCTTTTGAGTATGCCTGTCATGAGCAGGGCGAGGGCGACGCAGAAGCCGAACGCATAGCCGGCAAGGTGCGCGGTATACGCAACGTTGTCACCGTGGCCGGTGAGGGCGCGGAAGAGGTTGATGAGGATCTCGATACTGACGAACCACAGCGCGGAGAGGTGCAGGACGCCCACGAAGAAGAAAAAGAAGAGGACGCGGATCTGGGTGCGCGGGAAGAGGACCATGTAGGCGCCGGTGACGGCGGCGATCGCGCCCGAGGCGCCCACGGCGGGGGCGGGGGACATGAGGATGTGGCCCAGGCCGGCGGCGATCGCGGCGGCGAGGTAGAAGCAGAGATAGCCGATGCGCCCCAGGCGGTCTTCGACGTTGGGGCCCATGACCCAGAGGAAGATCATGTTGCCGGCGAGGTGCCAGATCGACGACATGTCATGCAGAAACGCGTAGGTGAGCAGCCGCCAGGGCTCGTGGAGAGCGCGGGTGAGCATCCAGCGGTCGTAGATGTGCTCGACGCCCTGGAGGCCCTTTTCGGATTGGATGCCGGCGGCGCCGACGGCGCAGAAGATGAGCACGTTGACGCCGACGAGGATGTGATTGACCACGGTGGGCCGGGAGAGCCCGCGATCGGTTCCGATGGGGATCACGGGGCGATGGTATGGGGTAAACCCCCGCAAGGTATGGTGGCGTGAAGGGATGATCCCTGCGGGGAGCGCATCACGTGCGGGCGTATGCCCTAGTGGAATTGCAGGAACGGGGGTGACAGAATATAAATCCACGAATCGACCCCTCCGGGTCGGGCGTTGGGAGTCCGGGCGCCGTACAACCCATGGTCCGTCATCCGGGTGAGCAGGAGTTTGCATGACCGTAGAACCTTCCGCCGTCCTTCCAGTCCCCACGATCCCGTCGATGTCTTCGGTTACGCTCCCGCTCAGTTCGCCCGTGGTGGTGGAGGTCGGTGAGCGAGCGCCCGCCGCGCCGCAGGTTGCCCATCATGTCCGGGCCACCGGCCGCGCCCGCGCGTACACGCTGATGGCCGTGCTGCTGCCCCCCGCGGGCCTGATCGCAGGCATCGCCCTGCTCTGGGGCGTCGCGTTTGACTGGACCCACCTGATCATCATGCTGGGCATGTACCTGATCTCGGGGTTTGGCATCACGATCGGCTACCACCGCCTCTTCACCCACAAGTCGTTTGAGACCAGCAAGCCCGTCAAGTTCCTCCTGGGCGTGATGGGCTCGATGTCCCTGGAAGGGCCGATCCTGCGGTGGTGCGCGACGCACCGCAAGCACCACCAGCACAGCGACGACGTGGAAGACCCGCACTCTCCGCACACCGAGGGGGAGGGCTTCGCCGGCGTCATGAAGGGCATCTGGCACGCCCACATCGGCTGGGTCTTCGACCAGGAGCCCGACGACCTGGACAAGTACGTTCCCGACCTCAAGAAGGACAAGCTCGTCAACTGGACCAGCCGCATGTTCCCCATCTGGGTGCTGCTGGGCCTTGCGATCCCCACCGCCGTCGCCGGGCTCATCACCATGAGCTGGTACGGCGCCCTGCTGGGGCTGCTGTGGGGCGGCTTTGCCCGCATCTTCCTAGTCCACCACGCGACGTGGAGCGTGAACTCGGTGTGCCACCTGTGGGGATCCAAGCCCTATAAGAGCCACGACGAGAGCCGCAACAACCCCATCGTGGGCGTGATCGCCCTGGGGGAAGGGTGGCACAACAACCACCACGCGTTCCCGACCAGCGCCCGCCATGGCTTGGCCTGGTGGCAGTTCGACATCAGCTACGTGATCATCAAGTTCATGGAGCTGGTCGGCCTGGTGTGGAAGGTGAAGGTCCCCACCCCCGACCGCCTTGCCGCCGCGCGGGTCACGGTCCTCTCGGAAGACCTGCACTGATCACCCGGTCCGCCGGCTTCGACACCCCACACGATTGAACCATCGCCGGGCCCCTCACGGGCCCGGTTTTTTGTTGTGATTGGGCGGGAAAACGCCGGAGAATTGTTCAGCGGCCAGGGCCCGCGGCGGATGGGAAGCGGGGGCCGGTCCGGCTACACTTTCGTTGCCTCAGACTGGGCACACGCGGGCGAGCGCTCGCGTGCCCGAATTTTTGATTCCAGGGACGATCCCACCATGGCCAACTACTCCAAGGGTCTTGAAGGCGTCATCGCCGCCGAAACCAAACTCTCCTTCATCGACGGCGAGAAGGGCGTCCTGGAATACCTGGGCATCCCGATCGGAGAGCTCGCCTCCCACTCCACCTTCGAAGAGACGGTCTTCCTGCTGTGGAACGGACGTCTTCCCTCCAAGGACGAGCTCGCCTCGTTCAACGCGGAGATCCGCCGGCGTTACACGCTGGGCAAGGAGATCTCCAAGCTGGTCCTGGAGATGCCCAAGACCGCCGAGCCGATGCACGTGATCCGCACGCTGGTCTCGGCGCTTGGGCTCTACGACCCCAAGCCCAACGCGATCGACATCCCGTCGATCCGTGACAAGGCGCTGACGGTGCTGGCGCAGACGCCCACGTTGCTGACGTACTTCCAGCACCACCGCAAGGGCACGCCGATCGTCCCGCCGGACCAGAACCTCGGTCTGGCGGAGAACTTCCTGTACATGCTCAACGGCAAGCGGCCGACCCAGACGATGGCCAAGGCGCTGGACGTCTGCCTGGTGCTGCACACCGATCACGGGCTGAATAACTCGACCTTCTCCGCGCGCTCGGTGATCTCGACCGAGAGCGATCTGTACTCGGCGCTCACGGCGGCGGTGGGCTCCCTCCGCGGCCCGCTGCACGGCGGGGCGAACGAGGGCGTGATGAAGATGCTCAACCAGATTCCGACGGTGGAGGCGGTGGACGCGTTCATCCAGGACAAGCTGGCGAAGAAAGAGAAGATCCCGGGCTTCGGGCACCGGGTGTACAAGAGTTACGACCCGCGGGCGGCGCACCTCAAGGTGCTCGCCAAGCAGCTGGCGATGGACACCGGCAACGCGGGGCTGTACGAGAAGAGCGCCCGGATCGAGGCGATCATGGAGCGCGAGAAGGCGGCCAAGGGGATCTATCCCAACGTCGATTTCTACAGCGCGACGACGTACCACTGCATCGGGCTGCCGCTGGACCTGTTCACGCCGATGTTCGTGGTGGGGCGCGTGGGCGGCTGGTCGGCGCACATCATCGAGCAGCTCTCGGACAACCGCCTGTTCCGCCCCGACGTGGACTACAAGGGCCCGCACGATGTGCGGTACACCCCCATCGAGAAGCGCTGACGTCGCGAGTCACGCCGTCGCCCGCCGGGGCGTCGCCGGAGCGGGGCGCAGGTATTGCGCATGTCCACGAATATGAGAAGCGGCGTGCGATCTGGCATGTCGTGTTGTCAATAGGCCCGGTGGCGAGCCCGTATTTTCATTGGTATACTTCGGGTGGAGACGCTCAATCTCCTGTCTGGGGGTATATCCATGGCCAAGAAGCCCGTCGTGGGCGCCCGCAAGGGCGACCGTTCCCTTCCCGAAGTGACCGTGCGCGCCGGGACTGCGCGTCGGCCCGCGGTCCGCTCGCGCTCGGAATCGATCGAAGTTCCGCGCCGGCCCGACCACGCGGTTCGTACGCGGCGGGAGGCCGAGGCGCCGACCGGCGCGGATCGAAGGGGTGACGTGGAGCGGCCGGCACGGAGCGCGGTGCGCCGGTCGCCGGCGGGCGGCGCGACCGAGTCGATGAACCGGTCCCGGGCGAACGATTCGACGCTGCAGATCTTTCTCAGCCACAAGATGGGGCGTGACGGGCAGGTGGCCAAGGGCATCGCGGCCGCGCTGGGGGCCCACGGCGGGAACCGCGTGGTGGTGCATTGCTCGTCGGAGTTTCGCGCGGGGGACAAGTGGAAGCAGAAGGTCAACGACTGCCTGCTGGCGTCGAACTGGCTGATCCTGCTGTACACCGACGAGGACGAGACCTGGGACTGGTGCCTGTATGAAGTGGGCCGCTTTGATTCGATCGAGAACGTGCACGACAAGCGGATCATCTGCATCCACGATCCGCGCGTGGCGATCCCCAGCCCGCTCAACGACTACAACGCGATCGGGGCGACCGAGGCGAAGGTGACCGAATTCCTGCGGCTGGTCTATGACAACCACTCCCCCGAATGCTGGGGGATCAGCCCGCGGCTGTTCGAGCCCTCCAACGCCGACATGCTGCGCGGGCTTTCGCGCAAGATCGTGGAAGCGGTGACCAAGAAGGGCGACGGGGAGCCTTCGTATTACTCCACGACGCTGCGGGTGGACATCCTGCCGCACATGCTCGAGGAATGGCGCCGGGGCAAGATCCCCGACGGGGCGGTGGTGACGGGGACGGGCGCCTGGGAGCGGGCGTTCGGCCACCCGCGCACCAATTCGCGCACGTGGTGCGACCTGACGTGCAAGAGTCCGCAGCGCGAGTACTGGCTGCCGCTGATCACCGAGATGTTCAGGCTCGCCGAGGCGGATACGGAGATCCCGCCGACGATCATGCTCTTCCGCCCGAGCCCGGGCAGCCCGGTCTTCCGGCCGATCATGCACCGCTTCGATCGGCGGGCGGACGGGGAGCTTCGGTTCACGCTGATCCTGAGCGAGGTGCCGCTGTCGGACGAGTTCGACAGCACCGACCGGCTCGCGGTGATGCACCAGCTGGTGCACCTGGCGTGGCATTTCCGGCGGATGCTGTACGACCGCTTCTATCACGTGGTGCGCGAGCATGAGCACGACCGCAAGCTGGGAGACCACGCCGTGCGCGAGCTGTACGCCAAGCTGGGCACGGCGATCGACACGCTGCACGTGGACTCGTACGCGCGGGGCGTCGAGCGGTTCGGGCAGATCATGGAGGCGTTTGGCAGCCAGGAGGACCGGGAAGTCATCTCCGCCGCCATGCAGGCCTGGGAGCCGGCGGAGACCCGCCTGCGGCAGGGCCTGAGCGCGGGGGCGGCGGGGATCAAGGTGGTGCGTGAATCGCTCCAACAGCTGGGGGAGATCAACCGGGAGTTTTACGTGCGTTCCACGGCGCGGGTGGCGGAGCTGGTGAACGACGCCTTCTCCGGGACTGGGGACCGGTTGATCGAGCCCAAGGGCCGCGCAGCCTCACCAGCGCGGTAACCGGTGCCGAGCGGGCTCCCGGGATCAGCCCGGGAGCAGGAAGACCTTGGCGAGGATGTCACCGATGCCGATGAGCGCGGCGCCGGCGATGAGCCCTGCGCAGATGGGCTCGTGGCAATCAACCCACAGCCGCCGACCCAGTGAGCCTTCGCGCTTCTCGTAGAAGCTCTTCATGAACGTGAAGACCATGGCGCCGGCGAACATGGCGATGGTGGAATCGGGCGGGACGACGACGCCCAGGCCCAGGGCCAGGGGGCTGATGGGAAACTTGTTGCGGGTGACGATGCGGGTGATCTCCATGACCAGGCCGACGGCGGCGGCGATGATCATGGAGGTGATGATGGACTGGCTGAGGAACGAGCCCGCGCCGTCCTTGGAGAAGATGGCGGTGACCAGGTCGCTGACGCCCTTCCACTGCACGGCGGAGGGGAAGCCGAACCCCGCGCCGTCGGGGGCCATGACGTTCTGGACGTGGTGAGGGTCGGTAAGGGCCTTCTGGGCGCTGTAGCCGTTGAGGAAGAGGATGTAGAAGAGCGGCGTGGAGGCGATGGCGCCCGAGAGGATGCCGATGCAGTGCCCGATCGCCTGCTGGCGGGGCTTTCCGCCCAGCATGTAGCCGGGCTTGATGTCCATGAGCAGGTTGCTCGCGTTGCTGGTGACCTCCACACTGATGACGCCCGCCATGAGGTTGGTGGGGGGGTGCTTGGGGTCCAGGGCGCCGAAGAGGAACTGAGGGATCTTGGAGAGCGAGCCCGTGGGCGTGATGCCGGTGAGGGCCGTGCTGCTGGCGGCAATGAGGGTGAGGACGATGATGAGCGGGATCGCCATCGCGCCAAAGACCCACGAGACGCCGAACCAGGCGTGGGCCATCCAGACGCTGATGGCGCCGAAGATGGGGATGCCGGTCCAGGAGATCCACAGGGGCAGCTCGATGTGCGCGACCGGGTCGTCGATTTTCACTTCGGACTTCTTGAAGAGCCCGCGGAAGGCCTGGACGAAGATCTGCGGCTTGGCGAACAGTGAGACCATGCTCGCCGTCACCATGATGGAGATGCCCCACCACAGGGCCCACGAGTTCATGATGTGGGAGCGCGACCACGACCCGTCGGGCTTGGGAACGATCTCGCCCAGGGAGACCATCCAGGGTACCACAATGATGAAATTGATGAACATGCCGATGAACATGCTCAGGGCCGGGCGAACGCCCATGAGGCCGCCCGCGCCGATCATCGCCCAGTCGAGCGCGGGGCGCACGCCCATGTCCTTGAGCTGGACGCCCGAGAGCTGCGGGAGCGGCACGCGGCCCTGCGCGGCGAGGTCGTAGTACCACTGGTCGAGTTCATGGGGGAAATGCCAGACCTTCTCAAGGATGGCGCTCTTGGTGAGCAGGAATTCCTTCCAGCCCAGCTTGGTGCCGAGCCACTCGGGGATCCACACCACGGAGCGGACGAGCTTCATGTAGCTCTCGCCGGAGAGGAACGTGATGCCGCCGGCCAGAACGGCGGCGAGGGTGAGCATCTTGGCCTTGAACATGCCGGCGGCCGCCTGGCCGGTGTAGAGGGCGTCAAGGACGACGCCGCAGGCGCGGCCCTCGGGGAAGGGCTGCTGCTCGTCGTTGATGAAGCGGCGCTTCATGGGGAAGGCGACCAGAACGCCCAGCACGGAGAGCACGATGGTGAAGCCGAAGATCTGCCACCAGGGGAGGAGCTCGTTCTGGACCCACATGTAGGCGGCGATGCCGGAGGTGAGGGGCCCGGTCATGTAGCCCGCGGCGGTGGCAATGGACTGGGAGCAGTTGTTCTCGAGGATGGTCATGTCCCGCGCGCCCAGCCGCGAGAAGACACGGAACATGGCGAACGCGAGGATGACGCTCGTGAGGCCGACCCCCAGCGTCCATCCGGTCTTGGCGCCGACGTAGAGGTTGGTCGCGGAGAGGACGCCGCCCAGCATGAAGCCGGTGATCGCCGAGCGGAGCGTGAGCTGGGGCATATCCCCGCGGAAGACTCGCTCCAGCCACCAGCGGTCCTTCTGCTGCGGGGTCCAGGTCCGAATCTGCTCGTCCGTGAGGTGCTCAATCGCCATGGTTGGGGCAGAATGTAGAGAAAAAGGGGGCGAGCCGCAACGAGCACGCGGTTTGAGGCCCTTTCCAGGGATTGCCGAGATTGGATTGGTCCGCTGGTGATCCCGTGGTAGGCTGGCCGAATGGGTTTCATACACCCGGGCCGCGTCGCGGCCCGGCGGCGTGAATCCGTGCAGGTGAGCCGGAGTTCAGGAGACCCGGCGAGCCAACCTGGGAGAAGCGGCGATGGATCAACGGCAGGCGCGGGGTATGAATGATGGATGGAGCGCCCCGAGGTGCCGGCCAGGCCTGAGAATGGCGGCAGCGGCGATTGGGATGTTTTCGGTCCCCGCCGCGGTCTTCGCCCAGCCGCTGTGCCCCTTGGATTCCCCGCAGCGTGTGCGGTACGACGGCCAGATGCTGGTGACGGCAACAATCCGGGATTCAAAGGATCTGATGCTGATCAATCAGGTTTCGTCCGATTGCTGGTCCCACTCCGCCGGGCCCGGGAGGGACGGAACCTGGGGCACGCTGGATTACCGCGTGGACGCGGCGGGGCTCGCGGCGCTACGTGGGGCGGGGATGGACGTGACGGTGGTCGTCCCGGACATGCAGGCGACCATCGACGAGGAGGTGATCCGGCTCTCGGGCCCGAACCAGCCGCGCGGCTGGTTTGACGATTACAAGAACGCCGACCAGGTGAGCGAGTTTGTCAACGGCCTGGTCGCGGCGCGCCCGGATCTGGCGTCGCGCGAACAGGTCGGGCTTTCGCTCGAGGGGCGGGAGCTGTACGCGATCCGTCTTTCCGCGGGGCCCGATCCGGCGATCGGGTTCAAGCCGACGATCCTGCTCAACAGCGTGCAGCACGCGCGCGAGTGGATCAGCGTGATGACGACGATGTACCTCGCCGACCAGCTCCTTGCCGGCTACGGGACCGAGCCCCGCGCGACGGCGCTGCTGGACCGATACCAGGTGCTCATCGTGCCGATCGTCAACGCCGACGGGTACCAGTACACGTGGACGAACGACCGGTTCTGGCGCAAGAACCGCCGCCACAACGCCGACAACACGATCGGCGTGGATAACAACCGCAACTGGAGCTTCGCGTGGGGCTCCAACAACGGATCTTCGGGCAACGGCTTCAGCGAGACCTTCCGCGGCGCGGCGCCCTTCTCCGAGCCGGAGACGGCGGCGATGCGGGATTTCACCTTCGCCAACCCGGGGATTGTGATGCACCTTGATGTGCACAGCTACGGCCCGCTGCTGCTGTACCCCTGGGGATACACCCCGAACACGGCCCCGGCGCTGGGCGCGTTCCAGCGGCTGACGCTGGGCATGCGGCAGGCGATCCTGGATTCGGGGGGCGTTGCCTACAAGGCGGGGCAGTGTTATCAGACGCTCTACCCCGTCAGCGGCGCGAGTATCGACTGGTACTACGGAGATCGCGGCATCTATTCATGGACGCCCGAGCTTCGGGGGCCCACGTTCAACCCTCCTCCGACGACCATCCTGCCGACGGCACAGGAGTTCTACGCGGGGTTCCTGTGGCTTTCGGAGAACTACTGCGCCCCCGACGTGGATGGGAGCGGGTTCCTCGACACCGACGACTACGACGCGTTCGTGCACGCGTTTGAGGCGGGGATCCCGTCGGCCGACTTTGACCATTCGGGGTTCGTGGACACCGACGACTTCGATGCCTTCGTGTACGCGTTCCTCGCCGGGTGCCCGTAGGCGGCCGCTGATCGTTCAGGAGCGCGGCGGAGAGGCCGCCGGCGTCGCGGCAAGCTCGGGCACCGTGCGAGCAGGCTCGAACGGCTGCCAGTCCCGCGCCAGCTCAAGGGCGGGGGCGAGGGCGGCGAGGAATCGGGCGTGGGGCACTTCCCGGCACCCGAACTGGGAAAGATGCTCGTTCCAGAGCTGGGTGTCCAGCAGCGTCAGGCCGCGGCGACGCAGGTGGTGCACCAGGTGCACCAGGCAGACCTTGCTCGCGTCGGTCCCGCCCTCGGCGGGCCTTGAGAACATGCTCTCTCCGAAGAACACGCCGCCGATGTGCACTCCGTACAGGCCGCCGACGAGGCGCGGGGGCGTTTGGGGGAATGTCAGCCACGCCTCGATGCTGTGGGCGTGCCCGCACTCGTGGAGCAGGCAGTAGGCTTCGATGATGCGGGCGTCGATCCAGCTCGAGTCCTCCTGCGGACGGGGGAGGGAGCAGGCGGTGATGACCTCCCGGAACGCGGTGTCACAGCGAATCTCGAACCGGCCTGAGCGGACGCGCTGGCGGAGGCTGCTGGGGATGACGAATCCGCCGGGCTCGAGCGGGATCACGCCGCGACGGCGCGGCTGGAACCACTCGATTTCCCCCGTCCGGGGATCGGCCATGGGGAACCACCCCTTGCGGTACATGCCGAGGATGCCCTCGACGATCCGGGCGGCTTCTGCGGAGGGGCGAGCGGCGCCGGGAGGAACCGCGTCAGAGGAAGGGTCGGACGGAGGCTGTGAGGGTCCTGCGGTCACGGAGGGAACTATACTTTCCGGCGTGGGACGGCCCTGCAAGGTCCGGATTTCCCCGGGGTTGCCGAAACTGCCGCCGGGGTGAAACCCGCAGGGTGGGGTTCCGAACAGAAGTTTGGAAGGCCGCGCCCGGCGGGCGAGGCAGGTATCGTGCCACCTTCAGCGGGGTAGCCCATGAATCCGACCGTCCAGCAGGAATCCTTGGCGCGCACACTGGTCGATCGCATCGGGGCGGATTCCGACAGCGCCCAGATGTTCATGGTGTCGATGCTGGTCATCTTCGTGACCGGGATCGTGGTTGCCGGCAGGACCGTCCGGGCCGTCTCCCGGGAGCGCACGCGGCGTGAGATCGCCGCGTACATCGCCGAGGGGACCATGACGCCCGAGCAGGGGGACCGCCTGATGAAGTCTTCCGCCCGCGACGCCTGATGTTCAGTCCGATTCCCTCTGAGGTGCACGTCGGTTTTCCGTTGCCAGCGAAGCGTTCCCCCGAGTGTCGATCTCCACGCCCGGCCCCCCCAATTAGAGAGAGCCGCCATGTTCCACACCGTCGCCCACACCATGATGCAGGGGCTCGCCAGCGCGGCGGGAACCGTCCCGCTCACCGACGCCGTCCGGGGTAACGAGGATTTGGTGCGGCTTGTATGGGTGGTGAGCTTCGCCGCCATCGGGATCATGGTCGCCGTCACCTGGGCGGTGGTCTCCACCACGCGCACACGGGAGCACGAGAAGACCAAGCGCGAGATCGCCGCATACGTTGCCGAGGGCTCGATCTCGGCCGAAGAAGGGGAGCGGCTCATGTCCGCCGACATGCCCGGCTGGGCGAGGCCGCAGGCCTGGGGGTGCGGCACCGGCAAGCCCAAGGTTTCACGCGTGAGGTTCGACAAGTCCAATGGAACGGTGGAGGTGACCCGTGGTTGAAGCGCACGCGATCCCGCTCATGCTCGCGGAGATCCGGGGGGAAGCGATCGGCATGATCACGATCCTTGGCGGCATGGGCATCGCCGTGATCGCGATCGTGGGCGGGTACATCTCCCGCACCGTACGTGCCCGCGCGTTCGAGGCCTCCCGGCGGGAGATTTCGGCGTACGTCGCGGAAGGATCCATCAGCGCCGAAGATGCGGCAAAACTCCTGGCCGTGGGCGGCAAGCCCGACGGCCAATCGTGCACATGAGACGCGCTCGGGCACTCTGACATTCTCGATCTGGCGTTTCAGGATCATTACGCGATCTGCAGCAGCCGCTCGCGCGTCTGGGGTCCCACCACGCCGTCGGCGGTGAGCCCGTTGCGGGCCTGAAACTCCTTCACGCGGGCGCTGGTGCGGAAGCCGAACTGCCCGTCGACGGTGAGCGGCGGCTGGCCGCTGCCGCCGACCTGACGGTGGGCGGCCTGGTTCATCAGCTCCTGGATCCCCCACACCGCGCGCCCCACGGCGCCCTGGCTGATGAACGGCGCTCCGCCGAAGAGGAACGACAGGATCGCCTCGTACGGGAAGAGTTGGTCGTGGACTTCAAAGTACTGCGGGCCCGACGAGGGGAACCACCGCGCCTTGCGCAGCGCGCCCTCGATCTTCACCGGGTCCCATTTGAGCGGATCGAACGTGAAGCCCTGGAGCACCGCCTTGAGCTCGGTCTCGCAGGCGAGCCAGCGAGCGGGCAGGTGGGCCGACCCCGGCCCCGCGTAGGCCTCGAGCACGCCGGCGGGCGTCAAGTGCTCGTTCATGCGGGAGAGGCCTTCGAGGCAGTCGGCGGTGACGGAGACGGAGAGGCCATCGTCCAGGAGAATCACTCCCAGGTTGTACGGGTGTGTGTCGTTGGGAAACTGCTGGGTGTGCAGGAAGTTGGCCGGGCGAACGCTCGGGGCCTCAAGCCTGCCGAACCCCGCCGCCGGGCTGGCGCCGCCGCGCGTCGGCCGCTCGATGTTCTGAAAGAACGAGGCCTCCCAGAAGATCGCCAGCAGCATCTCGTTGGAGAAGGTCTCGCAGTGGCGATTGTGGGCCACGGTGAGCGCCATCATCTCAAAGAACGAGCGGACCTGGGTGGTCGCGAGTGACATGAGCGGGAACCTTTGAGCTTGGATCCTCGGCGGAGCGTCCTTGGATGGTGCGTGCGGAACGTATCTCGCCGATCAATGCGTCGGCGCGCTCTGATCTGGATAGGTTCCTGATTGAATTTGGGCTGGATCCGCGGACCGGTGAGTCACCCCGATCGCGGGGCGAACACGGCGGGGAGCGTCATCCCGCCGGCAGCATGCACAAGGCGAGGACTCCCCGGGCCGACCATGCGGCTGTTCGCACCCAGTTTGTTCTCACCAGACGGGCGTGGAGCGTCGTCGTCCAGGACGATTCCAGGGCGCGGTGCGCGGGAACCTGCAGTGCAAAGGTCGAAAGCCAGGCGAGCCCGAGCAGGGCGAGGCCGCTCCAGGCGAGGGAGCCCGAGATACGCGCAGGACTGGACTGTGGAAACAGCGTCGGCCAAAGCGTGGGCGCGGCGGCGAGGGCTGCGGCGAGGGAGAGTTCGATCAGCATGACGGGCGCGACCACAAAGGTGGTTCGTCGCTGGTGAGCCCGTTCGTAGTCACGCCACCGGTCTGTCCCAACACCCGCCATCAGCGGATAGTGCACGATCTGGACGAACCAGATCAGGCCCGTCATGAACCACGTCGCCGCGGCGTGCACCAAGAGCAGCCCGTGGGCCCACGACGTCACGAGGGGAGCTCGCAGACCATCGAGGAGAGTTCGGGCCGGTCGGCGGCGCTGCGGTGGCGGAAGGCGCGGATCACACGGCCCCGGTGCAGGACAAACGTGCCGGCCATCTGGAAGCCGTCACCCACGAGCGGACCGACAAGGTTTCCGCGGAGGGTGGCGAGGGCGCCGCGGAGGATTACAGCCGGACCAAAGAGCTGCCAGAAGTTGCCCCGCCGAAGTTCCAGGGCGCGGTAGGCGAGGCGAGCAGGATCGCTGAACCACGACGCCCAGTCGAGCGTGTAGCGTGCCGCAAGGGGGAGGTTGATGTCCTGCGGGGACATGGTGACGACGGCGAGGTTCCAGCCCAGGTCCTTGATGCGGGCCTGGTTGGCGGCAAGCTCCGCAAGGGTTTCCCGGCAGAAGGTGCAGCCCGTGTGGCGCGTGAGGACCACGAGCGTGGGGCGATCGGTGGAAACCTGACGGATCGTGCGGCCATGCTGGTCGGTCAAGGTGTCGAATGCCTGGTCGAGCGTCGGCGTGGGGCCGCCTGGGAGGGCGGCGTGGCTGCGGGCGGCGTCCCACAGGATCGCAAAGAACGCGGGCCACCAGAGCAGGTCGTTGGTGAGGCTGATGAGGCCAAAGGCAAGGGTGAAATCTCCGCGAGCAATGCTGACCACTACGCCGATGGGCCCGAGGATTTTTCCAAGCAGGCCGACGAGCACGATGGGCCAGTGGGTGCGGTGGTCCCGGGCGGCGATGAGATAGCCGATGCCGTACACGCCGACGATCATGCCGACGCACTGCCAGATCTGTGGGTAGCGGGGCAGGTCCATGCCGGCGAGGCGGAAGGCGAGGTTGGGCGCGGCGATGACCAGCGCGCCCCACAGCAGGTTGTAGATCCCGGCGGCCTGGAGCCACCTGCGGCCCCACGCGGGGGGAATGTTGGCGGGTGTAGTGGGGGTGGAGAGTTCGGGCATGAAGGGTCCTGTTGGTCTCAGCGTGCGTGCAGGCGGGCCAGCCCGCCATCGACGCCCAGCACCTGCCCGGTGATCCACGCGCTGGCGGGATCGACGAGGAACTCTATACAGCGGGCGATCTCGTCGGGCCGCCCGATGCGGCCGACGGGGTGCATCGCGATGGACGACTTCAGGGCGGCCTCATTGCGGGTGATGCGCTCGGCCATGGGGGTATCGACGAGCCCCGGGGCCACGGCGTTGAATCGCAGCCCCGCGGAGGCGTAGGTCGCGGCGGCGGACCTGACCAAGCCTTCGATACCCGCCTTGGCGGCGGAAATTGCCTCGTGGTTGGGCAGGCCGGTGGAGGCGGCGCAGCTGGACATCAACACGACGCTGCCGCCGCGCTGGCGCATCGCGCGGGCGGCGGCCCGCACGACGGCGAAGGCGGTGCGGAGGTTTTGGGAGATGGTCTGGTCGAAGTCCTCGGCGGAGGTGGAGTGGGCCGGCTTGAGCAGGATCGAGCCGGCGAGGTTCACGACCGACGTGATGTCGGGGCGGGAGGCGAAGGCCGCGTCCACCGCCTCGAACTGGCTCGCATCCATGACATGGGCCTCCCCGCCGCATTCCTGGGCGAGGGAGTGCAGGGGATCGAGCCGCCGACCGGCGAGGACGAGTCCCCAGCCGCGGGCGGCGAGTCGACGGGCGAGGGCCTGGCCGATGCCCCCGGCGGCCCCGATAATCAGACAACGGTTGTGTTCACTCATGCGCTGGCTCGCCTCGAATGCCCCTGGAGCGGCGAGGTCCCGGGGCGGACGGGTGTTCGACGCTGCGTGCCAGGGAGATTCCGTGCGGAACCCGAATCCGCATCCAGAGGTCGGCAGGTGGTGCGGCGACGTTCGAGCTTTGGGGGGTATTTCGCCTGATTCTGGCCCGCCCTCGGGCCTCCCCGCCCACCCCACCTAAACTTGTTGCTTATGCCCCGCCGTGGTCCCACTTCGTCCTCCAAGCCCTCCCCCGCAGCCCCGCTCCCCACGCCGGAGGTGAGCTCCGTGTCCTTCGTGAGCCTGGGGTGCCCCAAGAACCTGGTGGATTCCGAAAAGATGCTCGGCCTCCTCGCCGAGGACGGCATCATCCCCGTCTCCTACGACCCCACGGAAGAAGACAGCTTCTGCGGGGCCGACGCCGTGGTGGTCAACACCTGCGGGTTTCTCGAGGCCTCCAAGGAAGAGTCGCTGGGGGTGATCCAGGAGGCGATCCGGGCGAAGGAAGAGGGGCGGGTTCGGCGTGTGATCGTCGCCGGCTGCCTGGTGCAGCGCCACCGGGCCAAGATGCTCGACTGGGCGCCGGGGATCGACGCGATGGTGGGCGTCTTTGACCGGGACAAGATCGTCGAGGCGGTGCGCGGTGAAAAGACCGCACGGGAAACGATTCTGCGAGCCTCGGACGGCCCCAAATACTGGATCTCCGGCAATGCCCTCGCCGCGGCCAAGGCTCGTGGCATGCAGACGGCCGGGCTCACCGTCAACGGCAAGGACGGCAAGGGCCTGGGCTATTTCGAGGACGATTCGGCGCGCCTGCGGCTCACGCCGCGGCACTACGCGTACCTGCGGATCAGCGAGGGGTGCAACCAGAACTGCGCGTTCTGCACCATCCCCTCCATCCGCGGCAAGATGCGCAGCAAGAGCCCCGACGTGATCGTGAAGGAAACGCGTGAGCTCGTCGCCGACGGCGCGTTCGAGCTTCTGCTCATCGGGCAGGACACCACCAGCTTCGGGGATGACATCGGCCTGGGCCGCACCACCGGCGGTGACATCCAGGGCTTTTCCGCCGGCCTGCCGATGCTGCTCAAGCGGCTCTCGGACACGATGGAGGCCGAAGGCTCCAAGGGCTGGCTGCGGCTGATGTACGCGTATCCGTCCAACTTCACATCCCCGATCGTGGACGCGTTCGCGCAGCTGGTGAAGACCGGGCGGCTGCTGCCGTACCTGGATATCCCGCTGCAGCATGCGAGCGACCGGGTGCTGGGGCTGATGCGCCGGCATGTCTCTTCGCGGCAGCAGGAAGACCTGATGCACGAGCTGCGGGCGAAGGTGCCGGGGATGGCGATCCGCACGACGTTCATCTCCGGCTTCCCTGGTGAGACGGAGGCCGATCACCAGGAACTCCTGGGGCTGATCGAACGGGTGAAATTTGAAGCGGTGGGCGTGTTTGAGTACTCCCACGAAGAAGGCACCGTCGCCGGCACCATGGAAGACGACGCGAAGCTCGCCGTGCCGCCGGAGGTGAAGAAGCGCCGCCGGGACGAGGTGATGGAGCTTCAGCAGAAGATCGCCTTCGAGCGGGCCGCCGCGATCGCGTCGGAGTTCGACGAGAAGAACCCGGTGGCCACGGGGCGGCGTTTCGATGTGCTGATCGACGGGGCCACGGGCACGCAGGGCCTGGCGACGACGGGCGTGAGCAAGGGCGGCAAGCTGTACGCCGGGCGGACATACTTCCAGGCCCCGCAGATCGACAGCGCGACGTTCGTGCAATCCAAGACCAAGTTGGTGCCCGGAGAGCTGGTCAAGTGCGTGATCGTGGCGAGCGACGGGTATGACCTGGTGGCGAGGCCGGTGAGCGAGATTGAAAAGCAGGTGTCGCTGAAGGTGCTGCGGTGAATGACGCGGTGCATCACCGGCGCCAACGGCGGGGCATGCCGCGCGACGTGCTGACCATCGGGCAGCCGGACGGTTCCTCATCGCATTGAATCCCCCTGCTTTCAGGCCTTTCGCGCTCCGCGTACAGGCCGTATACTGCCCCGGCTGAAATCAGCGGGGGCCGAACTCGTGCAGAAGATCTTCCTCTCGTTCCATTTCAACAGCCCGCAGGACGTGGATAAGCACGACAGCATCCTGGCCGACCAGGTGCAGACGCTGATCCGCTCGCACGGGCTGGTGACGGTGACGGGAGACACGCTGGGGGGCGGGGTTCTGACGCCCGAGGTGATGTCGCTGATCGACGAGTCGGACGCGCTGATCGCGCTGATGACGCGGCGCGGCCCGGCGTTTGGACCCAACAACGATCAGTACGAAACCCACCCGTGGGTGCGTGATGAGTACGGCCACGCACGGGCGAAGCAAAAACCGGCGATCGCGGTGGTGGAAACGGGCATCTCCAGCGCCGGCGCGTACGCCGGCAATGAACGGGCCGATTATTCGCGCGAAGCTCCCTTGTCCGCGTTCCTGAAGCTCTCATCCACGATCGGCAAGTGGAAGCGACAATCGGGTAGGACGGTCGAGGTGCAGTTGCTTCCCGATCCGGTGGCCGAGTCGATCGTGGACGCGGCGGGCGCGGCCGAATGCTACTACCGGAGGATCTCCCCCGGGCCGGTCGTGTCGGACTGGAAGAAGACGATGATCTACCCCAAGACCGGCGGGACGTTCATCTATGTCCCCGAGATGGATGAAGAGACGAGCGTCCAGGTCAAGGCGGTCATCGGCGGCGTGGAGCACATCTCCCGGCAGACCTCGCAGTATCTTCCGGTGGTCCTCAAGAAGGCCGTGGCCGCGGGAGGTGGATCATGAGCACCCAGCCCCCCCAGATGCGGCTGACCAACGACGCGGCACCCGCCGGTGAGCGGTCCCGCCTGTGGAACTGGTCGGTGTGGGTCGAGGCTTCCGCCGCGACGCTCGACCAGATCGACTCGGTTCGATACACGCTTCACCCGACCTTCAGCGAACCTGTCCAGACCGTCAGGGATCGCAGCGGCAGCTTCCGCCTGCGCGCATCGGGCTGGGGTGAGTTTCGGATCGCGGCGCTGGTGCGCATGAAGGACGGGCAGACGCACGAACTCAGCCACTGGCTGAACCTGAGCGCCGGGGGGGCAAGTTCCGCGGCGCATGCGCCCTCGCCGGCGCCCTCCAAGAGCCCGTCGCCCGCGGCATCGGAGGGGAGCGAGGGCGCGCGGACATTCTCCTTCATGGAGAGAGCCCTGCACAAGGCGGCGGAGGGCCGCAACACGGCTCGGCGCGCCATCAATGCGGTCGCGGGGAACCTGGTCCCCGACGCGATGAACGCGGTGGATGTATTCCTCTCCTACGCGATCTCCGACCGGGCGATGGCGAGGGAACTGACCGAAAAGCTGCGATCGATGGGGATTACGATCGTCCGCGCCGATACCGACCTGCCCCCCGGCGCACCGGTGGAAGAGTGGGTGCGCCGCGCCATCGCCTCGTGCGATGCGGTGGTCGCGCTGCTGGGCACGCTCCGCAGCGAGCAGGTGGTGGAAGAGGCGACCCTGGCGGCGGAACTCCAGACGCCGCTGCTGGTCGCCGTGTCCCCCGACGCCGATGTCTCGCTGCTGCCGTCCGCTCTCCAGCAAGGCCAGGTCGTGATCAACCACTCCTCGTCCGCCGATGCGGAAACGCTGGCGGTCGCGATCGTCAAGTTTGTCGAGACATATGTGCGCGGCCGCTCGGCGTAGCGCGATCGTCGCCGCGAGATGGCCGTGCTTGCGGGCAGGCTCGATCCGCGGGTTCCTATCATGTTCACGTGAGTTCCGGCGCGTCGGCATCCTCTGATCCCGCACTTCAACATCCCGAAATTCCAGAGGTGGAGTTTCGAGATCTGGGTCTGATTGCCTATCAGGACGCGTTTGCCGTTCAGCAGCAAGTTCACGAGCAGGTCCTGGCGTGGAGGGAGAATCCGGCCGCGTCCCCGCCGGGCGCCGTGCTGCTGCTGGAGCACACGCCCGTGGTCACGGTCAGCCGCCGCGCCACCGCCCGCACCAACCTCCTCGCCACCCCCGAACTCCTTGCCCGCCACGGCGTGGAAGTCGCCGAGACCGATCGCGGCGGGGACATCACCTACCACGGGCCGGGGCAGCTCGTCGGGTACCCGATCCTCGATCTCAACCGCCTCCAGCTCGGGCTCCACGCGTACATGCGGATGCTCGAAGAGAGCGTGATCCGCACACTGGCGAGGTTCGGGCTGGAGGGTGAACGGGACGCGACGGCGACGGGCGTGTGGGTGCGGTCGTCGCACCCGTCTTCGCGCGGTCAGCTCGCCAAGATCGCGGCGATGGGCGTGCGTGTGCGCAAGTGGGTCTCGATGCACGGTCTCTCCCTCAACGTCGAGCCCGAGATGTCGCACTTTGGCCTGATCGTCCCCTGCGGCCTCGCCGGTCGCGCCGTGACGAGCCTGAAGCAGCAGCTCGGGGACGCGTGCCCGGGCATGGGAGACGTGAAGCGCGCGATGGCGGAGGAGATGGGGGCGCTGGTGAGAGAGAGGACGACGTAAAGGGCCAAAGAGCCACATTGCCAAAGGGCCAAAGGGACACAGGGCCAAAGGGACACAGGGTCAAAGCAGCGCGAGCAAGAGTCACAGAGCTACGAACTCAAGAACCGCGACGGCCGCTATCCCTGCCTCTTTGCCCCTCTGCGTCTTCTCCGCTCCCTCCGCGCCCTCTGTGTTCACATCCTCCTGCCGATCACTCCGGAACCTTTTCGATCGCCCGAGGCCCGTCGTAATCGGGCGCGGGGGCCGGGTCCCAGTCGATTTTGCCGGCGCCCAGCAGGGTGCCGGTGGCGAAGGCCAGGTCGACCTGCGCGATCTGGTACGCGCTCAAGGCGCGGATCTCGTCGAGCTGGGCCTGGGCGAGGTTGGTCGCCGCGTCGAGCACGTCGGTGCTGGTGGAGGCCCCCACGTCGAACTGGCGCTGCTCCGCCTGGAGCAGGCGGGTGTTGAGGATCACCGACTGGCGGGAGGCGAGGATCCGCTGCCAGTTCTGCTCGATGTTGTCCACCGCGTCGAGCACTTCCTGGCGGATGGCGAGTGAGCGAGCCTCCTTGGTGCTGAGGCGTTGGATGCGCCGCAGGATCGCCTCCCGGATGCGCGAGCGGGCGCCCTCGTTGCCCAGCGGGATCTCCGCGGTCAGGCCCAGGGACCAGTCTTCGAAGTTGTTCTCGCTGGCGACGCGCACGCTCTCCTTGTACGACTTGCCCAGGCCGTTGACTCGGTAGGAGTAGTCCAGGGTGAAGAGGGGGAGTGCGGCGTTGTGCTCAAGGTCGATCGTCGCGGCGTCGGCGGCGAGGCGCAGCTCGAGTTCCAGCAGCTCCATGCGGTTGCTCAGGGCCGCGGTGGAGACCTCCCCGCGATCGATGACGTACTCGACGGGATCGGGATCGGTGGACGTGGCGACGAGCGTCGAGGACTCGATCGGCAGGTCGGGCATGTTCATGATGCGCTTGAGCTCTCGCTGGCGCTGGAGGACGAGGTTCTGGGCCTGGATGATGCTGTCGAGGCGCTGGGAGAGGCCGGCCTGGGCGCGGGTGACTTCGATCTCCCCGACCTGACCGGCGTTGACACGGCGATCGGCGCGGCCGAGCTGGGCCTGGGCGAGCTCGTACTGCTGCTGGGTGACGTCCAGGGCGCGGCGCGCCTCAAAGAGTTGCCAGTAGGAGCGGTCGACGGCGGCGAGCTGGCGGATGACCTCCAGCTTGGTGCGGGCCTCATCGGCCTGCTGGTTGTACGAGGCGATGCGGATGCTCGCCTGGTTGGCGCGGCGTCCGGCGCCTCGCAGCAGCGGCTGGCTGATCGAGAAGACCACGTCGCTCTCGTATGCGGGGTTGAGCGTGGTGAAGGGGTTGTTGTTCTTGGAGCGCGACATGGGCAGGGCGATGTTCGCCGTTCCGCCCGTGCGGAGCGGGATGCGGACCGAAGGCTCCACCTGGCCGAACTGGGCCTGCGCGGAGGAAAGATCCGAGGAGGTGGGGGCGTCGGTCTCCTGCCAGATGGCGCGGGTGACGAAGGTGGATTCGAACTTGGCCTCTTCACGCCCGAGGGACTGCTGGGAGATCGCGGGATCGACCAGCGCGACCTTGAGGTCGAGGTTGTGGATCAGGGCGGACGCGCGGCATTCCTCGATGGTGAGCTTGGCCTCGGCGACGCCTTCGAACCTGGAGCGCACGGCCTTGGAGTTGACGTCGGGCGCCGTCTGCTCGGGCTTGCGGTAGGGCTCCATCGAGGCGGTCTCGATGCGGCGGAGCCGGTCCGCGGCGACGCGCTTGCCGAACTCCGGGTCGGAGGAGAAGAGCGAGTCGCTGCACCCGGCGAGCATCGCCAGGGCGGCGGCGAGGCAGGAGGCGCGGGCCCTGGAAGCGGCGGCGCGCGAGCGTGCGGAGCGTTGTGGCCCGGTCGGTCGGTGGATCATCCTGAGTCGTCCCCTCGCGCCTTGAAGCAGTGATGGTCGATGAATTTCGTGCAGGAACCGTCATTCGTGCCGCAGCGCCTCGATCGGGTCGAGCCGCGCCGCCTTGATCGCCGGGAACATCCCGAAGATCAGACCCGTGCCGGCGGAGAAGCCCACCGACAGCGCGATCGCCCACGCCGGGACGCTCGCGCCCGCGAGGGAGGATGTCGTCATCATCCCCAGCACCGCCGCGTACCCGATCGCCAGCCCGATGGCGCCGCCCAGCAGGCACAGCGTCACGGCCTCGACCAGGAACTGCAGCAGGATGATCGCCGGCTTGGCGCCGACCGCCTTCCGCAGCCCGATCTCCCGCGTCCGCTCGCTCACCGACACCAGCATGATGTTCATGATGCCGATGCCGCCCACCAGCAGGGAGATCGCCACGATGCCGGCGAGGAAGACCGACAGCCCCGCCGCGATCTTCTTGAAGCCGGAGATGATCTGCTCGATCGCCTCGACGCCGAAGGTATCGGGCTCGTCGGGCTTGAGGCCGCGCGTGCGCCGAAGGTAGAAGGCGACCTCGGCCTTGGCATCCTCGTACAGCTCGGGAGACTTGGTCTGGCCGATGATGTACATCCGCGGCTCGGGGCGGAGCATCAGGGCCGTCTGGTACGGGATGAAGACTTCGCTGCGGGCTTCGTCTCCGCCGAACATGGGAGAGACGGTTTTGGTCTCGACCACGCCGACGATCTTGAAGGCTCGCCCGCCGATCAGGATGATCGTGCCCACGCAGTTGGTGTCGAGCTGGAACTCGGCGATCGCCTTGTCGTTGATGATGCAGACCGGCTGGCGCTGCTCGTCGTCGATGGTCGAGAGCTCCCGGCCCTGGAGCACGGAGCGGTCCTCGATCTGGTGCCACGCCGGACGCACGCCCTGCACGGCGATGACGGCTTTGTAGACATCACCGACCTGGCCGGAGGTGGACATCTCGACGACGGGCGTGAGGCGGAGCAGGGAGGGGCAGCGGTCCAGCATGCCGTCGGCTTCGGCGGGCTGGATGCGGACCTGCCGCCAGGAATAGCGGTCGCGCTGGCCCTGGGGCATGCGGGGGAAGATCCACACCTTGCTCGCCCCTACCGAGGCGAATTCCTTCAGCACGAACTTTTCCAGGCCCGACGTCGCGGCGACGACCGTCACCACGGCGGCGACGCCGATGATGATGCCCAGCGTGGTGAGCACGGCGCGGAACTTGTTCGCCCAGATCTGGCCCAGGGCGAGGACGACGGTCTGGAAGAGGATGCGGAAGATGATCACGTGGCGTTCTCCGCCGGCGCGGGGGCGACCTCGCCCGCGCTGATGCTGCCGCTCGCCCCGGCCGGGGCGCTGTGGGGCGAGTCTGCGTGCACGACCTGCGCCGCGGTGACGGCCGTCTCCGCCGCCCGCTGCAGGAAGGCCTGGTGCGTGGGGTCCTCGGCGGTGGGGAAGTCCGAGACGATCCGGCCGTCGCGCAGCCGCACGATGCGCTCGGCGTGGCCGGCAATGTCCTCTTCGTGCGTGACGATGACGATGGTCTGGCCCTCCCGGTGCAGGACCTTGAAGAGCTCGATGATCTCCTCGCTGGTCTTGCTGTCGAGGTTGCCGGTGGGTTCGTCGGCCAGGAGGATGCTGGGCGCCCCGACCAGGGCCCGGGCGATGGCGACGCGCTGGCGCTGCCCGCCGGAGAGCTGGTTGGGCCGGTGCTTCATGCGGTTGGCGAGTCCGACGCGGTCCAGGGCCTGCTTGGCCCGCTTGGTGGCGCCCCACCAGTATTTGGGGGAGTAGAGCAGGGGCATGGCGACGTTGTCGATCGCGTTGAGGCGGGGCAGAAGCTCGAAGGACTGGAAGACGAAGCCGATCTCCTCGTTGCGGACCTTGGCGAGGCTGGTGGCGCCCATCTTGTGCGTGGGCTTGCCGTTGAGCTCGTAAGCGCCCGCGCTGGCGCGGTCGAGGCAGCCCAGGATGTTCATGAGCGTGCTCTTGCCCGAGCCCGAGGCGCCCATGATGGCGACGTATTCGTTGCGCTTGATGTCCAAATCGACGCCGCGGAGCGCGTAGACCTTTTCGGTTCCGATGCGGTAGACCTTGGTCAGGCCACGGATGCGGATGACCACCTTGCCCGTCTTGTTGGGATCGGCGGGCGCGGCGGCCTTGGGTTCGCCGCGGGGTTCGCCGTGTGCGGCGCCGTTGAGGGTGTTGGCGGCGGGGTGGGTCATCGGAAGGGGCGAGGCCGGACGGGGGTGAACGGGGCGTGGATCGAGCGTCAGGTGGCGCCGGCGGTCTTCGCGGGCGCTTCGGCGGTCTTGGGCTGCGCGGGGAGGGGAGCGCCGCCCGGGCCGGTCTTGGGCTGGGTGCTCTCGTCCAGGATGGTCTGGCCTTCCTTCATGCCGATGAGCTGCTTGAACGGGCCCGTCACGATCTGCTGGCCTTCCTCGAGCCCGGCGAGGATCACCGTGTGGGTCAGGTCGCTGGGCCCGATGCTCACCGGGACCGTCACGGCCTTGCCGTCCTTGAAGACGTACACCACGCGGGCGAACTTTTTGTTCTTGTCCACGTTGGGGCTGGATTCACGGATCGATGCGGGCAGTTCGTCCACCGGGCGGTCGAGGATCGCCTGGCTGGGAACCTTGATCGCGTCCCGGATGCGTTCGACCTCGATGTCGCAGTTGGACGTCAGCCCCCACATCAGCCGGCGGCCCGGCGGGACGTGCACCAGCAGCTCGGTCTCGAAGAACGAGGTGCCGTCGGTGTCCTTCTGGCGCTGCAGACGCACGCGCTCGACCGTCGCGTCGAACTTCTCCTCGTCGTAGGCGTTGAAGAACACCTTGGCGTTCTGGCCCGGCTTGACGGGAGCGACGTTGGCCTCGTCCACCTTCGCCTTGATCAGCATCGTCGAGAGGTCGGCCATCTCCATGATCACCGAGGCGGCGTTGTTGAGCGTGCCGACGACCACCAGCTCACCGACCTCGGCGTTGAGCTTGACGATGGTGCCGTCGAAGGGGGCGGTGATGACGGCGTTGTCCAGGTCTTTCTCGGCTCGCTGGATGTTCGCCTTGGCGATCTCGATCGAGAACTCCGCCATGTTCTTGCTGGATTCCAGCCGCAGGTACTGCTCCTCGGCGGTGTCGAGCTCGGCCTTGCTGATGTCCTTGGTCTCGTACAGGTTGCGGCGGCGAACCAGTTCTGATTCGGCGTTGACCAGGGAGGCCTTGGCGCCCTCCAGCCGGGCCTGCTCGCTCTTGAGCTGGGCGTTGGCGGAATCCAGGTTCGCGGCGAGGTCCCGGGCGTCCATGCGGACCAGCACATCACCTGCCCGCACGTCCTGGCCTTCCCGGAAGGGCAGGGCGACGATGCGGGCCGAGACCTGGGCGCTGATGGAGACCTTGGTCTTGGGCTCGGTGAGCCCCGGGGCGCTCACGGTGCGGACCAGGTCGCCTTTGGTGACCTTTTCGATGCGCACGGCGAGGGGCTTGGACCCGGGCATGAGCTGGGCCTTGAGCTCGTCGAACTTTCCGGACGAATACATCCAGTATGCGCCGCCACCGCAGCCCGCCACCAGAACGATGAAGATTGCAAGAAACCACTTCCACACGGTGGGCGGCTCCTGAAGCCAGACTTATTGACGGCACCCGAACAGCGAAACGTCACTCGGAGAAGGGGCGGACGGATTTCGACCGCATCCTCGATTCCATGCGAAGCAGGGAGTGATCGGGGACGGTGATCGGTCGAATTTCTGTCGCCTTCTCGGACAAAGTGTAGATCCGTCGAACCGCTGACACCGTATGCTTTGGCTGAGCCGCCGGATCTCGGTGGTTCTATGCACGTCGGGCACACAGGACGGGCCCCCTCACGGGACGCCCGGCACGGCGAGCGCAGGGATTCGAGGAGACAGAAGATGAACAAGTTTGGTTTCGCCGTCGCCGCGCTGGTCGCGTCCGTGGCCGCATCGTCCCAGGCCTCCATCGTGATCTACAACATCGGCCTCGACGGCAATCAGGAAGTTCCCGTCGTGAACACGACCGGCTTCGGCTCGGCGACCGTTACGCTCGACACCGTCTCGGGCGCGGTCAGCGTGGTGGGCACCTATTCCAACCTGATCGGCACCGTGACCGCCTCCCACATCCACGGCCTCGCCGCCGCCGGCAGCAACGCCGGCATTATCGTGACGCTGACCCACTCGGGCGGCAATTCCGGCACCATCACGGGCAACGGCGTGCTGACGTCCGCCCAGGTCACCGGCATGCTCGCCGGCCTGACCTACGTGAACGTGCACTCGACCTTCAAGCCGGGTGGAGAGATCCGCGGCCAGGTCGTTCCTGCCCCCGCCTCCCTTGCGGCCTTTGGCCTGGTGACCCTCGCCGGCGCCCGCCGCCGCCGCTAAACCGTTCCAAGCGAACGGTGTGGAGCAGCAATTGGTTCAACCGCGACCGCGAGAGGCCTCCCTCTCGCGGTTGTTCTTTTGGCGCTCCCTTACGCGTCGGCTTCCCACGCCCGCCTCAGGAGCGAGACGACCTCCGCGTCGATCTCATTGAGAGAACGGATCTCGACGCGGTGCGTAATCCGGTCTTTCTTCGCCTCCCCGCCGGTGTCAATGAGCCGGCCTCCCGCCTTTACACCGCGCAGGCACAGGCCCAGATCGATTCGGGTTTTGGTCGATGGCGTGATGTTGGCAATCACGTGCTCCCGGAAGATCGGGACCATTGTTTTACAGGGGCAGAGCCGTGCCTGGGGTCCGAGGGATCGGGCGAGGTTCACCAGGGCGTCGTAGATGGGTCGCAGGGCGGCCTTGGGACCGGCGTACATGCCGTCGACATACGACTGTGCGATGCGGAGGTAGCCGGCCGGCGTGTCGTCGGCGAGGTTGTTGTGGAAGGCCTTTTCGGCGACCCACGAGGCGATGTTCGTTCCCAGCCCGTGCTCGTCCTTGAGCCATTGGCGGCAGGCGCTCTCGTCCTTGGGGCCGTTCTTGCGGCAGTGGGACATCCACTCGTCCACGGTGCGGCCGGTCTTGTCTTTGAGTGTGGCAATCCACTGCTGCATGGCGGCGATGCTGGGATGGACGTCGTAGTCGTGCTTCGCCGGGGAGTAGGCGGCCGCGCCTGGACTGGGCGCCGACTTGGCGGCAGCGGAAGAGCCCTTCGCCGTGGCCGCGCGGGCCTTGATCAGTTTGACGGGCGCCGCCCGACTCGCGGGGGGTTTGGCGCGGCGGGCGGGAGAGGGTTTGGCAGGCTTGGCACGGCGCGTGGGGACAGCGACCGCCTTGTTGGGGGCGACGCGTGACGCGGATCGTGGCATGGTCGTGCTCCGCGAGGGGAAGAGTTACATCGCAGCACACGTCCCACCGGCGCACGGCGGGACCAGATGGCCGGAACGGGCGGCGACGTCAGATCAGGGGTGTCTGGCCGGGGATCGCGACCTCGGCGACGGGCGCGGGCTTGTCGAACGAGAGCGTCTCGGGCACCAGGGAGAGCTTGCTGTTCATCGCCTGCTCCCAGGTGACCGTCTGGCCGGTGTAGGCGGCCATGCGGGCCATGATCGCCGTCATGACGGAGTTGGCGCCGCGCTCGCAATCGTTGATCGGCTTGCCGGCGCGGATGGAGGCGAAGAGCTCCTTGTGCTCGTCGAAGTACATCTTGCCCACGTCGGCGGAAGAGCCCTTGCCGTCCCAGAGGACCTTGCCGTCCCGGGAGGTCATGGGAGACTTGCCCGACCAGCCGTCGATGATGCCGTTGCCCTTGGTGCCAAAGACGTAATCCCGGTTGTCGGAGGGGCACTTGTCGATCTGGCGGCATGAATGGAAGCAGCGCATGCCGTCGGCGTAGTCGTAGATGGCGCTGAAGTGGTCATAGACGTTGCCGTGCTCGGGCCCGCTGCGGGCGGCGCGGCCGCCCAGGCACTGCACACTGACGGGCAGCTTGTCCCCCAGGGCCCAGTTGAGGCGGTCGATCGAGTGCACGGCCTGCTCGACGATGTGGTCACCGGAGATCCAGGTGAAGTGCCACCAGTTGCGCATCTGGAATTCCAGGTCGGACCAGGCGGCTTCGCGCGGGCGGCGGGTGAGCGTGCCGGTGTGATACGTCGTGTGGACGCTGGTGATCTCCCCCAGGGTGCCGCCGTGGACCTGCTTGAAGGCCTCGCGCATCGAGGCGTTGTACCGCCAGCAGAAGCCGACCAGGCAGGCGAGGTTCTTCGCCTTGGCGGCCTTGGCCGTCTCCAGGACCGAGCGGATGCCGACGGGATCGACGGCGACGGGCTTCTCGGCAAAGACGTGCTTGCCCTTCTCGATGGCGTACTTGAGGTGGGCGGGACGGAAGCAGGGATAGCTGGTGAGCAGCACCACGTCCACGCCGCTGTCGATGACCTGCTTGTAGGAGTCAAAGCCCGTGAACTTGTGGTCGTCGCTCACCTGCACCCGGTCGGTGGTCTCCTTGGGCATGTCGTCCGAGGGCGTCTTGAGCGCGTTGTACGCGCTGTCGAGGCGGTCGCGGAAAACGTCCCCCATCGCCACCAGCACCACGCCGGGGTCGGCGGCGAGGGCCTGCATCGCCGCGCCCGTGCCGCGGCCGCCGCAGCCGATGAGGCCGATGCGGATCTTGTCGGCGCCGGCCGCGAACGCGCCCAGCCCGCCCATGGACCGGGGGACCACCAGCCCGCCGAGGGCGGCCATTCCCGCGGCGGTCGCGCCGGCGGACTTGACGAACTGACGGCGGGACAACGATTCGAGGGCATCACGCTGCATGGCGGGCTCCGGGGGCAAACGTCAATCGGATGGATCGGAAGTGTGGACGTGTCATCGCGGGATCACCGCGGATTACTTCTTGGGTTCGGGGGCGGGCGTGGGAGTGGTGGAGGTCGGCGCGGGGACCGCGGGCGTCTCGGCCTTGGGGGCGGCGGGGCGAGGCTTGGGGTCGCAGACGATGCGGAACCCGATGAACGGCGCGTCGGTCAGCCACCATTTGCTCTTGGGAATGTTGGGATCCCCGGCATTCCAGGCCGGGTCGTAGGTCTTGCGGGCCGTCACCTTCAGATCCTCGATGGGATCGAGGTAGCTCCCGCCCTTGATGCACCCCTTTCCGTCGGGCCCCTGCACCCATTCCCAGACGTTGCCGTGCATGTCGAACAGGCCCCAGGCGCTCGCCGTCTTCTTCCCCACGGGGTGGGGTCGGGAATCCGAGTTGTCCAGGAACCAGGCGGCGGGATCGGCGGCGTCTTCAGCGCCGAAGGAGAAATCCCCCGTGGCGCCGGCGAGGGCCGCGTGCTCCCACTCGGCCTCGGTGGGCAGACGGTAGTGCTTGCCGGTCTTTTCACTCAGCCAGTCGCAGAAGGTCTGGGCGTTGCGGTAGGAGATGCTGATCGTCGCAAATCCCGCGTGCCCCAGCCCGCGATCGGGTGGCAGGTAGGGCTTGGTGGGGCGGGTGGCGGTCTGGGTGCCTCGGGCGACGGCTTCACCGCCGCCTTCTTCGTCCAGCCGGTACACGTACACGTCAAAGGCGTCCCACGTCAGCTCGGTGCTTGCCATCCAGAAGGCGTCGATCTTCTTCGCCGGATCGGCGGGGATGGGAACCATCTGGATTTTGAAGGCGGCCTTGGGAATCTCTTCGGTGTAGGGCTGGAGGGCCGGCGCGGGGGTGCCCGGCGTCACGGCGGTGGGGGAAGTGGGGGAGGCGGGCTGCTGCGCCCACGCCGGGGAGGCGGCCAGCGCCGCGCAGGCGAGGAGCGCGCCAAGCCCTCGCCGCCCCGCGATGCGAGTGTGAGGACGGAAAAGCACGGCCCCGGTGGGGTGACGACGATGGTTCGGTTCGATTTTCAGCATGGCCTTCATAAACGGATGCCAGAAATTCCCCGCGGGTTTGGTGCGCCCGCAGTCTAGGAAGTCGTGCCGGGAACCGCAACGCAGGGCGCCGGCGGGTGACCTGTCGCCGCCGCGCGAGTATCGTCCATGCAGCACGGCCCACTTCTTTTCCCCGGCGAGTCCGTTCGCCGGCCTTCCGGAGCCCCGAAGATGCAGCCATCCCGTCAGCATGCCGGCCGATCGACCGCGACGGCCCGTGAACAGGTCCCCGTCGCCGTGTACCCCACCAGCTTGGCGGCGAGCCGGGCCGTGGCGGAGCACATCGCCTCGATCATCCGGGAAAAGGCGGCGCGGGGTCAGAAGGCCGTGCTGGGCCTGGCGACCGGCTCGACCCCCAAGGCGGTGTACGAGGCGCTCGTCGAACTGCACAAGGAAGGCCTCTCATTCAAGAACGTGGTGACCTTCAACCTCGACGAGTACTGGCCGATGCCCGACACGTCGGTGCAGAGCTACCGGCGCTTCATGCGGGAGTATCTCTTCGACCACATCGACATCGACCCCGCCAACGTGCACGTGCCTGACGGCTCCCTGGCGCGAGACCAGGTTTCGGAGTTCTGCGAGTCGTACGAGCGGGCGATCCGGGAGGCGGGCGGGATCGACCTGCAGGTGCTGGGCATCGGGCGGACGGGCCACATCGGCTTCAACGAGCCGGGGTCGGGGCGCGAGAGCCGGACGCGCATGATCACGCTCGACAAGGTCACGCGGATGGACGCGGCGAGCGACTTCTTCGGGGAATGGAACGTTCCCAAGAAGGCGATCACCATGGGCGTGGGAACGATCCTGGAGGCGAGGCAGATCATGCTGCTGGCCTTCGGTGAGCACAAGGCGCCGGTGGTTCGCCGCGCCGTGGAAGGGGAGATCACCAACACCGTTGCGGCAAGCTTCCTCCAGAAGCACCAGAACGCTCGTTTCATGCTCGACCCCGCCGCCGCGGCGGAGCTCACGCGGTACAAGACCCCGTGGCTGCTGGGCGCGATCGAGGATTTCGGGCTCCGCTGGGATTCGACCATGACCAAGCGGGCCGTCATCTGGCTCGCCCGCGCCGTGGACAAGCCCATCACCAAGCTCACCGACGAAGATTACAACGAGCACGGCCTTCAGGACCTGCTCGCCGCCCGCGGCAGCGCGTACGACCTCAACATCGAGGTCTTCCGTTCCATGCAGAACACCATCACCGGCTGGCCCGGTGGCAAGCCCGGCAGCTCCAAGGGAGGGGCCGACGAAGCCTTCCCCAAGCGCGTGGTCGTCTTCAGTCCCCACCCCGACGACGACGTCATCTCCATGGGCGGCACGTTCATCCGCCTGTGCGACCAGGGGCATCAGGTGCACGTCGCGTACCAGACGTCCGGCAACATCGCCGTCTTCGACGACGATGCCCTGCGGCATGTCGATTTCGTGCGCGAGTTTGCCCAGGCCTTCCCGCAGCTGGGCCGGGAGTTCGCCGAGAAGCTGGAAGCAAACATCGAGAGCTTCATCGCCGGCAAGACGCCCGGCGCCCCCGACACCGCCGAGCTTCAGAAGATCAAGGCCCTGATCCGCCGGACCGAGGCCCGCGCGGGGGCGAGGTTCAGCGGAGTGCGGCCGGAGAACATCCACTTCCTGGATCTGCCCTTCTACGAGACCGGCCGCGTGAAGAAGAAGCCGCTGAGCGAGGAAGACATCCGCATCACGATGGACCTCCTGGAGAAAGTTCGTCCGCACCAGATCTACGCCGCGGGTGATCTCTCCGATCCGCACGGGACGCATCGCGTGTGCCTTTCGTGCATCATCGAGGCGTTCAAGCGCCTCAGCCACCACGACTGGGCCGAGAACTGCGTGCTGTGGCTCTACCGCGGCGCGTGGCAGGAATGGGCGCCCGAGGAGATCGAGATGGCCGTCCCCCTCGCCCCCGACGAGGTGAAGCGCAAGCGCCTGGCGATCTTCAAGCACGAGAGCCAGAAGGACGCCGCCCTCTTCCCCGGTCCCAGCGACCCGCGCGAGTTCTGGCAGCGCGCCGAAGACCGCAACAAGTCCACCGCGGAGCTCTACGACGCGCTGGGACTCGCCGAGTACGAGGCGATCGAGGGCTTTGTGAAGTGGAAGGGCAGCGTGGTGTGAGCCCCCGCGCCGCGGGGAGAGCTCCGCGCCGCGGCGAATGAGCAATCCGTTCGCAGCCGCGCCTTCCCCCGCTCTACACTCCTGCCACCAGCGCCCGCCGCGCGAGGGGCGGTCACGCACACGCGGGAGGATGCGACTTGGCGGAACACAAGCACGAGAGCAAGCCCGAGGCACGCAAGGACGCGGCGCCGCGGCCGCACACCCATGCCACCATCGACTGGCGGCACATCCACCTGTGGCAGATCCAGCCGATCCGGGACGCCCTGGTCGTCGCGGGCATCGTCGGGCTGATCTACCTGGGCAAGCAGGTCAGCATCGTCGCCGTGCCGATGCTGCTGGCGATCCTGCTCGCCTACCTCTTTGAACCGCTAATCCGCAAGGTGACGGCGACAAGGCACGTCAGCCGCCAGGGCGCGGCACTGGGGATCATCTTTCTCTCCGGCGCCCTCATTATCGTCCCCATCGTGATGGGGGCGATCGTCGGCGTCGTGCAGGGCGCCACCGTCGCAGGCAGCATCGCCCAGAACGCGGGAGACCTGCTCAAATCGGTGGATACACAGGCCCCGGAGGCCGAGCGAGCCGCGGCGTACGGCCGGCTCGACGCGGGATTCTGGCGGTGGTCCCACGACAGCCTCACCAAGCTGCGCCGGGAGATCCGGGAATACCGGGATCGGCGGGAATCGCTCCACCGCGGCCCGGACCCTGATCCCGCTTCGACGACCGCGCCGGCGCCGGGTTCGTCGCCAGCTGAAACGGCGGCGAGCACCGCCGCCGTGCCGCCGCCGGAGCCGACGCCAAGTTCTGATGGAACAACCCCCGCCCCGCAAACACCCGCGATCGATCACCGGGCGCCGCTCCCGGAGCTTCCGCCGTGGAAGGAGCAGCTCTACAACGTCGTGGATTCCACGCTCACGTGGGTGCGGGACAACACCACCGAGGTCGCCCAGACCATCGGCAAGCGGGCCATCGGCAGCACGGGCCAGATCCTGCAGACCGCGATCGGGCTGCTGGGCTCCGCGGGCTTCCTGTTGTTCGGGGCGTGCGTGACGGCGTTCTTCTTTTTCTTCTTCTCAACCGGCTGGGGACGCGTGCTGGATTTCTGGGAAGGACTGATCCCCGAGCGTCGCAAGGGGCGGGTGATCGACCTGGTCGAGAAGATGGACCGTGTCATCGCCGGGTTCGTGCGCGGACGCCTCACCATCTGCTTCGTGCTGAGCATCTACATGACGATCGCCTACCTCATCATCGGGGTGCCGTCGGCGTTCCTCATCGGTCCGGTGGTGGGGCTGCTCTTCATGGTTCCCTACGTGCACGTCATCGGCGTGCCGATCGCCATCACGCTGATGTCGCTCGAACCCAGCACGGCCTCGTGGCAGAACGCGTGGTGGTGGGTGGTCTTTGCGCCCATCGGGGTGTACATGGGGGCGCAGATCCTGGACGATTACATTCTTTCCCCGGCGATCCAGGGGAAGAACACCAACATGGACACGCCGACGATCGTGTTCGCCTCCCTCGCGGGGGGCGCCCTCGCGGGGATCTACGGGTTGCTGCTGGCGATACCCGTCGCGGCGTGCATCAAGATCCTCACCATCGAGGTCTTCGTGCCGCGGTTCCGGGAATGGGCGAACGGGAAGAAGCCGGATATCTTGCCGATCGAGAATTGATGGGAAGGCACTGGGCACTGGGCACGCGGGTGAGCAAGAGCACAGCGGCACAGCGGCACAGCGGCACAGCGGCACAGCGGCACAGCGGCACAGCGGCACAGCGGCACAGCGGCACAGCGGCACAGCGGCACAGCAGCGCTATGCCCGCGATGCCACCGGAATGCACTCACCTTGCAAAAACGCCGCGGCCCGCCGGGTGTTGAACGCCGACGGGCCACGGTTCTCTCGCTTCAGGAGACTGTGTTAGCGCTGCGAAGTGCTCGAGCCGGTCGAACCGGTCGAGTACGACGAGCCGCTGCTGCTGCCAGAGCCGGCGCCGGTGCTGCCCGAACCGGTGCCGGTCGAGGAACCGCCCGAGGCCTTGCGCCCCGCGCTCGCGTTGCCGCCGGTCGAACCCGTCGAACCGCTGGAGCCGCTCGAGGAATTCCACTCGCCAGAACCCGACGAGCCCGCTGAGCCCGATGATCCGCCCATGCCCGAGGAGCTGGACGAGGAGGAATCGGAGGACTTGCCAACCTTGAGCTGGTTGGTGACGTCCTTGACGCCCATCACGTTCTCGGCGAGCTGCTCGGCCTTGAACTTGCACTGGCGGGTGCAGACGGTGCCGGTGAGGGTGACCTCGCCGCTGGAGACGGCGACCTCGATGTCGGTCGGATCGATATCCGACTGCATGAGGGCGTCGTTCACTTCTTCCTTGATGCGGTCGTCGGAACGCGTGTAGCCCTTGGGAGCGCGGTTGGCCCGGGCCTGCTGACCGTACTGGCCACCCGAGGACTGGCCATATCCCTGGCCGCTGGAGCCCGAGCCGTAGCCCTGGCTTCCATAGCCCTGGTTGCCGTACGACTGGCCGCCGTAGGACTGACCTCCATAGCTCTGGCCGCCGCTCTGGCCACCGTAGTTCTGGCCCGAGTTGGAACCCTGGCCGTAGTACGGCACGCCGGGGCCAGCGCCGTAGCTGGATCCCGAGTTCTGGTTCCAGCCCTGGCCCGAACCGCCCTGTCCGTAGCCCTGCTGACCGTACTGCTGCTGGCCGTAATTCTGGCCATAGCCCTGGGATCCGCCGTAGCCCTGGCCACCGTAATTCTGGCCGTAGCTCTGCTGGCCCGAACCCTGGCCGTAGTTCTGCCCGTAGTTCTGGCCATAGCTCTGGCCCGAGTTGTAGCCGTGGCCGTAGTTCTGTCCCTGGCTCGCGCCGTACCCGCCCGAGGACTGATAGCCGCCGCTCTGGCCGCGGCCATACTGGCTGCCGCCGGTGCCATACTGCTCGGGATACCCGCCCATGCTGCCCGAGCTCTGCCGGCCCGTGCGCCCGCCCTGGGAGCCGTCGTAGTCGTTCCCGTACTGGCCGCTCTGGCTTGAGCCGCCGTACTGACCACGTCCGCCGCCGTAGCTCGAGCCCTGACCCGAGTACCCGCCGCTGCCGCCCCATTCACGGGCGTAGTCGTCGGGGCCCGCGGCGTACTGGCCGTACTGGCCGCGATCGTTGCGGCTGCTGTACGAGTCCTGGCGCTGGGAGCCGCGCGAGCCGTAACCGTAGCCGCCCTCGCCGGGTCCCTCATCCCCGTACGCGTCACGGTTCTGACCGCGGCGCTGGTCGTAATCCGACCGGCCGCTGTTCCACTCACGCTGCTCGGGGTTGTTCTGCCCCTGATAGCGGTTGCTGTTCATGTGATGCTCCTGAAAATCAGTGCATTCCCCGGGTATCTGGAACGTCCAGTGCCCGGAGAGTGCCTGTGAATCAGGTGCCACCCTGAGCATGGCATGAGTCGGACATGAACCGATGCTTATGCCTCGCGCACCGAGACCGCAACGCCGTGCGCATGCGTTTCTTCATGAAGCGTGAGCGTGGCGTTTCATGAAAGCTCGCAAACTCCCGAGCTTCTCCGGGTACTCGAACGAGTGAATCAGCGCAGCTCAGTCCATCTAAGCGCCGGCCGGATGCCAGATGGTCTTCATCTCCACCATCGGCTCGATCCACCACGGGCTCTCGCACGCGGCGGCGTCGTAGAAGTCCACACCCTCGCGGACCGTCACCCGCTTGACGTTCTCCGCCGCGCCCGCCCGCAGCGCGGCGGACTGCGCCTCGAGAAGATTCGCCGCGTGCAGCGCGTCGATCTCACGGTGAGCCGCGAAGAACGGCGCGAGCTCGTCTCGCAGTCCCGTCAGGATGTTCACCACGCCCCCCGGAACGTCTCCAGTCGCGCACGATTCGGCGAGAATCGCAGCGGCGAGCGGGTTGCGCTCGCTCGCCAGCGCCACCACCGTATTGCCCGCGCAGATCGCCGGGCAGATCAGGGACACCAGCCCCAGCAACGCCGGGGCATCGGGGGCGAGCACGCCCACCACGCCCGTGGGCTCGGGGACGGTGAAGTTGTAGTGGGGGCCGGCGACGGGGTTGTTGCACCCCAGCACCTGGGCATACTTGTCGGCCCAGCCCGCGTACGCGATCACGCGATCGATCGCCGCGGAGACTTCGTCAGCGCCCCGCCGGGCGGGGGCCTTAGACACACCGACCTTGGAGTTCTTCGAGCCACGCGAGCTCGCCGGTGTGCGGGTCTTCGCGCCGGCCTCGAGTGCGGAATCAATCACCGCGGCAAGCTCCTGCCGCTTGCCCTCGATCATCTCGGCGATGCGGTACAGGATCTGCCCGCGCAGGTACGGTGTCGCCTCCTGCCACGCGGGCTGGGCCTTGCGAGCGGCCTCCACGGCGTCGCGCAGGTCCTTGCGCGAGGCGCGGCACACGTGGGCGAGCAGTTCCCCACGCGCGCTATTGATCGGCAGCGTTCGCCCCGATTCACTGCGGGGAAATTTCCCGTCGATGTACAGCTTGAAGGTCTTGAGAACTTGGAGGCGGTCGGTCATGCGGGAATGATATCTCCGGCGTCACCGCCGCCGCCCGAGGGCGGTTGAGCACTCCCCAGCTCCAGTTCCAGCTCGATCTCGTCCCGCACCGCCAGACCGTTGTTGCCGATCACCGGCACAGGCTTGCCCGCGGCCCGGTAGCGGTCCATCATCCCGCGAAGCAGCGCCGACATCCGCCATCCCCGTCGCTGGTAAAAGCCCAGGGCGCGGAGATTGTCGTTGGTCGTGGTGAGGAAGATGCGCCGGCACCCCCGCGCCCGGGCCGCATCCTCCGCGGCCTCCAGCAATCGGCTGCCGGCTCCCGCCCCGTCCACGCTGGCGCTGAGCGTGACGACCTCGCACTCCCGCGGCGGGGCCCCGTGCTCCTCAAACGCCAGGCTGATGTGACCGGCAGGTCCGCCCCCCGTGCTCGCAACGAAGCCCGGCAGCATGTCGGCGTGGTACTCAACTCCCCGGGACCAGATCTCCGTGCTCTCCCAGTGCTTGATGAGCTCCGCCCGCACGAAATGCCGATTGGAGGCGTCCGTCGGCTCCAGGACCAACCCGTCCCGCCGCTGGATCCACGCGAGCACCGTCTGTGCATTCCGATCGGGCGGAAAGACCGGATACCACACGTGACGAATCCGCGTGACCCCCTCGGGATCTCGCTCCACAAACCACGCCATTCGCCGCATCAGGGTCCCGGGTCCACCGCTCTCCACGGGGAATTCAAAGGTGGGAAGGCAGAGCCGGCGGGTCAGTGCCAGCTCCCTGTCGCTCAGGAAATCAAACGGGATATGCAGGCGAGCCTTGAACTCCTGCTGATGCTCCGTGGTGTTCGTGCTCACACCCCACACGCGCACGCCCCGAGCTGAAAACTCTTCGTGCAGATCACGGAACGAACAGCTCTGCGGGGTGCACCCCCTCGCCCCGGGGATCGATTCCCACGTTTCTCCGCCATGACCCTTCGAGGCCGGCTGGCCGGGAATGCCCGTGCGAGGGTAGAAGAACAGCACCGCGCGTGAACCGGTTCCGGTCACCTCGCTCAGCTGGACCATCTCCCCGCCCGTGGAAGGCAGCGCCAGGCCCGGCATGGGCAGGCGAACCAGGTGCCTCGCCGCTCCATCATCCGATGGGACGGGAAGGTCCGCGGGAAGCTGCGTGGGATCGTGGAGCGTCATGCACGACTCACTTGCGGTTCTGCCAGCTCCAGTTCATCGCCGAATCGAAAATGGTGGGAGGGGTGGAGAGCAGCATCCGCCGCGCCAGCTGGTCCATCCCCACCCGTTCCAGCCGCGTGCGAAGTTCCTCCCGCACGCGATCACGCCCGTCCGCCGGCGCTGTCTGCGCCGGGATGACCTGGGCGCCAAGCAGCACCGCGTAGCCGTTGTCCAGGGCGATGATGGGGCTCAGCCCGTCCACCTTCAGGCCCGGCAGCGCCGCCCGGACCGCCGAGGCATACGTCGGGTCGGCGGGACTGATCGCCTCCAGCAGGCCGCCGCGATCCTTAGAGGGATCGGAGGACCGCGTGAACGCCTCCGCGGCAAAGGCCATCTGCCGCTGCTCCGGGGGAAGCTGCCCGATCCGCCCCAGCACCTGCGCCGCCTCCTGCTGTCCCGCGGTCACCAGAATCCGTGCGACATACCGGGGGCCGTAGCGGACTGTCAGACCCTGGGCGATCTGCTCCTCCGTCGGCTCGCTCTCGTCCCGCACCAGCCGTCGCAACATCGCGTTGCGTTCGAGCAGGGCCTTGTACCGGGCCGGGCCAAGCCCGCGCGCCGCCCGCATCTGCATGATCAGATCCGATGACCGCGCGCCCCCCGCCCCTGCCCGCTCCATCGCCGCCGTCAACAGCGTTTCCTCCGCCGCAACATCCTCGGGCGTAATCGAAAGCCCGCGGTTCTCCAGCTCGCGCCGGGCGAGCAGTTCGATGCACGCCTCCTCCAGCACCAGCCCGCCCGCGACCTCCGCCAATTGCGGGGAAATCTGGGACCACTCAATCCTCTGCCCCACCAGCGTCGCCGCTGGCCGCTGGCCCGGCCGCCCCGCGCCATCGGGGCCCTGTGTGTCCCCGGCCGGCGCCGCGTCCGACTGCCGGGCGGTGCTCTCCGCCCGGACCACCCCGCTCATCGCCGAATTGGTCGCCCCCTGCACGGATCCCGCGCGATCCTCCGCGCACCCGGCGAGCATCGCAAGTCCCCCGGCGCACAAGGTCGCCAAGGTCGCCCATCCACGGGAGGCAGGCCCACCGCGGCCCCCCGGGGCCTTCCCCGTGCGCCGCCGATCCACTGCCCCGCGGTCCCGACCGTCATGTGGTGCTGCAAGTTCGCTCATCGCTCGGTACGATAGACGGACAGGGCACGCGGGCGGACACCGCCCTCCCCGGCCATCCGCCGGCCCGTGCCCTGCCACCGATCGCGCCCCGCCAGAGCCGGCGCGCGACGCCCCAACGCCCGCCGACGAGAACCTGCGGGCCCCGAAAGCACCCCCCCCATGAGCAACGCATCACGGCCCGATTCGAAGGATGAATCCGGACAGCACCCTGCGGCGATGGACGTCGCCGCCGATCTCTCCTCCCCCGACCCGCAGTCGGGCGTCCCCAGCCAGAAGGTCCGGGTGCTCTGCCCCTACTGCGGTCGCGGAACCCTCCTGGGCTCTCGCTGCGAGCAGTGCAAGGGACTGCTCGACCCGCTCTCACGCCAGGCGACGCAGAACTCGATGGGCCCCTGGTTCATCCACGATCCCCAGAACCCCTTCCGTCCGGGCTGCTCCTACGACGTCATCCGGGACATGGTCCGCCGCGGCAAGATCACCGCGCAGACCGTCATGCGAGGCCCCGGCACCCGCCAGTACTGGATGATCGCCGCCCGCACGCCCGCGGTCGCCAACATCCTGGGCAAGTGCCACAACTGCCAAGCCCCCGTCGATCCCTCGGCCGTCTCCTGCCCCCAGTGCTCCGCCGATTTCTCCCCCGAACTAGATCGCCAGTTCCTGGGCTTGGGCCCCGTCCACCTGCTCCCCGGCCAGGCGCCCGCCGAAGAAGTCGCCCGCACCGCCGCCCACGGCCACCCCGCCAAGGCCCGCCCCCACGCCGAGCCAGCGCCCGCGGAAAAAGTCACCCTTGCCCGCCCGGCTCCAACCGCGTCCGAAACCGGCGAATACCGCGCCCTGCTCACCCGCCTGGAGCGGCTGGACCGGGAGCTGGGAAACACCCGCATCCTGCTGGGCATAGCCGCGATCGCCGTCATCGCACTTGCCGGCGCGGTGCTGTGGTTCTCCGGCGTGCTCCGTCCGCAGGCAAAAGAAGCTGGGTGGCCGACGATCCAGGGCTCGACGCCCACGCCGGCAAGCAGCGCTCCGCCGCCCCCCGCCGGACAGTCTCCCGAGGATTCTCCTGTTCCGGCGACGATGCCCCCCGATCCCGACCATCATCCCGATTCCGGGGCAGACGCCGCTCCCGAGCCAACCGGCGGCGGAGAAAATCCCCCCGCCCAGCCGGCGTCGAATCCCCCCAAGGACGAGCCATCCCCCGCTCCCTCCGAGCGATCCTCCAGTGCTTCGCCTCCGACCCACGCCCCGACGCCCGCAACCGACGCGGCGAGCGACGCCGCCATAGTGGAAGAGTGGAAGCTCCTTCAAGGGATTTCGTAGCGATCCGCCTGGCCCGCCTACAACCACCGCATGCCGCTCTCCCCGCACGAATCTCGACTGGTTTCCCTGATCGCCTCGTGGCGAGAGCGACTGCTGGAAGACCTGGGCCTGCACGTTTCAATCCCCACCGGCGGTGATCATCGCCCGGGGCTGGACCGCACCCGCGAACTGCTCTGCCAGCGCCTGCAGAAGCTCGGCGCGAGCATCGACCTCGTACCCGCCGGGACCAGGCCTGCCTGGCTGTACGGCGCCGATCCCGCGGCTTCTCAAGGTCCGCCGACCGCCCTCTGCCGTCGCACGCAGGGTCGCCGCGGATCTGCCCGGATCCTGCTCTCGGGCCACCTCGACACCGTGCACGATCCCTCCCCTTCCGCCGCGTTCAGGGAGCTGACGCTTTCCCCTGACGGTGCAACCGCGACGGGCCCGGGCTGCGTGGACATGAAGGGCGGCCTGGTGATCGCCGTCGCCGCACTGGAAGCCCTCGACGCCTGCGGCATCGACGCCGCGTGGTCGTTCATCTTCAACAGCGATGAAGAGACCGGCTCGTACTGGTCCGAAGCCGCCCTGCGCGACGCGGCACGCCAGCACGACCTTGGACTGGTCTTCGAGCCCGCCCTCCCATCGGGCGCACTGGTCACCGAGCGCCCCGGCAGCGGCCAATTCATGGTCGAGATTCGCGGCCGCTCCGCCCACGTCGGCAGAGATTTCACCACCGGCGCGTCGGCGGTTACGCAGCTCGCCCGCGTGCTCACCCGCCTTGCGGAGCTCCCCGATCCCGCTCGCGGCAAGATCCTCAGCGTCGGACCTCTCCAGGGCGGCTCGGCGACCAACGTCGTCCCCGACCTCGCCCGCGCCTGGGGCAACGTGCGGTACAAGGATCAATCGATCGCGGGCGAGCTTGAGCGAGAGGTCCTTGCGTGCGCGACCGAGCCCTCGGCCATGCCGTCGGTACATATCGAGACGAGTTTCAACCGCCCCGCCAAGCCCGCGACCGAAGGCGTGATGCGCCTCGCCCACGCCGCGCGCTCCGCGGCCGAAGACCTGGGACAGAGCCTGCCCTTCGGTTCCACCGGCGGCGTGTGCGACGGAAACATCCTGCAGGACGCCGGCCTGCCGGTGATCGACACGCTGGGTGTTCGCGGCGGCGGACTCCACACGCCCCAGGAGTGGATCGAGATTCCCAGCCTCGTGGAACGCTGCCAGCTTCTCGCCCTACTTATCGCGCGGCTTTCGGCCTGACGCACGTGTTGGGTCAGCAGCCCTGTTCAAAGGTCTCGACGAACAGCGTGAAGTCCGCGTCGTCCACCACGCCGTCCCCGTTGATATCCGCGAAAGACGAACGCAGTTCAAACTGCTCGGCGAACACCGTGAAATCATCCAGGTCCACGAATCCCGACGCGTCGACGTCGGCCCGGCAGCGTTCCCCGTGGATGTTGAGCTTCCAGTCGATCCACGTCCCCGGGTTGCCGGCCTTGCGGTCGGCGATGCGCACCGTCCAGCGGCCCGCCGCCTGCTCTCCCCAGTAGCGGCGGGAGAGGAAGAGCGTGTCGGTGAGGTTGTCCTGCGTGTCGTTGCGGGGCGCGGCCGAGAGCAGTGATTCCACGCCCGAGGGGGAGATCAGCGTGATCTCCAAGTCCCCGATGTTGGCGCTGGTCACGTTGAAGATCGCTTCCACCGTCTCGACCATCAGCATCCCGCCAATGTCCAAGCTGCGCGAGAGACCCGCAGGGTTGTTGTCGGGGATCGCCGCCGCGACGGGGACCTTGCCCGTGGAAATCTCAAGCTCCGGCGCGACCGGCGTCCAGTGCGTCGCCAGCGCCGCCGCCGCGCCCAGGTCGATCGCCCCCAGCCCGTAGTCGTAGCTGATCCAGCGGCCGGCGCCGTTCTGCACCCATCCCGTGTTGGTGGGATCGCAGCGTCGTGCGGAATCAACCAGCACGTGCTGGACGTCGCGCCACGTGAGTTTGGGGTTAGCCTCCAGCAGCACCGCCGCCGCCCCCGCGGCCATCGGGGCCGAGGCGCTGGAGCCGCCGAACTTGTTGGTCCAGTCTCCGGCGGAGCTGCCTGCGCTTCCCGTCACGTCGGTCGTGTAGATCCCCCGCGCGTTGCCGTCGCTGGGGGCTACCAAAAAGCTCGCCGAGCCGCGCTCCGTGAAGTTCGAGCGGACGTCGTTGTCCCCCACGCCGGAGATGGGCATGACATAGCGGCTGGTGACGAACGGGTCGTAGTCCAGGCGGTCCGAAACGCCCCCGTTGCCCGACGCCCACACCAGGATCGTTCCCTTGCCTCCGCGCCCGTTGAGCGCCGCCTCCCGGATCGCCGCGAGCTCCACCGAGCTGATCTTCACGATCATGTCGCTGTCGGGCGGACCCCAGGAATTGTTCTTGACCCAGTTGAGGTCGTTGCGGAACGCGATCGCCGCCGCCGTCGCCGCCGAACTCCCGAAGATCTGCTTGGACAGCTTGGCGCCCCACGCGACGCCCGCGCCCTCGTACCCGTTGTTCCCCACCGCCGCGACCACCCCGGCGACGTTCGTGCCGTGCGGATCGACCGAGCCGCCGCTCTGGCTCGCCGCCGCGTTGTAATTCCCCGCCAGGTCCGCGTGCGTGGTTTCAAAGCCCCCCTCCACGATGCCGACCGTGACGCCCGCGCCGGTGAACCCGGCGAGCCATGCGGGCTCGGCGTTGAGGTCGGCGATCGGGTTGGAGAGGTTGGAAAGATGCCACTGCTTGGAGAGATCCGGATCGTTCGGAATGCCGCGAAGCTTCACAGGAGGTTCCATGTCGATCATCGCCTCGCGCACCAGTTTCGCGGGCGGCGCGGCGCGATCTCCTCCGATTCCCAGCAGCCGGTCGCACAGCGAGATCGCCCGATCGATCGTGGGCGTTCGCAGCACCCAGAACCCCGGCACGCCCTCGACGGGCGCGATCTCGACATCCGGTTCCAGCGACAACGATTCGCGGGTGACCGGCGTGTCGTTCCCGATCACGATCTGGGCAAGGGCGAAGTACCCGGGCTCGTCAACGATGTTTCCCAACGGCTGATCCACGCGGCGGCGCGTCGCCGCGGAGCGGGCGGCGGCGGGGTCGGCGATGAGATAGGTTTCCCGGCCCGTGATACCCGCGAGCACCCGAATCGGGGGCGAGGCCGCTGGGGGTGGAACGTGTGCGGTCGCGGACGGGTCGGACGCCGGTGGTAAGGCGTGATCCCCGGGCATGGAGGGGCCCGCATGCACGCAGGCGGCCGCGAGCATGCCGGCACTCAGTGGTGCGATTGTTCGACGCGAAATCATGCGCATGCTCCGTCGCCCCATAACCACGCCGTCCAGGACCCACCGGCAGTTCATCGCGAACCACCCCGCGACACCAAGCATGTCACACGCCGGGGCTCGAGACAACCCTATTTCACGTTCGTTTCCAGCCCTCAAGATCAAAAATGCTCTCACCAGCACCCTTCCGAAACGAAAAACGCCCGGCAGAGGCCGGGCGTGGGAGGAACATTGAGGCACGGTTGGCGGGGGCTTACTCGAAGAGCTTGAAGCTCTTGAGCGCATCCCCGACGATCTTGCCCAGCCCCGAGTCGCTGGTCAGGCGGGAAACCTCCGCCTTGAACTTCGCGGTCAACGCGCTCAGCTGGTCCTTGTTCGCGTCCTTCAGGGCCGTCTGCTCACCCGCGGGGAGCGAGCCCAGCACGGCCGAATTGGTGTTCACCTTCTTCGCCGCGTCGTTGAGCGCCGCCAGGCCCGCCGGGGCGTCCAGCGCGCTCTTGATCTTCTCCATCGCGCTGTTCGCATCCCCCAGCCCGCCCAGGTACTCCTTCATCGCGGCCTGGGCCTTCTCGGTCATCGCCGCCACGCCTTCCTTCACTTTTTCCTGGGCCTTGTCGGCGGTGTCCTTCACCGCGGTCTTGGCCTTGTCCATCGCGTCCTTCGCCGCGTCGGTCATCGGCTTGCCGGCGTCGGGCGCCGTACCCGTCACGGGCGCCGGCGGCGTCGTCGCCGGTTTCTTTTCCTCGCAGCCCGCCACCGTGAGAGCCGCCATGAGCGCGGGGAGAACGATCGTCAACTTCCTGTTCATCGAAATGCTCCTTGCATGTGTATTCAAATCGGGCGCATCCCCGAGAGAGTGACCAAGCATATGTCCCCCGGTACCCCGAGCCGCCGCGCGCAGAGCACTCCGTTGCAAGATACGCTTGGCGCATGGGCTCCACCGAGTTCCCCAACGTCACCGTCTTCAACCATCCCCTCATCCAGCACAAGCTGGCATACCTGCGTGACAAGACCACCAGCCACCGCCCCTTCCGCGCCCTGCTCTACCAGATCGCCGGACTGATGGTCTACGAAGCAACTCGCACGCTCCCCGTCCGCTCCGTGGAGGTCGAGACGCCCGTGGAACGCACCACCGGCACCCAGCTCGCCTCCAAGGTCACCGTCGTTCCCGTGCTCCGGGCCGGCCTGGGCATGGCCGAGGGAGTTCTTGAGATGATGCCCGAGGCCCGCGTCGGCCACCTGGGCCTCGCCCGGGACGAAAAGACCCTCCAGCCCGTCGTCTACCTCCAGCGCCTCCCGCGGGACATCGACGCCGGCCCCGTGCTCCTGGTCGATCCCATGCTCGCCACCGGCGGTTCGGCCGTGCAGGCGATCCGCCTGCTCCGCGCCGCCGGGGCCCACGATCTCCGCATGCTCTGCCTCGTCGCCGCCCCCGAGGGCATCCGCCGGCTCATCAAGGAGGATCCCGCCCTCACCATCTACGCCGCGGCGATCGATCGCCAGCTCAACGACCGCGGGTACATCGTCCCCGGCCTGGGAGACGCCGGAGACCGCCTGTACGGAACCGAGTGATCCCTCCCGCCCCAACTCCGCCCCCGCATACCCTTGAACCCATGGCCAGCAGCGAGTCACGCAATCCCAAGCCCGCCAAAGGATCCGACGGGGTCTCCAAGGTTCTGGAGACCGTCGAGCCTATCGGCAAGCGCGTCCTCATCCGCAAGGACGAGGACAAGAAGCAGACCAAGAGCGGCATCCACCTGCCCGACAAGATCGAGATCCCCACGCTCACCGGCCGCGTGATCGCCATCTCCGCGCAGGTCCAGCGCGACAATGACTACCCGCTCAACCAGTACGACCGCGTGCTCTTCAACCCCAAGCACGCGATCCCGGTCGATTTCGAGGGAGACAACCGTCTGTACGTGGTCCCGGTGGAAGATGTGGTCGCGGTGCTGGTCCGCGGAGCAACCGGCACCCAGACCTGACGTCGCGGCCGTCGTGCCTGCCGCGGCGAAGTGTTTCGTCGGAGAGGGATTTCAAGGGCGTGATCGATGTGTTCCGCCAACCCGTGAACGAACTCCCCGCGCTGCTGGAAATCCCCGCGCGCCCCGCCTCACGCGCCTTTGAGATCCAGGTCCGTCCCCCGGGAAGCAAGAGCCTGACCAACCGCGCCCTGCTGCTCGCCGCCCTGGCGACCGGCACATCGCGCCTCCGCGGCGCTCTTGTGGACGCCGACGACGCCCAGCGCATGCTCGAGGCCCTGCGGCAGCTGGGGGTGCGATGTGAAACCGCCCCCGCGGGAGAACTGGTCGTCCACGGCGTCGGCGGCCGCTGGAATGTGCCTCCCGAAGGACTCACCGTCAATCTGAATAACGCGGGCACCGCGACGCGGTTCCTCGCCGCCGCCGCCCTCCTCGCCCACGCCCCCCTCACCATCGACGGCAACCAGCGCATGCGCCAGCGGCCCATCGGTGAACTCGGGGACGCCCTCCAGCAGATGGGCGCGGTTGTGGAGTACCCCGGCCAGCCAGGGTTCCCTCCCATGCGAGTAAGCCCGCCCCTCGCCGGCGCGGCGCTTCGAACCTCGGTCACCTTCCCGACCACGCAGTCCAGCCAGTTCATCTCCGCCCTCGCCCTCATCAGCCCCTGGCTCCCCGGCGGCATCACCCTGCGGTTGGTCGGTGAGATCACCAGCGCGTCCTACATCACCATGACGCTTCGCCTGCTGGAACGCCTGGGGGCGAGCGTCCGCAACTCCGCCGACATGCACGTGATCCGCGTCTCCGGCTCCCCCGAGATCGGACCCGACGGCGCGCCCATCCGCGGGCTCAAGGCCTTCGACCTTCCCATCGAGCCCGACGCGAGCGGCGCCACCTATTTCTGGGGCGCTGCTGCATTGGTTCCGCACGCCCGCGCCCGCGTCATGGGCCTGGGGCCAGACTCCCTCCAAGGCGATTCCGATTTCCCCGACCTTCTCGCCACCATGGGCGCCACCGTCACCAAGTCCGCCGGCGCCGACCCCTGGATCCAGGTCCGCGGCGCGCCCCAGATCACCCCCATCCTCGCCGATCTTTCCGACATGCCCGACACCGCGATGACCCTCGCCGCCGTCGCCTCCTTCGCCGAAGGCACCTCCGTCGTCAAGGGACTGCGAACCCTGCGCGTCAAGGAAACCGACCGCATCGCCGCGATGCAGGCCGAGCTGGGCAAGATCGGCGTCACCATCACCACCCCGATCTCCGGGGACGACGGCGCCATCTCCATCACCCCGCCCCCCGGCGGCGTCGACTGTTCCCCCGGCTGCCCACGCGTCGAGTTCGACACCTACGACGATCACCGCATGGCGATGTCCCTCGCCCTCATCGGTCTGCGACGGCCCAACGTCGTCATCAAGCATCCCGCGTGCGTCGCCAAGACCTACGCGACGTACTGGCGCGACTTCGCAACGATGTTCGCGTGATGGCTTCGATCGCCGCGACGAGACGGCCCTACGCCAGCCGCAGCCACTTGCGCCCCAGCCATTCGAGCGTCACCAGCACCATGAACAGCACGTACACGCCCGGCCGGTCCCACAGCGGATCAACCTCCGGCGTTCCAAGCACCCGCACCTGGCGGTTGGGGAGCTTCTCTCCCAGCGTCGAAAGCTCTTCGGGCGTGATCACCGCGCCGCCCGTCTGCTCCGCCAGCGCCGCCAGCGCCGCATGATCGGCCTGGGGCGTTCTCCGCTCGTCGTCGGCGGTGACAACCTCCACCCGCGCCGTCGGCGGCCCCTGCTCGGCCCCCACGCCCGCCAGCGCCGCGTCGGTCGCCGTCAATTCAAATTCCCCCGCATCCGGCGGCGTCCACGTCGTTGCATACGACCTCGGCCGCCCGTCGGCGACCCCCGCCGCCGCCTCCGGAGTCAACGTAATCTGCGTCGCCGCCTCATCCGGCGTGGTTGTGCCCGCCCGCGCCACCCGCACCGTCAATCGCTGCGGCAACCGATCGGCGATCGATTCATCCACCAGCCGCAGCGACACCCGCACCGGCTGATCCACCACGGGACGGTCCGGCGCGGCCTCCAGCAGCGCCGGCTTGCCCGAGGCCGCGAGGCTCTCCCTCGCCAGCAGCCGGATGATGGGCAGCCAGAACCGCTCGTAGAGCGCTTCCCCGCGCCCAAACCGCCAGCGCCACGTCTCATCGGTGGCGACGTACACGATCCGCCCCGACCCATACCGCATCGTGAGCACCGCGGGCCACGTATCCCCGCTTCCGGGCTGGGGCGTCATCACCGCGAGCGTCTCCGCCGTGGGCTTGATGCGTGCCGCGTCGATCCGCTGCGTCCACCACAACCTCGACCACCCCGCCGACGGATCGTTGAGCAGCGCCGGCCAGTCGGCCTGGCCCGTCTCTCCCAGACGCATCAATCCAAGCCGCCCCGCCGCGGGTGTGGGCTCGATCACCACCGGCAGCGCCGATGCCGCAACCGCCTCCTGCGATTGGCCGCCCCGCCCCAGTGAAAACGGCAACAGGTCCGCCAACGCCGTGTCCCGCCACGATCCCGGCGTCGCCGATGGCCCGCCGATCCACAGCAGCCCCGCCCCCCCGCGCGCGATGTGATTCTTGAGATTCTCAAGCTGCTCCGGAGAGAACAGCTCCGCCCGCACATCCCCGATCACCACGACGTCGATCGCACCCCAATCACCGTCCGACGTCGGGATCGACGTCAGCGGCTCGGTGCCCTCCTGCAGGTACCGCCGGCTCCCCGAGAGCAGCAGCGTTGACGAGCGGATCGACCGCTCCCGCACCAGCAGCCCTCGCATGTACCGATATTCCCACCGCGGATATCCGTCGAAGTACACCACGCGCACCGGACGGTCCGTCAGGTCCAGCATCACCGTTTTGGCGTTGTTGTCCTGCGTCAGATCCGACGTCTGCGGGTCCACGCGAACCGTCCACGAGAGCTTCCCTGCCGACGAGGGCTTCGCCGCCAGCGAAAGCTCGACGGCATCACCCGGCGTCGCCTTCCCGCTCCCATCCGCGGCGCCGGCAAGCTCCGAGAGGTCCCGCTCATCAAGCACCACGCCGGTCGCCGTCTCGACGAGCTTCACATGTCCCGACCACGGCGTGTTCCCCGCCCCGCTTCGGGTGAGCCGCACGTTGACCGGCACAATGTCGTCCACAAAGGCCCGCGACGGCGCATCCACCCGGTCCACCGCGAGGTCGGGCACGTCCCCCGTGCTGCCCAGCGGCACCACGAAGACGGGGATCTGCTCGGACTGCAGCCGCTGGATCACTGCGCGGGAGACCGGCGCCGCGAAGCGGCCGTCGGAGAAGACCACCAGCCCGCTCACCGGCCGCGCCGCGACGCGCTGCAAGGCCTGCTCGATCGGGCGTGACAGCTCGGTTCTTCGCCCCGCGGCGACGGGCCAGGGCGTCGCCGCCGCATCATTCAGGTTGGCAACATCGAACGCGCCGGCATCAAACCCCAGCCACAGCGTCGAGCGGTCCTGCGCCAGCTTCTCGAGCGGCGCCTCCGCGGCACGGATCGCCGACTGCATCTGCTGATCGCGCGTCGTCCGCGCCGAATCGGGTCCCAGGTCGGCCACGCCCATCGACGCCGACCGGTCCGCCATGAACACCACCCAGTCGCGCTCCGTCCGCTCGGGCTGCCTCACCAGGCGCGGCCCGGCGAGCAGCAGGCTCAGCAGCAGCAGCGTCGCCGTCCGCAGCGCCGCCAGCGCGGTCCTCCACGCGGCCGATCCCGACGATTTCCAGTAGCACCACAGCGCCGCGCCCATGCAGCACAAACCCACCAGCACCCACGCCCACGCGGGGAGCGGGAAGGCAAATTCCAGCCGCACGCCCGGCTCACCCGGCGTCAGCGTCCGCCCCCCCACCAGTGATTGCAGGGTCGCACTCATGCCGGAGTCCTCCCCGCCGCGCCCGCGTCACCCGCCCGCGTCGCATGGCTGAACCGCCGCGCCAGGAACACTTCCAGCAGCGCCAGGCCCAGCGCGCTCGCCAGGAGCGGGATGCTGATCGGCTCACGATCCCGCGGATCGGCCTTGAGCGCCGACGCCGCCTCTCCAGCGCCGCTCGTGGCGTTCCCTATCCCCGCAATCCGTTCAGAGCCCGCGATCCCGGCCAGCAAGGTGCTCGCCTGCGCCGCTGAGATCACCGCGGTATCCGAGGCCCGCGTATCGGGATTCACCGCGAGCATGGTCAGCGTGGCGCCTTGCGTGTTGACCGCCCGCCACACCCCCGCGCTGCGGGCCGTCCATCCCGACGCCGCCGACATCCGACCCGCTTCCTGCGCCCGCTCGTCCGCGGGCAACAACTCGCTCGCCCCCGGCGGGGAACGCACCGGCGCGCCGGCGATGTGATCAAACGTGGGCTGCGATCGCCCCACGCCCACGCGAACCATCTCGTGCAGCAGCGGGAGCATCAGCGGCTTGGTTGGAAGATCCGTCCATTCCAGGTTGATCGCCGCCGTCAGAAGCACCACCATGCCCCCGGGCAACGCCGCCGCCGAGGCGCCCGCGTTCGACGCCGCCGTGCCGGCTTTCTCGCCCGAATTCAAGCCCGATCCCGTGCTCCCCGCCCGTCCCATCGACGCGGCGACCAGGACCGAGCCATCGGCAAGGCTGAGCACCGGCGTCAGGGAACCATCGCTCCCCTTGACGGTCAGGTGCTTGAAGACATTCACGGGCTTGGCGAGCGCCGCCATCTCCCCCGACAGGAGCCCCAGCAGCGGATTGGCCGTTCCACCCGGCGCTTCAGGCGCGAGCTGCATGGGTGCCTTGAAGGCTTCGACCTCCCGAGAGATCGACCAGTCCAGCCCCATCGCCTGCGCAAACGCATCCCCCCACACGTGCACCGTCAGGTCCGCCGGCGGCGTGACCACCACCAGCCCGCCCGCGGCGGAAAACTCCGAGAGCCGTCGCCATCCCTCGGCGTTGAGTTCATCGGGCGCCAGCACGATCGCCGCATCAAATCCCGCCAGCCCGCTGCGCCCCACCGACGCCGGATCGATGGTCGTCGGAGCCAGCCCCGACATCGACCGCCCGCCCAGCGGCCCGCTCGCCGCATCGGGCTGCAGCAGCAGCCGGATCCAGTCGCCGGGAGAAAAACGGTCGATCGACGCGCCCGCGGTCGACACCGTCGACATCTTCAGTGATTCCACCACCGCCACGCGAACGCCGCGGCGGCCCTGCACGCACCGCACGCAGATGTCGTCCCCCGGCAGCGCGTCGGCATCGATCCGCGCCACCAGCGCCAGTGAATCCACGCCCGCGGCCGCCGGCGAGCGAACATCCACGATCACCGAGCCGGTTTCCTCTCCCGGCTGCCACCGCACGCTCCCCTGCTCGTCCAGCGGTGGAGCCGAGATCGACTTGGCGTCGCACAATCCCACCCGCACGTTCGTTGAGCCCGACTTGGAGACCCCCGGGCCAAACCGCCGCAGCGTCACCTTTACCTGGTTCCCGGCGGGGTTCATCGCGCCCTCGCCCCCCGACGCGTCGGCGGCGTCGGCGAGGATCAGCGGCCGCAGGGGCTCCACCGAAACGACGGCGATGTTGTCGATCGCCGCAAGGCTTGCATCGAGCGCCGCGGGCAGGGCGGTGACCAGCGGCTCCCCGCCGTTGACTCCTGCGAGGGATGCCAGAGGCTGCGTGAGATCCACCGATCCCGCCCGCAGGTCGCTGAGGACCGCGACGACGATTCGGGGCCGAGGTCCAGAGGTCGCGGCGGGCGCGGCGTCGTCGGGCGCGCCGCCCTTTGCGTCGGCGAGTTCCGCCCGGAGCCGACCGATCGCGCCCGCAAGGTCGGCGCGTGATTCCTGGAGACGCACGTCCCCCAGCACTCTCCCCACCGCGCCCAGGTCGGGAGACGGCGGGGATACCAGCCCTTCGGCGGGCCCGGCGAGCGTGACGATCCCCGCCCGGTCCCCGCGGGTGGGGTCGAGCGTGGCCAGCAGGGCGCGGGCCTCTTCCTTGAATCGATCCAGCGCCGTTCCCGGCTCCTTCGCGCCCGCGGAGGTTTCCCGAAGCTGCGACGCCAGCGAATTGTCCAGCAGCAGGTACAGATGCACCGGACCTTGCCCGCCGCTCGCATCGTCCAGGATCGGCCGCGCCAGCGCCATCCCTACCAGCAGCACCACCAGGCAACGGCAGGCCAGCAGAAGCATCTGCTCAAGCGTGAGCCGCCGGCGGTGCTTCTTGTACGCCTCCAGCAGGAACTTCATCGCCCCCCACGCGATGGGCGTGCGCCGCTGCCGCGTGAGCAGGTGGATGATGATCGGCACCGCGACGCACGCGACTCCCGCCGCCGCCATCGCCGGGGACAGGAACGAGAAGCCCAGGGAAATGAGCGGACTTGTCCACATCAGGCGTACTTGCTCCGCTTGAGCATGGAGTTTCGCCGGGCGACGAACGAGGCCATCGGTGGACCCAGCCAGTCGTGCGTGGAGAGAAGCTGGTAGTCGTACCCCGCGCCGCGGATGATCTTCTCGACCCCCGCGACATGGGCGCGGATGAGTTCAAGGTACGAATCACGGATCGCTCGCGGGTCCAGCCGCACGCGGCCCTCGTTCTCCATCCCTTCAAAGGGCGCGGGCTGGTCGAAATCGAACTCGAGCTCCGCTCGGTCGAGGATCTGGAAGGCGATCACGTCGTGCCGGCGATGCCGCAGCCGCGCCATCACGTCGCGCAGCTCCTCCAGGTCGCAGAAAAAGTCGGAGATCAGGGCGATGAGGCAGCGGTTGGAGACCGACGCGACCGCCTGATCCACCGCGCGGGAGAGCGCCGTCGGCCTCGACTGGTTTCCCGGCGCCAGCGGGTGCAACGAAAGCGCTCCGACGATCTGTCGCCACGTCCCTTGGCTGCTGGATCGCCGCACCGAGGCCCGTACCTCGTCGGCGTACACGAACAGCCCCGCCCGGTCACCCTGGTGCAGCGTGATATACGACAGCGCCGCCGCGACCGCCGTCGCGTGGTCGTACTTGGTCCAGTTCTCTCGCCCGTCCAGGCTCGTCCGCTTGCCTTCCCCCGACGCCTCTTCGAACGACCGGCTCCCGTAATTCATCGATCCCGAGGAGTCGACCATCACGATCAGGTCGAGCGTCGTCTCCTGGTGCGTCTGCTTGATCTGGAGACGATCGGTCTTCGCATAGACCTTCCAGTCCAGCCGACGGATGTCGTCCCCGGGCACGTACTGCCGGTGCTGGGCGAACTCGACGCTGAACCCTTGGAACGGGGACCGGTGCCACCCGCTGCTGATCCCCTCGACGATCATCTTCGCCCGCAGTTCAAAGCTTCCCAGCCTCGCCAGGGTCTGTGGGTGCAGATATAAGGAAGGATCGACCTCGGGGAGGTTCTTGTCCCTGCCGGAGGCCGCAAGCTGAGCGGCCACCTCGCGAGCGTCGTCGCGAGCCGATGGGTACGCACCGCTGTCTTCCGGGCCGGGCATCGTGTCAATGTTATCGGTCGCCGGGGCCCCTCAGTTCGCCCGGCCTTCAAATTCCCCGCCCTGCCCTCGCGGACGCCGGAGAGCCTCCCGCTCACCCCCCTCACCCCCAAACCCCCCGCCGGACGCCAGGGAGCCCTCCCCCGGTACCATGGACCCATGTCCACACTGCAGCGGGTCGCCATCCTCACCGCGGGCGGAGATTGCCCGGGCCTCAACGCCGTGATCCGCTCGGTCGCCAAGGAAGCCATGAACGTCGGCCTCGAGGTCGTCGGCATCGAAGACGGCTTCCTGGGCCTCATCGAGAACCGCTGCCGCCTCCTTGCCCGCTCCGACGTCTCGGGCATCCTCACCGTCGGCGGAACGATCCTGGGCTCCTCCAACCGCAGCAACCCTACTCGCTTTGCCGTCGGCACCGGCCCCGACGGCGCGCCCATCTTCAAGGACGTCTGCGACCAGTGCCTTGCCACCATCCGAGAGCACCGCATCGACGCCATCGTGGTCGTGGGGGGCGATGGCAGCATGACCGTCGCACACCAACTCTGGGGCAGGGCGATGGAGTCCGGCATCGATCTCCACTTCATCGGCGTCCCCAAGACCATCGACAACGACCTGATGGGGACCGACATCACCTTCGGCTTCGCCACCGCCGTCGCCACCGCCACCGACGCCCTCGACAAGGTCCACTCCACCGCGGCGAGCCATCACCGCGTCCTGTTCGTCGAGCTCATGGGCCGTAACGCGGGATGGATCGCCCTGCACGCGGGCATCGCCTCGGGCTCGGACATCATCCTCCTCCCCGAAATCCCCTTCACCATCAACGCCGTGCGCGAGGCCGCGATGCGCCGCAGCCGCCAGGGCTCGCGCTACAGCATCGCCTGCGTCTCCGAAGGCGCCAAGCCCGTGGGCGGGGAGAAAATTGTCGCCAAAGTCGATCTTCGCTCCCCCGACCCCATCCGCCTGGGCGGCATCGGCAAGTACCTTTCCGATGAACTCGAATCCCGCAGCGGCCTGGAATGCCGCTACGTCGTGCTCGGGCACGTGCAGCGCGGCGGCTCCCCCGTGGCGAGCGATCGCGTGCTGGCGACGCAGTTCGGCCATCACGCGGTAAAGATACTGCTCGAAGGCAAGCGCCATCGCATGGTGGCGATGCAGCGCGGTGAACTCACCGATGTCCCCCTCACCCAGTGCGCCGGCGTGCAGCGCCTGGTGGATCCGCAGAGCCCGCTCATCGCCGCGGCCCGCGGCGTCGGCACCAGCTTCGGGGACGTGTAACCAGGCCGCGGAGACGCTTCCGCCCTCAAAAACAAGCGAGCCCGCAAACGTAGTTCGCGGGCGGCTTGCACTCTTCAATCCTCTGGCGTGCCGTCGGGCGGGGCGCCGCTTGCCGTCCCGCCCCCGCATTCCAGATATCGGGGACTTTGTGCGTGGACCGGGCAGAACGGCCCTCCCCGCGCGGGGATTGCACGCGCCACCTAAAAGTTCGTTCCCACCATCCACCCCGCCCCCCACCCACAATCCCTCGCGGCCCCTCTGTATCATGGTGCCATGCCCGGTGTCCCCGCGGAGGTCCGCCGTGGGCATGGGGCTTGTAGCATGGAGCGAGGGCGGCGTGGAGCGGATGGACACCGACAACCTCCGGATCGCCCCGGCCCCAGGGGCCAAACTGCGCGAACGCATCTTCCGGGAGTGGTGCTTTGTCGTTTCCATCGTCCGCCACCGCGGCCTGAGTCTCCTCCTGATGATCGCCCTGCTGGTCGCCGGTTCCGACCTGCTCTGGCGCGGCATGGAGGGCGAGCGCCCACCCCTGTTTGAACGCGTCTACTCGACCTGGAGCCTGATCTTCGGGCAACCCCCCAGCGGAACGCTGCCCACGTCGTGGCTGGGGCGCTCCCTGCTGTTCATTCTGCCCATGATCGGCCTGACGGTCATCATCGAGGCGATCGTCGAGGTGTCGTCCATGGTCCGCGACCGGCGGGCCCACGAGAGGTCATGGTGTTCCATCATGAGCAGGTCCATGCACGATCACGTCATCCTCGTCGGGCTTGGCAAACTTGGTTTTCGGACCTTCCGCCTGCTCCGCCGCCTCGGCCATCGCGTTGTGGTGGTCGAGGCCAGCGAGCGAAACAAGTTCCTCGATGAAGTCCGCGCCGACGGGTCCCCGCTGCTGCTGGGAGACGCTCGCCGAGACGAACTGCTCCGCGAGGCCGGCGTGGAAAAAGCGCGCAGCATCATCCTCGCCACCAGCGACGACCTGGTGAACCTCGAAGCCGCGCTCGACGCCCGACGCATGAACCCCGCCATCCGCGTCGTGCTGCGGATGTTCGATCAGGAGATGGCCGACAAGGTCCGAGAAGGTTTCAACATCCGCATCGCCATGTCCCAATCCTCCATCTCCGCCCCCGCCTTCGCCACCGCCGCCGTCGAGCCTTCCATCGTCGGCAGCGTCATCGTCTCCAACGAACTGATCGTGATGGTCCGCTGGTCGGTGGCCACCCACCCCGGGATCGCCGGGCTGACGGTGGGGGATCTGCTCACCCGCCACGGCGTGAGCGTCGTTGAACGAACCCCCGCCGGTGAGCCCAAACGCCTCTTCCCGCCCCCCGAAACCCGGCTCGCCCAGGGGGACGAACTGCTCCTGCAGGGTGAATTCGGCACCATCATGAAGCTCAAACAGCCGTAAATCCCGCTCACGGGGATTTCCGACGCCGCGTCATGGCGGAAGCGGTGAGCGGGAACTAACCTTTGCCCGTGGCAGTTCTGGACCATCCCGTCTTCTTGCCGATCCGCCTGCTGGGTGAGCTGACCGGCGGTCTTCTGCGCGGGCGGGTCGCCGACTTTGTGCGCGAGCTGGGCCGTTTCAGCCGCTTTGCCTACTGGGCCGTCCGCGGCATTCCCGCCATCCGCACCTGGTCGCGCGGGGATCGCCTGCGTTCCCAGCTCTATTTCGTCGGCACCACCTCCGTTCCCGTCCTGATCATCACCGGCGCGTTTATCGGGATGATTCTGGCGATCGAGGGGTACCTGCAGTTCGCGGCGATCGGACAGGAAGGGCGCCTGGGCGGCGTCATCAATATCTCCCTGACCAAGCAGATCGGGCCGGTCCTGGCCGCCGTCATGCTCGCCGGCCGCGTCGGCTGCGCCCTGACGGCCGAGCTTGGCACGATGCGGGTCACCGAGCAGCTCGACGCGATGCGGGCGATGGCGGCCGACCCAATCCGTGTGCTGGTCATCCCGCGCATGGTCGCCTGCGTGCTGATGATCCCGATCCTGACCGTGGTTTCCAACCTGTTCGGGGTGCTGGGAGGGTGGTTCATCGTGACCCGCTATTTCGGCGCCGATGCGTCCACCTACTGGCGATACACGGCGGAATTCGTCGCCTGGACCGACATGGCCAACGGGCTCTCCAAGTCGGTGGTCTTCGGGCTGATGATCGGGCTGATCTCGTGCTACAAGGGCTTCCACTGCAAGCCCGGCGCCGAGGGCGTGGGGCGGGCGACGACCGACTCGTTCGTCACGTGCTTCATGGCGATCATCATCTCCAACCTGTTCCTCGCCAAGGTCCTCAACGACCTGGACCTGCTCTACCACGGTGGGCTGCTGCGGAAGGTTTTTGGCTAAGGGCAGCTGGGCCCGTGCGCCGCGTTCCTACGTAAGCAACCCGTATTCCTGCGAACCAATCCACGTGCGGTTACCGGGTGTGGGTGGGCGTGTGCACAGGCGGATCAGCCCTCGGGGCCGGACCCGAACGAATTCCTTCATGCAATCCGCCACGGTGGACCGAACGTATGTGTTAAGGCGTGAGCATCATTCCTTCCAACATGGGCCTCTCGGTCGCCGGCCTCGGGCAGGCCGAGCGGGTCGTCTCCAAAGAGACGGCGAAGAAGGACATCGACAAGGCGGCCGGCCGCCGCGCGGTGCGGGACGAGGTGGACCTCATCGTCTCGGATGTGGACAGCGCCGATGCGATCCGCTCCCTCAAGGGCAACACCGACGAGGAGACCCGGGAGGACAAGCAGGAACACCCGGCATACGTGAAGACGCCGGCCGCGGGACCCGCGCAGCCCAGCATCGACGTGCAGGCCTGAGGTCCAGGGGCTTGCCGCCTCCGCCGATCGCCAGGAAGGGCTCCCGAAAGATCGATCCCAAAAAAAGTGAAACGGGCCGCAACGGTTTTTGGCCCAGCCGGTAGACTCCCCGGACCACCGTACCTGGGGAGAGACGCCATGAAGAATCGGGTGATGAGTGCACGGGGCGCCACGCTGATCGATTGCGCGACGGCGGTCGCGTGCGGGACCGTGCTGCTCTGCCTCGCCGCCGCGCTGCCGCCCTCGTGGAAGATGGCCGGGGGCGCGGGGAGCCGGTACAAGATCGCCAAGTTCGGCGAGGTCGCCCAGATGTACCGCAACGACCACGCCGGGGCGATGCCGATCCCGCTGACGTACCGGCGCGGGACGACACAGACGTCGACGTCGGGCAGTCTTGAGGGCATCTGCTCGTGGAGCTCGGGCGGCAAGAACAACAGCGCGTACTGGGCGTCGAGGGCGTTCGATGTCGAGGCGGTTGATCGCCCGCTGACGCAATACCTCTATCCGGGCTTTTTCAGCGCGCCACCACCTCCCGCCACCCTCGCATCCAATTCTCCCGAGCGCCAGAAGCAGGCGGACATCTGGCGCGACCCCGGGGACCGCTGGAGCTATCAGCGGACGTGGCCCCAGGCCAACTACACCATCTCGTGCTACGACGATGTCGGATCCAGTTACCAGTGGTCTGGCTCATGGTTCACCCAGCTCAGCGCACGGGGCATGAACTTCACCGCCGCGTACAACGAGGGGATGCGGCGATTTACCGTGGGACAGGGTGTGTCACCGTCCCGCATGATCTGGTACGCCGATCAGTTCCTTGAAGTTGTCATCGGTTCGGTGAGCACCTCGACCCAGATCCCGAACGGCTACGGGGACATCAACAAGTCAACGGTGCTGTTCATGGACGGCAGCGCGGCATACGTGCCGATCGTGCCCGGAGGCGTCAAGGCCTCGTATTCGAATGCCAACTACTCGGTCATCTTTGACGATCTGCCCAACCCGGGATTCTGAATTGCCGGTCTCGGCCGCTGGTGAATCGACCTCGCAAACTTTCCGCGCCCCGTGCAACCTTTGCACGATCCACGCGTATGCTCAGCGGCCGCGCGGTCGTCCACGCCGCCGTTTTCTACAGGAGGCTCCCCATGTCTGCATCATGCACCATCCAGCAGCCCAGCCTTGCGACCGTCCTCGCCTGATCCGGTGATCCTCGTGATCCCCCGCGTCTGAGGCCCGGGACTTCGAAGGCTCCCACACCAACTCAATCGTGTGATCGGCCCGTGCCCATGTGCACGGGCGCTGCCAGCATGTTCAATCACCCTCGGCGCGTGCCGAGGGTGACGGAGTTTCTCTGTTCATGTCTAAACGCACATACAACGGCGAGCGCTCTCTCTGCGCGCACGCCGGAGAAGAAGACGGTATCGACCCGCGCCGCCAGCGCCGGGAATCGTCCGGGGCGGCGCGCCAGGATCGGCGCGGCGAGGCCCTGGGTAAACAAGTCCACCGGGCCCTGGACGCCGAGCTCGCCTGCCTGGGGCGAGCGGTCGACTGGGGCCTTCGCGTGCACAGCGTCGAGCCCGCGGGCCGGGGCAGCACGCTCCGGGTCTGCATGACCTGGGACCACGCCCGCGCGTCCACGGCGGAGGTGATGCAGTGGCTGACGGGGCGCAAGGGCGCGCTCAGAGCCGCCGCCGCGGCGGCGATCACCCGAAAGCGCGTGCCGGATCTGACGTTCGCGCCCGCGGCATCCAAGGAGGAATTCCATGACCTCCTCCACTGATCCGATCGTCGCGATGTGGCTCGCCGGCCGGCTCGACCCCGAGTGCGAGCGGCGCATCGAGCAGATGGCCCATGCACACGACGTGCAGCGCCTCGCGGTGATGCCCGATGTGCACGTCGCCGGGGATGTGTGCAACGGGTGCGTCATCGCCACCACGCAGGTGCTCTATCCCACGGCGGTGGGCGGGGATATCGGCTGCGGAATGGCCGCGGTGCGTCTGAACGCCGAGCCGACCCACGGCATCGACCGTGAGCTCGCCGCCGCCATCCTGGAGCGGTGGCGGAAGCGAGTGCCGATCATCAGGCGACGGCGAGAAGAGCAGGCATGGTGCGACGCGGCCCCGCTTCCGTCCCAGCTCTCCCATCCTTCTCTGGAGAAGGTGTGCGGCCGCGACGGCGTAGCTCAGCTGGGCACGCTGGGCCGGGGCAACCATTTTCTCGAGCTCCAGCACGATGCGGAGGGTTCCCTGTGGCTCATGGTGCACTCGGGTTCACGCGCGATGGGACAGTCGATCGCCGCGTGGCACATCTCTCGTGCCGCGCGGCGGGAGAAAGGTCCCGCGTGCCTGGAACTCGGGGCCGGCGGTGAGGCTTACCTCGCCGACGTCGCCTGGGCGTGCGCCTACGCCGCCGCCAACCGGCGAGAACTGCTCCGCCGTGCTGCCCTGGCCCTGGCCGATGTCGCGGGCTGGTCCGCGGACGAGAGCACGGCGATCGACTCGGTCCACAACGCCGTGCACCGGGAAGTGCACGGCGGGCGGGAGCTGCTGGTGCACCGCAAGGGCGCCAGCCAGGCGTTCGAGGGCATTGCGGGCCTTATCCCCGGGTCTGCGGGCACCTTCAGCGTGCACGTGGAAGGACGCGGGTGCGAGGCGTCCCTGTGCTCCAGCAGTCACGGCGCCGGACGCGTGATGTCCCGCACGGACGCGAGGAAGCAGATCTCGGTTCGGCGATTGCGTGCCGACATGGGGCGCGTGTGGTTCGCTGAGGATGAGGCCTCCCGGCTTGTGGAGGAGAGCCCTTCAGCCTACCGGGATCTTCGCGTGGTGATGGAGGCGCAGCGCGACCTGGTGCGCGTCACCCGGCGACTGACGCCGCTGGTCTCGTTCAAGGGCGTGTAGTCCACGTTCGCGGATTTCCGTTCTGCGTGTGCGCAAAGAAAAACCCCGCGGCTTCGCGGGGTTTTTCATTGGACGAAGGGAATGTGGAGGGACGGATCTCAGCGGCGCCGGCGACGCAGCGCCAGGGGGGCCAGGGCCAGCATGGAGGCTGGAGCGGGAACAGTGGTGATCGAAAGATTGTCGACCACGAGTCGCGGGGCGGAGTAGGAATCCCCGAACGTGGCGAAGAGCTTGATGCTGTCGAAGGACGCGGCCGAGACGCTCAGGGTGGTCGTCGTCACACTGTCCCGGCCGCCCTCGTCGGCGATGGTGTACTCGGCGCTGTCCACGATCTGGCCGTTCTTGAGCGCCTGCATGTGGAACTTGATGCCGCCCCACGGGCCGTTCTGGTAGAAGGCCATCGCCACCGACGCGTTGCTCGCCGGCGTCGAGAGGTCCATCGTCACCCGCGAGAACGCGCCGATGGTGAGGTTGTCACCGGGGATGTACGCCGAACCGAAGTTCAGCACGTTCTTGGGGGAGCCCCAGGCCGGAAAGTTGTCGTGCAGAAGCTTGGCGTTCTCGATGATGAGCTGGTCCCCGGTGTCGGCGGGGGTGAAGCTGGAGCCGTCGGGGAAGACGCCCGAGACGCCGTTGACGTCGTGGTAGCTGATCCCATTGTAGAGGTAGGACGTTCCCAGGAAGCCCTCGGTAAGGTCGTCGTAGTTGCTGACCTGCACCTCGGCGGAGGCGAGGGGCGCGATGGTGAGCGCGAGGCCGGTCAGAAGGGCGTGGGCGGGGGTGGACAGCTTCATCAGGGATCATCCTTTCTGAGGACACACGTATCGGGATTTGACATGCTCCGGCCTACCTCACACTCCGGGCGGCGCGGGCGTGGGATATCCGTGCGGGGTGCCCGCCGGGATGCAGCAAAGTCGCGTGGAACGGCAATCGAGAACGCGGCACGGCGCCGACCGATGTCACTCGTCGGCGACGATGCCCCAGGCGTTTGAGGACGCCGGGTTTTCCGGATTGATGCCCCCGGTGCGGGCCGCCGCGCTGTTGGCGCGGCCGGCGGCGGAGTACGAGTCGGCGCCCGCGCCCAGGTCCAGCAGGGCGCTGAACGAGAAGATTTTCCACGCCGCGTGGTGATACTCGTTGCCGCCTCCCTCCCCCTGGCAGGGGGAGTAGGCGCTATAGCGGTCATTGCCCGAAAGATCGATGAGCACGCCGATCGCCTGCTGCGCGGCGGAACCCTGGGAGAGTCCGCCCGCGCGGTAGCCGTCGTTGCCGGCGCGGTCGATGAGCATGCCGACGGACTGGTCCCACGCCGCGCCCTGGCCCGCGGCCGTCATGCCCCAGTACGTGTCGTCCCCCGCGTCGTCGATGAGCAGCCCCGCGGCCTGGTGCGCCGCGGCGGCCTGAGAATACCGGCTCGCCGAGTACAGATCGTTGCCCCCGAAATCATGAACGATCCCCATCGCCCAGAAATACCCGCACCCCTGGGAGAACTCTCCCGCCTCGTAGCGGTCGTCTCCTCCGAAATCCCAGATCGCCCCTACGCCGCCCTGCGCATAGCCGCGAACACCATAACCAAAGCCCTGCGACATCGAGAGGAACACCGTCGGCGTTCCGTACGCGGAAGGAAACGTCGGCCCGTTCGCCGCGTAGCGGTCGGTGCCAGCGGCATCGAGGATCGCCCCCAGCCCGCGCGGCCCGCCCACGCCCTGCGTCAGTTTTTCGCCCGAGTACGAATCGTCACCGCCCAGGTCGACGATCACGCCAGCGCCGTAGTACCCCGCGCCGATCGACCACCCCGACGCGGCCCCCGTGTTCTCGTAGCGATCGTTGCCGGCGCGGTCGATGAGGATCCCGATCCCAAACAGTCCCGCCCCGATGGTGCACTCACCCGACGAGCGGTACAGGTCGTTGCCCTGGTGGTCATCGAGGATCGAGACGCCAAAGACGCCCGTCGCCGGCCCGCAGAAATCACCCTGCGCCTCGTGCACGTCGTCACCGGCGAGGTCGATGACCACGCGGGCGAGCACGCGCCGCTTCACCGCGGTGGTTGATCCGTTCTCACCGGCCACTGACTGATCCACAAAGATGTCGCCGGGCAGATAGCGGTACGTGTCGTTGCCGCCCGCGTCGTAGACGCGTGCGAGCTTGGACATGTCGTAGGTGTTGGGTCCGGGCCCGCCGACGATCAGCGGCCCCTGGCCATCGGCGCCGGGATCGAAGAAGAGGATGTCCCCGCTGACGGCGGCCCGGATGTCGGGAGGAACATCGGTGCGCACCGGATCGTGGGCGTGGGCCGCGCCGATCTGCGAGAGGGAGGCGTGGGAGGCGAGCACGAGGTCGCTGAGGTGGGAAAGCACGGGCTGGATCTCTTCGCCGCGCCGGATCGCCGTGAGGTTGGATCGGGCCTTGTCTCCCGAGCCGACGCCGACATCGTCCCGGTGATGGCGAAGCAGTCCCTGGGCGTCGGCGAGCGCGGCGGCGTAGGTGCCCACGCTGGTGAGCGGGCTGAACCATCCGGGGAGGCGCAGAACGGCGTCGGGGAGCATGGGGTTGTCGAGGGCGAGGTTGATGAGCCCCATGATGGGGGCGGGGTCGCCTAGCAGTGCCTGGCGAGCGGCGGCGGCGAGTGGTTTCTCGACGGCGTCGAGGCTCAGGGGTCGGCGTAGCGCGGCGGCGACGGCGGGGAGCTCGTTGGGGTCGGGCGTCTGGGATTGCAGGTCGGCGAGCGCGGCGAGCAGGGGCGTGAGGCCGCCCTCGGCGGCGCTGACCTGGAGCTGCTCGGCGCGGGCGAGGAGGGGGCGTTCGAACTCACCCTCGGCGGGCGCGGCGAGGGCGGCGGATTGGCGACGGGGTTCACCGATGGTGCCTCGCCAGCGCGAGCGTGCATCGAGCGTCAGCGTGGTGCTCGCCGGATCTCCCGCGGGATCCCCGTGAGGCACGGCGGTCAACGGATCGGCGGTCTTGGAGCGCGTATAGGCGATGGTGACCTGCGCCCCCGGAGGAAGAGAGGTCAGGAGCTGCTGCCAGTTCGCCGCGGTGGTCGGCTGGCCGTTGATCGCGGTGATGAGGTCACCCCGCCACAGAGAGGGCGAGCGCGAGCCGTCTCCGCCCAGCGGTCCCGGCAGCACGGACGACACGACGGGTCCTTCAGGGGTGTCGGTCAGGACGAGCCCCGCGTACGCCGGTTCGTGCGGCGCCGGTGTCGGCGCGGGCGGGGGCGTGACGGGAGCGGGGGCTGGAGCGGGAGCGGGTGCTGGGGTCGGAGTTGGGGTCGGAGCGGGTTCAGAAGGAGGGGGCGTCGGCTGGGGGTCGGGCTTGGGCTGCGGCGGCGCGGGGGGAGAAGCGGGTTCAGGAGTAGGAGTCGGCGCGGGCGTGGGAGCCGGTGTCGGTGTTGGTGTTGGTGTTGGTGTTGGTGTCGGAGTGGGGGTGGGAATGGGCTGGGGAGCGGGCGGTGGTTCCGGTGCGGGGGAAGGAGTCGGAGCTGGCGCAGGAGGAGTTGGCGCGGGCGCTGGGGACGGCGTGGGCGTGGGCGCGGGCGCTGGCTCTGGCTTGGGCTCTGGCTTGGGCTCAGGAGGTGGACTGGGTTGGGGTTGGGGTTGGGGTGGAGTTTCGGGTTGTG
>JBGAHA010000018.1:0-61821 GCA_044226385.1 Phycisphaerales bacterium
CGTCGCTCAAGCGCCGCCGCCCGGGGGGTACGGGGGGTGCGCGCGCGCACGAGCGACAGACCGCCAGTGCCATAGAACCGTCGCTCAAGCGCTTCGCCAAAGCGCTCAAGCGAGTGCGCGCGCGAGCCACGGGCGGTCCGGTTCGCGAGGACGCGGGTCATGACAGCACCTCCGTGACGGGCTGCGGAGCGGTCGAGTACTGCGCTCGGTGCGACCGACCGACCGTCCAGCGGTGGATCAGACCCTGCGCCTGACCGACCTCGAGCAGGTCGTCGGTGCGTCGCAGGGACAACCCAGCCGCCTTGGCGGCCTCGTGAATCTCAGACTTCGACAGCGGCTTCTCAGACACGAACGCTTCGGCGAAGCGCTCCGCGTCCCACTCCGGGGATGGCTCGCCCTCGGCCTTCTTCTCGTCCTTCCGACGTGCCGGTCGCTCGCTGCGGAGCAGCGCCGGATCGAGACCCGGATCGACGTCCCACACCGGGAACGTCCACCGCAGGCCCGCGGGGTCGATGGGAGCCCAAGACCGCACGGCGGCATCGAGCACGACGCACCCGTCCTCCTCGTGCGGCCGCAGAACCAGGTGGCTGTCGGTTGCCCGGCTCTGGCTGCCCGCGCCGGCTCCGACGTCCGTCACGCTCTTGCCCGACTGGTTGCCCTTGCTGCTGTGGTGGATCAACACAAAGCAGCAACCCAGGCGGTCGGCGTATGAGTCGATCGCGTTGTAGACGCTGGCCATTGTCGCGTTGTCGTTCTCGTCACCGCCCAGAGGCATGAAGCGGTAGAAAGCGTCCAGCACGATCAGCCTGAACCGGCCAGGCTCAAGCCGGTCGAAGTACGACCTCAGGGCGAAGATGTCGCGCAGCCGCCCGCGCAGGTTGTCGATCGCCACGTGCCGACCGACGCGGGCGTAATCCATGCCCCGCGCACGGGCGACCTGCGGGATGCGCGACGCGCTGGTCTCGCGGTGCAGCTCGTTGTCGATGATGAGCACATCGCCGGCGACGGTCTCGTATCGCCCAAGCCAAGGGCGGCCCGCCGCGACGGAGAGCGCCAGGTCGAGCGTGAGCCAGCTCTTGCCCGTCTTGGGCGCGGCGATGACGTTCATCGTCTCGCCCTCGCGCAGCAGCTTGTTGATCACTGGCGGACGGAGCGCCGGGTACTGGGCCGACAGATCAACCGCCAGCACGAACGCCGGCTCGAGCGGATCAACGGGGAGGGCCGCCGGTTGGGTCACCAGCCCCGACAGGTCCACGCCGGATGTCTGCGGGGCGCTGCCGAACCCCTCGGCCCGCAGGGCGCTGGCGGCCCTGGACCAATCGCCGCCATGCTCGAGCATCGCGTACACCGCGAAGGCCGCATAGCCGCGCTGTGGCTCGAACGGCGGGGCGTTGCTGGAGAAGACGTAGAAGACGCCGTCCTTGAGCGTCGCGCTGGTGCCCGCCGACTTGCCGGGCCGTCGCCAGTGCTCGTTGCTTCCCGCGCGGGCGAGCGTCCACCCGTGGCGGCGGAGGACGTCACGAACGTCGCCGCGCGCGTTGTACTCATCGCCCGGCCGCTGACCAGCGCAGGCACCGTGCGAGTCAGCCTGCTTGCCGGGCAAAGGACACGGACCATCCACGACCGCGCGGGGAGTTCCGTCCAGCGCCCACGCGCAGCCCAGCAGCACGTCGCGCTCGTCGGCGCTGATGACCGGAGGGGAGCACAGGTCGCCCTGGAGGATTGCGTACCCCTCCGAGGGGGCGCACAGGAACATGCCTCCCTCGCCGCGGGTCTCAATCAGCGTGACGACAACGTGCCAGCGGCCGGCAGGGTCCTGCCGAGGGGTGACGTTCTTGGAGCCCACCACAAGATCGCCCGGGCCATCGGTGTCAATGCGCTTGCTGGCGAGCTTGGTGTTGCCGCAGATGCTGCTCTCGCAGCGGTACACAACGTGGCGGCCGCCCGACGGGGTCGACTCGATCACCAAACGATCGATCAGCCCGGGCGACGACGCCTCGACGGCGTCGCGCCACACGGCGAAGGCTTCGCCGCCCAGATCGAAGTCGATCATCTCCAGGTTGCCCGAGACCGCGCCGCACACCAGGCACACCGCGCGCGTCGACGCCTTGAACCAGCCCGTGAGTTCGGCCTTCGACGGCAACCGGCTCTGATAGTCCTTCCATGCGGGCAGCGCAACACGCTTGTTCTCCGCGGTGCGGACGGCGGGCAGCGCGCAGAGACCCGCCGCGACGAAGGCCGCAGCGTGTCCGCGAAGGACGCCGTTCGAGATGGGAGGTGCGGGCTCGGCCATCAGAATGGGATCTCGTCGTCAGGGATGCCGTACGTGGTGCCCGCTGGCGCGGGCCGGTATTCGGGAGCGGCGTCGGGGTCGTCGAGCCGGGGTGGCTTGTCGCCGAGGCGGCACGCGACGATCCGCTCGTACTGGTCGCCCGCTTTCTTCTCAACCGTGATCGCCAGCGTGGGCGCAAGCGCCCCCGCCTCGGCCAACTCCACCGCGTGCTCCGTGCCCTCCGGCAACGGCTCGGCCGAGCGGGCCCGCCACCACGCCTCGGCCTTCGTCCGCGCGTAGCCGGTGTGGTCGAAGCAGACCCACTCGCGGAAGTAGCGGTTGAAACCGGCGCGGTACTCGACCCGCATCGTCAGCGGAGCGGCGGGGTCGCTGCGCTTCATGTGCACGTGGTACGTCGTCTCGCTGACGCGGTGCTCTTCGCGCGTGGCCTGGCCGGAAAGCACGCCCTCGGTGCTGGCCTGCGCCTCGTGCTTCTGCTTGTTGGGCTCCGGGAACGCGTGGCCGCACTCGGGGCAGATCTGGTAGCCCGCGGCGATGAGAGCGCGGCACTCCGGACACTCCTTGACCGGAGCCTCGCCGTTGCCCTTGCCGGGCTCGTCGATGCGGATCGCGTCCACCGGCCCGTGGCGCATCACGTTGCCGCCGAAGTCCAGCACGAGGCAGTCGGACTTGCCCGGGTGCAACCGGAAGCCCCGGCCCACCATCTGGTAGTACAGGCCCGGCGACATAGTCGGCCGCACCAGCGCCACGCAGTCGATGTGCGGAGCGTCGAATCCGGTCGTGAGCACATTCACGTTGCAGAGGTACTTCAGCCCTGCGTTGCCGCCCTTGCGGAAGCGGCCGAGGATGGCACTCCGCACGCCGTCGGGCGTATCGCCGGAGACGAACCCGCACTCGATGCCATGCTTGGCTTTGAGGACCTCCACGATGTGCTGGCCGTGGCGGATGCCCGACGAGAAGATGAGCGTGGCCTGCCGAACCTTGGTGTGCTCGACGATCTCGGCGCACGCGCCTTCAACCAAGCCCTGCTTGTCCATGAGATCTTCAACCTCACTGGCGACGAACTCGCCGGCGCGGACGTGCAGGTCACCGGTACTCACTTTCTCGCGGCCCGCCTTGGGCTTGAGCTGCGACAGGAAGCCCTGCACGATGAGCTCGCGCACACCGACCTCGTAGCAGACGTGGTTGAGGATGTTCTCAGCGCCGCAGATCGACCCGGACTTCATGCGGTACGGCGTGGCTGTCAGCCCGATGATCCTGACGTGCGGGTTCACCGCCTTCGCGTCAGCGATGAACTGCCGGTACATCCCGTCGTCCTCGGCGGGCACCATGTGCGCCTCGTCGACGATGATCAGATCGACCGGCCCCAGATCGGCGGCCTTCTTCCAGATGCTCTGGATGCCCGCGATCGTGACGGCATACCCGAGGTCCTTGCGCTTGAGGCCAGCGGAGTAGATGCCCATGGGCACGTCGGGCGCGATGTGCCGGAGCTTGTCGGCTGCCTGCTCGAGCAGCTCCTTGACGTGAGCAAGGATCACGACGCGGCCGTTCCAGTGCGCGACGGCGTCGCGGCAGATCGTCGCGATCACCGGCGTCTTCCCGCCGCCCGTGGGGATCACCACGCACGGGTTGTCGTCGCGCGAGCGCAGGTGGTCGTACACCGCACGCACGGCTTCGAGTTGGTAGGGACGCAGCTCCATCAACGGGTCACCTCGCGCTCACGCCGCTGCTCGCTCTCCCAGTACACGCTGTTGGGTCCCGACTCCTCCGAGTAGTCGTCCTCGGCGGTCGGGCTCTCGTCATCCAGACAGTGCGAACGCCCGGTCCTCGGGCCGCGCAGGCACCTCGCGCAGATCTGGAACTTCGATCGCGTATCCCTGCCGCAGCACAGGCAGCAGTGCAGCTCGTCACTCGGCGGCGCGTCGGGCTTGGGTGATGACTTCAACGCGGACAAGGGACTTGCCTCCTGGAGTAACCGGGCCTCGCTCGACGACCAGCAGGTCGATCTGCGCGTCGTCGCGGTAGACGCCGCCGTGTTCGAGTGCGTCGAGCAGGGCTTTCTGCACGTTGTCCAAATCGCGCCGCCGACGATCGGGCGGGCAGACGGTGACATGCACGGCCAGGCGACCGGCCAGCGGCGGATCACGCCCCAGCCGAGCCGCGAGGGCCGAGCACACCGCCTTGCGGAAGCGCCGGCCCTCGCGGCTGATCAGCGTCGCGTGCCCAACCCGCCGCCAGTAGTGGTTCACCGACGGCGGGTAGGGCAACTCGAACGACCTGGCTCCGGGGCTCACCGTTTCCAAGGCGGCGTGCTCCCCGGGCCGGTGGCCGCCGCCGGGGGGCGGGCCGCGACGGGGGATGCGCCGCCCTTCTTGACGTACCCCTTCACGACGTTGGTGAGCTCGCCGGTGTCGTCGCGCTTCTTGGTCGCGACCTTCACAACCACCGGCAGGTTGTGCAGCTCGCTGCTGTCCTTGGGGAGCATCACGCCGACGGCTCGGCACAGCGCCGAAAGCGTGCCCTTGGCGATCGCCACCGTCTGCGAGTTGCTGTGCTTGAGCATCAGCCGGTCCCAGACCTTGCGGCCCTTCTGGGCTCCGTCGATGACCTCCAGTTCGAGCTGCAGGTACTCGCCGGAGCCGACCTTTGTCGCCTTCATTTCGGAGGCGACGATGACGGCGAGGTACTCCCCGGGCGGGAGCGGCTCGAAGGCCACGTTGGGATCGACCTCATTGGCGTTGAATCCGTTCAGACTTGCCATGCTTCAGGCTCCTTCTTCTGGTGATGGGGTTTCGTTGGCGGGCGCAAGCTCGCCGGTGGTGTTGGTGCTGGTGGTTGGGGACGCTTCGCCGCGCACGCAAGCGGCGAAGACGCGGTAATCGAGCGGCATCTCCTCGGGCAGAGGCAGGCGGCTTTTGGCGACGTGCGCCGGCCGCTCGGTGGTGCGGATGACCCGCTCGCCCGTTCCGATGCCCTGGTGCTTGGCCTTGTTGAACCCCTCCTCGACCTTGCGGGTGTGCACGCGATAGGTGGCGAAGAGCACCTCGTCGCACCACTCCTGCACCAGCGCGCTGGCGAGCTTGTGCAGCCGCGGGCTGTAGCGGTCGTACGGCTCGGTTTCGGGGTTCTCGAACTTGTCGATCTTGGCGTGCGCGATGAGGATCACGCCGATGCCGCGGTCGCTGCGGAGCGCGTCGAGCGCCCCGAGCACGGCGCGCCACTTGTCGATCGCGTAGGTGTAACCCTTGGCGTAGCCGATGTCCTCGATCGAGTCGACGCCCTTGTCCGAGCAGACCTCCGCCCAGATGAGCCGCTCCAGCCAGTCGAGCGAGTCAATGACGACGGTCTTGTAACCGTGGTCGGTCGTGTAGAGCGACTCGAGCGTGGCCATCACCTGGCCGAGGCTCGTGGCAAGCGGGAACGACTCGCAGTCGATGTCGCCAAGACCGTCTTCAGTGGGAATGAACACGGGCTGCTCGGCCATCGCGCCAAACGTGCTCTTGCCGATGCCGTGCGTGCCGTAAAGCATCACACGGCGGGGCTTGGGGCTGCGCCCCTTGCGGATCTGCGTCATCAAGGTCGATGCGTTCATGGATTCTCCGTTTTGGTGTTGGTGCTGGTGTTCAAGGTCCGCGGGCCAGATGTCGCGGACGTAATCGCCCTGGCCGAGACGGACGAGCGGCCATCGGAAAGAGCTGGTTGTGCGTGGGGTCATGGCGGGCTCGCGGTCGGACGATCCCTATATGTGCACGACCCGCCCAAAGTGTCGCGCTACTCGTCGATGCCGCTCTCGATCAGCCGCTCGCGGATCGTCGTGACGCAGCGGTAGACGCTGCCGCGTGCCATCGTGCGGGCCCGCGCGACGTCCGTGACATTCCCGTAGTGCTTGAGGTCCTCGGCGATCAATCGCTCGCGCCGGCGAAGCGGAGCCAGCGCCGCCTCCATGTCCATCCGCAGTGCCGCTCGGTCGACGAGGTCCGAGCCGCCGTCGTCGCGGACGCACTCGCGGCAGCCCTCGCCGAAGGCGGCGTCGAAGGAGAGCGGCCGCATCGCCGAGTGGCCGTCTCGGATCCGGCGATTCCGCACAAACGTCAGCACGAAGTAGTCCAGCACCTGGCAGACGAACGTGCGCTTTGTGGCCTTGGCCTCGTCGAAGCGGGGGGCATTGGCCAGGAGCGCCGCGAGCATGTCCTGGGTCAGGTCTTCGGCGTCCTGCGCGTTGAGGCCGAACTCCTTTCGCAGACGGTCGACGCGATACTCGATGCGGTCCATCGCGTACTGGTCAATGAGGGTGCACGCCGGGTCGGCGGGGCACTTGGGCGCGGCTGAAGCTGGATTCGAACGGGACGGGTTGGTAAGCGTCGGCATCGGCGGGTTCCCTTGATGGGGATGGGTCGATGCGGTGCACGTCGCACCGCGTGTACCCGCCGCGGCGGTTTCACAAACCGCGCGTCGCCAAATGCACATGCACGTCGCCGGGGCCAGTGATTGCGGCCCGGGCAGCGTGCAAGATTCTCAGTTTCAGTTTCACGAACCGAGCGGATCTGAAACCAGCCGCTCAGCCTCTGAACTTGCGGACGTAGTCGATGTTGTCCGCGCTCGACCACAGGAGCTTGAGTTCGGCGTCCGGTTCCTCGTTGAGGCAGCGCGTCACGGTCGCCTTCGAGATGCCCAGCCGTTTGGCCAGGTCCTGCTGCTCGGGTCGCGGCAGAAGCTTGGGCTCGCCCCGCTCGGCCGTCGCGTGGTAGTGCGCCCTCGCCGACCGAAGGTGCTCGCGGAGCTCGCGCTTGAGCCCGTCGATCGCGGCAGCCCGCGACTCCCGCTTCTTCTTGGGCTTGGCCGCACGGATCTGCGCCGGCGTCGCCAGCCCCGCCCGCTCGAGGTGCCCGAACTGGAACGCCTGCCACGCCTCCGTGGCCCGCCAGGCAGACCCGTCCGTCGCCACGACCTCGCAGAGCGGCGCAAGCGTCGCCCGGGCGGCGTCCGCCGTCGCCTTCACCGGTTCGCTCCAGTGCGAACGTCCCGGCGTGAGCACGATCGGAGGTTTCTTCGCGCCGGCCATCACCGCGTGCAGCGCCGTGAGCATGGCCGCCTCGTCGGGCGCGGCGATCAGCACCACTGGGATCTGCAGCGCGGGCCGAGGCTCCCAGTGCCCAAGTCGCACCGATCCGGGCAGTGTGCCAACCGGTTCGTGCGCTGTCTTGATGCTCAGAGCGACGCAGAGGTGCCGTCGCAACTCGCTCGGGTTCACCGCGTGGAGCACCACATCGTCGAGCGACAGATCCACGCGATCGGTTCGCCCTTCGTCGCACAACCCGACCAGCCGCCCATCGCGATGGCGCACCACGCGCAGCGGCGGCCGTCCCGGCTTGGGAGCCGGGTGGGCCGTGGCGTGGTGGGCGGTAGGCTCGAGCACCGGCGCGATCGCCGGCAGCGCCGGGCCGCACCGCTCCCGCCACTCCGCCATCACCGCTGCGCCGGTTGGCCGTGCTTCGATGAACTGCCAGAAGAGATCAAGCGACACTTCCCACCACCTTCAGCAGCGTGGGCGTGAAACGCCGACGTGCAAGCCAGTCGTGGACCAGCGGCGCATCCGACTCCCGGTCGAAGACCGCCGCGTTCGGGGGCTTGATCGCCACAGATCGCGGGCGCTCGCCGTGCGTGAACTTGATCTTGAACACGGCCTTGAGCAGCGTGGCCGACCGGGGAATGGATCGGCGAATGTCGGCGAGCGCCGCGAACACATCGTCGGCCTGGTGGATCTCGACGTGGCGCTGCTGGCAATCGTGCCGCCAGCGGAGCTCGGTCAGCCGCACCCACTCGATGCCGTTCACGTCCGAGCAGACCAGACAATCGGGGCCGCGATCGATGATGGGTGCAAGCGAGAACCGCCCGTTGACCTCGGTGCTGAAGATCGACTCACTGTTGAAGAGCCGCTTGCCGAACGCGCGGCAGTACTCCTCGGTCTCGCCCTTGGCGTCCGCGTGAACCGCGAGCTCGCCCAAGGCCCGATCGAAGATCACGATGTCGTACTTCTCGGGCCGGTAGAACACGCTCGACGACTCGCCGTTCTCGATGGTTCCCTCGCGCCGCAGCTTCTCGCCGTGCCGCACAAGGAACCACACCGCGTCGTCCTTCACGAACGGGAAGACGCGAGATCCGCGACCCTTCTTGCGGGTCTCGAAGTACGCGTCCAGATCCTCCTGCAGCCCCTGGATGATCTGCTCCTGCACACCGCGGATGTTGGGCAAGTGCGTGGTGACGCTGGGGAAGTGCTCGAACTTCTTGGTGCGGATCAGATACCGCTCTGCGTGGTATCGCTGCAGCACCTCGGGATCGTCAAGCCAGATCCGAACCGCCAGGTCCGCCGGCGAGAGGCTGGGGGTCTCTCCGAGGGGAATGGCCGCGCGCCGCGCTTCGTCGAGCAGGTCCTCGTACATCTCAGGGGCGGAGAGTTCGTCGACGAAGAAGAGGGCGTCGAGCAAGGGGTCGGGCGCATCGTCGCCGGGCTCGATGAGGAGCGTTGCCAGACGGTCGATGTTCAGCGGGCTGGCGGCCAGAAGTTCCTGCAGCGCGGGCCACCGCTCGGCGTGCCCAGCGAGGAACCTCACCAGCAGGCTGGGGTCGATCTGCCGGAGGATGGACGGGCTTGAGAAACGGCGCAATCTGAAGCTGGACGACATACGAAACCTCCCCGACGGTCTCCGCCCGCCGGAAGCGTGTTTGAACCCCCGGATGGCGTCACACTGAAGCCGTTTGTGCGGGTTCTGTTGGTCCGCATGGTACCCGTGTCAAATCGCAATTGTTAGGGACATGACAGGGCTTCCACAGGTTTTCCTCGGACGCGTGGATGACCTGTCGGAACGCTCGCTTTTACAAGCACTTGCGCCCATTTTCGGCGCTGTCCGGACCAGTCGGCAAGGGCCGCAACCTCCCGAAGATGCGTTTCCCGCAGGGGGTCCCGTCCGCGCCGGACCCGGGGCAGAAAGAGGATCGCCTCCTGGATGTCCGGGGCGAGCAGGGTGAGGTTCAGAATCTGAGTCACCCGAGCCCGCGTGACGTGCCCGAGGGCGGCCAGATCGCCCTGGTCGGGCACCGCGCCCGAGCGGATCAGCCCGTCCATCTTGATCGCCAGCGCCATCAGCCGTGACACCCGCGGCACGCTGCCCTCGGGCGTGGTCTCCGTGATCGGCGCTGGCCCGGGCTTCATCTCGCGGCGGCCGCGGTTGCGCATCGAGAAGTGGATCTGGCTGGTGATGGTCAGGCCGGCGCTCATTGGTCGCTCTCCTCAAGGTCGGTGAACGTTCCGTCGTGGAACGTCACGCTGATCGATTCGGTGACGGCGTCGTACTCGACCTGCCGCACGAGTAGTTGGACCATGCGTTCGCGCTCCACCGTGGTGAGGTGCTTCCACAGTGGGTCGAAGGATTCGATTGCGCCGGAGAGCTCATCCTCGTCTAGCACGCGGGAGTTGACCGACTTGATGCGGGCGTCGAGTTTCCGCACCTCGGCGTCGAGCCTGCGGATCTCTTCGCGCAGGCCGCCCGCGTGCGCCGCGGTGCCATTGCGTTCACCGGTCGCTTCCGAAAGCCCCCGTAGTTCGACGCGACGTTGCTCCAGGAGGTCACGGGCGGTGTCCCGCGCCGTGGCCATTGCCTCGGCCTGAGCGCGGAGCCGTTCCTGCGCACGCACCACTGACTCTGAGACGAGCCCGTCGTCCTTGCCGAGCGCTCTCAGTTGATCAATGACGAACTTCTCGAGCTCGAACGCTGGCAGCGACGGCCCGGGGCACTCCTTCCAGCCGCGCTTCTGAGCCCGCTGGCAGACGTAGTAGCGGTAGCGCTTAGGGCCGTCGGTGGCGAAGTGGTGGCCCATCGCGCAGCCGCACGCCCGGCAGCGCACCAGCCCGCGGAGCAGCGCGCCGTGCTTGTTGCTGTAACCCTTGCCCTCCTTCACGCGGTTCTCGCGGAGCGTCTCGCCGACGCGGCGGAACACATCCTCATCGATGATCGCCTCGTGGAGCCCGTCGTAGACCTCCGTCTTGTGCCGGACTTTTCCGATGTACGTGACGTTGGTCAGCATCTTGAACATGGTGGACTTCTCGAAGCCGCTGCCGCCCTTTGCGTCGCCCTTCTTGGTCGTCCACGCCTTGTTCTTGACGCCGCACTCATCCAACCGCCGGATGGTCTTCTGGACCGAGCTGCATTCCAGGTACAGGTCGAAGATCTCTCGCACGAGTTTCGCTTCGCGCGGGTTGACCACCAGCCGGTTGCCGCCGGGAAGGGCATCGATGTCGTAGCCGAGGATCGGTGGGCCGCCGCCCCAGCGCCCCTTCTGGCGGGCCAGAGCGATCTTGTCTCGCGTGCGTTCGCTGACCAGTTCCCGCTCGAACTGCGCGAACGAGAGCAGGATGTTGAGGGTCAAGCGGCCCATCGAGTGGGTCGTATTGAACTGCTGCGTCACGGAAACGAACGAGACTTTGAACCTCTCGAACTCGCTCATCATCCTGGCGAAGTCCATCAGCGACCGGGAGAGGCGATCGACCTTGTAGACCACGACGCAGTCGATCTTGCCGGCTTGGATGTCCGCCATAAGGCGCAGCACCGCCGGCCGCTCCATGTTGCCGCCGGTAAACCCGCCGTCGTCGTACTTCTCGGGAAGGCAGACCCACCCCGCGTGCTTCTGGCTGGCGATGAAGTTCTCGGCGCTCTCGCGCTGCGCGTCCAGCGAGTTGAAGTCCTGTTCGAGCCCGTCCTCGCTGCTCTTGCGGGTGTAGATCGCGCAGCGGACCACTGCACGTTCCTCGATATCCGTCCGATTGGTTGCCGCTGGTCGCTTGGTCACTCCGTATTCTCCCGCTCGCCAAGGTTAAAGAAGCGCAGTCCATTCCAGTGCGAGCCTGTGATCGCGTGGGCGACCGCGCTGAGTGACTTGAACACCTGCCCGTCGTACTCAAATCCGTGCGGGAGCACGATCACACGGTACTCGTGCCCTTTGAAGACGCGGGGAATGACGCTTCCGGCTGGCGGCACGCGCGGGTCGCGCTTGAGCGACAGTCTGCCCGAGAGCGTCCGCAACTGGCCGACCGGTTGGGGCTGGGCGGCCAACGCGGCGTGCTCCGCCCCCCTCGGTGGGCGGACGCGAAGGTCGGCGTCGCGGACCAAATCGCGTGCTCGCTCCCGGGCACGCTCGGAGAGGTCCCCTTCGGCCAGCATCTGGATCCGCCACGCGACGCGGCGGAAGAGCCACTGGCGGTTGCCCGACCGCGCCGGCTCGCCGAAGACCTCGGCGTACCGGGCCTGCAGTTGGCCCACCGTCATCTTTTCCAAACCCGCGATCTCGTGCTTCATGCTCATGCCGACTCTCCGCGTTTGAACCCGTTCGGGCCCCGGCGTTCACTACCGGGGAACCGAGCGGTCACACTGAGGGCGGCATGCTGCGAGAGTTCAAGTCCATCGCCGCGAGAATCCTCGGGCGTAGAGATGTCCGATGACTCGGGGGCCAGGACCACGCGCTCGAGGCCGGCGGCCATGAGATCCACGAGTTCGCGGTGACGGGTGCGGGTATCGACGACGGGCGCAGAGGGATGTCGCTTCCGCCGCGGCGGCGGTGGTGGTGCGGAGTCAGGCATAGGCGCTCCTTTGGCGTTCGGAGACACCGCCTATATGTGCACGAGGACTCGAAACTGTCGCGCTGGACCTACAGAACCTCTGGCTGGCTCTTCCGCGCCGTTCCCAGTTCGTGTAGTAGCCCCGCATCAGGGAAGCCGGTCACGACGCTGGTGCCGATGCCTGTAATGACGATCTCCGCGATGGGGTGATCACGACCAGACATGTCGAGCCCCCTGTGGCGATCCGAGAGAAGATGCACTTTCTGATTGCTCGAGCCACGCCAGAGCAGGCCGTCGGCCTTCCTCTCGCGGATGAATTTTCCCGTGACGACGATGTCCAGCAAGCCAAGCAAGCGTTGTTGGTGATGGCTTGTGAGTTCCTCGAGCTCGTAGCCCGTGAACGCCATTAGCGATAGATCATGGGGTCGAAGCCGCTCGGCCAGTTCTGCCAACGCTTCGGCTTGGGCGAAGGGCTCGCCTCCTGTAAACGTGACTCCATCGATCGGCATCGCTCCGCGGATCTGGTCGGCGAGGGCCGTGACTCGGATAAGTTCACGGGGCGATGGTGACCACGTATCAGGGTTCCAACAACCCGGACAGTGCAGCGGACAGCCTTGAACCCACAGCACGAATCGTTCCCCAGGACCGTTCGTGCTGCTTCGGGACAGACACCTCGCGACATTGACAACTTGATCTTCGAGCATTAATAGACCCGTTTCGACAGCACAAGCCTGATGCAGCCCTGCTCCTGTCGCTCCTCGATCCGGTATCCCTGCTTCTTGGCGGCTTCGATGACGGCATGACGCTGGGCTTCGACAAGTCGCCTGCGTTCTTCTTCCGCGGCGAGGCGCTGCGCTTCGGCAAGCCGTTGCTCCTTCGCGGCTCGATGGAAGTCATACCGCTCCGTGACCTTCCTCAGCCAGCTTTGCCCGAACTGTGATGCAGCGGCCCCGCGAGCCTCAAGCCGAAACCCAGTTGGTGTCCATACAAAGCTCGCCGTCCCCGTTGAGTCAAGGTTGATCACTTGACTCGTGGTCTCCGATTGGCCCGAGCCTGCTCTAGTCCGTGTGCCAGACTGCCCATTCACTTGGGCTACGACTGGAGAGCACCCCACGTCAGCCAACGCGTCGAGCAGACACTCGACACTTGTCATCGGCGTCGCTAATTGAATGTACGCGCTCATGGCTGTCCCCCCGTGCGCAGGTTGGTCTTCGGGGCTTCGGCGGTGGTTGAAGGCCGCTCGGGCTGCTTTCGCTCGACCTGCAGCCACGCGCCACCGCAGTCAGCGAGTAGCTTCTCGAGGTCCTTGATGCAGGCGTCTCCCACAAACCCGTGAGCGTCCGCCTTGATGCGGCCATGTTCGTCAATCTCGATTTCAACTCGCTGTTCGCGCATGTGCTATCTCCGAGGGGCGACCATCTTCCCCTTCAGTCGTGCAGCTTCTTGACGGGCGGCAGGCAACTGCTCCCACGACTCAACCACGAGGAATCGCTCAGATGCCGCCTCGTACAGCTCGCCGACGGTGGGGAGAGATTCAACGGGAATCTGGATCCTGGCCAACGACGGCCCTGGAACGAATCCCTTTCTGGACTTCTCTTTAGGGTCGGGAGAGGGTTTGCTCTTTGGTTCAAACGGCTTCTCCACAAACTGGGCATGGCTGCTCCGGCTGCCGTTCAGTTTTCCGATGGTCGCACGAGAAGCCTTGACATCGTCGTCGAGTTTGCGCTTCCTTGCCGACCAGTCTGCATCACTCTCGCCATCTCGTTTGCCCTGCTTGAGTGCGGCCTCGTGTTGTCCAAGCTCGTCTCGAGCGGATCCGATCTGCGCGTCAATCGATCGCAGTTCGGAGGCATGCTCGTCCCGCTGTCGTTGCCACTCCTCACGCTGACGCTCTGCATCCGCATGAGTGATGTCGCGTTCGATCCCTTGCAGATGCTCCGACACCCTCTGCTGCAGTTCTCCGATCCTGTCAACTGCCTTGATTGCCGAGTCCGTACTGATGCTCGACAGCTTGATCTGTGCCAGCGCACGGTGCTCAGCCATGAGAGTGTCGCGAGCGCGGTCAAATCCGAGTGCGCCGGCAAAGAACTTCGCCAACCCTGAACGGGCCTGATCAACACCAGACTTGGCTTCTTCCAGTTGCCGACCGATTTGTTGGAGCCTTGACTCAAACAACTGCGATGCCTCGTCCCATTGCCGGTAGAGGCTGGACTTGCTGGCTTTAGGAGGCAACATCGGGGGCTGGCAGATCCAGCGGTACTCGACCATACGTGCCAGGGGTGGGGCCAGCGGAAAGTCTGCTGGTTCGGCCGTCAGCACATCCTCTATCGCTTGGCAAGACACCTGACCGGCTTCGAGCACCGCACGATCTTGCAACGCCTGTTCGGCCTGGGTTCCGGCCAACCAGATCTTGCCGTTCATCGATCCCAGCGCAGCGTTGCAGCGCAGTCTGGCATCTGTCTGCACGCGGCTCAGTCCGTCGTGCAGCGCCTTGGCCTGCGAAGCCGTCAGTCGGAGTCGGAGCAAATGGTCGCCGCACGTCCATTCGACCATGCCTGACGTTCCGGTCACCCAGAGAGAAGGCAATTCGTCTATCGCCCCGAACACTTGACAGCCAGCCGCGGAAATGCCCGCGAGCTCATCAAGGCCTTGGCCACTTGGCCGCACAAACGCCCGACTCGTTCCCTTCGCCATAGTTGCGTCGTTGCCACAAACGCAAATCGCGCCAGCCGGAACGGACATGGCGTTCTGCGGACGCCGGAGGAGTTGCATCGCGCCGTCTCGTGGCGGCGGAACGTCAAAGGGTCGCTCCTGAGCTGACTGGAATCGCAGTCCGGAGGCCGACGGATCAGTCCATGCCTCGTCCGACGCGTGGTGCCAGAACCAATGCAACGCGACACGAAACACGCCTCTCGACTGCTCCTCATCGAGTTCAACGACCCATCGCGGTGCTCCGTGTTTTAGAGATCCAAGCCATATCACGGCTCGCTGCCGCTTGCAGTCGAGCAAGGCAGGAATGGTGGGTACGGCGGTTCTGCGAACGAGCACCTGCGCCTTCAAGCGATCACGAAGCCCGGGATCTCGCTGGCCTTCGCCAAAGCCAGGGGCAGCAAGCACGTACACCCGACGCTCAATGTCGCTCGATTCAAGCACCAGCCGGCTGAGCGTGTCAGGTGGAAATGACCCCAGAACGCAAAGGACGGGAGCCCCCCTGTCGGCAAGCATTCGGCGAGCCATGTCGACAGCAGCGGAGTCTCCTGCGGGAGTAAAGGGGGGGCCGATCACTATTGGACCGGACGCGGATCCGGATCGCTCCCAAGCAACCGGAATGATCGTGGAGTTGCGATCCTCCAACTTGGTACGTTCCCGCGCGACGATGGGACCCGTTGGGGTGCTCATGACTGCCTCCCTTGGGTGAACCAGGCAGACATCGCAGGGAAGTGAAGCTCGTGCGGTGACACCGGAGAGCACGCCAAATCTCTCCATCGCATGGGGCTATCGATGGTCCACGTACCGTTCGCCGAAGGGCGAGCGTCCAGAGGGCTATTGGACATCTGCCACGCCAGTCGGGTTGCGCCGCCGTCAATCAGCAAGTATCGGTCGTGAGGCCGATCTGCAGTGCTACGTCCGAAGACGTCGGAGTACCACTGGGGAGCTCTGCCGAGGACCGTTCGGACCGTCGCCTCCTGTCGAGTGTCGTCCGGATCACGATCCGTCAGCACTTCCAGAACTGCTGCGGGTGACGCGGATTGCAGAGTCTTATGAAGCAGAGCCAGCGCCTTTAAGTTGTACTCCCCGCGAACGTACTTGTCGCAGAGCAGCACTCGCTTTGGCGTAGCGCCACCAAGTAGTTGAACCACAAACTGCTTCATGGTGATCGTGCTGCCCGGGCCCACGCGTACCACCACAGGAGATTGCTCGGAGGCGCGGGTCGCATTTGGCGCAGAACCAGCCTTCACCTCTGGAGACGGTATACAGAGGTCCATCGGTGCCGCGACTCGCCAGAACATCGCCCGGTCGCGTTGGCATTCAGCAGCAAGCTCGGATGCCTGCGGTGACGTGGTCATCACTTGGAGCGGAGTGTTCTCCACCGCTGCAACGTACTCGGCCGTGATGTTCTCAGCGGACCAGTACCCGGGAGACGCGAGTTTGCGCCGCAGTCGCCACAGCATCCATCGACGTGCATCAGCTGCAGAGGCGGGCCCAACCGGAACATCCTGAATGCGCACATCCGAATAGACATCTCCGTCCGGCCCCTCGGCTTCATCAAGGGGTACCGAAGTTCGGAACTCAGAGAGCATTCGTTCGTCCGCTTTTTCTGTGAAGCCAACGTCGAGTCTGCGTTCCTGACAATTCCACCTTCCGAGAGTTCCCTCAACGCCGCTCAGCCATCTGTCGGCCAGCGCTCGCAGGTCGCACGCCAGATCGATCGCATCAGGGCGAATCGATAGTTGTGGATCTCTCGAGCCGCCGCGCAGATGCCCCGACAGGTGCCATCGGCTCACGCCTGCGTTGAAGTCGATCGTCCAATGAAACATGCACTCTGAGCCGTGCGCACGATCCTCAAGGCCAAGCGGCTCCGCATTTCCCGCTGGCAAGTCACGAAGCACGAACGCTTGCGCCGACACCACGGAGCGCCAATGCTGGCCCCTCGCAGGGACCATTGGCAAGGGTTGCGGATTCGCGTCCTCGTCGCGGTCGATGCGCACGCGATCCCAGTGCAACACTCGATTCCCCAGCACAGGATGTTCCGCTCCCCATAGCGCATAGACGCCCTGTTCAATCAGCGGCGCTTCGCCAGACTGCGCCGCTTGAACGCCATGCTCATTGAGTCGTCCGTTGCGATCACAGAGCCCGATCTCGCAGCACCAGTCCACGATGTTCCTGGCCGCAGCCTCCGTCGCGTTCGGCAAGATCTTCCGGATGACTTCCGCAGTAACCGTGCCGCCTGCTTCCACTGCGGCTTTGCACATCGCCTCCAGCTCCGGCCGGCGCACGTAGACCGCCAGTTCCGCAAAGGCTGCGAAACGATGCACGACGAGGGGCTGTACGAGTTCACACTTCATTTGTTGCCGCCCTCGTTCGCGGTACGAGTCATTGTTGCCAACTCACGCAGTTCCGCTGCAACCCGGTCGTCGCGGCTGAAGAAGCCGTAGTCACCGAAGATGACGAGCTGTTGACGGGCTCGCGTTACCGCAACATTCAGCCGGTTTGGGCTGTCCAAAAAGCCAACTCTGCGGGTGTTCCGCATGGACAGAAGCACCAGATCCGCCTCGCGGCCCTGAAAGCGGTCCACGGTGCCGCAGCGGATCTCGACCAGCGGATGGTCTTCATCCGGATAGAGAAAGCAGTGTCTCGCGTCAGAACCCACCAGGTCACGCACCATCTCCGACAACGCTTCTTCCTGCTTCAGGTAGAAGCACAGACATGCCACTTCCCACACACCAGATCGTCGCCCCGCAGGTGGCCCCTTCCGTTGGGCCCATCCCAAAAACCGATCCAGCATGCGACGCGTCGCACGCACCTCGGCCTCGTTGACGCCTCGGTGCTCAGATCCGCGCACGTCGATCCACACCCGACGCTTGCCCAGCGTCGGTTCGAAGTCCCACTTGATCTTCCCGTCCCGCTCCGCAATTGTCCCTGCATCAAGCAGCGCTTCACGCCGTGCGAGACGCTTGTAAACCACTTCTCGCGGATAGTCAGAGATCTCCGGGTGCATTCGGTGCTGAAACGAGAGTGACGTGAATCGTGACTCGAATACTCCGGGATGCGGGGCGTTCCTGAGCCCCTCTGCCAGCGCGTTCCTTCGCCTCGTGCGGGCTGAACCAACGCCCTCCTGAATCACCTCAATGACACTCGGTAAACCGATGTCTCGGAGCTCGCCCACGACATCCCGGACTCCCACCCACTCGACCGGCACGAGTTCATCGAAGCCCCGCTTCATCCGGTCTCTCTCTGACCCATCGGAGCTCCACCGCAACTCATGAACGCGTTTGAGACGCCAGGCGGTCTCTGCGGCCCACGAGCGCCGGGACAGGAAATCTCGCTCCAGGGTTTCCAAGTCACCCTTCGTCGCGATCTGCTTGCCACGCTCCCGAATCGGCGTGATACGCCCGAAGCGATTCAGTGCCGCAGCGTGGCGGAAAGCCCATGCCCCAATCTCGGCCGAAGGACTACTGGCAACCACAACGCCAGGCGGCAAGTAGTCGGCGACATCACGCCAGACTTCTTGGTCAACCAGCAGCCATTGCGCCGAGTTGACGATCAATGCCGATGGCGACCCGCGCTTCAACTCCTCAGGGGTTACCGCTGGGAAGCGTCCAGTTCTTTGCCCCCGCCCAACGCGAACGACTACGGGCTCCGGCTTGACGACTCCTAGCTCGGTTTCAAGGTGGTCCAGCACCGCGCGAGGTTCCGCCACCAGCCAGTGCACCCCCGCGTTCTTCACGGCGTCACGGGTCAGTCGCCACTTCAGTAAACGCGCTCGCTGCCGAGCGGCTGGGATCAGGGGGTTGCCATCGTTGTCGGAGACATGGGCGACGTTGGCCTCTAGGTCCTCGATGTTCGTAAACGGAGGCAACTGCTGCACATCACCAACAATCACGTGCCTGCGCGCCAACAACGCAGGCACGAGGAACTCCGGAACAGTCGTTTTGCTCGCCTCATCGATGATCATCAGGTCCCAAGGCACGAAAGTGGTCAACGGACGGTCAGTGCCGACGAAGCGTGCTGACCGCAGCTGGGGATGATTCAAAATGCCCGCCGTCGTGCCGCACGTGAGGTTGGCGCTCATCACCACGATGCTCGCTGCCGCCTCGCGGCGATCATCGTCAGAAAGATCACCAAACAGCCCCGCCGAGTGCCACGACGACAGGACGTCATCGATTCGACGATCAATCTGCAGTGCTTTGACCTTCTCGTCTACTCGATCCTCAATGCCGATACGAACGGCTTCGATCAACTCTGGCCGTGCTGAGTACAGCTTTTCCAGTGCGTTGTCGATCGCGACATGTGTCGATGCACAGAGGAGAACGCGTTCACCGCGCCTGATGGCTTGGTACACGAGCTCACAGATTGCCGTTGTCTTTCCCGACCCGGGGGGGCCCTGCAAAAGGCACAGGTCGGTGCTCGCGAGCGCCGCCCGGACAAACTCGCGCTGTTCGGCCGTACCGTCGATGGTGTCGTCGATGAGCAGTTCCCACTCTGGCTCGGAGATCGCTGGAACATGTGGCCATCGCACTTTGTCGGGGTTCTCGCAAAGTCGAATGAGCCCGCGATGAGATGGAAGCGGGCTGTACCGAAGTTGTTGCACGGCGCGTTTCTGAGTATCTATGGCCCGAGTGTCAAGCGGTGCGTAGAGGTGCGTCGTGCCCGTGGGCGGGAGCTCCTTCAGCCGAAGCTGATATCGATCCCTGTCGACCTCATAGACCTGGATGAACCTGGCGTCGCGTCGGAACGGCGCAGTCCAAATCTCGCGAACCTGTTCGCCCTCGCAGAACTCAGCACGCGGGTCGATAAGTGCTTGCTCAACAGCAAAGTCATCGGGGAGCAGTAGCTGCACCCAGTTACCGCTTCGCACGCGGCCCTGCATCGGTTCGACAGTGAAGCGAACGCCGCAGTTTCCCTCGAGAATGGACCCTACGGGAGCGGCCTCGGTACGGAGCTGCTCACCATGAACTGGAAACGTCGTGCCTTTGCTATCGAGGGCTTGGCTGCACTCTGACCACGGCGGTAGCGGGGTGGCTGAGCGCGACTGACCATCAACGACAAGCTGCTCGTCACCGAACTGGCCCTCCAGACACACTATGTCATCGTCTCCGTCGCGACGGTGCCATCGAAGCTTCAGCGAACGGCCTGCGGTGTCGGTGACGACCTCTGGGCGACGAGCTCTTGACGCCGGCTTTAGCGTGCATTGTTGACCGCACCACGAGATCAAATCACCAGATTGGAGGGCTTGAGCGTCTGTCTCGATGAGCAGCCCATCGCTGGTCGCCACCGCTTGCTGTACGGCGAAGTACCCCTCTTGGGTGAGATTGTTGACCTTCCGAGAGATGTCAAAGGGGGCAGTGGCGGGCCAACCATCCAACCTCCATCTTTTCTCCGCCTTGGCGGGCAGCAAGAGCAGAGTGTCCATCGGTTTGAGCCGAAAGACCTGCTTGCGCCGAACAACCTCGAAAGCGAATCGGTGTCGCTTCTGCCGCTCCTCCGCATTTTGGCGAGCTTGAAATAGGTACCGTTCAAATGGGCCCAGAGCGTCGCGCGCCTGCTGTTGGATAACCTGCGCTCGTTGCGGCGGCTCCATCGCTAGAAAATTGAGTAGACCCATCGTTCAGTTCTCCGGCTCATCATCAAGACCTACCTGCCAGGATCAGCCTTGACCTCGATCTCGATTCGGAGTTCCAATCGGGTCTGAACGAGGGACAAATGGATTACGCTGCTCCTGCCGAAGCACCGGAACGCTATCGACGTTGTCGTTGGGCAGCGGCTCAGGTGTTTCCGCCGTCGCCAACCGTGCTCGCGCTTTCGCCCACTCGCGAAGCTGTACGATCTGGTTGCGCATTGTTCGTGAAAGCGGGCAGGTCGCCTTTAGCGCCTGTGAGATGTGGTCAGACGTGATTTCTCGCCCGTCTGAGAACGCGTCAAAGAGACCCTCTTTCACCGCTTCTTCCAGCTCGGCGCCTGAGAACCCGTTTGCCTCGCGTGCAAGTCTCTCAAGATCGAACTTCTTGGGGTCGCGCTTCTTGCGCCGCAGGTGGATGGAGAGGATCTCCTTTCGCGCTTGGGAAGTAGGCAGGTCCACGAAGAAGATCTCGTCGAAGCGACCCTTGCGGAGAAGTTCGGGTGGCAGTGCTTCAATTCTGTTCGCTGTGGCCACAACGAAGACGGGCGCGGTCTTCTCCTGCATCCAGGTCAGCAGAGTTCCGCCCACTCGTGCGGAGACGCCCGCATCAAGCTGGTCTGAGCTTCCCATCCCCGACAATCCCTTCTCGATCTCGTCAATCCAGAGAACGCAGGGTGCTAGCGCTTCGGCAACCTGTAGCGCTAATCGCATGTTCGCTTCGGATTGCCCCACGATCCCGCCGAACACCCGGCCAAGGTCGAATCGAAGCAGCGGAAACTGCCACGCAGCTGCGACCGATTTAGCGATGAGGCTCTTGCCGCAACCCTGAATCCCGAGCAGCACGATTCCGCGGGATGGCTCAAGTCCGTACTCGCGGGCTCCATGACCGAACCCACGTCCCCGTCGCGATAGCCATGCTTTCAGGTTCTCGAGGCCGCCAACGTCCGCCATATTCGTCGTGGGTTCGAAATACTCGAGTACGCCGCTTTGCTTGATGACTCGCGACTTCTCCTGCGCGACCAAGCGGATGGCGGCGGAGTCCAACTTCCCGAGTTCCTGTGCCGCTCGCGAATACGCGATTCGGGCTTCCATCACAGTCAGCCCCCGAGCCGCTTCGAGCAATGGCTCGACGGGATCGCAGGGGATGGATCTGCTCGCGGCCACCTCGCGGCAAACCTCAAGCAGGTCATCCTGGCCCGGCAGGGGTAGATCCAGGGAAGGAATCTCTTTGGTCAGTTCGGGAGGCAGACCTGCGACAGGGCCGGATAGCACGAGCAACTTTCGGGGAACGCCCCGGACTCGGCAGGCCTCGCGCAGCCAGCGAGCGATCTCGTGTCGACGATCGGAGTTCAAGTAAAAGTGGTGAGCGTCTTCAAGCAGGAGGACTTGCGGGGCCTTTGACTCGCAGTGCTGCTTGATGACTTCCTGCGGATCAGTTTGGCCAGGCTCGCTCGGCGTTACGTGGGCATCGTGATCGAGTTGCTCCAAGCCTCGTGAGAGACTCCAAACGACGGCCGGAACCGAGAGTTCTCGGGAGAGACCAGCCGCGAGGCCGCGAACCCGCTCCCACTCGTGCGAGACGATCTGGATTGCCGGTACGTCGGCTCGCGCAAGGGTTACGAGTTGATCAAAGAAGCTGGCCATGAGCACAGTTTATGGTCGAGTGTGCAACTGGGATGGACAACGCGCCGGCAACCGCTTCCGGGTTGGCCGACATCCCGAAACGGCGAAGAACGGGTCGTGCCGACCGGCGTCGGTGGCTGGCCGCGCGTCGGGCACCACCACCCAACTCTCCGAATCGAAACTGCGTTCGCATCGGCCCCCTGCTCGGAACGCCCCTGTTAACTGGGCACTCCGCGAGGACCAGAGAGCGAGAGAGTTCAGGGGGTTGGGGTGCCGAAACGGGGTCGTTCGGAGCGGCACCCCGTTCTCCGGATCGAAGCCGAGAGCGCCCAACCCCCGCCACGGCACGCCAGAAGGGGCGGTTTGGCCGCCCAGTCTGTAAACGACAAGGCCCCCGTCACCTTTGACGAGGGCCTTGAACTCCCCGACTAGGGCTCGAACCTAGAACCTATCGGTTAACAGCCGATCGCTCTACCATTGAGCTATCGGGGAATCAGAGCGGGAAGCCTAGCCTATCCCACGCGGGCGTCAAGGTCTCCGGGCGGTTCCGTGGCGTCTGCGCGGGAGGCTCGCCTATACTCTCCACCCATCCCGCGCAGGTGGCGCGAGTGGGGAAGGTCGGGGTTCGGTTATCACGGGTGCCAGGCTCCCGGCGGACCGGCTCGCGAGGCAGGGTTTCCTTCGCCGTTCTGGGCGCTGGACAACACCCTGCCCAGCGGCTGATCTGAACCGATTCCGAACAGAGTGTGACGACGCTCGGCGCCGGGGCGGCTCGGTGCAGGCTCGCCAGCGAATCAATCGGCTCCGCAGCCGCGTACGACAGGATTTCTCGCACCAGTCCGCCCGCATCAGATAGAGGGTTTCGGCCATGAAGAAAGACATCCATCCCCGCTACTACCCCAAGTGCAAGGTCTACCACAACGGGCAGGTCGTCATGGAAGTCGGGGCGACGGTTCCCGAGCTGCACGTCGAAGTGTGGTCGGGCTCCCACCCCTTCTTCACCGGCAAGCAGACCTTCGTGGACGCCGCCGGCCGCGTGGAGAAGTTCCAGCGCAAGTTCCAGGGCAACTACTTCAAGAAGGACGAGAAGAAGGCCGGGGACAAGCCCACCGCCTGACCCTGTTCATTCGTGCCGCTGGGTTCCAGTTATCTGGGCTTCCGGCGATCTGGTTTGACCAAATGAAGACACTGGCTCGCCCGCGAGCCAGTGTTTTTTATTGGACTATCGAGCGAGGACTCGGATCAACCGGGCTTGACGGGCTTCCAGAGCCCCACCAGGTTTCCCTCGGGGTCGGTGAACCAGGCGAACTGTCCCATGCCGGGCACATCCGTCGCCGAGACCTTGGTCTTGCCGCCCAAGAACTCTGCCTTGGCGAGGGCGGCGGGGATGTCGTCAACCTGCACGTACACCAAACAATAATTGAACGGCTCATGGCCGAGCTGGGTGATGTGGCCCATGATGCCCTGGGGGGTACCGGTATCGATCATGTTGGCGCTGGGCCCATACTGGGTCGCCTTCCAGTCGAACATGGCGCTGTAAAAGCTCCCCAGCTTGGCGCTGTCGCGGCCGCCGATCTCGAAATGGACAACGGGTGCACCCATGGATCTGACTCCTGTTGGCCGGCCACCGCGCCCTCGGCGGAGGCTGGCACCCTAACAATCTACCAGACTTCAATTCATCCATCCATCCGGATATGTGGATGCATGTCCATGCCCGCCTACACTTGGCCCATCCCCTTCAGGAGCCTCCGCCACGATGTCACGTGCATTTCTCCATCATCTCTCCCGCCGGATCCTGGTCTGCGACGGGGGCATGGGTACCCAGATTCACAAGATCCCTCTGACCGTGGAGGAGGACTACTGCGGGTGTGAGAACTGCACGGACATCCTGGTGGCGACGCGGCCGGATGTGATCCAGAAGATCCACGAGGACTACCTGCGGGCGGGGGCCGACTGCATCGAGACCGATTCGTTCGGCTCCGCGGCGCTGGTGCTGGGGGAGTTTGACATTGCCCACCGCTCGTTCGAGCTTTCCAAGAAGGCGGCGGAGGTTGGGCGAGCGGCGGCGGACGCGCACTCGACGGCGGACAAGCCGCGGTTTGTGATCGGCTCGATGGGACCGGGCACGAAGCTCATCACGCTGGGGAACACGACCTGGCAGGCGATGTTCGAGAGCTACCGGGAGCAGGCCCGCGGCCTGCTCGCCGGCGGCGTGGACGCGTTCATCATCGAGACGTGCCAGGATCTCCTTCAGATCAAGTGTGCCATCAACGCGGTCCTCGCCGCCTTGGACGAGAAGAACAAGTCCCCCTTCGACTACCCGATCCTCGTGAGCGTGACGATCGAGACGACGGGGACGATGCTGCTGGGGTCGTCGATCGAGGCGGCGATGCAGGCGCTCTCGCAGTACCCGATCACCTCGCTGGGCCTCAACTGCGCGACGGGTCCGACGGAGATGGCCGAGCACGTGCACTTCCTGGGCAAGCACTGGGGAGGGACGGCGGCGAGGAGCGATATCCGCGGCGCCGAGCGGGCGGCGGGCCGTGCGGCGGAATCGGGGAACCTGCGGGCGGTGTCGGTGATGCCCAACGCGGGGCTGCCGGTGCTGGTGGAGGGGCGGACGGAATACCCGCTGAAGCCGCAGCCGTTCGTGGAGGCGATGGTCAAGTTCATCGAGCAAGACGGCGTAAATTTCGTGGGAGGCTGCTGCGGGACGACGCCGGACCATATCAAGCTGCTGAGCGAGGCGGTCGCGGGTCGCAAGGCCCACTCGGTTTCCAAGGCGGTGTTCCCGCAGGGCGTGACCTCCCTGTATTCCTCGACGGATTACCGGCAGGACAACTCGTTCCTGATCGTCGGGGAGCGGATGAACGCGTCGGGGAGCCGGGCGTTCAAGAAGCTTTTGGAGCAGGAGGACTTTGACGGCGTGGTCTCGCTCGCGAAGGAGCAGCTTCGCGAGGGCGCGCACGTGCTGGACCTGAACGTGGACTACGCGGGCCGCAACAACGCGCAGGACATGGCGGAGATCGTGCGGCGGGTGGTGCGGCAGGTGGATGCGCCGCTGATGATCGACTCGACGCAGCTGGCGACGATCGAAGCGGGGCTGAAGCACGCGGCGGGCAAGTGCATCATCAACAGCGCGAACTTCGAGGACGGGGAGGAGAAGTTCGACGCGGTAATGAAGCTGGCGAGGATCTACGGATCGTCGGTGGTGATCGGGTCGATCGACGAGGACAAGCAGGCGTCGATGGCGCGAACGGCTGAGCGGAAAGTGTCCATCGCGGCGCGGGCGTTTGAGCGGGCGACCAAGCACTGGGGGCTGGATCCCGCGGACCTGCTGTTCGATCCGCTGGTTCTGCCGATCTCGACGGGGATGGAATCGGACCGGCGATCGGCCCTGGAACTGGTCGAGGGCGTGAAGCGGATCTCCCAGCAATTCCCCGAGTGCCAGACGGTGGTCGGGCTCTCCAACGCGAGCTTTGGGCTTTCTCCGCCGGCGCGTCTCGTGCTCAACTCGGCGCTGCTGCACGAGCTGCGGCAGGTGGGCCTGACGGGGGCAATCGTGCACGCGGGCAAGATCCTGCCGCGGAACAAGATCCCCGATGAACAGTGGAACGCGGCGGTAGAACTGATCTACGACCGCCGGCGGGAGGGATTTGACCCGCTGCAGGCGTTCATCGAGCTGTTCAAGGACGTGCAGGCGACGGCGGTGGTGAAAAAGGACAAGGCGGGCCAGACGGTCGAGCAGCGGCTGCGCGACCACATCATCGACGGGGAGAAGCAGGACCTGGCGCTGACGATCCAGGAAGCGCTCAAGACGTACAAGCCGCTGGACATCATCAACGACCACCTGCTGGACGGCATGAAGACCGTGGGCGAGCTGTTCGGATCGGGGCGGATGCAGCTGCCGTTCGTGCTTCAATCGGCGGAAGTGATGAAGATGGCGGTGGCGCAGCTGGAGCCGCTGATGGAGCGCGCGGCGGGGCAGTCCAAGGGAACGATCGTGCTGGCGACGGTGAAGGGTGACGTGCACGACATCGGCAAGAACCTGGTGGACATCATCCTGACCAACAACGGGTACAAGGTGGTGAACCTGGGGATCAAGCAGCCGCTGCACACGATGGTGGAGGCGTGGAAGGAGCACAAGGCCGACGCGATCGGGATGTCGGGGCTGCTGGTCAAGAGCGTGAACGTGATGGAGGACAACATCAGGGAGCTCAACGCGTCGGGCGCGCATCCCCCACTGCTGCTGGGCGGTGCGGCGCTGACGCGGCACTACTGCGAATCGCACCTGCGCGAGACGTATGAAGGGGAGTGCTTCTATGGGAAGGACGCCTTCGACGGCCTGCGGACAATGGACATGCTGATGTCGGGCAAGACCGCGGAGCTGGTGACGGAGATCAATTCCCGCCAGTCCAAGCGGACGGCGGCGGAAGAGACGATCCTCAAGTCGCGCGTGGAGAAGGCGCAGGCGGCGGAAGTTGAGGCCGGCGGGGCCAGTGTGGTCTCCAAGGCTCGCTCGAACGTCTCGACGACGGTGCCGGTGCCCGAGGCGCCGTTCCTTGGCAACCGCGTGATCGACGGGATCTCCCTGGACGAGGTGTTCGGGTTCATCAACCCGATCGCGCTCTTCCGCGGGCAGTGGCAGTTCAAGAAGGGCGCCCTCTCTGACGACGAGTACGAGCGGGTGGTCTCCGACGAAGTGCGGCCGGTGTTTGATCGCGTCAAGGGGACATGCAAGGAGCAGAAGCTGCTCCTGCCCAAGGTGGTGTACGGATACTTCCCGTGCAACAGCGAGGGAAACGACCTGATCATCTGGGACCCGCAGGACGGCGGGAAGGTGGGGCGCGAGATCGAGCGGTTCAAGTTCCCGCGTCAGGCGGACAAGGGACGGCTGTGCATCTCGGACTTCTTCCGGCCGGTGGAATCGGGCCAGAGTGATGTGATCGGCCTGCACTGTGTGACGATGGGGAGCCGGATCAGCGAATACACGCAGGAGCTGTTCAAGGCGAACAACTACACGGAATACCTGTACTTCCACGGCATCGGCGTGGAGGCCGCCGAGGCCCTCGCCGAGCTCTGGCACAAGCGCATGCGGCAGGAGCTGGGGATTGCGACGGAGGACTCTCCCCGCGTCAAGGAGCTGTTCACGCAGCACTATCGCGGCAGCCGCTACAGCTTCGGGTATCCCGCGTGCCCCGATTTGTCGGACCAGGAGAAGCTGTTCCGGCTCATCAAGCCCGAACGGATCGGGTGCGTGCTGACGGAGAACTGGCAGATCGACCCGGAGCAGTCGACCAGCGCGATCATCGTGCACCATCCCGAGGCGAAGTACTTTAATGTGTGAGCAGGGAATGTGGGCGCTTCGGGACACGGGCACGCTCGCCGCATCCTGAGCTGTCGGCGTTCGCGAGCGATGTATGCGGAATCGCGTGTCTCTTACGCGGTGTTTCGCGCGACATTGCTTTTTGATATACTTTGCTACCTCTCGCGCAGGCACGCCCTTTCTCGGGCAAGGAGCTTCTTCCATGTTGCGATCTCTCAGCTGGCTCGGCGTCACCGTCGTCTCCGTTGCGTCGCTTACTTCGGCCGCCTGGGGGCAGGCGCTTCCGACCGATCCGGGGATTGTCACGGGTGAGCTCGAGAACGGGATGCACTACGTGGTGCAGAAGCACGCGATTCCCCCGGGAAGGGCGGTGATCTGGATTCACATGCACACCGGCTCGCTCAACGAAACCGATCGCCAGCGCGGGATCGCCCATTACCTGGAGCACATGGCCTTCAACGGGTCGGAGAATTTCGCGCCCGGCTCCCTGATCCCCTTCTTCCAGTCGCTGGGCATGACGTTCGGCCGCGACCAGAATGCGTTCACAAACTTCGACCAGACCACATTCCAGCTCTCCCTGCCCGATACCAAGGCCGAGACCATGGGCAAGGGCTTTACGTTCTTCGCCGATGTGGTGGGCCGGCTCTCCCTGACGCCCAAGGAGATCGAGGCCGAGCGCCAGATCATCCAGGAGGAGCGCCGGCGCGGCCTTTCGGGCCGCCAGCGCGTGAGTTTCTACGTTCTGGAGCACACGGCGCCCGGCTCCCTGTACGGAGCACGCATCCCGATCGGCACCGAAGAAACGATCAACGGCGTGACGCAGCAGGACTTCAAAGACTACTACGGCACGTGGTACGGAGCTTCGAACGCGACGCTGATGGTCGTCGCCGACGCCGAACCGGCGCAGGTGGTCAAGCAGATCAAGGAGGCGTTTGGTCCGCTGCCCAAGAAGGCAAGGCCGACACGCCAGGACATCAAGGTGAAGGCGTACGACACGAGCTTTGCGATCGTGGCGAGCGATCCCGAGGTGCGGTCGGAGGACATCCAGATCATCCGGCTTGAGCCGGCGCGGCCGGCGACGACGACGGTGCCGATGCTGCGGTCGGACCTGGTGGCACGGCTGGGACAGATGGCGATGAATCGCCGGTTGAGCGACAAGGTTTCGGCGGGGGGCACGAGCTACCTGAACGCCCGGGTGACGATGGGTAATGACTCGAACGCGATCTACACGGCGGAGATGTCGGGCCGGGCGAACCCCGGGAAGTGGAAGGAGACGCTCAGCGAGATCGCGATGGAGCTGCAGCGCGGCCGGGTGTTCGGATTCACGTCACGGGAGCTCGACGACATCCGCAAGGAGCTGATTTCCGGGGCGGAGCGGGCGGCGGAGACCGAGGCGACGCGGCCGGCGCAGGCGGTGATCAGCGGGATGAACTCGGATGTCGCCTCGGGTGAGCCGATGATGTCGGCCTCCCAGAACCTGGCGCTTCTCAGGCAGCTTTTGCCGACGATCACGCCGGAGGAAGTCTCCAAGCGGTTTGCCCAGGAGTTTGATCCCAAGGCCGTGGCCTTCGTGGCGACGATGCCGGCGGGCCCGGGCGTGCCGACCGAGGCGGAGCTTTTGGAGGCCGGGATCAGGGCCTTGCAGGTAAAGCCGACGCAGGAGACCGAGGCTACGCACGCGACGACGCTGCTGAGCAAGCTTCCCCAGGGCGGGAAGGTGCAAGAGGGGACCGAGCACGCGGCGAGCAAGGTGTGGTCGGGCTGGCTGTCGAACAACGTGCGTGTGCATCACCGGTTCATGGACGAACGCAAGAACCAGGTCTCGGTGAGCATCGACCTGATCGGCGGGGAGATGCTGGAGAACGCGGAGAACCGCGGGATTACCTCCGCGGCGTCGCTCGCCTGGGCAAGGCCGGCGACCAAGACGCTCTCATCGAGCGACATTCGGTCGATCATGACGGGTAAGAAGGTCCGCGTCGGGGGCGGCGGGATGGGCGGGGGCGGTCGCCGCGGCGGTGGCGGCAGCGGGGGCAACGCCGATTCGATCTCCCTGAGCATTTCGGGAAGCCCCGAGGAGCTCGAGACGGGGTTCCAGCTCGCGTACCTGATGCTGACCGAGCCCAAGATCGAGAAGGCGTCGTTTGATCAGTTCAAGACGCAGGCGAAGGAGGGCGTGCAGGAGTCGTTGAAGAACCCGATGTCCCTGGGGATGCGTTCGGCGGGGGCGGTGATCTATCCCCAGGGGGATGCCCGCCTGCAGCCGCTGACGGTGGAGCAGATCGACCGCCTGAACATCCAGGACGCGCAGGCGTGGCTGGAGACGCTCATCAGGACTTCCCCGATCGAGGTGGTCGTGGTGGGTGACATCCCCCGCGAAAAGGTCATGGACCTTGTCGCCAAGTACCTGGGGTCGGTCCCCTCCCGGGAGCGCGTGTCGGAGAAGATGTACGCGGCACAGCGCGCAGTGCAGCGTCCGGCGGGTCCGCGCACGGTGGACACGCAGGTGGAGACGCCCACGGCGCAGGCGTATGTGATGAGCGGGTTTTACGGGGCGGATCAGTCCAACCGTGAGGATGCACGGGCGATGGCCATGGCGGCGGCGGTGCTGACGACGCGGATGAACAAGGAGATCCGTGAGGAGGCGAACCTGGTGTACAGCATCGGGGCGGGATCACGCGCCGCGACGACGTACCCGGGGTTCGGGGTGTTCTCCGCGGCGGCCCCGACGGATCCGGCGAAGGCCGGTCCGCTGGTGGAGAAGCTGGCGTCGATGTACGCGACGTTCGCCCAAACGGGTCCGACGGCCGAGGAGATGGAAGTTGCCCAGAAGCAGATGGCCAATACGTTTGACGAGCAGTTCCGGGATCCGGCGTTCTGGTCCCGCCGTCTGCAGCAGATGACGTTCCGGGGCGCATCGCCCGACGACATCGTGAGCGACCCTGAGGCGTACAAGGCGATCACGGCGGAGAAGGTCAAGGCGACGTTCGCGAAGTATGCGACCAAGCAGAACGCGATCACCGTGGTGGTGAAGCCGGCTCCCGGAGCGGCTTCGCCGGCGGAGGCGCCGTCGCAGCCGTCGGCGCCTGGTCGCTGACGCCCAGCGCGGGTTCCGACTGGTTCTGCATAGTGGGATCGACCAAGAACGCCCCTGTAGAGGGGCGTTCTTTTTGCGCGGGGCGGAAGAACGGGGCCGGTGTGCGGCCGGCCCAGGCTTCACGCCAAAAACCCGGCACGCGTCCCAAGAAGTCCCGGAGGCTTCTCGTGACGCGTGACCGAGCTTCCATGCGATGGAGGCGGTGCGTGTCGGGGGGATCGCGGAGCCAGGCGTGCGCACGACGCCGCCCGCCTTGACAGGCGGATGGATCCCTCCCTGACTGCTCAGCGAAGCGGCGTCACATTCGTGCCAAAGACCGACGGTCGACGGTGGGAGGCGTCCCTCCCGCCGTTTGGAATGTCCGACCATCGACCCCACGGACCCGAACTTCAACCTCGCGGAGCAAGGTTCGTTCGGGCGGGGCGCGGCCTAAACACCGCACCCTGCCACGAACCGACCGGGGCCACTATCGCCCTGGTCAACGCTTCCGCCGCAACTGAGGTGTCTGCCTGCGCGCGGAAGTGTTACTTTGAATGAGAATTCCAAATTGGATAGTCTTGTGCCATGGAGGGAACACCCAGCGAGTTCACGGGGTCGATCACGATGCTCCTGCGCCGAGCGCGGGAGGGGGATCGGCAGGCCGAAGCTTCCCTGATCGAACGGGTGTACCCGGAGCTCCGGCGCATCGCCCAGTCCATGCTCAGCACGCACTACCGGCCCACCACCGGCGCGGGGGATGGCACCGGCCTGGTGCACGATGCCTGCTGCCGGCTGCTGGAGCGCGAGCAGCTGACGGCGCAGGACCGCAAGCACTTTTTCTTCCTGCTCGGCCGCGCGATGCAGGACGAACTGACCGAGCAGGCGCGGGCGGATATGGCGCAGAAGCGCGGCGGCTCGCACCAGCAGGTGGAGATGGACCCGTCCTTGATTTCGAGTTCCGCGGCGAGCTGCGGGGAATCGATGGAAGTGCGGGAGGCGATCGAGCGGCTCCGGGTGATCGACCCCGATGGAGCGCGGGTCGCGGAGCTTCGCTGCCTGATGGGGCTGAGCCTCGAGTCAACGGCGGCGACGATGGGCTCCACCGTTCCGGTTGTCCGGCGACATTGGAAATATGCAAAGGCGTGGCTGAAGGATCACATGTCGGGTGAGGGCGGCGCGGGCTTCGGCCCCGATCCCGATTCTGCCTCCAAAACATGAACCCGGGGCGCAGGGCGCGGAGCGTTCCGCGGCTGATGGGGCACGGGTACCTGGAGTTGCTGGCCTTTGTCACCCCCCTGGGATGAAAAATCGGTTTTCCTCGCCGCTCTGGCGCTCCCGCCCGAAGACCGTGAAGCGTTTCTCCTGGGGGCATGCCCTTCGGACGAGGCTCGGCGCCGCATCCGCACGCTGCTGAACACCCTGGAGGATGGACAGACCGCTTCCGAGGCGCCCGCGGCGCCGGATTCCGCCGGTGAAGGGCCGACTCCTTCCAGTGACGCCAACACGCCCGCCCATTCCGCCACCACTGCGTCGGTCGACGCGGGCGCACCCCTTCATCCTTCCGATCCACGCGTGATCGACGAGTTTGCCGTGCTGCGGCGCCTGGGGCAGGGCGGGATGGGGATCGTGTACCTCGCCCAGGACACGCTGCTGCAGCGGCCCGTGGCGATCAAGGTTCTCGCCGGCCACCTCACAGGGTCGGAGCAGGCCCTGGGTCGATTCCGGGACGAGGCGAAGACCGCGGCGGCGCTCAAGAACCCTGGTATCGTGCCCGTCTACAAGTTCGGTTTCGACGGGTCGAGGCACTACATCGTCAGCGAGTACGTCGCCGGCCTGAACCTCAAGGAGCTCATCGCCCAGGAGGCGGCGCGGCGCAGCAAGACCGAGACCACCGGTCCGCACAAGAAGTCCTGGAGGCTCCGCGTCGCCCAGATGACCGCGCAGCTCGCCGAAGCGCTCGAGCATTCGCACCGCGCCAACGTGGTGCACCGTGACGTCAAGCCTTCCAACGTATTGATCGACGCGGCCGGGCAGCCGCGACTGACGGACTTTGGGATCGCCAAGCAGCTCGCGCCCGAGGCCTCGATGGAGGCGACCGAAGGCGTGGGAAGCTGTCACTACATGAGCCCGGAGCAGGCGGCGATCGCGGGCTCCCACGTGGACCGGCGGAGCGACATCTTCTCCCTCGGGGTGGTGCTGTACGAGGCGCTGGCGCTGCGCAAGCCGTTTGAAGGCGAGTCCCCCGAAGCGGTGCTCAACGCGGTGCGCACGCAGGACCCTCCGCCGCTGCACACGATCGATCCGCAGGTGCCCCGCGACCTGGAGACGATTTGCCTCAAGGCGCTGGAGAAGCCGCCGGAACGCCGGTACCAGTCGGCGCTGCACATGGCGGCCGACCTGCGGAGCTTCCTGGACGGCAATCCGATCATGGCCCGGCCGGTGGGTCCGCTGCGGCGGACGTACCGGTGGGCGTTCAAGCACCGCGTGGCCTTCACCGTCGGCGTGATTCTCCTTCTGAGCGGGGGCATGGGGGTCTCGACGTGGATGCATGCGCGGGCGAGCAGCGCGGCGCTGGGGTGGCTGACGGTGGACAGCGATGTGCCGGGCCTGACCGTGCTGATCCAGCCGTTCGACCCCGCGTCGCTGGCACTGTTGCCGGTGACATCCGCGTCCGGCACGACACCCATGCGCGGGTGCAAGCTCCCGCGCGGGCAGTACCGGGTGACGGTGTCCTCGCCCGACGCCCTGAGCTTCGCGGAGTTCGACGCAAGGCTCTTCCCGCCCGGAGAGGAGAACCACCTCACGCTGCTGGCCCTTTCTGAACAGGCGACCTCGGGAACGGCACCTTCCTCGCCGGCAGCAACCGGCCGCGTGCTGCGTGGACGACTGATCCCCAACTCGACGCTTACCAGTGATGGAATGGTCAAGATCCCCGCGGGGGAATACGAGTTTGGGTGGATGGACGAGCCGGGGGAACCCGCCTCCCGCCGCACGCTCACGCTCCCGGCGTTCTATCTGGACCGCACGCTGGTCTCCAACGGTGAGTTCAAGTCGTTTGTCGACGCGACTGGGTATCCCATGCCGAAGTACTGGGCCGCGTCGGGGTACGACGCCGCCCTGGCCGACCGTCCGATCGTGTGCGCGACCGCGGAGGACGCCGCCGCGTACGCGGCGTGGATGGGCAAACGTCTGCCGACGGCTCCGGAATGGCAGGCGGCCGCGCGTGGGCCGGACAAGCGGCTCTACCCATGGGGAAACGATCCCGACACCACGCGGTGCCCGGACCCGACTCCCGCCGACGTCTTTGAGAATCAATCGTGGAGTTCGGAGAAGTTGTACACGCTGTACGCCAAGTACACGCGGCCAACCCATGCCCTCGACGGCCTGGACCATCCGCTTGGATTACTCCAGATGTTCGGACCTCTGCGCGAGATCACTTCGTCGCTCGAGCCCGGCCAGAAAGAAATGCTCCTGGTGGGCCGCGGGTGGCGTGAGGTCGGTTCGGGGACCGACATGCGGCGCGTCTTCGCCTATCCGCTGCACTTCTATGCGTTTGATCACGGTTTCCGCTGCGCCAAGAGCGAAACGCCGGGAACCACCCCAGCCGCGGGCTCGCACAAGGACACATCACCATGAAGCTGCACGACATCGTTTCCGCTCGCCTTCCGATCACGTCCGTGGATATCGGCTCGACGGGGACCGTGCCCCCTCGCCGGCTCACGCCCTCAACCCTGGAGCAGCGGGTGCTGGAGCAGCTCTCGGATCGCGTGGACCTGTTTGCGCTCTTCCACGAGATCTGCCAGACCCAGGTCATGGCGGAAAACGCAAAGCAGGCGGCGGAGCAGGCGATCGGCACGCTCTCCAGGCAGATCTCCGCGGCGTGGCAGACTTCGACCGGGTCGACGATCGACCTTGTGCGCGACCAGGTCGTGTACCGGATGCTTCCCAACGGCCATCACGAGACGATCGGCTACATGATGCAGACCGCACCGGGCGGAACGCCCCTGCCGGTGTGGGTGGATGTGCGGGAAGGGGGCGACGTGTATCGCTGCTTCGTGCATGTATCTCTTTCGGCCCGAGAGGCGGCGGCGATGCCCGTCGATTCTTCCTCGAAGGCCTGATTCTCTCAACCGATTCTTAGTATGGAGGGACAACCCGTGAAACTGCCCGAACCGCTCTTTGCGGCCGTTCGTGACCACATGCGCGATCATGGCTGGTGGCACCTTGCCCGGTGCCGCGAGCGATGGATCCCGGTCCCGCAGCGTGCCGACTGGGCCCGCGCCCGCGCCGCGTTCCCCAGGCTCGCATACCTCGACCAGCCGGGCGCCGGCGCCGAGTTCCTCCGCTTCCATCGCATGATGATGCGGCACTTTCACTGGTTGCGGCTCAACACGCCGGGCCACGGGCTCGAATTTGCGGTCTGGACTTCGATCCCCGCCGCGCTCCGCGGACTGCTGCCCGCCGACTACCTCGCCGACGCGCACGTGCGCATCATGGAGCTGGTCATCCACGGTGACGAAGATCAGCTGGGGGGCTACCTCGAACGCACGTACCTTGACTATTCCCCCGGGAGCAACCTGCACACGGCGCTGCACGGCCTCATCGACGCGGTGGAGACCCGGGATCATCCGGGAGACCCTTCCCTGATCGAGGCGAGCATGGCGGACCTGTCCGTCGCGCACCACAACGTGCGCTTCTGGGAGTTGCACGGCTGGATCGACAACATCTACGCCCTGTGGGAGCGGGCTCACGGGAAGGTTCCGGACCAATCCCCGATGCAGCCACACTCCATGGCGGAGGGGGGCGCGGACGGCTCAAACTCGGGAGACGCCGGTTCGGAAGCGGGCGGCATCAGCATGCCGCCGCAGACACCATCTCCGGGCCTGATGCCCAGCCCCACCCCATCCCCAGCCGCCCCGGGCGGTCACGGCAACCACGGCGGATCCGGCGGGGACGCTCCGGCCAAGCCGGAGGTCGTGACCGTGGGCCATCATCACGTGCGGCCGGTGATCTGATTCCTGCGGTATCCGCCCGCGAGCAACGACGTGTGCAGGACGACCTACTGCACGCCGGCGACGTGGTCGACCTCGTCGAGGGTGGTGACGCCTTCGGCGACCAGTCGCCAGCCGAACTGCATGAGCGTCGTGAAGTGGCCCTGCTCGATGACTTTTTTCATGGCCTGGATGGTGGGCTCGCGGAGGACGACATCGCGCAGGTCGTCGTTGAAATCCAGCAGCTCAAAGATGGCCCGGCGACCGCGATACCCGGTGCGCAGGCAGCGCGGGCAGCCGGTGGCGGTGTACATCTTGGTCTTGTTGGCGAGGAACTTGCCAAGGCGTGAGGCCTGCCCGGGCGCGACGGAGACCTCGCGCTTGCACGTCTCGCACAGGACGCGGACGAGCCGCTGGGCGAGCACCAGGTCCAGGGAGTTGGCGACGAGGTAAGTCTCGACCTTGAGCTCAAGCAGGCGGAAGACGGCGGCGATGGTGTCCTTGGCGTGGATGCTGGAGAAGACGACGTGCCCGGTCATCGCCGCCTGCATTGCGGTGCGGGCGGTCTCCTCGTCCCGGATCTCTCCGACCAGGATGACGTCGGGGTCCTGCCGCAGAACCGACCGCAGCAGGTTGCCGAAGCTGTTGCCCTTGTGCTCGTCGATGGGAATCTGGGTGACCATGTCGATCTGGTATTCGACGGGGTCTTCGATGGTTACGACGTTGCGGGAGTGGCGATCAATTTCGCGGATGCACGTGTAGAGGGAGGTTGTCTTGCCCGAGCCGGTGGGCCCGCAGACCAGGAGCAGGCCATGGTCCTGCTCGCAGATGCGCCGGACGCGATCCACCATGTACGGGGCCAGGCCCAGCTCGTTGATCGATCGGGGCAGGCCGCGGGTATCGAGCACCCGCAGCACGAGCTTCTGACCGTACACCGATGGCGTAAAGCTCACGCGGTAATCCACGCGGCGATCGGGGAATCGCGTGGAAAAGTGTCCCTCCTGCACGGCGTCTCGTGCCGCCAGCTTGATCTGCGCCGCCGTCTTGATGACGCCGAAGATCATGTCGCTCACCCGCGCGGGGAGATCGACGACCGTGATCATCTGACCATCCACTCGCATGCGGACCTGGCTCCGGTCGCCCTTGGGCTCGACGTGGATGTCGGTCGCGCGCGTCTTGGAGGCCATGCGCAGGAGCAGTCGCATGCCCTGGGGGCCCACGCTGTCTCCCACGAGCGCCTGGGAGGGCTTGCCGGTCGCGTCGAAGAGCGAGACCGACTCGCGCTCGGCATCCTTGGGCGGGAGCGAATCGATGAGTTCGTCCAGCTTCTGGGCCCACTCGGAGGATTCCGCGGCGGGACGGGCGGAGACCGGAACATCGGGGTCGGGGGCGTAGGAAGGTATGGGCGCGGGGATACCCGCGGATTCCATCTCGGCGACGTCAAGGTCGGGGAGCGGTTCCTCAGCGGTGAACGTATCTCGGGCGGCGGACTGGGGGATCGACTCATCGCTCTCGACCAGGAACTCGTGGGCGCCCACGCGGAGAACGTCCCCGGGGCGCAGCGGAGAAGAGGAGATCTTGACGTCGTTGATCTTGGTCCCGTTTCGAGACTGCAGGTCGCGGACCAGATAACCGCCGCGTCCGTCGGGCTCGATCACGCAGTGATTGCGGCTCGCCCGCTCATCCCGAAGGCACACCGCGTTCTCCGGGCCGCGGCCGATCGAAACGGGCGTGCCGGCGAGGCGGGTGTTGGTGGTGTCTCCACGGATCGTTTTCAGGATCAGGTTGGGCATCGCTTCTCCAGGGCCTGCCGCGGCCCGACGCGGAGCATACCGCCCCTCGCCCCGCCCGTTGCAGGATGCTCAGCGGCCCCGGACGGCCGGCGGCGACGCATCCAGCCCCGGGGACCGTATTATCTCCCCCCCGCCCGCCCCGCGGCAGGCGGAGAAGGGCGAGTTCCGCCCCTGTTTTTCCGAACTTTCTGGACGCACCCGACATGATCGATCTTCGCCAGCTCCGTGAGAATCCCGCCCGTTTCGCCCTGGGCGCCAAGGCCAAGAACATCTCCGTGGACATCGATCGGCTGGTCGCCCTTGACGCCCAGCGCCGGCAGTTCCAGTCCGAGCAGGAACGCCTGCGCGCCGACCAGAATCGCCTCGCCAAGGAGGTCGGACCGCAGATCGGCAAGCTCAAGGGTCAGCTCAAGGGCAAGCACGGGCCCGAGGCCGCGGAGATCGAGGCCCAGATCCAGCAGCTCAGCGCTCAGCCGACGGCGCTCAAGGCAGGGATCGCCGAACTCGACGCCCGCCTCGCCGAGATCGAGCCCGAGCTCAACACGATTCTTCTGCAGGTGCCGTTGCCCCCCGATGCGGACGTTCCCGTGGGATCCTCCGCGGAGCAGAACGTTGAGGTGAAGCGGTGGAACCCCGCGGGCTTTGATACGGCCAAGAGCTTTGAGGCGAACAAGGGGTTCAAGCCCAAGACGCACCTGGAGCTGGTGCGGGACCTGGGCCTGGCGGACTTCGAACGCGGGGTGAAAATCGGCGGGAGCCGGTCGTACATCCTGACGGGGGACGGCATGCGGCTGCACCAGGCGGTGCTGCGGTTCGCGGTCGATTTCATGACGCAGGAGAACGGGTTCAAGGCGATGTCGGTGCCGGTGATCGTGCGGGAAGAGGCGATGGTGGGAACGGGGTTCTTCCCCGCGGGCCGTGAGCAGGCGTACCACATCGAGGAATCCAAGCGCGGGGGCGGGTACGACCTGTTCCTGACGGGGACGGGTGAGGTGGGGCTGATGGGAATCCATCAGGGCGAAATCCTCGACGAGGCGCAGTTCCCGCTGAAATACGTCACCGTGAGCACGTGTTTTCGCCGCGAGGCGGGGGCGGCGGGCAAGGACACGGCGGGCCTGTACCGCATCCACCAGTTCGACAAGGTGGAGCAGGTGGTGATCTGCAAGGCCGACGAGGCCGAATCACGCAAGTGGCACGCGACGATGATCGGGTTTGTCGAGTCGCTGCTGCAGCGGCTGGAGATCCCGTACCGGCTGCTGCAGTGCTGCACGGGAGACCTGGGCCCCAAGAACGCCTCGATGATCGACATTGAATCCTGGATGCCGGGGCGTGGGGAGATCGGGCCCGACAAGAGCCCCACGGGTGAGTACGGGGAGACGCACTCGGCCTCCCGGCTCTACGACTTCCAGTGCCGCCGGCTCAACATGCGGTATCGCCTGGGCGGAGAGGCGGGCAAGGGGGAGACGACGTTCTGCCACTCCCTCAACAACACGGTGCTCGCGAGCCCGCGGTTCCTGATCCCCCTGCTGGAAATGCACCAGAACGTCGACGGCTCGGTAACGATTCCCCAGGCGCTACGGCCGTACATGGCGGGGCAGGCGAAGATTGGGTGATGTAGGAAGTCACGGAGTCACGGAGTCAGAAAGTCACGAAGAGGCGGAGTGGCCAGGAAACCAGGCAAATCTCTTCGCTGCGTGACTTCGTGACTCGTTGACTTCGTGACTTTCTCTTACTTCCGATCGTAATGCACGATCTCTTTGACGTTGTTCTTGTCCCCGAAGACCAGCACCGTCGGGCGGTGCCTGGCGTATTCCCCGTCGTCCATCAGGGCGTAGTGCATCACGATCAGCGGGTCCCCCACTTCCACCAGGTGGGCGGCGGCGCCGTTGATCTCGATCTTGCGGCTCCCGGGCTCTCCCCAGATGATGTAGGTCTCAAACCGCTCCCCGTTGCGGCAGTTGGCGATCTCGACGGCGTCATTCGGACGCATCCCGGAATCGCGAAGGAAATCCGCGTCGATGGTGATGGAGCCGACGTAGTCGGGCAGGGCTGCCGTGACCGCGCATCGGTGGAGCTTGGAATGAAGCACTTTTCTGAGCATGCGGCCAGAGCGTAGGCGTGCGCACGATCACCCGGCGCGGGGTCGGTCCTTCGCCGCCGCGAGCGGGCGTCCCTCCGCCGGACCGTTCACATCGCCCGGCAGGCTTCTTCAAGGTCGAAGACCTTCTCAAGGGACGTCCACCACCCCGAGTCGGGGGGCGCCTCGGCGACACGCTGCTGGAAGCCTCGCATCAGCACGTCCCAGGCCTGCACGCGAGGATCCCGGGCGTACGTCTGGTAATCGCGGTCGGGGACGAAGTCGTCGGGCGCCTCGTAATACATGAACAGGTGCGTGCCCAGCAGGAAGATCTGCATCTTGGAGATACCGATCGCCTTCAGGCCGCGCAGGACCTCGGGCCACACGCGGGTGTGGTACTCCTTGTACTCGGCGATCATTCCCGGATCGTTTTTGAGGTCCAGCGCCTGGGCAAAGCTCTTCATGGGCGGGAGCATACCGCACCGGCCGTCTCCGGGCCCGGAGCCCCTTGCCGCGTCCCCGCTCTGCGCTACCAACGTCCCGGGCGCGATTCGAACGCGCGACCTGCCGCTTAGAAGGCGGCTGCTCTATCCAACTGAGCTACCGGGACCCATTGCCGGGCGGGCCCGGCGTCGCCACCGTCTCCGCAGGGGCAACGGTAGTCGGGGTGTTCCGCGATCGCGCTGGCGCCGCCCGCGAGGGGGGGTGTGGCGGGTGAGAACGCCCCTAGCACCCCGCCATGAACGCCGTCACGAAGGCGGTGAAATCGTCGGTATCCACGAAGCCCGTCGTGTCGAAATCGGTCTCCGGGCTCCCTTCGACAAAGGCGGTGACGAAGTCGTCGAAGTCGTCCTTGTCCACGTGCCCGCTGTGGTTGAAGTCCGCGGCGCACGCCGTCTCGGTAAAGGTCACCGTGCCCGCCGACCAGGATCCGGTTCTGGCGCCGCCGTCGGTGACCTCGCAGTAAACCCAGTACGTGCCCTCTTCGACGTATGCGGAATTTACGACCGCGCCGCCCTGAGCGCCGGGCGTGTTGACCGATGTCGGGATGATGATCTCGTTGCCATCGAGAACCGGCTGGGTGTTGAGGTAGACCGTGACCCAGGTCGGATCCGCATCGGGGTCGGAGGCGGTCCACTGCACGCTCAACGTGTCCACGCCGTGCGTGAGATTGAGGTCTCCCTCCGCCGGGAAGGTGGTGGAGATCCTGGGAGAGGCGTTGTGCGGGGGCTTGAACTCCAGCGTGTAATTCTGGGTCGTGCTGCCATTGCCGGTGGCACAGCGGATGTAGTACCAGCCCGCCGGACGGTTGGCGAGGGACATGGTGCTGACGCCGTTGTTCCCGGTGATGGGCAGGCCGATCTGCTGCTTGTTTGCGTTGTAGAGCACGAGCGTGACGGGGGAGCCGATGTAGGTGGCCCGCACGTATTCACCCAGGACGCCGGTCCCCGCGCAGTAGAACCTGTAATAGTCCTTCTCCCCCGACTTGTGCAGGGTGAGATTGGGGATCTGAAGGCTGGGTCCGACCGGACCCAGGTTGGGGCTGCTGGGCTTGCCAACCTCTCGCCCGTCCACCTGCGCCAGGCTGTCGCTGGGCTCGTACGCGTCGGGCTGGACCGTGGAATCCCCGGAGAGCACGATGGGAATTCGGGTCGAGTTGTTCTCTTCGTCGAGTTCGAGCACGTGGTTGTCGGGGTCCACCGTGGATTCCAGCCAGTAGTTCCCGTCAGGCACGCCGGTGATGTCGATCCACTGGCCCTCGAGGTCCTTGCTGTAGATGTCCATCCAGCCCACCGAAAGCCCTTGGATCGTCGACCCGCAATTGCGGAACTCCCCGTTGGGATCAAAGTTGGGAAGCGAAGCGTCGTAGATCTGCAGATCGAGGATGCAGAAGCTGGTCTTGCTTCCCTCGGCGACGACCTCCCCGATCTCGTCGGCGGGCCCGCGGACGCGGAGGCGATAGATCGCCCAGTCCTCGAAATGGATATGGCTGTGGGTGGGGTGGTTGACAAAGCGGCCGGCGAGACGGTCCCAGGATGTCCCGTCCTCCCGGAAGATGCGCTGCACCACGTCCCGGGTGCCGTCATCGTGCACGGTCGCGCCGTAGAGATAGAGCTTGCCCAGCCCGATGTTGGGCGTGCTGTTGGATAGCCGCAACAGCCGTCGACCGTTCTCAACGGTGATCCGGTTGTCGTAGAGCTGGCTCGCCCCCACGATGATGTCGGGAAGCAGATCCGCCTGCGCACGTGCCCCGCCCGCCGCGCACGCCAGAACCAGTCCCGCCCCAAGCATGTGTCCGCGCATATGAACTTCTCCTCAGCGACCTTCCCCGTGTGAATAGGACCTCAGCGTACCACATCCCCCTCCTCGCGCCGACCCCATCGTGCCCCACCCCCGGCGGAGTTTCCGATTGATGCGGGTCGCGTGAGGGCAGTTGAGGCGGCCCGTGCGGCGGGGGAGGCCCGGAATCCTGGCCTGGGCGGACATGGGTGGACCGTGCTACCACTGTGCCACCATGAAAGTCCTGATGGTCACCGTGGGATCCGCCGGCGACGTCCACCCGTTCATCGGGGTGGGGCGAACCCTGCGAGCACGGGGGCATGAGGTTCGCGTGGCGACCAACCCGTACTTTGAGGAACGCATCCGCGGGGCGGGGCTGGGCTTTGAACCGCTGGGCACCGTGGAGGACTACACGAGCGTGGTCGGAGACCCGCGACTTGTCCGCACGTTCGCCAGCCCCAAGCTGGTCATCGACGAGCTCATCCACAAGAGCGTTCTCCCCACGATCGAGCTCACCCGCCGCATCGTTGCGGAGTGGGCCCCCGACGTCGTCGTGCGCCACCACATCAGCCTGGGAAGCCGCTGGGTCGCCCACCAGCACGGGATTCCCACCGCGACCGTCGTGCTCGCCCCCGCCTTCTTCTTCTCCCGGCAGGATCCGGGTGTCTACCGGCCGTGGGAGCGGCTGGATACCGCGCCGTGGCTCGCCGAGTTCAAGCTTCAGATCGCCCGTCGCGTCATGCGCTGGTGGATGGATCGCCCACTGAACCGGATGCGGCGCGAGCTGGGCATGCCGCCCGGGCGCGACTTCCTCTTCTCCGAGGTCAAGGACGGCAGCATCACGCTGGGGCTGTGGTCCAAGCACCTTCGCGGACCGGCGAGCGACGATCCGCCCAACTCCCACATCTGCGGCTATTCCTTCTTCGATCGGTCCCACGGCCACGAGGACGCACCGGAAGAGATCGATCACTTCCTTCGCCGATGCGAAGACGCCGGCACGCCGCCGGTGGTCTTCACCCTGGGCACGAGCGTGGTGCAGCACGCGGGCAACTTTTATGAAATGGCGACGCAGGCCTGCACCCGGCTGAACGTGCCGGGTCTGCTGCTCGCGGGCAAGCCGGAGAACGTGCCCTCGGGGCTTCCCGCTTCCGTGCGCGCCTTTGCCTACGCCCCGTTCTCGACGGTCCTCCCCCGCGGCTCGCTCACGGTGCATCACGGCGGAGCAGGAACGACCGGCCAGGGCCTCCGCTCCGGCCGCCCCACCGTCATCATCCCGTTCGTAAACGATGAATTCGACAACGCCGCCCGGGCCGAGCGGCTGGGCACCTCCATCACCCTCGGCCGCGGAAGGCTCTCCGCCCGTTCGCTGACCGACAGCATCGACCGAGCCCTGCGCGATCGGGAGGTGCGCATGCGGGCGACCATCATCGGTGGTCCGCTCCGCGTCGAGGATGGAGCCCTCGCCGCCGCCCATCACGTCGAAGCGCTTGTGAAAGCTCCCGTGGGAGCCGCGTGATCCGAGGGTAAGGTACGATCGCTCCCCAAACCACCCCTGAAAGACCCTGGTTCTCAACCTCGCACACACCATTGGAGTACGCATGCCCCCCGACCTGGACGCCGAAAAACGACTCGCCGCCGCCGCGAGCCTCGCGTACGTCGAGCGCGGCATGCTGGTCGGGCTTGGGTCGGGCAGCACGTCGGCGCACATGGTCACGCAGCTGGGGGAACGCGTGCGGCAGGGGCTGGGGATCACCGCGGTGGCGACCTCGCGCCAGACACGCGAGCTGGCCACTCGCGCGGGCATCCCGCTGATCGAATTCGACGGGTCCCAGCGGATCGACCTGACGATCGATGGCGCTGACGAAGTTGACCCCGCCCTGCGAATGATCAAGGGCGGAGGGGCCGCCCTGCTGTACGAAAAAATCATTGCCAGTGCGTCCGAGCGGATGATCGTGATCATCGATTCGACAAAGGCCGTCGCTTCGCTGGGGGCTTTCCCGCTCCCGGTGGAGGTCGTCGGCTTCGGCTGGAAACGGGTGGCACGCGTGGTCCGGGACATGGGTGGATCGGCGACACTGCGAGTCGACGGCGACGGCGCTGCGGTCCGGACGGACGAAGGAAATCTGCTGCTGGACTGCCGCTGGGCGAAATGGCCCGATCCCGAATCGCTCGCTCGCGTGCTGGATTCGACCACCGGCATCGTCGAGCATGGTCTGTTCATCGGTCTGGCGCACACCGTCATCATTGGGGAGGGAGCCACGACCCGGGAACTGCGTCGACCGGAGGCTCGCTGATATCCTTGCGTGCCCGGCACCCCTTGACAACGCTGGAGACGTTCATGCCGCTTCCACCGCTCCGGCGATTCTTGTCAGCCGCCATGATCGCCGTTCTCGTATCGACTGGAGTCGCCGCCGCCCTTGTCTCACGCGCAAACGCGAATGGAGGAGATCGCGCGGCCCTGCCGACCCCGGTCGCGGCTTCCGAGCCACGGCCGCCCGCCGTCTCACCCGGAATTGACGGTGCCGTCGGCGTCCGGCGCATTGCCGACTGCGGCGTGCTCCCCGGCAACTCTCCCGAGGCCGTGACGCGCTTCAGCACGCGATCGACCTTGCCTCCGCGTGCGGCGGGGTCATCGAGATCACGCCTACCGACGAACCCTACCGGATCGCCTCCGGGCTGATCCTGAAGCGCAACGTCTCCCTGGTCGGCGTGCACGGGCCCGTGGGACGCGGCACGCGGCACCCTTCCAAGCCGCAGCCCGTGGGCAGCGTGATCCGGATCGAAGACACGAGCCGGCCTTTCCTGACGGTGGAGACCGCGACGCAGGTTCGCGGCATCCAGTTCTGGTATCCGGCGCAGACGCTGGACGATCCCAAGGCGGTCGTTCAATACCCTGCGACCATCCAGGTCTCACCGGGCTCCGCGGTCTGGGGCGTCACGCTCCGGGACCTGACGTTTTACGGTGAATGGCTCGCCATGGATTTCAACGCCTCTCCGCGGCACCCGTGCGAGCAGATCCTGGTCGAGAACTGCTACGGATATCCCCTCAGCGGTGAGTTCGTCCGCATCGACCACTGCTACGACGTCCCACGCATCCTGCACTGCCATGTCAACCCCGCCAATCGCCGGGCGTTTGCGGGAGACTGCTCGCGGCCCCTGATCGATTCAGTGATCGCCCGCGGAACCTTCGCCTACCGCATCGATCACACCGACAACGCCCAAATCATGGATGTCTTTACCTTCGGCACGGGCGGGGGAATCTGGCTCGGGCCGGCGAGCTACGGGCAGCTGACCAACTTCAACTTCGACTGCGTCACCACCGGGATCTTCAAGGACGGAGACTCGGATTTCAACCGGAACTGGATGGTGGCACAGGGTTCCATCATCGCCAACGCGGGCCCCGATGTTGCGGCGATCCATCCGATTGTCGTGCAGGGCAAGGGGCACCTGGCCCTGAGCAATGTGGAGGCGTTTTCAGGGCCCAACGGGGCGCTCACCACCCTCGGGCGATCTCAGGATTATCTCAGCGTCCGCGGAGAGTCAGCCCTGACTGTTTCTCTCAGCGGATGCCGCATGCGAAACTATCAATCCCCCGAGCCGGTGACGCTCAACAACCCCCGCGCCATCGTGACGATGAGCGGCTGCTTCGACAAGGACGAATTGCCAAGGGAGGGGAGAGTGTCAAATCCCACACTCACGCGGTGAGCACCTGCTCGAGACCTGATTCCGCAACAACGACCGCGAGGTCTACGCGGGCAACGGCCTGGCGCCCGGGCGGAACACATCGGGAACAAACTCCCCGTCGCTCGCTTCGCGCACAGCAAGCTCGATCTGGGCCTGCATGACATCGAGCGGGACGGGATGCTGGTAATCGTCGAGCACGCCGGCCAGGGCGGCCTGCGGGGTCGTCCCCGGAGAGGTGCGCGTGGTCCGGTACACCTTCACGGCGATCGCCTCCGCCGCGCCGGGCGTGAGCAGCCTCGGCATCATGCCGCGCAGTTCGGCCAGCGCCGATTCCTCGATCACCACCCCGCGTTTGGCGCACAGGCCGCGAATGAGCGCGAAGGATTCCTCCGGGGTGGTCGTCGGCAAGAGCGGGATCTTGACGTCGATGCGTCCGGGGCGCTTGAGGTCGACCTCGATGAGGTCGGGGCGGCTGGAGGCGAGGATCCAGACGATCTTGCCGCGGTTGCGGGTGTTGCTCATCTCCTCGGCCATCATGGAATACACGCGTCCGCCCACGCCCGAGTCTCCCGAGTCGGCGGAGCGCTTGCCCAGGGCCTGGTCGGCCTCGTCGATGAAGACGTAGCAGCGCTGCAGGGCGTGGAGAAGGCGGAAAATCGTCTCGAGGTTCGCCTCGGTCGAGCCGACCCAGCGGTCCCGGAAGTTCTTCAGCTTGACGACGGGAACGCCCGCTTCACCGGCGAGGCACTCGACCATGAACGTCTTGCCCGTGCCCACGGGGCCGCAGAAGAGATACCCCATGGGCATCGCCTTGAGGTCGTTCTGCTTCCAGAGCTGGATATCCTGCCGCAGCCAGGCCTTGACCTTCTCCTGGCCCATGAGCATGTCGAGCGAGCGGTCGGACTGCACGAACTCGATCAGCCCTCCCGCCTCGTTCTCGATGATCTGCTTCTTGAGTTCGACCAGGTCCGAATCGGCGATCGGCTGCTTCTTGTGCTCCCGCGTCTTGAGCATGCTCTCCACGGCGTGCATGGTCGCCCCCGCCATTGCGGCCGCGGGGACGTCGAGATTGCTCGTAAAAGGACCCAGCGCGACCGGGTAGGCCGGCGCCATCAGGTCCATCGCCCCGCGAAGCTCGGGGGGACTGGGGAGCGGCAGCTGGATCTGCGCCGCCCGCGGGTTGTTCACGATCAGCGGGTGCAGGTCGCTGAGGTTGTCGGTGATGAGGAACGTCGCCAGCGGCGCGGCGGAGAGCGACGGATCCCCCGCCCACTCGCGCACCTGCATCGCCAGCGCCGAGAGGTCATAGTTGAACGCGCCGCGGAGCGCCGGGGCAATCAAGCTTGCCGACCGCAGAAAGACCGCGACCTGCGCGGGGGGTCGTCCGAGCTTCTGCAGGTTCGAGGTGTACCGCAGGAACGACGTGATCCACTCGATCGCCGCCCGCGGCTCCCTGGGCAGTACCTGCGTCTGCTTGAACGTGGGCCACTGGCCGACCAGCTCCCCGCCTTTGTCAACGCGGATCCCCGAGGCAAGGTCATAGGTCATCACCGCGTCGAATCGCGGCAGCAGGACCTTCATCAGGAACTCGCTCAGGGAGCCCAGCACCGCTCCGCCCGGCAGCGGCAGCAGCATGCGGTCGGCGACGTTGCCGTGCAGGATGAACTGCGCGGCGGCGTTGGCCTCGTACAGCGTCACGAGCTGGCTCGCCCAGGGCGGCAGCGCCATGCCGGCGAGCGGAGCCCCGGCGGGCGGGGGTGCGGCGGGTGGCATCATGGATTCAACTCGCTGGGCGGACGAGGGCCGGGCACGGCGCCGCGGTGGGCGCCGGCTGAGATCGGGCCGTAACGCGTGTCATGACTGGCTTTGAGATTCGCTCTGCCCGCCGGCGGGCCCCATGGTCTTGGCGGCGGGCGCGGGAGCGGCCGCCCCGCCCTCCATGACGATCCCTTCCGCCGCGGCGAAATCGGCAAGGGCCTGGTCGGCGAGGGCCTTCTGCTCGGCCTCCTTGAGCTGGACGTCGGCAAGGTTCATGCTGTCCTTGGCGACGCGGAGACGGCCGGAGGCCTTCTCTTTTTCTTCCTGGACCATGTTGTGCAGCCGGTCGAGCGTGTCCCCCGACCCGCCGATCGACGAGACCATGCCCGAGGCCATCTCGGTCAGCTCGGCCATCGCCTTCTTCACCTTAAGCTCGCTCAGGTCACGCTTGAGACCCTCGATCTTCTGTCTCGCCGCGTTGATGGCGACGTCACGGGCGGTCACCAGTTCCTTGTATGTCTTCTCCGCCTGCTCAAGCTGGGCGCGGTTCTCGACCAGCTCGCGCTGCACGGTCTGGAGCCGAAGGGCCATCTGCCCGGCGGCCTCCCGGTTGCCGACTTTCAGGTTCGCCGCCGTCCGGGCGCGAAGGTCGCGCTCGTCGGTCTCGAGCTTGCGGACCTGGGACATCAGCCGCTCGGCAAGCCCGGCGTGGCCGGCGAGCCCCTGGTTGTACTGGGCCACCTGCTTGCGCAGATTCTCCTGCTCGACCTCGAGCAGCGCCTCGGGATTGGCTTTTTCCAGGCCCGAAACAAAGAGCCCGAAGAAGCCGCGGATGAGGTTGGCGAACCGTCGAAACACGTGGACCTCCGGTGAAGTGCGGATCCCCGGACACTCAAGGCCGGATCCCGCGAGCGTGCGTCTGCGACCGTGAGAATAGTGGCCCGGCGGGTTGTCCGCCGGGGGCGGCGCCCCCGCCGCCGCTTACTTCGTCGGAAGCAGCCGCAGGTTTCGAAGGTTCATGACCCCAAGGCCCGGCTTGGAGGTTGCCTGCACCACCACCGCCGCCCGCGTGCCGCCGGTCAGCTCGACCTCCCCGAGCGTCACCGTCGTGTAGTTCTTCCATCCGCCGGTGTTCACCACCGTCCCCGAGAGCAGGGACGACCCGATGCGCACGTCGAACGTCGAGCCGGCCGACGGCTCCTCGCACGCGTAGTTCAACTCCACGCGGTACCTGCCGGCCTTCTGCCCGGCGACCGACCATTCGACCCGCGCGTTCTCGTCCATCCAGAACCCGACGTTGGCCTCCGCCCCGCCGCCCTCGAGCTTGATGGAATTGCCCACCAGCACGGCGTCCGACGCACGCAGTTCCACGACGCCATCGGCGCCAGCGAGGATGGGCCCGTCCACCACCGCCGGGAAGCCGTCGATCTCCAGCGCGATCACGGTGCTGTACGGATCGGCCTCCATCTTCGGGAGCGAGATCCGCCACCCGTTCTCGTCGCGCTCGCAGGCGAGCTTCTGGCCGCCCGCCAGCAGGGAGGCCGACCGGACCGCGTTGAGCAGCCCAGGCACGTGCAGGACGCCGTCCGCGGGCCAGTCAAAGACGTGGAGGTACAGCGTGCCCTCCCTCGCCGTGCACCGGCCCCACGGCAGCCGCTTGAACGGCCCCGCCCCGCACCCGTAGATGCTGCGGGAGTTGGCCTTCATCCAGCGTCCCATCTCACCCATCCGCTCCACGCTCGCCTGGGGAATCAGGCCCTCGGGCGTGGGCCCGACGTTGAGCAGGAAGTTGCCGCCCTTGCTCGTGGTCTCGATCAGCATCCGCACCAGCGTCTGGGGCGACTTCCAGTTCGTGTCACTGGTCTTGAACCCCCAGGTATCGTTCATCGTCATGCACGATTCCCAGTCCTGACCCGCCAGTCCCGTCGCCGGAATCTCCTGCTCGGGCGTGCCGAAATCTCCCGGGAAATCCCCCGACGCCGTGTGGCCCGCCATGCCCTGGCGACCCTTGCCCACGCGGTTGTTCACGATCGTCCACGGCTGGAGCTTGCGGCACAGCGCGTACAGCTCCTTGCCCATGTCGTTGGTCCAGTTCTTGTCCCACTCCCCGTCGAACCACATCGCCCCGATCGGTCCGTACTTGGTCAGCAGTTCCGTCACCTGCGCCCGCAGCACGTCCACGTACTTGGCGTAGCTCCCCGCCGACTGCGCGTCGGCGTGGTGCCAGTCCCAGATCGAGTGGTACCAGCACATGCGCACGCCATGCTTGGCGCACGCCTGGGAGAGTTCCTTCATGATGTCGCGCTTGAACGGCGTCGCGTCCATGATGTCGTACTTCGACACCCCCGAATCAAAGAGCGAAAACCCGTCGTGGTGCTTGGTCGTGATGACGATGTACCGCACCCCGGCGTCGGCGGCCATCTTCACCCAGCGGTCCGCGTCGAACTTCACTGGATTAAACTGCGGGGCGAGGGTCTCGTACTCCGACCCGGGGATCTGCAGGTCGTGCATGATCCATTCCCCGATCCCGGGCGTCGGCTTGCCCTTCCATTCACCGGCGGCGACGGAGTACAGCCCCCAGTGGATGAACATGCCAAACCGGGACTCGCGCCACCACGACATGCGGTACCCGTCGGGCTCGGCGCTTTCGGGCAGGGGCGGAAGCTCCCGGACGAAGATGTTCTTGAACCGCAGGGTGTTGCCGTGATTCTGCAGTTCGATGGGGCCGACCCCGTAGATCGGCCGGCCGCGCTCCCAGTAGTTCTCCATCACCACGTCGTCAACGACCAGCACGTCGTTGAGATACACCGTCACGTGCTCCCCGCGCATGATGATGTGGAACCGGTTCCACTGCCCAAGAGGCCGGTCGGCGACCGCCAGGGGCTTGGAAGGATGGGACTGGTTGTTGTACAGCCCTCCCGAACCGATGGGGTTATCCCAGATCTGCACCTGAGGCGAGCCGCGGAGATAGATCCCGCTGTCCCCGTCCTTCTCGATCTGCCAGTCCACAAACAGCTCGAAATCACGGTAGTTCTTCACTGTCTGGAGGCTGTTGCCGTGGCCGTCAAAGACGATGACGCCGTTCTCGACCCGCCAGTGCCTCGCCATGTCCTCGTTGGCGCGATTCTGGGCCTCGGTACGCTGCTCGGGCGTCAATCCCGCGACCATCGGGGGCCCATCGATCAACCCCTGCCAGTTGGTCAGGTCCTTGCCGTTGAAGAGGGCTTCGAATCCAGCCGGTGGAGCATTCTGGGGATCGAACCACCCGGAGGACGCCTCCGTGACAGCGGGGAACGCGCCGGTGACGACTCGCCGAGCGGGGCCGAGTTCGCCCCGTTCCTCGACCATCGCCGCAAGCTGCGGGAATGCCCTCAGCATGTCCGCGGATTCCGCGGGACCGGCGAGATACAGCGCATCGTCGATCCCGTCCACCAGCGCCCCGTCTCGCCCGACCACCGTCGCGCCGCCGCGCCGGTGTGATCCCAGGCCCGTCCGGGGATCGATGATGTGGGAGAACCGCTCCCCGCCGACCTCCACGGACTGCTCGACGTCCCCCGCCGTCGAGGCCGACATACCCGGGCTCAATTCCATCGTCCCGGCGTGACCACACCCTGTGTCCACCTCGATCCGCCAGCCGGTCTCCCCGGGCGGAGCGTCCCCCACCGCGACATCCCCGCTGAGCGAAACCATGCATGAACGCAGACCCGCCTCGACCAGCACATCCCGGGCGGCCGCCGCGGCGAAGCCCTTGCCGATCCCTCCCAGGTCCAGTTTCATTCCCCGGCGAGCCAGCGTCACCGTGCGGGCCGTGGGATCGATGACCATCTCCCCGTGGGTGGCCTCCATGGCCTGGGCGAGTGCTTCGGGTGTAGGCAGAGAGCCTGACCTGCGGGCTTCTCGCCACAGGCCCACCAGAGGCCCCACGCGAACGTCAAAGAGACCTCCCGTGGCGGCGGCTACCTCTTGGGCCTTGGAAAGCACGTCCAGCAGGTCGGGGCTCACAGGAATCGGGCCTGCCCCTGCCCTCGCGCACAGCCGCATCAGTTCGCTCTGCGACTGGTAGTCGCTCATGACCATGTCCAGCTCGGCCAGGCGGTCAAAGGCCGCCGCCGCAGCAGCCTCGGCCCGGTCAGGGTCGGCGCTGTAAAGGGTGATGGTCGCCTTCACGCCCATCAGGACCCTTGCAAACTCGTGCCGCTTCGGTAAGACTGTCGCGCGGACGTCCTCCGGCGCCATCCCCGGGCCGGTTCCCGCGGCCGTCGCGGCGGGCGTCAGGCACGCCGCCAGGGCGAGCACCGAAGCTCCTATCCACGCCGCCGCCGAGTTCCGGCGACCGATTCCCGCACGAGTCCCGACCGCATTCGCGCACAGCACCATCGAAACCTCCGAGAATGATCGACACCGCAGCAGACTAGCCGAACCTCCGGGGCAGCACCAGTCTCCCACGCCGACCCAATCAGCCACCGTCCCGGACCACCCTTCTCACAACGCCTTCCCACCCACTTGAGCCACACGATGACAGACAACACCCACACGCCGGCCGCACCGGGCACCATGTTCAAGCTCTCGGTCATGATGTTCCTCCAGTTCTTTGTCTGGGGAGCCTGGTACGTCTCCATGACCGGCTGGATGGGAACCGCCGGCCTCAACGACCTGATCGGCTGGGCCTACACCGTCGGACCCATCGCCGCCGTCATCTCACCCTTCTTCCTGGGCATCATCGCCGACCGCTTCTTCCCCACGCAGCGCGTCCTGGGCGCCATGCACCTTCTGGGAGGCCTGGCCCTCCTGGCCGTCCCGCCCGTCTGCGGCGGGCTTGACCCCACCGTCGCCAAGACCTTCTTCCACCCCTACGTCCTGCTCCTGCTCGCCCACATGCTCTGCTACATGCCCACCCTGGGCCTCACCAACACCCTCTGCTTCCACAACATGTCCGAGCCAGAAAAGCAGTTCCCCCTCGTCCGCGTCTTTGGCACCATCGGCTGGATCGTCGGCAACATCGTTGTGGGCGGAAAGCTCGGTTCGGTCACCTGGATCGCCGAGGGCGACAAGTCACCCATGCAGTTTTACATCGCCGGCGCTGCCGCCGTGCTCCTGGGCCTCTACTCCTTCTCCCTCCCTCACACGCCGCCCCCCGCCGCAGGCAAGCGGATCACCATCCGGGAAATCATCGGACTGGACTCCCTCAAGCTCCTCAGCCGCGGAAGCTACCTCGTCTTTGTCATCTGCTCGTTCCTCATCTGCATCCCGCTGGCCGGCTACTACGCCCTGGCGCGCAACTTCGTCGAATACACCGGCTTCTCCAACGCCACCTTCACCATGTCCTACGGGCAGATGTCCGAGATCATCTTCATGGTCCTCATGCCCGCCTTCTTCGCCCGCCTGGGCGTCAAGTGGATGCTCGCCGTCGGCATGCTCGCGTGGGTCGTCCGCTACGGCCTCTTCGCCGCCGCGGCCGACGACAAGGTCATGTGGATGACCCTCTCGGGCATCATCCTCCACGGCATCTGCTACGACTTCTTCTTCGTCACCGGATTCCTCTATGTCGACCGCGAGGCCCCCAAGGAGATCCGCGGCCAGGCCCAGGGCTTCCTCGTCCTCATCACCCAGGGCCTGGGACTGGGCGTGGGCGCCCAGCTCATCAACATGCTCCGGGACCACTACACCACCACCGTCACCACCAACGCCGTCGCCGTCTCCACCGTCGACTGGAAGAACCTGTGGATCGCCCCCGCCGGCTTCGCCGCGATCGTCCTGGTCATCTTCGTCATCTTCTTCCGTGAGACCGCCCGCCGGCCGGCAGGTGCCCCGTGAGGCCCCGCGTCGGCGTCTGCTCCTGGTCCCTGCTGCCCGTCGGACCCGGAAACTTGGTCGAGAAGCTCAAACCCACCGGCATCACCAGCATCCAGCTCGCCCTCGATCCCATCCGCACCGGCGCGTGGGACGAAGCCCAGACCGTCTCCGCCCTGCGTGAGGGGGGCATCTCCATCCTCTCGGGCATGATGGGCACCGCCGGAGAGGACTACTCAACGCTGGAAACCATCAAGGCCACCGGGGGCATCGCTCCCGACCACACCTGGCCCGACAACCTTGCCGCCGCAAAGCACAACGCCGCCCTCGCCAAGCGCCTGGGCATCACCCTGGTCACCTTCCACGCCGGCTTTCTTCCTCACGACCGCGCCGATCCCCGGCGGCCCATCCTCCTGGACCGGCTCCGCCAGCTCGCCGAAATCTTTGCCGACCACGGCGTGCAGATCGCCTTCGAGACCGGGCAGGAATCCGCCGGCACACTGCTCGCCATCCTCGTCGACATCAATTCCAGCCTCGCCGCCCGCACGCCCAAGCTCACCGTCGGCGTCAATTTCGACCCGGCGAACATGATCCTCTACGGCATGGGCGATCCCGTCGCATCGCTGCGTGCCCTCGCGCCGGCCGTCCGACAGATCCATATCAAGGACGCGCTCCCCGCCAAGACGCCCGGTACATGGGGCGAAGAAGTCCCCGCGGGCGCCGGCGCGGTCGATTGGAAGGCCTTCTTCGGCGTCTACCGCTCCTGCGGCTTCGACGCCGGTCAGGGCATCAATCTCGTCATCGAACGCGAAGCGGGCGCGGCACGAGTCCAGGACGTCATCAAGGCCCACGAACTCATCCAGCGCCACTTCCCCGCCTGACACCAACCGCGAATCCCTCATGCCCACCACTTCCATCGGCATCATCGGCATGGGCTTCATGGGACAGACCCACCTCGCCGCCTTCCGCGCCGCCCAGGCCGCCGGCTCCCCTTGCACCATCGCCGCCGTCGCCGATGCCGACGAAAAACGCCGCACGGGGAATTCAACCGCCGTCGGCAACATGGTCACCACCGGCCCTGACCAGCCTAATCCCCTCCACGGCGTGCGGGGTTACGCAACCGCACAGGAACTCCTCGCCGATCCCGCCATCGATGCGGTCGTCATCTGCACCCCGACCGACAGCCACGGGCCGCTCGCCCACGCCGCACTCGCCGCCGGCAAGCACGTGCTGGTCGAGAAACCCGTCGCCCTCGAGGTGACAACCATCCAGGAACTCGAAAAAGCCGCGGCGGCGGCCAAGCGGCTCTGCATGCCAGGCATGTGCATCCGCTTCTGGCCCGCGTGGGTCTGGCTGAAAAACGCCGTGGCGTCACGCCGCTACGGAAACGTCCTGAGCGCCTCGTTCACCCGCATCGGCAGCCGCCCCTCCTGGTCCCCCGAGTTCTACCTCAACCCCGCCCGCTCCGGCGGGGCGATGTTCGACCTGCACGTGCACGACGTCGATTTCATCTTCTGGCTCTTCGGCAAGCCCGCCTCGGTCTTCTCCGCGGGAGATCACTTCGGCGTCACGACACTCTACGAGTATTCCAGCGTCCCCGGACAGCCCTTCCCGCCGAGGCGAATCACCGCAACCGGCGCATGGCTCACGTCCCCCGGCTTCCCCTTCCGCATGCAGTACCTGGTGGAGTTCGAGCACGCGATCGCCGACTTCGACCTCACCCGCACCCCGCAGGTCCGTCTCATCAAGGACGGCACGGTCGAAGATGTCGTCCTCCCACCGGGCGCAGGCTACGAACCGCAGGCGGTGGAGTTTCTCAGGGCACTCGCGAACACGGCACAACCCCCAACCACGCTGCGAGATGCCGCAGACGTGGTCGCCATCATCCGCGCGGAAATCGCTTCCCAGGAAACTCGCCGCAACGTTGCGCTCAAATGAAAAGGGCCGCACGTTCTGGCGTGCGACCCAAGGCCTGTTCGTTGGCAACGCGTTATTCGTCCACGATCACGAAGCGAACGTTCCGGCCGCGAAGCTCGTACATTTCGCTCTGCGAAACGTCGCGCGTGCTTCCATCCGACATCACCGCGCGCCAGTACAGCTCACCGCCCTTTCCACCGATCGCCTCTCCGGCCCCTACAAAGAGATCGCCGATGCCGTCGAACAGCGTTCCAAGAGGAATGTTGGCCTTCTCGGCCATCCCCCGCTTGGTCAGGGAGCGTCGATACTGCCTGACTTCAATGATCCTGATGATGAGTGATCCATTCCCCTGCCCGTCCATGCTCTGGGGAGGAGTTCGGCCGGATTCGCGTTGCTGCTGGAACTCGGCCAACTGATTCTGCTGAGCCCGGATAGTGTTGTCCAGCGCCTCAATGCGGGCCCGGCCTGCTTCCTCCCGGGCTCGAGACGCACGTTCGGCCTCGCGAGCCTCATCGCGTTCTGCCTTCAGTCGTTCGAGTTCCTCACCCATGCGGTCGAGGGTCTGTGCGGCGAGGACGATCTTGCCCGACAGCACGTCCACCTGCTTACGGAGCTCGGCATTCTCACGTACGGCGTCGCCCGCTTCGGCCTTGTACTGCTCCACCATTCCCTGCAGTTCATCCGCTGCCTTGCGGGCCTGGGCGACCTCACGTCCGAGGCGAAGATTGTCGTCCTGGGTCTTTTTCGCCACCGTCTGCATGTTCGTGACAAGCGATTCGAGCTTGCCGACCTGGGCCCCCAGAACGTCCGCCCTCGCGGCGGCCGCGTCCAGCGCTCTCTGACGCTCATCGAGCGCCTCGAGAGATCGTGCCCTTTCTTCCTTCAGCGTTTCCTGAGTGGCGTTCAACTCCCGTTCGGTCTTGCTGTAGTCCTGCATGAGCTGGGCATTGTGGTGCCGCATCCGCTCGCTCGCTTCCTCGGCGGTCTGCGCACGCTGGTTCGCCTGGGAGATCAGCGGCTTGGCGATCCCCACCGTCAACAGAGCCGCAGCCGAGAGCGTCACCGCCATGACCTTGAACCAACCCCGGGAAGGCTTCCTGATTCCGCCAATCACATCGCTGTACGCGTACGTGTTCATGGTCCCCATTGAACGATCCCCTTGGTGAATGGTGAAAGAACGACACCCACACCGACGACAGGATCAGCCTACATCCCGACATGCGTCGTTCAATGGATCATTTTGGGTAAACCCTCATATTCGGTCCGACAAAATCGCAGGCTTGTCGCGCAGTTCGTAAATGCTACCATGCAAAATCGCACGCCCAAGGTAGAACGAGGGGGGAGTCATGCCAGACACGAAATTGAAACGGTCAGCAAACAAGGTTCCGCAGGAACTCGCTGACCGCATCAAGTTCCACCTCGACTTCCTCGGGGTGACAGTGCAAACGCTCGCCGTGCGCAGCGAACTCTCCTACGAGAAGATTCTGGCGTGGAAAAACCGCCAGAGCCGCTACATCTCCAGGGCCGAGGTCGCCCGACTCGCCTTCGCATTCGCCGATCTTTACGGCACCGCGCGGCCGGCCCCGACCTCCACGAACACTCACTCCGCCGAGCAAGAATTCAACCTCCACGCCGCGCCCCGTTACCAGGGCGTCGAGGACATCGAGCACGTACTCGGCGAGTTTCTCGAGGCCGCCGGTTACCGCTTCGCCTCACCTGGACGTGATATGGTTTGGCACCGCCTCGCCGGACAGCGCGACCGCACGCTGAGGATCGGATGGTTCGAGTATCAGCCATTTTGTTACAAAGCGGCCGGCAAGGAACCCGACGGCATCTCCCGCAACATCACCAAACTCACCTGCGATTTTCTCGGCGTCGAGCCCGATTGGATCGAGCTCACTCTCGAGAACGCGACCGTTGCCCTCTGGACCGGCGCAATAGACATGCTCGCCTGCCAGTACGTCCGCATCGACCCGCACGTCTACGACCTCTGGACCTCCGCCCCCATTCCCGAGGTCCGCGTTACGCCCGCTCTCCTCGTCGATCACGCGCACCTCAGGACCCTGGAACGCGTTTTCAATCAGACCACAAGGGCCGCGACCTCACGCGCTCAGACGACCAAACCCCTTGAGCTCGAACTCGTGCACACCGCGACACGCGTCGGCCGCTCCCTTTCCCGCCTCTCCGCCCCGTGGGGCAGCGATACGTCATGGGGAACCCTCGCCGTCACCCACACCCCCATGGAGGGCGGACTCGAGCACATTTATAAGAAACTCGTCGTGGACATCGTCAACAACCCCACACCCTCCAGGATTCGAGCCTTCGCCACAGATTCGGTCACCGCCGCCCGCGCCATGAAGCAGCACCCCTCCCTCCGCATTTGGGAGCCGATCAAGGCCGCCGTCAAACCGCTCTTTGACGTCTGCTTCGCCCTACACCCAGACGAAGGCGCCAAGCTCGGCAAGGCCATCAACGGCGCTATCACGCGCATGCGCGAAATGGACTACTTCTCCGCCGTTCTCAAGTCGCACCCGCACTGGAAACGCCAGCTCTCCGACGCAAGCGCACTGCCGACGCGCAAGGAATACAAGGAAAGGGAGAAAATCTCCAAGGCGCTCCTCCGCATCCACAGGTCTACCCTGGACGCCAACAACAGAGACTGAACGATTACGTCCAGACTCCATCCACCACCCGCCGAATCCCCCGCGGATTGGCTTCCTTCAGCTCCTCCGGCAGCATCTCGTCCGGGCAGTTCTGGTAGCACACCGGCCGGCACCACCGATGCATCGCCAGGGAGCCCACCGCGGAAGTGTGCGGCTGGTTCGTTGACGGATATGGGCCGCCGTGCACCATCGCCCCCACCACGTCCACGCCCGTCGGCACACCGTTGAAGACCAGCCGGCCCACCCGGCGCTCCAGCACGTCTCGCACACGGGCGCCCAGTTCACGCTCGGTCCCCGCGTCGAGGCAGATGGTCCCCGTCAGGCTTCCGTCAACCATTCCCGCCGCTTCCAGAAGCTGGCCCGGCCCGTCGCACACCACCACCACCGTCGCCGGCCCGAAGCACTCTTCCCTCAGCGTGTGATCCGTCCGGAACGCCTCGAAGGTCACCGCCAGCATCGCCGGCCGACCGTACGCGCCCGCGGGCGACTCGTGATCCCCGTGCGTCTTCGCACGCTCGTGCGAGCCGCCGCGAGATTCCTTGACCCCCGGCACGCTCGCCATCGCCGCGAGCCGCGCGATGTACCCCTCCCGGATCTTCGGGGAGAGCATCACCATCGCCTCGGTCGAAACAACCAGCTCTGCCAGCTTCCGCACGAATGCGTCCGCGGCGTCCGACCGGCAGACAAACACCAGCCCCGGGCACGTGCACATCTGCCCCGTGGAGTTCGTCACCGAGGCGTGAAGCCGCTGCGCCAGGCCCGCCGCATCCTTCTCCATCGCCCCCGGCAGCACGAAGACCGGGTTGACGCTCCCCATCTCGCTGAACACCGGAATCGGTTCGGGCCGGGAGGCGCCCAGCTCCGCGAGGGCCATGCCGCCGCGAAACGAGCCCGTAAATCCCGCCGCACGAATCCCCGGGTGCGTGATCAGCTCGTTGCCAACCCCCATCTCTCGCGACCCGCCCGCGTGCAGGTAGCTGAACGTTCCCGCCGGCATCCCGCACTCCGCCGCCGCCCGCGAGATCGCCGCCGCCACCATCTCACCCGTCCCCGGGTGCGACGGATGTCCCTTGACCACCACAGGGCAACCCGCGGCAAGCGCGCTGGCGGTATCCCCGCCGCCCGCGGAGTAGGCCAGTGGGAAATTCGACGCCCCGAACACCGCCGCCGGGCCCAGCGGCCTGCGAACACGGCGAACATCGGGCTTGGGGACCGGCGTCCTCGCGGGATCCCCGTGATCGATCACCGCGTCCACCCAGCTCCCTTCGCGAACCAAGCCCGCGAAATATCGGAACTGATTCACGGTCCGGTCGCGTTCCCCGGCAATGCGAGGTCCAGCAAGCCCCGTTTCCGAGGTCGCCATCCGCAGCAGTTCATCTCCAAGGCCGGCGATGTTCCCCGCGCACCGCTCCAGGAACTCCGCACGCGCGGCGTGACCAACCGCCTGATATGCCCCGGATGCCTCGCTCGCCGCGCCCGCCGCCGCCTGGACCTCGGCCTTCGACGCCGCGTAGTACGTCCGCTCGCTCGCCTCACCCGTCGCGGGGTCCAGCGAGCGAAAAGGGGAACTGGCGTCGGTCGATGCTGCGCCCGCCAGAATCGAAAATCCGGTAACCGCCATGAACGCATCTCCTCAAACGCGGCAACCTGGCCGCGCCCGCGAATTCAAACTTGAAAGCCCGCGTAGTCGCTCGCAATTCAACTCGCGATCGCCGCCCGATCGCCCGTCCGCACCCCGCCGCCCATCTCCAGGAAGTTCCGCAGCAGCCGCGGACCTTCGTCGGTCAGGAAGCTCTCGGGATGGAACTGCACGCCCTCGATGGGGATCTTCGAGGCGTCGGCGAAGACCCGCCGCAGCCCCATCACCACACGCCGCGTCCCGCCCTTGCCGTCGGGCTCGTCCGTCCACGCCGAAACCACCCAGCCGTCCTCGCTCGGCACACCGTTCCTCGTCGCCGGCGGCGCGGGGATCGTTTCGGGCAGAACCACCAGCGAGTGATACCGCGTCGCCGTGAACGGGTGGGAAAGCCCCGCGAAGATCCCCTGCCCGTCGTGCTCCACCGGGCTGGTCTTGCCGTGCATCTGGATCACGTGCCGCGTCACCGTCATCCCGTTCATGTGCGCCATGCACTGATGCCCCAGGCACACGCCCAGCACAGGGATTCGCCCCCCAAACCGCTCGATCATCGCCGCAGAAATCCCTGCCTCGTTGGGGGTGCAGGGCCCGGGAGAAATGACCAGGTGCGAAGGCCCCCGGCCGCCATCCAGCTTCTCCGTCTCGTCAGGGGAGATCTTGTCGTTGCGCACGACCACCAGGTCTCGCCCCAGCTCCAGGGAGGGATCAAGCTCCCCGAACCGCTGCACGAGGTTCCAGGTAAAACTGTCGTAGTTGTCGATCAGCAGTATCACGCCCAACTGTAGCGTCGCGACTTCCCGCGCAGCCCCCCACCGCGTCGCATCCCTACCATCCGCCCATGCCACTTCTCGGCGTCAACATCGACCACGTCGCCACCCTCCGCCAGGCCCGCCGCGGGGACGAACCCGACCCCGTCCGCGCCGCCCACGAGGCCGAACTCGGCGGCGCCGACATCATCACCGTCCATCTCCGCGAAGATCGTCGCCACATCCAGGATCACGACGTCCAGCGCCTCGCCCCCTTCATCAAGGTCCGGCTCAACCTCGAGATGGGAGCGACCGACGAGATGATCGGGATCGCACGCAAGCTGCGCCCCCACATGTGCACCCTCGTCCCCGAAGGACGCCGGGAAGTCACCACCGAGGGCGGCCTCAACGTCGCCGCCGACCTCAAACGCCTCAAATCCGTTGTCCGCAAGCTCAAGGCCGCCGGCATCGTCTGCTCCGCGTTCATCGACGCCGATGCCGACCAGATCCAGGCCTCCGCCGACGCCGGCTTTGACGCCTGCGAGATTCACACCGGCCCCTACGCCGCCGCCTTCGCCGCCGCCGGCGGTGACTTCATCCGCGACCCGCTCCGCGTGGAGCTCGACAAGATCGCCCAGGCCGGAGAATTCATCACCTCCAGCTCCATGCGCTTCAACGCCGGCCACGCCCTCAACTACCACAACGTGGCCCCCATCGCCCAGCTGCCCCGCATCACCGAGCTCCACATCGGCCACTCCATCGTCAGCCGCGCCATCTACACCGGCCTCCGCGCCGCCGTCCACGACATGAAACGACTCATCACCGCCCCCCGCTAACATTCCCCTCTGTGCCGCTGGATTTGCCGCCTTTGCCCCATTTGCCCGCTTTGCCCCTATTTTGCATTCCCATGACCGACCACCGCATCACCCACTTCCTCGGCATGCTCGGCTACGAAGCCTGGGCCACCGGCGCCGTCATTGATTCGCTCTCCACCGTCCCAGCGGAACAGACCGCCGGGCCCGCGTTCACGCGAGCACTGCAGATCATCGCCCATATCCAGATCGCCCGCCGCGTGTGGATGGCCCGCATCGAGGGCCGCGTCGATAAGCCCGCCGACTGGTTCCCCGCCTGGAAGCCCACCGAGCTGCGCGAGGTTTCCGCCGAGCTCGACAAGTCCTGGCACGAGTACCTGCTGCGACTCTCACCCGCCGAGCTCGACCGGGATGTGATCTACGCGAGCAGCGAGGGTGTTCGCTATTCCAGCCGCGTGGACGAAGTCCTGACCCACGTTTTCAACCACTCCACCTACCACCGTGGGCAGGTTGCCCGCCTGGTCACCGAGGCCGGCGGCAGACGCGCCACCACCGATTACATCGCCCACAACCGTCGCCCGCTCTGATGCACTCGTTCATGCACCCTCCAGCGGGCGGCAAGCCCCTGTAACCCGCGGAGAATCGCCCCACCGCGCCGACGCACCGATCCTTCAGGAGCCGTCATGGCCCTCCTGCTCTCCCGCAACATCGAGCTCAAGTTCGGCACGCTGTGCATCCGCTCGGCAACCGCCGCCGATGCCCCCGCCCTGCTCGCCTTCAATCGCACGATGGCCGCCTGGGAATTGAGCGTCGCCGAGCCCGACGAAGTGCCCGCCGACGTCCAGGCGCTGATCAACGAGATCGAACTTCTCTCCGCCGATCCGCAGCGCCTCCGGCTCGTCGCCGAGAATCAAGGCCACGTGATCGGCGGCCTGGACTTCGTCGCCCCCGCCCGGCGAAGAATCCGTCATCGCGGCCGCTTCGGCATCGCCGTCGCCGAAAACTGGAGAGGCCGCGGCATCGGCGCCGCCCTCATCCATGCCATGCTCGACTGGGCCCGCGCCCATCCTCACATCGAGAAAGTCCGCCTCAATGTCCTCTCCGAGAACACCCGCGCCGTCGCCCTCTACCAGCGGCTCGGCTTCGCGGAAGAAGCCCGCCGCGTCGCCGAGTACAAATTCCCCGCCGGCCGCTACTGCGACGACATCATGATGTCCCTCTGGGTCAAACCCAGACCCCCACTCCGTGACTCCGTGACTCCGTGACTTCGGAGCTTTTCGCGCGTAGCGCCGACTAACTTGCGCCAACCTGTTCAAGCGGCCACACTTGCGTCCTGAAGTGAGATTCAGGAAGGAGGCAAGTGTGGACCGCGACATCTGGGTTGTGTTGGTGCGTGCTGCGGCGGCGG